>CAVYDE010000001.1:0-38309 GCA_963767215.1 uncultured Actinomycetota bacterium
GCTCCCGGCTCGACTGTCGCGTGCAGCAAGGTGATCGGGGTGTGCGTGATACCGGGGCCGGAGTGACCGTCGAGGTCACCGGCGATGACCCGGATCAGCGCGCCGCCGTCGGCGGAGCTGAGCAGGGATACCTGACCGGCCCTGATGTCCTGGTAGCGAGGTGGTGCCATCTTCTGGCGGGCGGGCAGGTTGACCCAGAGCTGGAAGCCGTGGAACAGGCCGCCGCTCATCACCAGTTCCTCTGGCGGCTCCTCGATGTGCAGGATGCCGCCACCGGCTGTCATCCACTGGGTGTCCCCGTTGGTAATGACGCCGCCGCCGCCGTTGGAGTCCTGGTGCCGGAAGATGCCGTCAATGATGTAGGTCACGGTCTCGAAGCCGCGGTGCGGGTGCCAGGCCGTGCCCTTCGGCTCGCCCGGCGCGTAATCCACCTCGCCCATCTGGTCCATGTGGATGAACGGGTCCAGCGCCTTCAGGTCGACGCCCGCGAACGCCCGGCGGACCGGGAATCCCTCGCCCTCGTAGCCGGACGGGGCGGTAGTAACGCCTAGCACCTTCCGGTCACGCGCGACGGCCTGGTCTGGCTCGCTGATGCGGGGCAGCAGCAAGATGTCTTCAACGGTCACAGCTGGCATGACTTCCTCCTAAGGCTCTTGCTGGTCTGCCCGAGCCGACTGCGCCAACATTAATTGAACGCGCAACATTCCCGGCTGAGTCAGCTGGCCTGGTTCGGCGGCGAATCATGTGCAAAAGCCGCTTATTACCCTTGTGCGTGCGTCCGAGTGCCACCGAAAGGTCGTCGTTGGCGCTCTGCCTACTCAAGAGCGTACGCAGCGGGCCAGCCATGACGTTTTGTCGGAATCGGGCTGCCAGGTCTGGTCGGCCAGGCCGGCACTAGCGACGAGTGGGTTCGACCTTCTCGAGCCCTCGCTCGGCGACTACCGCATCCGACAGTAGCGAGTTCAAGGCTGGCGCGAAGCCCCAGAGTGACCTGGGTTACCCGCCAGTAGTGATCTGCATCTCACTGTGAAACCGGTTGTCGCTGCGCCGCGTCAGAGTCCCCGTAACGCATCGTGATCCTCGCCGGGATCATCCGCCGGATCCGTCCGGAGCGCGCTGAGTAGCCGCGCGATGATCCCCGCTCTTGACTGCACCAGCCGGCCGGGCTCCAGCCCGGCACGGCGGCGGGGACAGACAGGAAGGAACTTACATGCGACGCACTGACCGCATCACCGACGCCTTGCGCGGCCGCAAGAAGGTCGTCACCTACGCAGGCGTCGCAGCCGCACTGCTCGGCACCGGTACTGCCAGTGCTGCCACAGTAGCCGCGACCTCGCACTCCGCACCGGTCAAGGCGACCTCGACGGTCCGCGCCGGTGTCCGGACGACCGCGCGACCCGGCAGGGGCGTCACTGACCTGGCGGCCGCCGCGCACGCGCTGCCGCAGGCCACGGCGACACACGCCTCGATGACGCACGGTGCGGTGAAACACGCCGCGACCAAGCCCGCGGCAGTCGCCAACCTGCACACGTGGGCGGGCGCCGAGGCGAAGGCCGCCAGCCAGACCAGCCCGAGTGAGCCGAAGGCTGCCAACCAGTTGCAGCCGGTCGGCACGACTGGCGCGCAGGCCTGGATGCAACTGTCGGGCAGTCAGCTGGCCAACGCCAAGACAATCGTGGAACAGGCGATCGCAAAGAAGATGGGAGTTCGCTCAGCGGTCATCGCTGTGGCGACCGCCATGCAGGAGTCGATGCTGCAGAACATCAACTACGGTGACCGTGACTCGCTTGGGCTGTTCCAGCAGCGGCCGTCCTGCGGGTGGGGTTCCGCGCAGCAGATACTCGATCCGAAGTTCTCCGCCGACGCGTTCCTGACCGCGCTGAAGAAGCATCAGACGAACGACTCGAGCTGGGTGCACCAGCCGCTGTGGGCCAACGCGCAGGCCGTGCAGGCGTCTGGCTTGCCCTTCGCCTACGCCAAGTGGGAGGCCCAGGCCGCTCACCTCGTCAAGCAGGTCGTGACCGAGATGCGCTGACAAGCCTCACCGGAATTCCAGGCCGAACGCACCCGAACCGAAACCGCAGCCCACGCGAACCCGCCCCCACGCAAACCCAAACTTCCACCCCCATCTCAACCCCGACCCCTGACCCAGCACCTGAACCCCCGACCGAGCCCCCGACCCCCATCTCAACCTCGACCCCCGACCCAGAACCTGAACCCTCGACCGGGACCCCCGGCCCGACCCCCGCCCCCTCCCCCGGATCCGACCCGACCCTCGACCTCGCGACCCCCGACCCTCACGCCGCGGGACTCATCCGCCCAAAGGAGCAGCGCGCCCGGTCCGCCGCGGACCTGGCGCGCTGCTGCTTGTTGTCCCGGCGCCCACGACGTCTGTGGTTACCTCGTTGTGCCTTACAGCGGCAGCCCCGCTTCCAGATGTGCCAGGCCGGCATCGATCCGGTCGTAGACGTAGTCGGCGTTGGCTGTCGGCGTCTCGTCCCATGGCATCGCCGCGGTCATGATGACGCCGATGATCGCGCCTGCGGTATTGCGGATGGCAAAGTCGTCGCTGACTGCGGCCTAGCCTGGCGGCAATCGCGCCAGCGATCACGTCGGTGGTCCTGATCAACTCATCGATGGCTCGGGCCCGGATCTCGGGCGTCTGAATGGTCAGCCTGGTCGTCTGGGCGAACCTCTCCAGGTCTTCCTCGGTCATCCGCCGCCGCGCGGCTGCGGCCGCGGCGCGGAAGGCGGCGATCGGGCCGAGTTCGGGCGGCTGTGCCTCCAGTTCCTTAAGCGTGACGATGTCGAGGTCGTCCTGCAGAGACCACATCCTCCTTGCTCGGGAAATACCGGAAGAACGTGGCCGGTGATACCTCGGCCGCAGCGGCGATCTGCTCGATCGTGGTGTGCTGTAGCCCTGGTCGCTGAAAAGGCGGAGCGCGTGCTCCCGGATGGAAGCACGCGTTCTCGCTTTCTTGCGCTCGCGCAGGCCATTCTGCGTGGCAGGCACCTCGGTCATGTCAGTCATTCTGCCCCGGCTGGGTCCAGTTCGGGGTCGGCCACACGGGCCGGATGATCCTGGCCGCCGGTGCCCGCCGGCTGACGGGGCAGGAACAGCGCCGCCAGGACCGCCGCGGCGATCGCGATCCCGGCGCATACCCAGAGCATCACGTCGACGCCACTGGCATATGCGCTGTGCACGGCGGCGAGCAACTGCGCTGAGTGCAGCCTGCCGGCCACCGTCACGCCGGTACCGACGCTGCCCCGAGCGGCGTCGGCCACGCTGGATGGCAGCGAGGTTACGACGAGCTTGCTGCGATAGACCGAGCCCAGCACGGTGCCGAGGACGGCGACGCCGATCGTCGCGCCGACCTGGCGCATCGCGGTCATCAACGCAGAGCCCGACCCGCTGCGCGCTGGCGACAGCGCGCTGAGCGCGGCGTTGAGCATGGTCGGCATCGCCATGCCAAGGCCGAACCCGGTCACTGCGAACCAGCCGGAGATGAAGCCGCTGCCGCTGCCGGCTGAGGTCGCGGTTCCGACCGCCAGGGCCGCCGCCATGATCGCGAATCCGCCGGCTCCGATCGGCCGGACGCCGACGAGCGGCGGCAGGTCCTGGCCTCCGTCGCGGGACTTGCGCGGGCTCTGCAGCCGCTGGCCAAGACCGAGGCCAAGAGCGAGTCCGCCGATCAGCGGCAGCATCCTGACGCCGCTGCCGAGGGAGTCGAAGCCCTTGACGTCCAGGAAGTACTGCGGCATCGCGAAGGTCAGGCCGAACAGCGCGAAGGAGATCATCGTGGCCAGCGTCGTGCCCCAGGTGAAGCCCGCCGACCGGAACAGGCTGAGGTCAACGAGCGGCTGGCCGCCGCGACGTGCCACGACTTGCTCGAAGGCCACGAAACCCGCAAGCACGATGGCTCCTGCCGTCATGGCGGTTACCGCGAGCGTGTCAGACCAGCCATCCTGACCAGCCCTGATCACGCCGTAGGTAAGAACAGCCAAGCCGCCGCTGGATAGCAGCACACCGGTGTAGTCGATCCGGTATTTGCTGACGCCAACCGACTCGGGCATCAGAGCAATCACCGCTGCCAGCGCGATGATCACGATCGGGATGTTGATCAGGAAGACCGAGCCCCACCAGAAGTGGTCGAGGAGCCAACCACCCAGGATCGGTCCGAGCGGGTAGCCGATAAACGTGGCGCCCCCGACGATGCCGATCGCCTTCGGGCGCTCTTCCGGCGCGAACATCACCGGCAGCACAGCCAGCGAGAGCGGCAGGATGACGGCGGCCGCGAGCCCGAGCACGGCGCGTGCGGCGATCAGCTCTCCGGTCGAGGTGGAGTAAGCGCAGGCCAGTGAGGCTACGCCGAAGACGGCCAAGGCTCCGATCAGCAGCTTCTTGCGGCCGATCCGGTCGCCGAGCAGTCCGGCTGGCAGCAGCGCCGCGGCCAGGACGAGGCTGTAGGCGGCGACGAACCACTGCAGGTCGCTGGTGGAGGCGTGCAGGTCGACGGAGAGCGTCGGCAACGCCAGGGTCAGGACGAACAGATCGAGGCCGACGACGAGGACGCTGAGCGCCAGGGCGCCAAGCGTCCACCAGCGGCGCCGGTCCTGTGCGGCAGACAGCTGGGGTCTTTGCAAGGAAACCATCTCCCGAGAGCGAAGATCGAGGGTCACTCTAATAAGAGAGACACTATCAAAAGATATACAGGCTCACAATCGCCGGAGGCCGGATTCCTGATGCCGGATGCCTGATGACCTGGTGACTGGAGGGGCGCCTGGCGCGAGAGGGGGGCGAAAGTCTGACTTGCCGCCTGGTCAGTGCATGGATCCCGCTTGCCAGGGGAACTGCAGCGCATGGAGGCTGTTAGCAGGCGGTCCAGTGGCGGGTTCCCGCGATTTACTGGCAGCCTCAACGCGGGAAAGGAGCCGTGAGGTGTATGTGCGGCGAGTCATCGCCGGTGTGAGCGGATCTGCAGGAAGCCTGCAGGCCCTGAGATTCGCCGTGGAGATGGCAAAAGATCGTGATGTATCACTAGTACCCGTGCTGGCCTGGACGCCGCCGGGCGGTGAGATGGCAGATCGCCGATATCCCAACCCGACACTGCGCGCAGAGTGGAAGCGCGCGGCCTGGGACCGGATGTGGCACGCCATCGAATTGGCTATCGGCGGCCCACCCGAGACGGAAGCGTTCGCGCCTGAGGTCGTGCGCGGCGAGGCCGGGCAGGTGCTGACTCAGGTCGCCGCCTTGCCAGGCGACGTCCTGGTGATAGGCGGGGGCCGTCACGGCGGCCTGCGGCGGTTGCTGGCCTGCCAGGTCAGCAGGTACTGCGTCGGGCATGCGTCGTGCCCGGTGATCTCCGTGCCGCCCGCCGAGCTGGCGACCGAAGCGCACGGTCTGCATGGCTGGGTACTGCGGCACCGGCTGCACCCGAGGACGCCAGCGTGAACGCGACCGGCGCCAGCTAGCCCTGCCGGGGCCGGGGCGAGTACGTTGCCGCGGGCTCGTTGCGGGAGACTAGTGCCAGGTAGCGCAGTCAGGTAGCGGGCCAAGCGAAGGAGTCAGCCATGCCACAGCCAGCGGGCGAGGAGCTCGCCAGAGTACGGGCACGCCGTGAGGAGCTGCGTGAGCGGTATCTGCGGCCCATCTCCGGCCGGCCTGCCAGCACCGTCAGCGGTGTCCACCACCTGGCGCTGATCTGCAAGGACACCGAGGAGACCATCAAGTTCTACCAGGAGTTCCTCGGCTTCCCGCTTGTTGAGCTGGTGGAGAACAGGGACTACGCGGGCTCGAACCACTTTTTCTTCGACATCGGCAACCACAACTTGCTCGGATTCTTCGATTTTCCCGGGCATGAGCATCCGCCCTGGCAGGAGACGATCGGCGGTGTGCAGCACCTGGCGATCTCGATCTCGGCCGAGCAGTTCGACGTCGCGAAGAAGAAGCTCGACGACAGCGGGGTTGACTACCTCGGGCCGGACCGCGGCGCGGACAACAGCCTGTACTTCCGCGACCCCAACGGTGTCGGCCTCGAGCTTTACCGGGAGGACCTGGGCTGTTCGAGGGCGAGTTGCTGGTCGAGTAGCCGCCGGCTCCCAACCGTCAGTGCCGGTTCTGCAGTGACCTGAGGAAGCCGGCCGCGATGGAGTGCTCGGCCCCTTCCTCGGGAATCAGCAGCCAAGCCGCGAGGTAAAGCGGGACGCCGCCGAGGTAGAGCGGGAGACCGCCCAGCCAGGCGAGCCCGGTGAAGCCAACGACGGTCAGGACGGCGAAGATAACCCGCACGATCGTGACATCCACGTTGAAATACCGGCTGATGCCGACGGCTACGCCTGCGATCATCCGGCCGCTGCGCGGACGGCGCAGTGCCGTCCGGGCCGGCGCGGCCAGCTCGCCGGCGTCAGGCTGGCTCGGGTCCTGAAGGTTCTCGGTATCGCTGTTCATATCGTCTATGGTGCCGTCGCGGCCGGGTCCCTGGTATCGGGAAGGACCCGGAGGTGACCCTGATCTCGGTCAGAACAACCTCAGGGTTCCTGGCGTGGCGAGCGCCGCAGGGTCTGCTCAGCGGTTCTCGCGGCGGATGACCAGCCGAAGTCCTGACCAAGTGTCATCGATGGCGCACACCTTGTTGTCGACCAGCCCCGTCGGCAGTGCGACATCGCGTATTACCTGGTCTGTCATGTCGGTCGGCACCCGTGACGAGCGCTTCGGCCAGGCGATCCACAGGCCGCAAGTCGGCGCCATCCGGCCACGCAGCCTGGGCAGCTCGGCCTCTAGCTCGGCCCGCTGGGTAATGAATGTCACGATCACGTCGTACCTGGCTTCATCGGCCAGATCGGTGTGCACGCTGGCGACGTCAGGCAAATCACCGAGGGTGTCCTCGAAGCGCTCGGGCGCCCCGATCAAGGCGATCTCATCGCCATCGCCGATGCCGAGCTTCCTGGGCAGCGGCGTTCCCGAATAGCCAGCCTGCTCCGGCAAGACAATCCTCCCGCAACTGGCAGCCATCCGCTGCCGTGACAGTCTCGGCGCTTAGGCAGATGTGCCTGACCTGACCTGGCCTGATACGCCGCACACAAGCGGCTGGCGAGCGCGCCTTGGCTACAGCTTGGCACCTTCGCGTCAACGACGGGCAAGATCTTGCCGGTAACGTGGCCAGCTGAGATTGAAGCCTCTCGTCCGGCAGTCTGACTGGCGGACTCAGAAGGTAAAGCCTCCTGGTTTGCCGTTGCGGTCGGCAATCAGCCCGGCAAGTGTCGAGATGGCGATCTCCGGCGGCGTGCGCGAGCCGATATTCACCCCGATCGGTCGGTGCACCTTGCTGATCTCGCTGGCTGGCACGCCGAGCGCGGTGAGCGCGGCGATGTGCGGTCCTTCGTGCCGCGGGTTGCCCATGATGCCGACCCAGCGCGCGCCGCCGGCGAGTGCATCGCGCAGCTGAATGCCGAGTTCGTCCCGGTGGTGGTCGGTCAGCACGACATCGGTGTCGGCGCCCGTGATGCCGTCCAGGCTCTCGGCGAGCTCGAAGCCGTCCGGCACCGCGGCTTTCGCGCGTTCAGGGTCTGGCTCGACTAGCACGGCCCGGTAGCCGGCGTCGGCGCCGTAGCGCAGCAAGTACCTGGCAACCGGCGACGTGAAGACGGCAGCCAGTACCTTGCTCTCGGCCGGAGCGGGGAGGTCGCCGTGCGCCATCGCGCAGCTGGCATCGTGGACGTGGCCCTCCTGCCCGTGGACCGGATGCCCGTGCGGGCCGTGATCGTGCGAGCCGTGCCCGGAAGCGCCGTGGTCGTGCGAGCCGTGGTGGTGGCTGTCGTGCTCGTGGTCCGCTGCCATACGTGCGAGCTTGCCACCAGGCGTGCGGGCACAGCAAATGCACGGCCGCGGCGATGACCTGACCGATTCCGGGCAGTATTGCCAGCAACGCCGTCCACCGGCGGCGGTCTGCAGCAGATCGGAGTAGCCATGCGTCTGAGCGCGCGGAACAAGATCAGCGCCACGGTCACCGGCATCACCAAAGGCGAGGCAACGGCCAACGTCGAGCTGGACGCCGGCGGGACCAGGCTGGTGGCGTCTATCACGGTCGAAGCCGCCACCGAGCTCGGGCTTGAAGTAGGCAGCCAGGTAATCGCGATCGTCAAGGCGTCAGACGTGATGGTCGCGGTCCCTGACTAGCGCTGGCAGCCGGTGCTGCCAGCGCTGCTGCCTGCCGGTGCTGCTAGCCCGCGAGTATGCCGGCCCTAGGGATTGACCGTGGCCTGCACATGCCACGAAGTGCCGGTCCATTCTTCGGCAAGGGTGGTGCCGAGGTCGGTCGGCGACCCGTTGCTGCGCGAGCCGACCGCGAAGCACCGCGACCTGCCTGGACAGGACACGTCCGCCAGGGACGCGAACGGAGCGCCGGAAACGTGCGCCGTCGGCAGCGGCGTCCAGCTGGCCGACGGCGGCGTGACGATGTGCCATCGCTGACTGACTGGCCTGGTCAGACCGCTGCCAACTGCCATGCAGCGAGCAGGTCCTGTGCACGAGATGCCGAACAGGATCTGGTTCTTGCCGGACACTGTCTGCCGGCTCCATCCGCCGTTGTAGACATATGCGACGGCACCGTTGAACGTTCCTTGCGTCTGCCCGACGGCCAGACAGTAGCTCTGGCCGCTGCACCAGACTCCGTACAGGCTGCTGAAGTTCGAGCCAGCCGGGGCGGGCACGGTGCGCGCCGTCCAGGTGCTGCCGGTCAACTGCTCGGCTGTCACGTGCAGCAAGGAGCGGCCAGCCTGGCCGACCGCCATACAGAAGGTGCCCGTGCAGCTCACATCGGCCAGTACCACGGAACCGGAGACTGCCGCTGCCTTCAGCATCTTCCAGGAGGATCCGTTCCAGCGCTCGGACAGTGCCGTCTCCTTCTTCCCGGGCTGACTACTGCCCACCGCGACGCAGTACGAGGATCTCGCGCAGGACACCGCGGCCAGGTTGCCTTGCTTGACGCCGCGCGGATTGCCGGACTGGGAGATGTGCCACTTCGTGCCATTCCACTGCTCGGCGAACAAACCGACCCGTGTCCTGGAACCGATTGCCTCGCCTATCGCAGTGCAGTCCTTGCTCGTCGGGCAGGAAACCCCGGTCAGGTCGGCCTGGCCGCTCCGGGGCACCGCAATGGACTGAACCACCCAGCGATGGCCCGTCCACTTCTCGGCGAGTGGCGCGACGCCGTGCGCCGTCTTCCTCGCGCCGACGGCGATACACAGGGTGGTTCGCGGGCAGGAGACGGCGTCGAGAGTCGCCCCGTGGACTGTTGCCGTCGCGGTCACCGACTGGGCTGCCGCAAGGGCGGGTAGCTGCAGCGGGAAGGTGATGGCGGTCAGCGCCGCCAGCGTCGCGACGAGTCGCAGCGGCATCCGAACCGTATGCACGGTGCGAGACCTACGATCTGGCCGGTCGGCGCGAGTCCGGCCGGCCCGGCTGCTACCGCCAGGGTCACCCGCGGATTTTGCTCGGTCCATGACATGCCCTCCCGCAGATCCGAACAGCTGCCTGGGGGAAGCGTAATGACGATTAGTCAGGAGTCCCAGTACAGGAATGGCAAAGAATGGCCGCAGGCAGGTTGGGATGCTCAGCCAAGGATTGCTCAGCCGGAAACTACCCGGCCGGGGACTGCTCAGCGAGCAGGTCGTCGACCGCGGCGCGCAACTGTGCCATCCGGCCTTCCGCCACCTGCCGCGCGCCGTGGAGCGTGCGGCCCAGCACCACCTCGACAACCTCCAGGTAGACCTTGATCTTCGGCTCGGTCCCGCTCGGCCTGACTAGCACTCGCGCACCTGGCAACTGGTAGCTGAGCATGTCCGCCGACGGCAGCTCCCAGCTGCCGCCGGTGTAGTCGGTCACCGCGGTGACCGGCTGACCGGCAAGCTGCACCGGCGCGGCCGACCGCAGCCGGGACATCACGTCGACAGTGGCTCCGGTCTGCACGCTGAGCTGTGACGTCAGGTGCACGCCGTGCTCGGATTCCAGCGCGTCGTAGGCGTCCTGCAAGGATTCGCCGACTGACCTGGCGACAGACGCGAGCGCCAGAATCGCCAGCGCGGCGCTGATGCCGTCTTTGTCGCGCACCGCCTCGGTGACCGCGTAACCCAGCGCCTCTTCATACCCGAACGCGAACCGGACGTCGGCACGCAGGTCCGCCGCGCGGACGATCCACTTGAACCCGGTCAGAGTCTCGGCGTACTGCGCCCCGGCCGCAGCCGCGACCTTTCGCAACAGAGTGCCGGATACTACCGAGCTCACCGCCAGCTGCCGCGACGTGACGATGGCTGGATCGGCTGCCAGCTTGCCGAGCAGGAACGCGCCGAGTAGCGCACCCACCTGGTCGCCGGTGAGCTGACGGTATCCGCGCGGTGCATCCGGGTCAGGTACAGCGACACTGAGCCGGTCGCCGTCTGGATCGTTGGCGATGATCAGGTCGGCGGCGGACCGGCGGGCAAGCGCGATGGCGAGGTCCAGCGCGCCAGGCTCCTCCGGGTTCGGGAACGCGACTGTCGGGAACGCGGGATCAGGATCGAATTGCGCCTCGACCACATCGGGCTCGGCGTAGCCGGCCTGCTCGAACGCGCGCAGCGCGAGCCGCCCGGCAACACCATGCAGCGGCGTATAGACGAACCGCAGCCATGCCGAACTGGCCGGCGCCGGCCCGACCGCGGCCATGATCGCGTCCAGGTATGCCTGTGCGATCTCTTCGCCGTGCCAGCTGATCAGCGGGTTGTCCAGCTCGGCAACGGCGACCCCGGCTGCCGGGCCGAGCGCCGCGATCGCAGCCTCGATGTCGGTATCGGCCGGCGGCACGATCTGCGCGCCGTCGCCTGAGTACACCTTGTAGCCGTTATCGGCGGGCGGGTTATGGCTGGCGGTGATCATCACTCCGGCTGCGGCCTGGAAATACCTCACCCCATAGGCAAGGAACGGGGTCGGTTCACGACTCGGCAGCATGTGCACGCGGATCCCGGCGCCGGCCAAAACCTTGGCGACCTGCGCGGCGAACTCGTCGCTGCGGTGCCGCGCATCGCAGCCGACGACGACGCCGTTGCTGGCGTTCTCCGGGTCGCGGGCCAACAGCCAGCTGGCCAATGCGGCGGTCGTTGCGGTGACCGTGGCGCGGTTCATCCGGTTCGGGCCTGCCGCGACGGCGCCGCGCAGTCCTGCCGTGCCGAAGTGCAGCCGGCCCGCGAACCGGTCTGCGAGCTCAGCCGTGGCTTCGTCCGAGTCGTCAGCCAGCAGCGCGGTCAGTTCGGCCTTGTCCTGGTCGTCGATGTCAGCCGCGATCCAGGCAGCTGCCTGCGCGCGGAGTTCCTCAGTGCGCAGCTTCAGCCAACCCTGGGCAGTATCGAAGCGAGCAGGGCGCCGAGCAGGCAGTTGGCCCGCTGTCCTTCGGCCACGACCTCGGCGTGTTCGAGTGGCTGCGCCGACAGGCCGGCCGCGATGTTGGTTACCAGCGAGATGCCGAGCACGCTCGCGCCCAGGTGCCGTGCCGCGATCGCCTCCAGCACCGTGGACATGCCGACCAGCCCGGCTCCGCAGCCGCGCAGCATCAGGATCTCGGCCGGGGTCTCGTAATGCGGCCCTGGCAGCCCCGCGTAGACGCATTCGGCCAGGTCCGGTGCGACCGACCGGGCGGCCGTGCGCAGCCGGGCGGAGTACAGATCGGTCAGGTCGGTGAACCGGCCAGGATACCGCTCGGGTGGCGGCGGCCCGGTCAGCGGCGACCGGCCGGTCAGGTTAAGGTGATCGCTGATCAGCGCCGGCTGGCCGGGCGTCAGGCCAGCCGCGATCCCGCCCGCGGCGTTGGTGAGTACGACGGTCCGGCAGCCTGCGGCGATCGCGGTGCGGACGCCGTGCACCACGGTGGCGGGGGAGTGGCCCTCGTACAGATGCGCGCGGCCAAGGAACACAAGTACGTTCAGCGCGCCGAGACCGACGGACCGGATCTCGGCAAGGTGACCGGGAACTGTGGGCGGCGGGAAGCCGCCGAGCTCGGCCAGGTCGATCCTGGCGCTGGCCGTCCCGATCTCGTCGGCCGCCGTTGCCCAGCCGGAGCCGAGCACGATCGCGATGTCATGTCGCGGCGTGCCGGTCAGCTCGGCTATCCGGACGGCGCTCGCGGCCGCGGCGGCGTACGGGTCTATGGTGACGTGCGGATCTGCGGTCATGCCCGGCGTAACCGGCTCTCTGTAGGCAAGGGTGCGCTACCCGGCCGAACCGGCAGGGAGTTCGATGATCGTAGCGACCGGTACACCCGCACTGCCAGTCTGATGCCGGTGCCGCAACCCGTGTGCTCAACGCTGCCGCGGACTCGGGTTTGTGGGAGTGAAATTAGTGTCGCCAGAACGACACTCAGGTCACTCCGATCATGAGTGCTGTGCGCCGAAGGGCAGTCTGTGTCGGCCGGTTTGCGCCTTCTGCGGCTTCTGCGGTTAGTCTTCGCCGAGGAGGTGGGCGGCGGGGAGGCGGCGGAGGGCCTGGGCGGGTAGCAGCGCGGCGGTGGCGGTGACGAGCAGGCCGGCGGCGATGGCGAGGGCGGCGATGAGGAAGAGCCGTGGTGATAGCTGCCCGGTGAATTCGGCGGCTCCTGCCAGGCCGGCTGCCGCGCCGGCTGCGGAGCCGGCCAGGCCGATGATGGCTCCCTCGGTGATCACCAGGCGGCTGAGGGCTGACTCGCGCCAGCCGAAGGTGCGGATGGCGGCCAGTTCGGCGGCGCGGTCGTTGATGTTGAGGAAGATGACGTCGGCGACCGCGAGGACGCCGAGCGCGACGGTCGCGGCGACGGCGACGTAGTCCACGCCGCGGACCTGGACGGCGACGGCGTTGCCGAGCAGCGTTCCCACAATGACGCCGCGGAACGCGAAGGTGATCGCGGTCAGCAAGGTCAGCGCGGTGATCGCCGACGGCGAGGCTGATCGCGCCGACCAGTGCCCGGCCCGGCGTGCGGAGCACGTTGACGGCGGCCAGGCCGGTGATGCCGCCGGGCTGGTACCCGCGCCGGATGCCCAGCACCGGCGGCCGGACCGAGCTCGACCGGGTCGGCGCGCGCGGCAAGCCAGGCTGGCACCAGGCCGGCGATGACGGCGACCGCGACTGCGATCGGCACGGCCAGCGCCGCCCGCCCCGGCGAGGCGTGCAGGCCGAGTGCCGATGACAGCGGCAGCGCCAGCGCCGCGCCGAGAATCCCGGCGGTCAGCCCGATCGCGGCGAGCTCGCCGAGGACGGAGCTGAACAGCCGGGGCCGGGTCCAGCCCAGCGCGGCCAGCACGCCGAGCTCGCGGCGCCGGCCCCGGATCGCGGCGGCGGCGGAGTTGGCGACGAACAGCACGCAGACGATCAGGATCAGCGCGAACAGCGCCACGCTGTTCTTGTCGACAGCGCTCAGGATGGTCAGCGCGACGCCTTTCTTCACCCAGCCCTCAGACACCGCCAAGGCAGGCTGCCCGTACTTCCCGGCCGGCAGGTCGATGGTCGTCGGCGTCGGCGAGGACCCGGCCACGATGTCGACGTCCAGGTGCGTGCGGACCTCGATCTGCTGCGCGACCTCCTTGATCCGCTCCAGCGACACACTGTTCGGCCCCGTCACCCCCGCCACCCGCACCCGCACCACACTGATCGGGTCGTTCAGGGCAGGTCGGTGCCGTAGATAGCCCTTGTTCTGCAGCGCAGGCAGCGCCGCACAGCGTGGTGACCAGGTTCACCGGCTGGCTGACGTAGCCGCCGAGGTTCTGGTTCGGCAGCAGGTCGCCGCCGTGCAGCGCCGTCCTGGTGGCGCGCGTTCGCCGGGGCGGCGTCGGTGGCCTGGTAGGCACTGAGCGGCACCTGCGACAGCGGATCGAACGACGTGACTTCGCCGGGTCGAAGGTTCCGACCAGCTCGGCGCGAGCCGAATGGCGCCGTGCTGATGTGCGGTGTGGCCGGAGCATGCAGACTCACCCTGCGGTACTGGTTGTCGGAGTCGTCCATGCTGGCGTCGCCGGAGCCCAGCGTACCAGACGGAGTCCGGGTTGTGCGCAGTGCTGGGCCGTCAGGTCCCCGCCGGCGCCGCGCTGGTAGGAGGTCGGGCCGACGCTCCAGTAGCCGGCGATGCCCTCACCGCCCCGGGCTGCCAGCGTGGTCAGCAGCTGCTGGTAGGCCTGCTGGGCGGTGGTGGTCACGCTCGCCACCGATGACCAGGCCGCTGAATTGATGCGCGTCAGCCAGTGACTGCGTCATCGCCGGCGGAGCGGCTGGCACGCTCAGCGCCGTCAGCTGGGTGACCGCGTACTCGTTCATGCCGCTGGCCGAGGACGCCAGCACCGGGAACGACGGTCCCGCCCTGGAGCGACTGGCCGATCCGCCGGCAGTTCTCGGTCAGGTAATGACCGGAGACGACGGCCTGATTGAGCCCGTCCAGCTTGGCCTCGGCGACCGGGTCGACGGCCGCGATGAGCACCGGGATAATCCAGCTGACCGGGTAGAACGGCGGGCCCTTGCCGTTACCGGTCGACGGCGGGCCGTAGTCGTTGATTTTCGACCAGGCGGCGCAGCCGCCCGACTGCGGCGCCATGCCGAACGGGTCGCTGTCGGCGTTGGCGGTCGGGCAGATGTCGACGATCTTGCCGCTCGGGCAGTTTCTCGGCCTGATACTCAGCGGAGCCGGTAGCAGTGCAGCCGCTGCGGCGTGATGTAGAGGTAGCTCGGCGCCTCGGTCACCCGGCTCGATCCGCCGTCGCTGATCCAGGTCGTCGTATGCGGTAGAGCTGCCCGGCCCGGCCGCCGAGCTGCGCCGCGGGCAGCTGGAAATGAAGGTTGGAGAACACCTGGCCGTAACCCACCATGGCAATCGGCGCGGCGACGCTGACGCCGGGAATGACTTCGATCTGGTGCCACTGCGCCGGCGTGATGCCGCCGTAGAGACCGGACAGGAAGTTGGGCTGGACGGTGTCGGTCTGCTTCTCCAGCTGCGTCTGCGCGCCTTTAGGCCGGACCAGGATGTCGTAGGCGGGCACGAAGTGCGCGGAGACGGTGCCGACGGTGCGCAGCTGCGAGGTGCGCGACGCCGCGGTCAGCACGGTGAACGCGGTTGTCGCCAGCAGCAGCCCGAGCAGCAGCGCGAGCAGCCGGACGGTGCGGAACCGCAGCTGTGACCAGGCGAGCCGACCCATGTCAGTCCTTACTCTTATGACCCGCGCGGTGCGCGATGCTGCGGGCTGAGGCTGGTCACTGCATTAGTCTTCGCCGAGGAGGTGGGCGGCGGGGAGGCGGCGGAGGGCCTGGGCGGGTAGCAGCGCGGCGGCGGCGGTGACGAGCGACCGCGCGGCGATGGCGACGGCGCGGCGATGAGGAAGAGCCGTGGGTGAAGCTGCCCGGCGAATTCGGCGGCGGCGGCCAGGCCCAGCGCGGCGCCGGCTGCGAGCCGGCGAGGCCGATGATGGCGCCCTCGGTGACGACGAGGCGGCTGAGGGCTGACTCGCGCCAGCCGAAGGTGCGGATGGCGGCGAGTTCGGCGGCGCGGTCGGTGATGTTGAGGAAGATGACGTCGGCGACGGCGAGGACGCCGAGCGCGATGGTCGCGACGACGGCGATGTAGTCGACGCCGCGGACCTGGACGGCGACGGCGTCGCCGAGCAGCGAGCCGACGATGACGCCGCGGAACGCGAAGGTGATCGCGGTCAGCAAGGTCAGCGCGGTGACGCCGACGGCGAGGCTGATCGCGCCGACCAGTGCCCGGCCGGGCGTGCGGAGCACGTTGACGGCGGCCAGGCCGGTGATGCCGCCGGGCTGGTGCCCGCGTCGGATGCCCGAGCACCGGCGGCCGCACCGACTCGACCGGGTCGGCGCGCGCGGCGAGCCAGGCTGGCACCAGGCCGGCGATGACGGCGACCGCGACTGGCGATCGGCACGGCCAGCGCCGCCCGCCCCGGCGAGGCGTGCAGGCCGAGTGCCGATGACAGCGGCAGCGCCAGCGCGGCGCCGAGAATCCCGGCGGCCAGCCCGATCGCGGCGAGCTCGCCGAGGACGGCGGTGAACAGCCGGGGCCGGGTCCAGCCCAGCGCGGCCAGCACGCCGAGCTCGCGGCGCCGGCCCCGGATCGCGGCGGCGGCGGAGTTGGCGACGAACAGCACGCAGACGATCAGGATCAGCGCGAACAGCACCACGCTGTTCTTGTCGACAGCGGTCAGGATGGTGAGGGCGACGCCTTTCTTCACCCAGCCCTCAGACAGCGCCAAGGCAGGCTGCCCGTACTTCCCGGCCGGCAGGTCGATGGTCGTCGGGGCCGGCGAGGACCCGGCCACGATGTCGACATCCAGGTGCGTACGGACCTCGATCTGCTGCGCGACCTCCTTGATCCGCTCCAGCGACACACTGTTCGGCCCGGTCACCCCCGCCACCCGCACCCGCACCACACTGATCGGGTCCCTGGTGTCCAGGCTGTCACCGTAGTAACCCTCGTTCTGCAGCGCGGGCAGTGCCGACAGCGTCGTGACCAGGTCACCGGCTGGCTGACGTAGCCGCCCAGGTTCTGATTCGGCAGCAAGTCGCCGCCGTGCAACGCCTTCTTAGCCGCGGCGCTGGCCGGCGTGACAACGGTCGGCTGGTAGGCGCCGAGCGGCACCTGCGACAGCGGGTCGAACGACGTCACTTTTGCCGGGTCGAACGTGCCGACCAGTTGTGGCGCGGCGATGTCCCCGGTGAAGGCGTTCTCCTGGGGTGCGTGCACGGTGATCTTGCGGTACTGGTTGTCCTCGTTGTCTATGGAGATGGGCGATACGGCACCGGCGTAGTAGGCCGACCCCGGGTTGTGCACCAACACCGGACTGAGCGTGCCGGAGGAGGTCCTGTTGTAGCTAGTCGGGCCGACGCTCCAGTAACCCGACACCGGGGTGTATATCTGCGTCTTCCTGAGTTCGGTCAGCAGCTTGTTGTAGGCCTGCTGTGCGGTGCTCTGCACCGTCACGACCGTCTGGCCCGGCACAGCCGCCTCGCGCCCTACCCAGCTTGCCGTCATGGCCGGCGGGCTCGGCGGCGGCGTGAGCAACTGAAGTTGCGTCTGTGCCACTTCGCCGGTGTCGGTGCGTGCGGCAGCCAGCACCGGAAAGGTCGCGATGTCATTGCCCTGGGTGTCGCGCGCACTCTCGGTCAGGTACTTGCCTGAGGTAACCGCCAGGTTGAGGCCGTCCAGTCGAGCCTCGGCCGTGGGATCAACCGCCGCGATCAGGACCGGCAGGACCCAGCTCGCACCGAAGCCAGGATTGGACGGCGTCGTCAGGCCAGAGCCGGTCCGGCGCCGTTGACGGTGGACCAGCAATAGTCGCCCTCCGATGCTTGCGCGACCGTTCCGAACGGATTCTGCTTCGGCGAGATGAGCACGGGGGGCACACAGTTGCTCGCTTGCCGCCAGGGAGCAGTTCGCGGGTCGCGCCATTCTCCTGGTCGAACTGCAACGGCCGTGGCGTGACGTAGAGGTAGCCGCCGGGCTGAGGGATGCGACTGCTGCCGCCGTCGCTGATCCAGGTCGTCCGGATCCGGTACATCTGCCGGCCGGGCCTGGCATAGTCGGCGGGCGGCAGGCTGTTGTAACTGAAGCCGGAGATCAGCAGGGTGTAGCCGACCATGGCGATGGGGGCGGCGACATCTACGCCGGGGATGGCGGCGATGCGATGCCACTGTTTCGTGGTGATGCCGCCGTAGAGGCCGGACAGGAAGTTGGGCTGGACGGTGTCGGTCCGGGTTTCCAGCGCGGTCCTGGAGTTCTTCGGCCGGACCAGGATGTCGTAGGCGGCACGAAGTGCGCGGAGACGGTGCCGACGGTGCGCAGCTGCGAGGTGCGGGATGCAGCTGTCAGCACGGTGAAGGCGGTCGTCGCCAGCAGCAGCCCGAGCAGCAGGGCGAGCAGCCGGACGGTGCGGAACCGCAGCTGAGACCAGGCAAGGCGGCCCATGACGGCGAGAGCTTTCTAACCGAGCTGGCCGACGCTGCGGATCATGTCCTGGACCGGGTAACCGTCGGTGAGGTCGATGTCATCGACGACCGCGCCGTCCCGCAGCCGGATCAGGCGCTCGGCGTGCGCTGCGACTTGCGGATCGTGGGTGGCCAGGATGACCGTCATGTTGCGCTCCGCGCGCAGTTCGGTCAGCAGTCGCAGGATCTCGTTGGCGTTCGCGGAATCGAGGTTGCCGGTCGGCTCATCGGCCAGGAGAACGGCCGGGTGTGTTGATGAGCGCCCTGGCCATCGCGACACGCTGCTGCTCCCCGCCGGACATCTTGGCAGGCAGTGAATGCTCGCGACCGGCCAGGCCGACGGCGGCCAGCAGAGAGCGGCCGCGTTCCTTCTTGTCGAAGGTTGTCTTGTAGGGGAGCACCGGGGCGATCACGTTGTCGAGCGCGGTGAGGGCGGGGAGCAGGTTGTACCGCTGGAAGACGAAGCCGACCGTGCGGCGGTACGCGGCCAGGGCGCCGCCGCGCAGGCCGGTGACGTCGGTGCCGCCGCTGAGGATGGTGCCGGAGTCTGGCCGCTCGATCGCGCCGATCATGTGCAGCAGGGTGGACTTGCCGGACCCGGACGCGCCGGTCAGCGCGACGAAGGCGCCTGGCTCGATGTCGATGCTCACGTCGGCGGCCGCCCGGACCAGCTTGTCCTTGCTGATGCCGAAGCTCTTGCAGATACTGCGCAGCTGGATCGAGGCGCTCGTGTTCTCGGTCATGCTGACTCCTCGGTGTCTCCGGCTGCCGCCGGATCGCTGGCGCGGATCCGGGTTCGGGACTACCCTCGCTTATTACCTAGTGACAATGCAAGAGCACTGCAGGCAGTCTTAGCTAGTCACAATGCAAGATGAGACTGTTTCGTTACGAGCCCTCGACTGGAGACTGAAGCCAGACATGCCGCTGCATCACGCGGTCCTTGCCCTGCTTGCCGGCAAACCGGCCCACGGCTACGAGCTGAAGACCAGCTTCGAGCAGGCCGTCGGCGATCAGTGGGGCGGGCTGAACATCGGGCATCTGTATCAGATCCTTGACCGGCTCGGCCGTGACGGTCTGATCGAGTCAGAGCGCCAACCGCAGCCGGTGAAGCCGGACCGCGTCGTGCACCATCTGACCGTTGCCGGGCGAGCTGAGCTGGATCGCTGGCTTGACGAGCCGAGCGCGCGGTTGCGCGGCTACCGTGATGACTTTTTCCTCAAGTTGATGGCGGCCGTGCAGGCCGGCGACCAGGCGATGCTTGACGGAGTGCTGCGACGGCAACGTGCGCACCTGCTCAGGGAACTGCACGGTCTGGCCGGAGCGCGGGCGCAGGAGCCCTCTTCTGTCGTGGGGCTGCTGATCACCGCGGCCGAGCTGCATATCCGCGCCGACTTGGGCGTCATAGATGCAGCCGAGCAAAGCCTCCAGCCGGTAAACGTGGGCACGGCGGCGGCGGCGTACGGTGCGGCGACGAAGGGCGCGGAGGCGAAGGGCAAGGAGGGCACGGCTCACGGCATCGGGCCCGACAGCCGCCGCGCCGGAGTCAGCGGCCGGCTGAGCCGCCTGGCCATCCGAATTCGCCGGACGTTCCCGGCCGCGGCTAGCATCCTTGCCATGCGATTCGGCATCGTCATCCTGGCCGATCAGCGCTGGCAGCACGCGGCGCGGCGGTGGCAGCAAGCCGAGGCCCTGGGCTTTGATCACGCCTGGACTTACGACCACCTGGGCTGGCGATCGCTGGTCGACGGCCCGTGGTTCGACGCGGTGCCGACGCTCACGGCGGCGGCGATGGTGACTCAGACGATCGCGCTCGGCACGCTGGTGGCCTCGCCGAACTTCCGGCACCCGGTGAGCTTCGCGCGGCAGCTGACCGCGCTGGACGACATCAGCAACGGGCGGATGCTACTTGGACTCGGCGCCGGCGCTGGCGGCGAGAGCTTCGACGCCAAGGTGCTGGGCGATCGGCCGCTGACTCCGGGCGAGCGGGTCGACAGGTTCACCGAATTCGCCGACATGCTGGACCAGGTGCTGCGCACCGATCACGTGAGCCTGAGCGGCCGCTACTACCAGGCCGTCGACGCGCGGAACCTGCCTGGCTGCGTGCAGCGGCCGCGCATCCCATTCGTACTGGCTGCCAACGGGAGGCGATCTATCACACTGGCCGCGCGCCTCGGGGACGGCTGGGTCACCACCGGTACGCCGTCGGAGGATCCGCAGCACTGGTGGATTTCGGTGGGCGACGGAATCCGCCGGTTCCAGGACGCGCTGGTGGCGGCCGGGCGCGACCCTGGACATGTTCCGATGTACCTGTCGCTAGACGCGTCCGGTGTCTACGCCCTGTCCAGCGCTGCGCTGCTGACCGATGCTGCCGGCCGGGCCGGACAGCTTGGCTTTACCGACGTCATCACGCACTGGCCGAGGCCGGACGGTCCCTACGCCGGCCAGGAATCAGTGCTGGAGGCGGTGGCCGCCGAGCTGCTCGTCGGCCGGGCGTAGGCGCCGGATCGAGGCCGCCGACCGCATGACCGCATGCGGCCTGGCCGGGTCCTCAGGCCACAAACAGCGACAGCGTGTCCGCGACGCAGGCGGCCTTCTCCTGACCCTCGATCTCGACCCGCATCCTGATCGATGCCAGCGAGCCAAGGTGCGTCTGCCTGACCTCGGTCAGTGTGGCCTCCGACCGGATGGTCGAGCCGGTCAGCACAGGGGATGGGAAGCGAACGCGGTCTAGCCCGTAGTTGATCCCCATGGTCAGGCCTTCGACCCTGAAGGTCTCCATCGACAGGATCGGCAGCAGGGAAACCGTCAGGTAGCCGTGTGCGATCGTGCCGCCGAACGGCCCGCTCGCGGCCCGCTCGGTGTCGATGTGGATCCACTGGTGATCGCCGGTGGCATCGGCGAAGGCGTTGACCTGCTCCTGCGTGATCGTGTGCCATTCGCTGAAGCCGAGGCTCTCGCCTTTGGCCGCCACGAAGTCGTCCAGGCTGGCAAACGTCCGCATACCGCGTACCTCCGTGCTCGTCAGGCGCGCCAGCGGCCCGCACTGGACTTCTCGAGTCACCGCCCGCGACGCCTGCTGGTGCCGTGACGCTGCTCAAGTGCCGCTACCGCGACAACAGTCTCATACCCTCTCATGCGGCCAATGAGCGCGAACAGTACGTTTGCCGGCATGGCGACACATTGGACACTCGGATGCGACGCGGCTGACCCGCGCGGGATTGCCGCGTTCTGGGCGCTCGCACTCGGCTACGTGGCTGAGCCGGGATACGACGACCCGGACGGCGCTTCCCTGGTCGACCCCGACGGTCTCGGCCCGGCCATCGGCTTTCTCCGGGTGCCTGAGGGCAAGACAGCCAAGAACAAGATGCACATCGACATCCGGGTGGCGGGCGAGCCGCCGTGGGACATGGCCGAGCGCGAGCGGCTCATCCGCGCGAAAGCAGCCGAACTGGTGGCCGCGGGTGCTACTGCCGTCCGTGCGGAGTCCGGCGGTGAGTACCTTGATCATGTTGTCATGCTCGACCCGGAAGGCAACGAGTTCTGCGTCGCGTGACGGCCGAAACCGGCGGCTAGGCTGAGGTGTGATCACTTGCGTCGTTGAGTACGTGATCGATCCAGCGAAGACCGACGCCTTCGAGCGCTTCGGCCGCCGGTGGATGCAGCTGGTCGACGCTCATGGCGGCACGCACCACGGCTACTTCCTTCCGGCCGAGGGTGCGAGCGACAAGGCCCTCGCGCTGTTCAGCTTCCCCAGCCTGGCTGCGTACGAGGAGTACCGTGCGCTGTTCGGCACCGATCCCGACTTCGTCGAAGCGGACCGTATCCGGGACGAGAGCAATTGCGTGCTCCGCTACGACCGGACCTTCATGCGCCCGCTGCTACCAGGCCACTGAGGATGCGCGACCTGTCAGCTTCGGGAGCACCAAGGTCGCTTGGCATACTGATGGCTGTGAAGCCGATGCGTGTCCTGCTGTTCGATGTTTTCGGGACGCTGGTGGACTGGCGCTCCAGCATGACCGGACTCGCGGAGGCGACCGCGGCCCGCGCCGGCCTGCCGGCGCGACTGGCCGGCCATCGTTGACGACTGGCGTCGCGCGTATCAGCCGGCCATGGACCTGGTCCGCAATGGTGCTCCCTGGCGTGACCTGGACTCTTTGCAGCGCGAGACGCTGACCGGCGTACTCGCCAGGCGGAACGTAAGACTGTCGGAGGCCGGCCGGGATGCCCTGGTCAGGGGCTGGCGGCAGTTGCAGCCCTGGCCGGACAGCCGCGAAGGACTCGACCGCCTGCGGCACCAGTTCGTCACTGCCACGTTGTCCAACGGCCATCTCGCGCTGCTCGCCGACCTGCTGAAATTCGCCGATCTCCGGGTGGATGTCGTGCTCTCCGCTCAGCTGGCCGGCGGCTACAAGCCCGACGCCGCGGTGTACCTCACCGCGCTCCGCCTGCTCGATTGCCAGCCGCAGGATGCCGGGATGGTTGCCGCGCACGCCGCAGACCTGCGCGCGGCCGCCGCGCTTGGCCTTCGCCCGATCTTCGTCCGCAGGCCGCTGGAATGGGGACCCGGCCTGCCTCCCGCCGACCCGCCCGAGCTGGACGGCCTGCTCGAAGTTGACGGCCTCGACGTCCTCGCCAAAGTCCTGGGCTGCTGACGCGAGGACGGCAACCTCGCCGGTACTGCCAGGACCCGTGGCCAGGGCGAAATGCCATGGTCACGGGTCCTGGTCGGCGCTGTGATCAGCCCTTGGTGAAGGAGATCAGCTGGTTCTCGCTGGCGATGTGATCGGCGCCCAGCTCATTGATGATCGCCTCGGACTGAACCGGGCCGACTCCGTTCGCCAGCCAGGTCTTGACCTCGATGCTGACCTTGAAGCCCTCGAACGTCTCGGCCATCGTCATCTCGACGATCGTGGCGTTCGAGTAGGTGCCGGCCGGGACCGTGACAGTGCTGGTGCCCGCGCCTTTCACCGTGACGTGCGCGGTGACCTTCTGCGTCTTGCCGCCTTGGACGTACTCGATATTCAGTGTGCTGTGGTACGGCTTGCCTGAGGCGATGTCGGCGGCAGGCGGCCAGGCGATGCCACCGGACACGAGCTTCACCTGCGTTCCGGCCGTCTGCGCCGCGCTGAACTGGCTGAACGGCAAGGAGATCGCGCCGTTCGGCTCCATGATGTAGTACGCCGTCGAGCTGTTCGTGTTCCCGTCGATCGTGTTGACACTGCTCATCGTGACTTGCTGGCCGGCCGAGACCGGCTTGACCGCGGTGATCTTGTTGACGTCCTTGCCCGTCGTCCCCGTCAGTCCGACCGTGGTCTTGTAGATCCAGGTATTGCCGACCGTGGCGGGGAACGGGGCCGAGGCCACGGACACCGTGGAGGTTGAGCCGCCGCCTGAGGTGCTGCTGGAACTGCTGGAGCCGGTGCTCGTGCCGGCTGAGCCGGTGCTTGATGAGTTCGCGTTGGCCGAGCCTGAGCTCGATCCGCCGGCCGAGTGGCCGCCGCAGCCGGTCAGCACCAGGCCCACGGCAGTGGCAAGTAGTGCGACCGCCCCAACAGGGCGGCTCAGGTGCTGGGCGTGAAGCTTCATGTTCGTGCTACCTCGATCTAGTCGTAGCGGAATTACGGATTCGTTTCTGCGATCTGCGCCGTGCGGGGCTGGCAGGAGTGCTGTCAATGCGGCCCGGCCGGCCCGGCTGCCCCCTCGACAGCCGGGATTCGGCCCGTGCCGTTCGTCATCCGGGGCCGCGGCGCCGCCAGCAGCGGCATGGACTGCAGCCACACCGAACCTGGCCCGGAAAGTACGGCGAACAGGCGGGCGTCGTGGCCGTGCTGGCAGGCGGCAGGCCCTGGCTCGGTGAGCTGCGCCATCTGGACGGCGACCGATGCGTCGCACATGCCGATGTGCCAAGGGCGTGTGCGCAGCGAGGTGCCGGCCGCGAGGTCGCGCCTGACCACGTCGCCGGACAGTTCGATCCACGCTCGGCCCGCGCCGCCGAGGCGCCGCAGGACGAACTCGTCGGCGGAATTGTCAGCGGCCCGCGGCTGGCGGAAACAGGTGCTGATCTCGATCCCCGGCAGTGCCGGCCACGAACCCGCGCCGGTGTACCAGGAACTCATGCTCGGGGGTGACGTCGACGGAAGTGATGCTGCCAGGCAGCCGGGACGCGAACGCGATCGTTCCCGCGAAGCCCTTCGCCGTGTAGCTGCTGAGCCCGGCCGGGCCAGCGGCCATCTGAATGGAGTCAGTCATCCAGGCGAACTCGCCCGCCGCGGCGATGACGCTCTCGCCTTCCTCCAGAGAGACGGACAGGACGGGCTGCGTCGAGCCGAGCAGCTGATCGTGCACTGGCATCTCCCTGCTGTCCTGTTGCGGTGATGACGACCCCTGCACTGTTCTATCCGGACTGGCGACGCGGCCGAATCACGGCAACCATGTAAATCGGCGGGGGTGCAAAAGGAATGAAATTCTCAATAAGGGAACGTGGTATCGGCGGCCGGTGTCATCGACCTGGCCAGCGCCCGGCGAGCTATAACACGCGCCAGTCCGTCCCGGCGACCGTCAGTGCTCGGACGGCGCCCCGGCGGCCAGCCCGTGCTCGATCGCGAACCTGGCTGCGTCCACCCGGCCGGTCAGCCCGAGATTGCGGTAAATAGTGGCCAGGTGCCGCTCGACGGTGGCAATGCTGAGGTAGAGCGCGGCCGCGATCTCCTTGTTGGTCCTGCCAGCTGCGAGCAGGCCGAGCACTTCAGCCTGCCGGCCTGTCAGGTTGCCAGGCAACAGCTCACGTCGGGCGCTACCTGCTGCGGTCAGGGCCGGTGCTGACTGGCTCAGGGTTGCTACTCCGGCGATGTCAGCGAGCGCCGCCTCGGCCTCGGCGAGCCGCTGCGGGTTACCGATCTCGGTGGCGAGCGCGTGCGCGGCGCGAAGCTGCGCGACCGCTGCGGCGTGATCGCCGGCGTCATGATGCACGCGGCCGAGGCCGATCATTGCCTCGACGATGTCGTGCGGATGGCCCGCGGCCTGCGAGGCGGCGATCGCCGCCTGGAACCGCTCGGTGGCCTGTGCCCAGTCGCGCCGGTGTGCCGCCAGCGCCCCCTGGTTGCAGGCGATAGTGCCGATCAGCTGCGGGTTGCCCGCGGCCATGCCCGCGCCCTCGGTCAGGACGGTCTCTGCCGCGTCCCACTGCCCGGTCTTGATCAGAACGTCCGCCAGGTTCGCCAGCCCGATGGCAATCGAGCGCTGCTCGCCGAACTCGCGTTTGATCGCTAATGCCTGCTCGAACAGTTGCTGCGCCCGCTCAAGGTTGCCGTCGTCCAGCTCGAGCAGAGCCAGGTTGTTGATCGCTACTGACATGCCCCGCCGGTCGCCGAGCTCCGCGCGCAGCTCCATCGCCTGCTCGAAGCCGCGCCTGGCACCTTCGTGGTTGCCGAGATACCGGTTCGCCGAGCCGAGCACCGTCGCGGCCAGTGTCATCCGCACCCGCAACCCGAGCGGGCCGAAAATGGCCATCGAACGCTCAGCCTGCCGAACCGCCTCGCTGTAGTCGCCGTTCTCTGCCGCCAGTACCGCGGCCGCGCAGTAGGCCCGGCCGGTGAGCTCGTCCTGCCTGTCGCCAGCCAGCGCGAGGAATCTGGCCAGCCAGCTCCGGCCGACGGCCAGCCGGCCACTGATCAGCCACCAGCGCCACAGCGCGGAGCTCATGCTGAGGCCGAGCAAGCCGTCGCCGTGCTCGTCTGCCCAGTGCATGGCCAGGTGCAGATCGGCGACCGCGCCCTCCATCCGGGCGATCCAGTCAGCCGCGTCAGGTCCGGCCAGCGCCTGCTCGCTCTGCGCCGCCATCTCGGCGAAGTGCAGCGCGTGCCGCTGCCTGACGGCGGGACCATGCTGGCTCTTGTCCAGCTGCATCGCCGCGAATGTCGCGATGGTCTCCAGCATGCTGAACTCGTTCTGCTCGACCCCGCGCGTGACCACCAGCCAGGACGAGTCGACAAGCAGCCGCGCGGTAACGACCGCCGCGGGCGCGTCCACGTCGAGGACGGCCTGCACGTCGGCGATCCTGAACGATCCGGCGAAGACGCTGAGCATCGCCAACCGGATCTGCTGGTCACCAGTCAGCAGGTCGTAACTCACCTGGAGCACGTCGGCCAGCCGCCGTCCGTGCTGTTCGCGTCCGGCCGGACGGGAGTCGAGCAGCACGGCGCGCTGCTGCAGAATCTCGCGGATGGACAAGGTGCCGACCCAGCCCGCGAGGAGCTCGATCGCCAGCGGCAGGCCGTCCAGCCTGCGGCACAGCTCGGCGATGGCATGCGGCGCGATGTCGGTGGCGCGGAACCCTGGCAGCCGTTCGCTCGCCCTGGCGATGAACAACTGCACGGCATCAGAGCTGGCGATGTCCGACGCTCCGGCCGCCAAGGACGGACAGGCGAGCGGGGGAACCGTCCAGCACACTTCGCCGGGTACACCGAGGACGACCCGGCTCGTGACGACGATCCGCAGTTCCGGCACCGCGTCGAGCAGTTCGCCGGCGAGTTCGGCGACCTGGTCGGCAAGTCGTTCGGCTCCGTCAAGCAGCAGCAGCCTGGGTGCCGCGGAAAGCGCGGCCTGCAGGGACTGAACTAAGGGCGTACCCTGCCGGTCGTGCACCTGCAGTCGCGACGCCAGGGCTGAGGTGATGGTGCGCGGATACCTGACTTGCTCGAGCGGGACGAGGACCACGTCAGCGTCAGCGAAGCTGCGCCTGAGTACCTCCGCGGCGAGCCGGCTCTTGCCCGCACCGCCAGGACCGATCAGCGTGACCAGCCGGGACTGCCGCAGCAGTTGCGCAAGCTCGCCTAGCTCTTCCGCGCGCCCGACGAAACTGGATCTGGACACTGGCAGCGCGGCGGACCCGGCACCACCCGCCGCGGCCTCGGCTTCAAGCTCGGCGATCGCGGCCGCGGTCTTAGCGGAGATCTGCGTCCGGCCCGATTCCCACCGGTTCACCGTGGCGAACGCGACCCCGAGCCTGCGGGCAAGTTGTTCCTGGCTCAGCCCGAGGCTCGCACGCAGGCTCCTCAGCCGCGCCGCATCCGAATCGGCACCGGGCGGCTCGCTCACGTTCGAAGCCTACGGGCTTTCCGTCGCGCTGGCGTACAGCACGCGTCAGTGTCTAGATGGTGCCAAACAACCGGTCTCCCGCGTCGCCAAGCCCCGGCAGGATGTAGCCCTTGTCGTTCAGCCTGATGTCGACGCACCCGGTCACGACGCGCACGGGTACCTGGCAGTTCTCGTCGCTGAAGGCCGTCGCCAGCATGGCAAGTCCCTCCGGCGCGGCCAGCAGGCATACCGCGGTGATCGCCGCGGCGCCGCGATCGAGCAGCATCCGCACGACAGTTTCCATCGACCCGCCGGTGGCGAGCATGGGGTCAAGGATGAACGTCTCGCGGCCGGTCAGATCAGCGGGCAGTCGCGTCGCGTAGGTCGAGGCCACCAGCGTTTCTTCGTTCCTGACCAGACCGACAAACCCCACGTCGGCCAGGGGTAGCAGACCCGCCATGCCATCGAGCAGTCCGATGCCCGCGCGCAGGATCGGCACGATCAGCGGGGCGGGGCGGGCGAGTTTCACGCCTTCGGCGGTGCCGACCGGGGTAGTGACGGTGACCGGTTCGACCCTGATGTGGCGGGTGGCCTCATAGCCGAGCAGGGTGGTCAGCTCGTAGGCGAGCCGCCGGAAGGTCGGAGCGTCGGTGCTGACATCGCGCAACGCGGTCAGCTTGTGCGCGATGAGCGGATGATCGGCAACTGTGATCTGCATGGTCGGAAGTCTGCCAGCCCGGCGGCCCTCGCTGACGGGCATTGCCGTCCGGCCCTAGGCTGCGGCCTATGGCTGAGGTGAACGATGAGAGGTACCACGCCCTCGGGCAGGTCGTCGAGATGGCCGCGGTCATGGAGATCGCGCTGCGGATGGCGTTCTGCGCGCTGGTCGGCGGGAAATATTCGGCAGTCGTGGCCGGCGGCCAGGAAGCGCACTGGCTGATCGATACCTGCGAAGTCCTGCTCCGGCATCACACCGAACTGCCGGAGTCGCGGCGCGATGCGATCCACGTCGCGCTGCGCGCCTGCCGGGACGCCAGCCGTGACCGCAACCGGCTGGTGCACGATGCCTGGGGCACCGACTCCGACAGCGTGCCGGTCGCCGCGGTCAGCGACCGGCGAAGTTATCAGGTCACGGGCCGGCCGTGGACTATTACCGACATCCGCGTCGTCGCGGCCGCGATCGGGCAGGCTCAGCGCGACCTGCTGACCTCGGTGGAGGACGCCCTCGGCACCGCCAGCTTGCAGTTGGCGCAGCAACTGCTCGCGGTCGACACCAGGGAGCGCCGCCCTTAGGCAGCGATGGCGGGAGCGATTCGCCGCACCCACCAGGCACAGGTCATCGAAAGTGTGTTCTACTAACGTGATGAGCGACGTTGCCCGTCCGGACTGGTGGTGCTATCCGCTGCAGTGCGGTGCGAGGCATCCCTGGGCACCAGGTCGCGTGACGGTGGGTTGGATGCCCTGTGACTGCCCGGACGCCCAGGCCAACAGCGTGCTTGGTCACCTGTGGGTCCGGTGCAGGACCGAGGGCTGCCCGTCTATCTGGTACCGCCCGAGGCATACTCAGGCCGAGCGGTAGCTGATCCGGACAGCCTCGGTTCCGGCAGCGACCATCTCCGGCGGGACAATTCGGGTCACGTCCACGAGCGATTCGTCCTCCGGCTCGGGCAGCGAGACCGCGGCGGCGCTGGGCGCAGGCTTCGGGCGCCGCGGTTTGCCGGTGGCCGAGGTGCCGCCCCGGCCACGGTAGATGAGCAGCCCGTTCACCGGATCCGGCACCGCATCAAGCGCCGCCCGTACGGCCGGCAGTGCGCGGAACGCTTCCCACTCCTCGCTGGTGTTGAAGCACGCCTCGAAGGCGACGCCCCAGCTGCCGGCATGCCAGGTGCCATCGAGCGCGCCGTTCGTCAGCGCTGCCTCGATCAGCTCAGAGTTATACGCGTCCTGCCACTGGAAAGCCGAGAACTCTCCGTGCAAGACCTCGATCGACCACCACTCAGCCATTTGTTGAGATAGTACGTCTCTGCCCGGATCGGCGGTAGAGCCCGGCTGTTCGCCAGCAGCAAACGCGGTGACGGCCGGCCGATGGCGGCCGGGCGGTGGTTAGCCGGCTGCCTTATGGGCCGCGGCGACCAGCCGGCTCAGTGGCAGCCAGCCATCGTGACTCCAGACGATTTTCCCTGTCGCCGACGTGAGGACGAACCAGGGCTGGTCCTGCACGCCGTAACCGTCCGCGACCCGGCCGGTCGGGTCCAGCGCCACCGGGTAGGCCAGCGGCCTGCCGAGACCCGCCAGATAACCGCGAACAGTCGCCAGCGATGGCTCGACTGCCTGTTCGTCGACGGCGACCAGATCCGGCAGGCCATCGCGGCGCGCCGTCTGGACGTAGGCATTCAGGCCGAGCAGTTCGCTCTTGAGATCAGATGTCTGCGCTAGCCAGGTGGCGAAAAACATGGTGAGCCGCGGCTTGCCAGGTCCGAGCGTTACCGACCCGGCTGGGAGGCGGATCAGGCGTGCCGTGGATTTCGGCGTCAGACCGCTGACGTATGCCAGCGAGTGCATGCTGGCCAGAGCGGGGTGTCCGGGCAGCAGGCTCGAAGATTCCTCGGCCATGAGCTGCGCGGCCTGGCCGATGCTGGCATATGCCATCGTGGTCAGGTACAGCTTCTGCTCACGGCCTCGGCCGTCGATGATGAACACCGCCGGGGTGTGGTCTACCTGGCCCTTCTCGATGGCTACGTAGATGTCGAAGGCCTTCCAGACCGCGGCAAGTTGCTGATCAGTGCCGGTCAGGAAGTCCCACTGATTCGTCATGCCGTGGGCCGTCGAGTAGGCCTTGACGTCGGAGACGGAAGTCGCGTCAGGGTTGGCGTCCACCCCGAGCAGCTGTACCTGGTCGCCGGCCCTGCCGAGGAGTTGCTTGGCCGCCAGCAGGCTCTCTGTCGTGAGCGGGCAGACCGTGGTGCACTCGGAGTCGGTGAATGCCAGGATGACCACTTTGCCGCGGAAATCACTCAGTGACATCCGCTGCCCGAACTGGTTGCTCAGCGTGAAGTTCGGCGCCGCGATGCCGTTCAGCGAACTGCCCGGATCAAGGTCGGGGTTGGCGCCTGCTGACCGAAGCTGGGATGCCGCGGCAGCCGACTCGCCGCCGCCAGGGGACGCAACGCCAGCCGAGCATCCGGCGGCTGCCGCCACAGCGGCAATGGCCAACGCGCTCATGGCCAGGCTGAGGACGCGGGACAGCCGCGCAGCTGGCCGGATCGGGGTGACGGGCACGAAGCCGATTCTAGCCACTACAACTTGTAGCAGTCGCCGCGGGATCAGCTGCCATCCGGGTAGCCGCCCCGGTGCAGCACCATCGGGTAGTGCGGCAGCACCTCCGGCTGGCGGACGACGGGCCCGCCAGTTGCCTGGCGCTGTCGCGAGCCCGGCGCGCAGGGGCGAGTCCGGCCCTCCGCCGGCGGTCAATGGCTCGAGCGCGCCGCGCAGTGCGCTGGTGGCGTCAGCGCCGAACCGCTGGCGCCAGTCCGTTTCGACAGCTGCGACACGATCGACGTAGTCCTGGCGCGCCCGCTCGCCCTTGGCGGTGAGCCTGGCGATCTTCCATGGCCCGCCAGCCGCGTCGTTTTCGATGAGGGTGAGCCCGCGTTTGCCAGTGAACGCGGTGGCCATCGCCAGGCCCTCCTTGGCTGGCGCCTCGCGCGCCGTCGCTGAACAGCCCGCGCCCGAGAATGGGCAGGCAGTCGAGCAGCCAGCAGGGAAGCTGGCTGGTGATCTCCTGCAGCGCGGCTGTCAGCTGACCGACCAGACCGGCGCCGAACCGATCGCGCCAGCGTTGCTCCGTCGCCGCGGTGAGCGGCTTCCAGACGTCCCTGGCCCGAGTGCCCCTGGCTGTAGCGGTGACGAGCAGCGCCTGCTCTGGCGGCCTGGCTCTGGTGTCCGCCCGGTCCGGCGTGAGCGTGATGTAACCCCAGCGCCGCATTCCGTCAAGGTTGGTATCGGCGCGTGCCAGCCTGGCCAGCTCGCCAGCGGTGACAGCCTCGGCTCCGGCATACCGCATGCAGTTGAGCCACATCACCATCGAAACCAGCCAGACTTCGCCAGGCGCGGAGTCGTGTCGCGTGGTCCGATGGGGGATCTGCAGTTCGGCTGCGTTGTCGAACTCGATGGTGAATGCGGTCAGCGCCGCCGACAGCAGCGCCGGCAACGGCAGCCTGCCGGTATCGGCAGTCACCAGCAGACGGTACCGAGCGGGCGCTGGCCCCGCGGCAGGGACGAGGGCAGAATGCAGCGGATGGAGCACTTCACGACCACGCGTCTCGTAGCCAGGGACTGGACGGCCGCGGATCTGGAGGCCGCGTTCGCGATCTACGGCCGGGATGAGGTGATGCGCTGGCTCGGGTCTGCGCCGCGCCATCCGGTAGCTTCGCTCGAGCAGATGCAGCAGATGCTCGACCGGTTGATCGCCAGGGGCCAGGAACAGCCGGACTACGGGCTGTGGCCGATGGAGCTGCGCGCCGGTGCGGCAGCAACCGGCGAGGGCGCCCCGGTCGTAGGCGCCGTGGTGCTATCTCCGCTGCCCGGAGACGACGGCGAGGTGGAGATCGGCTGGCATCTCAACCCTGACCACTGGGGCGCTGGCTACGCCACCGAGGCCGGCCGAGGTGCGATCGCGCTGGCATTCGGGCTGGACAAAGTGGGACCTGACCGGGTGGGACCAGCGCTGGCCAGCCGTCCTGGCAGGCCGGAGCTGGCCCAGCTCCTGGCCGTGGTGGACCCGGACAACGCGAGGTCACTGGCCGTCTGCCGGCGCCTTGGCATGACACATCTCGGCCAGACAGATAAGTACTACGGCCTCATTCTCGAGCTCTTCGCGCTGACAAAGACGGTGGTCGGGCCCGACCAGGATTGACTGTTGACGCAGGCCGCTTGTGCACCCCCGGAAACCTACTTGACGGCCGGTTAGGAGTCTGCCTAATCTGACGATCGGGCCGAATTACTAGCCGGCCGGTTAGGTACTGAATCTCGACGAGCGAGTGCTGCGGAGGGGTGACCGTCAGGTGCGGGGACCGGTGGAGGCGGACTGGACGGTCACGGGGTCAGCAGACAGCGGCACGGCCGCTGTCGCCGCGGATCAGCCGGGGCAGACGCGTTCCGCGGGCATCGCGGGCTGGTCCGTGCCGAGGCATCCGCGGGCCAGGGCCGTGCTCTCCTGGTTCCTGGGCAGCGCGGGCCTCGCCGCCTACAACTGGTGGCTGCTTGTCCCGCTGAAGCCGGGCCTGATGAGCTCGCCGGACGAGCTGTTCAGCAACCTGGAGGTGACTGGCCAGCCCTACGCGACGCTGATGCAGCACGCCGACCTCGCGTCCGGGGTGCTGCTGCTGGCCGCGTTCGCTGCCGCGGGGCACAGCGGCAGCCGGAACGGCCGCCGCGAATGGCTGGCGCTACTCGGGTTCGCGCTCGCCGGCGCGGTTGGCGGGAGGTACCCGGAAGTGTGCGCCGATGCGGTCAGCGCGGTCTGCCACCGGCTGGAGTGGCGGTTCGAGCTTCCGGCCAGCCAGTACATCCACATGGGCGCGGGCATCGTCGAGTTCGCCGCGATCACAATCGCACTGCTGTACGCCTGGCTCAGGACCAGGCGATCGCGCGGGCGGATCCCGGCCGTGTACCGCGGCCTGGCTGTCGGCGCGCTCGTCGCCTATCCGCTGCTGGGCGCCGCCTACCTGTTCGACCGGCTCGGCGGGATCATGGAGGGCGTGTTCTTCGCCGGCTTCACCGTGCTGGTGATCGTCGAACTGGCCGAGCGGACGAGCCTGAGCCTGGCCGCGGCCCGGCGCCGGGTGGCTAGCCGTCTCCGCCGCCCGGCGTGACGAGCCCGGTCTCATATCCGTAGATGACGGCCTGCGCCCGGCTGCTCACGCCGAGCTTGGCGAGCACTCTGGCGACATGGGTCTTGACCGTGCTGTCGCCGACGAACAAGGAGCGCGCGATGTCCGCGTTGGACATGCCGCGGATCAGCAGGAGCAGCACTTCGCGCTCACGGCCGGTGAGCCGGTCGAGTTCCGGAGTTCTGCTCGGCCGGTGGCGGGCGTACTGGGCGATCAGGCGGCGGGTCAGCGAGGGCGAGATCAGGGCCTGACCGCCAGCAGCCGCCCTGATGCCGAAGAGCAATTCCTCAGGTGGCGCGTGCTTGAGCAAGAATCCGCTGGCCCCCGCGCTCAGAGCGGCAAAGACGTATTCGTCGACATCGAAGGTGGTCAGGATCACGACCTTGGCCAGCTCGGGGCGCAGCGCGAGTATCTGCCTGGTCGCCTCGATCCCGTCGAGCCGCGGCATCCGGATATCCATGAGCACGACATCAGGACTGAACCGCATGGCTGCGCTGACGGCGGCCATCCCGTCTGCCGCCTCGCCGATGATCTCAAGATCGTCCTGAGTCCCGATAAGCATGCAGATACCTGCCCTGACCAGAGCCTGGTCGTCGGCTACCAGGACGCGGATCACTGGCCGGCCGGAAGCCAGGCGTGCACAGCGAATCCGCCACCGCGCCGAGGTCCTGCATCCAGGCTGCCGCCGAGGATCTGAGCCCGCTCGGAGAGCCCAGCCAGGCCGCGCTTGCCGCTCGGCGGCCTGGACTGGCTGGCGGGTGCCGGCGTCGCCGGCCCGTCGTCCTCGACCAGCAGATCGAGTCCGTCGGCAGCGTAAGTCAGCCGGACCCTGGTCGATGCCTGCCGGGCATACCTGAGGGCGTTGGTCAGTGACTCCTGCACGACCCGGTAGGCAGCGAGTTCGACCGCCGCGGGCAGGGCCTGCGGTGCTCCGCAGACACTCAGGTCAACGTCCAGGCCCGCGGCTTGCGCTCCGGCGATCAGGTCGGGCAGGTCGCCCAGCCGGGGCTGCGGCTGGCGGTCAAGCTGCTCGTCATCGCTGCGCCTGAGCGCACCGACGATCCGGTTCAGATCGATCAGACCCTCCCTGGCGATGCTCTCGATTCTGCTGACTACCTGAACGGCGACGGCCGGATCATCGTGACCTGCCAACCTGGCCGCGCCGGCCTGCACGGCGATCGCGCTGAGCTGATGAGACAGCACGTCATGCAGTTCCCGCGCGATCCTGGCACGCTCCTGCTGATGAGCGACGCTCGCAGAGGCCGCGGCCGCGTCCCTGTTCGCCGCCGTCGCCTCGCCGAGGCCGAGCGCGGTCGCCAGCAGTGCCAGGGGCAGGGCCTGCGCCCGCACCCCGTTCGACGTCACCAGCACGGCGGCCGCGCCGACGGCAGCTGCCACGGTCAGGATCCTGGCCGCCCGGCGGACGTTGCGGCTGCCCCAGGCGCCGAGGCCATAGGCCCCGACCAGCGTCGCCGCGGCGGCGGAAAAGGGGTTGTGGCCGAGGCCAGTCCTGATCGCCAGCACCGTCAGGGCCAGGGTTTCCACGGCGAGCGGCCAGCGCCGCCACCACACGAAGGGGACGGATTGGGCCAGCATCAGCAGCATGTAGCCGAAGACGGCCGGTGAGGCAGCCCCGTGCCCCGGCGGCCGCCACCACCAGGGCACATCGGTCGCCGCCCAGGCAAGCAGGCCGACTGCGATCAGGCTGTCGGCGACCTTCGGGCCAGGAAGCAGGCCCGCGCGCGGACGCCGGACTGATCCGGGGGCCAGTGCTGTCACCCTCACAGCGTAGGCATGCGGCGGCGCGGAAGCGTCATCGAAGCGACGACGCCTTGTCGTCTCGAAGGCTACGACACCGACCGCAACGGCGATGCGCTATCGGCAGTGCGGCCGGCGACGTCGGGCCCTGCACTCCGGCAGGCTGACAGCCATGACCGGTCCGAGCCAGCCCGCCGACGATACCGGCCCGAGCCAGCCAGAGATGGGCGCCCGTGGCCTGGAGCAGCAGCAAGGCACTACCGCCCGGCGAGCGCTGCATCGCTGGCTCGTGCATCTTGGCTTGATCGTGAGCGTCGTGGTCTCGCTGTTCTTCGAGCCGTTCGTACTCATCGCCCACATTGCTGTCGGCCTGGTCTTCGCCGCGTTTGTCGTGGTGCACCTGGGTCAGCGCCGGCGCGTGTCAGCCAGCCTGGCCAGCAGGATGCTCCGGGTCGCTGCCTGGCGGCGGCCCGCTGGCCGGCTGGCACTGGCGGACGCGTGCCTGGCCGGGATGACGGCCGTCATGCTCGTGTCCGGCTTCTGGGATTGGTTCGCCGGCCATCCGACGCGCATCCGCTGGCATGCCCTGACCGGGATTGGCCTGACCGTCCTGCTGGTCGTGCATACGGCGCGACGATGGCGGCGATTGCGCCGCTCTCGGGTGCGGTAGCGGCCTGGCTAGGGTCGCAGCCAGTCGCTGATCATGGCACCAATGAGCTCGGGGCGCTCCAGGTGGAGGAAATGCCCGGCCCATTGCACCACCTCGCGGCGTGATCCGGCCGGCAGGTACTGACCGGCCTGGCCGGTGAGTTCTGCGCCGAGGGCACCGTCATCAGCGCCATGCAGGTACAGGACCGGGCAGCCGGCCTGATCGCTGCCGGTAGCTGCCAGTTGCTGTGCGGCGTAGTCCGGCAGCTGGCTGGCGGCGTCGAACATCGCCCGGTAATAGCCGATCGCTGCGGTCGTGCTGGCCGCGTCGCGCAGGCAGTCTTTCGCCGCGGCCGTGTCGGCGGCTGCCGGGTAACCGGGCGACCAGTCCCGCCAGAGCCCGTCGATGAAGGCGAAGTCGGCCGAGCTGAGGGCGAGTTCGGCTAGCGGGGTCTGGAACAAGAACATATAGAAAGAACGGCGCAACTGCTGATAGCTGAAGAACGCGGCGGCCATCGAGGCGACCGGCGGCACGGCGAGCGTCACGGCCCGCCGCCAGCGCTCCGGCGCGAAGGCGATAGCGCCGTAAGCGGCCATCGCGCCCCAGTCATGCCCGATGACGACCGCCCGGTCATCACCGCCGAGCGCCTCGTGCAACGCCACCGCATCGGCGACCAGCGCGCCGAGCTGATAGCAGCCGTCGGCCGGCACCTGAGTCGGCGCATAGCCGCGCATGAACGGCGCGATCGCGTGATAGCCAAGACCGGCGAGGGTCGGCAGCAGGTGCCGCCACGTGTGCGCCGAGTCCGGGAATCCGTGCAAGCACAGCGCCAGCGGCGCACCAGGCTGGCCTGCTTGCAGGTAACCGAAGGTAAGACCGTTGGCCTCGGTGAACGAGACGTCGCTGGTTCCGCCCATGCCTGGACCGTACTGGATGTGACGCACTTATTCGTGCCTGGTGGACAGGCACCGGTCAGGCTGGCTGCCACCGCGCGGCGCTACGATGTGCCGGGCACCTGGGGCGGCGGGTGACATCGGCCGCGCCGGGGCGCGTGAGGTGGAGGAAGGTAGCAACATCAGCACTGCAGCAGCGCCGGCGGGCGCAACGAGCGTGATCAGCGGCGGGCAGTCCGCGGTCATTCACACCGAGGATCTGACAAAGGTCTATCCTGGTACGGATTTCGCCGCGGTGGACCGGCTGAACCTCGACGTGCAGGCCGGCGAGATCTTCGGCTTGCTCGGCCCGAACGGCGCGGGCAAGACCACTACCGCGGGAATGCTGACCACGAGGGTGGTGCCCGACCTCTGGGCGCGCGCTGCTCGCCGGGATCGACGTCGCGCGGCAGCCGGCGCTAGCCAAGCAGCTGAGCGGCATCGTCTCCCAGCAGAACACGCTGGACCGCCAGCTCACGGTCTTGGAGAACCTGTACTTCCACGGCCGGCTGTTCGGCATCGGGGCGCGCGAGTCCAGGCGGATCTCCGCTGAGCTGCTTGAGCAGTTCCAGCTTCGAGGTGGGCGAAGGCCTCGGTGTACGCGCTGTCCGGCGGCATGGCGCAGCGGCTGATGGTCGCGCGGGCGATCTTCCACCGGCCGTCGGTGCTGTTCCTGGACGAGCCGACGGCCGGCCTGGACCCGCAGAGCAGGCTGGCGCTGTGGGATCTGCTGGGCGAGCTGCACAGGGCAGGTCAGACGATCCTGCTGACCACGCACTACATGGAGGAAGCGGACCAGCTCTGTGACCGGGTCGCGATCATGGATCACGGCAGGATCCTGGCCCTGGATACGCCGGCGGCGCTCAAGCAGAGCATCGGCGCCGACACGGTCGTGACCATCGAAGCGCCGGCGACCTGCCAGGCTGGCGGAGTTGCTCGCCGCCGACGTCGAGGGCGTGACCAGGACGCGGCTGGTGGACGGCGGGATCGAGCTGCACGTGCAAGGCAGTGACCGGCTGATCCCGCGGGTTGTGCTGGCCGCCGAGCGCGGCGGCTTCGACCTGGTCGACCTCTCGGTAGCCGAGCCGAGCCTGGAGACGGTCTTCATCAACCTGACGGGCAAGGAGCTGAGGGACTGATGAGCCGCGGTCACGTCGACCCTGCCGCCGGCCGCGGACGCCGGCCGCCGGCGATCGGCGGCGGGCCGACCCGCAGCGTCAGCGCCGCCAGCTGGACCGCGCTCGGCGCGCTGCTGCTGCGCGACCTGGTGGTGCTGCGCAAGAACCTGCGGGAGTTCGTGCTGCGCACGGTGATCCAGCCGTTCCTGCTGTGCTTCGTGTTCTTGTACGTCTTCCCGAAGATCGGGCAGGGCATCGGCGGTCACGGCACCGCGCAGCAGTCCGAATTCGCGACGATCCTGGTGCCGGGCGTGGTCGGCATCTCGGTCATGTTCCAGGGCGTGCAGTCGATCGCGCTGGCGATGGCGCAGGAGTTCGGCTTCACCAGGGAGATCGAGGACCGGGTCCAGGCGCCCTGCCCGATCTGGCTGGTCGCGATCGCCAAGGTGCTGTCCGGCGCGGCCCAGGGCGTGCTGTCGGCGATCATCGTGCTGCCGATCGCCTCGGTAGTGCACGCGCCTGGCGTGCACGCGCACCTGACCCTGCACTGGCTGCTGATCCTGACCTTCGTGCCGCTGGCCTGCATCGCGATGGCCGGCCTCGGGCCTGGTGCTGGGCACTAGCTTCGAGCCGCGGAACATCGGCCTGATGTTCGGCTTCATCATCTTGCCGATCACCTTCCTCGGCGGCACCTACTACTCCTGGACCAAGCTGGCTCCGGTGACCGTCGGCGGCTGGCACTGGCTGCAGACCATCGTGCTGATCAACCCGCTGATCTACGTGAACGAGGGTATGCGCGCGGCTTTCACCAGTGCGCCGCACATGCACCTGTACGTGATCTACCCGGTGGTGGCGGCGTTCGGCGCGGTGTTCCTCGCTATCGGACTGCGCAACTTCCGCCGTCGCGTGCTC
>CAVYDE010000002.1:0-307460 GCA_963767215.1 uncultured Actinomycetota bacterium
AGAGCGCTGGCCTGGTCGGCGCTGCCGCGCTGATATTCGCGCCCGACAAGTACTGGACCGCTGACTGAACAGGTCCGGCGTGTCAGGCTGCCCGCAGCGGGTGCGACAATCCAGGCGTGAGCGCAGCGCAACGGCCTGCCGGGGCTGACGGCCTGTCGGTCCGGCCCGATGACGTCATGGCAGCCAGGCAGGTCCTGGCCCCGGTGATCAGGCAGACACCGCTGCTTGCCTCAAGTGCGCTGTCGGCGCTGGTCGGCGGACCCGTCTATCTCAAGTGCGAGAACCTGCAGCGCGGCGGCTCGTTCAAGGTACGCGGGGCCTATCTGCGCATCGCCGGGCTGACCGACGCCGAGCGAGCCCGCGGCGTCGTCGCGGCCAGCGCTGGCAACCACGCACAAGGCGTTGCGCTCGCTGCGAGCGCGCTCGGCGCGAAGGCGACGGTCGTGATGCCCGCCGCCGCGCCGCTGCCCAAGGTCGCTGCTACCAGGTCCTACGGCGCAGAGGTGATTCTGCACGGTGTGTCGGTCGAGGACGCGCTCGCCATGGCGCGCGAGCTGGCCGAGGAGACCGGCTCGATCTTCATTCACCCGTTCGATCATCCTGATGTGATCGCCGGCCAGGGAACTATCGGGCTCGAGATAGCGGAGCAGTGCCCCGAGGTGCGCACGATCGCGGTGCCGGTCGGCGGCGGCGGCCTGGCCGCCGGGATCGCGGTGGCGGCAAGCGCTGTCCTTCCGCATGTCCGGCTCATCGGCGTGCAAGCCGAGGCGGTCGCGCCGGTACCAGGATCGATCTCCGCGGGCCGCCCGGTGAGCGTGACGCCGGCCGTGACGATGGCCGATGGCATCGCGGTGGCGCGGCCTGGTGAGCTGACGGTGCCGCTGCTGGCAACCCTCAGAACCCGGATCGTCACGGTCACAGAAGAGAACCTGTCGCGCGGGCTCCTGCTGAGCCTGGAACGTGCCAAGCAGGTGGTGGAGCCGGCCGGAGCAGCGGGCATCGCGGCGATCCTCGAGCATCCCGAGATGTTCGACACGCCCGCGGTCGTCGTCTTGTCCGGCGGCAATATCGACCCGCTGCTGCTCTCCAAGGTGCTACGGCACGGCCTGTCCGCGGCTGGCCGTTTCCTTGCCTTCCGCTGCAAGCTGCCCGACCGCCCAGGTGCGCTGGCGACGCTGCTGGTCGAGCTTGCCGCTCTCGGCGCCAACGTCCTCGATGTGGTGCACGAACGGATGACGGCGGACCTGCGGGTGGATGAGGCCGAGGTCAACCTGAACCTGGAGACCCGCGGGCCAGAGCATTGCCAGTCGGTGATCAGCCAGCTGCGCAAGGCGGGCTACACGCTGCTGTTCGGCTAAGCCGCGGGGCCTGGCCGCCCAGCGCAGCCGGTGCCTGCTACCAGGGACTTGCTACCAGGGACTGGCCTTGCGCTGTTCCGCGAGCCACCGCTCCTGCACGACCATGGTGCCAGCGACCTTGTCATGCAGGCTTTGCGCTCGCCGGTCGATCAGCGGCACAGTCATGTCCGCCAGCCAGAACACACCGCCGATCAGGTTGGCCGGGTTGGCCAGCAGCAGGAATAGCATCGGACCGATCACCGCGGCCAGCGCGCGGATGCCAGCCGCCCGCACGCTGATGCTGGAGTGGTCGGCTGCACTCACCACGCGCGTGCCGAGCAGCCGCTTGCCGACGGTCGCTCCGAAGGCCGCGTGCTGCACCCAGAAATAAGCGAGTGCGAGCCCGAAGATGACAAGGAACCAATACAGCAGCGTCCGCTCGCTGCCTGGCCGGGTGGCCACGGCGTTGAGAGCGGCCTGCGCAGCCGGGCTGTTGGGATCGGTGAAGTTCGCGGCGATCACTTGCATCTGCCGCCACACGTGCAGCAGCGGTTCGAAGAAGATCGCCGTTGCCACGACAAGGATGAGCAGCCAGTCCAGGCACGCGGCGGTCAGGCGCTGCCACGGCGCCGCGGCGCCAGGTTCGCGAGCCGCGCGGGCAGCCGACCCGCCATACCGGCGCTGGCCGGGCCGGGCAGGCCGGCGCTGGCCGTAGCGACCCTGACCGGACCCTGGGTGGCCGGACCCTGGCCGGCCGGACCCTGGCTGGCCGGACCCTGGCTGGCCGTCACCTGTTGGGTACTGCCGCTGATAGCCGGGCCGGAACAACGGCGGGTCGCCATAGCGCGGCTGCCCTGGCTGCGGCGGCGCGAGGTACGCCTCGGGAACTGCCTCACCGGCCGGCAGATAAGGCGAAGGCCTGACCGGCTCTTCGCGCTCCGCCGGCCGGGCAGCCTCGGCGGGTTCGGCCACCGCCGCGGCGGCCGAGCCTGGCTCTGGCGCGCTTGCGCGCGGACCGCAGGCGCCTGGGACGCCAGGCCCCTGCCCTGTTCCGTCCTGCTGCGTCATAGCGCCGATGGTTCCCTCGTGCGCAAGCCGGGTGCGAGCCGCCTGACCCGCGGCCGAACCGGGAAAGCCGGTCGCCGGGCCTGCTACCAGCCGCCTGCCTGCGGGTATGAGCTCTGATAGTCCTTCTTGATGACCACTGTATGCGCGGCCTTGTCGTGCAGGCACTGCCTGCGCGGGTCCCACGTCAGCCAGAGTTCGTTGACCAGCGCGAACAGGCCGCCCACCACCGGGACGCCGGGTACCAGGGCGTAGATCGCGGCGCGGCCGCCGGCCGCACCTGCGCTGATCTTGCCGCGGCCGTCGACGGTGACAACCATGGTCCGCAGCGCCCGCTTGCCGATGGTCTGGCCCCACAACGCGTGCTGGATCCAGTCGTAAGCGAATGCCCCGATATAGAACAGCACCACGATGTAAAGGATTTTGCCGATAAATGTTGCCTCGGCGTTGGCCATGGCAGTTGTCGCAGCGGGGTTGCCGCTCAGTCCGCCCGGATACTGGTTGACGATGTTCTGCAAGCTGTGCAGGAACGTGGTCCACGGCGGAACCCACAACGGAGCGAGCACGAGTCCAAGCACGCAGGACAAGACGATGCCGTCGATCAGCCGGGCAAGAAGCCGACGCCACCATTCAGCCAGTGCCGGATCCTTCGGCATGACCGGATTGCTGTACGCCGGGTGCGGCTGGCCGAAACCGCTGGGCTGCGGGTAGCCGGGGTAGCTGCCGGGCTGCGGATAGCCCTGATTCTGATAGGCCTGGCCCGCGGGCGCGCCGTAGCCTGGCCCGCTCTGGCCGGGCGCGCCGTAGCCTGCCCCGCTCTGGCCGGGCGCGCCGTAGCCTGCCCCGCTCTGGCCGGGCGCGCCGTAGCCTGCCCCGCTCTGGCCGGGCGCGCCGTAGCCGGGCGGCGGGCCTGGCGCAGTCCGGTATCCCGCGGCGGCCGGGCCTGGCGCGGTCCCGTACGGCGGGGGCTGCTCGGCCGGCGTCATCCAGGGCTGCGGTGCGGTGGGCTGGCTCGCCTCGGGCCTGGCCTGGCTGGTTGGGTCTTGCGGCTGATTCACCTGGTCATGATGCCTTACCGGACGGGGTGCTGCATAGCCAGCGCGTGCCGTCATGCCCCGGAATGCCCAGGATTCGCCTCCTCAGAGGTTGCCGCGCCGCTCCTGCTCCCGCTCGATAGCCTCGAACAGCGCCTTGAAGTTGCCCTTCCCGAAGCCCTGTGAGCCGTGTCGCTCGATCAGCTCGAAGAAGACAGTCGGCCGGTCCTGTACCGGCTTGGTGAAGATCTGCAGCAGGTAGCCGTCCTCGTCCCGGTCGGCCAGGATCTTCAGCTCGTGCAGTTCGTCGACCGGCACCCTGGTGTCACCTGCCCACTCACCGAGGGTCTCGTAATAGCTGTCTGGCGTGTCCAGGAACTGCACGCCCTCCGCCTTCATGCCGCGCACCGCGCCCACGATGTCGTCGGTGGCTAGGGCAAGGTGCTGGACACCAGGGCCGCCGTAGAACTCCAGGTACTCATCGATCTGCGACTTCTTCTTGGCCACGGCAGGCTCGTTGATCGGGAACTTGACCTTGCGGCTGCCGTCGGCCACGACCTTGCTCATCAGGGCCGAGTACTCAGTCGCGATGTCGTCCCCGACGAACTCCTTCATGTTCGTGAAGCCCATGACCTGGTGATAGAAATCAACCCAGTCGTTCATCTTGCCCAGCTCGACGTTGCCCACGCAGTGGTCGATCTCGGCGAAAAACGGCCCGCTCGGTTCGGCGGTCAACGGCCTGGCCGCTTCATAGCCGGGCAGGTAGGGGCCCGCGTAGTCACCGCGCTCGACCAGCGTGTGCCTGGTATCGCCGTACGTCGCGATCGCGGCGAGCACGACCTTGCCGCCGGAATCCTCAACGATCTCTGGCTCGGCGAGCCCGCGGGCCCCGTGGGCGAGCGCGTACTCGTACGCGGCGGTCGCTGACGGGACGGCGATGGCCAGATCGATGACACCGTCGCCATGCTCGGCGACGTGCCTGCCGAGATCGGTGCCTGCCCGCACCGGGCCGCGGAACACGAATCTGGCGTTGCCCGACTCCAGAACGTACGAGGCCTCGTCCCGGCAGCCAGTCTCAGGGCCGCGGTAGGCAACGCAGCGCATGCCGAAGGCCGTCGAGTAGAAGTGCGCTGCCTGCCGGGCATTGCCGACAGCGAAGACGGCGGCGTCCATCCCGAGGACCGGGAAAACATCGGTGGCGGGGTCTCGCAGCTGTACTGCCTCGGCTGTCATCGGATGGCTCCCTCTGGGCTCTGCTGGCACTCCTCGCAGCTTCGACCTGTCAGGCATGCTGCGCAACTGAGTCCCGAACTGCTCTACAATTTGCTAAGCTACTAGCCGGTATCGCTAGAGAACTTGTACAGGTTGTCATGCGACCACTGTGATGAAACCGGGGTGCGGTGATCGACGAGCTTGACGGGCTGCTGATCGAATTGCTCATGACCGAGCCAAGGATCGGCGTGCTCGAAACATCGAGGCGGCTCCGGGTAGCCAGGGGGACTGTGCAGGCCAGGCTCGACCGGATGCACGCTCGCGGCGTCATCACCGGTTACGGGCCGGACATCGACCCCGCGGCTCTTGACTACGGTGTCATGGCGTTCATCACGCTGGAGATCAGGCAGGCTGGCGGCCATGATCCGGTCGCCGAGCGACTCGGGGCCATCGCCGAGGTGCTGGAGGCGCACACCATCACCGGTGCTGGCGACATGCTGTGCCGGGTGGTCGCCAGAAGCAATGCCGACCTGCAACGGGTCATCGACTCGATCGTCGAGCTTGAGGGCGTGGTCAGAACCTCGACCCTCATAGTGCTCGCCACTCCGCTGCGCCATCGGGTGCTGCCGCTGGTCAGGTCCGTGGCGGCGCACAGCGGGCAGTAATCCTGGCGCTGCCTGCGACGGGCGGCCGTAACGGAAGTCCGGCCGGTGCGACCGCTCCCGCGAGCCGCACTGGCCGGAATCTCCAGAGGGGTGCCGTCCTTCTGGTGTCCAGCCTGACCTGCGGCGCCATCCGGCTGCCAGGAACTCCGACCGGAAGACTTACCGGTATAGTTCGCCCTTCCAGCTCGAACTCGTCGGTTACCGCCCGTGACCGGGAGTTAGCGCCGGGAGGGCCCATGGGCGCAGGTGAGAATCAAGGCAGATTCGGCGAGCTACTGCGCAGGCACCGCGTGCTCGCTGGGCTCAGCCAGGAAGAACTCTCCGCGCGGTCCGGGCTGAGCGTACGGACTATCGCGAAGATGGAGCGAGGCCACACCGTTCGCCCGTACCGGCCCTCGGTGCAGGCGCTTGCCGACGCGCTCGAGTTGCCGCAGCCTGAGCGGGAGCAGCTGACCAGGGCCTCGCGGCCGCCGGAAGTCTCGGCCCGACGGCCGCCCTCGAGGCAGCCAGGGAGCTGACTCAGCCAGGCGTCAGATACTCACTTCCGCCCGATACGGCGGCGTTCACCGGCCGGGCGGGCGAGCTAGCCCTGATTACCAGCGCGGTCACCGATACAGCCTGGCCTGACGGCCCGCCCGGCGGGGTGGTGGTCATCCGGGCGATAGACGGGATGCCAGGAGTCGGGAAGACCGCGCTGGCGGTGCACGCCGCGCACCAGCTCGCTCACCATTTCCCTGACCGGCAGCTGTTCGTGGACCTGCACGGTCATACGCCAGGTCAAGATCCGGTGCCGCCAGCGGATGCGCTGGCAGGGCTGCTGGCCGCGGTGGGCGTGGAACCGCGTTACGTCCCGGTCGGCCTCGCGGACCGGGCCAGCATGTGGCGGGACAAGCTTGCCGGGCAGCGGGTGCTGCTGGTGCTGGACAACGCGGCGAACAGCGCCCAGGTAATGGCGCTGCTGCCTGGCTCGGGCGGCTGCCTGGTGCTGCTGACCAGCCGCAGGCATCTGGCCGACCTCCCGGTAGCCGTGGTGCCTGTGATGGTGGAGATACTGCCGGCCGAGCAGGCGCGAGCCATGTTCGTCAGGCTCGCTCCGCGCGCTGCTGGCGACCCTGATGCGGTAGCTGAACTCGCCGGGCTTGCCGGGCACCTGCCGCTGGCCATCAGCCTGCTCGCGCGGGTCTACACCCGGCACCCGGCCTGGACACTGCCTGACCTCATCAGCGAGACCAGGGCCAGGCTGCTGACGCTGACCGCGGAGCACGTCAGCGTCGCGGCCGCGTTCGAGGTGTCCTGGCAGCACCTTCAGCCGGGCTGGCAGGAATTCTTCTGCGCGCTCGGCCTGCACCCAGCCGCCAGCACTGATGCCTACGCGGCCGCGGCGCTTGCCGGGATCGGGCTGGGACAGGCGGCGCGGCTGCTGGACGGGCTCCACGCCGAAGGGCTGCTGACCGAGACTGGCTACCGGCGTTACGGCATGCATGACCTGATCCGTCGCTACGCGGCAGATCGGGCCGCGGAGACGATGACCGCCGCCGAGCGCGACGCAGCGGTCGGCCGGCTCCTTGATTACTACCAGCACGCCGCAGCCCGGGCGGAGGCGCTGCTCGCCTGGCAGACAAAAAGCGCAGCCGCGGACCGGGTGGTCCAGCCGTGCGCGCTGCCGGTTTTCGCCGATAGCGAGCAGGCCCTGGCGTGGGCGCGGGCGGAGCGGCCGGCGCTTGTTGCCTGCCTGGACCACGCCGCCGCGACCGGGCAGCAGGCCAGGGTGGTGGCGCTGAGCGCCGGGCTGGCTGAGTTGCTCAGCCGCGACGGTCCGTGGATCGAAACGCTGACGCGGCATGCCGTGGCCGTCCAGGCCGCGCGCGACGTCGGTGACCGGTCAGGTCAGGCGTACGCGTTGCTGCATATCGGCCGGGTGCGGCACATGACAGGCGATTACCCGGGCGCGGCCGAAGTCCTCGGGCAGGCGCTGGCCATCTTCACCGACCTGGCTGACCTGGCAGGCCGGGCGGGAGCGCTGCATGTCCTCGGGCTCACATGGATGATGACCGGCGACTACCCCGCCGCGGCCAGCGACCTGGGCCAGGCGCTCGGCATCTTCGGTGCGCTGGGCGACCGGCTCGGCCAGGCCAACGTCCTGCTCGGCCTCGGGTGCTTGCGGTTGCAGGCAATCGAGAACCCGGCCGCTCCCGACTGCCAGGCCGGGGCGGCAGGCCCCGGTGACCACGGCATGCCGGGCGCCGGGCTGCAGGTGGCCGGCGGCCACCGGGCGGCCGCCCGCGATCTGGCTGCGGCCCTGGCTCTCTACCGGGAGCTGGGCAGCAGGCTCGGCCAGGCGGACGCCCTCAGCAACCTGGCGAAGATCCGCGGAGCCGCGGGCGATTATCAGGCGGCGGATCGCGATCTTGTGAGTTCGCTCGAGATCTACCATGAGCTGGGCAGCCGGCTCGGCCAAGCGAACGCGTTCATCAGGCTGGGCAGATTGCGACGCCTGACCGGCGACTACCGGGCGGCGGCCGAAGTTCTAGCGCGAGCGCTCGACATCTACCGTGACCTCGGGGAGCGCGGCGGCCAGACGTCGGCACTCAACGAGATCGGCGCGCTGCATCACGTCAGTGGCGCGGCCGCGGCGGCCGCGGCGTGTTATCAGCAGGCGCTGGAGTTGGCCCGCGAGATCACCGTGCCGCAGGACGAGGCTCTCGCCCTGGCTGGCCTCGGCCGCTGCGCCCTAGTCGCCGGTGACGCTGCCACCGCGACCGGCCGGTTGCGTCAGGCACAGGAAATCCTGCAGCGCGGCGGTTGTGCTGAGGCCGCCCAGATCGCGGCCGAACTGGATGTTCTTGCCTTGCTCGACGCCTAGTTCACCGGGCAGGCTTGGCATCTGCCAGCTCGAAGCCCACATCGAGCAGGGCTGACTTCAGCTCGGCCAGGCTGGTTGCCCTGTCCTGGTAGTGCATGCAGCAGTAGCTCAAGCTCATAAGGCATGAGGCGGCCCTGATCTGGTCGCGCAACGGCGCCCCTGGTCCGTCACTCAGCAAATCCACCAGCGCGTCCATCCGCTCGCGGAACAACTCGCCGCGCTCCTTGGCGGCGGCCAGACTGGCGACGGCTGCCTGGTTCTGGTGCAGCATCCGGAAGACGGCCGAGCCGTTGGCGACGATCTCCAGGTACCTGGTCACGATCTCGGCCCTGGTCTCCGGCGTCCGCGGCTGCGCCTTTGCCCAGGAGATGAGCCCGTCCAGCTCTGCGACATAGTCCTCGACCAGGCTGCGAACGATGTCTTCCTTGGACTTGAAGTAGTAGTACAGCGCAGCCTTCGTCACGCCAAGCCGCTCCGCGATCTCCCGCAGGGAGGTCTTCTCGTAACCCTGCTCGGCGAAAAGCTGCAGGGCAAGCTCGCGCAGCCGCGACCTGGTGTCGCGGCCGCGGTCCTGCCCGTCGGCGAAGACGTTGTCTTCCATGGACCTTCGAACCTCAGTCCTTCCGCCCCCGGCGTAAACCTACTTGACGGCCGGTTAGTGCCGAGCTTACCCTGGACTCTGCCAGGATGCTAGCCGGTCGGCAAGTAAGTATGACAAGTCAGTGCGCGATGCCGACGGCTGAGACGATGTAGCAGGTGCAAGGCAAGGAGCCAATCTCGATGACAGACAGCCAGGCTGCCGCCATTCCCGGCAGCGAGGCGCCGACTGGACGGCGTCGCGAGATCCTGATAGTCCTGCCGGGGCTGCTCCTGACCTTGATCATCGCCATGCTAGACCAGCTGGTGGTGTCCACCGCGCTGCCACGCATCGTCGGCGACCTCGGCGGCCTGAACCACCTGGCGTGGGTGGTCACCGCCTACATCCTCGCCGCGACGATCACCACGCTGTTCTACGGCAAGCTCGGCGACATGTACGGCAGGAAGCGATTCCTCATGATCGCGATCGTGCTGTTCCTGATCGGCTCCGCGCTGTCCGGCCTGGCACACTCGATGGACCAGCTGATCGCCTTCCGCGCGCTGCAGGGCCTCGGCGCCGGCGGCCTGATGGTCGGCGCCATCGCCACCATCGGCGACATGGTGTCGCCGCGCGAGCGCGGCCAGTACATGGGCTACATGATGGCGGCGATGATGGTCGCCATGATTGCCGGACCGCTGGTCGGCGGCTATATCACCCAGCACTGGTCCTGGCGCTGGATCTTCTACATCAACATGCCGATCGGCGGGGCCGCGCTTGTCTACCTGTGGGCGACCCTGCACCTGCCGCGCAAGCGAGTCGAGCACAAGATCGACTACCTAGGCGCGACCGTGATAGCCGTCTTCGCCACCGCGATCGTGCTGATGACCAGCTGGGGCGGCAGCCAGTACCCGTGGGGCTCCTGGGAGATCCTGTCGCTTGGCGCCGTGACTGTCTTGTCGTTCATTGCGTTCTTCGCGGTCGAGTCGCGCGCGGCTGAACCGATGCTGCCGCTGCACGTCTTCAAGAACCGGAATTTCTCGGTAGCTTCGACCATGAGTTTCCTGCTCGGCATGGCCATGCTCGGCGCGCTGACCTTCCTGCCGCTGTACCAGCAGACTGTGCAGCACGCGTCGCCGACCGGCAGCGGCCTGATGCTGATCCCGCTGATGCTCGGCTCGACGTTGACATCACTGATCTCCGGTCAGGTGACCAGCCGCACGGGACGGTACAAGATCCTCCCGATCATCGGCGGCGTGATCATGACGCTCGGCATCTACCTGCTCACTCACCTGAGCGTCAATACCACCAGGCTGACCTCGGCGTTGTGCTTCGTCGTCCTCGGTATCGGCATGGGCTTCCTCATGCAGATCACCTCGCTGATCGTGCAGAACAGCGTGCCGCAGCAGGACATGGGCGTCGCGAGCAGCTCCCGCGCCTTCTTCCAGCAGATCGGCGGCTCGCTCGGAGTCTCGATCTTCGGCGTGATCTTCTTCCGCCGGTTCTCCGACGCCATGGCGTCCCTGCTGCATACGCGCGTGCACGTCGGCGGCGGTGCGAACCTGGACCCGGCGACGATCAACACCTTGCCGGCCGGGATCAAGAACGCCGCGTTCCACGCGATCAGCTACGCCATCTCCGGCGTGTTCTGGTGGACCGTACCGGCGACGGCGGCAGTGTTCGTGCTGGCGCTGTTTGTCAAGGAGATCCCGCTGCGCAGCAGGATCGAGCCGGCTGCCGAGCAGGCAAGGGGCGAGCCCGAGCTGGTGCACGGCGCGTAGGCCGCTGGAGTCAGGCGACGCGGCCTCCCCGCGTTTTCGCGGCGTGGCCGCCTCCTCCTGCTGACATCAGGCGTCGTCCCTGCTGGCAGGTTCAGGCGCCGTTGTAGGGGACGGCTTCGAGAATCTCGACAGTCGTGGCGCGGCCGTTGGGCAGATTGTAGGTGGCGCTCTCGCCGACCTTCTTGCCGTTGATCGCGGAGCCGAGCGGTGACTTGGGCGAGTACACATCGATCGGCGAACCGACCTCCTCGCGCGAGGCAAGCAAGAACGTGACCTCGTCCTCGTCACCGGAGAACCTGATGGTGACGGTCATGCCAGGGCCAACGACGCCGTCGGTACGCGGCGCGTCGCCAACCCTGGAGTTCTCCACGATCTGCGTCAGCTGCCGGATCCGGGCCTCGCGCATGCCCTGCTCGTCCTTTGCCGCGTGATAACCGCCGTTCTCCTTCAGGTCGCCCTCTGCCCGCGCAGCCTCGATCTTCTTCGCGATCTCGATCCGGCCTGGACCCGACAGGAAGTCGAGTTCTGTCTTGAGCCGGTCGAACGCCTCCTGGGTCAGCCAGGTCAGGGTGTCATCGCGGGTCTCGGTCACGGGTACTCCTCAGATGGATACGGAGCTAGGGGTCTTTGGGCCTTGCGGCCCGTCGGGGTATTCCTTCGAGGCTAACAAGGCTCCGCGAGTACGTCGTACCTGTCAATGGCCCGTGCTAAACAAGTCTGGGCGAAGCGGGGCAAAAATGCTCGACTAGCCGCTGTGAGAAGCAGGTCAGGCCAACTCGGACTACCACGTTCCCAGCCAAAATTACTGTCATCCTGCGGCTGAGCCCCCCACGGGCCAGGGATTCCGGGCATAGGGTCGGTTTTCTCATGCCTGCGCCGCTGACCTGGAGGTCGACGTGGCTCATCATCCGGTGATCGGTTATCTGGTGTGGGCGCTGCTCTTCGGCGCCATATTCGCGTGGGAAGGACTTGCGCTCGCCGGGATCACCGGGGTGCCATCGCTGAGCGATACGTTCCGGGCGATAATGCGCTATCCACCAGGAAGATGGGCACTCTTCGCGTTGTGGCTATGGCTGGGCTGGCACATATTTATCCGCGGCTGGCATTTCCTGCTCCGGGCATGACATCCTCGCACCTGATCAGGTCCGACCTGATACCGATCCTGACCGGGTACCTGCTGCTGATGGTGATCCTCGCGGCCGGCCTGGCTAGTGCGCGCCGGCGCGCCGCCGCGGGCCTGCCGACTGGCAGGGAAGCAGGCGCCGGGCGCCGGGATCACGGCTGGGTCGCTGTGATCGCGCACGTGGCGGCCGACATGATCGGGGGCTACCTGCTGCTGCTGGCCGTCGTCGTGGGCTACTACTACGGCGTCGCGAAAGTCGGCAGCGATTTCCTGGTGAGCGCGCTGACCGGGTCGGCGCTCATCCTGGCCGTCAGCTTGCCGGTCTCCGCGGCGGCGTCCTGGCTGTACCGGCGGCGGAGCCGGCCTGCGGGCGGACGCCAGCGGTAGGCGTAGCAGGCGCCGCCGGGGGGCGGAGTATCAGGTAGGCCCGCCAGCCCAGGTAGCAGAGGAAGGCCAGGGCGGCCAGCAGGTAGCAGTTGGCGACCAGGGTCAGCAGCCAGTGGAAGCCGTACTCCTGGGGTCCGCCGTGGCGCGGCGTGAACCACATAGGCGCGATGACGAACAGCAGGTAGGCGCACGCCGCGGCGATCTTGCCTGCCGGCTGGCCAGCACCAGGATGACCAGCGCGGGCAGGATCCAGACCCAGTGGTGCGTCCACGAGATCGGCGATACCAGCAGCCCGGTGACGCCGGTGGCGGTGGCCGCGCCGAGCCAGTCGCCGTTCCTGGCCAGCACCGTCGCGATGGCCAGCCCGGCGACTCCGAGCAGCAGCGGGATGATCAGGTACCAGTGGCCGACGTGCACGGCGCCGCCTGCCACCCGCAACGCCATCGCGTACGGCGACTGGTTGCTGATGTAGGGAGCGCCGACCCGCTTGGTGTCGTCGAAGAGCTTGTGCCAGTACAGGCCAGAGTCGGCCGGCGCGACCAGGTAACCGATCGCCACCGTGACGACGAAGGTCGCGGCGGCGGTCAGCCCTGCCTTGGTCCGCGCGGCGAGCAAGAACAGGGCGATGAAGATCAGCGGGGTTAGCTTGATCGCGGCGGCGATGCCGACGCCGATCCCGGCGGGCTTGCCCCTGGCCGCCCGCCAGACGTCGGCGAGGATCAGCGCGAGCAAGATCAGGTTGATCTGGCCGAGGTAGAAGGTGTGATACATCGGCTCGAGCGTCAGGCCGAGGACAGTGATCGCGCCGATCACCTGCCAGCTCGCGCGGTAGCCCGCCAGCTTCAGGGTGACCTGCGCACTGTAGGCAAGGGCGGCCAGCGAGCCCAGTTCCCAGCCAAGCCGGCCGAGCACGTCGGGGATCGCGGCGACCGGGATGAAGACCACGGCGGCGAACGGTGTGTAGGTGAACCAATGCGCGTTGACCTGCACGTTGTAAAGCTGCAGTCCGTGCTTGACGGCCTCGCCGCCCCACCGGTACACGTTGAAGTCGAACGGGTTGTAGACGACGGCGAACACGGTCAGCAGCACGATCGCCGCGATGAGCCCGGTCAGGACGACGGGCGTTGCGGAGCGCCGTGGCAGGCCGAGTTCGCGCAGCGCGTTGTCGGTGAGAAGTGTCACGGTTCCAGGTATCTGGCTGATTGATCGGTCGGCCGCAGCGCCAGGGGCGCCCGCCGGAGCAACCTTGGCCACGGATTATTCTACGTTGTGGACCTGTTCTCGAAGCCGCAGTCGTGGACTCGTTTCGTCGCTCTCGGTGACAGCCTGACAGCAGGCCGTGGCGACTTCGGCGCCGATGGCGCGACGATCGGGTGGGCGCAGCGGCTGGCCGTGTTGTTGTCGGAGCGCTCAGGCAGCCCTTGCGTGCTGACCAACTTCGCCGTCGACGGCGCGAACCTAGCGGCCGTGCTCGGCGATCAACTGCCGCGGCTGTCGGCGTTGAACGGGGCCGGTCCTGACCTGGTCAGCGTCACTGTCGGGATGAACGACATCCGGGTTAGCGACTTCGTTCCCGAGCAGTTCAGCGCCGGTCTCGGCCGGCTGATCGACGCGCTGACCGCTACCGGTGCCACGGTGCTGACCTGCACCCTGCCCGACATCTCTGGTGTTGTCTCGCTGCCGCCTGAGTACGTCGGCATCGCCAGGCAGCGGCTCAGCCAGGCCAGCGACATCATCCGCGAGCAATCCGCGCGGCGGGGGGCACGCTGCCTCGATATCTGGGCGATGCCTGAGGTGGCCGGCCGTCCTGAGTTGTTCACCGCCGACCGGCTGCACCCGAACTCCGCCGGGCACGGCGTACTCGCCGAGGCGTTCGCCGGCCTGCTCGCTGACCGGCTGACCGGCTGACCGGCCCGCCGCCCGCGCGGCGACGCCGGGAATGCGATGCGGCTAGCTCTTTGTTTTCCCCTTGTGCCGCCGTTGCCGCCCACCGCCAGGCCCGGCGGGACGACGGTGGCCCTACAGTGGCAGGCGCCAGGCCTGCCTTTGCCAAGACGATGTTGAGGTGACTTCCGCGTGCTTGCTGATCCTGACGAAGGCGCTGCCGAGAGCAGGACTTGCGGCGTGGCCTGCCCCGGCGGCGAACCGCTGCGGCTGATGGCCGTGCATGCTCATCCAGACGACGAGTCGAGCAAGGGCGCGGCCACGATGGCCCGCTACGTGCGCGCGGGCGTGCAGGTGCTGGTGTGCACGATGACCGGCGGCGAGCGCGGCGACATCCTCAACCCGGCGATGGAGCGGCCAGAAGTCAGGGCCGACCTGGCCGCGATCCGCAGGGCGGAGATGGACGCCGCGCGGGAGATTCTCGGCGTGCAGCAGCAATTCCTCGGGTTCGTCGATTCTGGCCTGCCAGAAGGTGACCCGCTGCCGCCGCTGCCGGAGGGGTGCTTCGCGCTGGAGTCGCTGGAGAGCGCGGCCAGGCCGCTCGTTGCCGCGGTGCGCGAGTTCCGCCCGCACGTGATCTTGACCTACGACGAGAACGGCGGTTACCCGCACCCCGATCACATCAAGACGCACCAGGTGTCGGTCGAGGCCTTCGAGGCCGCGGCCGACCCTGATCGCTATGCCGGTACCGGCGAGCCGTGGCAACCGCTGAAGCTGTACTACCACCTCACCTTCCACCGGGACCGGCTGCTGGCGCTGCACGAGGAGATGCTGCGACGCCGGCCTCGAGTCGCCGTATGCCGAGCGGATCGAGGAGTGGGCAGAGAACGAGGACAAGGGCAGGCCCAAGTACGCGGTCACCACCAGAGTGCCGTGCGGTGACTACTTCGAGATCCGCAACCAGGCACTGATCGCGCACGCTACTCAGGTCGACCCGCTCGGCGGGTGGTTCGCGGTGCCGGCCGAGGTCCAGCGCGCGGCCTGGCCGACCGAGGACTATCATCTGGCCAGGTCGCTGGTTGATTCCGGCCAGCCGGAAGATGACCTGTTCGCCGGGATCCGGGAGAGGGTGAGCCTGTCATGATCCTTGCTGTGTCGTCGACGTCGACGAGCGCATGGGACCAGCCGGGCACGCTCGGCTTCCTTATCGTCTTCGGCATGGGCACCATCTTGTACTTCGTGTTCCGCTCGCTGACCAAGCACCTGCGCAAGATCAACGAGTCGGCCAGGGTCGAGGCGCTGCAGGCGCAAGGGTCGTCGGCAGCGCCAGGAGAGCCCGCGGAAGCGGCCTTCACCGACGGCTTCATCACCGGTCTGCCCGGCACCAAGGACGACGCGTCGCGGGCCTGACTGGCGCCCGCTCGCGGATCTGCGCATTACCACTAGGGCGGCGCGGAACGCGGCACCTGCCGTTTGCGGCGTGTCGGAGCTGCAAGATTGCTAGTTTCTGTGCAGATGGTCCCGGCAATCTCGGGAGAGCAGGCCATGCTGGCGATCCACGGCATCTGGGCCGACGGCGCGCTGAGCCTGTGGGCTGAAGACCCAGCGGAGCCCGGTACGTCCGGGCCGGGCAACACCGCAGGCCGGCCAGCGCCGCATCCGTTCGCCGCGCCGGCCGTACTGCTCGCTGACGTCCTGGCCGAGTACGGCGAGCCCGCCGGGGACCTGGCTCGCAAGGCAGCAGAAGCCGAGCTCACCCTCTGGCTGCCAGGCACCGCGACCAGTGGTCCGCTGCCCTCGCCTGAGCTGGCCGAAGCCAGCGATCTGAGCAGCCGGCAGCCGCCGAACCTGGCGCCAGGCCGCACGAAACTGACGCCGTGGCAGGTTCCGGCGCTGACCTTCGCTCCGGCCGACGCACTCGGCGTGCTGACCGCGATCAGCCATCCGGCCACAGCAGCCGAACGCGGTGTGCTGTCCGGCACCATCCATTACCTCGCGGCGCTCGCCGCGCTGGCCGCGGACCTGACGGCGCGCGGCCGGGTGCTGCCCGGCTTCGAGGCGGCTGCCGACGGCCGCTACCTCGCCAGGTGGCGCCCCGTCCTCGCGGGTCCCGATGCGCTGCGCGCGCGTGAGCTGACCGTTGCCATCCCGCCGGTATGCCGCGCTATCAGCGAAGCGGGCGCACCGTCGGCGGACATCGTGACCGAGGTTCTTAACCTGCTGACCGACGCCGCGGTCAGGACGGCGCTGGCTGCGGAACCCGGCTTCTCGGTACTGCCAGGTCCGGCCCGCGACCAGCTGACCGACCGGTGGGCCGCCGCGCTCACCGGGGAGGACGGCGAGGTCAGCGTGCCTGCTGGCGACGCGGCCAAGGCGGCACAGCTCACGTTCGCGCTCTGGGCCTGGCAGGACGCCGCACAGGAGCCGCCTGGCCCGGTGCGCACCTGCTTCCGGCTGACCGAGCCGGCGGTCCGGCTGCCGGCCGGCGATCAGGAAGCGGGTGACCAGGAAGCCAGCGAAGGGGGCGGCGGCAGCTGGCGGGTCGAGCTCGCGCTGCAGGCGACCGACGACCCGAGCCTGCTGCTGCCCGCCGCCGACATCTGGTCGGGCGGTTCGGCTGACGGCTGGGCGGCGGCCGGCATCAACTTCCCGGAGGACGACCTGCTGGCCGGGCTCGGCCGCGCCTCGCGGCTGTTCCCTGAGCTGGACCGCGAGTTGCAGCGCGCGGCGCCTGAATCGGTAGAACTCGACACCGGCGGCGCGCTGAACTTCCTCAAGGAGACAGGACCGCTGCTGGCCGGCGCCGGATTCGGGGTCCTGCTGCCGGACTGGGTCCGCCGGTCGCGCCTTGGCCTCAAGCTCACCACCAGATCACGGTCCGCCGGAGGCCCCGGCTCGGTGACCGCGCCCCAGTTCGGCCTGTCCGAGCTAGTCGACTTCCGGTATGAGCTGGCAGTGGGGGAGCAGACCCTCGACGCAGACGAGCTTGCCGAGCTTGCCCGGCTCAAGGTTCCGCTTGTCCGGTTGCGTGGCCAGTGGGTTGAGCTGGATGAGCGCCACCTCAAGGCTGCGCTCTCTTTCCTGGAACGTGGCGCCTCGGGCACGATGACCGCCGGAGCCGCGCTGCTCGCCGGTCTCGGGGCCGGCTCCGCCGAACTGCCGCTGACTGAGGTGGCAGCCGATGGCTGGCTCGGTGACCTGCTCTCCGGGCAAGCCGACGCCAGGCTGGCGCCGGTCAGCACGCCCGCGTCCTTCCAGGGTGAGCTGCGCCCGTACCAGGAACGCGGCCTGGCCTGGCTGTCGTTCCTCGGCCGGCTCGGCCTCGGCGCCGTGCTCGCCGACGACATGGGCCTGGGCAAGTCGCCGCAGACGCTCGCGCTGCTGCAGGCCGAGCGCGACGATGCGACCGCGACCGGGCCTACGCTGCTGGTCTGCCCGATGTCACTGGTCGGCAACTGGCAGCGCGAGGCGGCGAAGTTCACCCCTGGGCTCACCGTGCACGTGCACCACGGCGCGGGCTGGCGAGCGGGCCCGAGCTCGCCGCGACCTTGACCGCCGCGGACCTTGTCATCACCACCTACGGCGTGGCAACCAGGGACCGGGCGGCGCTCGGCTGCGTTCCCTGGGCACGGCTGGTGTGCGACGAGGCGCAGAACATCAAGAACGCGAGCACCCGGCAAGCCCAGGCGGTGCGTGGCATCCCGGCGGCGTCGCGGATCGCGCTGACGGGCACGCCGGTGGAAAACCGGCTGACCGAGCTGTGGTCGATCCTGGAGTTCACCAGTCCCGGCCTGCTTGGCCCGGCGGAGAAATTCCGGCAGCGGTTCGCCATCCCGATCGAGCGCAATGCCGATCAGGGCGCGACCGAGCAGCTCAGGCGGATCACCGGTCCTTTCATCTTGCGCCGGCTGAAGACCGACAAGAGCGTGATCGCCGATCTGCCGGACAAGCTGGAGATGAAGGTCTTCTGCAACCTGACGGTGGAGCAGGCGTCGCTCTACCAGGCGACCGTCGACGACATGATGGCCAGGATCGAGGCGGCCGAGCCGGGCATCGAGCGGCGCGGCCTGGTGCTGGCCACGATGACCAAGCTCAAGCAGGTCTGCAATCACCCGGCGCAGCTGCTCGGCGATGGTTCCCGGCTGGAGGGCAGGTCAGGAAAGCTCGCGAGGCTCGAGGAGATCTGCGCCGAGGTGGCCGAGGCCGGCGACAAGGCGCTGTGCTTCACCCAGTACGCCGAGTTCGGCCGGATGCTGCAACCGTTCCTGGCCGCAAGGCTCGGCTGCGAGGTGCATTTCCTGCACGGCGGGACCAGCAGGAAGCGGCGGGACGAGATGGTGCGGCAGTTCCAGGAAGGCTCAGAGCCTGAGGTATTCCTGCTCTCGCTCAAGGCAGGCGGCACCGGGCTCAACCTCACCGCGGCCAACCACGTGATCCACGTGGACAGGTGGTGGAATCCGGCGGTCGAGGATCAGGCGACCGACCGCGCGTTCCGGATCGGGCAGCGGCGCGACGTGCAGGTGCGCAAGTTCGTGTGCATCGGCACGGTGGAGGAGCGCATCGACCAGATGATCGAGGAGAAGAAGAAGCTGGCTGAGGCGGTCGTCGGTACCGGCGAGAGCTGGCTGACCGAACTGTCCGTCGCGGAGTTGCGCCAGGTCGTCGAGCTGTCGCCGGAGGCGGTGTCCCAATGAGGCCAGCACAGTGAGCGGCTGGGATCACGACTACCCGCCATCGCGGCCGCGCAAGGCCGAAGGCGGCATCAAGGCGCGCAGCAAGCGCGGCTCGATCGGCGAGCGGTGGTGGTCGCGCCGGTTCATCGACGTGCTCGAGTCGTTCGGGCTGCAGAGCAGGCTGACCAGGGGCCGCAATTACGCCAGGTCCGGCCAGGTACTCAGCCTGGCCATCGGGACCGGGCACGTGACCGCCAAGGTGCAGGGCTCGCGGGTCAAGCCGTACAACGTGAAGCTGACAGTCGATCCGCTGACGACCCGGCAGTGGCAGCGCGTAGCCGAGGCACTCGCGGCCCGTGCCGTCTTCCGGGCGCGGCTGCTGGCCGGGGAGATGCCCGCGGAGATCGAGGAGGTGTTCGCCGACTGCGGTACGCCGCTGTTCCCCGCCTCGGCCCGCGACCTTGACATGACCTGCTCCTGCCCGGATTGGGAAGTACCGTGCAAGCACCTCGCCGCGGTCTGCTACGTGCTGGCCGAGGCCTTCGACGACGACCCCTTCGCCATGCTGGCCTGGCGTGGCAAAGGCCGGGAGGAGCTGCTCGCCGCGCTGCGACTGCTCGCCGGCGGCGGCCAGCCGGCTGAGCCTGGCCGGCCGGTGATCGAGGTGACCGACGCGCCGCTCGCCGAGAGCGCGGCAAACTCCGCGTCGTCCTTCTGGTCGTCCTCGCTCAGCCCGGCGCGGTTGCGTTCCTTGCCGCCGGCCGCAGCCGCGCCCGCTGACCTGCTGCTGCGCAGCTTCGAGCCGCCGTTCATCACGGCCGGCGGCATGGACCTGACTACTTTGCTGCGGCCTGCTTACCTGGCGATGACGGACACAGCTGGGGACTCCAGTGCATGAGAAGCCCTGCGCACGGCGGCCATAGCATCCGGGTTGTCCTGATTAGATGGCCTGATGCTGATCCGCGACGCCTACGACGATGAATTCGCTGAGCTCGGCGAGATCCGGGTCGCGGCCTACCTGGCCGACGGCTTCCTGTCGCCCGATTCTGGATATGCGCCGCGCCTGCGCGGGCTCGGTGCTGACGGCCTGGACCCGGTGCTGGTGGCCGTGCGCGCCAGCGGCGGCGATAGGGGCGCGATTATCGGCACGGTCATGCTCCAGCGCTGGCCTCATGGCGGCGAGATGCTGACCGGACCTGACGAGGCGGAAATCCGGGCGCTGGCCGTCGCGCCCGATGCCCAGGGGGCCGGCGTTGGCCGGGCGTTGCTCGCCGCCGTCATCCAGCGCGCGCGGCAGGCAGGCATCAGGCAGCTGCTGTTGCTCACCCAGGAGGACATGAAGGCGGCGCACCACCTGTATGACGAGGCGGGCTTTGCCAGGCTGCCTGACCGGGACTGGTATCCCGAGCCCGGCTTCGTGCTGCTGGCTTACGGGCTGGTGCTCGGCGCCGTGGCCGACGAGGTCAGCGCGGGCAGCCCGGCCGGGCTGCCCTGAGACAGGCAGAGGGGTCCGCGTGGCCGGCTGTCATAGGGTTGGACCAGGCGACACGAGGGAGCGGTGATTTGCTGTGGGGCAGGGGCCATCGGAGATTGCGGCCGCCGGGGTGCCAGCGGATGGGTGGCTGCTCGACGTCAGGGAGGACGACGAGTGGACCGCCGGGCATGCCCCGGACGCGGTGCACATCCCGCTCGGCCAACTCGGCGCGCGAACCGCTGAGCTCCCGCAGGACGAAGTCGTCTACGTGATCTGCAGGTCGGGCGTACGGTCAGCCAGGGCAGCGCAGGCGCTTGCCGGGGCCGGCTGGCAGGCGGTCAACGTCGCGGGCGGCATGCAGGACTGGGCTGCGGCAGGCCGGCCGATGGTCGCCGACTCAGGAGCTGAGCCGTACGTCGGCTGATGCGCCGCAGCCCGCTCGCTTTACTGCATGTTGACGTGCAGCAGGTCTTGCTCGGCCAGCAGCCGGTCGAGTCTGGCCTGATCCACGCGGCTGACCACGGCTGTTTCTTCCTGCCGGTCCCGCACGCACTTGGCGAGGGTGAAGGCTGAGGTCACCGTATACAGCAGGCCGAGAGCAAGGAAGGCACGCGGCCAGCCGGCGAGGGGCAGGTAGGCGATGCCGATAGCCATGGCGGCTAGAGAGGCGCCGAACGAGACAGACGCCTGGGCGTAGAACGCGGCCGTCGTGTGCGGCCTCAGTGGTGTGCTCATGGATTCATGGTGACCGGCGCGGCGCCTGCGCGACTGAGCCGATCTACCGGCCGCGGCTAGGCGATAGTACTCATCTTTCTGGCGGCGCGGCGTGGCCGCGGGATCAGCCGGGCAGCGGGTAGTCCAGGCCGATCATCGCTGCCATATCCGTCAGCATCAGCTCGAACATCGGCGCGGCATCGTCGAGCGCGAACTTCAGGTGGCCGAAGACCTCGAGGCTGACGGTGCCGTACAGCAGCACCCAGCAGCGAAGGAAGGTCTGCAGCGCGCCGAGCGGCAGGTCGGTGTGGGTCAGGTCCCGGTACCGCGCCAGCTGGTCGCCCAGCCCGGGCTGGATGTCCTCGTCGGCTGGGATGGCGAACGGCCGGCGCCGGTAGAGATTGCCGAACAAGTCGAGGAACACCTGGCCGAACTCGTAGCCGCAGTCAACCGTCGGGTCTCGGTGCACTTCGTGCAGGTACTCAAGGCCAGGGATCGGGCTGCCGAACAGCATGCTGAACTCGGGCACGTGCGCAAGCGCCCAGGCACGGAACTCCTGGCACCCGGCGATCATCTTGATCGCCATCGCCTCAGCCTCGGTGATGTTCGGGCCGGCCGCGTCGGCGGCGACGTGGATCGCGGTCCGCACGTGGTCGGCAATCTCCGTGAAGATGTCGCCGACGACGTGCCTGAGCAGATCCTCGTGACTGCCGAAGTACCGGTACAGCGCCGGCGCAGTCATCCCCATCTCGCGGGCGATCGCGCGCAGTGAGACCGCGTCAGCGCCCTGCTGAACGAGCAGCCGCCGGGCCGTCTGGATGATCTCCTGTGTCGTCGCAGCGCGAAGGCGGTCGCGCCGGCTTGTGGCCTGGATCATGGTGGCCATCACCCTCCGCCTTTCTGTTCGGCGCTGCCTGACGGCGGCTCGCGCTCGCCGCCACGGCGGCGCCGCTTGACATCAGTTAACTGTGTATGCCAAGTTTACATCTAGTACTTAACGGCGTTAACTGAAGCAATGCTCGCTAACGAGTGTAGCTGCGGCGGAGTCCGTGTTCGAGGCCCGGGCGCGGGTCATCTTCCCGCCAGGGCGAGCTGCGCGGTCGCCTGCCTGTCAGGCCGCGGTGGCCAGAAGGCTGGTGGTCGGCCTCAGCGCCGGAGTGGAACGGCGGGGACATACTGGGCGGCCGATGAGCCGTCATTGGGTGCCCGGCTACCGCAATCGGCCCTGTGCGGTGACACCCGAGAACGCTCGGCTACCGCAATCCGCCAAGCCCAATTCCGAGCCGCCGTAAGCCGCCGAGTGCAAGTCTCATATACAGCGATGGCGCAGCATGCCGTGGCCGGTAAGCCGGGGAACAGACCCGGCGGTGGCCATAGGATGAATCAAATGCGGGCCAATCGCGTCCCATCGCTCGCCCCCTTAGCCGATGATCGCCGGTGGTTTGTACGGAGCTGCTGCGCTGCTCTCTGCACGACGGCGGCCGCCGGGGTCCAGGGCGGTGAAACTGTCATATAGGTGTACTATTTTGTATTTAACAAGCAATATATCTTGTGACACAGAGTATCGTAGCACTAGCTTTACGCAACTTCATAGGCCTGTCCGGCAAATACAGTTAATGTCATAGTTAGCGCATAGAGTTGGTCCGCATTGAGCCCGCGCCGCCGAGCATGCCTCGCGCGAGGATGGCACTCGGATTAACCGACGTTGGCGGCTGCGTCATTGTCCCGTCGGCATCCGTTAACGCCGCCTTTGCCCATTCGACTTGCCCGGCTAGCATCCGTGCGGTTAACCCGGCACCGCTCAGAAGTACCGCGGCCAAGCAGAAGCACCTCAGTAAACACAAGTACCGCAACCAATCAGAAGTACCGGGAGGACCCGGAATCCGGGCGCGCGTCATGTCGTTGACATCGTTCGCGCGGCACTTGTCGCTGTCTACCTCGAACCAACGGAGTGAAGCCTTGAAGCATGTGAATCTCGGCGCTACCGGCCTGCGGGTCTCCCGCGTCTGCCTCGGCATGATGAGCTACGGCAACGACAGCGAGCGGCCCTGGGTGCTGGACGAGAATGCCGCGGAACCGATTGTCAAAGCCGCGGTCGATGGCGGCATCACGTTCTTTGATACTGCCGATACCTACTCCGATGGCGCGAGCGAGGTAGCCACCGGGCGACTGCTGCCGAGGTTCCTGCCGCGGGACCAGTTCACGCTGGCCACCAAGGTGTTCATGCCGATGGGTTCAGGCCAGAATGACCGCGGCCTGTCCCGCAAGCACATCATGTCGGCCATCGACGCTTCGCTGACCCGGCTCGGCCTGGACTATGTCGACCTGTACCAGATCCACCGGTGGGACCGTCACACGCCGATCGAGGAGACGATGCAAGCACTGCATGACGTCGTGCAGGCCGGCAAGGCGCGGTACATCGGGGCGAGCAGCATGCATGCCTGGCAGTTCGCCAAGGCGCAGTTCACCGCTGATCTGCACGGCTGGACCAGGTTCGTGTCCATGCAAAATCACTACAACCTGATCTACCGCGAGGAGGAGCGGGAGATGATTCCGCAGTGCCTCGACCAAGGGGTGGGTGTCATCCCGTGGAGCCCGCTGGCCAGGGGCGTGCTGGCGGGCAACCGGGGCCGTGGCGGCGAGCGGAACACTGTCCGGGCAGGCTCTGACCCGTTCGGTGACACTCTCTACAACACTGACGCCGACTTCGATGTGGCCGACCGGTGCGCCGAAGTCGCGACTGAGCGCGGCGTGCCGTCGGCGCAGCTTGCGCTGGCCTGGCTGCTGCACCGGCCAGGCGTGACCGCTCCGATTGTCGGAGCGACCAAGATCGGGCACCTGCAGGACGCGCTGGCGGCCGAGCAACTCGAGGTCACGACCGAGGAAATGAAGCGGCTGGAAGAGCTCTACCGTCCGCATCCCGTGCTCGGGCATATCTGACCGGCCTGAGCAGGCACCCACGTCGGGTTGGATAGCTGAGACAATTCCTTCGCACCGCGCCGGCGGTGCCACCGAAGTGAAGGGACGGCAGCAGACCGTGCTGAGGTGGCTGCGCCACAACTGGCAGACCCTCATACTGGCGGGCTGGGCCGCGGTGTGGTTCGCGCTGCTGGCGCCAGGACAGCAGCGCCACTATCCAGAAGGCGGCGGCATCGCCTGGCGGCCGTTCCTGGTCAACGGCAGTCATCTGCTCTTCGGCGGCCCGTTCGGCGGTCCGCACAGCATCCACCTGCTGCCCGGCGGCCTGCACCTGTACGCGAACTACCCCAGCCTGCAGATCGGGCCGCTGGCCTTCGCGGTGGCCGAGCCGGTCCGCTTCCTCGGCCCGCACGGCGGCCTGGTCGCTGCTCAGGTGCTCATCTCGGCAATGGGCCTGGTCCTGCTGCTGGTCATCCGCCGGATCCTGTCAGTTATCCGGCCCGAGCTGACCGGCCAGCGCGGTGCCGATCTGGCCTTCCTGGCCGGCGCGGCGGTATTCGTCATCGGCTGGCAGGAACTGGCGGTGGCCTACGCGCATCTGGATGACGCGCTGGTGCTATTGCTGGCCGTGCTCGCGGTCTGGGCCGCGATCTCTGGCCGGCCGGTACTGACCGGGCTGGCCATCGGGTTCGCTGTCGACGCGAAGCCGTGGGCACTAGCGTTCCTGCCGGTGCTGCTGTTGTCCGCCGGCCTCAAGGCCTGGCAAGCGCCGTATCAGGCTGGCCAGCCTGCCAGGGCGAGCCTGCGGGCCTGGCTCGTCGCCGCGATCGCGGCAGGACTGGCGGTGCTGGCTGGGTGGCTGCCGTTCTTCCTGGCCGATCCCGGCACGATCGCGGCCTTTCACTACAAGATTGTCAACGCACCGGAGTCGGCATTGCGGGTGCTCGGCGTCGCCAGCGCGCAGACGCCGGGCTGGGACCGGCCGGCGCAGATCGCGATCGGCTGCGTGCTGGGCGCGGCGGCCATCTGGCGCGGCCGGTGGCCGGCGGTCATCCTGCTCGGCGTGGGCGCCAGGATCGCGCTGGATCCGGCCACCCACGGCTACTACACGGCGGGCGTCCTCGCGGGCGCGCTGCTCTGGGACCTCGCCGGAGCCAGGCGCCCGTTCCCGGCCTGGACCCTGATCAGCTACGCCGCGCTTGCCCTGGTGCCACTGGCGAGCCACGACGCCACGGTCCGCGGGGTGTTCAGGCTCGGGCTGGTCGCGGCGTTCACCGTGACCGTGCTGGCCGGGCCGTCCGGCTGGTGCTGGGGCCGCCCGGCTCCTGGTCGTCGAGTCGTTCGCGTCAGGCACCTGGCGCAGTTGCGCAGCGACGCAGGCGGAGTTGATGGCATGCTGCGGTGAGGATGCCGGCAGCAACCGTCGGTGCCCTGATCACAACGGAGGCATTCGGCAATGGCATTCGGCGGCTGGCCGGAGGAGGCGCTCGACTTCTACGACGGCCTGGAGGCGGACAACTCCCGTTCGTACTGGCTGGCGCACAAACATATCTACGACAGTTGCGTGTTCCAGCCGATGTCCGAGCTGCTGGCCGAGCTCGAGCCAGAGCACGGCGAGACGAAGATCTACCGGCCGTACCGCGACCTGCGGTTCTCCAAGAACAAGGAGCCGTATAAGACGGCGATCGGCGCGCACGTCGGCGAGGGCTACGTGCAGCTGTCAGCTGCCGGTCTTGCCGCGGGCAACGGCATGTACGGGATGGCGCCCGATCAGCTGGAGCGTTACCGCAAGGCGGTCGCTGAGGACTGGAGCGGGCACGCGCTGGAGCAGGTCATCGCGGTGCTGGCCAAGCAGGACATCGAGGTGTCGGGCCGTGAGTCGCTGAAGACCGCGCCGCGCGGGTACCAGGCCGACCACCCGCGGATCGAGCTGCTGCGGCACAAGGGACTTGTCGCCTGGCAGCAGTGGCCGGTCGAGCCCTGGCTGGGGACTTCGGCGGCCAAGACATTCGTGGTCGGATTCCTGGTGGCGACGCGGCCGCTGAGCGACTGGCTGGCGCAGCACGTGGGGCCGTCGGACGAGCCAGATAGTCGCTAGCCCGCCGGGTCAGGCCGAGCAGTCAGGGCACAAGCCGAACAGCTCGACCGTGTGCCCGACCTGAGTGAAGCCGGCGTCTTCCGCCACCTGCTCGGCCCACAGTTCGACGGCTTTACCCTCTACCTCGACGCTGCGGCCGCAACTACGGCAGGTCAGGTGATGGTGGTGGGCGTCGGTCCGGCAGCGCCGGTACAGCGTCTCGCCGCCCGCGTCCCTGATGGCGTCGACCTGGCCGTCAGCGGTCAGTACCTGCAGATGCCGGTAGACCGTGGTCAGGCCGATGTTCTCGCCGTGCCGCCGAAGTTCGGCATGGATCTGCTGCGCGCTGCAGAAGCCCGGCAAGCTATCGAGCGCGGCCGAGAGCACCTCAGACTGCCGGGTGCCGCGGATCCGCGTTCCGCGGCCGGCTGGCGGATTAACAGGCTGAGGTGAACTCACACACGCACGGTAGCAGCCCTTCGCGGCCTGACCGGCAGTCAGTCGCTGCGGTCCAGCTCAGGCAGTCCCCGCGCAGATTGAGCGGGCGGGGACTGCCCGCGTGAGCCTGGCGCGGCTACTCAGGCACCTCGTCCATGAGGTCGGCCGAGGTCTCCATGCCAGCGCGCCAGACGGACCGAGCAATGATCTTGTGCGGGTCCACCCGGTGCCGGTACTTCCCGGCGATCTCGGTGATCTCCTCCATCAGGCCCTCAGACAGCGTGGTCGGCTGCAGGCCGAGCGCGAGGAACTGGTCGTTACGGACGCTGAGTTCGTTCTCCTCCGCCTCGCGCCGCGGGTTAGGCAGGTACGCGATCTCGGTGCCGGTCATGTCGCCGATCATCTTGGCCAGGTCGAGCACGCGGTGGGTCTCGGTGATCTGGTTGCGGACCAGCGGCTTGGAGCCGGGCTCGGGCGGGTTGTTCAGCGCGATCTCGATGCACCTGACGGTGTCGCGGATGTGGATGAACGCGCGGGTCTGGCCGCCGGTGCCGTGCACGGTCAGCGGGTGACCGATGGACGCCTGCATGAGGAAACGGTTCAGCACGGTGCCGTAGTCGCCGTCGTAGTCGAACCGGTTGATCAGCCGCTCGTCTTTGACCGTCTGGTCCGTCTGGGTGCCCCAGACGATGCCCTGGTGCAGGTCGGTGATCCGCAGCCGGTCGTTGGATGCGTAGAAGGAGAACAGCAACTGGTCGAGCGTCTTGGTCAGGTGGTAGACAGAGCCAGGGTTGGCCGGGTGCAGGATCTCCCGCTCCAGCTCGCCGTCCGGCGTCGGGACCTTGACCGTTAGGTAGCCCTCAGGGATCGGCGCGCTGCCCGACCAGCCGTAGCCGTAGACGCCCATGGTCCCGAGGTGCACCAGCGAGGCTTCGACACCCGTGGTCACCATGGCGGTGAGCAGGTTGTGCGTACCCCTGACGTTGTTGTCGACGGTGTACCGCTTGGTCTTCTCAGTTCGCATCGAGTACGGCGCGGCGCGCTGCTCGGCGAAGTGCACGATAGCTTCCGGCTTGATCTCCTGCAGCACCGAGACGAGCTTGTCGTACTCGGTAGCCAGGTCCAGATTGACGAAGCCGATCTGGCGGCCGCTGACTTCCTTCCAGGCGCGAAGTCGCTCGCTGATCGGCCGTACCGGTGTCAGCGACTCGACCTCGAGTTCGACGTCGATCTTCCGGCGGCTCAGGTTGTCGACGATCGTGATGTCGTGACCACGATCTGACAGGTACAGCGAAGTTGGCCAGCCGCAGAAGCCGTCGCCGCCGAGGACCAGAACGCGCATTAGTGCTCCAAAGGTTGTGCTCTACTGCTCGAAAACGCCTGTGCCACTTGCCACAGCCGCCGCCGAGCCGGTGAGCCGGGCTCTCAACGATGGCGTCCGTGGCAGTGTACCGGGCGTTTTGGGCCTTGATGGTCTCTTCATGCCCGGTATGTGAGCTGACAGACACCGGGCATCCTGCCTTCCTTTACTGCCCGGACTGCCCGCGACCACCCAGCTTCCTTCCAGCATGACCTCCAACTGCCTTGCTGCACAGCCTCGCCGGCCGAATTGTCAGGATGCTTTCAGGCTGGACACGGAGGGCAAACCGGCCTTCGGAGGACAGATGAGCCGCCGGATCGGCCAGGCCAGGTGCTGCGGTAGAGGATAGAGGCATGGCAGACCGGCTCCGCGGCGCAACCAGTCCTTACCTCCTGCAGCACGCTGACAACCCTGTCGACTGGTGGCTCTGGTCCGACGCGGCGTTCGCGGAAGCGGCCGGCCGGGACGTGCCTGTGCTGCTGTCGGTCGGCTACTCCGCCTGCCACTGGTGCCACGTGATGGCGCACGAATCGTTCGAAGACGAGCAGACCGCCGCGCTGATGAACGAGCACCTAGTGTCGATCAAGGTCGACCGCGAGGAACGACCGGACGTCGACGCCGTGTACATGACGGCTACCCAGGCGATGACAGGTCAGGGCGGCTGGCCGATGACAGTGTTCATGACGCCGGACCGCGAGCCGTTCTTCTGCGGCACTTACTTCCCACGGCCCCAGTTCCAGCGCCTGGTCGCCGGGGTGGCACGTGCCTGGCGCGAGGACCGCAGCCAGGTAGCCGCGCAGGCCAGGCAGGTTGCGGCTGCACTGGCCGGCCAGGCTGCACGGCCAGGACGGGCCAGTGCGGACGGCGCCGGCCAGGCGGCCGCTGGCGGCTTTGCCGCAGCCGACGCCGATGCCGCGGCGGACCCGCTCGCCCTCGCCTGCGAGGCTGCGGTCCTCAGGCTCGCCCGCGAGTTCGACGCAGGCCGCGGCGGTTTCGGCGGTGCGCCGAAGTTCCCGCCGTCCATGGTCCTGGAGTTCCTGCTCAGGCACGCGGCGCGCACCGGTGCCGACACGGGCGCCAGCCGGCGCTGGCCATGGCCGAGGCGACGGCAGCGGCGATGGCCAGGGGCGGCATGTACGACCAGCTCGCGGGCGGCTTCGCGCGCTACAGCGTGGACGCGGACTGGGTCGTGCCGCACTTCGAGAAGATGCTGTACGACAACGCGCTGCTGGTCAGGGTCTACACGCACCTGTGGCGGCAGACTGGTGACGCGCTGGCCCGCCGGGTCGCCGAACAGACCTGTGACTGGCTGCTCACCGAGCTGCGGACCGCGGAAGGCGGCTTTGCGGCCGCGCTCGACGCCGACAGCGATGGTGTCGAAGGAGCGTTCTATGTATGGACGCCGGAGCAGCTGGCCGCCGCGCTCGGGCCGGCTGACGGCGGCTGGGCTGCGGCCACGTTCGGTGTCTCGGCGCAGGGCACCTTCGAGCACGGTGCGTCGGTGCTTCAGCTGCGCGCGGATCCGGCGGACCCGGCCAGGATGGCCGCCGTCCAAGCCCGGCTGCTGGCCGCGCGCGCGCTCCGCACCAGGCCGGCCAGGGACGACAAGGTGGTAGCGGCCTGGAACGGGCTGGCCATCGCGGCGCTGGCCGAAGCTGGCCTGCTCTTCGACCGGGCCGACTTCGTCGCCGCCGCGACCGCGGCCGCGGACTTGCTGGCCGCTGTGCACTATCGCGACGGGCGGCTGGCCCGCACGTCCAGGGATGGTCGCGCGTCGGATTCCGCGGCAGTCCTTGACGACTACGGGTGCGCGGCTGACGGCCTGATCGCCCTAGCCAGCGTGACCTGCGCCGACGACAGCAGCCAGGCGGCCGGCCAGGGCAGCGCTGCCGGACGCTGGCTGGAGCTCGCAGGTCAGCTGCTGGAGACCGCGATGACCAGGTTCAAGGACGGGACCGGCGGGTTCTACGACACTGCCGACGATAGCGAGCAGCTGATCTACCGGCCGTCTGACATCGCCGACGGGCCGAGCCCTTCTGGCACCTTCGCGGTCGCCGGGGCGCTGCTGAGCTATGCGGCGCTGACCGGCTCGGCCCGGCACCGGGAGGCGGCGCTGGCGGCGTTGTCCGGGCTCGGGGGACTGGCCACACAGTTCCCGCGCGCGGGCGGCTCGGGGCTGGCGGTCGCGGAGGCCGCGCTGTCCGGCCCGGTGGAGATCGCTGTCGTCGGCCGCCCAACGCCGCAGCGAGCCGAACTGCATCTGGCGGCACATCTGGCGGCGCCGCCAGGTGCCGTGATCGCGTGCGGGACCGACGGTCAGTCCGGCGGCCAGATCCCGCTGCTCGCGGGCCGCGGCGTGCCGGCCGGCGAGGCTGCCGCCGCGTACGTCTGCCGGGATTTCGCGTGCCTGGCGCCGGTCACTAGGGCCGAGGAGCTGCGCGCGGCGCTCGCCTGAGCTGGCGCGATGTGCGCCGGTGCTGCCGCCCTCGTACCGGCGGATTCGCCGATATTCGCCAAGCGTTTGCCCGGCATTACCTTTCTTGCCGATGTCCTTGTACGATCCTGGGTTTTTCGGGGTATGGACGCATGCGCGGCGGACGTGCATCGTAGGACACGTGGTATCGGCACAAGCCGAGCCCTTGCCGCCCGAAGGGAGTAACTGGTGCGCGACGGACTTCGCCGCTTGCGCGCCGGTCTTTGGCTGGCGGTAGTGATCGGCGCGGTAGCCGGATTTTCCCCGAAGGTGATACTCCCGGCGCTCCCGCACGCCGCGGCAAGCACTGGCATCGGCCAGCATGACCACGCGCCGGCTTCGCGCGGCGCGGCGGTAGCGGCCGTCGGCGGCGCCGGGGCCCTGAGCGCGGTGCAGAACGCCGGCGCGGTGCGGAACGGCGGCAATACTGTCGCGGTCCGCCAGTACGAAACGGTGCTCGCCGATCTGAGCGCGAAGACGCCGCCGCGCGGCCGTGCGGTGTCAGAGGCCGTCGCGGCCATCAAGCTGACAGGAAAGAGTGCGGTCAAGGCCGCGCAGGACGCCGGCGTGTTCCTGCCGACCGGAGCCAGGGATGCCACCGAAGCGGTGCCGGTAGCCAAGATGACGCGTCTCGTCCAGGGTCCGCCGATCGGTCCGCTGCGCGCCCTGCACCCCGCCGACCTGCTCGTGGTGGCGCCCGGCGCCTTGCCGGCCGGGATCATCGGCAAGGTAAGGAAACTGGCAGGCGTGACCTCCGCCAGCCTTCTGGACGCAGCCAGAATCAAGATCAACGGCGGGTACGTGGCGCTGCTCGGCGTGAACGCCGCGTCGTTCCGCGAGTACGCGGCCGGGCCGACGGCCCGCTCGGGCGCACTCTGGCAGAACGTGGCCGATGGCGGGATTGCCATCTCCTACCTGATGGGCCAGCAGGAGAAGATCAAGCTAGGCGGACAGGTGACGGTAGCCGGCGCCAGAACCGAGCAACTGGACGTCGGCGGATTCGGCACCGTCGGCATCAGCGGTGTCGACGCGGTGGTATCCGACCGGGTAGCCCGTTCGCTCGGCGTGCCGCACGGCGATGCCATTGTCATCAGCGCACCGCATGCGCGGCTCGCGGCGCTGATGAGCCAGCTCAAGCTTGTCTTGCCGGCCACTGCCTCGGTGGCGCCGCTGGTCGCCCAGGCCGCCCAGCGAGGCCTGCCGGTGACGGCAGGCTCGGCGGGCGCGGTGGGTATCACCGCCTCGGACGGCCCGGGTCTGACAGTGGCGCAGACCAGGGCGTTCCTGGTCGCGGCGCTGAGCCGGGTCGGCAAGCCGTATGTCTGGGGTGGCAACGGGCCGAACGTGTTCGACTGCTCCGGGCTGGTCCAGTGGTCGATGCGGCAAGCCGGGATCGCGATGCCGCGCGTCGCTGTCGACCAGGCGCAGACCGGCCCGCGGGTTCCGCTTGCCGACCTGGAACCAGGCGACCTGCTCTTCTACCACACCGACCCGACCGCGCCTGAGTACATCTCGCACGTGGCGATCTACCTCGGCGACGGCCTGATGTTGCAGGCACCCGAGCCTGGCATGGATGTCCAGGTCGTGCCGGCGATCTTTGCCGCCGGATTCGCCGGCGCGGTGCGGGTGTACCCGGCGGTGGCCGCCGCCTCGGCCGGCAGCCTGGCCGGCTGATTCCCCGCGAGGTGGGCTCCCGCGCGCCCGTGCAACGCCGCGCCCGCGTGCCTGCACGACCCGGTGGACCTTGATCGGAGTGACATAGGTGTCGTCCCAGCAGCACTCAGGTCACTCCGATCAAGCTACTGAGCGAGCCAGCCGTGCGGTCAACGTTGCGCGAGCGGAAGTCAAGGTGTAATCATTATTACATGACTACTAAGAACGTCGACGCGGCGGAAGAGGCACTACGCGGCTGGTTCACCGGCCGCCTTCCGGCCGACTGGTTCACTGCCCCGCCGGAGATCAAGGTCGACCGCGAGGAAATCACGATCATCGGCGCGCTCGCTGACCCGGAGGGAGCAGCCGGCGCCAGTGACGCGGAGGCTGCCGCGGCCGCGGACGGCCGGAGCCGGCGCTTCCGCGAGGAGACCCGTGACCACCGGATCGAAATCGCGCTCGAGGCCGAGCACAAATTCGGCCGCAAGGTGTCCTGGGGCGTCGAGTGCGGCGGCCGCACAGTGATGTTCACCACGTTTTCCGTTCCGGTGATGACCAGGCTACGGCAGTCCGAGCGGCAGGTTCTCGACACTCTCGTCGACGCCGGCGTCGCCCGCAGCCGCAGCGACGCGCTCGCCTGGTGCGTCCGCCTGGTGGGCGAGCACTCCAGCAGCTGGCTCGCCGAGCTGAGGACGGCACTGCGCAAGGTTGAGCAGGTCAGAGCCGAGGGACCTAGCTAAAACCGGCGCCACGTTCGGGTAGCCGCGGGGCCCGCGTGCGCGCGTCCGCGCCGCCGCGACCGACCGTCAGGGAACGTGGCGCACCGGGGTCGGCGGCCGTACGCCGGGCCGCGGTAACGGGTTGGCCACGTTCCCGGCCTGAAGGTTTTTGTTAGCGATGCCTTGCCACGACGATTCTTCCGGCAGGTATTGACCTGCAGTGGTCCGAATTGAACCGGTCCTGCCGGGGTATGCTCCCCCAATCCCGGCTTCCTCCGCGACCCCCGTGGGTGACGCCGGGTACCCCCGCAGCGGAGCGACCCCGCAAGCCCCACTAGGAGGACCAGTCGTGGCGTATGAGGTGAATGCGGCCTCGGTGGATCCGAACCTGACCGGCGACCTTGAGACGAGTCTTGACGGTGCCGGGCTGAAGAACCCCTCTGTCCGCGAGTACATCAGATACTGGGCCGAGCACACCGGTGCCGGACGGGTCGAGGTGATCGGCGCAGCTGACGACGCAAGGCTGATCAGCGAGTCGCTCGAGGCCGGCGAGATTCTCCCGGCTGGCGAAGGACGGTACTACGCACGCAGCTACGTCAAGGACACCGCCCGCTCCGAGGAGCGCACGATCGTGGCCACCGCCAACCCGGCGGACAAGGGCTGCTACAACAACTGGCGCCCGTCCAGTGAGATGCGGCCGCTGGTCGAGCGGCTGATGCGCGGCGCTTCGGCCGGCAAGACCATGTACGTGATTCCCTACCTGATGGCCCCGCCAGGCTCGCCGCTCGAGCCTTACGCCGTCGGCGTCGAGCTCACCGATCACCGCACCGTCGCGCTGCACATGATCCGCATGGCGCGGTGCGGCGTCGAGCACGTGAACCACCTCGCCGACCCCGACAAGTTCGTCAGGGGCGTGCACGTCACCGGCGACCTGGAGAACCTCGGCCAGGGCACGGCGGCCGACCAGCGGTATTTCGTGACCCTCGCCGACGAGCGGACGATCCTGCACTTCGGCTCGTCTTACGGCGGCAACGCGCTGCTGGGCAAGATCGCGCATGGCCTGCGGCAGGCGTCCTACGACGGCTGGGCATCTGGCGAGTTCCTCGCCGAGCAGTTCATGCTCATCGGCATCACCGATAAGCACACCGGCCAGACCTGGCACATCTGCGGCGGGTTCCCGAGCGCCTCTGGCAAGACCAACCTGGCCATGATGCTGCCGCCTGACAGCCTTGGTGACCGGTATCACGTCGAGTTCTACGGCGACGACATCGCCTGGCTCCGCGTCGACCAGGAGGACGGGAAGATCTACGCGATCAACCCCGAATTCGGTGTCTTCGGCGTCGCCAAGGACACCAACGAGGTGACCAACCCGACGGCGCTCGGTTCCGTCGCGGCCGGGACAGGTGTCCTGTTCACCAACGTCGCCTACAACGAGAACACCGGGGACGTCTGGTGGGAGGGGCGGACTCCCGCGCCGCCGGCCGATGTCACCGGCTGGCGGGACTGGACGGGGCAGCTCATCTCAGAGCGCCCGGCCGACGCGGCTGGTCAGCCCTGGGCGCATCAGAACAGCCGGTTCACCACTTCGCTGACCAAGGTGCCGAACATCGCCGCGGACTTCGAGAACCCGAAGGGCGTCCCTGTCGACGCCATTATCTTCGGCGGCCGGACCCGCGACCGGGAGCCGCTGATCCGCGCGATCACCGACCTTGCCGAAGGCGTCTACGACGGCCTGACGCTCGGCGCCGAGGCTACCTTCGCGGCGGAGGGAGTGGACGGCCAGCTGCGCTATGACCCGATGTCGATGCGCCCGTTCATGTCCTACTCAGAAGGCGCCTACGCGGCGCACTGGCTCGCGATCATCGGTGCCGCCGCCGAGCAGCCGATCTTCGCTCACGTCAACTGGTTCCAGCGCGATCCCGCCGACGGTCATTTCCTCTGGCCCGGCTACCGCGAGAACCTGCGTCCGCTGTTGTGGCTGCTGCAGCTCAAGGCCGGCACGGTCCAGGGCCGCCAGACTCCCGTAGGCATCGTGCCGACCAAGGCAGAACTGGACGTCGTCGGCGTGGACATCACCGCCGCGGATCTCGACAAGATTCTCAGCATCGACTCCGAGCGGTGGACGCAGGAGATGGCGCGCCGGGAGCAGCATCTCGCCCAGTTTGAGGGCCTGCCCGAGGAGATCTGGCAGGCACACCGCCGGGTCGCCGCCGCACTCGCCGCCGAGGCCGAGTAAGGCGGGAACGCGGGCGCACTCCGGCCAGCGGTCGCTGGCGGCGTGGGGGTGCCGCTATCGGACTGCAAGATGTTAACGTTCCGTTATGGGGGCACTACGTTGCGTTGATGGTTCTGTGCTGTCTGTCGAAGCGGTGGACTGCAAAGACCGGTCAGGCCAGCCGTTTGAGATCACGCTGAGCCTGGCCAGGGACTCTATCCCGTTCGCCGCCGTCGGCCAGCGGTGCGGACATCAGTTGTCCCGGCTGGCCGAGCGTATCGCCGCGGCACGCGCCGACCCTGAGCAGGCCACGGCGTGGCCCGATCCGGATGACCGGTTCCCGGCCCCGGACGGCGGCCCTCGGCCTGACGCCGTCTCGGGCGGCCGCGCCGGACCAGGCCTCGGGCATGACGATCACGAATATTTCGCGCTGCGCTCCCGCGACAGGTCCGACCCGGCCGGCAGCGGCGAGCTGCGCTGCGTGCTGCGGTCCAGCGCGGTATGGCTCGGCGAATGCGCAGGCACCGGCAAGCACCTGCAGCCCGGCAACCACTACTTGCCAGGCCAGCGGGCGTGGCCGGGCCGGCAGCTGGCCGGCGGCCACGGGACGTGGCAGCTGAGCAGGCGCGCGGTGATCGAGGCGTGGGGCGCCAGTGGCATCGGAGTGCGTGCTGTCCTGACTTCGGCCGAACTGGTGGCATTCTTGGATACGGTTCTCACTGAGCCGGATGGTGTCGAGTCAGCGGGGATCGTCCCGGCGGCGGGCATGCAGACCGGCCGTCAGTCAGCCGGGAAGCCCGGCGGCATGTCGGTGCCGCTGTGGCGGCAGCGAGGAAGGGTGCCGGATGGGATTGCGCGGTCTCGTCTACCGGCTCTACGAGCTCAGGCTCGAGGCGGCCCTGTCGCCTCAGGCGATACCCAGGCACGTTGGGGTGATGTGCGACGGTAATCGCAGGTGGGCTCGATCGGCGGGACTAGCTGACGTATCCAGCGGCCATCAGGCGGGCGCTGACAAGATCTTCGAACTACTGGAGTGGTGCCAGGAGACCGGCGTTGAGGTCGTCACCTTGTGGCTGCTGTCAACCGACAACCTTGGCCGGCCGAGCGCCGAGCTTGAGCCGCTGCTGCGGATCATCGAGGACACGGTCAGGGAGCTAGTCGTCCAGGAAAGGCACGTGAAGCCGGTCGGAGCGCTCGACCTGCTGCCAGCCGACACCGCGCGGGTGCTGAAGGATGCCGCCGAGGCCACGGCCGGGAACGGCGGCCTGCTCGTCAACGTCGCCGTCGGCTACGGCGGCCGGCGGGAGATCGCCGATGCTGTCAGGTCACTGCTGCACGACCACGCGACCCGCGGGACCACGATCGAGGAGCTGGCCGAGATCCTGGATGTCGAGCACATCGCCGAGCACTTGTACACGGCCGGCCAGCCTGACCCTGACCTTGTCATCAGGACCTCGGGCGAGCAGCGACTCGGCGGGTTCCTGCTCTGGCAGAGCGCACACTCGGAGTTCTACTTCTGCGATGCGTACTGGCCGGCCTTCCGCAAGGTCGATTTCCTGCGCGCATTGCGATCTTTCGGTGCCAGGCACCGCAGATTTGGCGCGTGAACAGCTCGTTACGGTACTTCCTTACCTCCAATCGCTTAGGTACGGTCTGAAGTGACGGGTGGTGCCTAGCCACCCGCCGGGAAGGCCCTTGAGATCCTCGAGCTTCGCGTCCTGGTACGCAGGCGAGATGAGCGGAGGGCCGGGTTCCCGGCCCCCGCTGGCCGGACCCGGTCCCGCCGACACGTCTGTGTCCGACCGCGGCGCCCGCCCGGCGCCCAGGGGAGAGCGAGTGGCCAGTTCCTCAGCACATCGATCCATCCCGACACCCCCAGCACAGGAGGTTCCTGCTCAGCCGGCAGCTTCGGCGGAGCGCGCGTCCGCGCGCGCCGCAAAGACCCGCCAGACTGCCGAGTTCGTCACTTCCAGCCAGCCCCGGCGCACCTACGTCCTGGATACCAGCGTCCTGCTCGCTGACCCGGCCGCTGTCGGCCGGTTCGCCGAGCACCGGGTAGTTCTGCCTGTCGTCGTGATTACCGAGCTTGAGGCCAAGCGGCATCATCCAGAGCTCGGCTATTTCGCCCGCCAGGCACTGCGCTACCTCGATGATCTCCGGGTCGAGTACGGACGCCTGGACGCTGACCTGCCGGTCGGCGACCTCGGCGGCAGCGTCCGGGTGGAGCTGAATCACTCGGACTCGTCGGTGCTTCCTGCCGGATTCAGGCTCGGCGACAGTGACACCAGGATCTTGTCCGTGGCCTGCAGTCTCGCGGCCGAAGGCGAGAGCGTGATCCTGGTCAGCAAGGACCTGCCGCTGCGGGTGAAGGCGGGCGCGGTCGGGCTGACGGCGCAGGAGTACCGGGCTGAGCTTCCGCCGGACTCTGGCTGGACTGGCATGGCTGAAGTGGATGTGACGGCGGCCGAGATCGATGAGCTGTATGAGAACGGGCGGCTGGACCTGGCCGAGGCGCGCGATCTGCCGTGCCATACCGGGCTGGTGCTGATCTCAGGCCAGACTGGCGCCGGGAGCGCGCTCGGACGGGTACTGCCGGATAAATCGGTACGGCTGGTCCGCGGCGACCGGGAGGCGTTCGGGCTGCGGGGCCGCAGTGCAGAGCAGCGCATCGCCCTGGACATCCTGCTCGACGGAGATATCGGCATCATCTCCCTTGGCGGGCGGGCAGGGACCGGCAAGTCCGCGCTGGCTCTGTGCGCCGGCCTGGAGGCGGTCATGGAACGTCGCCAGCATCGCAAGCTGGTGGTGTTCAGGCCGCTGTACGCGGTCGGCGGCCAGGAGCTCGGCTATCTGCCTGGCTCAGAGGCCGACAAGATGAATCCGTGGGCGCAGGCCGTCTTCGACACCCTGTCGGCGGTGACATCCCAGGCGGTGATCGAGGAGGTGCTGGCCAGGGACATGCTCGAGGTGCTGCCGCTGACCCATATCCGCGGCCGGTCGCTGCACGACTCATTCGTCGTCGTGGATGAGGCCCAGTCGCTGGAGCGCGGCGTGCTGCTGACCGTGCTGTCGAGGATCGGAGCAGGTTCGCGGGTGGTACTCACGCACGACATCGCCCAGCGCGACAACCTGCGGGTCGGCCGCCACGACGGCATCGTGGCAGTGATCGAGAAGCTCAAGGGTCACCCGCTGTTCTCGCACGTCACGCTGGTCAGGTCCGAGCGGTCGCAGATCGCGGCGCTGGTCACCGAGATGCTGGAGGACCCGAGCCTGTGAGCTGAGCTGGACGCGAGTCCGGGGGCGCCGCGGGGACGCCCGCCCCCGGCTCGCGGAAAGCCGGGCGGGACGGTACGGTGACCAGCGTTATGAGCCACCAGCTGCCCGATGCGCCCGGCGCCGCCCGGCCTGGGCTTGCCCATCCGGCGGTGCTCGGGGTTGCCGAGCCGGTGTCGGTGGTCATGCCGGTGCGCAACGAGGAGCGGTACCTGGCAGATTCCGTCCGGCATGTTCTCGGCCAGGATTACCAGGGCGAACTCGAGCTGATTCTCGCCGTCGGCCCGTCGAAGGACAGAACCGCCGAGTTGGCCAGCCAGATCGCGGCGGCCGACAGGCGGGTCAGCGTGGTGGACAATCCGACAGGCGGCCGGTCGGCGGCGGTGAACATTGCGGTCAGAGCCGCCCGGCACCGGGTAATTGTCCGGGTCGACGGGCACGCAATGCTACCGGACGGCTATATCGGGACCGCGGTCGCGACGTTGCGGGACACCGGTGCGGTCAACGTCGGCGGCATTATGGCCGCCGAGGGAGTGACCCCCTTCCAGCGCGCCGTGGCCTGGGCGATGACCTCGCCGTTCGGCGTGGGCGCGGCTCGGTTCCATACCGGCGGCGAGGCGGGCCCAGCCGATACGGCCTACCTGGGCGTGTTCAGGCGGGAGGCGATCGAACAGGTCGGCGGCTACAACGAGCAATTCCAGATCGCCGAAGACTGGGAGTTGAATCACCGGATCCGCCAAGCTGGCGGCCTGGTCTGGTTCCAGCCGGCCCTGCGCGTGACGTACCGGCCGCGTACGACGGTCGCCGAGCTTGGCTTGCAGTACTTCCGCTATGGCAGGTGGCGCCGGGTAGTAGCCCGTCAGCATGCCGGCACCATCAACCTGCGTTACCTGGCGCCGCCGCTGGCTGTCACCGCGGTAGCGGCCGGTACCGTGACTGGCCTAGCGGGCATCGCTGGCCTCGCCGCAGGCCAGTCTGGCAGCTGGCCAGCCGCGCTGACCATTGGCTTTGCGGTTCCGCTTGGCTACGCCGCAGCGGTCGTGGGGATCGCGGCTCGGGCCTCGCGCGAGCTGGCGCCGGGCGTGGCGGCCAGGCTGCCGGTCGTGCTCGCAACCATGCATATGTGCTGGGGCAGCGGGTTCCTCTCAAGTCCGAAGAGCCTGGTCCCTGACCGGCGGCCAGAGGTCGGGGCCGGGTGAGTCAACTGGCAGATTCGCCAGCGTCCAGCAGCGCCCGCGCTACGGCCAGGTCAGCCGCGTAGGTGACCTTCAGATTGCGCTCGCTGCCGTCCACAGCACCGACTGGTACCTCGGGCAGGTAGCGCAACACCACGCCGCAGTCGTCGGTGACATGGGTCGAGGCAAATTCGGGATCGGCATCCGCCAGTTGATATGCGCGGCTGATCACCGACAGCAGGAATGCCTGGGGCGTCTGGCACCTGCCGAGCGTGTCCCGCGGTAGCACCTTGCGGATCTGGCCCTGCGCGACCTCCACGATCGTGTCGGCAGACGGCACGACAACGCCGGCTGCCTGCCAGCGGTCGAGCGCGGCAACGCAGTCCCCGATGATCCGCTGGTCGACCAGCGGCCTGGCGGCGTCGTGGAACAGCACCTTGCAGTCCAGTCCGGCCTGCTCGGCCAGCAGCCAGGCAATTGCCTGCCTGGTTGAGCCGGTCCTGCTCGTCCCGCCGTGGATGACGCTGCGCAGTTTGGGGTAGCCGCTCAGGGTCTTGGCTACCTGCTCGGCCAGGCCCGCGGCGATCACGACGAGCACCTGGTCCACCGCCGGCGCCTGGTCGAACGCGCGGACGCAGTGCTCGATCAGGCTTCGTCCGGCCAGGATCTGCAGTTGCTTGGGCTCGGCCGCGCCGAAGCGGCTGCCGGAGCCGCCGGCGAGGACCACGGCGACGGTCTGCATGGGCGGACCTTATCTTGTCGGCCAGCCCGATTCGGATGGCGGTGGCCAGGCATGCGGTTCCGCTGCTATGTACGCTGGGTAGCGACCTAATTACCAGACGTGTACTGGGGCGGTCGACACGGAGGCACTGGGTGCTGCTGGCCACGATGGCCCGGCAGCTGGAGGGACTGCGGGCTCGGCTGACGGGAAACCCGGGGCCGAGGCCGGACCGCGCCCGGATGCGAACCTGGCGCAAGATGACGCCGACGCCGGCGAGCCTCCCGCTGCCGAAGGTGCTGCCAGCCTCCTTGATGTCCTGCTAGGCAAGTCCGGCAATTCTGACGAATCGGTCGATGGCGATGCGCGCGGTGAGAAAGGCCGCGCAGGCGGCACCGCCGGCTTGATCAAGACCGGCGACGCCGCTAAGACCGGCGACGCTAAGACTGGCGGCGTTGTTAAGCCTGGCGGCGCTGCTAGGACTGGCGGTCCTGCCAAGGCCGGTGGCATCGCGAAGACTGGTGGTATCGCGAAGTCCGGTGGCGCGGCCAGGACCGGTGGCGTGGCCAAGACAGGGAGCACCAGGTCAGGCGAGGGCTCGGCCCGAGGCGGCGCTGGCCGCGACCGCGCGCCACGCGGCCGGGCGGGCCGCGGACCAAGCGATCCGGCAGCTTCCGAGGGGCGGACGGGAAGCTCGGCGAGAAACAATGCCAAGGACCGAGCCGCGGCTGGCCCCGTGGCGGCCGGCTTTCCTGCCGCGGACCCTGCTACCGCGGACCCTGCGACCGCGGACCCTGCGACCGCGGGCGCTGCTACCGGCAACTTCAGCGCTGACGGGAGTCCGGCTCCGGGCGGTCCCGCTCCGGACAGCCCCGCGGCGAGCGGTTCCGCTCCGGGAGGCAGTCGGGCGGCCGAGGTCGTCGACGGCCGGATCATCCAGGACCGGGTCAGCAACGACACGGTCGGTGCAGGCAAGATCATCAGGCGCGCCGTGGTCAGCGGCAAGTTGATCGAGGACGATATCAGCGAGGACGCAGCAAACGACAGCATGAGCCTCGCACGCGGCGAGATTGTCGTGCTGTCCGGTCAGGTCGTGCCCAGTTCACCTGGCGGTACTCAGGTCGCGGTGGCTGGCGCGGCCGGCGCGGACGATCTCGATCCGGCGGTACCCGAGCTAGAGATTCCGGAGTTCGTGCTGGCGGCCGGCCGCGCGGCGGCTGACTGGGCACACCGGCGAGCTTTCGGGCTGACATCGGCCTGCGGCATCTGGATAGCGACGGCCGTGTGCGCGGCGACCTGGTTCTCGGCTGGTACGAGGTCCGGGAACTTCCGCGCCGTACTAGTGCTCTGGGCCGGGTACGCGGTGCTGGTGACTGGCTATCTCCTGAGCAGGCCCGCTGGCGCGGAGGTCGCAGAACCTGGCCTCGCGATAGAGCGCTCCGCGGGATCCGGTCTCGCGATGGAGCCGGACGTCGCCATCGGAGCGCCACCTGGCCTTCGGCGGGCCACCACGGCTGACGTGCGCACGCCAGGACCGGTCCGCTGGCTGGCTGCTCTCGGAACGTGTCTTGCGGAAAGCATCGTGTACGCCGGCCTGGCCCTCGGCGCGGTGGCCGAGCGCTGGCCAGACGTCTGGCCGCTCGCCATGGCGGTGCTCGGATTCTCCGCCGTCCGCAACCTGATGTCCGCGTGCTCGACGCCGCCAGGATTCAGCGAGGAACCCGACGGTGCACTCCGCCGCCTGTGTGCCGCCATCGTGACCATGCCCGTCGGCGGCCGCATGCTGCTGGTGGGAGTCGTGGCGCCCATCTGGGGCTCCAGGGCCGCCCTGCTGGCGCTGCTCGACTGGGCGATCATCTCGGTCGGCTACGGACTCGCCGGGCGTGCGGTTCCTGGCATGACTGCCGGTTCGGCCGACGACCAGGCCAGCGATGCGGCCGGCCGATCAGGGGCGGCCAGGGCAACAGCGGCGTCCGACGCCGCTGCTGCCGCCGAACTAGTGCGGCTGCGTGATGACGGCGTCCTGGCCCGCGGCCTCGGCTCGCTGGTCCGAGGCGGCCTGCTGCCACTGCCGCCTGCCGTGCTCGGGCTGGCTGTCATCGCGGCGCTCGCGTTGGTCGGTCTGCACAGCCTGGCCGGGGCCCTGACGATCGGGCCCGCCATCGTCATGCTGCTGGCGGCGCCTGGTTCCGGCCATCCGCATACCGGCAGATTCGACTGGCTCGTACCGGTGTTCTTGCTGGCAGCGCAATTGCTCTATCTGTCCGCTACCGGGCACGAGGCGGGCGTGCCCGACCCGGTGACCTTCGCGTTGCTCGTGGCGCTGCTGCTGCGGTATTGCGACCTCGCCTTCCCGCTGCGTCCTGTGCTGTTGGCCAGGGCGCGGCCTGGCGGGGACGGACCAGCCGAGCGCGGCACCGCCCTCGGCTGGGAAGGCAGGCTGCTGTTCGCGGGACTCGGCGCGGCCATCGGCATAGGCACTGTCGCCTACCTGGCACTGACCGCATATCTTGGGGTGCTCATCTGTGCGAAAGTCGTGACAAGCTGCCTTGCTCCCCGGGAGGAAAACCGTCGATGATCGGCCTGGTGATGGCAGCGGGCGCCAGCCGCCGCCTGCGTCCTGATACTGACAATCTGCCCAAGACCTTGCTGCCGGTCGACGGGGACAGCACGATTCTGGATTTCTCGCTGCGTAATCTCGCGGCCGTCGGGCTGACCGAGGTAGTGGTGATCGTCGGCTATGCCGCGGCAGCGATTGCCGACCGGGTGCCCGCCCTGGAACGGCGCCACGGCGTCGCGCTGGAACTTGTGCACAACGATCGCGCCGAAGAATGGAACAACGCCTACTCGCTCTGGCTCGCTCGCGAGCATTTCGGCAACGGCCTGCTGCTCGTCAACGGTGACACACTCCACCCGGTCAGCGTCGAGCAGGCGCTGCTCGCGGCCGGGCAGGCCAAGGCAGGTGCTGACCTGATCCTGGCGATCGACAACGTCAAGCAGCTCGCCGAGGAGGAGATGAAGGTCGTGCTCGATGAGCAGGGCCTGATGACGAAGATCACCAAGCTGATGGATCCGGCGGAAGCTCACGGCGAGTACATCGGCGCGACCCTGGTCGCGCCGGCTGCTGCTGGCCCTCTCGCCGACGCCCTAGAAGCCACCTGGCGCCGGGATCCGAACCTCTACTACGAGGACGGTTATCAGGAGCTGGCCAACCGTGGCGGCACGGTAGCGGTTGCCCCGATCGGCACGGTCGAATGGGTCGAGGTCGATGACCACCGGGACCTGCGGCGGGCCAGGGAGATCGCAAGCCGCTGCTAGTGTCGGCGGGTGGCCGCAAGGCCAGCTAGCCTGGCCTGCGCCCGCTGCAATATTCCGTCTCGAGGAGAATCATGCCGCTACTGGCCAGGATGCTCCCGTCGCCGCTCGTCATCGACGTCCGGCCAGGAGCCATCGGCGGTCTGGGCGGCCTGCTCGCAGATCACCGGATCGCGACATCGGGCCGGGTAGCGGTCGCCCTTGGTCCAGGACAGGGCGACAGCATCGCGGCCGAGCTTGACCTCGGCGCGGCCGAGATCTTCCGGGTGCCAGCCGGTACCCACGAGGCAGCAGCGGCCCTCGGCCAGCAGCTGCGGGCCGGGTCCTATGAGGCGGTCGCCGGGATCGGCGGCGGGCAGACGATTGATGTCACCAAGTTCGCCGCTCACATGGCGGGCATTCCGATGGTGGCAGTGACTACCAGCCTGTCTCACGACGGCATTTGCTCGCCGATCAGCACGCTCCGGCACGAGTCAGGCACCGGCTCCTACGGCGTGGCCATGCCGGTCGCGGTGATCGTCGACCTTGACCGGGTGCGCACGGCGCCGGGCTCACTCGCCACCGCCGGCATCGGCGACGTGATCTCCGACCTGTCGGCCGTGGCCGACTGGGAACTCGCGGCCGCCGACCTCGGCGAGAAGGTGGACGGCCTGGCCGTCGCCATGGCCAGGTCGGCCGCCCAGGCAGTGCTGCACCAGCCAGGGGTGTCGCGATCTGATGAGTTCCTGACGGTACTGGCTGAAGCACTGATCCTGTCTGGCATGGCCATGGCAGTCGCCGGGTCCAGTCGGCCCGGCAGCGGTAGCGAGCACGAGATCATGCACGCCATCAATCAGCTCTACCCTGGCACCGGCAGCCACGGCGAGCTGGCCGGAGTGGGCGCGCTGTTCACTACCTACCTGCGCGGCGCCGATGACCAGGCGGAGCTGATCTCCGCCTGCCTGGCCAGGCATGGTCTGCCGCGCATCCCGGCTGACCTCGGCATGTCGCATGCCGACTTCTGCAAGGCAGTGGCGTACGCACCGGCTACCAGGCCGGGCAGGTACACGATCCTGGAGCAGCTCGCCCTCTCGGAGGCAGAGATCGCGGACCGGCTGGAAGTCTTCGTGAAGGCCGTCAGCCGTTAGCCAGGGCCGAGATCTGGCTAGGTGATAGCCGCCAGCCCAGTACCTGGCCGTTGCTGACCGTAGGCGGCCCGAACAGCCGGACGAGGAACTTGCCGAGCGGTGTCCCTGGCGCTGCTACGGCGACCACGGCCTGCGGTTTCATGGACGCCATGTCGGCCGAGATCTGAGCCGTCGAGGGCAGCGCTGCGGTCGGGCTCTGGAACCACAGCGCGTCTATGTATTTCGTGGTGTCCGTCAGACCCGACCGGCCGGCTCGCCCGATGTTGCCTGGCTCGTCCGGCGCGATGAAGTCGCCGCCGATCATGGTGTAAGGCTCGTTCGTCCCGGCCTGCCAGCGCATCACCTCGGAGGTTGCTGAGTAAGGGAACGGGGCCAGCAACACCCTGGTGTCCTTGCTCAGGTGCAGCGCGGCGAAGGTCGCCTGCCACCCGGCGGGCAGCGGGTTGGTCTTGGCAACCCCGTACGGCGACGGGATAACCGGCAGCAACGCCACGACCGCGATCCCGGCCGCGATCTTTGCCCCGTGCCGCCACTTCGCCACTGGTGCGACGGCGCCGCTGCGGGCCTTGTCCAGCGCGAACGCGAGCACGAACGCGGCCATGGCGTCGGCCAGAATGCACAGCCGGTCGGGCACCATCCCGCCGATCACCGGCAGATGCTGCGCCAGGCCCCAGGGCAGCAGGAAGCCGGGCAGGCTGACCGGGCGCGGATGGATGATCGGCGTGGCGCCCATCGCCAGCCACTCCAGCAGGATGCAGGTCACCCCGGCCACCCTGATGCCAAGGTTCTGCCAGAAATAGACGACCGCCACCAGCAGCAGGAGGATCAGCGGGATGCCGAGGTAGGCGAGGTACTCAGGACTCGGCTGGGGATAGTTGCTGGCGATCTGCGCGGTGCCCGCTGTATGCAGCAGGACTGTGCCTGAGGGATTGATGAAGGCGTAGGGCAGCGTGCCGAGATTAGTGTGCTGCCCCCCGTAGTTGATGATGACCGTCGCGGCGGCACCCTTGGTCCTGACACCGTGGAACTGCACCCAGAAGGCTCGCGCGCACAAGACTGCCGCGAGCCCGGCAGCTGTGCCGAGGCCGGCCAGCAGCGGCCTAATCCGGCTGCGTACCTCGCGTGGCCGGCATGCCGCCAGCACGAGCAGCATGATCGCGGCGGCGATGATGGCGTCGACCAGGCCTTCCTCGCTGACGAACAACTGGCCAGCGGCGAACAAGCCAAGCCAGATGCCGTTGCGGACCGGGCGGCCCTTGCCGGTCACCAGTCGCAGCAGCCGGTCAAGCATCAGCGGCGGCAGCACGGCGATCACGATCGAGTAGTGGCCGATGCCGGAGTTGACCAGCGCTGGCGAGAAGCCGTAGAGGCCGCCGCCCAGGGCTGCGGCCAGAACGCTGGCTCCCCAGAAGCGCAGCACGTAGAACATCGCCGCAGCGGAGCCGGCAAAGCCGATCACCAGCAGCGTGGTGAGCGCGACCTGCGGCCCGAACAGCGCTGTGACCGGCGACACGACGATTCCGGGGAGCAGGAAAGCGGTGTTCCACATGAGATTCACGCCGTGCGGCGCGTTCATGGTTACCGCGGACAGTGCCGGAAGCCGGAAGTGCTCGACCGCGTTTGCGGCGTAGCGGACAAACCAGGTCGCCTGGTTGACGTCCTGGGGGTCGCCGACCTGCCTCCGGCTGGCCGGGTCCAGCCAGAGCCGGAGGGTGACGAAGAACCCCAGAGCCAGGTAGCTGTACATGGTGATGGCTTGCGGGCTCCAGAGCCAGGCCATGCGTCCTGGCGGCTCCGGCTGTTGGGATGACTCGACCGGCTCAGTGGCGAGTCTCGTCACCGCGATCTCCTCCGGGATGTCAGTATGGTCCGACGGCCCATCCGCCCAGTCGTCCGACTCGGGCGGCCTGCCGCGGCATCGCCGCAAAGATAGCGCAGACCCTGGTGCGCCTTCTGGCTAACCGGCCCCGCGCCATCGTGCCTGGTGAAGATCACCCGCAGTGATGCGAGTCAGGCTGCAAAACGTATGCGTCATTTTACGGTACGGTCAACAGCGGCCGGGACGAGCTGCCTTTGTCCCATACTTGACCACAGTCGGTGAGTCTCAAACGGCGGTCCGTGGCGCGGCAGCCCTAGCCAGCTAGGTAGCATCAGATCGCTGCCGTCGGCTCTCAAAGGGAGTGTCAACCGTACATGCAAGACGTGAAGGTAAGCGGTCCGGCTGCGGCCGCGCCGCCTAGGCCTACGTCACGTGTGCCAGGCCCGGACAGCCTGTTCTGGCTGGTCCTGGTGTCCGTCCTGTTTCTTGCGGCTCAGCTTGGCAGCGGCCTGCTGCATATGCTGCTCGGGGCTGACGAGATCACCTACATCGCGCCCACGAGCATTCATCAGAGCCTGATCGAGCTGCCGCCGGTGCACGGCCAGGGCGCGGGGCTGCTGGCGGCGCCCGTGACGCTCTTTACGACCTCGCTGGTGACCCTGCGCGTATGGATGGCGTGCCTGTCGACGATCGGGCTCTTCCTCTCCCTGCTCTGCTGGCGGGGGCTGCGGTCGGCCCGGCTGCTGGCCCTGGCCGGGCTCATCTTCGGCAGTCTGGCGATCAGCCAGAACAGCGCGGTGCAGGTGTATCCGGACTGGTGGTCCGCGCTTGGGCTCCTCGCGCTGACGGGCCTGTTCCTGCAGGTAGTCAAGGGAACGACGCGGCCACGGCTGGTCTTGTCCATGATCGGCTTTACCTGCTTCGTCGTCGTCTTGATGCGGCCGCAGAATATCGCCTTCATTCTCGGGCCCGTCATCGTCGCCGCCCTGGTCGTGCGCGCCTGGCGCAAGTTCTCCGTGCTGGCCGCGATGGCGGCCGGCATCGTGCTCGGCCTGGCGCAATGGGTGCTCGACGCGTTCTTGTGGTACGGCGGGCTGGCGAGCCGGATCCAGCAGGCCAGCCATGAGCCGCCAAGCTTCCGGCTGTATTTCTCCTTCCTTTTCCAGGCCAAGGTCTTGAGCGGGCCTTGGTATTGCCCGACGCACAGCGGGTGCCCAGGCTGGGCCATGCCGGGGGAGACCGCGTGGTTCGTGGCTTTGCTCGGCCTCGGCATTCTCGGGCTCTGGGCATCGTGGCGGACATCGGCCAAGGCGTCGTCCGTGCTAGCGGGCCTGGCCGGGCTGTGGGTACTGGTCTTTTACTCGTTCCTTGTGCCGTTCGGTGCCCCGCGTTACATCCTGCCTACGCTGGCTCTGCTGTCGATCCTGGCGGCCGACGGGATCGTCTGGCTTGCTACCGAGTCCCGGTGGCGCACCGCCGGAATCGTGGTGGGCTGCCTGTTCGTGCTCAGCGGGATCGTGAGCCAGCGCGTGGTGCTGAACCGGGAGATCAAGACCCAGAACGATTCGAGGCAGTTCCAGGCGCATGCCCAGCAACTGGCCAAGCTCGGCATCCACGCGCCCTGTGTCACTGTCTCGACTTCTATCTCTTACTACGCCGGCTGCTACGGCCCGTGGACCGGCCAGACCATACCTGAGTTGTTGGCCGGCACGCCGCAGGGCGTGAACGGCTGGCAGCTGGTGCCAGCGCCTGGCGTGCCCGTGCAGGTCTTCGTGCCCAAGTAGGGCTGCCTGACCCGCCGGACCGTTGTCAGCTGCTGCCGTCAGGTCCCGCGAAGGCGGCCGAATCCTTACAGATACTCACATTACCGGCTATTCCGCCAAACTGGCTGGCGAGGTTCTGACTTCCGTCCGTCGCGGCAGTTCCGGTCGGCGTGGTTGCCGTCGGCGCGGTGGCAGACGTGAAGGTTGAGCCAACGATGAGGTCGACAGTGCCGGGTGTGAGGTTCGGATCCCGCTGCAGCGTGACGTCGTTGATCGACTTGGCTAGCGTCCTGGCCGCAGGCAAGTCTGCACGAGACGCATATTCGATGATCGACTTCGTGTAGTCGTTCGAAGCCGCGTCTTGCGGCGGCCCGACGATGTGGTAGCCGAGCGCGGCCAGGCTCGTGGACGTCGAGGTAGCCAGGCCGGGTCGCATCGAGCCGTTCAAGACGGTCACGCTTACCTGGGCAGGGACGAGGCTTTCCAGCACCGGAGTCGCGACCTGACTCGGCTTGCCGGCCTTCTGCGCTTTCGGCAGCTTGGTGTCGTGCGCGATAGCGGCGAACAGGTCGCCGGCTTGCGGCTGCTCCCATTGCACCCACGCCTGCGGATTGCCCGGATAGGGAACCGCCGGGATTTCGACGAACTGAACAGCTCCCGCGGGGAGGCCGCGGAGCTCATTGGCGATGGTGAACATCCGGCTTTCTGACAGGCCGGTGTCGGTGCTGACATCGCCGTGGCTCGACACGTCGTGGATGACCTTGAGGATCTTCGTCGGGCTATGGGTGATGCCGCTGCGCTGGATGCCCTGCAGCAGCGACGCCATCAAGAACTGGTCGCGCTGGATCCGCTGCAAGTCTGACCCCTCGCCGATGTAGCGTGCACGCCAGAAGGCAAGGGCCTGAGCGCCCCAGACGTGATGCGTTCCGGCGCTGAGGTTGAGCTTGGAGTCAGGGTCATGAACGGGCACCGGCAGGCACACGTTGACGCCGCCGATGTCATCAATGACGTGCTCGAACCCGGTGAAAGTCAACGCGATGAAGTCGTTGATATGGATACCGGTGGTCTGCTCGATGGTTTCCCAGAGGCAGCCGGGCCCGCCGAAGGCGAAGGTAGAGTTGATCTGCTCCAAGGCGCCCGGGCTCGCCAGCTGGCCAGGCGAGCCATTCTCGGCGGCGCAGCCGAGAATGGGGACCATTGAGTCGCGCGGGAAACTGAGCACTTCCACCTGGTGCGCGCCGGGTGAGATATGCAGCACCATGACGGTATCGGAGCGCTGGCCGACCACCTCGGCACCGAACTTCACGTTCGCGCCCGCCCGGCTGTCGGAACCGATCAGCAGGATGTTCAGCGCGTTCGGGTCGACCGGCGGCCGGTTCTTGCTGAGATCGGGCAGGACGTTGACGCGCTGGATGTGGTCCCAGTCGGAACGGAATGTCAGGTACACCGACAGGGCCCCGCCGACGACAACCAAGCTGACGACGACGCCGAGCGTGACGAGCACGATCGTGATCCGTGAATGCCGCCGTGGCCGGCGCTTGTTGCGGCGAAGATGTGGCCGGAACCGCACGACCCTGGCGGCAGCGCCGGATAGCCGACGCAGTCGGCGGCCTTCTTGGGCCGGATCCCCGTCATCCTGGCCGTACGTCATTCCCGCCTCCGGGCTAAGACTTGCCCAGCCAGCGCATCATCTAACGTCGGCTAGCTGAGTTTCGGCCATGGTATGAGCCGTTCCTGGAAACTACCCGGGAGAGCGAAATTCTTTAATGCCAGCTTTACTACTGGCAGACCGGCTGGCCGAACTATCAGCGCGCTTCCGTGACGCCGCGGGAGCGGGCCACGACACCGCCGGTGGCAGCTAGCCTAAGCTGCCATCCGGCCCGGCAAACGCCGCGGCATCGCCGCAGATATTGGCGTTCCCTGTGATGCCGCCGTAGGTGCCGGCCAGGTTATTGATGCCCGCGCTGGCGGTGGCCGACTGCAGGCCGGTGAAGTTGGAGCCGAGGATCAGGTGCAAGGTAGCGCTCGTCAGGTGCGTGTCCTGCACCAGCTTCGGGTTGTTCCCGATCGCCTTGGCGAGAGTCTCCGCCGCCGGCAACTGAGCTGCGGTCGCGTACTCGATCTCTGAGTTGGCGTAGTTCGCCGTCGCGGCATCGCCTGGCGTGCCGATCACCTTGAAGCCGCGAGTGCCAAGGCTGGTCGCCGTCGTGCCGGCCAGCCCGAAGCTGCTGGTGCCGTTCAGTACTTTGACGTCGACATCGGCTGGCGCGACGGTCACGGTCTTGGTCTTGGTCTTGGTGACCTTCGGCAGCGAAGTGTCGTGCGCGATGGCCGAGAAGAGGTCGTTGGCCTGCGGCTGCTGCCACTGCACCCATTGGCTATTGCCAACGGCTGGCGTCTGCGCGGAGTCGACCCATTGCGCGTTGCCGGTATAGGTGTTCCAGGGGGCAGTGACGAACTGGACGGATTTCGTGGCGATGCCGTGCACAGCTTCGGCTATCTGCAGCATTTTCGACTGAGTCAAGCCGGAGTCCGTGGTGATATAGCCGCCGCCAGTCAGCGTGCTGACCACGTCCATCATCTTCGTCGGGCTGCTCGCCAGGCCGCTGTGCTCGATGCCCTGCAGCAGCGACGCCATCAGAAACTGATCGCGCTGGATGCGTTGCGGGTCATCGCCCATGCCCACGAGTTCCCTGGTCCGCCAGAACGCCAGCGCCTGCTTGCCGTAGACGTGATGACGGCCGGCCCGCAGATTCAGGCCAGAGTCGGGGTCGTGGACGGCACTCGGCAGGCAGACGTTGACTCCGCCAATGGCGTCGATCATGCGCTCGAACCCGATGAAGTTGAGCTGAACGAAATCGTCGATATGGATGCCTGTGGTGTCCTCAATGGTCTTCCAGAGGCAGCCGGGTCCGCCATCGGCGAACGTGGCGTTGATCTGCTCGACGGAACTGGACGGCTGAGCTGTCTGGCCGCCGGTTCCGTCCTCGGCGTCGCAGCCGAGTACTGGCACGACGGAGTCGCGCGGGACGCTCAGCACAACGACCTGATGCGCGCCAGGGGCTATGTGCAAGACCATGACGGTGTCTGATCGAGCGCCTTCGATGCCGTCGGTGCCGCCGATCCTGCCGTTCACCCCGGCCCTGCTGTCGGAGCCGATCAGCAGAATATTCAGCGCATTCGGGTCGACCGGCGGCCGGTTCTGGCCCAGGTCGCCCTGGACGTCGATCCGGTTGATGCTGTCCCAGACTGAGCGGAACTTTATGTAGACGCCCAGGGAGCCGCCGGCGAGAGCCAGCGCCACGACCACTGCCAGCGTGCCGAGGATCATGCTGCTCGTGGAGTGACCGCGCCGCCAGAGTTGGAGCGGACCTCGCCCCCGGCGCTGTCCGGGCCGTGCGCGCTCTGAGCGCGATCCGGACCAGCCTGAATCGCCGGATTCGTGGTGGCGGCGCATAGCTCCTCGGGGGTCTCAAGCAGGCGGCCAGCTCACAAAGCCAAGGCCAGGAGGTTGCGGTCCATCGTACGTGCTGTTAACAGGAGGAAACGCATTTAGCAAGTAAAAGGCTCGAGTCGCTCGGGGAAGGCAGGTCAGGGCGGGTATGCGGGTCGCGCAGCCGGGATGGCTAGGCCAAATCGCTACCTGCACCTCTACAGTTGAGCCGTGCTCCCACCAGACGGTCCGAGCGGCGCTGGCACCTCCAAGCCCGGCCAGGCTGACGGCGCGCTGTCGGCTGGCAACTCAGAGCCGGCCGTGGCGGACACAGGCGGGAACTCGGCTGCGGGCGGCGTGGGAACCGGCCTCGCCGCCCACGAAAGCCCGGCGCTCGGCATTGGCACGGCAGCGGACGGCGCCGATCCGGATGGCGCGGATTCGGCCGGCTCGAAGACGCCGATGGCGGGCAAGATCATGGTGCTGGCGCGCCGCGCGGGCAAGATCGCCCTTGCTCCGGCCGGGCGGGCACTGGCGCCGATGACACGGGCGCTGGTGCCGGCCGGCCGGGCACTTGCTCCGGTCACCCGAGCGCTGGAGCCGGTGTCGGCCGCCTGGCGCCGGGTCCGACCCGCGGCTGCTCCCGACGCGCCGAAGGTCCAGCCTGCCGAGGTGGCCGGCTCGGTGCTGGCCAGGCTGACAGTCCTGCCGGCCGTGCTGATGCTGGCGTGGCTCATTCCCGGCGTGCCGCTGCTGCTGACCAACCATTTCCTGCCAGTGCCGATGGTGCTGATCTCGGTGCCGCTAGCGGTCGCGCTCACCGTCAACGGCCTGCGCATCGTGCCCGTGAGCTGGCCCAGGCTGATGCCGCGCGGCACCAGTGCCGAGCGTGAGTGGACTACCTGGTTTGGCTTGCTGGCAACCGTTGCGGTGATCGCCGGGCTCATCGCCTGGCAGCTCGCGGAGAGTTCCGAAGCTCTGATCGTGGTACGAGATCCTGGTACCTACCTGCAGGCCGGATACTGGATCGCGCAGCACGGCTCGCTGCCGATACCGGAAGCGGTGAAGGCCTTCGGCGGCGCGCATCCAGGGCTCAGCTTCACCAGCACCGGCTTCCTGCAGCGCGGCACATCGCTCTACCCCGCCGCGATGCCGGGTCTTCCGCTGCTGCTAGCCGGCGGGTTCTGGGTGCACGGGATAACCGGCGCCTCGGCCATCGGCCCGATCCTCGGGGGCCTGGCCGCCCTTACTTTCGCTGGACTCGTGGCCAGACTGGTCGGCCCGCAGTGGGCGCCCGGTGGTGCGCTGCTGCTCGGCCTTAGCCTGCCCGAGCAGTACGTCGGCCGCACCTCGCTGAGCGAGACGGCGCTGCAGATTCTCATTTTCGGCGGGCTGTCCCTGCTGACGGATTCGCTGGTCGTGCGGGGCGCGCTGGCCGCGCCCGGCCGGGTCAGGGCCCGCGTTGCGCCGGGCAGGTGGTCTGGCGGCCAGTTGCTGCGCTGGCGGCAGTCGCGGCCTGCGGTTCGCTTCGGCGCCTGGCTGACTCCGCAGCGCGCGCTCGCCGGGCTGGCCGGGCTGGCTCTGGCCTCTGGCCTGGTAGTCAGCCTCGACAGCGTCGTGTATCTGCTGCCTGTCATTCCGTTCGGCGGCATCCTGGTAGCCGGGCGGCGACCACAGGCAACCACGTTCCTGGCCGGGCTCTTTCTTGGTTTGTGCTACGGACTGGCTGGCGGCTACCTGCTGGACCGCGCCTTCCTCGATACTGTCGGCAAGACGCTGGCAGTCGCGGCGATCGCGGCGCTCTGGCTGATCGCGTTGATGGTCGTCGTGTTCCAGGGGATGCGGCTGCCGCGGGTGCGCACATTCGTGCCGGCGGCCCTGGCAGGACGGCCGCTGCGGTGGCTGCCCGAGTTCGGCGCGCTGCTGGCCGCGGCAATTCTGATCGGTTTCGCCGTCAGGCCCTACGTGCAGCGGGTGCACGGCCACTCCAGCCCGGCCGTCCAGGCCTTCATCGCGTCCCTGCAGCGGGTGCAGGGCCTGCCCGTCGACCCCACCCGGCTGTACTCGGAGCAGACGTTGTACTGGGTTATCTGGTACGTCGGGCTGCCGACCGTGCTGCTTGGCGGGTTCGGCGTCGTGCTACTGATACGGCGCTGTCTGCAGGCGCTGATTACCTGGCGGGATCCTGACGGAGTCTTCCGCGTCTGGGGCCTGCCGCTCGCCATCATCTGCGCCGGCTCGGCGGTCGTGCTCTGGACTCCCGACATCCTGCCTGACCAGCCATGGGCCAGCCGCCGCCTGGTCGTGATGGTCGTTCCAGGTCTGATCATCTGCGGGCTGTGGGCTGCCGCGGTACTCGCCAGGCGGGCCAGGGACCGCGGCGCGAAGTCGCTTACCGCTGGCGTAGCCGGGCTGTTCTGCACAGCGGCGATGCTGGTGCCTACGGTAGCCACCACGTTCGGCGTGGGGCTGAGTCATACGGGTAAGTCCGGCGGCCTGCAGCCGGTCGCCCAGGGCCTTGCCCTTCGGCGGACCGGGGCCGGGCAGATCGAGGCGATCGACAGACTGTGCGCCCAGATCCCGCGCAACGCATCAGTGGTCATTCTCGACTGGCCGGTAGCGCAGCAATTCATGCAGGTCATCAGGGGCATGTGCGGCGTTCCCGTGGCCTTTATGCCGCGCCAGCCGGCCGCGACGGTATCGCAGGTCATTGACGCGATCACAGCTGCCAGCCGCCGGCCGGTACTGCTGGCCGCGACGGAGCAGAAGCTGGCCGCGTTCGGCGGGTCGGCCGTGCGGGCGCTTGACCTGTTCACCGCGGGCGACCCGCACGACCTGACGCAGTTGCCCACCGCGCCGGATTCGGTTCACTACCAGGTGTGGCTGACCGTGCCGGCAACTTCTCCTGGGCTAGGCACCTGAGGTCCGTACCCCTGCCGGGCTCGATTTGCCAGTGGCCGCAGGTGCCCCTATCGTTAAGTAACGCGACGCGGGGTGGAGCAGTTCGGTAGCTCGCTGGGCTCATAACCCAGAGGTCGCAGGTTCAAATCCTGCCCCCGCTACCAAGGTAGAGGCCCGATTCCTAACAAGGATCCGGGCCTCTTTCCTGTATTCGTGAACGGATTTGTGAGCGTGCCCCGGCCTGGTTGATCTTCATTGGGCCCGGCTTCGGCGTCCTGACCGACGATTTCGCCGGTGGTCAGCAGGCTGCCGATGATCAGGTCAGCGAGAGTGTTGGCAACCTCGCGGTCGGCGTCCAGGTCGGTCTCGCAATCTCCTTGAACCGACGGGTGATGGTCTCGGGGTGACGGGGCTTGCCGTTCTCCCAGCAGAAGAGCAGCCGCCATCGCGGTAATCCGGCCCGGTCGCGGCGGGCACCCGCGAGTTCGCACCGGCGCATACCGGACATGGCTTCGAGCACCCACAGCGCGAAAAACCGATCTTGCCGGGAGCGCTGCAGGAAGGTCTGCAGCTGTCCGACCTTCCAGACCTTGCGGCCTTTCCGAGGGACCCGTGGCGGGATGCGAAAACATGTTGAGCGCGATGCCGGTGGTCCAGCACATTTACGGCATGACCGACGACATGAGGTTTCCCGAGCTGAGTGTGCCGCCGGGGAGCCGCCAGCCGGCGCTGATCCTGCGGCCCTGGCGAGCGGCGGACATCCCGGCACTGACAGAGGAGATGAGTCGCGATTACCTCATGGGTGGCATGTGGTCAACACCGGACGAACGCCCGTTTAGGACCGTGCTGCGCGGCGGGGCGGAGCGGAGCGGGCCTATGGGCGAGCGCGACGCAGCCCGGTGGCTCGCGAGCCAGGACCGTGGCTGGCACGACGGTGACCGGCTGTGCTTCGCCGTAATCCAGACGGACGATGTCGGCAGCTGTGTCCTGGCGGGGAATGTCGGGCTGAAAAATCGCGATGAGACCGGGCGGATCGGCGAGCGCGAGACCACCGAGATCGGCTACTGGACCGCGGTGGCAGCGCGCGGCCGTGGCGTAGCTCCGGCGGCGGTCAACGCCGTGACCGACTGGGTCTTTGGCGCGTTCGCCGGGACAAGCCTGCGGCAGATCATGCTCGTTCATAACGATGACAACCCGGCGTCCTGCCGCGTCGCGGAGAAGGCCGGGTACCCGTTCCTGGAATTCAGCCCCGCGAATCCGCCGCACTGGTTCGAGGACGGGCACATCCACATGCGGCGAGCCGCCGCAGACCACGACGGCGCCAAGGCGTCCCATTAACGTGCCTGTGAGCCGGGGTCACCAACGGAGACGGGATAACCAGGCGGGCGGGGTCCAGGCCAGCGGCCGGTGTTTGTGTACGTATCTGTGAACGAGACGTGGCGGGTCGGGCTGAGACGAGGCAGACGGACGACGTCGCCCGCGAGCCGTAGGACCTGCTCAGCGGTACAGGCGAGGACTAGTACTCCAGCCGTAGATCGTGATCTTGTTGCTGAGGCGCCGCGGACCGTCGGTCGTGCGGACGAGATCGACCTTCGTCAGCGTGGGTGTCCGTTCCTTCTCCGTCTGCCTGAGTCCGCCGACGGAGGGAATCCTTAATCTCGCTGAACCTGGCCGCCGCGGCCGGGGTCCACGCCGTCCTTTGCTCGCTGGCACGCAGTGCGTCGTCGATCTCGCTGAGCTTGGCGGTGGACACTGCGCCTGCCCGCTCGATCAGGTCGTCCCGGCTCAGGGTAGTCAGCCAGGTGCACGGGGTAAAGCCCGGCCACGGGAACGCGAACCGCAGCACGCCTTCAAAGGGCAGTCCTTCCGGGACGCCGACTGCCACCTCGATTCCCAGGCCAGAGAAGTCGGTATCCGCTGGAGCGACGACCTGCATCGCCTGGAACCCGGATGGCTCGTCTTCCGACAGCAGCACGACAGGCCGTCGCTCGTCGAACTCGACCCACCAGACCTCGCCTCGTCGCATGTGTGCTCCTGGCTGTGAGATGGCAGGCGGATGCTACGCCGGCCGCGGCTGGACGTGATGCAGCCCTGCCTGCCGCCCGGGCCGTAGATCTTGGGTGCCGGTACCGGAGACGGGGCGGCCGCTGTCTGATCATCTGGGTTTGTGATGACTCGCGATGATCTTCTGGCGGCCGCTGGCCCCAGCGTAGACCCTGGCCGCTGGCTGGGGACATTCGATGAGCTGATGACCCGGGGCATGCCGGGGACCGGACTCCGGACGGGATGCAGCACCTGCTGTCCCGGGCCCTGGACACGCGGCGTTCGCGACCAAGCCGCAGCTGGCCAGGCTGATGATCGAGCGGGCCGTCAGCGCGCGGGTGCCGTTCGCCTGGGTGGCCGCCGACGAGGTCTATGGGGATAACGGGCCGCTGCGCACCTGGCTGGAGCAGCAGCACCTCGCCTATGTGCTGGCCGTCGCGCGCGATCACCGTGTCCCAGCGGGGGTCGGCCGCACCGTTCGCGCCGATGAGCTCGCCGCGCGGCTGCCCAGGCGTGCCTGGCAGCGGCTATCGGCAGGTGATGGTGCCAAGGGACACCGGTGGTACGACTGGGCCTGGGTCACCATCAGCAACCCGGGCCTCGGACACCGGTGCCTGCTAATCCGCCGGAACCGAAGCACCGGGGAACTGGCCTTCTACCACTGCTACTCCCCGCAGCGGGTCACGCTCGCCGCCCTGGTCAAGGTCGCCGGGCTTCGCTGGACGATCGAGGAGAACTTCCAGGCCTGCAAGGGCCTGACCGGCCTGGATGAGCACCAGGTGCGCCGCTGGAACTCCTGGCACCGGTGGGTCACCCTGGCCATGCTCGGCGCCGCCGTCCTCACCATCGCCGCCGCCATCGAATCGCCGCGGCCCGGCCGCGGCCGGGCAGATCCCTCTGACCCGCAACGAGATCGCCCACCTCCTCGCCGCAGTGACTGCCCCACCGGGCCGCGACGCCGGGCACCGCCTCCGCTGGTCACACTGGCGACGCCGCCACCAGCACCGCGCCCGGACCTGCCACTACCAGCGGCAAATAACCCAAGACCATGCAACATAACGATCTACGGCTGGAGTACTAGACGGAACAGGCGGGATGCCGGTAGCACTGTTCATAACCCAGAGGTCGCAGGTTCAAATCCTGCCCCCGCTACCAGGTCGGAGGCCCAAGGCGGACAGCCGAGGACCTCTTTTCATGGCTCTGTAAACGGGATCCGGCTCAGGCGGTGGGCAGGTTCAAGTGAGGCTAGGAAATCCGGCTCGGGCGGTTGCCCGCTTCTGGTTAGCTCTTCTTCCTTGTCTCGATATCCGGCGTCGGCCAGAAGCCGCCAACGGCGCTCGCTACGCTCGCTTCGCCAGGGATGAGCACTCATGACAGCTTTCGATGATGCCGAGCGTCGAATGCGGACCGGCACGGCAGAGGCCTTCTGGCGCGCCTACGCGAGGATCTGCGCCTACCCGGTGTCGCTGCTGCTCGATGCTGCCGGGGTCGGAGCTGAGGTCAAAGTCCTTGATGTTCGGGACTGGGACGGGCACTGTGGCGGTAGCCGCGTGCGCGCGTGGAGCGACGGTAACCGCGGTGGATGCCCACCCGGACATGGTGAAGCTAGCCCAGGCAGCTACCAAGGGTGTGCCGGTGACAGTCGCCGCGCTGCCAAGCCTGCCGTTTACTGACGAGCAGTTCGATGCCGTCGTCGCAAACTTCGTCCTGAACCATGTCGGCAGGCCACTTCCGGCTCTGCGCGAACTGCGGCGGGTGACCAGGCCGGGAGGCAGGGTTGCCGCGACGATCTGGGCACATCCCGGCGGCAGCGGGCAGAAGCTGATCGGCCGCGCTGTTCAGGCGGCAGGCGTGTCGAGGCCCGACGACCTGCCATTCCTCGCGCCTGGGGACGATTTTCCGCGGACGGCGGAAGGGCTTGCCGACCTGTTTGCAGCAGCCGGCCTGGCAGAGCCATCATGCCAGGTCGTCGAGTGGGAGCACCGGGTCGCGGCAGACGACTGGTGGTCAGGTCCCGCCGCTGGCGTGTCTTTCTTTGGTCACCTCATCGTGCGCCAGGAGCCGGAGAAGATCGCTGAGATCAAGCGGCATTATGACGAGTTCAGCAGCGAATTCGCTGCGCCCGACGAGATGCTGGCGCTACCCCATGTCGCCCTGGTCGCAACCGGGCGGGCCTGACGCCGGACGCTATCTGCCCGAGGCCAGGAATCTCAGTGCCTCATTGAGGTTCCACTCGGCAATGTCCAGCATGAAGGCGCGGTCCGGGAAGTCGCTGTCGAGCAGCCGCAGCGGTCCGGCAGTCAGCGACAGGTGCTGCGTCAGCTTGTAGAACGCAAACCTGTCCTCGTCGAGGCCCTCGACGCCGACAGTCTTCGCCCAGTCATCGTGCTCGAGACGAATGTGCATGTGGGCGTGCTCCCACTCCACGTCGAAGTACATGAGGTTCTCAACGTCAATGATGACCGGGTCGCCCTCCGCATCTACCATGACGTGGTCCAGGCCAAGTTCGCCGTGGACGACGGAGTACTCGGCCCGCGGCCGGATTGCCGCCGCCATCTCACGCAGCCGGTTCTCAAGACGCTCTCGGGCTTCGGAGATCCGGTTGTCCCTCCTCGCGGCTTCGGCGAGGCACCGCAGCGCGAAGTCCAGCGCGCCTTCCTCGCACGTCGGCCAGTACGACCTTCCCCCGGAATCAACATGGCAGACGTTGCCAGGAGAGACCGCGCGGTAGTCCCGCATGCCTGCCAGATACTCGCGCAGCCGCGCCAGCACCGGCGCCGCTGCAATCGGGTCGCGCTCGTACAGCGCGAGCAGGTCTTCGCCAGGGAAGTCCTCGATGATCGCGATATCAGCCGGGTAGTGGGTCCGATCGCGGTCCAGAAGATAAATCTGCGGAACCCGGATTCCCAGGCACGCGAGCCTGCCGTGCGCGGCCTCGAACAAGTCGGCGCCGTCAGAGTTGGTGAACTGGTCGGCGCGATCGCCGACACCAGGCCAGTCTGGCCAGAAATTCTCCGATTCTTCCCACAAGTACGCGATCACCGTTGTGCGGTCGTCCAAGGTCAGGCGGTAGACACCTTTCTGCGTCCCGCCCGCCAGCCGACTGACAGCTTCCAGCCTGTTCGAGGCGAAGGCCGCCTGAGCTGCTCCGGCCAGGTCGTCCCGAGTCACGGCCCTCGGCGCCACGGTGGTAGCTCCTTTGCTCAAGCCAGCGCGACAGGTGAGGAGATCTGGTCGCTCAACCGCTCGACGTCCTTCACCGGGCTGCCCGGCGCCTCGATCCTAATATGGCCGCATTTGCGTTTGCCGCCCACGTCCGGTATCTCCGGCAGCGTGGGCGTGCACATTAGCGTGCAACTGTCCGCTGCTGCTAGCGGTCAGCAGCGGTAGCTCTCAGACACTCAGAACTGCTGGTCCTGCGGTCCCTGCATCCTCCGATCGGTGGATGCGGCCATGGCCCGATGCGGCGGTCAACCACGCCCGGCCGATCGATGTGTCCGGACCGCCTGCTGGCGAATGCTTGACGTAACCGCTGCGGAGGAATTCCCCCGCCCGGCGAGCCAGGCAAACCAGCTAGCAAAGGAGACGGTCACCGTGACCACCACCCACAGCATGTCTACGTCGAAGGCGGCTCTCGGCCACCCAGACACCGCGGCAACCTTCCGCAAGATCAAGCTGCTCACAAGCGGCTACCTCGGCATCAGCGCCCTCGCTGTGGTAGCGATCGTGCTGATGCGCCACCACTCCGCCGAAGTGAACTCCGGCGTCTGGACGCACGGCATCCTCGTCGTCGCCAGCGCCTTGGTGGCCTTCGGCGTCGCCGTCCGCGCGGCTCGCGGCTCCCGCAGTGCCTACCGGCGGCTCAGGATCATGTCGGTGGTCCTCGTGGCGGCAATCGCGGTCATCATCGCGCTGCCCGGCAGCTTCCCGCTGTGGATGAAGGCCGAGCAGGGCGTCGCCGGCCTGTTCATGATCGGCGTCGCTGTGCTGGTCAACGGCAGCGGGCTGCGGTCGCAGTTCGCCGCCAGGTGAACGCCGGATGCGCCGCCAGCCGCAGGAGCGCTGGCGGCGCGGACCCGTTGGGATACAGGCGTGGTCAGTGTCGCGATACCGGCCCGCAATACGGCAATATTCAGCCTGATCCGGGCGGTGACAGGATGGGAAACATGCGTGAGGGCGTCATCGAGGACCCGTGGCTGGCGCGCATGGACCGGATGCGGCGGCTTATGCCGATGCCGTTGCTGCTGGTGTCCACGGTGGTCGCGCTGTTCGTAACCGACAGGCAGCACATGTGGGCACGGTTCGAGCTCGGCCTCCCCGCGGTAGCCGCGACGGCCGTCTGGTGGGCTGTCGTGACGGCCCGGGTCCGCCCGGACGCTTCCACGGAGTGGCGGCTCACGGTGTTCGCGGTACACACCGCGCTGGCCGGGTTCCTGGTATGGCTCAGCCTCCCCTACGGGATATTCGCCTATATCGGGTTCCTGCTCGCGTACGGGCTGGACCGCCGGTGGCGGACCGCCGGCTTCGTGGCCACCGCGCTGGTGGTGTCCGCGGCGATGGCCGGTGGCTACCCGTCGGGGAATGCCGGGCAGACGGTTACCTACCTGGTAGTGGCCGCGGTGCTGGTGGCGCTGACCTTGAACTCGGCCGGCATCACCAACCGGGTGCTGGAGCAGAATCAAGAACGCGGCCGGATGATCAGCGAACTGGCCGAGGCGAACAGCCGGCTGGAAGCCTCGATGGCGGAGAATGCCGAGCTACACGCCCAGCTCGTGACCCAGGCACGGGAGGCGGGCATCGTCGAGGAGCGGCAGCGCCTGGCCGGGGAGATCCACGACACACTGGCGCAGGGCCTCACGGGGATCATCGCCCAGCTCGAGGCGGCCGAGCACACCCGGCACCATGCGGACACGTGGCCGCGCCACGTCGCCCAGGCCCGGAGTCTGGCTCGCGCCAACCTCACCGAGGCCAGGCGTTCAGTGCGCGCGCTTCGTCCCGAGCAGCTCGAGCAGGCCAGCCTGCCCGAGGCGATCGGCACGCTGGCGCGCAGTTGGTCGGAGGGACCGATGATCGACGCCGATCTGCAAACGACCGGCACTGTGGTCCGGCCCGGCCCTGACACGGAGGCGGCCGTGTTCCGTGCCGCCCAGGAGGCGCTGTCCAACGTGGCCAAGCACGCCCGGGCGGCCAAGGTGCAGATCACCCTGACTTACCTCGGCGACACGCTGCTGCTCGACGTGGCCGACGACGGAACGGGCTTCGACGTCGGCGCCGCGACCGGCGGGTACGGCCTGGTCGGCATGCGGCAGCGGCTGAGCCGGGTCGGCGGGACGCTGACCATCGAGTCGTCCCCCGGCTCCGGGACCATCCTCAACGTGTCGGTTCCGCTGGCCGGGTCCGCGGAAGGAGCCAGCTGATGACCGCCATCCGGCTGCTGATCGTCGATGACCACCCGATCATGCGGGACGGGCTGCGCGGCGTGTTCAGCGGCGATCCGGGCTTCGAGGTCGTCGGCGAGGCCGGCGACGGGGCCGAGGCCGTCCGGCTGGCCCAGCGGGTCAAAGCTGACGTCATCCTGATGGACCTGCGGATGCCCACCATGGGCGGCGTTGAGGCCACCGCCCGGCTGCGGGAGCTGGCGCACCCGGCACGGGTGCTCATCCTCACCACCTACGACACCGACCGGGACGTCTTGCCCGCCATCAAGGCCGGCGCCACCGGATACTTGCTCAAGGACGCGCCGCGGGACGAGCTGATCCGCGCCGTGCGTGCCGCGCACGCCGGACAATCCGTGCTCGCTCCCTCAGTGGCCGGCGCCCTGATCGATCTGGCCGGTGATCGCGGGTCCGACGCGCTCAGCCCGCGCGAAGTACAGGTGCTGCGGCTGGTCGCCGACGGCGCCACCAATCAGGCGGCCGCCCGCCAGCTGCTAATCAGCGAGACCACGATCAAGACGCACCTGCTGCACATCTACACCAAGCTCGGCGTCCGCGACCGGGCATCCGCCGTGGCCGCAGCCTACAAACGTGGGCTGCTGAGCTGACGATGTTTCCCCTCGAGACGTTGGCACGACCCGCCGATGAGATTGCGTTGATGCGCGCCGCGCATCGCGACCTCGCCACGGCCGCGCTGGGCGCGCTCAGCAGTTCTGGCTCACGAGTCCGGGTGGTGCTGCCTGCTTGCCGACTGGCCGGATAGGCACCCCCTGAAATCATTTCCGCCGTGCTGGCCACGTTTGATAGCGTCCCGGAGCCGTCCCGCTGGCTCCACGGCCAGCGCCCGCGGATCGCCGAGACGCACGGGAGCTGACATGGAACGAACCGTTCGCACACCTGATGGCCGGGTCCTCGCGGTTCACGAGAGCGGCGATCCCGCGGGCAGCCCGGTGCTCGTTCACAATGGCACTCCTATGTCGCGTCATCTGTATGGCCCGAACGTGGCGGATGCCGTCGAGCAGGGTCTGCGGCTGATCAGCTACGACCGGCCTGGGTACGGCGGCTCGACACCCCAACCGGGGCGGACCGTTGCCGACTGCGCCGCCGACGTCAGGTCTATCTGCGCTGCGCTCGAGATCGAGAGGCTGGCGATGTGGGGCCTTTCCGGCGGCGGACCGCGCGTCCTGGCCTGCGCGGCCTTGCTGCCCGATCTCGTCAGCGCCGCCGCCTCCCTCGCGTCGTTTGCGCCCTACGATGCCGACGAGCTGGACTGGTTTGAGGGCCTTCAGGCCGCCGATGCCTACCGGCGGGCGCTCACCGACCCCGACGCGGTGCGGGCCGGTCTCGACGAGGCCAGGAAGGAAGAACTAGCCATGACGGCCAGCGGCCTGGTTGAGGAGTGGGTCCCTTTCCTGTCGCCTGTAGACGCCGCCGTCTTGCCGGGCGAGCTGGCTGACTACACAGCCCGCACCAACCATGAGGCACTCGCGCCGGGCAGTCAGGGATGGTGGGACGACAGCTACGGCCTGATCCGCCCGTGGGGATTCGAGGTGGCCGACATCTCCGTCCCGGTACTGCTTCTGCACGGCAGGCAGGACACTTTCGTTCCCTTCGCTCATGGCCAGTGGCTCGCCGCTCATATCCCAGGGGTGGAAGCCAGGCTGCTCGATGACGACGGGCACCTCACACTCCAGCAACACCGGATCAGCGAGGTGCATTGCTGGCTGAGGCAACGCCTCTGAGGAGGCAGGAAGCAAACGACAGGCCCTGCCGAGCCTGATCTGTGCCCGGCTAGCCCTGCCGCAGCCCTGCCGCCGAGACCGGGGCAGCGCGTTGTGCCGCCTCCTGGAGGCCTGTTACGCGCGCGGCGTCGGCGCGGGCGGCCAGCGGTAGCCGGATGACGAACTGGCAGCCGTTTCCTGCGTTGCGTACCCCGATATGGCCGAGGTGCGCTTCGATGATGCCGCGGGCAATGCAGAGGCCGAGGCCTGCACCTTCCCCGGTGGCCGGGGTGCGAGCGGTCTCGCCGCGGAATCCGACGTCGAACACCCTGGGCAGGTGCTCGGAAGGGATCCCGCCGCAGGAGTCCGAGACACTGACCGTCGCCATGCCGTCATGCCGGTTCGCGAGTACCTCGACTGCGCTCTCGGCGGCAGTGTGCCGGATCGCGTTCACGACCAGGTTGAGCAATGCGCGACCGACGGCGGTGGCGTCCACCCACACCGGCAGGCTGGGAACGGCGGAGCCCCGCAGCACGACGCCTTTTGCCCGTGCTAGCGGCTCGGCACTCGTGAGCACTTCGCCGACGAGGTCACCGAGCCCGACAACCTGTCGGGATAGCCGCAGTCCGCCTGCATGTATGCGGGACAGCTCGAACAGGTCATCGATCATGAGCGTCAGCCGGTCAGTCTCGGTGCGGATCTGTGCGTGGTACCTGCCGACCGTCGGCCGATCGGTGACCACACCGTCCTCCAGAGCCTCGGCCATGGCGCGGAGGCCGGCCAGCGGCGACCGCAGGTCATGGCTGACCCATGCGACGAGTTCCCTGCGGCTCGCCTCCAGGGCCCGCTCACGGTCGCGGGCTTCGGCCAGCATGCCGTGGGCGGTCTCGAGCGCCGCGGACAATACCGCCAGCTCAGCGGGGAGATTGCCGCGCGGAGAGAGATACTCGCCGCGCTTGCCCACCTCCTGGACGGCGCCCAGTAGCAGGCGGCTCGCCGCCGACACCCGCCGGCCCAGAAGCAAGGCGACCGCGAAGCCCGCAATCCCCGTGATGGCGACCACGGCCAGCATGATGTCAAGGTCCTCGCGGGAGATAAACATCTCCAACGAGATGACCACGACCCCGGCCAGCGTCGCGACGACGGTCACCGCCGCGACCACAGTCATGCTGGTCGCGACCGAGCGCGCTGCCAGCAGCCGCAGGACGATTATCCCTGCCGCGGCGGCTAGGGCGGCGATCCCGCCGACGGTGTAGCTGACCGTCCACACATCGGCTGCAGTGATCACGCTGCCTCCGGCTCGTACCGGTAGCCCACGCCCCACACGGTGACGATCCGGTGCGGGAGGGCCGGATCGGCTTCCAGTTTCTCGCGCAGCCGCCGCACGTGCACGGTGACTGTCGACGTGTCGCCGAACGACCAGTTCCACACCTGCTCGAGCAGTTGCTCCCGGGTGAATGCCTGCCGTGGATGACGCATCAAGAAGACCAGCAAGTCATACTCGCGGGAGGTGAGCGCGACTAGCTCGCGGCGAAGGCTGGCCTCGTGCGCTCCCAGGTCAACAGCCAGGTCACCGTCGCTGATCACGGCTTGGCAGGGCGCGCCCTGAAGCCCGCCGCCACGGGCTCGGCGCAGGACCGACCGTACTCGCAGCGTCAGCTCTCGCGGGCTGAACGGCTTGGTCATGTAGTCGTCTGCGCCGGTTTCGAAGCCGACGATTTTATCCGTTTCCTCGCCCAGCGCCGTGAGTATCACTACCGGAATTGGCCACCGCGATCGAAGCTGCCTGCAAATCTCCAGCCCGTGAACGCCGGGCAGCATGAGATCCAGCACCACCAGATCCGGGGGCTCTGTCTCGATCCGGCGCAGTGCCGCTAGCCCATCGTGTACGCACTCCACCCGGTGGCCATCACGGATCAGGTAACGGCCAACGACATCGGCCAGTGTCGGATCGTCATCCACGACCATGATCCGGCCGGGCGGATCAGGGTTGCTCAGCATTCAGTGCGCCGGCCTTCTGCTGCCAGTCGCCGACGTCGTTTGCAGGTCACAGTTGCCACGGTAATCGGTCGCGGACGCTCCGGCGTCCGGCTGAGTATCCGTCACCGCTTCGTAAGGAATCAGCCCTGTACTCCGAGACGCCGGCATTGGGCGCCATGATCCAGTTTGGCATCGAGATGGCTGATCATCAGCTCAACAAGCTCCCTGAACTGGCCGCCCATCCGCCTTGCCTCCACCCGAGGTCGGGCGGTCCGAGCCCGCCCGGTTGGGCACGCCCGGCACCGCCCGATTCGGCGTGGCCCGTGGCCGGCTGGCCGCCGCGGCTAGCTGTCGATGACGGCGATGCCGACCGGGGCTGAGTCGGCGGGCAGCGGGGTTGGGGAGCTTCGCAGTTCGGTGAGGCTGCCGCCGCGCACCGCAAACACGGACACGAAATGCATGCCAGAACCGGTCACCGACAGTGTCCGGCCGTCCGGGGACAGCCGGGCGTCGGTGTCAGCGCCGCCGCCATTTATCGGCGTGCTGCCGATCAGCGTCAGCGAGCCGTCCCGGTTGATGGCGTAGCTGGAAATGTTGGCCGACCCGGTGTTGACGGTGAACAGGTAGCGGCCGTCGTGGCTGATCTCCACCCAGCATGGCGCCGTCTGCCCGTCGGCGTACGGTGAGGATCCGATCGATGAGAGCTGGCCGAAGAAGCCATCGAGGTACGCGGACACTGTGCCGAGACCGGCGCCGTTGTGCGCATTGCTGACGAACAGCTGCCAGGGCTTCACGGGATTGAATTCGCTGCCGATCTGGCCCAGGCCCTGTCCTTCGTAGGGAGAGCCCGGCGCGGTGAGCAGCCGGCCGCTGGGCAGCACCACGAAGCTGTCGATCATCGAGCTAGTGCCGCGGGTGCCGATCAATCGCGCGCCGGTGGCGTTGAAAAACACATCGCCCAGTCCGGACCCGGCTGGGACGGCGATCGTCGAGTCTGCGATCGGTGTTAGCGAGCCACCGCTGCGCAAACGGAAGCCGGTGTAGTTGCTACCGCCGGTGCCGGTGTTCGCGACGTAGACCAGACCATGAGAGATCGCGATGCTGACTGGTTCCACGCCGCCGGAGGAGACCGGCGGGCCGACCGGCACTGGCACACCGCCGGCGGTGACGCGGAGGACGGAGATCTGATTGCTGCCCGCGTCGACGGCCAGCAGGTACCTGCCGTGTCCGGTTGCCTGGATTGCGCCCTGGGAGCCCAGGCCTGCACCCAGGCCGGCGCCGCCTACGGCGAACGGAGAGCCAGGAATGGGAGTGAGGGAGCCGTCGGCGTGCCGGGCGAACCCGGCGACGGTATTGGCCGTCGCGGTGTTGTCGTTGACGTAGGTATAACCGACGACGGGGGAGGCTGTCCCGGCGCTGGCAGAGGCCGCGGCGCCGAACAGGCCCATAGTTGCTGCCAGCAGGCTGACGCCGGCTGCGAGGCAGACGCGCTTGCGCATGTCCTGCTCCTTATGTCAAAGGGTGGGACCTGCTGTGATCCCGGGACCCGGCTCCAGTGGACTCCCGATGCGCCACCACGGATACAGCCACGCCACTTGCGTCACAGAACCGTAAGGCGAGATTACGAATCCCTTGCGACCGCAGGCGCGGAGATCACCGCAGAGGCTGGGACGCTTGGCATCGAGCGCCGGCTCAGCCTGACAGCTCCTGCTCAAGCCAGGTCCGGCCGCGGGTTCGCGGAGTCAGCCGCGCGCTGCCGAGGGTGACCGCCAGCCGCGCGGCGGCGGCATCTACTGCGTCGACGGCATCGGAGCCGACATCTTCCAGGAACCTGCACACGACCTGCCCAGCGCCGTCCTGTGCCCAGCCGCCCACTATCCGGCCATCCCACCACAGGGTGGGCCCGATATTCCCGGTGCGGTCGAAGAGCCGGGGCCCGTGGTCGCCGAGAAACCAGTGCCGCTGACTCCAGCCCATGGGTGTGGAATCCAGCGCGGGCAATAGCGCTGCCCAGGGCTCCGCGACCAGGCAGGGCTCCCGGTCCTCGGCAAGCACGATGCCAGGCACGCCGTCTAGATCTACTTCGGCAAGCCGCAAGCCACTCACGGCGCGTCGAAGCTGGGTCGCGTTCCAGCCAGCCCACCACCGCAGGTCTTCCGCGGTCGCCGGACCGTAAGCGTGCAGCCACTGTCGCGCGAGCTCAGTCTCGGCGTCGGCAGTGGACCATTCGTCTAGCCCCTGCGGGCACCAGTTAGTCATTGGTGCCCAGCGGTACTGATGCGAGGTCCACGAGCCTCGCGGCCGGGCCCGCACGACCTTTCCGTCGGCAGCCAGCAGAGCCAGCACGCGGCTTGCGACGCTGACGCGGCCTTCCGAACTCGTGCCCCTGGCCAGCACCAGCTGAGTTCCAAGCCGCGGGTCGTCTCCGGCGATCTCTGCGGCAGTCGCGTTGCCGCGAACAGCCAGTGCGCTCAGCGCTGCCTGCTCAGCTTCAGCCAGCCATTTACTGACGTCCCCCGGCAAGTTCGCATTGTCTAACCAGCGCACGAGCTGGCGGCGCTCGGCGGCAGCCACCGCGCGCCCGCACGCTGCCTGGATGATCGGAGCAACCTCCAGGCTCGCGGTGAAGACGGTTCGCCGCATGCCCAGCAGCCGGATCAGGGTCCGGTCGTGATACAGCGCTCGCGCGACGGTGTCCAGGCCGCCGCCTGTCATCCGTGCCAGGATCCCCAGATAAACCGATGACGGGTCAGTGCTGTGCACCCCGACTAGCGACCGCGCCACCGCTACCGGGTCAGCGGCCCGCGCGACGCCGGCCAGCCGGTGCCGCGCTCCCAGCCTGGCCCGCCGCTCCCGTGCCCCGATCCGCTGCATGCCGCCCGGCTCAGATCCTGATGCGCCGTCAGTCGAATGAGGGCTTGCGGTCCCTGGTGCGCTTGAGTTCGAAGAAACCGTCGGCCTCGGTCACAAGCGCCACGCCGTCCCACAACCGGCCCGCGGCTTCGCCCGTGGGCGCAGGCGTGATCACCGGTCCGAAGATCGCGTTGCCGCGGATCCGGATGACCGGAGTTCCTACGTCGATCCCGACATCGTCGAACGCGTCGTGGTGGGAGGCCTTGATCTGCTCGTCGAATTCTTCGCTCTCGGCCGCGCTGGCGAGCGAGGCGGGCAGCCCTACCTCTGCTAGCGATTCCGTGATTACCGACGGATCCTCACGCCGACCCTGGTTGTGGAATCGCGTACCGATAGCCGTGTAGAGCGGTCCCAGGATGTCGTTGCCGCGTTCGCTTGCGGCCGCGGCAACCACACGGATCGGCCCCCATGCCAGGGCCATCCGCTCTAGGTACTCGGGGCTGAGGTCCTTGCCCTCGTGTTGCACCAGGTTCAGGTAGGCGAGCGACATGATCCGCCAGTCCACCCGCACCGGCCGGACCTGCTCCACCTCCAGCATCCAGCGGGACGTGATCCAGGCCCACGGGCACAAGGGGTCGAACCAGAACTGCACATCCTCGCGGTCAGACGGCTCTGCTGTCATGCTGGCGGCAACTGAGACCCGCGCAGCGCTATTCCCGCGCGGGCGCCGCGAGTTTCATCCGCCGAGGGTGCGCGGCGGCGGTCAACTCACCTCCGGTGGTACGGCTCCTGGCCCGAGATCTGCCGTCAGCCAGCGCTCCGGACGCAGGTAAATCGCGACCTGCTCGCCCAGCTCCGCCTCGGCGAACTCGATGTAGGCCGGGACCTTGTCGGGCGGCAGATACCGCGCAGCAATCTCCTGCAACAGCTCATCGGTGCCCGGCACCGTGCGAGTGACCGGCCCCTCTACCGATACGTACCGGTTAGTGGGCATGACCCGTTCGACCATCAGGGTGAAACGCCCGGCTGTTTCGATGAGTCCGACCTTCCGGGACGCTGCCTCGGTCAGCACCCATGCTTCCCCGCCGGGTGAGTACTGGTACCAGATCGGCACTGTCAGCGGGCCGCGGCCTGGGCCTGCCGAGACGGACAGAGCCGCGATGTGCGGCTCCGCCAAGAAGAGCTCGCGGTCACGCAAGGACAAGCTGTTATACGCCATAGCCCGAGCCTAGGCAGAGGTACTGACAATCTGGTCTGATCCGGTCCTGGCTCGAAGCTACCTGCACGCCATCCGAGACCACCGCGAGGTTTATATCGTGATACGATGGAACGTGGTGTGCCGGCCTCTCCGCCCGGTGCCCGCGCCGTGGCGGACAGCCAGGCACGGCCCGTCTTTCAGCTCCCAGCAGCCGGGGGTGTCGTGACTACGAAGCGGTACAAGTTCCAGGCCCTGCTCACGCTGGGCCCGGCGGCAGACGGCGGGCAGACCGCGGTGCCGGTCGGCCAGGTGCGGCGGATGCTGGTATGGGGTCGCCGTCATGAGACGCACGCCGGCCAGTTCTTCACCGGCCTGGTCGCCAACAACGGCGATGGCTCAGACTGGCTCGGCCGCGACCATCTCATCGTGACCGTCGTCGTGACCGGCGATGACGTCGGCCAGTACTTCGACATCGGCGATCACTTCGCGCTATGGCACGGCGGCGACATCGCCAGCGGGGTCGTCAGTCGCCGCCTGTTCATCTGAGCCACCGCGGCTGACGGCCGGGATCTCCGCCGCGGACTTCGAGCTGTCCTCGTTCGAACCTGATGTCCTTGAGGCCGCCCTCGCGACAACATCGATAATGGATCGCACACCTGACGCATTGATCGCATCACCGCGGCCGGAGGTCGAACGAGCATGACAGTAGCCCACGACAACTTCGCGGAATACCTGCCACCAACAGCGCTCGAGTCGGCGGTGCGCGCGCTTGGGGCGGACACCGTCCGATACCAGGCCGACTACGTCATGCTGCCGATGCGCGATGGCGTCCGGCTGGCTACCGTCGTTTTCCGGCCGCGGGCTGAGGGCCGCTATCCCACCCTGTTGGTCCGGTCGCCGTACGCACCCTTCATCCCTGATCAGCTCAAGCCCATGCACACAGCGCAGTTCAAGAAGAACTACGTGCTCATCATGCAGAACGAACGCGGCAGCGAGTGGTCGGAGGGCGACTTCGGCATCCTCGCGAACACGACCGCGGACGCAGAGGACACCCTCGACTGGATCAGCGCACAGGACTGGTCCAACGGCAAAGTGGGCATGCACGGATGTTCGTCAGCAGCAGAGAATCAGCTGAAGCTCGGCGCCATCGGGCATCCCGCGCTCCGTGCCTGCGTGCCGATGAGTTCCGGGGCTGGCGTCGGTGACATCCCAGGCGCTGAAGGGTCAAACGGCTGCTTCTTCCACGGCGGTGTTCCCATGATCAAGACATGGGTCCTCTGGTACGGCCCGTACGGGGTCCGGCAGCGGCCGAAGCTGCCTGTGGGCGCGGAGGGCGACGAACTGTCCCGTATCTTCCGCCAGTACTCGGTGACCGTGCCGGACTTCCGCAGACCGGATTACGCTGCGGCGCTCGACAAGGCCACGCTGGTCCCGCCGAGCGGCGAGATCTTGCGCCGGATGGGCTCGCCGCTGACGGGCTACGAGACATTCATTGCCGACGGGCCGGCCAGCCCGGCGTGGAAAGAAGTCGACCTGATCAACGCCAGCCATACCGGCGCGACGCCGTCCATCAACATCAACGGCTGGATGGACGTTGGCGCGCACGAGACCGTGAAGCTGTTCGAGTTCCAGCAGCATCATCCCGACCAGTACCTCATCATGGCCCCGACCGAGCACTGCAAGATGCTGGCCACCAGCCCCGATGCGCGACTCGGCGAGCGGCCGGTGGGCGACACGCGGTTCCCCTATAACGAGATCATCATCTCCTGGTTCGACCGGCTCCTTCGCGATGAGGCGGACGCGTGGCGGCCGATGCCGAAGGTACAGGTTTTCCTCATGGGCGCCGGAGCATGGCTGACCGGCGAGTCATGGCCACTGCCCGAGACCGAGATGCGGACACTCTTCCTGACCAGCGGCAAGTCCGCCTGCACGCTGTGGGGTGACGGCGGCCTTGTACCTGCCAGTGCGGCCGCAGGCACCGACGAGTTCATTGCTGACCCGCACAACCCGGTTCAGTCACTCGGCGGCGACCTAGCCACCCATGACCCGATCTGCGTGGATCAGCGGGTGATCGAGTGCCGAGGCGATGTGCTGGTGTTCAGCACGCAGGCGTTGGACGAGCCGGTCGCTATCGCCGGCGACGTCAGCGCGGAACTCTACGTGTCGGCCGACGTCCCGGATGCGGACGTATTCGTCAAACTCGTTGACGTGTACCCGGACGGGACCGCCTACAACCTTGCCGACGGCTGCCTGCGGCTGCGCTACCGCGATGGTCTCGATCAGCCGGCCAGACTCGTGCCCGGCGAGGTCTACCGCGTCACTATCGGCGGCATCACCACCGCGAACTACTTCCCGGCCGGACACCGGATCCGGATCGAGATCGCGGGCTCCAACTTCCCGCTCGCGGACCGCAACTGGCACGCGGGTGATCGCAACGACCTGGCCACCGATGGCCCGATCGCGCACATCACTCTGCACCACGGCGCAGGGCACGAGTCGGCACTGCACTTCCGTGCCTTCACGGGCGAGATCGCGCTTAACACCCCGATGTCCGACACTCGATCCGAGGCCGCATCAGGAGACTAGGAACGGCGTTCGAGCCAGCCCGCAGTTCGTGCGGACCGAGACGCTGGTTATTACCGTGGCCCGAAGCTCCTCCCGCTGTCACACTGGGCGCTCGTGAACTCAGCGCTCATCTCCAAGTTCCGGCGCGACGGGTGGGTTGTGATCCCGCAAGCAGTTGACGACGAGATCATTCGCACTGCGCGCCGGGCGCTCAGCGGCGCGTACCCGACCTATGACAAGTTTGAGCGCTCGCCGCAGGAGTATCCCTGGGTCAATGACGGGCAGTTCGGGGGACTTCGCCCCTGGCCTGTCGATGATCTGTTTCTCGACCTCCTCCCCCTGCACACGAGTCTTTCCGGTGTAGCGGAGACACTCGCCGGCAGCGACGATGTCCGCCTGCTCCGCGCGGCCTATCAGGCCAAGTACGGCAGCACCGTCGACTACACCCAGGTACTGCATTTCGACTACCCGAACCACAGCCTTGTCGTGCCGGCCGACAACGAGATCGTCGGGTTCTTCCTCTACTTGTCGGACGTCACCGCGGACCTCGGCCCGACCATGCTCGTCTCCGACCAGGTCCGTGGCCAGCTCCTCGCTGACCAGACTCATCTCATGCCCGCCGAGGAGTACCGAGGGTTTTACGCAGCCGAGCAGGCGGCGGTCGGAAGTGCGGGCTCGCTGCTCGCCTACCGCGCGACTACCTACCACCGAGGATCGGCGATGACTGCCCCTCGAGGAGTTCGCCTCACGCTCGGGTTCGCTTACGGCCGACCAGCCCCGTGGACGGGATTTCAGGCGTTCCCGCGCCTCGGGGAGGAGCCCGGCCTGATCAGGGCGGTGGCGGCGGCCACACCGCGGCAGCGCACACTCCTGGGCTTCCCGCCGCCCGGAGATCCGTACTGGAACCAAGACACACTCCGGGCCGTCGAACGCAGGTATCCGGGTTTCACGCCAGCTGGATACGTCTGACCATCGGCGGCCGGGGCTGGCCCACTAGTGATTTCGTGATTTCGGGTAGCGCCATGCCTTTCGTTACTGGCCCAACCGGCCGATGTCGGCCACGACGTGGCCGGGACCGGCGCCGGCCTCGCATCGCCACACTCCGCGGTCGCCGATCACGCGCGGATGCGCTCCGCGGTCGTGGCGCGGGCACACCGGCCACACGGCGAACAGCGAGTCCATGACCGCGTCCTGCAGTTCGTCAGCGACCAGCACCAAAGCCGCCGCCGGGTCACTGCCATCACCATCACTCGGAGCCAGGCCGCTGGTATGACCGAATCTGCCGTCGTACCGGACATAGGCGTGCGGTGGCTCACCCTGGTCTTGAATGACCAGCTGCACTAGTCCGTGCAGGCCGGTATTGCGCAGATCAGCGGTGACGACCGCCAGGTGCTGCTCAAGCGTCGTCAGCAAGCGCGGTTCGAGCTCAAAGTCCGGCACGAACTCGGCCAGCTCCAGCACCCTCCGCGCGAGATCGGCCCGTCTGTCCTGGTCGCTGCCTTCCGCGCTTTCCTCGGCCAGCTCGCTGACCAGGGGGTCGGGCTGCGCCCAGTCCATCAGGAAGCACGCCAGGTCGAAGGCCGCCTCCCGGCCGAGGTTCCCGTCGCGGATACCCGCGTAGACCTGACCAGCGAGCTCCCGCCAGCCGCTGACCGAGGTCGGATCACCCTGACGCCACGGCCCCGACGACATCCGCCCACCAGTCACAACTGCAATGATCGCCGAGTTCCCGCCTGGAGTGCCACCGGCGGGCCTTCCGCATGCCGGACGCGCACGGAACTGTGTCGGGCTAACCCGGCCGGTTGCTGCTCCGGGCCCCTCCCACCTGCGTGTTTGCCCCGCCGCTGCAAGGGTAACCAGGCGGCGACAGGGGAGGTCGGCACAAGGTGATGGAAACAGCGCCCGCCCAGCCGTCTGGGCGGAATGTGCTCGAGGACTTGGACTCGCGCATCCCGACGGGCTTCTACTGGTATCTGGCGGTGCTGGCGTGCATCGGCGGTTTCCTGTTCGGGTACGACACGTCGAACATTGGCTCGGCGCTGCCCTTCATTCCTTATCATTTGTCAAGTTTCGCTACGGGATATCTGGTTGCCGGGGCGTCGCTGGGTGCCGCGGCGGGCGCGCTCGTGGCCGGGCCGATCACGGACCGGTTCGGGCGCAAGATACTGCTCATCACTGACGCTGCTATCTACGCGGCGGGCGCGATCTTGTCGGCGGTAACAGTGAACGCGGCCATGCTGCTCGCGTCCCGGACCTTGATCGGGCTCGCGATCGGCGCCGATTCCGCGATCGCTACCGCCTACATCGCCGAGTTCGCGCCCCGGAGCCGGCGCGGCCAGCTGAGCATCATCCAGCAGTGGATGATCACCGTCGGGATCCTGGTTTCCTACGTAGTGGCCGTGATCATCCTCAAGGCTGCTCCGGGCAGTGCGGGTACCACTGCGTGGCGCCTCATCCTCGGACTGGGCGGGATCCCCGCGCTCGTCGCGGTGGCCCTGCGATCCCACATGCCAGAATCGCCGCGGTGGCTCATGCTGCATGGCCGCTACGACGACACGAGAAAGGCCTTCGGCCGCCTCGGGATGGAAGTCACCAACGATGAGGTACGCCAGGCGGCGGACCAGCTTGCTGGTCAAGAGCAGCAGCGCCGGCGAAAGACACAGTGGACGGCGGGAGTCAGACGAGCGCTGATCGTGGTCTGCGTGTTCTTCATCTTCCAGCAGATCACCGGGATTAATGTGCCGTTCTACTACGGTCCGACGCTCCTGGGGCCGTTCTTCCAGAGCGGGCATAACGCGGTCAACGCCGCTGTCGCCGGAGTCGAGGTCACTGCGATCTTGGGCGCGGTCAACGTCGTCGCCACCTATTTCGCCTTCCGGTGGATCGACAAGTTCGGCCGGCGGCGCCTGGCCATCGGGGGCTACGCGGGCATGGCGGTCTTCGTGCTGCTCGCGGCGGCCGGCGTCGCGTTCCTGACCGACATCCCGAAGACAGTGGTGGTCATGGTCGGGTTCTCGTTCTTCATCACCTCGTTCGCGATCGGGGTTGGCGGCACTGGCTGGCTGATCCAGGGCGAGGTGTTCCCGACCGCGGTCCGGGGACGGGCGGCGGCCTTCGCCGCGTGCATCGACTGGCTGGCCAACTACGCGCTCATTGAGGCGTTCCCGGCCTGGCATAACGCCATCGGGCTCGGGTGGGTCATGGTGTCCTTCGCAGTCCTGTGCGTGGTGGCGATCGGGTTCGTGTACCGGTTCCTGCCGGAGACCAAAGGGCTGTCGGTGGAGCAGGCTGTCCAAGTCTTCGAGCAGGAGTCGGCTGGATCAGGAACCACGCCGCGCGGTCGGTTCCGTGGCACCGGCCCCGCGCCATCCAGCCAGGCCTAGCCGTCATGCAGACGTGGCCGTCCAAGGCTGGGCGCACCGCACCGCTACACCATGAATTCGCCGGGCGGGGTGTCAGCCGGCTCGCGCCGGCCGTCGTGAAAAGTGACCCCAAAGCCCTCCGTATGGAGGCGAACGTGGTATGAACAATTGAGTAATGGATGAATCAGACGCGGTGACGCGGCCTGAGGTCGCGTCAGGAATCTGGCGGTGACGCAGGATGGCGAGAAGCAGGGTCCGGTCAGCTCAAGGCCGCGTGGTGGCCGCGATTGCCGTAGGAGTGGCGCTCTTAGCCGCTGCGTGTAGCAGCTCCGGCTCGAGTTCAGCGGTGGCCAGTAGCGCCAAGCAAACGATCGTGTTCGCGGAGTCTGGCCTCGGTACCGAAGGCGAGCAGACGCAGACTGCCATTAACGGCTTCGAGAAAGCCAACCCAAACATCAAAGTCAAGATTGACGTTCTGTCGTCGGACTCCACGACGTACCTGGCTCAGCTAGAGCACTCGTTCATCGCCGGGTCCACCACGCCGGATGTCTTTGAGTCCGACGTCACCTATCCGGCCAAGTTCGCACAGGCGGGCTGGGTGCTGAACCTCGCCAGCCTGCACCCGAACATGGGCCAGTACTTCCCCACAGAAGTCGCCGCCGGGACGTTCCAGGGCAAGAACTTACGCCGTTCCGTGGTTCGACAACCCGGAGGGGCTGTTCTACCGGACCGATCTCATCAAGACCCCGCCGACGAGCCCGGCCGAGGTTGTGTCCGACGCCGAGGCCGCAATGAAAGCTGACCCGAGTCTCAAGGAAGGGCTCGCGTTCGAGGGCGCGAAGTACGAAGGCGCCATCACTGCGTTCCTGACCGTCGACTCGGCATTCGGCGGAAAGCTCGACCCGCAGAACATCAATACACCGGGCAACGAAGCTGCCCTCGCCTGGCTGCACGACGCTGTCTACAAGAACCACATCGCCCCGACGGCGGTCACGGGCTGGCAGGAGGGCCAGGTGCAGGCGGAGTTCTCGTCGGGTCATGCGGCCTTTGCCATCAATTACCCGTTCGTGGAGGCGATCCCGACTTCCCAGGAGGCGCCTGCGGTCGTGGGTCACATCGGTTACATCCCGTTCCCGGCCGGTCCAGGCGGAACGCCTGGCTCTGCCCTCGGCGGTGAGATGCTCGCCATCAACGCCAAGACGGCGCACGCGGCAGCCGCCTGGAAGCTCATCGAGTATCTGACCAGCGCGTCGGTCGAGACCGCGCGCGCCGAGGCCACCGGCGACCCGCCGTCGCTGCCCAGCGCCTACACGTCGGCGCTGTACGCCAAGGCACCTTACTTCCAGAACGTGAAGGTGCTGAACGGGTATCTCTCAGCCGCGGCCGGTGAGCCCGAACTATCTCCAGGTATCGACTGACCTTCAGGTGATGCTCTCATCGGTGTTCGCGAACACTCAGTCCGCGGCCGCCGCGATCGCCGCGGCGGCGCCGACGGTTAAGACCGACGCCAATGCCACGCCTGGCGGCTGAGCTGGCCGTGATCGAGCGGGCCAGCGGGTGATCGGCTGATGGCCGCCCAGGTTCCGCTGCGTCCCCGGCGGACGGCGCTTCGATGGAAGTCGCGTCCGCCGGGGTCCGGCGGTCCGGCCGGACGGGCCACTGCGGACCGCCGGCTCGGCTACCTCCTGGTCGCACCGGTGCTGATCCTGCTGCTTGCTGGTCACCGCCTATCCGCTCATCTACAACCTGTGGAACTCCTTCCACTTCGTGAACCTGAGCTTCGGCGCGCTGCCGCACAAGTTCGTCGGCGCCCAGGACTACACGAAGATGTTCACCTCATCAGCGTGGCTAGCCGCGCTGGAGCGGACTCTTGCCTTCACGGTCGTCTCGGTGGTCCTCGACACGATCGCGGCAACCGGCCTGGCACTCATGCTGCACCGCAAGTTTCGCGGACGCGGCATACTGCGCGCGGCGGTCCTCATCCCGTGGGCAGTGCCTACCGTCGTCTCGGCGATGCTGTGGAAGACGATGTTCGACCCGAGATCGGGCTTCGTCGACTACTTCCTCGGCGCGGTGCACCACAGCTGGGCCAGCCTCACCTGGCTGAACGCCAGCGTGTGGCGATCCTGGTCGGTCATCTTCATCGCCGACGCGTGGAAGAACGTCCCGTTCATCGCGATAATCCTGCTCGCAGGCCTGCAGGTCATCCCGACCGACATTTACGAGGCGGCGCGGATCGACGGGGCCGGCGCCGTCGCGACGTTTCGCCGGCTGACGTTGCCGCTGCTCAGGCCAGCCCTCATGGTGGCGGTCATCTTCCGCACCCTGCAGGCGCTGCTGGTGTTCGACGTCATTTTCATCATGACGGGCGGCGGCCCGGGTACCTCGACCGAGACGCTGTCCTTCCTCAACTATCAGACGTTCATCAGCAGCCTCGACTTCGGCTATGGCGGCGCGATCTCAGTGACGCTGGTCGTAATCGCGCTGATCATTTCGTACGTCATCGTCCGCGCTTTCAGGCCGCGCACGTGAGGCGCGCGCGGCTGGCAGGACCGCTGCAGACGGGTGGTGGGAGATGACCGCGGCGACGTCCCAGGTGACCGCCGGGGCAGTGAACAGCACCTCGCGGCGGCGCGGGCGCGGCACTTTCTGGCAGGTGCTGTTCTACCTGGGCGTGCTCATCGTCATCCTGATCTCGCTCTTCCCGTTCTACTGGATCCTCCGTACTTCGCTGGAGTCCAACGCGCAGATATCCGCTGGCGCGGGGGGCAGCAACGGGATCGTGCCTTCGCACCTGAGCTTCAGCGCCTACATCAGCGTCTTCAGCAAGCAGAACTTCCTGACGCCGCTCGTGAACAGCATCATCGTTGCGCTCGTCAACACAGTCGTGACCGTCATCGTCGCCTCGCTGGCCGGATATGCACTTGCCAGGCTCGAAATCCGCGGCGCCGGGGCGATCCTCGCCTTCATTCTGCTGGCCGGATTCTTCCCTGTGCTGGCCATGGTCGGACCGTTGTTCCTGCTGCTCAAGAACCTCGGGCTGCTCGACAATGTGTACCCGCTGATTGTCGTCTACCTGGTGTACACGCTGCCGATCACCACCTGGCTGCTCAAGAACTTCTTCGAGCAGATCCCCCGGGAGCTGGAGGAAGCCGCGCTGGTGGACGGTGCGACGCGGCTGCAGACGCTGCGCAAGGTGGTCATTCCGGTAGCCGTGCCGGCGGTGTTCACCGCGGGGATACTGGCGTTCATCCTGGCGTGGAACGACTTCGCCTTCGCCGTGTCCTTCCTGGTGACGCCGTCCCATTTCACCGCGCCGCTAGCGATCGTTACTTTCGGCGAGAGCCAGTTTCAGGTCTTCTACAACCTGATCGACGCGGCAGTTGTGATCATCTCCATTCCTATCGTGCTGCTGGTGCTCTTCGCCCAGCGCCGGATCGTCTCAGGGCTGACAGCGGGCTCCTTCCGATGACGACGGGTGCGACGCTGGAGGAGGCTTACCAGCGGCTGCACGCGACGGGACCGGAGTTTGACGGCTGGCTGTCCAACCACGGACCGATGGCGGCCGAGGCGATGGTGCGGCGCGGGCACGCCGGCCGCGTGCACCGCTGGCTCGACGGGTACATAGAGCGACTGGAGGAATTCCCGCGCGGCACCGCGGCGATCGGCGAGGACTGGCGGGAGGCTCTTGGCGATCCGCGCCGGGTGGCCGACTGGACCGGCTATTTCCGGCGCGAGGTGACAATGCAGCCGTGGCGCGCTGTGCTGGCTACCTGGTGGCCGCGGCTGCTGCCGGGTGTTGCCGCGGCCGCTACCCATGGCGTGATCCGCGTCGGTCACGCCGCCCGCGCATTGCTGGCGGACGGCGAGGACGAGGTCCGTGCCGCCGAGTTGGCGCACGGCCTGGCTTACTGGGCGGCCCGCTGGCAGCCGGTGCCCGGCGCTGGCACCGGGTTCGGCCTCGACCCGGCGGGCGGCGCGACTGTGGCCCCGCCGGCGACAGGGCCCTCGGCGGCGCAGGCGCTGGCGGCGGTTCCGCGGATCGCCGACCAGTCCGGCGGTGTCCGCGAACGGCTCGGACGGCTGACCGGCCTGCCGGACTGGCCAGCTGCGCTGGCCGCGCCAGTTATCCCGGCGTCCGCCGCGCAGATCAGATCCGACCTGGCCGACCTTGCCGACGCGGCCGCGATCCGGTACCTGGCCTACGGGCACGGCAACGGCATCATGCTGGTGCACTCGGCGACCGCCCCGACGGCCGTCCTTCGCACGCTGCCCGCCCTGGACACGAAGCTGTGGGCGCCCAGCCTTGCCGCATCGTGGGCGGCGGCCGCGGCGCTGACCGCGGTCTACGCGCCGACTCTTCCGGCGGCACGCGCCGACTTGCCGGGCGCTCCAGCCGGCCCGCAGCCGGCCGAGGAAACGTTCGCCCGCGCTGTCGAGCACGGCGATGAGCACGTGATCAAGTTCGCCGACACCGCGGCTGACGCATACGCGCGCACGGGAAACCCCGACACCCTCGCCGCGGCCATACGGGCGGCCGACCTGATCGAGCGCTGACCGTGTGGCCTAGCGGTTCGCGGCTGAGGCCGAAGCGCGCGATGTGCGGCTCCATCCACGAGATTGGCACCGCGGCCGCCCTCGATTATCCGATGCTTGCTGAGCTGGGCGACAGTTAAGGCAGTTTCCGGGCGCTGGGCCAGGCACCTAGCGGTACCACTTAACGGGCAATACGGTAGAACTCGCTGTTCACCATGATTGAGGGGTATCTACTCGGCCTTGCGAGGATTAATGTAGCTGCGGGTTCTTGCATTTAAAGGTTCGTGGGGCCAGGTAACAGGAGGTAGCGATGCGCTCGCGCATGCGCAAGAGATGCGTTGTGATGGCAACGGTGCCAGCCGCGCTCGTCATGACGGCAGTACCGAGCGGGGGTTGCCATCGCGGCAGCTCAGTCGAGCGACCTCAGCCAGCGGGGCTGAACAGCAGTACATCGTCATCTTGCACAACCAGAACGGCAACCTCGGGGCGCGCTCGGCTGCCAGGCGCACGGCCGTCTCCGCCGAGCAGCGCCAGTCGTCTCGCAACTCCACGCGGTCGGGGCTCGTGAACTCAGCTCCACCAGCCTGGTCAACGCGATCGTCATCAAGTCGACGCCGGCACAGGCGCAGGCGCTGGCCGGCAATTCAGCCGTCGCTGAGATCGTGCCTAACCAGGTGATACACGGCCCGGCCGCTGCCCACGCTGCAGGCGCCAGCTGGCCCCGAGGCCAGGTGCCGAGTCCGGTCCTTCGCGCCGAACCTGTGCGGCAGCTGCCAGCCCATCCGCAGCTCAACCCGGAAGCACTGTTCCCGATTCACGCCGTGCAGGCGAATGCTTCGGGCGCCGATGGCGCTGGCATCACGGTCGCGACGATCGCCGACGGGCTCGACCCGGCGAACCCCGACTTCCAGCGCAGCGCTGCCTACGCGACCTCCGCTTCGCCGACTGGCTCGGCGGTCGTGACCGAGGTCGACTTCTCCGGCGACCCGTCTACCGTGCCGACCCCTGGCGGGGAGATGTTCCTGGACGCAAGCTCCATTGGCGCCCAGGGCAACACGCCCTACGACATCTCGAAGTACGTGTACTCCACCGACCCGCGGCCACTTCCGCCAAACTGCGACATCAGGATCGTCGGGGACGCCCCCGGCGCGAACGTCCTGGCGCTGAAGGTCTTCTCGGAGAACAACGACACGACGACCTCCAGCTTCCTGCAGGCGATCAACTACGCGGTCGACCACGGCGCGAAGGTGATCAACGAATCGTTCGGCAGTAACAACTTCCCCGATCTCGCTGCGGACGTGACCCGGCAGGCCGATGACGCGGCCGTGGCTGCAGGGGTGACGGTCGTCGCTTCCTCCGGTGACGCTGGTGTCACCGGAACGATCGGATCTCCTGGCACCGACCCCAACGTGCTCAGCGTTGGCGCCACCACCACGCTGCGCGGCTACGAGCAGACCACGCTCGGCGGCGTTAACGTGCCAGGCGCGAGCGGGCGCATCGTCAATAACAACATCTCCAGCTTCTCCTCAGGCGGCTTCTCAGAGTCAGGCAGGACTGTCGACCTGGTGGCTCCTGGCGACCTGAACTGGGCTTTGTGCAGCAGCAACGTCACGCTGTTCACCGAGTGCACCAACTTCTCTGGTACCGCTGGCTCACCAGTCCAGCTGACTGGTGGCACCAGTGAGTCCTCGCCGCTGGTGGCTGGCGCCGCTGCCGACGTGATCCAGGCCTACGCCGCCGCTCACGGTGGTACCGACCCCACGCCGGCCGTCGTCAGGCAGATCCTGATGAGCTCGGCTACCGACGTCCACGCGCCCGCGTCGCAGCAGGGCGCCGGGCTGCTGAACATCGCCGCGGCGGTGAAGCTCGCCCGTTCCATCAAGGTGGGCAAGCCGGGTGGCGGGATCCTGGTCAACCCGGGCCAGATCAACGTGCAGCAGAATACGGGCGCGTCAGCGAGCCGTACCCTCACCGTCACTAACACCAGCTCGAAGCCCGTCAGCGTCAAGCTGTCGACCCGAGCGCTGACCGACCAGGTCGCCGACCACTCAGGCACGTTCTGCATGCAGCCGGGTACGCCGACAGCAGCCTGCCCGGCCAACACCGGAGTCTTTACGATCTGGAGCGGCGTCAGCGAGGTATTCCAGAAGGTGACGTTCCACGTGCCGCACACGGCGCGCCCGTCGCGGCTGAACTTCTCCTCCGATTTCCAGTTGACCGATCAGACGTCGCTGATGCACGTGGCGTTGCTCGAGCCGAACGGCGCCTACGCGGGTTACTCGAACTCGCAGGGGCTGGCCGACTTCGACAACATCCAGGTCGCTAACCCGCCGGCTGGCAAATGGACCGCGGTGTTCTTCACCGTAGTCAACAGCGGAACGGCCGATATCGGCACTAGCGGGCCCATCCAGTGGGACGCGAACGTGTCGCAGTTCGCTCCGGCCGGCGCGATCAGCCCGAGTTCGCTCACCCTGGCCGCGGGCGCGACCGGATACGGCCAAGCTCAAGGTGACCAGCCCTGGCGCGGCCGGTGACACCGACCAGTCAGTGGTCGTCTCGGCCGGCCGCACGCACACCACGATTCCCGTCACGCTGCGCACCACGGTTCCGACCAACGCCTCGGGCGGCACCTTCCACGGTGTCCTGACCGGCGGTAACGGCCGGGCCAACGTGCAGGCGCAGGCCAACTACTACACGTTCAACGTGCCGAAGGGCGCGCGGAACATCCACGCCGAAGATCAATCTGGCCAACGACCCGAACGATATTCTGACCGGCCTACCTCATCGACCCGACTGGCCAGAACCTTGGCTACTCGAGCAATGTCACTGAAGATACCGGGGTAACCCGGAGAGCACGCAGTCGGTCGATCTGTACCACGCGCTACCCACGCCGGGTAAGTGGACCATCGCGCTGCAGTGGGCTAACCCGGTCAGCGGCCTGGAACTCCAGGAACCCTTTACCGGTACTCTCGGCTTCGGCAAACTGCCCATCTCCAGCAACCTGCCGACTGGCAAGAAGCTGACGAGCGGGCAAGACCTACACCTTCCACGTGACCGTTCACAACAGCGGCAAGGCGCCAGAGGCGTACTTCGTCGACCCGCGCCTGCACGCCAATGTGACGCTCGCACTCCCGAACCAGGGGCCTGGCGACGCGTCGAACCTGACGCTACCGCTGCCTGGAAGCCTGGACGGTGGCCCGCCATTCCCGTTCTACCTCGTGCCGACCGAGACCACCCAGATCTCGGAGAGCCTCACGGGTAGCGCGCCGGTGGACTTCGATTCGAGCTACTTCCCCGGTGACCCTGACCTTGAGGGGACCCAGTCGGGTAACTCGGCGAGCATCACCTTCAGCAACCAGGAGGTCAGCCCGGGGCTGTGGAGCCTCAACCCGTCAGAGATCGGGCCGTACAACACCACCACAGGAACGCCCACGGTGACGGCGGCTGCGTCGTTCAGCGCCGTGACTAAGGCATTCGACCCGGCGGTGTCGTCGTCTACAGGAGATCTGTGGACTGCGTTCGAAGGGCCTCTCGAGCACGCTCGCTCCGGTCTACATTCCGGCCGGCGGGTCCGCCACGATCACCGTCAAGATCGCGGCGAGCGGGGCGCACGGCTCGAAGCACTCAGGGATCCTGTACGTCGACGATCTGACAATCGCCGGCTTCAACGGGATCTTCGGCGACCCGAATGGCGACGAGATCGTGGCGATTCCGTACCAGCTACACGATCAGGTAGTCACGACGCCGGAGAGATCCGGTCTAGCAGAAAGCCGGGCCCGAGCGCATCGCTCGGGCCCGGCCCTTTTGTCCGCGTCGTCAGCGGTGCCCGCGGCTCAGGATGTCCTCCGCCGGCGAGCCGGTCATGGGTTCGGCCGCAGCCGGATCGGATGCTGCCCTGGCACAGTCCGGTGGAAGCGGAGCTGGCCGCGGTCGCGGCCAGGTTGGACGGAAGCGGGGAGCCGGCGGCGGTCGCGGCCAGATTGGACGGAAGCGGGGAACCTCGAGCCACCGTGGATTGGTCGGGCGGCAACGGCGATGGGTGCCTGCTGACGGTCATGATTCCTCCTTCAAGGCGTCGCTAGCCAGGCAGGGGGAGCCGGCGGCCTCCCGAGCCGGCAGGCGTCCAGACGCCAAGTTGATCGAGAATGTCTATCGTGCCACGATATTTACTATAACCTGGCAGAGAGACGTGTCAAATAAAGGGAAGATATCGTGGCACGATATATGCGGGCACAGGCTGGCGCTGCGCCCCCGCGTCGGCCGGCTCGCAGCGGGGCCGGAGCAAGCAAGGCGGCGCTGCCGGCCGCGCAGCTTGCGCGCCGCCTCAGGCCCTGGCCGAGGTGACGAGTTCGTCCAGGACTGCCGCGAGGCTGTGCAGCTCAACCAGGTGCGCCGGGGTGAGCTGGCTGAGAATTCGCTCGCCCTTGGCCGTGAGCCGGACGCGGACGAGGCGAGCGTCACGGCCGTCGGGAATCCTGCGCACCAGGCCGGCTGCCTCGGCGCGGTCGACGAGCTCGACTGCGCTGTGGTGACGCAGCAGCAGGTAGCCTGCCAGGTCCCCGACGGTCGGCGGTTCGCCACCGGGATGTCCCTTGACCGCGACCAGTAGCTGATGCTGAACGTGGGTCAGCCCGGCGCTCCTGGCCTGATCCTCGCTCCAGCGCTGGAAGCGACGCAGGCTGCTGCGGAATGCCAGCAGGTGCTCGAAGTCCTCGCGGGTCAGCTGCCGTGCGCCGTCATCGTCCATCCTCGAGCCTTTCAGTCGCCAGCCGATACAGGGTCTGGGCGGCACAGCGTAACGGTGTTCGATCCCACGTTAGGGCAGGGCGGGATCTGCCAGGCGCGAGCGCGACCGCACGCACCGTACCTGCCGGCCAACGTAGCCGCGGGCGGTCCGGGAGGTCAGCTGCGGATGGCGACCTGGTAAACGGCGGGGAGCGTGACTCCGAGGTCTTCCGCCTGCCCGGTCCGCGCGTTGACCGCGACGAGCTTGCCCTCGGCAGCCACGAACAGCCAGCGGCTGTCGGGGGACCAGGCCATCGACTGGCTGTTGGAGTCGCCGCCGAGCGGAATGGCGGTACCTGGCAAGCCGATCGGTATGCCCAGGTCCGTGGTCTTGCCGGTGCGCAGGTTGATCAGGTGTACGGTCAGCCCTGCGCGGTGTCCCGAGTCTGCTACGGCGGCAGTACTGCCGTCAGGGGCGATCACGCCGGTCGGCGGCCAGGAGACGCCGTAAGGCTCGGTTGCCACCGGGCCGCGCAGGACGCGGCGCGAGCCGTCGGCTATGTCGATGACCTGGTTGTGGCAGTGATCGTTGTGCCGGTCACAGGTGACGACGAGCCAGGTAGCAGCACCGACCGCGACGACGGTGCCCGGCACCAGACGGTCCCAGCCTGGCCCGGCGTCGTAGACGGTGAAGCTGTCAGTGGTCACGAGGGCGTCTCCGCGACCGTCGGAGACCGCAGTGGCTGGCGACTGCGACCGGTCGGGCGGGAACCGGATGACCGGACCGGATCGATGCCCTGTCAGAGTGACCAGCGACAGCTCCGGTGAGGTTGGCAGGCCTGAGGTGACCCAGACCGCCTGGACGTCGGCCGGGCCGGGAATTAACGCGCCGCTGCCGGCCAGCAGCCCGGTCAGCTGGCGGGCCTGACGCCCGTCCGGCACGACATAACCGGGGACCAGGTCCTGCGACCGGATGATGGTGTCGCGGGCGCCGATCACGAAGGCGACGTCCGGGTTCCCGCTACCCAGCGGCGGCACGTAGGTCTGCGTGATCCTGCCCTGCGCGAGCTGGATCTGCAGCAGGTCATCTGGCCCGCGGGCGAACAGCTGCCAGTGAGCGGTCACGCCGAGCAGCCGGTGACCGACAACGGTGACGCGCACCGGCGGCGGCGGACGCGGCACCGGTTCGGCTGACCTGCCCTGGTGACCGCCGGCCCGGACGATTACCGCGATCGCGGTGGCCAGGACCAGGCACGCCAGCAGGGCACCGTATCCCCGGCGGTGGCCTGAAGGACGGCCGCGGCCGAACTCCACGACCTCGTAACGATCCCGGCCGGATCCGTCGCCGTGCATTGACGTCACAGTTCATGATTGACCCGTGAGCGGACGCGGCGCTAGCGGCAGGTGAGCCTGGCCGCTCTGGTGATGAGGTAAGTCCGCTCTGGCAGGCTGGTCGTCCGGCCAGCGGCCGCCCGGTAATACGCCACCGCGCCGTCGACGTCGCCGAGCATCTCGTGCAGATGCGCACGGACCGCGGCCAGCCGGTGGTGGCCGGCCAGCGGCTCGTCCAGGCTCGCCAGCAACTGCAGGCCCGCCGACGGTCCATGCACCATGGCGACGGCGACCGCACGGTTCAGGCGCACCATCGGGTTCCCGGTGAGCCGCTCCAGGATCGCGTACAGCGCGAGAATCTGCGGCCAGTCCGTGTCGGCGGCCTGAGCGGCCTCGTCGTGCAGCGCCGCGATCGCGGCCTGCAGCTGATAGTCGCCGGCCGTCCGCCCGACAGCGCCCGCACGGCCAGGCTGACGCCTTCAGTAATGAGCTGCTGGTCCCACTTGCCGCGGTCCTGGTCTGCCAGGGGGATCAGCTCGCCCGACGGCGAAGTTCTGGCCGCCGCCTGGCCTCGGTCAGCAGCATGAGGGCCAGCAGGCCGGCGACCTCGCCGTCGGCGGGCAGCAGCCCATGCACGATGCGGGCCAGCCGGATCGCCTCTGCCGACAACTCCTGCCGGTGCAGCCTGGCACCCACGCTGCTGGCGTAGCCCTCGCTGAAGATCAGGTACAGCACATGCAGGACGGAGCGCCGCCGCGCCGCCCGTTCCCTCGGCCCTGGCAGCCGGAACGGCACGCCCGAGCTCTTGATCCGCTGTTTGGCCCGGCTGATCCGCTGCGCCATGGTCGCCTCGGGCACAAGGAACGCGTTGGCGATCTCGGCTGTGGTCAGGCCGCCGACGGCGCGCAGAGTCAGCGCGATCGCCGAAGCGGGAGTGAGTACCGGGTGACAGCACATGAACAACAGGACCAGCGTGTCGTCGCCGTCGGGAACGTCAGTCTGGCCAGGGCCCGGAACGCCGTGCGCGTAAGTTTGCTGCGGCTCGGCCGCAGCGGCGGCAATCTCCCGCCGGCGCCTGGCCTGATCACTGCGGATCTGGTCAGTCAGCCGCCGGCTTGCCGCCTGGATCAGCCAGCCGCGCGGATTGTCGGGAATCCCGTCGCCTGGCCAGTGGCTGGCCGCGGCGATCAGAGCCTCCTGCACAGCATCCTCGGCCGCGTCGAGCCCGCCGGACCAGCGCATGATCGCCCCGAGGACCTGCGGCGCCAGATCGCGCAGCAGGTCCCCGAGATCCGGCTGTCGGCGCACCGGCCCCGGCCGCTCCGACCTACAGATCGAGGCCTGGCAGTGACTCGTCCTCGTCCATGACCTGGCGAACCTCGATGGGCTGCCGGGTCGGCACGCCGCCTGGCCCTGGCACGGCTGACACCAGGGCGGCTATCTCGATCGCCCGCTCTATCGTCTCGACGTCGACGATCTGGAACCCGGCCAGCTGCTCCTTGGCCTCCGCGTACGGACCATCGGTCACCACCGGCGGCGAGGTGCCGTCGGAGCGGACGATCTTGGACGCCTCCGGCCAGGCGAGCACTTGCCCGCCGACGAGTTCGCCGGACTCCGTCAGTTCGGCGCCCAGCGCCTCGTAGTAGGCCATGTGCGCTTTGATGTCGGCGGGATCCCAGCTCAGCATGGGTGCAGCGATATCCCCGCCGTCGTAGTTCACCAGCAACAAGAACTTCGTCACGCCTGCTCCTTACCACCGCGCCCATCTTGGCGCTCTCACCTGTCAGGACGTAGCCGCCAGCCGTCCCTCGACATGATCGCCGAGATCAGACCAGCATCGCTAGGAACGTGGTCACCGTGGGACGGGTACCCGGCCTGGTGTACTAACCGATAATCGCGAGGACCGCGGTGTAGATACCGAAGCCAAGCAGGATGGTCGCGGTTATCCGCTGGATCCAGGCCATCGGCACCACATTCATGCTCTTTGCGCCGACAGTGATGGCGAGTGCGGCGACCGCCCACAGGCCGAGCGTGGCGCCGGCGAAAAACCAGCAACGGGTTGTAGCGGGCGGCCAGGTTCGCAGCGGTGATCTGGGTGATATCGCCCCATTCGGCGAGGAACACGATGCCGAAACTGGTGCCCGCCACCCGCCAGAAGGTCGCAGCCGGGCCGCCATGCCGCGCCGCATCGGCGCCCTCCTCGGCACCGGGATGCACGGAGGTCCACCACAGGTACGCGGAACCGGCCAGGAACAGGCCAGCGACCACGCCGTCGACAACCCGGTGCGGCAGCAACGTCAGCAACTGGCCGGCGCTGACGGCGATGCCCATGTGCACGGCGAACGCCGCGGCCGCGCCCGCCCAAACCCAGGCCGGCCGGTACCGGGTGCCGAGCACGAGCGAGGCGAACATCGATTTATCGGGGAGTTCAGCCAGGAACGTGAGCGCGAAAGCAATGCCGAACACCGCGGCGATTTGCATCAGGTTTCCCTCGGTCGGACTACCGGCCGGCGTCTCCTGAGAGTGCCTTCGGCCGGATGCTTCAACAGCCGAAGGTCTCGTCCACCACTGCTCGTGGCCCGGTGGCCGGGCGCTTGCGCGCCGGTATGTCGGCCTGCCGACGAGGGACTACTCCCCTTCGCTCTCAGTATATACGGGCCTCGCCGGGGCACGCAGCGTGACGCCCGTCACCCACTTTGACGGTTACCCGGTCAGGCCGAACAGCCGCAGGCCGTTGTACCAGAGCACATCGCGCAGCCAGTCCTCACCAAGGCCGAGCGTGGCCAGGCCGCTCACCTGGGCCGCGATGGCATGCGGGATGGTCGGGAAGTCAGAGCCGAAGACGACCCGGCCGCGCAGGCCGGCGAGCCGGTCCACGAGGTGCACCGGCGAAGGGCCAAGGTACGGAGGGTCGGTGAAGACCATCGCCGTATCGAGCCAGACGCCGGGGTGCTCTTCGGCGATCGCGACGAAGGCGTCGTGATCGGGCGCGCCGAGATGCGCGATCACGAGGCGCAGATCAGGGAACCGCCGCAGCAGCCTGCGGACCGGCGCGGGCCCGCACCACTCCTCGTTGCCTGAGCCGTCCGAGACGGCACCGGCGTGCAGGATCACCGGCGTACCCGCGGCCGCTAGCTGCGCCCAGCTCGCGTCCAGCATCGGGTCGGTCGCGTCGAAGCCGCCGACCTGCAGATGTACTTTCACGGCGCGGCCGCCAGCAGCGAGGCACCGCTCGGTCTCCTTCGCCACACCCGGCTCAGGAAACATCGTGAAGGTGGGAATCACGGCGGGCTCGGCCGCGGCGAGGCCGAGGGTGTGATCGTTGAGGAAGCTCAGCATTCCCGGCTGATGCGGATAGGCCAGTGCCGTGTGATGCAAGATCCCGGCGGCGGCGAGGACTTTCAGCCGCTCGGCGGCCGGGGACCGGTAGGTCACCGGCCAGGCTGGCGTCAGCCGGTCGAACCAGCGCCACACCGCCTGCTGGAGCTTGTCGGGCAGGAAGTGCACGTGGGCGTCGACGATGCCGGGCAGGCGGAGGGCAGCCAGGAAGCCAGGAATCTCATCGTCGGTCATCGCGAGCAAGGTAACCTCCGGTTGCTGCCTAGAGCAGACCGCGCGTCAGTTCCCGCAGGTCAGCGGGTCTGAGCGCGGCATCAGCAAGGCCGGAGGCGTCATCCAGCAAACATGCAGGCTGGGTCTTTACGCTCGGGCAGATGAGACCGGCAGGAAGGATCGGAACCGTGCCTGAGAACGTAATCATCTCCTATCGGGGAGCGAACTACGCGATCGGACAGGGTCAGCTTTATTACGGCATCTGGCCCGCCGTATCGCCGCAAGGACCGCCGATCGAGTGGTGGCAACATACGCCAGAAGGCTGGTCGGCTGCCTGGTCTCGGTTCAGCTCACTCGAGGTGCCCGGTACGATCGCGCCGGTCAACGACCCCGGCAGGGCCCGGCCGGCTTCGGCCAGGTTAGCCAGGCCGCCTCGGTGCCTGGTGCTGGCGCTAGCTTCCCCGCCGCCGCGAGTTCCGCTGGCACACCGCCGCCGCGAGTCCGGCTGCCTTCGGTCCGGGTTCCGCGACCGCCGGCGTTGCCGTCGAGCCGGTCACCGCGGCTCGCAACGCCCGGATCGGCGTCTGGTTGCTGGCGATCGGTGTTGCCCCGGCATCGTCGGCCTGTTCCCGAACTACATCGGCGGCGCCAGCCTGGCCTCAGCGACAGCGGACTTCGTGCCGCATGCGATCTACCTGGCCGCGTGGACCTGCCGCGGTGCTGATCTTGGTGGGCGGCTTCCGCCGTCAGGTCGGCGCGTTGATCGGGCTCGGCACCAGCGTCGTGACCTTCGGCCTGTTCCTCGCCGACGCGGGGACGCCGATCACGGGCGGCAGCCATCTCTCGGTGCTGGCCTGGTGCTCAGCATCCTCGGCTGGCTCGCCTGCACGGCCGGGTCCTCGCGGCGTTCCGGACCGGGCTGTCGGTCCGGGAGGCGCTCACGCTGCGCGGCAGCGCAGCCGCGCGCGCGGCCGCATCAGAGCGCGGGTACGGGCCCGGCCGCAGCGGCCGCGCCGGTTCTCCTCGCACGAGATCGTGCCGATGATGACGCTGGTGCTGGCAGCGGTTGGTGCCGCGATCGCATTCGCTCCCTCCTGGGACGGTTCACGCTGCAGACGTCAATCGGCGGCGCGCAGACCATCACCGAGGGCAACACCTTCTCCAATCCCGGCGCCGTCATCTTCGGCGACGTGGTGGTCATGCTCGGCGTTCGTCGCGGTGATCCTCGTGGCCGCGTTCTGGCGGCCGACCCGGCTCGGCGCCGCCCTCGCTGTCGGGGCCGGTCATCCCGCTGGTTGCCCAGGCGATCTCGGCGGTCGTCCAGGTGCGGACCCCGGCCACGCCAGGCCAGTTCGGTATCTCCTCGGCGCAGGCCTCGGCGCTGGGCCTGACCATCGATTCAGGGCTGACCGCGATGTTCTGGGTGTACTGCGCGTTCCTCGGCACGCTCATCCTGCTGGGAATCTGGATGGTCCTGGCACCCGCAACCATGCAAGACCGTCACCAGCACCCGCAGCAGTACTGGGCTCAGCCGACCTGGGCCGGCCCGGCTGCGGCAGGCCCTCCGGCCAGGTGGCGGGGTTCGCCACTCCGGCCGAGGCCTCAGGCAGCGTAAGCCCGCCTGGCGGTACAGATCCCTCGGGGGAAGCGCAGCTCGGCGCCGGCGTCGACCGGCCACCGAGCAGTAGCGGCCCGAGTCACAAGCCCTTCGTTGCGGGGCGCGAGGCGGGGCCGGCCAGGTTGGCCGGCCCCGGTCCGCGCGGTCGGGCGAAAGCAGGTTCGCGCCGCCGGCCGGGATAGGCGAGACTGCCCGGATGCCGGACGAGCATCAGGGCGCAGACCGTCAATGACCTCGACGAGGAATCCTTCCAGGCGCTGTACGGGCGATGGGATCCGCTGTCGCCCGCGCACGTGGCCGGGTTGCTGGCAGGCACCGGTGTCCGCTGGTACATCGCTGGCGGGCGGGCGGCGAGGTTCGGCGCGCCGCCACGGCACCACGAGGACACCGATGTCGTGATGCGGGCCGACGACTTCGGCACGCTGCGCTCCACCCTGGCCGACGGCTGGCACCTGTGGGAGACGCACAACGGCACGCTGCGACCGCTGCTGCCCGGCCGCGAAATGGAGCCGGACCGCGAGCAACTGTGGGCCCGCCGGGACGCGCATCATCCGTGGCAGCTCGACCTGCTGCTGGACCGCAGCACCGATGCCGAGTGGGTGTTCAAGCGGGACGCGAGCGTGCGGCTGCCGTGGGACCGGGCACTGCGTACCGCGGATGGCATCAGCTACCTGCGCCCGGAGGTCGCGCTGCTGTTCAAGGCCCGGCTGGACCGGCCAAAGGACCGCGCCGACCTGGCCGTCGCCGTGCTGGATCCCGCTGCCCGCGACTGGCTCGCGCAGACTCTGCGGCACCTCGGTCACGACGAGTGGGCCAGCCTGGTCCGGCACGATGGCTGAGCGCCAGGGCAATTCCTGACTTCTGTCACCGCAAGTCAGGAATGGGTGGTGCCGGTCGCTGCGATACCGTCTGGTCCATGGATCTGGACTTCGCGACCGCGACGGCGAGCGAGCTGACCAGCGCGATCGCCGATCGCGAGATCTCCAGCCGCGAACTGCTGGAGTTCCTGCTGGCCAGGGCCGATCGGCTCAATCCGGCGCTGAACGCGGTCGTCGCGTTCGACACCGACCGGGCCAGGGCGGCCGCCGCGGCCGCCGACGAGGCGGCGGCCCGCGGTGAGCTGGCCGGCCCGCTGCACGGGCTGCCGATGACGGTCAAGGACACCTTCGAGACCGAGCGGCCTGGTCACCACGTCGGGCGCCGCGAACTGGCGGGCTACGTCCCGCGAGCACGACGCGGTGGCGGTCGCCGGCTGCAGGCCGGCGGGCGCGATCATCTTCGGCAAGACCAACACGCCGCTGTACGCGGGCGACTGGCAGACCTACAACGACGTCTACGGCCGGACTAACAACCCGTGGGACCTCAGCCGGACGCGGGCGGCTCGTCCGGCGGCGCGGCGGCGGCGGTCGCGGCCGGGCTCACGCCGCTGGAGTTCGGCAGCGACATCGGCGGCTCGATCCGCAATCCGGCGCACTACAACGGCGTGTACGGGCTGAAGCCGTCCTGGGGCGTCGTGCCGGTGCGCGGGCACATCCCCGGTCCGCCCGGCAGCCTGGTCCAGGTCGACGTCGGCGTGGTCGGGCCGATCGCGCGCAGCGTCGCCGACCTGCGCATCGCCTTGGACGTCGTGGCCGGCCCGCTGCCGCAGGAGGCGGCAGGCTGGCGGCTTGAGCTGGATCCCGGCAGTGACCTCACCGATGTCACGGCAGCTGCGGATCGCGACAGTGTTCGGCGAGGGCACCGACGTGATGCCGGTCGCCGCCGATGTCCTGGCCAGCCTGGAGAACTTCGCTGCCCGGCTCGCCGCGGCGGGCGCGAGGGTCGAGGCGGTGTCGCTGCCGGTGCCGCTGGCCGACGGGTTCAGGACCTGGCGGGACCTGACGCTGCCGATCATCGGCCTCGGGCTGCCCGAGGCCGAGCTACGCCGAGCTGGCGAAGCTGGAGACCGTGCCCGGTGACGGCGACGAACTGGCGGTGGGCCGGGCGCTGGCCAGCCGGTACCGGACCTGGTTCATCGCCGCCGAGTTACGCGAACGGCAGCGCGCCGCGTGGGCCGAGTTCTTCAGCAGCTACGACGCGGTGCTGGCGCCGATCATGCCGACGGCCGCGTTCCCCCATGACACGGACCGGCCGATGCTGGCGCGGCTGCTCGACATCGACGGCGTGCAGGTTCCGCATTTCTCCGCGGCGGCCTGGTGCGGCGCCATCGGCGCGATGCTGCTGCCCGCGGTGGCGCTGCCGACCGGGCCCAACAAGGCCGGGCTGCCGGTCGGCGTCCAGGTCATCGGGCCGTTCCTGTCCGACCTGCGGCTGCTGCGGATCGCCGCGCTGGCCGACGAGGCGGCGGGTCCCGGCTTTATCCCGCCGCCGCTGAGCGGTCAGGACTTCAGCCGGACTTCGTGATCATGCGCGAGCAGCGCTACACCCAGACGGTGGCAAGCCAGATCGCGACGCCGGCGAGGACGAACAGCGCGATGTTCAGCCCGATCAGCTTTGCCTCGCCCCGCCTGAGGTGCAGTGAAATCCCGCCGACCTGGATCAGCACGAACCCGATGGCTGCCGCAAGCGCAAGGGCCGGTGCGATACCGGTCAGCGGAGGCAGGATCAGCCCGAGCGCTCCGAGCACCTCGAGCACCCCGATCGTTCGGACGAGCCTCAGCGGCACCGTGTCGATCCAGCCCATCATCGGCCGCAGCTGATCTCTGGACCGCAGCACTTTCAGCCCGCCCGCGTAGAGGTAGAGCAATGCCAGCAGTGCTGCGACGATCCAGTAGGCCACGGTCATGGGCACACCCTTTCAGTTACGGCCGGCCGGCCGCGGCTTTGTCGATCGGAACTGGTTACCCGGCCTTCCTGGCGACCAGGATGTCCCGCACGATCGCCTGGTCGACCCGGTGCCGGAAGTCCAGGTACGGCCCGGACTCGGCGGGCTCCAGCCCGGCGCTGACCAAGATGGCGGCTGCCTCCGCGCGCGGCGCGACCAGCGTGTTCCAGGCGATGCCGAGCGCCCCGCCCGGCCGCAGCAGCTTGGCCCAGCCAGGCACCGCGGCGGCCAGCAGGTCGTGCGGCCGCCGCGCGAGGCCGCGGCGTCCGGCTGCCGTGCTGCACGCCGTACGGCGCGTCGGTGACCACCAGGTCGAACGTGGCTGGCTTGAAGAACTCACCAGCCCTGATGGTGTCGGCGCAGACCACGTCGAGCTGCTGCGTCTGCCCGGCCTTGAAATCCGCGGCGGACGGCGGCCAGGCTGGCCTGCAGCCGCCTGCCGACGACCTTGCCCTCCCGCCGCACCGGGCCGTCGTAGCTGACCTTGTGCTTGATCCGCTTGCGCTGCAGCCAGGTCTTCATGAACATGCCGTAGGCGTCGAAGTCGGCGCGGTCGATGTCGATCCCCGCCGCGTCGTAGCCGTACATGAGCGCCTGGTTCAGCGTCGTGCCGCGGCCGCAGAGCGGGTCGAGCACCGCCAGCTTGCGCTCGAGCATGTCCCCGGCGAAGGCGGACGCCATCAGCGTGACGTTCAGCAGCAACTTGGTGAACTGCTCGTTGGTCTTGCCCTGGTACTTCTGGATGGTGATCAGGTCATCGTCGTAGCGGTCAAGCCGCTGCAGTTCCAGCGGCCGCAGCAGGTCGCCACCCGCCACCTCGAACAGCGCGTAGACCCCGGAGAGATTGGACAGGAAGGTGGTCGCCTCGGCACCCAGCCCGTCGGCCGCGAACTCCAGATAGGGCACTCCGCCACGGCGAGTGATCTCGGCCGAGGACAGCGCGCCGCCGAGGCCGGCCTGGCTGAACAGCGCATCGCCGAACACGGCCAGCTCGGCCTGCATGAGGCGGACGGCCGCGTCGGCATACACCCTGTTGGCCGACGGCAGGATCAGCAGCGCGTACCTGGTCATGATTTCCCTAGTGGTGGCTTGTCACCGGAGCTGAGGCCGAGCGGGACTGGTAGTCCGTCACCAGCAGGCCTACCACCTGGTCACAGCCGAGATTCTGACATTCGCAGCTGAACTCAAAGCCCGGCGGCTCCGGCATCCGGTCGGGGCCCATGTCCTGCCACCAGGCCAGCAACTGCGCCACGACGACCGCGTTCTCGGCTTGCCGCACCTGCTGCCGCTGCGAGCCGGTGGCCGCCCGGACCAGCCCGCCGGGCAAGTCCTGAAGCTGTCCGGCGACGGCGGTTATCGTCTCCTCCAGCGACCTGCTGCCGTCGACCTCGGCCGCGGCGAACCCGTGCCGGGCTGCCTGTTCCCTGTTCACCTCGGTCAGCAGCACGTCCCGTTCGTACCGGCGCTGCGCCGCGGACCCGGCCAGGAAAGTGCCGCCCCGCCCGGCGACCCCGAGGCGGCCGAAATCCGCCGATGGCAGCAGCCAGAGGCCGTGCCGCGGCGACGGCATGATCGGCGCGATCAGGTCGGGAAACAGTTGCGGTCCCTCGACCACGACGGTCGGGCCGGGGCGAAGAGCCGCCAGGTCGGCGCTGATGAGTTCGAGCCGTTCGGCGGCTACCGCGGTGAACGTCGCGGCCAGTTCGGCCGGGCTGGGCTGCCAGCGCTCGGCCTCGCTGACCGCGCTGACCGCGCTGCTGACCGGGAAGTCGCCCTGCGCGGCGCGCCGCGCATGGTCATAGGTATAGGCGTCGACGGGGTAGAGCCGCAGGTCCAGGCGCCGGGCGATCGCCCTGGCAATTGTCGTCTTGCCGGCGCCGCAGCCGCCGCCCAGCCAGAAAACGTCAGGCAGTCGCGCGCTGTCCAGGCCCGCTGCTGCACTCGCGCGGCCCGCCGCCGCAGCCACCTGCAACCACGTTCCTTTCCCCGGGGCTTTGATGGTATTCGGCTTGACTCTGTACCCCGGTACGGCCGCTACGGTGGCAGCTATGTCCGGGATGACGATCGGGAAGCTGGCCGCGGCCGAAGGGGTCAGCGTCGAGACCGTGCGCTTCTACCAGCGGCGCGGCCTGCTCGCGGAGCCGGAGCGGCGGGCGTCCGGGTACCGCGAGTACTCCGAGGCTGACCGGTCCCGGCTGGAATTCATCAGGCGGGCCAGGCAGCTCGGGTTCAGCCTCGGCGAGATCACCGAACTGGTCGGGCCGGCTCAGGCTGACGACATCGCGCGGGCCGCTCAGGCCAAGCTGGCCGCCGTGGACGACCAGATCGCCGGGCTGATGCGGCTGCGCTGCCGGCTGCGTCAGCTCGTGCACGTGTGCGAGCACGGCAGCGGCGCGGAGTGCGCAGCGCTGCTGGTGATCGGGAACAGGGAGGAGCAGCGCAATGAGTAACGCCAGAGTCGTGACCGATGACAGTTTCGCCGAGGAGGTACTGGCCAGCCCACGGCCGGTCATCGTCGAGTACTGGGCGCAGTGGTGCGGTCCCTGCCGGATGGTCGCGCCGGTACTCGAATCGATCGCCAGTGACCTGGCCGGGCGAGTCGACCTGGTCACCGTCAACGTGGACGAGAACCCGCGGACGGCCAGCGCCTACGGAGTGCTGCACGTGCCGACGGTCAGTGTCTTCACCGGCGGGCAGGTCGCCAAGCAAGTGATCGGCGCCCGGTCCAAGTCGGCGCTGCTGCGCGAGTTCGGCGACCTCATCTCGTAGTCAGCCAGGGCGAGAGTGGCAGCCTTCTGCCTCTGCCACAACATCCTGCCAGTTCTGCGTCATACTAGCGGCATGCTGAGGAACGTGGCGGTGGTGGTGCTCAACGGCTTCGAGCCGTTCGAGTTGGGCGTACTGTGCGAGGTTTTCGGTACCGACAGGACCGACGACGGGCTGCCCGGCTACGACTTCGCGGTGGTGGCCGCCGAGCCAGGCCCGTTGCGCTCGGCGGCTGGCTTTGCCATCGACACCGAGTTCGGCCTGGATCGGCTGGAGTACGCCGACCTGATCGCCGTGCCGGCTACCAACGACGACCGGTGCGACCGGGCGGACTGGCCGGAGCCGCTGCTGGCACGCCTTGCGGCGCGCGGTGGACCGGGGTGCCTTCGTGCTGAGCGTGTGCACCGGCGCGTTCGTGCTCGGCGCGGCCGGGTTGCTGGACGGCCGCGGCTGCACCACGCACTGGCGGCATGCGGCCAAGCTGGCCCGGATGTACCCGGCGGCGAAGGTGGACCCGGCGGTGCTGTACGTCGAGGACGGCCCGGTTATCACCAGCGCGGGCACGGCGGCCGGCATCGACGCGTGCCTGTACCTCGTTCGCAAGGAACAGGGCAGCCGGGTCGCCAACGCGATCGCGCGGCGGATGGTCGTGCCGCCGCACCGCGACGGCGGCCAGGCGCAGTACGTGGAGCGGCCGGTAGCCGAGCCCGCCTGCGACACGCTCGGCGAGGTCATCGCGTGGATGCTGCGCAACCTGGCGCAGCCGGTGACCGTCGATCAGCTGGCGAGCCTCGCGGCCATGTCGCCGCGCACGTTCGCCCGCCGGTTCGTCCAGGAGACCGGGACCACGCCGCAGCGCTGGCTGATCGGCCAGCGCATCCTGTTCGCCCAGCAGTTGCTGGAGGAGACCGACGAGATCGTGGACGTGATAGCGGAACGGGCCGGGTTCGGGAACGCGGCCACGTTCCGCCATCACTTCCGCCAGTGGCGCGGCACGACGCCGAATGCCTTCCGGCGCACGTTCCGCGAGGCGTCGGCTCGCTAACGTGCCGCCGCTGCGGTCGCCATCCGCATCCTGAGCTTTCCTGGTACGAGCTCGCCTTCGGTCCTGGCCGTCCGCAAGGCCGCGGCCCACCAGGCCAGGTCATCCAGGGCGATATGGAGGCTGACCTCGGTCGTCGGGTCAGCGGGTTCCCCGTCCTGGTGAAGACCTTGTCCACGAACGGCAGCACCACCGTGCTGCGCAACGGAACTGCCTCGACCTCGGTAGCGATCTGGTTCAGGTGCTCGATCGACCTGATGCCGCCGCCCACGCCGCCGCTGTAACCGACGAACGCCATCGGCTTGTTGCGGAACGCGAACGAGACGAAGACGCTGTCGATGGCGTTCTTCAGCTCGCCGGGCACGCTGTGGTTGTACTCCGGAGTGATGATCACGTAGGCGTCGGCCTCGGCGATCTTCCGGTTCCACCGGCGCACTACCTCATCGGAGTAAGACGGGTCGTTCGGGTCGCCGATCGTGCCGAAGTGCTCGGCGAACATCGGCAGCTGCCAGTCGCGGAGGTCGAGCACCTCGGTCTCGAATTCCGGGTGCCGGGCCGCGCGCCCGGTGACCCACGGAACTACCTTGTCGGCGGCCCTGGTCTGCCTCGTGCTGCCGACAATGATCTGGAGCTTCATGGCTTGACGAACCTGGCCACCACGCTGACACTCGCGTTGCCGCGGATCATACCGAGCTTCCCCCAGGTCAGGCCGAAGTCGGCCCGGTTGACCTCAGCGTCGGCCGTGAGCGTGATCGCCTCGCTGGTGTCCTCGGTGATCTTGGCGGTGAGGTCCAGCGGCCTGGCGATGCCCGCGACCGTCAGCGTCCCGGTCGCCGTGGCGCTGTCATCGTGTTGCCGGGCTGACTGCGGTGATGTCGACGGTGAGCTGCGGGTGCTCGGCGGCGTTGAAGAAGTCGGCGGACCGCAAGTGCTCGTCCCGCTTGGCGTTCTTGGTGTTGAGCGAGGCCGCGTCGATCTCGATCCGGCCGCGTGCGCTGCCGTCGGCGAGAATTTCGCCGGTGCCGGCCAGCTTCTCGAAGGCGCCGCGGACCGTCGCCAGGTTCCAGATGGTCTTGTGACTGAGCGATACCGATGAGTGCGCTGCATCAAGCTGCCAGCTGGCCGTGCCGGTAGTGCTGACGGTGGGTGTGGCCGGCTGGGTGCTGTTGTCCGTGGTCATGGGCGCTGCTCTCGTGAGTATTTGAGGATTAAATGATTACGGCAGTAATAGTATCGGCCGGAATATTGATGTCAACTGAAGTATCCGGGTACCCTGGCCTGCGTGGGGCAAGACGATCAGGCGACAGGGGTGCTGCCGGAGCTGGCCGCGGGGCCGTGCTCCGAGGTCGGCTTGGCCGCCATCGGCGTGCCAGCCGGGTGCACCGGAGCTGACCTGGCCGGCTGGACGAGGCCGAGAGCCGCCGGGTCCTGGTCGGGCAGACGGCACGGTTTACTGCCAGTTTCCTGCGCTGGATGGATGGCCAGGACGTGTGGCGGCATGAGCCATGCGAGGCTCCGGCTGCTGCAGGCCCTGCACGGCGGCGGCCCTGCCATCATGCGCGACCTGGGCACTCGGCTCGGCGTCACGCCGCGCAACATGACCGCGATGGTGGACGCGCTGGAACAGGCCGATCTTGTGGTCCGCCGGCCGCATCCCACCGACCGGCGCGCGACGCTGATCGAGTTGTCACCGGCAGGCGCGCGCGAATCGGCGCAGGAACTCGGGCCGCGGCTTGATGCCATGTCCGAGATCTTCAGCGACCTTTCCCAGGCGGAGCGCGAGCAGTTCTCCGGCGTGCTGACCAAGCTGATGCAGGCGATCAAAGACCGCCTGCCGCAATGCTGAACGATCCGCAGAGTAGGCCTGAGTACTCAGCACAGTAGGTACTCAGGCGGATACCGCCGCGCCGCGCTGCGCCGGACGATGACGTCATGAAAACAAGCTGGAACAGGCTGGCCGGCTGGTTCGTGCTGGCGCTGCTGGGGCGCCGGGGCCGCATTCCTGATCGCCTGGCTGACCAAGCTGGTCAGCGTGAACTGGACGACGGTGCTGCTCTTCGGCGCTGCGGTGGCAGGCCTCTGCTGGCTCGTGTTCCTGGTGACCGTGCCCTGGAACCTGTATTTCGCAGCCCGCCGGGCGGGCGCAGAACTGGCGCTCGCCCGGGAGCGCGGCATCAGTGTCCGCGGGGCCAGCACTGCCGAGGCCGGCACGATCGCGCGCCGGATGCTCAGCTTCGCTCTGGCCGCGCAGGCCGGCACGGCGCTGGCGGCGGCCGCAATCTCCTATCTCTCCGGTGACTGGCTCGGCTACTACGTCGCGGGGTTGTACCTGCTGTCGACGGCGTTCCGGCCGGCTGCCGCGTACTTCCGCCATGTTCGCGAGCGGATCGGAGTGCTGACTCAGCAGAGCACGCATCCGCGTGAGGATGTCGCGACGCTGAACGAGCGGCTGGACACCGTCACTGACCGGGTCGACGATCTGCGGACGGGGCTTGAGCGGCTGACCGGCGACCTGCGCCGGACCGAGTCAGCCCTGGCGGACGGCACGGCGCACGCTCGTCAGCTGCTGACCACTGACCTGGCCAGGCTGCAGGACGCGCAGGCCGCCGATCAGCTCGCCGCCAGATCGCGGGACGAGCACCTCGGCCGCCGGATCGATGAGATGGTGCGCCGGATCGAGAGCACCCTGGACGGCGTCAGCGACCACCAGGAGCTGCTGACCGGGATCAGGGCGCTAGTGCGGATGGTCAGGGCCGATCCCGGTCCGGCGGCGCCGGCGGGATAGGCGGCAGCAACTCGAAGCCCGTGCTGGCGAGTGCCGACGTTGTAACAGCTGCGTTAGCCGCGCTTGCGGTAGGCGAAGAACACCCGGTCAGAGTCGTCGCTCACCGGGCTGCCGTCCAGGCTTTCCTCCTGGAGCAGATCGAACCGGCTGGCCAGCGCCGCGTGAATCTGCTCCAGCGGCACACCGAGCTCGTGGATCCGCTCGTCGTGCAACTGGTAGAGACCGTCGTCGCGGTGTTCGAAGATCCTGGTTTCCCACAACGACAGCGGCCCGCCGGCCGACCGCACTGTCATGATCACCACGTTCCCGTCGAATTCGTCACAGGTAGGCCGGTCCGCCGTCGAGCCGGCCGAAGCGGCCGACGGTGTTGACGTCGAAGATAAAGAGCCCGCCGTCGGTGAGGTGCTCGTGTACGCGGTCGAACAGTGACCGCCAGCGGCCGAAGTCCGGCACGTGGTTCAGCGTGTCGAACATGCAGATCACCACGTCGAACTTGGCCGGCAGCCAGAAGCTGGTGATGTCCGCGAGCTCGAGCCGGGCGGCGGGGACAGCCCCGGCGGCGACGGACAGCATCTGCGGCGACATGTCGATGCCGGTGACGGCGAGCTGCGGGGTGAAGCCCGTCAGCAACGCGCCAGTTCCGCAGCCCAGCTCGAGCAGCGACGTGGCGGACGGGAGATGCGTGCCGATGTATCGCTGCACGCGCTTGATCTCTTCGCTACGGTCGCCCATGATCCGGTCGTAGAACCGAGCGAACCCCGTGTACGCGGTCATCGGCCCATCGTGCCCGATCGGGTCCGGCCGGTCAGCACGGCCGGCGGAGCGCGGCTGACAGGTCGGCGATGAGCTCGGTGGCTGGCTCGATGCCGACCGACAGCCTGATGAGCGACTCTGGTGCGTTCTCGCCTGGCCAGCGCCCGCGTCGCTCCCACGTCGACTCCACGCCGCCGAAGCTGCTAGCGGGCACGATCAGCCGAGCCCCGGCGATGACGGCGTCGGCGTCCGCCGCGGTCCCGGCCAGCTCGAACGAGAGCAGCGGGCCGAATCCGCGCGGCATCTGGGCGCGGGCAACCGGCGGTCCGTCCAGACCGGGGTAATGCACAGCCACCACTCGCTCGTGCGCAGCCAGATACCGGGCGATCGCCTGCGCGCTTGACGACTGGCGCTCGATCCTGAGCGGCAGGGTCTTCAGGCCGCGCGACGCCAGCCAGGTCTCCATCGGCCCGGCGATCCCGCCGCCGAGCGTGCGCCAGCTGCGCAGTTCCTCGGCGAGCGCGGCGTCCCTGGTCATCACCGCGCCCAGGATCACGTCCGAATGGCCCGACGCTGACTTGGTCAGTGAGCACAGGGAAGCGATCGCGCCGAGGTCCAGCGGTTGCTGCAGCACGCCGGTGGCGACCGTATTGTCTACGATCATCGGCGCGCCGGAAGCTGCCGCGAGGCGGCCGAGCGCGGCCAGGTCTGCGACCCGCAGCAGCGGATTGGTGGGTGACTCTGCCCACAGCACGCTGCTGCCCGGAGCGCAGCTCATGCTCGATGGCGGCCAGGTCCTGCTGGTCGACCAGGACCGGTACCGCGCCATGCGGTCGCAGCTGGTCCGCCAGCGCCCGTGCGTTGTAGTAGCCATCGTGCGGCAGCAAGATCTTGTCCCGGCCGCGGGTCAGCGCGAGCATCAAGGCCATCGACGCGGCCTGGCCGGAGCCGAACAGGACCGCGCCGGACTCCTCGATCGAGCCCAGCGCCTGCTCGGCGGCGTCCAGCTGGCGTTGCCGCCCCGTCCGTAATCGCCGGCTTGCGGATCACCGAGCGAGACCAGAACGCTGGACAGCACCGGGGGCGGGATCAGGGGCTGGCCGCGCTCGCGCCCGGTACCCGCGGGCATGGGGAGCGCGTCCGCCGGGATCACTGCTTCCGTCATGAGCCAGCATGACGGGCTGCCACGTGCCGCGCCGCACGCGTACGCCATGGCAGTGGCCGCGGGCGCCGGTTGCTAGCCGGGCCAGTCGTCGGCCAGGACAGCCCAGCGTTCATGATCACGCCACTCGCCGTCGACCAGCAGCATGCTCGGAGACGTGCCCTCGCGACGGAAGCCGAGCCGGCCGACCAGGGCCAGCGACGGGGCGTTCGCCGGCTGGATGTTCGCCTCCAGCCGGTGCAGGTCCAACTCGCCGAACGCGCGCGAGATCACCGCGGCGAGGCCCTCGGTCATCAGGCCGCGCCCGGCGTGCGAGGCGAATCCCGCGTAACCGAGGTAGCCGGACTGAAATGCGCCGCGAACAATGTTGTTGATGTTGACGTAGCCGGCCAGACCCCCGCATTCGGCATGCCGGATCAGGTAACTCGCCTGGTCCGCGCGGGAGGCTCTGGCCAGGTAGGCGGTGAACCGCTCGATCGAGTCCGGCGGATCTACCCAGGGTGCAAGCACCGGGCGGCTCGCCCTGACCGCGCTGATGAATTCCTCGGCGTCGGCAGGCGCCGGCGTCGAGATGAGCACCCGCATCGTATCCCTCGCTACGTCGATCGGGCGGCTAGGTTGTCTGGACCGGCTCGCGTGTCCGACCGGCAATCTGGCCGGGTCGAATCCGGCGCCGAGCGCGCGCAGGGCCTGGTCAAGGTAGTGGGTGAGGTCGGCGTCGGCGCGCTCGGCCCAGCTGGTCGTAACCGGACCTGCAGACGGCGAGCGTAGCCCTGCCGATCGCCAGCGGGTAGAGCGAGTTCGCCGGCTGACGGAGCCTTGCGGCCGCGAACTCGCTGACGGCCCGTTCCCAGTCGTCATAGTGCTGCGCAGCGCTGGCCTGCAGCGCAGGGACCGAACCGATCAGGTTCATCCTGGTCCGCAACTCCGGCACGTCGTCCGCGCTGTAGGCGTTAACGCCGACCACTGCCCGGCGGATTGCCTCCATCAGCGGCACGTCAGGCCCGATCGCAGCGAAGGCGGCGCGCAGTGCCCTGACCTCGCCGTCGAACTCGTGCCAGAGCACATCGGCCTTGGACTCGAAGTAGCGGAAGAAAGTACGGCGGCTGACGCCGGCTGCTGCCGCGATGTGCTCGACGGTCGTGTCGTCGAAGCCTTGCGCGGTGAACAATCGCAGCGCGATGATCTCCAGCTCCCTGGCGCTGGTTCCGGGCGGCCGTCCCCGGCGAGCGCCCCGCATGTGGTCAGCCATCCGTGTCTTGGCCTGATTCGTTCTCGCTGGGTCTTGATTACGGCACCGGGTGACGATTAATGTACTGCATATTCGTCACCCTGTGCCGAAACGTAGGAGTGCGAGATGTCACCTACCGCTACTGACCTGCTCGACCCGTCGCCGGTCGAGGACCGTGCCGTCGAGGACCGCGTCGTCGAGGACCGCGCCGTTGCGGACGAGGTCACCGAGGTCAGCGAGGTCCGGCCGGACGAGATCATCGCGGCCGATCTGCTCGTCGAGGAGATCTCGATCGACGGCATGTGCGGTGTCTACTAAGACGCAGTTCGACCTCGACGCCGCCTGGCGGCTGCATCCGCAGGTCTCGGTGCGGCCCGAGCGGTTCGGCGCGCTGCTGTATCACTTCGGCACCCGGCGGCTGTCGTTCCTGAAGAGCCCGGCGCTGCTGACCGTGGTCCAGTCGCTGCAAGAGCAGCCCAGCGCCCGCGCCGCCTGCGACGCTGCCGGCGTCAGCGCGTCGGAATTGCCGGTCTACGCCAGCGCGCTGGCGGCGCTGGCGGCAAGCTCGATGATTACCGCGGCCGCGACGTACGGGAGGTGGCATGACCATCGACGCAGCTCCACGGCCTGGTTCCCTGGTCGAGGAGTTCCGGTACGGGCTGGATGCGCCGATCTGCCTGACGTGGGAACTGACCTACGCCTGCAACCTGTCGTGCATCCATTGCCTGTCGAGTTCCGGTCGCCGGGACCCGGCCGAGCTCAGCACCGCCGAGTGCAAACGCGTGATCGACGAACTCGAGCGGATGCAGGTCTTCTACGTCAACATCGGTGGCGGTGAGCCCACGGTACGGCCGGACTTCTGGGAGATCGTGGACTACGCCACGGCGCATCACGTCGGCGTGAAGTTCTCCACCAACGGCGTGAAGATCACTCCGGCGGTGGCCCGGCGGCTCGCCGGCAGCGACTACATCGATGTGCAGATCTCGCTGGACGGCGCGACCGCCGAGGTGAACGACGCGGTCCGCGGCCGCGGCTCGTTCGACACCGCGCTGCGCGCGATGCGCAACCTGGCGGCGGCCGGATTCGCGCGGCTTCAAGATCTCCGTCGTTATGACGAGGCACAACGTGGGCCAGCTGGACGCCTTCAAGGCGATCGCGGACTCCTTCGGCGCGCAGCTGCGGATCACCAGGCTGCGGCCATCGGGTCGCGGCGCCGACGTCTGGGACGAGCTGCACCCCACCGCCGGCCAGCAGCGCGAGCTGTATGACTGGCTGGTCGCGCACGGCGAGAACGTGCTGACCGGCGACTCGTTCTTTCACCTGGCCGGATACGGACAGGGCCTGCCCGGCCTGAACATGTGCGGCGCCGGACGGGTCGTCTGCCTGATCGATCCGGTCGGCGACGTCTACGCGTGCCCGTTCGCCATCCACGACGCGTTCCTGGCCGGCAACGTCGCGAGACGCGGGCGGGTTCGCGCGAGGTGTGGCGCGACTCGGAGTTGTTCGCCGACCTGCGCACGCCGCAGTCGGGTGGCGCCTGCACATCGTGCTCCGCCTTCGACGCCTGCCAGGGCGGCTGCATGGCGGCCAAGTTCTTCACCGGCCTGCCGCTGGACGGGCCGGACCCGGAGTGCGTCCGCGGCTTCGGCGAGCAGGCGCTGGCGAGCGACCGGCAGCGCCGCCGCGCCCAGGCCGTCCGGTGACCACTCGCACCGCGACCCGCCAGCCGGTGCCGGTCTCGATCGGTCCGCGGCCGGCCGCGGCAGGACCGGGCGGAGGACCGTGCCCGACCGCGCCTGTGACGAGAACCCGCTGGCCGGGTTCACGCCGTCGCGGTGACAGCGGCGCCGAGGCAACAGGCGGGTCGCGGTGACCGCCAGTGCCACGGCCGGCCGGCGCCGGTGGCACCCGTCGGCCGGGTCGCGCTGGTGACCGGCGCCGCGCGCGGAATCGGCGCCGCGACCGTGCTGGCTCTCGCGGCCGGCGGCTGGTCGGTGCTGGCGACCGACGCTGCCGCCGCGGATCCTGCGCTGCCGTATCCGCTGGCAAGCGCTGCGGACCTGGCTGCGGTGGTGCGCGAGGCGGCCGCACTGACCGGCCGAGACGACCAGGTCATCGCGATGACTGCTGATGTGCGCGATACCGCGGCTCTGCAGGCCGCGGTGGCGACGGCAGAAGCGCGCTTCGGCGGGCTCGACGCCGCCATCGCCTGCGCCGGCGTGATCGCGGGCGGGGTACCGCAATGGCTGCTGGCGCAGCAGACCGAGCAGGCGGTGCTCGATATCGACCTTGGCGGGGTGCTCAACCTGGCACGAGCCGCGGTGCCCGCGCTGCTGCGCCGTCCGGTGCCGCGCAGCGGGCGGTTCCTGGCGGTCGCCTCGGCCGCGGCCACTCGCGGGCTGCCGATGCTGGCCGCCTACTGCGCGGCCAAGGCAGGCGTCGCGGGCCTGATCCGGGCGCTTGCCGCTGAGCTGGGCCCGACCGGCGTCACCGCCAATGCGGTCAGTCCAGGCTCGACCTCGACGCCGATCCTGACCGAGAGCGCGCGGCTGTACGGCCTGTCCTCGAGCGACGAATTTGCCCGTCAGCAGCCCTGGGCCGGCTGCTCGACCCGGCCGAGGTGGCGGCCGTGCTGGTGTTCCTGGCCGGGCCCGCCAGCAGCGCCGTGACCGGCGCGGTGGTGCCCGTCGACGGCGGCCTGGCGCTATGAACCGGCCCGCGGCCCCCGCATCGTTGCCGGCCGGATTCGGCGTCGAGCTTGATGCCGGCACGAAGCGGCTGAGCGACGGTACCTTGTTCGGCGGCTCGCCGCTCAGGGCCATGCGGCTCACCGAGGCCGGCCAGGCGGCATTGCGTGAACTCAAGGCCGGCCCGGTCGAGCTCAGCGGCGTCCGGCGTGCTCGCCCGCAGGATGACCGACGCCGGCCTTGCGCACCCCGTCCCGCCCGACGGCAGTGACGGCCATGCAGTTGCAGGCCTGGTGACCGTCGTGATCCCGGTACGCGACCGGGCGGCCATGCTCGACCGGTGCCTCGCCGCGCTGGGCTGTGCCCACCCGGTCATCGTGGTCGACGACGGCTCGGCGGACGGCGCCGAGATCGCCGGCGTAGTCAGGCGGCACGGCGCGCAACTGCACCGCCGTCCGGTCAGCGGCGGGCCGGCCGCCGCGCGCAATACGGGGCTGGCCGGCGTGCAGACCGAACTGGTCGCGTTCCTGGACAGCGACTGCCAGCCGCCCGCAGGCTGGATCGGCGAATTGGCCGCGCACCTTGCCGATCCGCTAGTCGGCGCGGTTGCGCCGAGGATCATCGCGAGCGCGGCCGTCGCCACCGCGCCGCAGGCCACCGCGCCCGTCGCCACCGGCACCAGCCCGTCAGCGTGCCGGTACGAGCAGGCGCGCGGCAGCCTTGACCTCGGTGACCAGGCCGGCCGGGTAATGCCGGGCAGCCGGGTCAGCTACGTACCGACGGCCGCGCTGCTGGTGCGCCGCGCCGCGCTCGCGGACCTGGCAATGGGCGGCGAGATCTTCGACGCCGCGTTGCGCTACGGCGAGGACGTGGACCTGATCTGGCGGCTGCACGCGGCGGGCTGGCGGATCAGGTACGTGCCTTCGGTTCGGGTCGCGCACCAGAGCCCGGATACGTGGCCAGCCCTGCTGGCCAGGCGGTTCAGGTACGGCACCTCGGCGGCGCCGCTCGCCCGCAGGCATCCGGCAAATCTGGCGCCGCTGGTGCTGCAGCCCTGGCCCGCGGCCGCCGCCGGCGCCGCGCTCGCAGGCCGCCCGGCGCTGGCTGCGGCCGGCCTGGCCGCCGCCTGGCTCGACCTGACCCGGACGGTCCGCCGGGCTGGCCTGCCCGCCGACGGCGCGCCGGCGGCCGCGGCTGACCGTCGGTCCGGCAGACGTGGCTCGGCATCGGCCGGTACGCCACCCAGTTCGCCGTGCCCGCGCTCGCGCTCGCGCTGGCTGGCGCGCGGCGGCTGGCGCCGCCGGGCCGCGGCCGCGTCCTTGCTGCTCGGGCCCGCGCTGACCAGCTACGCGCAGCGCAGGCCCGGCCTCGACCCGGTCCGGTTCTCGCTCGCGCATATCGCCGACGACGTCTGCTACGGCGCTGGCGTCATGCACTGGCTGTGTCGCCGAGCGCACTGCCGTTCCGCTCCTGCCGGTGCTGTCGCGGCGGCCGCTGCGATCTCCAGCGAAGGAAGATCTCATGAACGCCTGGTTTGAGTCGGTCGCCGTGGCACAGCGACGGGCCCGCAAGCGGCTGCCATCCTCTGTCTACAGCGCGCTGCTGGCCGGCGCCGAGCGCGGCCAGACGCTGGCAGACAACGTCGCCGCCTTTGCTGAGCTCGGCTTCGCCCCGCATGTGGCGGGTAACCATGCGGAGCGCGAGCTGTCGACGACCGTGCTCGGCCAGCCGGTCTCGCTGCCGGTGATCATCTCGCCGACCGGTGTGCAGGCCGTGCACCCCGGCGGCGAGGTCGCGGTGGCCCGCGCCGCGGCCGCGCGCGGCACCGCGATGGGACTCAGCTCGTTCGCCAGCAAGCCGGTCGAGGACGTCGTCGCCGCCAACCCGCAGACGTTCTTCCAGATCTACTGGTGCGGCAGTCGCGAGCAGATCCTGGCCCGGATGGAACGCGCGAGGAAGGCCGGCGCGGTTGGCCTGATCCTGACCCTGGACTGGACCTTCTCGCACTCGCGCGACTGGGGCAGCCCGCAGATCCCGGACCGGATTAACCTGCGGACGGCACTGCGGCACGCGCCGGAGGTACTGCGGCGGCCGCGCTGGCTGGCGGGGTTCGCCAGGGCGATGCAAGCTGCCCGACCTCACCGTGCCGAACATGGCCCTGCCGTACGGCGAACCGCCCACGTTCTTCGGCGCGTACGGGGAGTGGATGGGCACACCGCCGCCCAGCTGGGATGACGTGGCGTGGCTCCGCGAACAGTGGGCGGCCCCGTTCCTGCTCAAAGGCATCAGCCGGATCGATGACGCCAGGCGGGCGGTCGATGCTGGCGTGAGTGCGATCTCGGTGTCTAACCACGGCGGCAACAACCTCGACGGCACCCCGGCCACCATCAGGCTGCTGCCGGACATCGCCGACGCGGTCGGCGGGCAGGTCGAAGTGCTGCTGGATGGCGGCGTGCGGCGCGGCAGCGACGTGGTGAAGGCGCTCGCGCTCGGCGCGCGCGCGGTGATGATCGGGCGGGCCTACCTGTGGGGGCTTGCGGCCAGCGGTCAGGCCGGCGTCGAGAACGTGCTGGACATTTTCAGGAACGGGGTTGACTCGGCGTTGCTCGGGCTCGGCAAGTCCTCTGTGCATGACCTGAACAGGGATGACCTGATCATCCCGGCCGGATTCACCCGCAGCGCTGGCGGCTAGCTCACCGACGCGCGGAGCATCGGCGGGTACAAGACCTCTGCTTCGCCGAGCCGGAACAGCCGGGCCGGCCTGCCGCGCTCGCCGGTCGTCGTATACCCGGCCGGGGTCAGGAAGCCCGGCGTCCCGGTGACCTTGCGGTGGAAGTTCCTCGGGTCGATCGGCACGCCCCAGACGATCTCGTAGACGCGGCGCAGCTGCGGCTGACCTGGTTCGTCCGGGAGGCGTGGCCCTCGCCGGTCACCGGCACCATATGCACAGCGGGCGAGCTGACGGCGGGCCAGGAGCTGTCCGTGATAGTCGCCAGCGATCAGCTGGTCCTGTTCGGCGATGGCATCGAGACGGACTCGATCCGCTTGAGCTGGGGTCAGTCCGTCACTTTCGGGCTGGCATCCAGAACACTCCGCCTGGTGCGGTGAGGCCGCGCGCCATGACAGTTGTCACGCCAGGATCGTGACCGCAGGCTGGACGCGGCGCCGGAATGCTGCTGCAGACTGGGGCCATGACAACAACTACCGCGTTTTCCGGGTCCGGTCCGGCCGGCAGTGCTGCTCCGCTGGCGGTTGACCTCACTGGTATCCGCAAGAGCTTCGGTTCTGTGCAGGCGGTCAACGGTGTCGACCTGAAGATAGTGCCGGGTGAGATCGTCGCGATCCTCGGCCCGAACGGCGCAGGGAAAACCTCAACCATTGACATCATCCTCGGCCTGTCGCAGCCGACGACGGGGCACGTCGAGGTGTTCGGGATGGCGCCGCGCAAGGCTATCTCGCTCGGCCTGATCTCCGCGGTGATGCAGACTGGCGGCTTGCTGAAGGACCTCACGGTCCGCGAGACCATTGAGTACACCGCCAGCCTCTTCAGTCGGAGCCAGGCAGTCACCGAGGTGCTGAGCGGCGCGGGCATCACCGAGATCGCTGACCGGCGGGTCGGCAAGTGCTCGGGCGGCGAGCAGCAGCGGCTGCGGTTTGCCCTGGCGCTGCTGTCTGATCCTGAGTTGCTGGTGCTGGACGAGCCCACCACCGGCATGGACGTCGAGGGCCGGCGGAATTTCTGGTCGACGATCCGCAAGGACGCCGAGCAAGGCCGGACCGTGCTGTTCGCCACCCATTACCTGGAAGAGGCAGACGCCTACGCCGACCGGATCGTGCTGCTACGGCACGGGAAGATCGTCGCGGACGGCACTGCCGCCGAGATCAAGGCGATGGCGGCCGGCCGCACGGTGCGCGCTACCTTGCACGGCGCGAGCGAGGACCTGCTGCGCGCGGTCCCCGGCGTCGACTCCGTCGAGATCCGGGGCGAAACCGTGCTAGTGCACTGCACCGACAGCGACGCTGCCGCGAGGTATCTGCTCACGGAGACCGCCGCCAAGGACCTGGAGATCACCGCGCGCGGCATCGAGGACGCATTCATCGCGCTGACCGGCGACGACACCCAGTCGGTCGTGCCTACAACTGGAGCTATCTGATGAGCACGACACCACCGGCATTCGCGGCCGACATCGCCGCCCGCCGCGCGCCCAAGGCAGGCGGCTTCAATCTGACGGCGCTGAGGCTGGAGGTCCGCCGTCTGCTGCGCAACCGGCGAACCCTGATCATCACGATGATCTTCCCGGTCTTCTTCTTCCTGATCTTCGGGCTGAATGCCTCCTACGCGACGACGCCGATTCCCGGCGGCCACGGCAACTACGCCGCCTTCATCATGATCAGCCTGGCGCTGTACGGGGCAGTGTTCGCCGCGACCAGCGGCGGCGCGATGGTCTCGATCGAGCGGGCCCAGGGCTGGAGCCGGCAGCTGCGGCTGACCCCGCTCTCGCCGCTTGCCTACATCCTGATGAAGGTCCTGACCGCGATGGTGCTCGGGGCTGGATCGGTCGCCGCCGTCTACATCGTCGGCGTGATCACGAACAAGGCTTCGATGCCGGGGTACCTGTGGGTGGCCACCGGACTCAGCGTCTGGGTCGGCTCCTTGCTGTTCGCTGCGTTCGGCCTGTTCATGGGCTATCTGCTGCCGACCGAGAACGTCATGCAGCTGATGTCGCTGGCACTGACCCTGCTGTCCTTCGCCGGCGGCCTGTTCGTCCCGGTGAGCCAGTACCCGCACGCCATCCAGGAGATCGCGAAGTGGACGCCGCTGTACGGGCTGAACCAGCTGGTGCACACGCCGCTGCTCGGCGGCGGCGTCGACTGGACCTGGGTGGTCAACGTCTTGTTCTGGCTGGTCGTCTTCGTCGGGGGTGCCGTGTGGCGGATGCGCAAGGACACCGCCAGGGTGTGACCTGGCCGCTAGGAGCGCTTGCCCTGGCTGGATAGTCGCGGCTGGCGGCGCGCTCGGAGAACTGGGGCCGGGCGCGCCGCCGGCTGCGCTGCATCGACAACTGCAGTCCTGATCGTGCAAGATCAGCTTCATGAGGCTGGACAACGAATTCACCGTCGCCGTGCCGATCGACCAGGCCTGGTCAGTACTGACGGACCTGGAGCTGATCGCGCCGTGCATGCCGGGCGCCCAGCTGACCGGCGTCAACGACGGTGTCTATACCGGCAAGGTGAAGATCAAGGTCGGTCCGGTCACCGCGGAGTACACCGGCACGGCGCAGTTCACGGAGAAGGACGACGGTCGCCTACCGCGCGGTGATCGACGCTCGCGGCCGGGACTCACGCGGTCAGGGCAACGCCAACGCCGTCATCTCGGCGGAGCTGCGGTCCGAGGGCAGCAGCACGGTCGTATCGGTCGGCACCGACCTCGCCATCGCCGGCCGGATCGCGCAGTTCGGCAGCGGCATGATCGCCGAGGTGTCGGCCAGACTGCTCGGTCAGTTCGTCGACTGCCTGGAAGGCAAACTCGGCGAGGCGCCGCAGTCCGCCGACGACGCGGCGGCAGGCCCTGGCAGCTCGGCCGGCCCGGCCCGCTCGCCCGGCTCGCCCGGCTCGGCCAGCCCGCACGGCTCGGCCGGGCCAGTGACGATAGCGGCAGGTCCAGAGCCCGCGGCGCTGAACCTGATGAGCGTGGCCGGCCGGGCCGTCTACAAGCGGCTCGTGCCGCTGGCCGTCGGCATCGTCGTGGTGGCGGTCGTTATCTACCTGATAGCGCGATAGGCAGCCCCGAATTGCGGCCGTGCTGACACGCTTGCCGCAACCGTCCACTTTCCGTGACAGGCCATGCGCTGGCCGGTAGTGTTCTGCGCGGTCACTCGGCAAAGGGGAGTCATGCCTGAGCCTGTCGAAGGCGGTCAGCGCTATGTCCCCGGCCTCGACGGTCTGCGTGCGCTCGCCGTTCTTGCGGTCATCGCCTACCACGTCAATGCTGGCTGGGCGCAAGGCGGCTTACTCGGCGTCGGCATCTTTTTCACCTTGAGCGGCTACCTGATCACCGACTTGCTGATGGCGCATTATGCGGCCGCCGGCAAGCTGCAGCTCATCAGTTTCTGGCAACGACGCGCCCGCAGGCTGCTGCCCGCGTTGTTCGTCATGCTGGCCGTGGTGGCGGCCTGGGTAGCTCTGCTGCAGCGGGCGCAGTTGCCAGCGCTGCGTGGTGGGATGGCGGCCGCCGCCGGTTACGTCAGCAACTGGTGGCTGATAGCACAGAACTCGTCTTACTTCGCGAGGTTCGGCCCGCCGTCCCCGCTTGGTCACCTCTGGTCGCTGGCGGTGGAGGAACAGTTCTACCTGATCTGGCCGTGGCTGGTACTGCTGGGCATCTACCTGACCCGCCGGCAGGCCGATTCCCGGCGCTGGCTAGTCGGCGGCTCGCTCGTGCTCGCCGTCGTCTCCGCCGCGCTGATGGTCCTGCTCTACCACCCGGGCTTCGACCCGACCAGGGTTTACGACGGCACCGACACCCGTGCGTTCGCGCTGCTGGTCGGTGCCGCGCTGGCCTTCGCCCGGCCTAGCAGGCAGCTGCCGGCGCGGCCGAGCCGGCGCAGCAGGCTGGTGACCGACAGCACCGGCGCGGCCGGACTTGTGGTCATCGCGTTGCTGATCTGGCGGACCGGGCAGTACTCGGCCTTCTTGTACCGCGGCGGGATGGTGCTGTTGTCGGTGGCGACCGCCGCGGTCGTGCTGGCGACGGTGTCCCCGGCCGGGCGGATCGGCCAGTTGCTCGGCTGGCGGCCGCTGCGGTGGCTTGGTGTCCGCTCTTATGGCATCTATCTCTGGCACTACCCGATCATCGTGCTGACGACGCCGGCGAACGGCGCAGAGACCGGGCGCAGGGCAGTGCTCCAGATCACTGCCAGTGTGCTCGTGGCGGCGCTGTCCTGGCGTTTCGTCGAGGAGCCGATCCGGCGCGGCGCGATCGGCCGATGGATCGGTCAGCTGCGGTCGGGTGCCTGGCTGGCGCCCGCCCGACGCGGCTGGGCGACGGCCGGCCTCGCGACCTGGGTCCTGGTCCTCGCCGGCACCGCGCTGGCCGGCGTTATCCCGGCGGCATCGGCGGGCCAGACTGCCGCGTCGGCGAGCCTGGCCGGACTGCGGGGCGGCCAGGCTGGCGGCAGTACCCCGGCTGGGAAAGGCAGCGCCGCGGCGGCGTCGCTGCCCGCGACGCCTGCCATCTCTCTCAAGACGACCTGCAAGTCGGTGGCCCACTTCGGCGACTCGACCTCCGACGGGCTGGTCTCCGCCGATTACCTGCCTGACCCGGCCGAGCGCATCGATGCGCAATACGCCGACGTCGGCGTGACGAAGACAAGGTTCGAGATCGAGGGCGGCACCTCGATCGTGGAGACGATCCTCAACGAGCCGAACGCTGAGACGGTGGCGCAGCGGCTGGTGCACGAAGGTTATCGCGGCTGCTGGGTGCTGGCGCTCGGCACGAACGACGCCGCCGACGTCGCCGTCGGCTCCTACGTCGGCCTGTACCAGCGGATTCAGCGGATGATGTCGGTGATCAAAGGCGAGCCTGTCCTGTGGGTCGACGTCAGGTCGTTGCTGACCAGCGGGCCTTATGCCGAGAAGAACATGCAGGCGTGGAACAGGGCGCTCGTGCGCGCGTGCAAGGTCTACCCGAACATGCGCGTCTTCCACTGGGCAGGCGTCGTGCAGCCGCAGTGGTTCATCTCCGACGGGATCCACTACACCTCGGCCGGTTACGCGCAGCGCTCGCGCCTCATCGCCGGCGCGCTGGCGCAGGCATTCCCGCAGCCAGCATCGTTCAACCGGCTGTCCGGTGTGGCCAGGCGGATGCTGACGGCCAGCTATCAGTCGGGCTGCCTGGTGGACTAGCCTCGCTCTGGTGCTGGCTGGACAGTTCTGGAAATCGGCGGCCAGGCTCGCCGACGGCCGCGAGATCATCTACTTCGACGAGGCGCCCGGACTGGGCCGCGAGCAGGTAGCTGACCCCAGAAAGCTGCCGGCTGCGCCGGCTGGCGGTGAGCTTCGCTTCGATCCGCTGCAGGGCGACTGGGTGGCGTTCGCCACCGAGCGGCAGGACCGCACGTTCCTGCCCGAGGCCGGCAGTTGCCCGCTTTGCCCGTCGCGCCCCGGCCAGCCGACCGAGATCCCGGCGTCCAGCTACGACGTCGTCGTGTTCGAGAACCGGTTCCCTGCGCTGCGCGGCCCGGCCGGAGCGGAGCCGGCTGGTACCGGCCTCGACCGGCGGCGGCCCGCCGCGGGCCGGTGCGAAGTGGTCTGCTTCACCTCCGACCACGATGCGTCGTTCGCCGTCCTGCGGCCAGAGCGGGCCGCGACGGTCCTGGCGGCGTGGGCCGACAGGACGGCGAGCCTGGGCAGCCTGCCCGGCATCGAGCACGTCTTCTGCATGGAGAACAAGGGCCAGGAAGTTGGCGTCACGTTGCAGCACCCGCACGGCCAGGTCTACGCGCTCCCGTTCGTGCCGCCGCGGACCAAGACGCTGCTGGCTAGCGCGGCCAGCCACCGGTCTGGCCACGGCGGGAACCTGTTCGACGACCTGCTCGACGCTGAGCTCTCCGGCGGCAGCCGGATTGTGCAGCGCAACGAGCACTGGGTGGCATTTGTGCCGGCCGCGGCCCGCTGGCCGTTCGAGGTGCTGGTGTTCCCGGCCCAGCGGGTCCCTGACCTGGCCAGCCTGCCGCAGCCCGTGGTCGCGGCGTTCGGCGAGCTGTACCCAGCAGTGCTCAGGCGGCTGGACGCGTTGTTCGGCGTGCCCATGCCGTACATGGCTGGCTGGCAGCAGGCGCCAGTGCGCGATCTGCACGCACGCTCAGAGCTGGCGCTGTACCTGCAGGTCATGACGATGCGGCGGGCTCCGGGAAAGCTGAAGTTCATGGCCAGCACCGAATCGGGTGCCGGGGTCTGGTCCAACGACGTCCTGCCGGAGACAGCAGCGCGGATGCTCAGGGAGGCAGGGTGACCGGCGCCGCCGCTGCGCTGGCCGGGTGGTGTGAAGATCAGCTCGGCGCGCGACCTGACCTGATCTGGCACGCGCCGGGCCGGGTCAACCTGATCGGCGAGCACACCGACTACAACGACGGGCTGGTGCTGCCGTTCGCCATTGGCCGCGGCGTGCTGGCCGCGATCGTGCCCCGCGCCGACCACCGGCTGGAGCTGATATCGCGGCAGTATCCGGATGAGGTCGCCAGCATCCCGCTGGTCTCGCTGGCACCTGGCGCCGTGACCGGCTGGGCCGGCGTACGCGGCCGGCGCGGTGTGGGCGCTGCAGAGCCGGACCAGGTCAAGCTCGGTGTCTGGCGGAGTCACGGTGGTGGTCGACTCCGATCTGCCGGCCGGCGCCGGGCTGGCTTCGTCAGCGGCACTCACCTGCGCCATCGTGAGCTGCCTGGCCGCCTGGTCGGCCGGACCGGCCCCGACCAGGCCGGAGATTGCCGCGCTGGCCAGGCGCGCGGAGACAGACTTCGTCGGCATGCCGTGCGGGATCATGGATCAGTCCGCGGCGATGCTGTGCCGGGCTGGCCACGCGCTGCTGCTCGACTGCCGGTCCGGCCGGTCGCAGGCAGTTCCGCTCGACCCCGGCCGGCCCGGCCTGCAGATCGTGGTCATCGATACTGGCGTCCGGCACGAACTAGCCGACGGCCGGTACGCGGTCCGGCGGCGGGAATGCGAGCATGCCGCTTTGTCGCTCGGCGCCGCGCTGCGAGACGTCAAGGGCGTCGACGAGCTGGCCGGGCTCGCTGATGATCTGCTGTTGCGCCGCGCCCGGCACGTGGTCAGCGAAAACCTGCGGGTCGAACGCGTCGCGGCCCTGCTAGCGGCGGGACGGCTCGCCGACTGCGGCGATCTGCTTACTGAGTCACACCGCTCGCTCCGCGACGATTTCGAGGTCTCCTGGCCGGCCGCCGATGCTGCCGTGCACGCGGCGCTGGCGGCCGGCGCCCTGGGCGCGCGGATGACCGGCGGCGGCTTCGGCGGCAGCATCCTCGCGCTGGTCCCCGCGGCCGACGTGGCAGCGGTCGAGGCACAGACTCGCAGCGCGCTGGCGGGTCTGGCCGAGACACCGCCATCCGTCCTGGCCGTCGAGCCCGCCGCTGGCGCGAGGCAAGCCTGGCCCGCGGATCCGGTTAACGCGGCAGAATCTCGGCGAGGTTGAATTTCACCGGTTCGTCGAGCTGGCCGAAGCCGCACGACTCAGGATCGCGGTCGTCGCGCCACCGGATCCACTGGGCGGTGTGCCGGAATCTGGTTCCTTCCATGTGCTCGTATCGCACTTCGGCGACCCGTTCTGGCCGCAGCGGCACGAACGACAGGTCCTTTCCTGCGTTCCACCGGCTGCCCTCGGCTTCGCGCGGATGGCGGACGTCTCGCTCTGCTCGCCACCCCAGTTCCACGGGTGCCCGTCGAAGCTGGTGACGAGCGGCTGTACTTCGGCGAACAGTTCCTTGCGCTTGGCCATCGGGAAGGCGCCGACCACGCCGACGCTGGCCAGCCGCCCGGCGTCGTCGTACAGGCCGAGCAGCAGCGAGCCGATGGCGTCCGGCCCGCTCTTGTGCACCCGGTAGCCCGCGACCACGCAGTCCGCGGTTCGCTCGTGCTTGATCTTGAACATGACGCGCTTGTCTGGCTGGTAGCTGCCGTCCACCGGCTTGGCCACCACGCCGTCCAGCCCGGCGCCTTCAAACTGGCTGAACCATTGCAGCGCGACATCGCGGTCCCTCGTGGCAGGCGTCAGGTAGACCGGCGGGGCCACGGCGGCGAGCGCTTGCTCCAGCAGCGCCCTGCGCTGATCGAACGGCAGCCCGGTACAGTCGTCGTCGCCGAGCGCGAGGAGGTCGAAGGCGACGAACGAGGCTGGCGTCTGGCCGGCCAGCAGCCTGACCCGGCTGTCGGCCGGGTGGATCCGCTGCAGCAGGGCCTCGAAGTCAAGCTTGCGGCCGTCGGCGTCCGGGATGACGATCTCGCCGTCGATCACGCAGCCGGCGGGAAATTCGCCAGCACCGCCGCGACTACCTCGGGGAAATACCGGGTCATCGGCCGCTCGTTGCGGCTGCCGATCTCGACTTCGTCGCCATCGCGGAAGATGACCGACCGGAAGCCGTCCCACTTGGGTTCGTAGCTCAGCGCCCCTTGCCGGTATCTCCTTCACCGACTTGGCGAGCATCGGGGCAACGGGTGGCATCACCGGCAGGTCCATGGCCCCATCATGGCCGATCTGCAGGCCGCCAGGCCGGCGATCTCACGGCGCACGCCAATCCCCGCACGCCTGGTCGAGCACGCCGCACTGAGACGGGGATGTGCCGCGGCCGCTCCGGCCGGAATGAGAGGGGTCGCTGCCAGCGACGGCTGTGCTGGTATGAAGGCACTAACGTCTACGGTCCCAGGGAGCCCGTTCATGAAGGTGCCGCTCACATCGGGGACTACCTCAGCCGCGGCGCCGCGGTTTACGGGGACCGCGACGCCGTCTTCGACGAGCCGGGAACTGCCGGATCGTTGGGCACGCTGACCTACCGGGAGCTGGAGAGCCGGGCGCGCGGCATGGCGCTCGCGCTGGACGCCCTGGGCGTCGACCACGGCGAGCGCGTCGCGATCGTCAGCCCGAACGCAGCCCGGTTCCTGATCTCCTATTTCGGCGTCAGCGCTTACGGCCGGATCCTGGTGCCGGTCAATTACCGGCTGAACGCGGACGAGATCAGCTACATCATCGACCATTCCGGGGACCTCGGTGCTGCTGGTCGATCCGGAGTCGGCGGACAGCCTGCGCGGCATCAGCGCCAAGCACAAGATCGTGCTGGACGGGACCGCCGACGCGCGAGCTGTTCGCGCCGGCGCCTGACGGGGCGCAGCCCGCGCCGTGGCAGGCGGACGAGGACGCGACCGCGAGCATCAACTACACCAGCGGGACGACCGCGCGGCCCAAGGGCGTGCAGCTGACCCACCGCAACTGCTGGCTGAACGCGGCCATCTTCGGCTGGCACACCGCGGTGACCGACCGGGACGTGTTCATGCACACGCTGCCGATGTTCCACTGCAACGGCTGGGGCATGCCCTACGCGGTCACCGGCATGGGCATCCCGCAGGTCGTCGTACGCAAGATCGACGGGGAGGAGATCCTGCGACCGGATCGAGGCGCACGGCGTGACGCTGCTGTGCGGGGCGCCGGCCGTCGTCGCGGCGATCCTCACGGCCGCCGCCGACCGGCGCGCGGCCGGACGCGAGATTCCCGGCGCCGGCACGGTCCGGATCGTGGTCGCCGGGCGCGCCGCCGCCGTCCAAGACCATCGAGCGGGTCGAGACCGAGCTTGGCTGGGAGTTCATCCAGATCTACGGTCTGACCGAGACCGCGCCGCTGCTGACCATCAACCGCGCGGTGGCCGAGTGGGACGGGCTGCCGCCGCGGAGCGGGCCAGGCTGCAGTCGCGGGCTGGCGTGCCCGGCGGTCGGCGTGCAGATCGCGCACCGATGAAGAAGGCGAGGTGCTGGCCAGGTCGAACCACGTCTTCGCCGGCTACTGGGAGCAGCCGGAAGAGACGGCGAAGGCACTGGATGGCGGCTGGTTCCACACCGGCGACAAGGGCCACGTCGAGGCCGGCGAGTACCTGGTGATCTCGGACCGGAAGAAGGACGTCATCATCTCCGGCGGCGAGAACGTCAGCTCGGTCGAGGTCGAGGACTGCCTCTACCAGCACCCGGCGGTGGCCGAGGTGGCGGTGATCGGCGTGCCGGACGCCAAGTGGGGCGAGACGGTGAAGGCGCTGGTCGTGCTGCGGTCAGCCGACGGCGCGACCGAGGCCGAGCTGATCGAGCACTGCCGGTCCAGGCTCTCGCATTTCAAGTGCCCGACCTCGGTCGAGCTCGGGACGCGCTGCCGCGGACCGCTACCGGCAAGCTGCAGAAGTTCAAGCTGCGCGAGCCGTACTGGCAGGGCCTCGACCGCAAGGTCAACTAGGACTCGCTCAGCCCTGGTGCTGGCGCGCCCGTGCGACGATCTCCTCGACGATGGCGGTCTTGGCGTCGGCGTAGTGCTGCACGTGCCGCCAGGTGCGCTGCGCGAGGTCACGCTTCAGTGCCAGGTAGGCGTCGCGGTCCTCGTCGTGAGCACGCAGCCAGTCACGAAACAGCAGCATCCTGTCGATCTCGGTCGACGCCGGCGGAGAAAACGTGCAGGTTAACGTCGGTATCCGGGCCCTTGAACAGGCGGTGCTCGAACCAGTCGGGCTCGCGACCCGCAGCACGTAGCCGGCCGCCTCCAGGTCCTGGACATAGCGGCCTCGTCCGCGGAATCAGGCACGGCCAGCACGATGTCGATGATCGGCTTGGCTGCCAGGCCGGGCACCGAGGTGGAGCCGGCGTGCTCGAGCAGCGCGCCCTGCTGCCCAGGACGGCCCCGATGCGATTCGGCTTCGCGCCGGAACAGGACTCGGCCAGTGCGGGTCGTAGTCGGCCAGGAAGATCGGCGCGTCATGCGGCACCACCGGCCCGATCCTGTTCCGCGGCGAGCTCCTCGTCGCTGACGGTACGGCGGCGTCTCGTCGGCGGACGGCAGCATGGCGGCCACGCTCCCTTTGCTGGGCTGCAGCCGCCGACCATAACACGGCAGCCGCAGGTCAGCGAGCAGCGCCGAGCCGGCGGCCGCGGAATATCCAGCCGCCGGAACTGGCGACCGGACCGGCAGCGGGCGACTGATCTGGCGGGCGGCTGCCGCCGTAGTAATCTCACGCACTGGCCAGCCGGGCTGACGGTTCCGCGGCCGTCCCCTGTAATTCAGGCAGCCAGTCCGCAGATCGAGCAAGCAGAGGGGATCGCCGGTGGCGAGTTCAGGTAGTCCGGAATCCTGGCGGTGCCGCCAGCCGGCGGTGACCACGATCGAGCGCGGGGCATCGAGCACGTCCCGGCCGCGACCGCTGGGGGACGCCAGCCAACCTGTTCTGGATGTGGGCGGGCGCGGTATGGAATGTCGAGTTCGTCTACTACGGCGCGATCGCCGTGGTGTTCCTGCGCCTGTCGTTCGCCCAGGCCGTACTGATCTCCGTGCTCGGCAACTTGTCCTACGTGCTGACCGGACTGGCCAGCCTGCAGGGGCCGCAGGCCGGCACGACCACGTTCGCGATCAGCCGGGCCGCGTTCGGGCCGCGCGGCAACAAGCTGCCGTCCGTTCTTCAACTGGGTCACCCAGGTTGGCTTCGAGATCGAGGGCATCGCGTTCATCGTCTTCGCCGCGATCGTGCTGACCGCCAAGGCCGGGTTCACCGCCGGCACCGCCGCAAAGATCATCTTCATCATTCTGGCGGTGGCTATCCAGGCAGTGCTGCCGACGCTCGGTCACGCCGCCGTACTCAAGGTACTGCGCTGGCTGGCGATCCCGTTCGTCGTGCTGTTCGCGGTGATGGCCGCGCTGACCGCGTCCAAGGCGAAGCTGCACGCGATCCCGCACGGCGCCGGCTGGGGGCATGCTGCTGGTCTTCCTGGCCCTGGTGATCGCGGCAGGCGGGCTTGGCTGGACCGAGAACGGCAACGACTATTCCCGCTATCTCGCCGCCAGCACCGACAACAAGCGGATCGTGCTGGCGGTAGCGCTCGGTGCGGCGGTCCCCTCGGCGCTGCTGGAGATCCTCGGCGCGGCCGTCGGCACCGCGGTGCCGGCCGCGGCGAACTCACCGACCGGCCTGGTGGCCGGGTTCTCCACCTGGTTCGTCGTGCCGTTCCTGATCTTTGCCATCGTGCAGTTGTTCGCCATCAATACCCTGGACCTGTACTCCTCTGGCGTGACCCTGCAGAGCCTGATCCCGCGCCTGAAGCGGCTGCACTGCGTGGCCATCGATACCGTCGTGTGCGCTGCCTTCACCGCCTACGCGGTGTTTTCCTCGAGTTTCTTCGGCCTGCTCACGGGGTTCCTGCTGTACATCATCTTGTGGCTCGCGCCGTGGTGCGCGATCTACCTGGTGGACAGCCTGCTGCGCAGGAACCGGTATGACCACGACGGGCTGCTCGACGAGTCCGGCGGGCGGTATTTCCGCGGCGGCGGCATTCACTGGCCCGCGATCATCGCCCAGGTGGCCGGCGGGGTCGCGGCATACCTGTGGCTGAACGCCTCCAGCGGCGGCGTGCTGGCGTCCAGCCGGCCCGCTGTCCAGCAGGGTCGACGGCTCGGACTTCAGCGTCTTCATCGGGCTGCTGGTCGGCGGGCTCGTCTACTGGCTGCTGGCCCGCGGAGGGTCACGGCCGAGGGCGACGGCGACTCCGGTGGCAAGGTGAGCAAGGAGCGCCAGAAGGCACGGCGATGGCGGCGGGGCAGGCCACCGCGATAGTGACCGGTGCCAACCACGGCATCGGCGCGGCGACGGCGGTCGCGCTGGCCCAGCGCGGCTGCGCGGTGCTGTGCACCTACCTGCGGGTGCAAGACGAGGATGATCCCGGCACTCCGCAGGCTTACCGGGACCATCGGGCCGGGAACGCGGCCGCTGTCGTCGCGCAGATCGAGTCGGCAGGCGGCCGCGCGGTGGCGATCGAAGCGGACCTGTCCGACCCGGCGACGCCCGCCGCGCTGTTCGATGCGGCGGAGGAGCAACTCGGGCCGGTCGACATCCTGGTCAACAACGCGACCGGCTGGCTCGCTGATACGTTCAAGCCGGCCGCCGCCGACCGGCTCGGCCGTCAGCTGCACGCCGGTCACGGCGGCTACCTGGCGGCAGCAGTTCGCCGTCGACGCGATGGCCGCGGCGCTGCTGATCGGCGAGTTCGCCCGCCGGCACGTGGCGCGGGGTGCGACCTGGGGCCGGATCATCGGGCTCACCTCCGGCGGCGACCTCGGCTTCCCTGAAGAAGTGTCGTACGGCGCCGCCAAGGCGGCGCAGGTCAATTACACGATGTCGGCGGCGCTGGAACTCGCCGAGTTCGGCATCACCGCGAACATGGTGTAGCCGCCGGTCACCGATACCGGCTGGGTCACCGACGCGGTCCGCGATTTCGTCGCCGGCCAGCCCGACGCACATGCACGTCGCCAGCCCGGCTGAGGTCGCCGAGGTCATCGCCTACCTCGCCTCCGACGAGGCCCGCCTGATCACCGCCAACGTGATCAGCCTGCGCTAAGTCAGCGTCGATCCGCCCGGCGGCAGCGACAACCCAGGGCAGGCTCCCGGGCAGCCCGTCGAGTGTGGCCGCGAGGTGGGCGGGGCGAGGCTCCAGGAAAGTTCTGGGCAGCGTGGACTGCACCTCGGGTTGCCGTCGGGCCCCAGCCGGGCCGAGTTTGCCCGCGAGGCCGTCGTGGCTGGCGGCGGTGAGCCAGTCGGGGCCGGCGACAAGCGCCGACGCGCTGGTCTGGCTGGCGGCCAGGGACAACGACGGCCTGCGCGCGGCGCTGGACGTCGACCTCCGCTCGCTGGGTGCAGCTGTCCTCGGCGGGCATCGAGCGTACACATTCGCCCGGGCCTGATCGACGACACCAGGACGTGGACGTGCACGAAGGGCTCCTACGCCGAGCCAGTGGCCGAGCATGCGCTGATGCTGGCGCTAGCCGGGCTGCGGGTGCTGCCGCGGCGGATCAGGCCACGCGGTCGTGGGGTACGCCGGCCGCTGAGACTCTGTTTGACGCGCCGGTGACGATCCTCGGCGGCGGCGGCATCACCGAGAGCCTGCTTAAGTTGCTCGCGCCGTTCCGGGTCCGCGCGACCGTGCTGCGACGGTCCGCCGAGCCGGTGCCGGGCGCCGCGCGGACGCTGCCGATGAGCGAGCTGACGCAGGCGCTGTCGGATGCCAGGGTCGTATTCCTCGCGCTCGCGCTGACGCCGCAGACAGAACACGTCATCGGCGCGGAGCAGCTTGCCGCGATGCGGCCTGGCAGCTGGCTGGTCAATGTGGCGCGCGGCAGGCACGTCGATACCGCGAGCGCTGGTGGACGCGCTGACGCGCGAGCAGATCGGTGGCGCCGGCCTGGACGTCACCGACCCGGAGCCGCTGCCGGACGGGCATCCGCTCTGGGGTCTGGAGAACTGCATCATCACCCCGCATACGGCGGACACGCTGGAAATGGTCAGGCCGATGCTGGCCAAGCGGATCAGCGACAACGTGGCCAGGTTCGCAGCCGGGGAGCCGCTGCTCGGCGTCGTCGACGCCGCGGCCGGCTACTGCAGCCGGCCCGGCAGTACTAGGGGCAGTACTTACCGGGGACCGAGTAGTTGCCCGTGCTCGGGCCGCCGAGGTACCAGCCCTGGTCGAGCGGGATTACCTCGGTCCTCGTGATCCAGCCGATCCTCACCCGCAGCACGATTTCGTCAATGCCGATGCTGTCGCCCTTTTCTTGCATGCACACCTTCGAGGTCCACAGCACGCGCAGCAGCCTGGTCTGATGCGGCGGGATGTCGCCTGGCAGGACGAACCTGACGCCGGCGGTGACGAAGCCGCCACTGTCCAGCGCCCAGTTCGGCGCGTTGACTCCGATGATGGCCGGTCGGGCGACGTCGCCGACGCTGTCGGTTGGTGCGTTCGGCCCGGTCGGGGGCCCTAGCACGGTCTGCGTCAGGTCGCTTGGGTTCTGCAGGTCGATGGCGAATCCCTGCTGCTGACCGGACCGGATGGGCACCTCCGACTGACTCCGGCCATCGGCACTGGTATCGACTTGACGCGCTCGGTCTTGCGAGAACCACCACGCTTCCGAACCTGAGTTGACGAGGACACCCGTCGTCTCGATGACGATGACGTAGGCGGCGAGGACGACGATCACGACGAGACCAGCACCGAGCGCGGCCAGTCGCCGCCGGCCGAGTCCGGCAACGCGCAGTTTCAGGCCCGGCCGCGAGCCTGGTGCCTGGCCGGCGGCCTCCGCGGCGAGCTCTGCGGGCGTGCCGAGCCGGGCCAGCACCTCGGCCACGTCATGCTCCGCCGATGCAGGCGTCAGTGCTTCCTCAAGATGGCTGGTGATCTGCTCTCGTAAGTCACCCACCTGATCTCTGCGCAGGCCGGCCAGCGCGGTGTCCAGGGCCCGCAGGTAATCCCGCACTTGCGGGAGATCGAGCGCGGTGACGTTCATGCCCGGCGTCCTTCCTGCCGGCTGGCCAGGTAGGCCGCGCCGCGCGGCGAGATCCGGTAGCCCACGTCCAGGCTGATCGTGAGGCCCAGCTCCTTCAGCCGCCGGACGTGCAGTTTGAAGTCGGGCCTGTCCCACTCCAGCTCGGGAGCGAGGACGGCCGAGGAGACAGCCGGGCGGTCCGCGATCGTTGCCAGCACCTGCGTTGTCCACGGGCCGCGCTTGCTGATCTTGTCCATCCGTGCCAGCTTGCCGCTGAGGGCGGCCAGTTCGGCGTCCGGCAAGTCGGCTGACGAGGCGAGTTCGTCCCGCGGATCCGGGCTGTCGAGCACCCGGAACCGCACGCAATACAGCGGCAGTTCCGGGTCACCGCGCAGATCGGCGACCGCTGCCGCGGCGGACGGGAAGCCGGCCTGGCGCGCGAGTTCATCGGTGATGCCGGCTGCGGTGATCGCGACGACCGATTCGGCCGCCACCATGCCGAGACCAGTGCGGTAATGGTGCCCGGCTACCACCTGGACCCGGCGCCAGCGCCGGAAGGCGACGGTGATGGTGCCGTCATGAAGGCCCTGGCGCAGGCGCGGTTCGAACTGCACCCGGCGACTGTACCGAAGCGCCAGGGTCTACGACAGGGTCGTGTTGGCGATCACCGGCAACTCGATCGGCCGCTGCGAGTACGCGCGCGCCCGCGATCCAGCAGGGATGGCCTCGATCTGCCGGACGCGGCGGTCGCGCCAGATGGGGGACAATGGGACCGTGAGCGCGGGCGCGGCAGTCTCGGACGAGGTCATCAACGAGCAAGCGTGGCGGGTTCCGGCGCCTGGCCTGCGTGACTATGTCGACTCCTATGTGGGCTTCCGGCAGACCGGCGCGGAGCCAGCTCGCCACCGAGGCCTGCCTGCTCCGGACGTGACGCTGATCTTTTCGCTCGACGACCCGCTCGTCCTGGCCTCCCATCCCAACCCGGCCCAGCCTCCTGGCATCTTCGAGTCCATCGTCGGCGGCCTGCACACGACCCCGGCGATCATCCGCCACGAGGGGCGGCAGTCAGGAGTCCAGCTCGCCCTGAGCCCGCTGGGGGCCAGGGCGCTGCTGGGCGTCCCGGCTGGTGAGATCGCTGAACTCGACCTCGCCGCTGAGGAGTTGCTGGGTTCGCTGGCCGGCCAGATCCAGGACCGGTTGCGCTGTGCCGGCAGCTGGCAGGACCGGTTCGCGGTCCTGGATGAAGTCTTGCTCGCCAGGGCCAGCGCGGCGGATCGCACCGCCACGATCAGTCCGGAGACCGGCTACGCCTGGCGCCGGCTGCTGCAGACCGGAGGTTCCGTGCCGGTGAGCGAGCTAGCCGCAGCGACCGGCTGGAGCGACCGGCACCTGCGCGCCCGGTTCCAGGAGCAGATTGGCCTGGCCCCCAAGGTGGCCGCCCGGGTGATCAGGTTCGACGGCGCGCGCCGGGCGCTGCAAACCCGCGCGGCGGCCGGCCAGGCGCTCCGTCTCGCCGACCTTGCTGCGTCTTTCGGGTACTTCGACCAGGCGCACCTGGATCGCGAATTCGGCCTGCTCGCTGGTTGTTCGCCGACGCGCTGGGTGGCAGAGGAGTTCCGAAACTTCCAAGCCATCGCCGCGTAGCGGCTGCCAGGCTCACCACATGAGCGATAAGACACCTTCACCGCAAGTCTGGCCAACGCTGCGCGCCCGCGATGCCCGCGCCCTGATCCGGTTCCTCGTCGACGCATTCGGCTTCGAGGAGACCGCGGTCTATGGCGAGGCAGACCTGGTTGACCACGCCGAGCTCGCCTGGCCGCCGGGCGGCGGCATCATGCTCGGCTCGGTCAGGGACTCCGGCACCGTCGACGGCTGGGCGCTCGAGCCCGGCGGCTTCGGCGCTTACGTGGTGACCGACGAGCCTGATGCCCTGTTCGCTCGTGCGACCGCGGCGGGTGCCGAGGTGCTGACCGGCTTGCACGAGACCGACTACGGCTCGCGCGATTTCGCGGTCCGTGACCCGGAGGGCAACCGCTGGTCCTTCGGCACCTACCGGGGCGCTCCGAGGCCTTAGCCGCTGAAGCCGGGGCTGCCAAGTCCGGCGCTGCCAAGTCCGGCGCTGGTCAGCCAGCGTGCGAAGCCGTCCTCGTCGATGCTGGCGGTCACCTCGCCGGCCGCGGCGGTGACCGCCGCGAGCAACTCCCGGCAGGCGTTGCCGACGGCCACGAACGTGCCGACAGCCGCCAGCATCGGCAGAGGCGCCGCGCTGGCAGATGTCCGACACGGACATGATGCGCTGGCTGCCGCGGGCGCACGGCCCCTGGCCGCGTAGTACTCAGGACTGAGGGCCCAGCTGCTGCCGTCGTAGGAGCCGAGCCCGGCTCCCGGCAGCAACGCGGCTAGCAGCCCGGCGATGTCGCTGATCACCTGGCCGCCGAGGCGCTCGCCGCCAGCCGACCAGCCGTTCGCCGCGCCGACGCGCCAGTACCGGCCCGAGCACGGTAATCCCGGCAGGCGTCCTGGCCGTTGCCACCACCATCGGGATACCGGCGGCGCGCAGGGCGCGCGCAGCCGCAGCGGTTGACGTGCTGACACTGCCGTCCGCCCTGACGATCGTGCCGTCCAGATCGGTGACGACGGCGCGAGTCCGGTCCGGCGGCACCCGGTCATTCTGGCACGCGAGGGAACGGCCGGCGGCGGAGGTTTTCTGCCCAGCTGGGCCGAGCCGTTGTCGCGCTATCATCGCCTGAACCAGACGCAGGTCCAGACGCAGGCGGGTGATTTCCGGCGTATGACGGTGACTGACGTGAGCGCGAGCTACGACTTCATCATCGTCGGCGGCGGGTCGGCCGGCTGCGCGCTGGCGAACCGGCTGTCCGCCGACCCGGCCAACCGGGTCCTGGTGCTGGAGGCCGGCCGGCCCGACTACCCGTGGGACGTCTTCATCCACATGCCGGCCGCGCTGACCTTCCCGATCGGCAGCCGGTTCTACGACTGGCAGTACGAGTCGGAGCCCGAGCCGCACATGAACGGCCGCCGGATCTACCACGCCCGCGGCAAGGTACTGGGCGGCTCCAGCAGCATCAACGGCATGATCTTCCAGCGCGGCAACCCGCTCGACTACGCCACGGTGGGCCGCCGATCCCGGCATGGCCAGCTGGGACTACCCGCACTGCCTGCCGTACTTCAAGCGGATGGAGACCTGCCTGGCCGGCGCCGACGAGTTCCGCGGCGGTGACGGCCCGCTCATCCTGGAACGCGGACCCGGCGACAGCCCGCTGTTCACTGCCTTCTTCCAGGCCGTGCAGCAGGCCGGCTACCCGCTCACCGACGACGTCAACGGCTACCGGCAGGAAGGGTTCGCGCCGTTCGACCGGAATCTGCACCGCGGACGCCGCCTGTCCGCGGCGCGCGCCTACCTGCACCCGGTCCGGTCCGGCCGAACCTGACGGTCCGCACCCGCGCCTTGGTCACCAAGATCGACTTCGACGGCGCCAGGGCGACCGGGGTCGAGTACAACCACGGCGGCAAGCACGCACACGGCCAGCGGCGCGCGAGGTCATCCTGTCGCGGCGGCGCGATCAACTCGCCCTCAGCTGCTGCAGCTGTCCGGCATCGGCAGCCCCGCAGTGCTCGCAGGCGGCCGGCGTGCGGGTGACGGCACGAGCTGCCCGGCGTCGGCGAGAACCTGCAGGATCACCTCGAGGTCTACGTCCAGTACGGCTGCAAGCAGCCGGTCTCGGTCGCGCCCGCGCTCAAGTGGCGCAACCGGCCGCTGATCGGCGCCCGCTGGCTGTTCCTGCGCAGCGGCCCGGGCGCGACCAACCACTTCGAGGGCGGCGGATTCGCCCGCAGCAACGACGACGTCGCCTACCCGAACCTGATGTTCCACTTCCTGCCGATCGCGGTCCGCTACGACGGCTCGGCGCCCGCCGGCGGGCACGGCTACCAGGTGCACATCGGCCCGATGAACTCCGACGCGCGCGGCAGCGTCCGGATCACCTCTGCCGATCCCGCGGCCAAGCCCGCGCTGCGGTTCAACTACCTGTCCACCGAGCAGGACCGGCGCGAATGGGTCGAGGCGATCGCGCGTCGCCCGCACGATCTTGACCCAGCCCGCCATGGACCCGTACAACGCCGGCGAGCTGTCGCCGGGCCCGGCGGTGCAGACGCCCGAGCAGATCCTGGACTGGGTCCGCCGGGACGGCGAGACCGCGCTGCACCCGTCCTGCACCTGCGCGATGGGCACCGGCCCGATGTCGGTGACCGACCCGGCTAGCTGCGCGTGCACGGTCTGGACGGCCTGCGCGTGGTGGACGCGTCGGTCATGCCGTACGTCACCAACGGCAACATCTACGCGCCGACGATGATGATCGCGGAGAAGTCGGCGGACCTGATCCTCGGCAACACCCCGCTGCCGCCGTCGACCGCGAGTTCTACACGCGCGACGCGCCGGCCAGCGAACGCGGCGCGACGAGCCGGGCGCGGGATGATCGCCGGGTGAAGCACGGGATCTTCCTGCCGCCGTTCGACGAGCTCGCCGATCCGCGCCGGGTCGCCGCGCTCGCCGCCGACGCCGAGCAGGCAGGCTGGGACGGTTTGTTCCTCTGGGATCACATGCTCGCCGAGCCGGGCATGGCGGTCGCGGAGCCGTGGACCACGATGGCCGCGATCGCGATGACGACCAGCCAGGCTGCGCATCGGCCCGATGGTCACCCCGCTGGCCCGCCGCCGGCCCTGGGTGCTGGCCCGTCAGATCGCGACCCTCGACCAGCTGTCCCGCGGCCGCCTGACCGTCGGCATCGGCCTCGGCGACGACGGCTGGCGCGAGTTCAGCTCGTTCGGCGAGGAGACCTCGCCGCGCGTGCGCGGGCGAGATGCTGGACGAGTCCCTGCAGATCCTGCAGGGCCTTCTGACCGGGAACGTGGTCGCACTTCGCACGGCGGCCACTTCGCCGTCGACTCGGCCGCGTTCTTGCCCAGGCCGGTGCAGGACCCGGTCCCGATCTGGGCCGCGGTCCGCTGGCCGAACCGCAAGCCGCTCGCCCGCGCGGCCGGGCTGCAGGGCTGCTTCCCGATCTTCGCCGGGTCCGGCGAGCTGGCCGGCGCCGCCGTCAGTTGCCGAACTGACCGAGTTGCGAGCGGCGCTGACCGGCCTGGGCGCGCCACGTTCCCATGAAGTGGTGGTCCGGGTCGCGCTGCACCGGCTGCCGGAGCCCGAGCGGGCCGACGCGGTGCGCGGCGCTCGGCCGGGGCCGGGCGTGACCTGGCTGCTGGAGGCGTTCGCGCCAGGTCAGGACGCCGGGCCGGTGACGGAGGCTGGGTCCGGGCTGGCCCGTGCGCGGTCCGGCACACTAGGCGAGTGACGACCTCGATCCGCGAGACCCGCTCGGCCTGCGCGCCGACGCCCCGATGCTGGCCGCCTGGCTGGACTTCACCCGCCAGGCCGAGGCCGGCGAACTGCTGCCGATGAGCGTGCCCGGCCACAAGCAGCGGCAGGACCTGGTCGGCGCGCGTGATCGCGGGCGACGCGCCGTTCTACGGCGGGCTGGACACCATCAAGCACGCCGACAACCTGCGGGTGGACTCCGAGGCGCGCGCGGCCGCGCTCTGGGGAGCCGACTGGTGCCGGTTCTCGGTGGCGGGCTCCACGCACGGCAACCAGGCGCTCGCGCTCGCGGTCGGCCAGCCCGGCCAGGAAGTGATCATCAACCGGACGCTGCACCGGTCGCTGCTGCTCGGGCTGGTGCTGGCGGGCCTGCGGCCGGTCTGGGTGCGGCCGGAGATCGATCCGGCTTCCGGGCTGCCGGCCGGCGTCGCGGTCTCCGACCGTGGCCAGGGCACTGGCCGCCCACCCGGACGCGTGCGCGGTGTTCCTCGGCGACCCGACCTACGTCGGCACGATCTGCGACCTGGCCGGGCATGCCGAGGTCGCGCACGCCGCCGGGGTGCCGCTGATCGTCGACGCGGCCTGGGCCGCGCACCTCGGGCTTCCACCCGGACCTGCCGCCGCACGCGATCGCGGCCGGCGCGGACGCGATGGTGACCAGCGCGCACAAGGCGCTGCCCGCCTATACCCAGGGCGCGCTGGTGCTGGCCCGGACCGAGCGGCTGGACGCGGCCCGGCTGGACCGGGCGTTCGAGGCGACGCACACGACCAGCCCGACCGGCTCGATCATGGCCAGCATCGACGCGGCCCGGGCACTGCTGGCGGCCGACGGCGAGCGGCTGTGCGGCCGGCTGATCCGGGGCGTGGCCGCCGCCCGCAAGCGACTGCGCGAGGTGCCAGGCCTGGACGTGCTGGACGGGCCTGGCGTCGAGCCGACCAAGCTGGTGGTGCTGCTGGCCGGCACCGGCGCGCACGGCAACAAGGTCGAGGCGGACATCATCGCCGCCGGCATGCCGGTCGAGATGGCCGACCGCGACACGATCGTGCCGATTCCCACCATCGCCGACGACGAGGAGCAGATCGCCAAGTTCACCGAGGTGCTGATCGCCGCTATCGAACGGCACCGCGGTGCGCCGCGGCACATCTCGGCGGCGGCGTCCTGGACCGTGCAGCCGCAGACGGTGCTGGCCCCGCGGGAGGCGTTCTTCGCCCCGAACGAGACGGTGCCCGCCGATGCCGCGATCGGCCGGGTCAGCGCGGAACTGATCGCGCCGTACCCGCCAGGCGTGCCGGTGCTGGCGCCCGGCGAGCTGATCACAGCCGAGGCTGTCGCGGCGCTGCGCGAGGTCGCGGCCGACGGCGGCCGTATCGCGTACGCCGCCGACCCGTCGCTTGCCACGTTCCAGGTGATCGCCGGGTAGGGCTCGCGCCGCCAGCCGTAGATTCATCGCCCTGGCGAGTCGCCCGAGTCGCCCGACGGCGCAGGCGGAAGTGGCCGTAAGGCTGACGCGCGCCGGGCGAACCCGGGCCAGCATGGTGCTGTGGCAGCCACATCGTCGGAACCGGCAGTGCTGTTTCTCGTGTCCGATACCGGCGGCGGGCACCGGCGCGCGGCTGAGGCCGTCATTTCCTCGCTGGCTGGCCAGTACCCGGCTGGCTTCCGGCCGGTCGTGGTCGATCCGCTGGCCGGGCCGGGCGCGAGCGCTCCGCTGCGCTTTCTGGTCTCGCAGTACGGACCGGTCATCCGCCGCGCACCGTGGGCCTGGGGCGTCGCTTACTACCTCAGCAACTCCTGGCCGGCCATGGCGGTGCTGGGACGTACCGTGTTCGCGGCCGCCGACCGGATGGTACTGGCCGCAGTAGCCGCCGCCGAGCCAGCCGTTATCGTCTCCTGCCATCCGCTGACCGGCCGGGCCGCGGTGCACGCGGCGCGGCGCGGCCGGGCGGTCGCGATTCCGGTGGTCACCGTGGTCACCGACCTGGCTGCGCCGCACGCTGCCTGGTTCCGCCCGGCTGGCGACCTGGTGGTCGTGCCGACGGCCAAGGTGCTGGCGCGGACAGTGGCCGCCGGGGTCCCGCCCGGCCGGTGCACCGTCGCCGGGCTGCCGGTGGCCGCTGCGGGCGCCGGTTACCTGGGCGCGGCTGCGGGGGACCGGGCCGCGCTGCGCCGGTCGCTCGGCCTTGACGAGTCGCGATTCACGGTGCTGCTGATGGGCGGCGGCGAAGGATCCGGCGGCCTGGCCCGGCACGCAACGGCGATCCTCCGGCGAGCACCTGACGTGCACGTCGTGACCATCTGCGGCCGGAATGTCCGGCTGCAGCGCCGGCTGATGGCGCGGGCGGCGCGCGGCCGCGGGCGGCTGACGGTACTGGGTTTCACGACCAAGGTCGCCGACTGGCTGGCGTGCGCCGACCTGGTGATCACGAAGGCCGGTCCCGGAGTCATCGCGGAAGCGGCGTGCTGCGGCGCGCCCTTGCTGCTGACCTCCCACCTGCCAGGTCAGGAGCGCGGTAACGCCGCCCTGGTCGAGCAGGCGGGTGCTGGTCTGTCCGCTCGCGGTGTGCGCCGCATGCTCCGTGAACTCGCCAGGCTGCAAGCCGACCCGGCAGCACTGGCGGCGATGCGCGCCGGCAGCCGCGCGCTGGCGCGGCCGCACGCCGCGGCGGACACCGCGGCAATCGTGGCGCGGGCCGCCGCCGTGCCCGCGCCGGATCGCCGCGGTGACCGCGTCCCGGTGCGCTGATGAATGCTCAGCCGGTCCGGGCGGCCGCGGCGGTCAAGGCGGCGGCCACGATCGCCCGCACGGCCGCCCGTGCCATTCCGGTGCTGGCCGATGTCCGGCTCGCGCGGCCGAGCCAGCCGCTGACCACCCGCTGGTCGCAAGTGCCGGTGGAGCCGCGGGGCGCGGCGATGCTCGGCATCAGCTACCGGCCCCTGCAGGCGGCGGCGCTCGGCCTGGACCCGCAGGTCGCGCTGGCCGAACTGCTGCGCTACCCGTTCGAGCTGATCCGGCTGGCGGCCTACTGGGACCGGCTCGAACGCGCACCAGGAACGCTGGACCTGAGCACGCTCGATCAGCAGGTCGCCGCGGCGGCCAGGGCCGGCAAGAAAATCATCTTGTGCGTCGGCGCGGTGAAGGCCTTCGGTTACCCGGAGTTCTTCGTGCCCGCGCACCGGCTGGCCGCGCCGCTGCCGGACGGGACACTGGTCGGGCCGCGCACGCATCCGGCGCTGCTGGCGGCTGCCGCCGGATTCGCCGCCGCGGTCGTCGAGCGGTACCGCGACCAGCCCGCCATCGTCGCGTGGCAGGTCGAGCACGAAGCAGTGGATCCGCTCGGCATGGAACACTCCTGGCGGCTTGCCGCCGACTTCGTCGCCGGGGAAGTCGCGGCGGTCCGGGCCGCCGACCCAGGCCGGCCGGTGATGCTCAACGGTTTCCTGCCGACTTCGTCAGCGGTCAGATGGCAGCAGCGCTGGCGGACCAGGGATCAGGGCGATTCACTCGCCGTGGCACGTGAGCAGGCCGACATCGTCGGCATCGACCTGTATCCCCGGCACGGGCTGGCTCGGCTCGGTCCGCGGACGGCGTACCTGGCGGGCAGCAAGAATCGCGGTCAGCAGCAGGCAAGCAGCCGGTTCTGCGCGGGCGTGACGGCGGCTGGCCGGCGGCTGATGATCGCCGAGGGCCAGGCCGAACCGTGGGAGACGGTCACGACGCCCCCGAGCCAGCACGGCCGTGGCATGTTCAGCTGCCTGCCCGAGCACGTCATCGGCACCTATAACCAGGGCATGCAACTGGGCGCGAGCGCAGGCACCGGGTTGTGGGCTTACCTGTTCTGGGGTGCCGAGTACTGGCTCAAGCGGCAGCAGCAGGGCGACCCCAGTTACCTGGCCGCCTTTGCGCGAGTGCTCGCCGGCGGCTGAAGATCACCTGACCCGCTCGCGGTATTCGAACAGCACCGCTCCCGCGGTCAGCAGCAGCGCGGTGAGCGCGACGATGACGACGACATCAAGGCCGGCTCCGGCGGTGACCACCCGGGCATAGCCTGGCCGGCCGGCGTAGAAGACGGCACGGAGCAGATCCACGCAGTACCGCATCGGCATCGCCCAGGCCAAGTCGCCGAGCAGGCGGGGCGCGCCGTTCAGCGGCACCAGGACGCCGCCGAGCACGTACTGCGGAATGATCAGGAACTGGAATATCTGCATGGCCGACCGCTGACTCGGCAGTGCGGCGACAGTCGCGAGGCCGAAGGCAGCGCCCAGCAGGCAGCAGACCGCGCCCGTCCCGGCCAGGCCGAGGACCTGCCAGCCCGACAGGCGCACACCGATCGCCAGCGCGAACGCCGTGATCAGGACGCCCTGGCTGAGCGCGACCGCGCTCTCCCCGGCGATCTTTCCTGCCAGCAGGGTGAGTCTGGACACCGGTGCGATGAACAGCTCACGGGAGAAGTCGTTCTCCCGATCTTCGACTATCGAGATCATGCCGGCCGCGGTCGACTGGAACAAGCTGGCGGCGAGCACACCGGTGAACGACAAGGTGATCGCGTCGACGCCGGTGACACGACCTACGGTGGCCTGCAGCAAACCGCCGAGCCCGGCGATGAGCAGCACGGGAAACGCCAGGTTGACGCCGAGCCGCGGCTTGTCCCGCAGGAGCTTGATGACGTCCCGCTGCGCAATCGCCAGCAGGGCGCTCAGCTCAGCCGCAGCCCGGCCAGCCGCGGTCCCCTGGCCGGCCAGGGACTGCCGGTGCGCCGGCGCTGCCGGGCAGGCCCGCCTGAGGTGATGCGCGGTAGCGGCGCGCTCGCGCTGTTCAGTCCGTCTGGCATGACTCCTCCTCGCCGAGCAGCGCGAGGTAGGCGTCTTCCAGTGACTGGCCGCCGTGCCGCCGGCGCAGGTCCGCAGGACTGCCGCGGTCCACGATGACGCCGCCGATGAGTACGCACGCGGCGTCGGCGGTCTCAGCTTCAGCCAGGTAATGCGTGGTCAGCAAGATCGTGATTCCGAGCCGGGCCCTGGCGTTCGCCAGGTAAGCCCACAGGCTGCGCCTGCCCTGCGGATCAAGCCCGGTGGTCGGCTCATCCAGGAACAGCACCCGCGGGTCGTGCATCAGCGCCCTGACGATCTCCAGCCGGCGCCGCTGCCCGCCGGACAGCTTGCGCACCGGCTGGCCGAGCAGGTCGGACATGCCGAGGATGTCAGCCACCTGCTGGACCTGCGCACGGTAGCCCGCCGACATCATCCGGTAGGCCGGCCGCCAGCGGTGCAACCCGTACAGCACGGCGTGCAGCCTGAGGTTCTCCTCCGCTGTCAGATTCTGGTCAAGTGCCGGCTGCTGGAAGACAACCCCGATCTGCCGCCGCACGCCGGCCTGATCGGCGCTCACGTCCCGCCCGGCGATCCTGACAGTTCCTGACGTCTGCTGCAGCGTGGTGGTCAGGACTGACAGCGTGGTGGTCTTGCCGGCGCCGTTCGGTCCCAGCAGGCAGCAGAACTCGCCGTCGGCGACCTGAAAGCTCACGTCGTCTACCGCGTTGCGCGAAGCACCCCGGTATCGCTTGACCAGGCGCTCGACCTCGATGGCCACCACAGGTCCGCCTCCTCAGCGGGCGCCGGCAGGCCGGCGCCGGTGCGCGCACCGGCCGGCAGCAGAGGCGCCGCGGTCCTGAGTTGCCGGTAGCGCGCGTCCAGCCCGCGGCCGCTAGCCAGCCTGGCCAGCATGCCCATCACGATCCTTACCAGCCTGGCGGGCAGGAACGGAGCACGAACCTCGTGCTGGAAGTCGGTCATGAACAAGGCAAGGTCGACGATCCTCGGCAGCGCGCGGCCAGCCGCGTGCTGGTCCCTGGCAAGTGCCGCAGCGGTCTCCAGCAGCTCTTGCATGTCGAGGGCTGGCCTGGACTCCACCGCGACGCGGGCCGGCCCCGCCCGGCGTTGGCGAAGTGATGCACGGTTCCAGGCGGCACCACGACCTGCTGACCGGCCGTCGCGGTGAGCCGCCGCCAGCCGACGCGGAACCGCATGCTGCCCTCGAGCACAGTGAACGATTCCTGTTGCTCGGGATGAGCATGGCTGCTCGGAACTCGGCCGCCAGGCGCCAGCGTTAGTTCCCAGTCCAGTACCTGCCCGCCGGTCTGCGCCGCCGTGCGACGGATCACGATCTGCTCACCGCTGAGCGGATTGACGATGGGCTGCGGCTGGTTCATCTGACCCTCCGGGCTGACTAATATCCCTGCCGACAGTAGTACTGGCCGCGATCCGCGCAATTCTGACGCCCATCGCGGCGAGCAGCGCGGTCGCGGCTGCGAACGGCAATGGTCCGGGCCGCTCGCGCCGGCGGGCGCCGGGCCGACGACGTCATGCTCCTGCCTGACCGGGCGCAAGTCGCCGGCCCGCGAGCCAGGACAGAGTGGCCCGCGGGTGTGCTCGCGGCGGTGCCGGGGTGGTCGCCAGGCGCAGACGGGAGACCCGGACGTCAGCCGGAGGGTGACGCGGCGGGCGGCGCCGCTGACGTACGGTCGGAATAGTCATGACTCCGGTTTACCCGCTGCTGGCGGTCGCCGGTCTGACGCTGATCGGCCGGCGCCGGTTCCCCGTGGAAGTGCTTTCCCGAGCCGGGGAACGGCATCACGGGCATGACCGAAACGGGCGCAGTCGCTCGGCGGACGCCTGGCGGCCGGCAGGCGCGCGGACGGCGGGTTCTGGGTGGTGGCGTGGCTGCGATCGCCGGCCAGGCCGCCAACGGCGAGGAGGCGGTCTGGCTCGCCGCCTCGCAGCAGCCCGACGTACTGCTCATGGACATCCGCATGCCGGTACTGGACGGGCATCGAGGCGACCAGGCGCATTGCCAGCAGGCCTGAGCTATCCGGCGTCCATGTCGTTAATCTGACGACCTTCGAGCTCGACGAGTACATTTTCGAGGGGCTGCGCGCCGGGGCCGCCGGGTTCCTGGTGAAGGACACCGACGCGGCCGAGCTCATCAGGGCCGTGCGCGCGGTGGCTGGCGGTGACGCGCTGCTGTCTCCGGCCGTGACTCGCCGGCTGATCGCGGAGTTCAGTTGTATGTGAGCCAGTCCACTATCAAGACCCACGCCGGGCGGGCCATGACCAAGCTTGCCGCCAGGGACCGAGCGCAGTTGGTCATCGCCGCCTACGAAGCCGGCATTGTCCAGCCTGGCTACTGACCCGGCCGCCGGCGAGGCACCCGGTACAGCTACCAGCGGCGGTGCCTGCGGACCTGGCCCCAGCGGCTGCGGAACCAGGTGAGGCACAGGCACGCAATACCCCATTCTGCGGCATATGACGAGAGACAGGCCGGATACCCGAATCCGTCTCTCTCGATCCACCTGCGCCTGCTCTGCGAACTACGAGACTGGCGTTTCGGGTGATGCTGCCGACGCCTGGGGTATGCCTACCAGGGGGGAAATGCCTAGCACCCGGGGGTGGTCGGCTTGTCCAACAACGTGCTCGCGGCGATCTTTACTCCGATCGTCGTTGCGATTGCCCTGACGGGGTGGATCTCGGCTGTCTATTACGCCAACGCACACCCGCAGCGCCGTCGCCGCAAGGAGGACATCAAGACCGAGGTGGCAGGCGGCGCGTTCCGCGCCCTGCACGGCGGACGGCAGCTGATGCCGATTCCCGGCGACTGGACGCAGGACATTCCGGCGCCACGAGGGGCGACGGCGTCCGAGAGCTACGACGAGTCGCAGGACTGGCACCAGGCGCAGCCCGCCGAAGACGCGGCCAGCGACCTGCGCTCCGCCGATGATGAGACCAGGCCGATGGCCGGGCTGCCCCCGCGCTAGCTGCCTGATACGCAAGTGAGCGGCCGATGAACATCGGCCGCTCTGTTGGCGTACTTTCCCCAATACGTCCACGCTAGCACGCCCGGAGGATGCCATCGCTTCGAACATACTGTGCATTACGGGCTGGCTTTCTCGGCGGTAGTCGCTGAAAAGCCGGCTGTTTGGCCGTACCGTCCGCGTTGGGCTATATGGTGCCTTTGATGCCCACACGACGGGAGCAGCGGTGGCAGCTGAATCAGGCCAGGCACCAGATGCCGCGGCGGCCGACCCGCTGCCTGAGGCACTAGCGCTCGCGCGCGGTGCCGCTGCGGCCGGGATCGGCCTCAAGCTGCTCGGCGGCCTGGCGGTCCGGGTGCTGGTCCCCGACCTGCCGCCCCGGCTGCGTGCCGGCCAGGACATGGACTTCGCCTGCCTGTCCAAGGGGCGCAAGGACACCGCGGCCTTCCTGGAGCGCAGCGGCCTGGTGCCGGACCGCAGGTTCAACAATCTCAACGGCGACCGGCAGATGTACTTCACCGCGCCGTCCGGCCGTCCGGTCGACGTGATGGTGGACCGGCTGTCGATGTGTCACGTACTGGACTTCCGCCCGTCCTTCGGCAGGCTGCCCTTCACCCTGGACGCGATCGACATCCTGCTTTCGAAGCTGCAGATCGTGGAGCTGAACGAGAAGGACGTCTGGGACGTCCTGCAGTTGCTGGCCGGACTGCCGGTCACTGGCGAGGTGCGCGGCGGCGCGGCGGACGACGACCGGGTCGCTCTGGACGGCGCCCGGTTCGCGCAGCTACTCGCCGCGGACTGGGGCTGGTGGCGGACCGTGACCGGCAACCTGGACAAGCTGCCCGCGCTCGCGGCCGGCCAGCCGGAGCTCGTTCCGGCAGGCGCGCCGCACGACCCGGTCGCCCAGGCCCGCCAGCTCGCCGATCTCGCTCAGTCGGTGCCCAAGGGCTTGAAATGGAAAGTGCGCGCCAATCTCGGCGACCGCGTCCGCTGGTATGAGCTGCCCGAGGAAGTCGGTCACTAGGCCACTGCGGCCAATTCGGCCGGCGGCTGCGCCATCGGGCGGTATGAGCCTTGACGTCCCGTCACGCATGCTGCTACACCCATGATCAGGCGGAGCGGCAAAGGTGCGGATTGAGATGAAGATCTTTTTTGCCACCGATATTCACGGGTCCGAGGTTTGCTGGCGCAAGTTCCTGAACTCGGCGGCTTTCTATAAGGCCGACCTGGTGGTGCTCGGCGGCGATGTCACCGGCAAGGCCATGGTTCCGATCACAGCCCATAACGGCTACTGGCAGGTGACGCTCCGCGGCGAAACGCTGCGGCTCGACTCCAAGCAGGAACTCGACGACGTGATCGCCAGGATCCGCAATAGCGGCTTTTACCCGGCGGTCGTCAGCCAGGAGGAACTGAGGCACCTGGGCGAGAACGAGGGCGCCGTCGACCAGCGCTTCAGCGAGGAGATGATCAGCTCCCTCGACCGCTGGCTCGACATGGCGGACGGCAAGCTGCGGGGTGGCCAGATCCCGTGCATCCTCAACGGCGGCAACGACGACATCTTCGAGATCGACGACATCATCGAGTCGTCGCCCTGCGTGAGCTTCGCAGAAGGCAAACTGCTGGACCTCGACGGGTTCTCGCTGGTGTCCATGGGCTGGACCAACCCGACGCCGTGGGACACCTACCGCGAGGCGCCGGAGGCGGACCTCGCCGCGAAGATAGCGGCGGTGGCTGGCCTCGTGCCAGACATGGGCCGGGCCATCTTCAACTTCCATGCCCCGCCGTACGGCAGCGGCCTGGACGAGGCTCCGGCGCTTGACGACACGTTGCGCCCGATGCACGGCGGTGCCGTCATGAAGCCGGTCGGCTCTACCGCGGTCCGGGATGCGATCCTCGCGCACCAGCCGCTGCTGTCGGTGCACGGCCACATCCACGAAAGTCGCGGCGTCAAGAAGATGAAACGCACCCTGGCGATCAACCCGGGCAGCGTGTACGGCGACGGTGTGCTGCAGGGAGCAGTGATCGACCTGGACCTTAAGAAGGCGAAGGTGTCCAGGTACATCCTGGTGAACGGATAGGCCCGCAGGTCGGCAATCAACTATCAGAGGCGGCGATGGCGACAGAATCGATAGGCGAGGCTCCCACCCTGTTCCTCCGGAAGGCCACCGGCCTCGTGCGCGGCTGGTCGGTCCGGGACTCGATCATCTACGCGGCACTGTCCACCAATGTCGTTACCCTGGGCATCTTCGAGTTCTCCTACCAGTCGTTCATCCCTAAGGGTCAGCTGCTGACCGCGGTCCTGGTCTCCGGGGTCTGGGTGTCGTTCCTGGTCGTTGCCTACGCGGGCCTGATCGTCACGATCCCGCGAGCCGGCGGCGACTACGTCTGGCAGACCAGGATCCTCGGCAGCGGTATCGGTTTCGTCATGGCTGCCACCGGGTGGTGGTTCATCCTGTGGCTGTGGGCGCCGATCTACGGCAACATCCTGTCGGTTGAGCTGTTCCAGCCGCTGTGGGCGACGCTCGGTGATCCGGGCGGCGCGGCCTGGTTCGCCACCAAGACCGGTATCTTCGTGGTCTGCCTGATCACGATCGCGATCGCCGGCGTGCTGGTCTCACTCGGCATGGCCGGCTACGCCAGGATCCAGAAATGGTGCTTCTTCGCCGGGCTCGTCGGCTTCGGGATCATCGTCTTGCTGCTGCTCGTGAGCAGCAGGGCAAACTTCATCTCCTCCTTCAACACCGAAGCGCACAAGATTTTCGGCGTGAATGGCGCGTATGCCGCGACGCAAGCTAGCGCGGCCAAGACCGGATACGTCCCGCCCGCCTTCGGCTTCGGCCCGCTCGGGGCCAGCATGCTGATGGTGCCGATGATGATGTTCTATCTGCTCTGGCCGAACTGGGGCTCGACGCTGTACGGCGAGATCCGCGGCGCCAGCGACTTCAAGCGCGTCTTCACCGGGATGTTCTCCGGCCTGTGGATCACCGTCGCGCTGTCGGCGATCTTCCTGCTGCTCGTCGCCAAGACCATGGGCAACGGCTTCTATAACGACTCGAACGCGCTCTACTGGAGTGCCTACTACGGCGGCAAGATCCCGGCCGTGATACCGATCTGGCCGTACCCGATCATGTTCATCGGCTGGCTGGTCCACAACGCGGTCTTCCAGGTGGCCCTCATCCTGCTGATGAGCCTGTGGTTCTTCGGCTGGGTCGGCACGCTCTTCCTGTCCTCGACCCGGGTGATCTTCGCGGCCGCGTTCGACCGCGTGCTGCCCGACCGCGCCGCGGAGGTGTCAGAGAAGCGGAAGGTGCCGTTCTACTCCCTCATCCTGATGCTGCTGCCTGCCGCGGCGCTGTCCGCCGTCTACGCGTACTGGCTGAAGTTCGAAACCTACGTTCTCGATGCCACGCTGGTGATCGCGGTGACGTACCTATTCAGCGCGATCGCCGTGGTGATCCTGCCATTCCGCAAGCCGGATCTGTGGGCCGCCTCGCCGGCCAGCCGCTTCAAGCTGTGGGGTGTGCCGATAGTGCCGGCCGCCGGGGTGGTCACCATCGGCCTGCTCGGCTACAACTTGTACGAATGGCTGTCCAACTCGGCCTACGGCGTCAACAACGGGGGCTCGCTGGTCTTCATGGGCATCCTGTATGCGATGGCTATCGTCCTTTACGTGGTGGCCCGCCTCGTCCGGCGCCGGCAGGGAATTGACCTCGGCCTGATCAACAAGGAGATCCCCGTCGAGTAGCTCAACGCGGTCTAATGATCACGGACGATTTTCCTGGAACGTGGAGAATCGTCCGTGATCATGTCCGCACGCAACTGCCGCAAGACCCGGCCAGCGACCGGTGCAAGCGCACTGACACAACAGATCGGACAGAGAGCAGATGAGCCAGAGCGAGATCCCTGACCGGGCCAGCGCCGTCATCATCGGGGCCGGCATCGTCGGCAACAGCCTGGCTTATCACCTGGCCAGGCTCGGCTGGACTCAGCTCGTGCTGCTGGACAAGGGCCCGATGCCGAACCCTGGCGGGTCCACCGGGCACGCTTCGAACTTCATCTTCCCGATCGAGTACTCCAAGATGATGATGGAGCTCACCAGGGATAGCGTCGAACAGTACAAAGAGCTCGGTGTCTTCACCGAGAGCGGCGGGATCGAGGTAGCCCGCACCGAGGCGCGGATGACCGAGTTGCGCCGGCGCTGCACGCAGGCCAGGTCGTGGGCCATCCCGGCCGAGATGCTGACCCCCGAAGGCGTCCGCAAGCTGGTTCCGTACCTGGACGACTCGGTGATCCTCGGCGGCGCGCATTTCCCGACGGTCGGGGTGGTCGACTCGCTGCGGGCTGGCACCGTGATGCGCGAGCGCGCGCAGCAACTGGACGCGCTGACGGTTATCGCGGGCGCCGAGGTGCTCGGCATCGACAAGTCCGACGACGGCCGCGTGGCCGCCGTGCGGACGTCGCGCGGTGACATCGCGACCGATGTGGTCGCGATCTGCTGCGGGGTGTGGAGCCCGCGGATCGCCAGGATGGCCGGCGCGCGGATCCCGCTCACCCCGATCGTGCACCAGATGATCAGCGTCGGCCCGATCGCCCTGTTTGACGGCACCGAGGGCGAGATCGCCTACCCGATCGTGCGGGACGTGGACGAGAACATGTACGAACGCCAGCACGGCGGCGACATGGAGGTCGGTTCCTACGCGCACCGGCCGATCATCGTCGAGCCTGATGACATTCCGCCGATCGAAGCGTCTGTGCTGTCGCCGACCGAGCTTCCTTTCACCTCCGATGACTTCGATCCGCAGCTGGAGCTGGCCCTGGAACTGATGCCGGAGCTGCTGGGCGACGAGCGCGCCGGGGTCCGGTACTCGATCAACGGGTTGATCTCGATGACCCCGGACGGCCATCCGGTACTCGGCGAGACGCCAGAAGTCCCCGGCCTGTGGGCGGTCGCGGCCAGCTGGATCAAGGAGGGTCCCGGCATCGGCCGCGCGGTGGCGGAGTGGATGTGCGGCGTCACGCCGGAGATCGACATCCACGAGGCGGACGTCGCCCGGTTCTACGGCCATCAGCGCACGACCGCACACGTGACCGCACGGGCCGCCGAGGGCTTCAACAAGATGTACGGGATCGTGCACCCGGCCGAGCAGTGGGAGTCGGGCAGGCCGGTCCGGGTCAGCCCGGTCTACGAGCGGGAGCGCGCGCTCGGCGCGGTCTTCCACGAGACCGCAGGCTGGGAACGGCCGATGTGGTACCAGCGCAACCGCGATCTGCTTGACCGGTATGCCGGCCAGCTCATGGACCGCGGCGGTGAATGGGAGTCTCGCTGGTGGTCTCCGATCATCAATGCCGAGCACCTGGCAATGCGCGAACGGGCTGCCCTGTTCGACCTTTCGGCGTTCGCCATCCTGGACATCACCGGGCCAGGCGCGCTGCACGCCGTGCAGAGACTGGCGGTCGCGCAGATGCACGTGCCGGTCGGCCGGGTCGTCTACACCTCGTTCCTCGATGACGCAGGCGGCTTCCGCGCGGACCTGACCGTCATGCGGCTCGGACCGCGGCACTTCCGGGTCGTCACCGGCGGCGCCACCGGGATGGCTGACCTGAAGTGGATCACCGGCCACCTGCCCGATGACGGCAGCGCGCACGTCACCGACCTGACCTCGGCCTGGACGACGTTCGGGCTGTGGGGCCCGAAGGCTCGCGCGATCCTTTCCAACCTGACCCGCGACGACATCTCCAACTCCGCCTTCGCCTTTGGCACCTGCCAGGAGATCGAGGCCGAGGGGATGACAGTGCTGGCCTCCCGCATCTCCTACGTCGGCGAGCTCGGCTGGGAGCTGTACGTGCCGGTCGAGCAGGGTGCCAAGCTGTGGGACGCGCTGTTCATCGCCGGACTTGCCCACGGCATGGTGCCGGCCGGGATCGGCGTCTACGGCACGACCGGGCGCCTGGAGAAGGGCTACCGCGCCTACGGCGCCGAACTCGACGCCAGCTACAACCTGGTCGAGGCGGGCATGACCCGGCCGAAGGTCAAGGAACAGGACTTCGTCGGCAAGGCCGCCTACCTGCGTCAGCGAGAGGCGCCGCCGGCTGCGGTGCTGTGCACGCTCACGGTCGACGATCACGTGTCTGCTTCGGGTGAGCTGCGCTACATGCTCGGCGGTGAGCCGGTCCTGTCGGCGGCCGGCGAGCTCTTGACCGACGCCCGCGGTCGCGGGTCCTACGTGACGAGCGCGGGCTCGGGCCCGTCGGTGGGCAAGCACCTGCTGCTGGCTTACCTGCCAACCGAGCAGGCGGTGGCCGGCACCGCACTGCGGGTCGAGTACCTCGGCGAGCGGTACCCGGTCACGGTGGCGGTGGCGGGCTCGACGCCGCTGTTCGACCCGGCGAACGAGCGGGTCAGAAGCTAACCGATGGACATCCTGGTCTGCGTCAAACGGGTACCGATGGTCGGCGGCAGAGTGATCCTGACCGCTGATTGCAGCGATGTCGATACCAGGCTGTCCGGATTTACGGTCAGCCCGCACGAGGAATGCGCGGTTGAAGAAGCGGTGCGCATCACCGAGCGCGAAGGCGGCGCGGTGACGGTGCTCACTCTCGGGCCGCCGGCCGCGGCCGAGCAGTTGCGGGAGATGCTGGCGCTCGGGGCGCACCGGGGCGTGCTGCTGGAGACCGACGGCCGGGAGTGGGGACCGGTCGCCACCGCGGCCGCGATCGTGGCTGCGGTCGAGGAACTCGGCAGGACCTCGTTCCCGCTGCTGATGTTCGGCAACGAGGCGGCGGATACCGGCGGCTACCAGGTCGGAATCCGGGTCGCTCATGCGCTTGACCGGCCGTGTGTCAGCGGGATCAAAGAGCTTGAGCTGACCGATGCCGGGCTGCGGGCCGGGCGCGAGCACCGCGGTGCGCGAGAGGTGTTCGAGGTCGGGTTGCCTGCCGTGGTCAGCGTCAAGGAGGGCATCAATCTGCCGCGGTATCCATCGCTGCCGGGGCGGCTGCGAGCTAAGCGGGCCGAGATCACCGTGCTCCGGCCGCAGTGGCAGCCCGATGGCCTGCGCAAGGTCCAGCTCCGGGTGCCCGAGAACCCGGCGCAGCGGGCACACGTGCTCGGTCATGGCGCAGCGGCGGTACCGGAACTCGTGCGGGTTCTCGGCGAGTTCGGTGTGCTGCCATCGGCGGCGCGCGCGGGCGCCGCGGGCGACGGGGCTTCCGGATGAGCGTGCTGTGCCTGGTGGAACGCGACGGTGCGGTGTTCGCGGATGCCTCGCTGCGGGCAGTCGCGGTCGCTCGCTCGCTGGCTGCCGCCGACGGTGGCGAGGTGACGGCGGTGGTGATGGCAAGCCAGGCTGAGGCTGGCGCGGCTGAGGCTGGCGCGGCTGAGGCTGGCGCGGCAGAGGCTGGCGGGGCTGAGACGCTGGCAGCCGCCGGCGCCACCGAGTTGTGCCTGCTGAACGCCGGCAGCCGCTATGCGCCGCTGGCCTGGGCGCGCGGGTTGCAGCAGCTCGTGGCGGCCGGCCCCGTCACCGCCGTTTTGGCGGCGGCGACAGATCGCGGCAGCGAGGTGCTGGCACATCTTGGCGCTATGACCGGACTGCCGGTAGCGGCGAACTGTGTCTCGGTGGTGCCGGAGCCCGCTGGCGCCGGTGCCTGGCGGCTGGTCAGGCAGCGATGGGCGGGCAGCGTCCTCGAGGACGCAGTGCTGGAAGCGCCGTGCGCACTGCTGACCGTGGCCGCCGACGCAGTTCCGCCAGGCGTAACTGCCGGTGATGCGATTGCCGGAGGTGCCGCTGGTGTCGATGCAAGCGCAGGCGAGCTAACTGCCGCCGGCGCTGGCCAGGCGGGCGGGATCCGGGTGGGCAGCTTCACTCCCGAGTTGAGCGCCGCCGATCTGCGGCTGCAGGCGACCGAGTCAGCGGCCGGGGCGAGCGGCGTGTCACTGGCTACCGCGCGGGTGGTCGTCGGCGGCGGCCGCGGTGTCGGCGGAGCCGAGGGCTTTGCCACGCTAGAAGAACTGGCCGGGCTGCTGGGCGGCGTCGTCGGCGTGTCGAGGGTGGTCACCAGCCAGGGCTGGCGGCCGCACCGGCAGCAGGTCGGGCAGACCGGTACCAAGATCTCGCCGGATCTCTACCTGGCCTGCGGCATCAGCGGAGCGATCCAGCACATGGCCGGATGCCAGAGTGCCAAGCACATCGTGGTCATCAACACCGATCAGGACGCGCCGATCATCGGCCGGGCCGAGTACGCGGTGATCGGCGACTTGCACGAGGTCCTCCCGGCGCTCATCGCGGCGATCAGGAGTCGCGGGTCGAAATGAGCCGATACGGTGCCTGCGGCCTGGCTGCCAGGCGTTCCGCAGGCTGACTGCCCGACCGGCTCAGCATCGGGCTGGCTGGCGACGGCCGTCGGGGTCCCGCCGCTGCCCCGGCGGTCCGCGGAACGCCGGGGCAGCGCAGCTGCCGGATCAGGCCGTCATGCTGACTAGCTAACCCGTCGGGCGGTGACTAGCTAACCCGTCGGGTGGTGACTAGCTGGCTCTGATCCAGGTGTTGCTGAACCCACCGCTGCTGTTGATCGAGCTGGTGGAGTCCTTGTCCTCGCCGCTGTTGTTGATCATGACGATGGACGTCGGGTTCTGGGACGCCAGTGAGGTGCCGTTGGCTGCCGAGGACCCGTAGTTGATCGTGCCGAAGTTGGCCAGCGGCAGGATGCCGCCGCTGTTGGTGCAGCACGGGGCCTCGGTGATGACCTCGGCGGACGACCGGGCAAAGCCGGACTCGTTGATGTTCTGGGTCTGGGTCCAGCCGCGGGTAGTGTCCTTGAGCACCAGGGTGTAGGTCTCCGTGCCAGAGAACGTGACCGACGCGCTCATCGCGTCGCCAGGCTCGACAGTGTTGGTGTAGTAGACGGGGTTAGCCGGATACATCTCGTACCAGCCGTAATAGTCCGGCGTCGTGCCGACGCAGTCGGAGTCTGAGCCGGTCTGCTCCACGGAACTGCTTGAGTACCCGTCCAGGCCGACCCAGAAGGCGGCGTAAGAGTCCGTGGCGCGCCGCCTGCCGCTGCTGGTGCAGGTGGCCTTCGGCTGCGTCCAGGTCGCCGACACGCTGGTGTAGGCGCCGTTAGCGCCTGTCACCGCGTAGCCGGACCAGTTGGTGCTCTCGGCGGAGGCGCGGCTGCCGCGTCCTTGCACTCGGGCGCCGCCGGTCGGCCGCTGCATCAGGCTTCCCGGGTGGAAGCCGCGCACGGTCGCGCCGCCAGGACGGACGTTCGTGGTCGAGGGGTGGTGGACGACGGCAGCGGAGGCGTTGGCCATTCCGAGCAGCGAGCCGAATGCCACTACTGCAGTCGTGATGGGAATGCTCCAGCTTCTTGTGAACATCGGTCTCCTTCGGCCGAGTGGGGCTTGTGGCATGGCCGGCCTGAACGAGACCCATATTCGCCTGAAGTTCGGGCAAAGAAGATATCTGACACTTCAGGCCATTCATCACCACGAGCGGGGCGTCGCCGTGAACGTATGATGACCGATAACCAAGGTGAAACAAACGGACAGCAAAGACTTAGTAGATCATTGAGTCACATCAGGGTACTTCTGCGACATGTCGCACTTGATGCGCTTGATTGCACCATTGATGCCGTTCTGTCTCGCGGAAGTTCTGCCAATGTCTTCCCGCGGAGAACTAAGAGCGGGTCGCCGTCACGGCCGTCGATCGCGGTGGAGCCTGGAGCGGCCGGCCCCGGCGGGATGACCGTCGAGGCCGAGTTGCCACAGTTACCGGGCCTGCCTCGCATACTTCGAGCCGGACTGTGCATATTGCTGTGGATTATCAGTGGATAAGCGGCCGTCGCGGGGGATAACAATCACCATTCTGTGGATGACAAAAGAATCTTGAAAAGCTTCACGAAACCTCTTGCGCGCATCCCCGCAGTGGCAGTAGAAATCTACTTACCACCTCAACGCAGGGCCACCTCGGAGGAGACTCCAAAGGCAGCGAGAGACCGGGAGACCGGAGGATCGTGCGGCTCAGCCGGACAGGAGGTTCGGTCGAGCGAGACGTATGGCGGCTGAGCAATCGGCAGGTCAGCGGCACGCGAGACCACGTAGGGCCCCTGCATCTCATACATGCGGGGGCCCTACACCTGTCTGGGCCGCGATGCGCTGCGGCCCACGGCCTGAGGCGCGGTACGGCGCGATCGGCGGGCTACCCAAACTGCCAATATCGCCTCCAGGCGGACATCTCTGACGCCGTGCCGGCGCCGCCGAAAAGAATCTTGAAATGCTTGTCAGAACCGCTTGCGCGAGCGCTGAGTTGGGCGTAGAAATTCATTCACAGTCAAGACGGGTTCCGCCCCCGGAGCGATCCGGAGTAGCAAAGACCGGGTAACCGAGAATTGCTCAGGAAACTGTCGAGACAGTGACGGTTGAGTAATGCGAAACGTGCCGAGCAATCGGTATGTCAGCGTGGCTCGGCCAACTGAGGCCCCTCCATCTCATACATGGAGGGGCCTCAGTCTGTTCCCGGCCTGGCGTCGGCCGAGCCTGGCCTGTCATAGTGGCCGCCGTGGCAACATCGGATCCAGCTGAATCGCCTCTGGCGCGAACTGCCAAGCTGCTCCGCTGGCAGGCGGAGGCATGCCGGGAACTGGGGAGCCCGCTCTACGGCGACCTGCTCCTGCACGCCGCCGCTGACTTGCTGGCGGACGGGCCGACCGCCACCGTGCTGGCAGGTCACCTCGAGGACCGTCTGTCGAGCGTGCTGGCGCTGCGCCTGCTCGGCGGCGCGCACGCGCTGGCGCTCGCCGGGCGTGCGCCGGGACTCGCGGCCTGGTATCCCAGTGCCGGCGGCGTGGCGGACACCGAACCTGGCAGCCCGCGAGCCTGGGCAGCGCTTCGGCAGATGCTCGCCGAGCACGGCCAGGAGCTCAGAAGCTGGCTCGACCACCCGCCGCAGACCAACGAGGTCGGCCGGGCCGCAGCACTGCTGGGCGGACTGCGCCACATCGCCGCGGAGGCTCCGCTGCCGATCCGGCTGGTGGAGGTCGGCGCCAGCGCCGGACTGAACCTGCGGGCTGACCATTTCCGCGTGCCTGGCGCAGCAGGCAGCTACGGCGACGCGGCCTCACCTGTGGTGCTGACCGACGGCTGGCAGGGAGATGCGCCACCAGACAGCCGGATCGAGGTGATCGAGCGGACCGGCGGTGACCTGGCTCCGGTCGACCCGCTGTCGGCCAAGGGCCAGCTCACGCTGACCGCCTATGTGTGGCCGGACCAGGCAGACCGGCTGAGCCGGCTGCGCGGCGCTCTTCAGATCGCCGGCGAGGTGCCGGCCGAGTTGCGGACAGAGTCCGCCTCAGACACCATCGCACGGACCGAGACGGCGGCCGGTACCTGGACCGTGCTGTGGCACTCCATCTTCCGCCAGTACCTGAACGAGGTGCAGCGGACCGAGCTCACCGACGGCGTGGCAGCGCTCGGCGCGGCCGCAACCCCGAACGCGCGGTTCGCGCACCTGTACCTGGAGCAGTCACGGGCCGGCGGCTGCCCGGTCACCCTGACCACCTGGCCAGGCGGCCACCGCCGGATCCTCGGCTCGGCGCCGGCCCACGGCCTGCCAGTCCGCTGGCAGCCCGCCGCGATCGGCCAGGCCGCCGGAACGCGGTAAGGTGCGGCCATGCTGTCGGTGTTTCTCGCCTGTGACGACCCGTACGCGACCGGCCGTCTGATGACCGGCGAGCTCGGCTGGACACTGGACTTCGCGACGCCTGAGGACGCCGACGACAAGCTCGTCGCAGTCAGCCTCGAGGGCGCGCGGGTGATGCTCAGCACGGCCGAGGAGAAGTGGCTGCCGGCTGCGTCGCGCCCGCACCGCGGCGCCGGGGTCGGGGTGTTCGTCGCCTTGCCCGAGGCTGCTGACATTGGCGCGATCCACGACCGGCACGCGGCAGGTGGCGTGGTGACAGCGCCGCTGTCCGACCGCGGCTATGGTCAGCGGGCCTTCAACGCCGAGATCGCCGGCTACAAGTTCCAGATCAGCCAGGAGCCGGACCAGGCTCAGGACTGACCAGCCGGGCGAGCTCACGTTCCAGCCCGCCGGTGCCGACGTCGATGATCCGAAGCGGCAGGCCGAACATCGCCGCGATCGCCGCGGCCTGCTCGTCCAGCCCGGCGGTGCGCGTCGAGGCCAGCCACACCAGCCGGCGGTAGTGCCCGAAGTAATCAGCCCACAGCTCGGGATGGACATCCAGGCCGAGGCCGGCCAGCACAGTGGAGCCGAAGCTGCGAACCAGGTAGTCGGTGAGCAGGTACGTGCCAGGCTCGCGGTCGAAGAGCGCGCGCACCCGGTCCGCTCCGCCGAGCACGTCGTAGCAGTGCAGCCCGCGCAACCGGTGCATGCCAAGGCGCGCGCAGAGTTCGTCGAGCTTGCCGTAGCTGCCGCAGTCGGCGTAGCCGAGCGCGACGCGCCAGCCGTCTGCCTGCAGCGTGGCCGCGAGCGCGGCGGCAGCCGGGGCGATCTGGTCAGGCCGGTTGTGCAGCGAGGCCGGCAGCGGATGCACGTGCACCGGCCAGTCGTTGCGCGCGGCGATCGCGCGGACCTGACCGGCCAGCGCGCCGCACGCGATCACCGCGAGCGGAACGTGGCCGGTCGGCGAACTGCCGCCTGCCGCTGCGCTGTCATGACTCGGGGAACCGCAGCTCGTCGACGAACGCGTCGTTGAAGCCGTCCCGGTCAGAGAGCTCGACATATCTCACCTCCTGCAGCAGCGCCAGCGCCGCGGCGCGCTCGCGCACCGACAGCAGCGCCATCTTCGCGCCCTCGCCGGCCACGTTCCCGGCGCTGACAATCCGCAAGAGCGGCAGCTTCGGCACCAGGCCAAGCGCAACCGCGCTGGCCGGCGACAGGTAACTGCCGAAAGAGCCGGCCAGCAGCACCTGCTGCAGGTCGGCTTCGGCCAGGCCGGCCTCGGCCAGCAGCACCTGCCAGCCGGTCGCGATGGCAGCCTTGGCGAACTGCAGCTCGCGCACGTCGCGCTGGGACAGGTACACCGAGCTGGCGACATCGCCCGGCTGCCCGGCCCAGTGCAGCACGAAGACCCGCTCCTTGCCGAGCATGGTGAGCCTGGCCGCGAGTTCTGGGGCGAGCGCCTGCGCCGCGTCGTCGGTGACCAATCTGCCGGAATGATCGAGCAGCCCGGCGTGCACCAGCTGTGCGACGGCATCGACCAGGCCGGACCCGCACAGTCCCGCGGGCTCGCCGTCGCCGATAACCGTCAGGGCGACGCCGCCGGGGGACAGCGCGACTGCCTCGATGGCGCCGTCGGCGGCCCGCATCCCGCACCGGATGGCGGCGCCCTCGAAGGCGGGCCCGGCAGGCGCGGCCGTGGCCAGCAGCCAGTCCCTGTTGCCGAGCACGATCTCGCAGTTCGTGCCGATGTCGATGAACAGGCGCGTCCTGGCATCCCGGTTCATGCCGGATGCCAGCAAGCCAGCGGTGATGTCGCCGCCGACGTAGGCGCCGAAGGCCGGGAACACGAACGCCCTGGCGCGCGGGTGCACGGTCAGCTCCAGGTCGGCCGCGTGCACCTCGGGCAGCTGCCTGGCCGCCATGATGAAGGGCGCGACGCCGAGCGGTTCAGGATCTATGCCGAGCGCAAGATGCACCATGGTCGCGTTGCCGGCCAGTGCCACCTCGATGACATCGGCCGGATTCGCGCCTGCCTGCTCGCAGACCTCGGCGGTCAGTTCCGCCAGCGTCTCGTGCGCGAGCCTGCCGAGGGCGGCCAGCGCCGCCGGGTCGAGCATGGTCGCGCTGATCCTGGTGATCACGTCGGCGCCGAACGGCTGCTGCTTGCTCAGCATCGAGGCCACCGCGACCGGCGTGCCGGTGGCCAGGTCGAGCAGCGTCGCGACGACAGTGGTGGTGCCGAGGTCGAAGGCGATACCGAGCAGCGTCGCTGTCGTGTCGCCAGGCTGCACGTCGATGAGCACGTCGTCGACGATCACCGCGGTCACCTTGAAGTCAGCGGCCCGCAGCCGCCGGCCGAGGCTGCGCAGCACCGGCAGGTCGACGCGAAGCTCGAGGTCGTCGAGCGCGGCCAGTACCCGCTCGACGTCCGTCTGCTGATCCGAGAGCGACGGCTCGGAAAGCTCCAGGTACCGCTTCTGCGCCGCCGGGCGGAGGATCACCTGGCGGCCGACCCCGACGGTTGCCGCCTTCGGCCTCGTCACCAGCGGCGGAACCTCGATCTGCACGTCGGCGTCCGCGAGCGCGCGGCAAGCGAGCCGCCAGCCTGCTCGCAGCTCATCCGGCGTGAACGCGCGGGCGTCCAGCGGTGAGGCAGGAGCCGAGCCTCCGGTGATCCGGATCTTGCATTTCTTGCAGGTGCCGTGCCCGCCGCAGGTCGAGTCGATCGCGATGCCGTTCCAGCTGGCCGCGTCGAACAGCGTCACTCCCGGCGGGACTCGTACTCGTACCCCGTTCGGCTGGAACTGCAGTTCCACCCTGACCGGTGCTCCCACCAGGTGCTCGGCGGCCGACGTCACGACGCGGCGGCCTGCCTGGCGCGGTGTGCCGCTATCCAGGCGGCACCCCACGGGTCCCGGCTGGTCAGCAAGTCGGCCGCCTTGACCGCCTGCACCAGCTGCGCCGACCTGGCGTCCATGATGGCGCTGGTCAGCCCGCTGGCAATCGCCATGGGCAGGAACGCGGCGCCGATACTGGCGCGGTCCGGCATGCCGAAGGACACATTCGAAGCGCCAAGCGTCATGTTCACGCCGAACTCGTCATGCAGCAGTTCGATGGTCTCCAGCGTGCGCAGCACCAGTGAGGTATCGGCTCCCACCGGCATGGCCAGCGGGTCGATCAGGATGTCCTCGATCGCGATGCCGTACTGCCCGGTCGCCACCTCGATGATCTTGCGGGCCAGCTCGAGCCGCCGCTCCGGCTGCTCAGGGATCTCGTGCTCGTCATTCGGTAGCGCGATGATCGCCGCGCCGTGCCGCTTGACCAGCGGCAGAATCGCGGCCAGCCGGTCATCCTCGGCAGTCACCGAGTTGACAAGGGCCTTGCCCTGGTAGGCGGCGAGCCCGGCCTCGAGCACCTCGATAATGGAAGAGTCGAGACAGAGCGGCAGGTCGCAGCGCGACTGGATCAGCCCGACCGCGCGGGTCATCAGCTCGGCCTCGTCCGCGAGCGGCGTGCCCATGTTGACATCGAGCACCATCGCGCCGCCGGCCACCTGCTCGGCAACGTCGATCTCGATCCTCGAGAGGTCGCCCTTGCGCAGCTGGTCCTGGAAGATCTTGCGCCCGGTCGGGTTGATCCGCTCGCCGATGACGCAGAAGGGGTTGTCCCCGCCGATGCGCAGATCCCTGGTCGCCGACGACAGCACGGTTTCCACGGCGCGGCTCAGGCCGGCGCGACGGCGCGCCGTCGCTGCAGTAGTTCCTTGGCCCTGACCACCGCGGCCGAGGCGTCGGATGCGTACCCGTCGGCGCCGACCACATCGGCGTACTCCTGGGTCACCGGCGCGCCGCCGACCATGACGATCACCTGATCCCGCATCCCGGCCTTCTCCAGCGCGTTGATGTTCGCCTTGAACATCGGCATCGTGGTGGTGAGGAAGGCGGAGAACCCGACAATGTCCGGCTGGTGCTCGCGGATCGCGTCAAGGAACTTCTCGGGCGCCACCTGCACGCCGAGGTCGATGACCTCGAATCCGGCCCCCTCGAACATGATGTTCACCAGGTTCTTGCCGATGTCGTGCACATCGCCCTTGACCGTGCCCATCACGATCTTGCCGATCGTCTGCGCGCCAGTCTCAGCCAGCAGCGGCCGCAGGATTACCAGCGCGCCCGCCATCGCCTTCCCGGCGATCAGCATCTCCGGCACGAAGAAGTCACCGCGCTCGAACCTCGCGCCGACCTCCTCCAGCGACGGGATCAGCGCTTCATACAGCAATACCTCGGGCCCGAGGCCGAGCTCGAGACCCTGCCGGGTCAGGCTGAGCACTTCAGGGGCGTTGCCGACGAGGGTGAAGTCATACAGCTGGCGCAGCAGCTCGTCGCGGGTCATGGCGTACCTTCCTCTACTGGTCCTGCAGCGGTTCCCTGCTGATGGCCGAGCAGCGCGGACAGCGATCTGGCCGCGGACATGCAGCTGGCCGCGGCCGCGGGCAGCTTGCCGGCGGTCATCCGGGTCGCCGGACCTGACACCGAGACAGCGGCGACGGCAGCCGCGCCGCCGGCGTCCGTGCGGCCGGCGAACACCGGCGCGGCCACCGCGACCAGGTCAGGCTCGAGTTCCTCGGTGGTGACCGCGTATCCGCGCTCGCGGACGGCGGCGAGCTCCGCGGCCAGCGCCGCCCTGCTGGTGATCGTGCGCCCGGTGCGCTGTTCCAGCCGGCCCTTCGGCAGCTCGGCGGCGCCGAACGCGAGCAGCACCTTGCCGAGCGCCGCGCAGTGCAGGGGGACAGCCAGCCCGACCCAGTTGGTGCCGCCGATCAGGTACCTGCTGTCCACTTGCGCGATCTGCTCGACCAGCCCGCGGTCGCGCGGCACGCCGAGGTTGACCGTCTCGCCGGTCTGCTCGCCGAGCTGGGCCAGCACCGGCTGGGCGATGCTGACCAGATCGGCCTCGGCGCCGCCGCGCCAGGCGTACGACAGGAAGACCTCGCCCGGCGAGAACCGGCCGGCCACATCGCGGCGCACAAGGCCGTTGCGTTCCAGTGCCGTCAGCAATCTGGAGGTCGTGCTCTTGGCCAGGCCGCTCACGGCGGTCAGCTGACCGAACGAGACCGGGTCCCGGTGCCGGGCAACCTCGACGAGCAGCTGGGCCGCCCGGTCGACGGCCTGAGTACCGGTGGGAGAGGTCACGGCGGTGCGCTCGGTTCTGATCGTTGCGTCGTGTTCCATGTTACGGAACCTTGTTCTACGATGTGATCCTAGATTCGGCCGTTCATGCAGGTCAAGCCGCGCCGTTCCGACGCAGACCGAGGTGTCAATGTTCCGTAACGGAATGCCGAGATACGAGATCCTGTCGGCAGACGCGATCGCCGTGCTGGACAAGGGCTGGCGCCGGATCGTGTCCGAGATCGGCATCCAGTTCGCCAAGCCCGAGGCGGTGGAGCTGTTCCGCGCGGCAGGCCAGCGCACCGACGGCGAAGTCGTCTACCTGGATCCGGAATTCGTGCTCGCGCAAGTCGCGCTGGCGCCGCGCGAGTTCGACGTGCAGGCCAGGAACCCTGCCAACAGTGTGCATATCGGCGGTGACGACATGGTCTTCGGCGCCGTCTACGGCTCGCCGTTCGTGCGCGACGGCCAGGTACGCCGCGACGCGACATTGGATGACTTCCGCCGGATGTGCATGCTGTCCCAGTCCTTCGCCGAACTGGACTCCGCGGGCGGGGTGATCTGCGAGCCCAATGACGCGCCGCTTGACTCGCGGCACCTCGACATGGTGTACGCGCTGCAGACGCTGACCGACAAGATCTATATGGGCAACGTGGTGTCCGGGCCCAATGCCGCCGACACCATCGCCATGACGGAGATCCTGTTCGGCGGCCGCGAGGCGATCGAGGCCACCGCGGCGACCATCTCGCTGATCAACTGCAACTCACCGCTGCGCTGGGACGACAGGATGCTGGACGCCCAGTTCGAGTACTGTGCCGCGGCGCAGCCGGTGGTGCTGACCCCGTTCCTGCTCATGGGTGCGATGTCGCCTGTCACCATTCCGGCGGCGCTGGTGCAGCAACTGGCCGAGGCGCTGTCCGGGATCGCGCTGGCGCAGCTGATCAGGCCAGGCTGCCCTGTCATCTTCGGCTCGTTCCTGTCCAACATCGATATGCAGTCAGGCTCACCGAGCTTCGGCACGCCAGAGTCCGGCATCGGGCTGCTGTGCACCGGGCAGCTGGCCAGGCACTTCGGCCTGCCGTTCCGCACCGGCGGCGGGCTGAGTTCCAGTCAGACCTGTGACGCGCAGGCTGCCTACGAATCGCTGATGACGCTGCTGCCCACGTTCCTGGCCGGAACGAACTGGGTCATGCACGCCGCTGGCTGGCTGGAGGGCGGGCTGGTGTCGTGCTACGAGAAGTTCATCGTCGACATCGAGTTGCTGCGGATGTTGCGGGTGGAGTTCACGCCGCTGGAGATCGACGAGGCGTCGCTCGCGTTCGGCGCGCACGAAGAGGTCGGGCACGGAGGTCATTTCCTCGGCGCGCAGCACACCATGGAACGATTCCGGGAGTGCTTCTACCGGCCGCTCCTGTCCTCGACGGCTAACTACGAGCGCTGGCTGAAGCTCGGTGGTAAGGACGCCACTGTCCGCGCTGGCGAGATCTGCGCCAAGACGCTGGCGGATTACCAGCAGCCGCCCCTGGACGACGCGATCCGCGCCGAGCTCGAGGAGTACGTCGTGCGCCGCCGCGCCGAGCTCGGTGACTAGGCCGCGCTACGCCCGGCGTTCTCAACGTCGCGGCAGGGCGCACCTCAGGCCGGCTTGACCGCCTGCAGGGTGAAGCTGAGCGGCAGCCGCTCCGGCCGCTCGGCGAGTTGCCACTCGCCGTCGTCGCGGCGAACCATGTGGCCGGTCATTGCGTCCCACGGGACGCTGTCGTGCTCGATCAGCCCGGTCAGCCGCAGGCCGTTGTCGAGCAGCGCGGTCACGGTCTCGCCGAGACCGTGGCTCCACTCGTGCGTCGTGGTGTGCGTGAACTCGACGCTGGTCTCGACGTACGTGGCGCCCTCGGTCCAGGTGTTCGGCTCGGACTGCTCGAAGTACGGCAGGTCGATCACCAGCTGACCGCCTGGCGGCAGCGGATCAGCGAGCGCCGACATCATCGGGTGGCCGTCGCGGAGGAACAGACGGCCGCCTGGCCGCAGCAAGGCCGCGACCACAGCTGCCCAGCGGCTGATGCTGGGCAGCCAGCACAGGGCGCCGACGCCGGTATAGACCAGGTCGAATTGCCGCGGCCGAGCACATCGGGCGCGTCGTACACGTCGGCCTCGACGAAGCTGGCCTCGGTGCCAGTACTCGCCGGCCAGCGCCCGGCTGCCGCGATCGAGGCGGGGGAGAAGTCCAGCCCGGTCACCGCGGCACCGAGCCTGGCCAGCGAGATGGTGTCGGTGCCGATATGGCACTGCAGGTGCACCGCCCGCAGCCCGGTCAGGTCGCCGAGCCGCGGCCGGTCGAACCGGACGACCTGGCTGAGTGAACTCGGGGTCCGCGGCGAAGTTCTGCACGGCGTAGTCGGCGGACGCCGCGTGAGCCGGGGCACGTTCGTCCCAGTTATCGCGGTTATCGGCAATATAAGTCGAATTAGGGTCAAGGTCGGGCATGCAACGATTCTAGCCGCCACTGGCGGCCGCACCTGGCACGCTGACGGCGCGGTCCTGCGGCCCGAGTCCTGGCGTGTTCCGCTGATTTCTCCCCGGCCCGCTGGCACATCAGTACCTTGTGCTACCAGCTCGCGTGGATGACCCCGAGCATCACGATGTCCCAGACGACGAACACCGGCGGCGGCTGCGGTGGCTTTCATGCAGGGGCTCAAGCGCATGGTGGGCGGCGGCGGGCATAGCTACCTGGTGCACCGCCACGGCTGGCTGTGCGGCACCTCGGGGATCACGCCGAGCATCGCCCTGCAGCAAAGCTTCCGCGGCGGGTTGTACGGCGGGGACGGCTTCATCCTGCAGAAGCTTGAGGGTACCGGGCGTGCCTGGGTCGAGCTATCCGGCGAGCTGACCAGCTACGAGCTGCCGCCCGGGCAGACCCTGATCGTGCATCCCGGGCACGTCGGCATGTTCCAGGGTACGGTCTCGTTCCAGATCACCCGGATCCCTGGCATCGCCAACATGTTCTTCGGCGGCGACGGATTCCACCTGGTGGCGCTGACCGGGCCAGGCCGGGTCTGGCTGCAGTCGATGCCGCTGGCCATTCTCGCGCATTCGCTGTCGGAATACCTGGGCCGGGATGAGCGCGGCCAGGAAGCTGGCGCGGGTGCTATGGGCGGAATTATCGGCGGAATGATGCGCGGGTAAAAGGCTCCTAATAGCGATGTATCGGTCGTCGAGCCGGCCCGCATAATGCCCCGCAAGCGCCTGGCCTGCTATATTCCGCAGGTCAGGCGCCTGTGTGTCGTCCGGGCGCAACTGCGTCAGAAAGTACTGGGTGAACGAACGCATCACTCGCTGTGCACGTGTCCGGATTTTCGGGAATGGCCATTTGCGCAGCGTGGTGCAGGCCGCGCTCGCGGCCTTGGTTCTCTCGCTATCCGCAATCGGGCTTTCCGGGCAGGTGCCAGCTCGTGCCGATTCCGCTGCCGCTTCCGCCATCGGTGCGGCCAGGCTCCGGATCGACGTATGGCGCTACGCATTGCGTCAGCGCGGCAAGCCTTATCTGTGGGGAGGCACAGGCCCGGCCGGGTTTGACTGTTCAGGGCTGGTCTATGCGGCCTACCGGACCGCGGGCGTCGGATTGCCGCGCACTACCTACGAGATGCTCGGCAACTGGCGCCTCATCCGCATCAGCAAGTCGCAGGCGCGGCGCGGCGACCTGGCCTTCTTCGGCTCAGGTCATGTCGAGCTCTACGACCACGGTGGCTGGACGTTTGGCGCGCAAGACAGCGGCACGCGGATCGGCTTCCATCGGATGAATGCCTTCTGGCACCCGACCATGTATTTCCGGGTCGAGCGGTAACCGCGGCACTGCCGGGGCGGGCTAGCTGGCGGCCGCCAGCTGTCAGCCGCTCGTTCCGGCGCCGGCATCCGGCCAGACTCCGATGTGATCGGGTTCGGCTTCCAGCCGGACCCGGTCCCGGATCTGCAGCCCGGTCAGCATGTCGCGCGGCAGCTGGACCCGGCCAGCGCGGTCGACCAGCGCGTACTCGATCGTGTGCTGGATGTCGTGACCCTGATCGTCGGCTGCCTGCCTGCGCAGGGTTTCGCTGCTGGTTCGGCCATCCCTGATGGCGACCGTGCGGCGCGCCTGCGACGACAGTTCCGGGTCGTGCGTCACGACCAGAACGGTGACGCCGAGTTCGGCATTGGCTTGCTGCAACGCGCCGACGACGCTGCGCGCGGTCTGTGAATCAAGCTCGCCGGTCGGCTCGTCGGCGAGCAGCACGGCAGGCTCGTTGGCGAGCGCGGTGGCGATCGCGACCCGCTGCTGCTCGCCGCCCGACATCATCGCCGGGATCCGGTTCGCGCAGTGCGCGACGCCGAGCAGATCGAGCAGGTCGCCCGTGCGCTGCACCCTGACTCGTTTCGGCACCGCGCTGAACTGCATCGGCATCAGCACGTTCTGCCAGGCGGTCAGGTAGGGCAGCAGATTCCTTGCGGTCTGCTGCCAAATGAAGCCGACCGTGTTGCGCCGGTAGTCGACTCGCTCGGCCGGGGTCAGCGCGGTCAGGTCGCGGCCTGCGACCCGGACCGCGCCGGCGGTCGGCACGTCGAGTCCGGCCAGGATGTTCATCAGGGTGGACTTTCCGCTGCCCGAGGTGCCGACGATGGCCGTGAGCTCTCCCTTGGCCACGAGCAGATCGAGTCCCTGCAGGGCCTGGACTTCGATGCCATCGGCGAGGTAGATGCGCACGAGCCGGTCGCACATGATTATGGCGTCGGCGCCGTAAGCAGTCCTCGCGGCGCTGACCTCGGCGCCGAGCGCGGCGATCCCGGCAGCGCCCTCGGCCGGGACGTCCCTGTGCTCCGCGGAGCCGGGAGTGATGTCCTCGCCGGTGCCGCTGTCAGGTACTGATGCCGCTGCTGTCATCGCCGGCTGCCTTCCGTTTCTGTATCGCTCGCCCGCAGGGCGACGCCGAGCTTGCCATCGCGCGATAGCCAGGCCTGGCCGGCCAGCATCGCCAGCGCCAGCGTGACCAGCGCAGCGGCGGCCACCGCCGCGGGCGCTGCGCCGGCCGACAAAGGGGGGTTCGCCGTGCCGCCAGTCAGCGGCGCCAGGCTGATGACCGGGCCGAGCAGCAGGGCCAGCACCGCGGCGGCGCCGATCCCGCCGACGGCGGCCGCCAGTACGAGGGGAGTGACCTCCAGGATGCCGACACCCCTCGCCTGCGCCTGGCTAACACCCATGGTGTGCAGCCTGGCATCAGTGAACTGCCTGCCCCGCCGGCCGAGCAGCAGCACGATCGCGATGATGAGCAGACTGAATGCCGCCGCCGCCGCCGAGCCGGCCACGTATACCAGCAATGTCGCCCGCGGCAGTGGCGCCCCTGCCAGCTGCGCCGCCACGACCGAGCGCACCATGACGGTGGCGCCCGGCGCCGTCCTCGCCACGACTCCGGTCAGTTGCTCCGCGTTGATGAGCGGGCCTGCCAGCAACATCATGGTCGGCGGCAGCGGCCGGGGGCCTGCTGCCCACATGGGCACGATCAGGAACGGCGTGCCCGGCTGCGCCGCCGGGGTGCTGGCCACCTGCCCGGCGACTGTCACCTTGACGGTTTGCAGGCCGATGGTCACCACGTCGCCGGCCTCGCGCAGCAGTGAGGCCGCCGACGGCGACGCGATCACCGGCAGCGGCCCGGAGCGCCTGGCTAGCGCCGCAGCCGGGAACGGCGGTCCTGGCGTGCTAGCGAGGACAGCGGCGTACTGGCGCGGGCTGACGACAGCGACGTCGAACGGCGTGCCCGCGCCGAGGCTCCCGGTCTGACCGGACTCCTCGATGATTGCGGCGGCCAGCTGCACCCCGCGGACCGCTGTTATCGCTCGCTGGGCGGCTGCCGTCAGCGAGGTAGTGCCCGACGGCGAACCGACGACGGCGTCCGCGCCGGTCTGCTGCCAGGCGGCGCTCGCCTCGCCCCCGGCGATGCCGCCTGCTATCGCGCCGCCGAAAGCCACGACGGCGAGGGCTAGCACCAGCGCGAACACTGGCAGCAGCGCGCGGTTGGCCCGGTCGGCTCCGCGCGCAAGCCCGACGAAGGTGACCACGCCGGAGTTCCGCCGTGCCAGCCGGAGCAGCAGCCCGATCGCCGCCGGCCACAGCCGGATCACCGCTACCGCGGCAGGCACCGCGACCAGCACAGGCGCGGCCGAGGCGAGCAGGTTGGCGCTGCCATCGACGGGCAGGCCCTGCTGTCGCACCAGTACCAGCCCCGCCACTGCCAGGCCCGTCAGTGTCACCTCGATGACTACCCGGCGCAGGCCCGCCAGGCGGCCGCCCGCCGCGCGGCTCGGTGCGGGCCGCGCGGCCAGCCATGCCGGGGCCACCAGCGCGGCCGTGATGATCAGCCCGGCCAGCCACCAGGCCTGCGCCGAGCTCCCGCCAGGCGTGACCCCGACGGCGAGGCAGGCGGCGACGAGCGCAGCTGGCAGCGTGACGAGAGCGTTGCCGCGGACGGCCAGCCAGCCGACCTGCCGCCGGGTAGCACCGCGGGCAAGCATGATGGCCCACTCATCCCGGCGGCTGTGCGCGGCCAGCTCGGCGGCCAGCAGTACGACGAGGACGCTGAGGACCGCCAGGCTGACAAAAAGCAGCGAGACAATGCCGCCCGCGGTGGCCTGCGCGGTCACAAACGTTCCGAGCGCAGACGTGGCGCCGGAGCTCAGCGCGAAGCTCGCGCCGGAACCTGCCAGGCTCTCAACCTGGGCCGGGCCCTGGCTGGCCGCCGCCGTCAGGACCGTCAGCAAGTGGCCGGCCTGGCTCGCGCTGACCTGACCGAGCGCTAGCGGGAAAACCCAGCTCACCGTGGTCTCCGTCAGCCGGGGATCGGCCAGGGCGAGCGCTTCGCCAGGTCCCACGAACCCGCCGCCTAGCCAGTAGCCGCCCGTGCTCGTTGCGATCACCGCGGGTGCGCTCAGACTGGTGAACTGGGACCAGAAGGCCGAAGCGTGACTGACCGGCCGGATGACCCCCGTGATGACCACCGAGTCCGCCGCGCCGATCCGCAGTCGCGAGCCGGGGTGCAAGCCGAACCGGCTGGCCGTCGCGGTCGTCACGGCCAGCTCAAAGGTCACCGCACTGCCGTGCGCTGTCACCTCGGCCGGCCAGCGGCCAGACACGAGCGCCGCGTAGCGGTTCAGTTCGTCGCTATAGCCGAGCTGGAACTGCGGGGGCGCGTCGTCGACGTAGGACGACCGCGCCGCGGCGGTGACCGGCAGTGACGTCGACAGCAGTCCGGTCCAGGCGGCGCCCGGTCGCAGCGGCACGCCGCTGCGCGTCAGGAACCCGGCCAGCTGGCGCCTGGTCCGGGATAGCTGCCCGGCAATTGTCTGCACGCAGGAGGTGTCGGCGCCGCATGCGACGCCCTCATAGTCGCCGTAGCCGATCACCGCGGTGACGGCGTCGGCGCTCGCCGGAAGCCCGGCGAGCACCTGATGCAGCGCACGAGAGCGGAGGCTGACGCTGGCCCGCGGCAGGACCACCGCGACGAAAACCGTCACCAGGACCAGCAGGGCAAGCGCCGCGCTGGCGCCGCTGCCCCGGCCGGCCAGCAAGCGCCAGCCGACAACCGGCCGGCCCTCTCGGGGGCTCATGCCGTCTCCGCGGCGCGCAGCTCGGCCGCCGGGTCGCTCTGGCCGCCCCCGGTCACCGCTGCCGCGAGCACCGGGATCGCGGCGATCGCGGCTGCGAGCGCGATCGCCCAGCCGAGCGGAAGGTACGTCAGCGCAGGCGGGTCAGGCCTGGTCGCGCTGGCGGTGAGCGTCACGGCCGGAATGAGCAGGTGCGCCGCCACCGCGCCGATCAGCAGGCCAGCGGCGGCGGCCGGCCCGGCGAGCAGAGCTTGTTCCAGGCACAACTGCCGTGCCTGTGACCTGGCGGAGACGCCGAGGGCGGCCAGCAGCGCGCTGCGTCCGCGCCGTTCGCTGCGGCTCGCGGCGACGCTGATGACGAAGCCGAGCATGGCCATCAGGGCCACGGCGATGACCATGGCAAGCTCGGCATGCTCCGGTGCCTCCGCCAGCGGATCGGTGAGGATCCGGTCCTCGACCTGGTGCAGCCCGGTGAGCTGCGAGCCGGGCGGCAGCCCGGGCGGCAGCTGGCCGTCCCTGGTGCTCAGCCACCAGCTCGTCACCGGCAGCGGCGAGACGGACTGACTGGCCAGGACTTGCTGTGCCGCGGCCTGGTCAACGATCAGCGCGCCGCCGGAGCCGGCCGCCGGGAAGGATCGCACAGCCGCGACGATATGCACGCCGATGTTGTTGTTGCCCACGGCGCCGACCACGGTGTCGCCGACCGAGTCGCCGTTGGCCGCCAGGAACGAACGGGTGGCGATGCCAGGCACCGTGCGCACTGCCGCGAAGGCGGTGAAACCGACGGTCGCGGAGACGGGCAGCGGGGGCAGCCCGGCCTTGGGCACGAGCTGACCGTCTCCCGATGACACGGCCACCGCGAACGAGCCGGGCGCAGGCCGCGGCTCCCTGGCCGCGGTCGGCAGCATTCCGCTCGCGTCCGGGTTGTCGGCCAGCGCCGCGGACTGCGTGCCCAGGTGCCAGGTATCGAGCGCGCTGCCCGGCGCGAACTCGCGCCAAGGGCCCTGGCTATCTGCAGCTGCCAGGCTGCCGATGACGAGCGCGAGCCCGCCCGCGGGGAGTACCCGGTTGCCCGCGCTGGCCGGCCGCAGCGGCATCTGATAGCTCGCCGTCACTTCGATCAGGCGCAGCGGGTAGCTGGCCCTGGCAGCAGCCGGCACGGCCGCGGTCGCGAGCCGACTGCCGCCGCCGGAAACGATGCTCCCAGCATTGAGCGTGTACACGACGCCGTCGCTGGCCTGTACCGACACAGTCATCAGTAGCGGTCCCGGCTGCCAGGTCGGCGATGTCCGGCGCACCGCCACCCGGACCGCGATCCTGACCGGCTTGCCTGGCATAGCCAGTCCGGCCGGCGGTCCGGTGGGCGTGATCATGCGCCAGAGGCTGGCTGCGGGCACGGAAGCCTGATCCGGCCGCAGCAGCACGACCCGCGCGGCCTGGCGGGCGTCCAGGGCGAGTACCTGAACGCCGAGGCCGCCGTTGAACTCCGATACCGGCATGACCGCCGTCACGTCCGGCTCGCTCGCGACGGCTGGCAGCGCCGCGGAGCCGTCCGGCAGCGGAGCCTGGATGCGGACGTCGGCACCCGCTGTCGAGGCTGCCTGGGCGAGCGCAGAGCCGTGCCAGCTCTGGTACTGGCACAGCGCCAGCGTGCCGGCCGCGACGGCCAGGACCGCCAGCAGGGCCGGACCAGCCTGCCGGGCCAGCCGCCGGCTGATCTCCCAGGCGGTCAGCGCCCCGACGAGCCGGCTGCCGCGCGCCGCGAGCCTGTCGGCCAGCCTGGCGAGCGCGGGCAGCACCCGCAGCGGAATCAGCGCGCCAGCGGCCAGGATCAGGGCAGGTGCCGCTACCAGGACCGGATCGATGCCCAGGGCGCCGGACGCGGATCTGGCCACGGCGGAATACTGGCGCAGCTGCCACGCCAGCACAACGGCCAGGATCGTCACGGCGATATCGGCGCCCGCCCTGGTCACGAGGCCGGACGCGGCTGCCCGGTGCCTGGCGGCGAGGAAACTGGCAGCGCGCGAGGAGCCGGAGGCCGGCCAGAGCAGCACGACCACGGCCAGGGTCGCGACGAGTACGCCTGGCCAGAGTCCCGGCCAGAACGCGGTACCCGGCGGCCGGCCACCTGCGGGCAGGCTCCGGGCGAGCAGACCGGCCAGCGTCGGCCCGAGGGCGACTCCGGCCGCGGCTGCGACAACGCAGAACCCGACAGCTTCGGCGAGCGCGAGCATCGCGATCTGGCGCCTGGTCAGGCCGCGCGCTAGCAGCAGCGCGGTCTCCTCCGCGCGCCTGCTGGCCAGCAGCCTGGCCGCCAGCGCCATCGTCGTGGCGGCGACCAGCAGCAGTTCAAGGCCGCAGATGGCGAGCAATGACCTGGCGACCTGATAGCTGGCCGCGACGCTATCCAGCAGTTGCGGCATGCCGGAGCTGACGACGATGCCGCCCAGGCCTTGCGACTGGCTCAGGTACATCCCGGCCTGGCTGATCCGCGCGGCGGTCGGGCGCAGTTCGCCGGTCGCCAGCCGCGTGCTGGCGGGCTGCGCCAGCCACGAGCGCTTGCCGACCGGGATCTGGCCGGTGCTGAAGGCTGCCGCAGCCGCGATGAACGGACCGTAGCTGCGGAATCCTTGCTGGATGCTGAGCCCGGAGACCGGTAGCAGATCCAGCCTCCAGTACCGCGCAGACGGGTCGCGGATCGTGTAGAAGCCGGCGATCGTCAGCCGCAGCCGGGCGCCGGTGTCGCCGTCGGCGACGGTGACAAGCTGGCCGATCCGCAGGCCAAGCAGCGCCGCGTCGCTGGCCGGAGCGGTCACCGGGACAGGCTGCCCGGCCGCGGGTGGTCCAGCCCAGCTGCCCTGGCTCAGCCGGGCGTGGGCAGTGAATCCGGACAGCTCAGCGACCTCGGCGATCCACGTGGGGCCAGCACCGGACGGCGCGTGCAAGTCCAGCGGATCTGACCACAGCGCCGCGGAGATCGAGGCGCCCGCCGGACCGAACGCGGTGCGAAGCGATGCGGTGATCAGGCGCCCGGCCTGGCCGGCCTGCGCTGCGCTGGCGGTGGAGCTGACCTGTACCGACGCCGCGGGCGACACAGCGACCTCGTGCTGAGCCGCGGCGGCGAGGCGGCCGGCCGCGAAGTCGGCAAGCGCGGCCAAGAATGCGCTCGTGACCAGGGCTATCAGCAGCATGCTGGCCAGCAGGAGGCGCGTCGAGCGCATCCGGCGTACCAGGAACAGCATCCGAACGCCCTGCGATCGCCGCATGCTGAAATCCTCGGCAGCGAGCGAGCCCCGATCCTGGTCAGCGCGCTGCCACGCTGCCGGGACGGCCAACATGATCACCATAAACGGCATCAGCCGGGCGTAGCGGTCGCTGCCGCCGATAGTTATCCAGGCGCAATACGGCCGTATCCCGGCATCCGGGTGCCGCCGGCGTCCGCGTTGCGGCCACGGGCCGGGCGCCAGCCAGGTCACAAATACTTCTCAGGAAACCGGCCACAGAAAACTTCTCAGGAAAGTTGTTGGCGCTGGCCGGCCCTTCGCCTCCTACCGGTGTCAAGGACACGCTGACCGCACTCGCGAGGGCGGGCGCGGCCCATCAGGAGGAGACGACATGAACGCACTAGCCAGGGCAGCAGCGGTAGCGGGCAGCTTCACCGCGGCAGCCGCCGTCGTGGTGGCGGTGGTCCTGCCGGTGAACCACGCCACGCCTGCCAGCGCGGTGGCGGCGGGCGTCAGCACCGGGTCAGCCGCTGTGTCAGGCGGGAGCGGCGGTACCGGCGCCGGCCAGTCCGGCGGATCAGAGGCAGGCAGCGGATCGCAGCCGGCCGCCGGCGGCGGTCAGCCGACGACGGCTGGCGCTGCCGCCAGCAGCGGTGCCGGCACCGGTAGTGCGGAGACGAGCGGCACTTCCGGTTCGGCCGGCAACGGTTCTGGCGGTCCCGGTTCTGGCGGTCCCGGTTCTGGCGGCACTGGTTCTGGCCGCACCGGTTCTGGTGGCACCGGTTCTGGTGGCACCGGATCGGGCAGCACCGGCGGGGCTGGCCCGATCCACCCGATCATCGGCTCGTTCCCGCACATGATCATTCCGGTCGTGACCGCGATCCCCGGGCCGACCGGGACGATCGGCGACCCCGGGGTGCCGTGCCTGCAGGGTTACGTCTGGCGCGACGCCTATTCCGGTGACTACGTGTGCGCCTCTCCGGCCACCCGCAGCCAGGCGGCCGCCGACAACGCCGCGGCACTCAGCCGGGTACAGCCAGGCGGTGGCGCCTACGGTCAGTACACGTGCGTACAGGGTTACGTCTGGCGCCAGGTGGTACCCGACGACTACACCTGCGTCACCCCCGCGGTCCGCGCGCAGGCTGCCTACGACAACTCTGAGGTCGACAACCGGGTAGCCAGGCTCAGCCTCTGGATGAGCGACTGGACCCCGCCTGCACAGCCGACGCAGAATTGCTCGGGCGATGTGTGCTCTACCACAGAAGGCGGCTCCGACGGGCCGAACTTCCAGATCAACGGTGACCACTTCAACTTCGGGCCCGGTCCTGCTCGAGATACGCAGTGACGGCGGCTCGGTGCTGTGGTCGACGATCGTCACCGCCACCAGCTATACCGGATTCCCCGGCGCAGCCCTGTACGCGCAGACCCCGATCGGCGACTGCTCCTCCGACCCCGGCACTACTAACAACGACTACGTGATCGCTTTCGACACCGCCTCGGGCCGCTGGTCCGGCAAACTCCCGATCGACTCGGACTGCGCTTCGTTCTGATCGTGGCGCACGGTATGAGGCAGTCATGAAGGCATCGAGGGCGCGGGCGGCAGGCCGCGGAAGCGGGCGAAATGCTAGCAGTCAACATGTCCGGCCGTGGCCGGCGCACCCTACGGTTAGACCATGCGTGACCGCGAGATCGTGGCCGCCGTCGTGGCAGGCGACCCGGCCGGGCTTGCCGCCGCCTACGACAGCTATGCCGCGGCGCTGCACGGCTACTGCCGGTCGCTGCTGGCCGAGCCAGCGGACGCCGCCGACGCGGTGCAGGACACCTTCGTCATCGCCGCGGCCAAGCTGGCTGATCTGCGTGATCCCGACCGGCTCAGGCCGTGGCTGTACGCGGTGGCCAGGAATGAGTGTCACCGCCGGCTGCGCGCCAGGGCCAGGCTGGCCCCGCTCGAGGAGGCCGGCGAGGTGACCGACTCCGCGGCCGACCAGTCGTCGGCGGGCGCCGATCGCGCCGGGCTGAGGGATCTGGTCACCTCGGCCCTCGCCGGGCTTAACCAGGGCGACCGCGAGGTTATCGAGCTGAGCCTGCGGCACGACCTGGCAGGTTCTGACCTCGCCGATGCGCTCGGCGTGCCGCTGAACCAGGCGCACGCGCTGGCATCCAGGGCGCGCGGGCAGTTGGAGCGCTCCCTCGGCGCCTTGCTGGTGGCGCGCACCGGCCGGCGGGCGTGCCCGGAGCTGGACGTCATGCTGGCCAACTGGGATGGCCAGCTGACGGCCTTGATGCGCAAGCGCGTCAGCCGTCACATCGAGAGCTGCGACACGTGCGGGGAGCGCAAGCGCCGGGAGCTGAGTCCAGCGATGCTGTTCAGCGTCGTGCCGCTGGTCGCTTTGCCTGCCGGGTTGCGCCGCGACATGCTCAGGCTGGTGTCTGACAGCTCGCCGGAAGCGGCCAGCTACCGTGACCTGGTCGTGCACCGGGCGGGCGACTTCGGCCCGGCCGGGTTCCCGGTGCCAGTCCCTGTACTGCCGCCGTCTGGGCGAGGCCGCGGCCACAAGTTCAGACCGACGGCCACCGGCTACGCCGCCGCCGCGGCGCTGCTGGTACTTGGCTTCGGCGGTGCCACCGCCTTCCTGCTGCACGATGACGGCCAGGTAGATGCGCAGTCGGCCATCCCCGTCGTCGTGACGGTTACCGCATCGCCGTCGGCCGGCTCCGCGTCACCGACCCCGAGTTCAGCCTCGCCGTCGCCAGGAAAGTCGGTCTCGCCAAGCGTGGCAACGGCGCCGAGCGCAACCGCCGCGCCGAACTCGGCTAGCCCGACGCGGTCGGCCAGGCCGTCGCGCAGCCCGTCACCCAGCCCGTCGCCGAGCCAGCGGCCTGGCACTTTGAGCCTGTCAACGGTTACGGTCCGGCTGATTCAGCCGGTGACCGGCGGGCCCTACTCCGGAACGTTGACCATCACCGCCGAGGGCGGTCCGGTGACCTACGCGATCACGGTGCCGGGCACGGAGTCGTACCTGGGCCTGTCGCCGGCATCAGGCAAGCTGGCGGCAGGCCAAGGGCAAGTGCTGACGGTGACGCTGGTGCCTAACCCCAACGGCCCGCGGCCGATGTTCGACAACACGGTGACCGTGAATCCTGGCGGCTTGGTCGTGACGGTGTATTACCCGCCAGCCGGCTGATCGCCAGTCGGCTGATCGCCGGGCGGCGCTGCGTCCGCGTCCGGCTCGGCGCTCCCTGCGCTAGCCGCCGCTGCCTCGCGCAGCGCGCGCTCGGCCTGCTCAATCCTGGCTGGCATCAGCTTGGCCTCGCGGGCAATCTCGACAGCGCGCCGCAGCAGCCCGAGAGCCTGCTCGGAGTTGCCTGCCGCGAGTTCGGCCTCCCCGAGCACCGACAGTGCGCTCGGGAGCCGGCGCGGGTCGCCGAGTTCTTCTCGCAGGTCGAGCGAGATCTGCAGGTGACGCACGGCTTCTGCAGGCTGCACATCTTCGACCAGGAAGTAGAACCCGACGTGGCGGTGCACTTCGGAACGCAGGTAGAGGTCAGCGCCGCTGCCTGGCGCGCTGACCAGACCAAGCGCCTCCCAGAAGTACGGCATCGCCGTCGTCCAGTCCTGGCGAAGTACCTGGAAGACCAGGCCGAGCCCGAATAATGCCCGCGCCCCTGCGGTGTCGGCGCCTGCCTGCTCGTAACCGGCCAGCGCGGAGCGGAACAGCTTCTCTTCATCCTCAATGTCGTCGCTGCTCAGCTCGGTGCCGCCCATGACGAGGGTGATGTTCTGGTAATGCGCCACCATGCCGAGACCGGCCGCGGCCTGTGCCCGTCCCGCGGCATCGGCGGTGCTGCCAGCAAGATCCTGCGCCGTCTCGAAAAGCCTGCGCGCTTCGGCGAAGTCGCCGGTCAGAAAGCCGGCCTCGGCCAGCGCCTCCTCGCCCGCAGCGAGCAGTTCGCTGACGTTCATGTCCGCCATGAATCCGATGGTAGCGCCGCGACGCCGGGCCAAGACGCCTGTCGGGCGGCGTGTCCGCTGGCTAGCTCACCGGCTGGGGACGGCTGCGTCGGCCGGCCCGGCTGGCATCACCCGGCCTGCTGACTCCGCGTCGGCCGACGGCGGCACGGCGGCGACTACCGGGAGTATCAGCCCGGAGCTGAACAGTCCGCTGTGCTGGATCTCGTGGTTGACCGGCGCGGTCGCAGTGCCGTGAATCAGATCGTCGGCGGTGCCGAGATTACGCGAGAAGCGCGGGTGCGCGCCGCCGCTGAGCTGCAATCGGATCCGGTGCCCGGCACCGAATACGTGCGCGACATCGGTCAGCACGATCTCCGCCTCGCGAACCTGGCCCGCTGTTACCTGATCCGGCGCGAACCGCTGGATCTGATCGGTCAGGTTCTTCGACACCCCGTCCCGGCCGACATCGCACAGCCGCGCGAACACGTCGTGGTAGACGTTGTCGGAGCTGAGCTGCAGCCGTACGACGGGCACCCCGGCGACCTCAACGGCTTCGGCGAGCGGCGCTGTAGTGAATGTCAGCACGTCGGCTCGGGCTTCCAGGACTGAGTTGTCCTGACTGCCGCCCGACCGCATGGACATCAGCCGGCCGCCCACCGACGGCGTCGGGTCTGCCGGGTCGTAGCGGAAACTCGTGGCGGCCGGCTCGGCATCGGCCAGGCCAGCCGGTTCTCCGGCCAGGCGACCGCCGGACCGCAGGTACCAGACTTGCCCGGCTGTCGCGGCAGGCGGCCAGTCCGGCAACTCCCGCCACTCGCCTGCGCCCGCGGGGCCGGCCCCGGAAGTCCACACCCGGGCGCTGCGCCGCTGCGCGGGCGCTGCGGCCACGTTCCCTGCCGAACAACTGTCTAGCCAGGCCAGCGTCTGGTTAATCGCCACGCCCATGTCGATCGTCATGTGGTTCCACGGGCCGATGGTCAGCGCGGCCGGCACGCCGCGGCGGCGCAGCGCGTGATACTGGGCCAGCGTCTGCTCGACGAAGAAATCGTGGAACCCGCTGATGAAGAGGGTCGGCACGGTGACGCGATCGAGCGCGGCGGCAGCGCTGTAGCTGTCCCAGAACGGGTCGTCGTGGTCGGGGTGGGCGAGCCAGTCGTCATACCACGGCACCGGCGCGCCACCGAGGGCAGCGCCGGTCGCGGCCAGCGGCAGCCGGTCCATGGCAGCTGCCAGCCGCTTGTCCGCTGTCATCGTGCGCCACATCATCGCCGCCGTGCCGTGCCGCTCCTGGTGCGCCATCAGGTCGGTCCAGAACAGCAGGTTGTACAGCTCGAACGGGCCGCGCCCGAACCCGGCGGCGGCAAGATCGTGCGGGCTGATGTGCACGGCCATCGCGAACAGCTCAGGCGGCGGGTCCAGCGCCAGTGCCCACTGCGAGAAGGCCAGGTAACTGGCGCCGACAGTGGCCAGCTTGCCGTTGAACCACGGTTGCGCGCGCAGCCAGGCGACGGTGTCCTGGCCGTCGCAGGCCTCGTCCTTGCCAGGCGTGAACGCGCCGCCCGACCCGAATGTGCCCCTGCTGCTTTGCAGCAGCACGTGGTAGCCGCGTTCGGCGTAGGGGCGGGCCATCATCGCGATCTGCCAGCCGCGTCCGTACGGGCAGCGCATCAGCACGGTCGGCCGCGGCCCGGTGCCCACCGGCGCGTAGTGATCGGCGAGCAGGATTGTCCCGTCTCGCATCGGGATCGCGATGCCGCGCTCGGCCGTGACCTTGTTGCGCTTCTTGCCGAGCTTCAGCTGGCGGCTCATCGCGGTGACGAGGAAATCGGAGGGGCGACGCGGGGGGTGGGGTCCGCTGCTCATGCTGGCCATGCTGCATGATCGGCCGGCATCTGGGCAAGGCGCGACGGCCCGGCTGGCCGCCGGTGAGCCAGCTGCGTCAGGATGGGCGGTGTGCGTGACCTGACTGACGGCATGACCGCGGTGGTGTTCGACTTCTACGGCACGCTCACTCCGGTCAGCCCCGGTGCGGCCTGGGCTAGCAACGCCGCGCGGCTGGCGCAGGTCATAGGCGTGACCCCGGATGCGCTGATCAGGGTACTTGACGACAGTTTCCCCGAGCGGATCAGCGGCGCGCTCGGCGATGTCAGGCAGACCATGCAGGCGGTCGCCGACCGGCTCGGGGTGCGGCTGTCGCCCGGCCGGCTGGACGAGGCGGCCAGTACCAGGCGCGCCGTGCAGGAGGCGATGTTCGCGCTGCGGCCCGAGGCGCTTGAGGTGATTGGCGGGCTGCGGGCGCGCGGCCTGAAGATCGGGCTGGTTTCTGACTGCACCTCAGAACTACCTGATGCCTGGGCGCGGCTCCCGCTGGCCGCGCTTGTCGACGCTCCGGTGTTCTCCTGCATCGAGCGGACACGCAAACCCGATCCGAAGCTGTTCCGCGCGGTCGCGGCGCGGTTGTCGGTCGATCCGGCCGGCTGCCTGTACGTCGGCGACGGCGGCGGGCGCGAGCTGACCGGGGCAAGCGCGATCGGCATGCGCGCGGTCTTGCTCGCCGGGCCAGACTGGCGCGGCGAGCAGAGCTCGGAAGCCGACTGGACCGGCCTGCGGATCAGCTCGCTGGCCGAGCTGCTACCCGGCCGGGCTGACCGCTAGGCGGAGCGGCGAGCCGCCGCCTCCCCGCTGGCTACTCGCCTGAGGTCCAGCGCGCTGGGCCTTACCGCGCGACAGGGGCCGGTTCGTAAGACAGGACCGGCCGCAGCCAGTACTCGGTCTCTTCTGTCGTGCAGCCCTTGCGCACGGCATAGTCCTCCACCTGGTCCCTGGCGATGCGGCCAACCGCGAAGTAGCGAGCCGCTGGATGGGCCAGCAGGAGGCCGCTGACGCTGGCGGCCGGCATCATCGCATAGGACTCGGTCAGGTCCATGCCGATCTGGCCCGCGTCCAGCAGGTCCACCAGCTTGCGCTTCTCTGAGTGGTCAGGGCAGGCCGGGTAGCCGAAGGCGGGCCTGATGCCGCGGAAGCGCTCCGCGTGCAGTTCGTCGATCGTCGGGGCTGCGGTCGGCTCGTACCAGGCGCGGCGCGCCTCCAGGTGCACGTACTCCGCGCTGGCCTCGGCCAGCCGGTCGGCGAGCGCCTTGACCGTGATCGCCCGGTAGTCGTCCTGCTCGCGCTCATACCGGCCCGCGAGTTTATCGGCGCCCTGCACGCAGACCGCGAACGCACCCAGATGATCAGCCGCTGGCGCGATGTAGTCGGCCAGGCAGCGGTTCGGCCTGGTGTCGGTCCTGGCCACCTGCTGGCGCAGCATCGGGAACCGCGGGCCGTCGGCAACGACGATGTCGTCGCCGTCCGCGCTCGCCGGCCAGAATCCGTAGACGCCGCGCGACTGCAGCAGCTCGCCGTCGATGATCTCGTCGAGCAACACGTTCGCGTCGTCGAACAGCTCGCGGGCCGCAGGCTGGTCCAGGATGCCCGGGTACTTGCCCTTCAGCTCCCAGGCCAGGAAGAAGAACTGCCAGTCGATCAGCTCGCGCAGCCGCCGCAAGTCAGGCTCGACGAGCTTGGGGCCGGTGAAGGCGGGCACCGCCAGGTCGTCGAAGCTCACCTGCTCGCGATTGGCCTGGGCCTGCCAGAGCGGCAGCAGCGGCCGGCGCTGCTTCTCCGCGTGCTCACGCCGCAGCCGTTCCTGGTCGACCCGGTTCTCCTGGTCGAGCCTGGCCGAGCGGACCGGGTCGAGCAGGTCGGAAACCACGCCGACGACCCGGGAGGCATCCAGCACGTGCACCGTCGGATTGTCGTAGGCCGGCGCGATCCGCACCGCTGTGTGCTGCCGCGAGGTGGTCGCGCCGCCGATCAGCAACGGGAGCGACATGCCACGGCGCTGCATCTCCTGCGCCACGCTGACCATCTGGTCAAGTGACGGGGTGATCAGCCCGGAGAGCCCGACCGCGCTGGCGCCTTCGGCGATGGCGGTGTCCAGGATCTTGTCGGCCGGGACCATCACGCCAAGGTCGATGACCTCGTAGTTGTTGCAGCCGAGCACCACGCCGACGATGTTCTTGCCGATGTCATGGACGTCACCCTTGACCGTGGCCATCACGATCTTGCCCTGCGTGTGGCCAGGATCTGCACGGCCCTCGGCGATCGCCAGTTCCTTCTCGGCCTGCATGAACGGCTCGAGGTAGGCCACCGACCGTTTCATCGCACGCGCGCTCTTCACCACCTGGGGGAGGAACATCTTGCCCGCCCCGAACAGGTCGCCGACGATCTTCATGCCGTCCATCAGCGGGCCCTCGATCACCTCAAGCGGCCGGTCGGCCAGCAGCCTGGCCTCCTCGGTGTCGGCCTCGATGAAGTCGACGATGCCGTGCACCAGCGCGTGCGCCAGCCGCTTCTCCACCGGCGCTTCCCGCCAGGACAGGTCGATTTCGCGCTTGGTGCCCGAGCCCCTGACGGTGTCCGCGAACGTCACCAGCCGGTCGGTGGCATCCTCGCGCCGGTTGAAGATGACGTCCTCGACCAGCTCCAGCAGGTCGGCCGGGATGTCCTGGTAGACCACGAGCTGGCCGGCATTGACGATGCCCATGTCCAGGCCGGCCGTGATGGCGTGGAACAGGAAGGCCGAGTGCATGGCCTCGCGCACCACGTCATTGCCGCGGAAGGAGAACGACAGGTTGGAGATGCCGCCGCTGATCCGCACGCCTGGGCAGCGTTCCTTGATCAGCGGCAGTGAGTCGATGAACGCCCTGGCGTAATTGTTGTGCTCTTCGATGCCAGTAGCGACGGCGAGCACATTCGGGTCGAAGACGATGTCCTCGGGCGCGAATCCGGCCTGCTGGGTGAGCAGGTCGTAGGCACGGCCGCAGATCGAAACCTTCCGCTCGACGGTGTCGGCCTGACCTTGCTCGTCGAAGGCCATCACGACCACGCCGGCGCCGTAGCTGCGGATCTGGCGGGCGTGGTGCAGGAACTCTTCCTCGCCCTCTTTCATGCTGATCGAGTTGACGACGCCTTTGCCCTGCACGCACTTGAGGCCTGCCTCGAGCACGCTCCACCGGGAGCTGTCGATCATGACGGGAATCCTGGCGACCTCTGGTTCGGTGGCGATGTAGTTCAGGAACGAGGTCATCGCCTGCTCGCCGTCGAGCAGGTCGGCATCCATGTTCACGTCCAGCAGGTTGGCCCCGCCGCGCACCTGCTCGAGCGCGACATCGACGGCCGCGGTGTTGTTGCCGGCCTCGATCAGCCGCCGGAACCTGGCCGACCCTGCCACGTTGGTCCGCTCGCCGATCATTACGAAACCGGTGTCCGGCCCGATCTCGAACGGCTCAAGGCCGCTGAACCGGGTGCCGGGGCGAGTGGGGGGCAACTCGCGGCGCGGCAGCCCGGCCACCGCGGCCGCTATCTGCTCGATGTGCGCTGGGCCGGTACCGCAACAGCCGCCGACGACATTGACCATGCCAGCCTCGGCAAAGCTGTGCAGCAGCCCGGCGGTTTCTGCTGGCTGCTCGTCATAGCCGCCGAACGCGTTGGGCAGCCCGGCGTTCGGGTGGCTGCTGACGTAGGTGCCAGCCAGTCTGGCCAGTTCGGCGACGTGCGGCCGCATTTCCGCGGCGCCGAGGGAGCAGTTGACGCCGACGATCAGCGGCTTGGCGTGCTCGACGGATGCCCAGAACGCCTCGACTGTCTGTCCGGACAGGGTCCGCCCGCTCAGGTCGACAATGGTGACCGAGATCCACAGCGGCAAGTCAGGCGCTACGTCCCTCGCGGCCGCGATGGCGGCCTTGGCGTTGAGCGTGTCGAAGATGGTCTCGATCAGCAGCAGATCGGCGCCGCCCTCGGCCAGGGCGGCTATCTGCTCGGCGTAAGCCGCGTACACCTGGCTGAAGCTGACGGTGCGGTAGGCCGCGTCGTCGACCCGCGGCGACAGCGACAACGTCACGTTCAGCGGGCCGACCGATCCGGCCACAAGCTTGCCGCCTGCTTCATCGGCCGCCTGCCGGGCGAGCCGCGCGCCGGCCAGGTTCATGTCCCGGACGGCGGCCTCCAGCCCGTAGTCAGCCTGGCCGATGCTGGTCGAGGTGAACGTGTTGGTGGTGGTGATGTCCGCGCCGGCCGCGAGGTACTTGCGGTGGATATCCAGGATCAGGTCGGGCCGGGTCAGGTTGAGCACGTCGGGGTCGCCGGTGATGTCGCGCGGGTGGTCTGCAAACGCCGTGCCGCGGTAGTCTGCGCCGGTGAGACCTGCGTCCTGCAGCACCGTTCCCCACGCACCGTCAAGGACCAGAATCCGCTGGTCAAGCAAGCTCTTGATAGTTTCGGCGTCCGCCATCGCGCAGTTCCCCTCCTGCTAGCCAGAAGAGACGCGACTGAGGCGCGGACTCTTTAGGCGTTTTTGACCTGGTCGCCAAGCTGTCTGTCAAATCTCTCCAGGTGAGCACAGACTACTGCATTGCGGCTCGGAGGTCTGCATGCGCTACACAGTGTTGTTGGCTGATCTCGCTGCGTGGCAGGCAGTGGCCGCGACCGGCCAGCCCCCGGGCGATTAGAACTGTTTGCCCGATCTTTGACCCAATCGGCCGATTTCCGCGCGGTTAGCGGCCGGAGACTCCGCTAGCCGGAGGCCTCGGCCCGCAGCAGCGCGGCAGCCTGGGCGAGTGCCGTCATCTTGCCGGCCGCTGACTCCCGTGGCAGGTACTTCATTCCGCAGTCTGGCGCCAGCACCAGCCGGTCGGCCGGGACATAGGGCAGCGCCCGGCGTACCCGGTCCGCGATCTGCTGCGGCGTTTCGACGGTGACGTCGTTCAGGTCGAGCACGCCGAGAATGATCGTCTTGCCGGCGAGTTCGGCCAGCACCGAGCAGTCCAGGCCGGACTGGGCGGTCTCAATGGAAATCTGGTCGGCTGTGCTGGCCGCCAGTTCTGGCAGGAACGAGTAGCCAGATGGCCGTTCATGAATGATCGCGGCGTACCCGAAGCACAGGTGCACGGCGGTGGTTCCGGTGATCCCGGCGAGCGCTGCGTTCAGCACCGCGACGCCGTATTGCTTGGCGGCGTCCGGCCGGGCTTGCAGATAAGGCTCGTCCAGCTGGACGATGTCGGCTCCGGCGGCGAACAGGTCTGCAACCTCGGCGTTCACGGCCTCGGCGTAACCGAACGCGGCCGCCTCCTTGCTCGGGTAGTAGTCGTTCTGCGCCTGCTCAGCCATGGTGAACGGCCCGGGTATCGTGATCTTGATTGTCCGGCCCGTGTTCGCGCGCAGGAACTTCAGGTCGTCGACCAGGACCGGATGCTGCCGCCGGATCGGGCCGGTGATCCTCGGTACGGCATTGGGGTGGCCGCTGCGGTCCAGTGCAGTGCCCGGATTGTCGATGTCGATGCCGTCCAGCGCGGTTCCGAGCACGTTGGAGTAGCTCTCCCGGCGGATCTCGCCGTCGGTAATGATGTCGAGGCCGGCCTCTTCCTGCGCCCGGATCGCCAGCAGTGCAGCGTCTCGCTGTGCCTGCCCGAGATACTCAGGAGCCACCCGCCACAGCTCGGTCGCCCTGACTCGCGGCGGGAACCGCCCGGCCAGCCGAGCCCGGTCGATGAGCCAGTCCGGCTGCGGGTAGCTGCCGACAAGCGAGGTGGGAAAGAGCAAAGCAACCTCCTGCGTCACGCGAGCCCCGTGTGCCGCCAAGTATGCGCTATCGCATGCCAGCGGGTGTGCGTCAGGATCACCGCGAGTCATTTCATCGTGCACACGACCGGACTGGACAGTACCCCGGTGGCGGTCAGGACGAGCAAGCGGCCGTGCCAAGGTCGAGCACTTCCAGATGGCCGCGGGCCAGCGCGCCAGTGGCCTGCCAGGCAGCATCATGGTGCGAACCTGCTCTGCGGTTGGTCCTGGCAAACTGGAAGCGTGACTGCTGAGATGACCAACGCGGGAGCTGCCGGGACCTGGATGCTCGGCGATATCTCCGTCAACCGGCTGGGGTTCGGCGCGATGCGCCTTACCCAGGACGGGCGAGTGTTCTCCGGCGATGCGCTGCCAAGCGACCGGGACCGGGCCATCGCGACGCTGCGCCGGGCGGTGGAACTCGGCGTCAATCACATCGACACCGCGGCGTTCTACTTCTCCCCGCTCCGCTCCGCCAACGAGCTGATCAACACTGCGCTTGCGCCGTACCCGGATGACCTGATCATCGTTACCAAGGTCGGGCCGAGCCGGGATGCCGGCGGCAACTGGATGGACGCCGCGAGGCCAGATCAGCTGCGCGGTCAGGTGGAGGAGAACCTGCGCCAGCTCGGCCGTGATCACCTGGACGTCGTGAACTACCGCCGGCAGGGCAGCGTGGCCTCGGTTGCCGAGCATGTCGGCGCCCTGGCCGACTTGCGCGACGCCGGGCTGATCCGGCATATCGGCATTTCCGGAGTCGAGCCAGGGCATCTGGCGGAGGCCTGTGCCATCACCACGGTCGTGTGCGTGCAAAACGCGTATAGCCTGCTCGACCGGCGGCCAGAATCGCAGCAGCTCCTGACGGACTGCGGCGATCACGGCGTCGCGTTCGTGCCGTTCTTCGCCATCGCGGGCTCGGGCCGGCATCAGGGCGCTGCCGCCACCGAGCCTGCGCCACTACTCGATATTGCCCGCGCACACGATGCGACTGCTGCCCAGGTCAAGCTGGCCTGGACGCTGCATCAGGGGGCACACGTGCTGGCAATCCCAGGTACCGGCAACCCGCAGCATCTGGCCGAGAACGTGGCCGCCGGCGCGATCCGGCTCAGCTCCGGAGAGCTTGCAAGCCTGGCGCTCGCTAGCGGTTGACCTCGGCCAGCCGCCGTGACAAGTAGCGCCGCTCAGGCTCGGTCGGCGCCCGGTCGAGGGCTTGCCGGTAACTCTCCGCCGCCTCGGCCTGGCGCCCCAGCCGGCGCAGCAGATCGGCCCTGGTCGCCGCGAGCAGGTAGTAACCGGAGAGCTCGCCTGCCGCCGCGAGTTCGTCGACCAGGATGAGCCCCGCCGCGGGCCCGTCCGCCATCGCCACCGCAACCGCCCGGTTGAGTTCGACCACAGCCGACGGCATGATCTTGCCTAGCTCACCGTAAATCTCTGCTATCTGCGTCCAGTCGGTGTCTGCAGCCCGGCTGGCCTCGGCGTGACAGGCGGCGATGGCCGCCTGCAACTGATAAGGGCCGGGCCGCTCTCTGCGCAGCGCGGTCTCGATAAGCAGCCGGCCCTCGGCGATCTCGGCCTGGTCCCAGCAAGACCTGTCCTGTTCTTCCAGGCTGACCAGTTCGCCGGCCGCATCCAGGCGGGCGGCGCTGCGGGCGTCGGCCAGCAGCATGAGCGCCAGCAACCCGGTGGCCTCCGGTTCATCCGGCATCAGCCTGGCGAGTAGCCGGCCAAGCCTGATCGCCTCAGCGCTGAGATCGCGGCGCAGCAGGTCATCGCCCGCCGAGGCTGAGTAGCCCTCGTTGAACAACAGGTACAGCACGGCTAGCACGCCGACGGTCCGCTCGGGCAGCAGGTGGGCCGGGGGCACCCGGTACGGGATGCCGGCGTCGCGGATCTTCTGCTTGGCCCTGGTCAGCCGCTTGGCCATCGTGGGCTCTGGCACCAGGAAAGCCTTGGCGATCTCGGCCGTCGTGAGTCCGGCCAGCGTGCGCAACGTGAGCGCGACCCTGGCTTCCAGCGCTAGCGCGGGGTGACAGCAGGTGAACATCAACCGCAGCCGGTCGTCGGCGACGCCGCTCTCGTCCTGGACCTCGGGCTCGCGGGGTACAGACAACGCCGCCACCTCCTGCAGCTTCGTGGCCTCGGTCTTGCTGCGCCTGAGCCGGTCCAGCGCGCGATTACGAGCCGTCGTGGTGAGCCAGGCGCCTGGCCGGTCCGGCACGCCGTCGGCTGGCCAGCGCGCAATGGCAGTGGCGAAGGCCTCTTGCGCGCATTCTTCGGCCAGGTCCCAGTCGCCGGTCATCCTGATCAGCGTGGCGACGATCTTGCCCCACTCCAGGCGGAATGCTGCAGCGACGGCGGACTCTGCGGCCGCGCCGGGACCAGCGGTTGCGCCGGGACCAGCGTTGGTGCCTGGCTCAGCGCCGGTCATGAGCTGACCTGAAACGGCCGCACCTCCACCACGCCGCCAAGCATCGCGACCGGATGCCTGGACGCGGCCCGGATCGCTTCGTCCCGGCCGGCGCACTCGATGACGTCGAAGCCGAGGATCTGCTCCTTTGTCTCGGCAAACGGCCCGTCCGCGACCAGCACCTCGCCGTCGGCCAGCCGGACCGCGATCGCGGCGCTCGTCGGCTGCAGCCGGCCGCCTGCCACATGGACCATCCGGCCCTCCTCGACCTCCTGCGCCCACGGCATGCACTCCGCTGCCGTGACATCGTCTGCGCCGGCATCGTCCGCTGGCTGCGCGGCGAGTCCCTGCGCGGTCTCATCGCCCGCGTACATCAGCATGAACTTCATGTCAGGCTCCTCATTTCGTTCTCAGCCAAACTACGACGGACCGCTGACACACGCAGCCGGCCGGGGAGAGAGGGGAGAAACTTGGAATTGGACACACGGCACCGTCCTGCTGAGGCCGTGCCGTTCGTTGTCTCTGTACAACAGTCGGTTACCGCGGCCCGGCCGGGCCAGCAACTCCAGGAGGATGCAGTGAGCCTGCCGAAGATCACCACCCGAGAGAAGTGGCTCGTCGCCAGGCGCGAGCTGCTAGTCAACGAGAAAGCGCTCACCAGGCAACGCGATGCGCTGAACGCCGACCGGCGCGGGCTCCCGATGGTCGAGGTCGGCAAGAACTACGCCTTCGAGGGACCGGACGGCAGTGTCGGGCTGGCTGACCTGTTCAGCGCCCGGAGCCAGCTGATCGTCCAGCACGTGATGTTCGATCCGTCTTGGGAGGCCGCCTGCCCCGGTTGCACGGCCGGACTAGACGAGCTCGCTGCCGGGATGCTCAGGCACCTCGAGTCGCGGGACACGTCCTTCGTCGGCATCTCGCGCGCTCCCTATGCCAAGCTCGCGGCTTACCGGCAGGCACGGGGCTGGGACTTCGGCTGGTACTCCAGCTGCGGCAGCGACTTCAACTACGACTTCGATGCAACGCTCGACCCGGCGGTCAAGCCCGCGGTGTACAACTACCAGCCGCAGGCCGACCGCGGCGATGACGCGGTAGACGGGGAAGTGCCAGGATTCAGTTGCTTCCTACGGGATGGCGACCGCATATTCCACACCTACTCGACCTGGGCCCGCGGCAGCGACACGATCGGCAGCTCATATTCGCTGCTCGACCTCACCGCCTTCGGCCGGTCCGAGGAGTGGGAAGAGCCGAAGGGCCGGGTCGCCAAGCCACACGGCGCAGACCCGACTTTCACCGACTGACCCGGAGCCCTGCCAACTGCAGGATCGACGGAATTATGCTCTCGGCGCCGATGGCCATGACGTGCACACCGGCCACACCCGGCACCTGCGTCAGTCCGGCGATGATCTCAGCGCAGAGTCTCTCGCCCTCAGCCCTGAACTGCTCGGGACTCCCGGTCCTGTCGAGCCTGGCTGACAAACTGGTCAGGAATGACGACGCCGGGAATCGTGGCCAGGTGCGCGAGCGCTCGGTGCGACCGCACCGGGCCGACTCCGGCCAGGATGTAACAACGCTCGGGCAAGCCCAGATCACGCAGGCGGCTCATCCAGGCGGCGAAAGCGGTGACGTCGAACACGAACTGTGTCTGGACGAACTGTGCCCCGGCCTCGATCTTGGCGGCCAGCCGGTAGCTGGCGGCAGCCGCCGCGGCGGCTGCCGCCGGGTGCTCGGTTGATGCGGCCGGAGGATTGTCCACCGCGCCGAGGAACAAGTCAGGCGGCGGCTTTATCTCGCCCCCTGACATCAGCCTGCCGTGGTCGCGCATCGTCGTCGCGACCTTGAGCAGTTGCGTGCTATCCAGGTCGAAGACTGGCTTGGCATCGGCATGGTCACCATGACGAGGGTGGTCGCCGGTCATGATCAGCACATTCCGCACGCCAAGGGCCGAGGCGGACAGCAGCTCAGACTGCAACGCGATCCGGTTCCGGTCCCTGCACGTGAGCTGCATGATCGGCTCGACACCGGCGCTGAGGACTGCCAGGCTTCCGGCCAGGCTGGACAATCGGACGGCTGCACTCTGGTTGTCGGTGACGTTAACCGCGTCCACCCAGCCACGCAGGTGCTGCGCCTTGGCGGCGACCGGCCTGCTGTCGGCGCCGCGCGGCGGCCCGATCTCCGCGGTGACGGCGAACTGGCCTGAGGCAAGCCGTTGCCGGAAAGAAGGTGGCGGCCCGGCTTGGAGCTCGCCGTCCGGTTTGCCCGCCACGCCGCCGAGTTTATCTCAGCGTGCTCCGGCCGCGATCAGGCCAGAACGCTGGCGTTCTTCTCGGTGCTGAGGCGACGGCGGGCTACGCTGAGCCGGCCAAGCCCGGACAGCGCGGTCAGCACGCGCGCGGCTAGTCCGGCCGAGGCCGAAGTGGACTCCGCCAGTCCGATCGTGTGCACCGAGGCGAGCATGGCAGGTCTGATGTCGGCGACGTCGCTGACGACCTGGACACGGGTGCCAGAATCCCGCGCGGTTGCGCAGAGCTGCCTCGCGTCGGCCGAGGCCGGGTCGCCGAGGACCAGCATCAGGTCGCTGCCGAGAGCGACCGAGTAGACCGTGCCGGCCCGGTCTGACGGCGCGAAGCACACGTCACCGGGCGCCGCCTTGACCGCCGGGTACCGCGAGCGCAATCCGGCAGCGATCGGCGCGCCGGCCTCCAGCGCGATGCCGGGCTGCAGGAGGTAGCTCACCTGGCGCGCGTCGCTGACGCGCAGCGCTGCGGTCTTGGCCGGCGTCTCCACCATGGTGATGTGACCGGGAGCGTGGCTCATGATCGTGGCGGTCGAGGCATGGTCAGGCTGGCCGATCAGCACCAGTTGATTGCCGCGTTCTGCGATCCGGCTCGCCGTGTCCGCCGCCGACGCCACCATCGGGCAGGTGCCGTCGACGACGATCAAACCCCGGCGCGCGGCCTCGGCTCGGAGCTCTGCGGTGACGCCGTGCGCCGGGAAGACGACGACGTCGCCCGGCTCGGTGTCAGTGAGCGAGGTGGTGACGATAGCGCCGAGGTCGCTCAGGGCGCCGCCGAGCTCGGCGGGAGCCGCCGCCGGCGCGAGCACGAAGACTGCGCGGCCGGCCTCCCGGTACTCAGCCGCAGCCTGCCTGGCCGCGCTGGCCGCGTGCAGCGCTCCGCTGCACCACGGGCTGCTGCCCATCAGCAGCGTTCTGGTGGCGCAGACCGCCGCCCATTCCTCCACTGCCGCCCTGGCCGCCGCGGCGCAGCGCGCATCTCCCGGCGACGCGGCCGCGGCAATCGCCGCGGTGCTGCCGTCTTCTTGCTGACAGGTGACCAGGTACAGGCGTACGTCGAAGTCGCCGGAAGCGTCCTCGCAGCGCGGGAATTCTGCCAGCCGGACCTGGCCGCCCTTGGCCTGCAGCGACCCTGCTACCAGCGGTGCGGCCGGGCATGCCAGCAGGCCGTGCACCGGATCGCCGATCTGAGTCGGCACCAGCACCTCGCCGCGCGGCACGCTGAGGCCGGACACCAGGATTTCCCTTACCGCTGATCGGCTCATGTGCCGCTGTCCCCCGCTGCTCACCGCGGGCATGACGGCGTGCCAGCTGCTCGCCGCGGTCCCGCCACGATCACATGCCCGCGGGTAGGTCGTGCTTCCCCCAGCGGTTCGCCAAGTTTGCGTAGTGGTCAACTGGGGCAACGACAGATAGCTAGCTTGCCTCTAGGAATAATCGAATATCGTCAGTAGCGTGAAACTGGGTACTGGCTGACTACCGGGTCGCGCAGACAGCACCGGGTGACACCTGTAGAACGCGGAGAGCCCGCGGAGAGGGGACAAATAGTGTCCAAGACCGACGAGTTCCTGGAGAACAACCAGCGCTACGCCGAGTCTTTCGGCGGCCAGCTGCCGCTTCCGCCCTCCGCCGGCGTCGCCGTGCTCGCCTGCATGGACGCGCGGCTCAACGTCTACGGCATCCTCGGCCTCGCAGAGGGCCAGGCGCATGTCATCCGCAACGCGGGCGGCGTTGTCACCGACGACGAGATCCGCTCGCTGGCCATCAGCCAGCGCCTGCTCGGCACCACGGAGATCATCCTGATTCACCACACCGACTGCGGCATGCTCACTTTCACCGACGATGCCTTCAAGAGCGCGATCGAGAAGGAGACAGGCATCAAGCCAGCCTGGGCCGCCGAGGCGTTCGGAGATCTGGACGCGGATGTGCGCCAGTCGATCAGGCGGATCACAACGAGCCCGTTCATTCCGCATACCGACTCGGTACGCGGCTTCGTGTTCGACGTCGCGACGGGCAAACTACGCGAAGTTAGCTGACAACTTCGCGGGGCTAGCCACCGCGGCCTGGCTCGCACGGTGACGGCCGGGCTTGCAGGGTAACGGCAGGCCTTTCGGTGTCAGGGCCCGCAATTAGGCGACCGCGCTACAGTTCCGGGTTCTCCCGGCCCTGCTGCTCGGCCAGGAACTGCTCGAATTGGGCGCCAAGCTCCTCTGCCGTCGGTACCTGCTCGCCGCTGGCCAGCAGGCTCTCCCGGTCGGCGGTAAAGGCGTCGTACTGCTGTTCCAGGGCCTGCACGACCTCGGCGACCTCGGCCGAGCCTTCGACCTGCCTGGCTATCTCCAGGTCGGTGCGACGGGCGGCCTCGCGCAGTGAGTCGGCAGGCAGCACAAGTCCGGTGACGCGCTGAACTGATTCCAGCAGCGTCTCGGCCGCCGCCGGGTAGGCAGCCTGCGCGAGGTAGTGCGGCACGTGCACGGCGAAGCCGATCGCAGCCCTGCCGTCCTCGCCGAGCCGGTATTCCAGCAGCGCCGCGGCACTGCCCGGCACCTGCAGCTTGTCGACGAGCGGCCGGTAGCCCTCGATCAGTCCTGGCTGCGTCGCGTGCGCGGTGACGCCGAGTTGCCTGGTGTGCGGCACGCCCATGGGGATTCCGTGGAAGCCGACCGCGAGCTTGACTTTCAGCTGCGCCGACAGCTGGCGGACCGCGGCGGTGAACGCGTCCCACTCGCGGTCCGGCTCCAGGCCGGACAGCAGCAGGAATGGCGTGCCCGCGGCGTCGTGCAACTGCGACAGCACCAATTCCGGTGCGTCGTAGTCCTCCCAGTGATCCTTGGAGAACATCATGATCGGCCGCCGGGACCGGTAGTCCAGGAGCGAGTCGATGTCGAACTTGGCCACCTGCTCGTGCTCAAGCGTGCTCATCAGGTGCGTGGCCAGCAGCCGGCCGGCCGCGCCCGCGTCGATGAAGCCGTCCAGGTAGTAGAGCATGACAAGCTCGGTATCAGGCTCGGGCGTGCCTGGGCCCACCTCGTACAGGTCGGCCGGATTACGCGCCACGGCGGGCAGCCCTTCGTTAGCAGTTATCCCTCAGTCTTACCAACGAGTTTGCGCTGCTGGTAATCCCGGCAGGGTAAACCTAGCCTTCCGGCCGGGTTGCACCAGATTCGGCTGTCGCCCTGACCTTCTGCCAGCGGGCCCACAAACCGGTCATCTCCTGGCTGAGGAACTCGAAGTACCGGACGGTCTCCGCCATCCGCGTTCCAGCCGGACTTTCCTGGCCGAGTGCCTGCACGCCGTCGCGCAGATCCGCCACCCAGCGGCTGAACATCCGGTCCCGCATGCTGACGATGTCCTGCCAGACGTTGTCGGGCATCCGGTAGTGCTGCCGCCTGGTGCCCGGCTCGCCCTCGGCCACTACCAGGCCGACCTGGATCAGGTAGCGGACACCGCCGGAGACCGACGCCGGGCTTGTCTGCAGCAGCCTGCCGAGCTCCGCCGCGGTCAGCTTGCTGGAGTCTGAGGTCAGCAGGGCGACGAAGATCCTGGCCGGCGTTCGCGGGAAACCGGCCACAGCGAGCTGGCCGGTGAACCGCTCGATGAAGTCGCGCACCACCGCGGGATCCCGGCCGGCCGTCGCCTGCGCCGCAGTCGCCTGCGCCGCGGCCGCCACCTCGGGGCTGGCCTGCACAGGCCCCGGATCACTGCTATTGCTGGCGGGCACGAGTACGCCGTACCTCCACGTTCCTATATTTAGGAATTTATGAATTTGATGTTAGCGTATCGCCCTGTGAACGCCATCGAAGTTTCCGGCTTGCGCAAGGAGTTCGGCAAGACAGTCGCGCTGGACGGCCTCGACCTGAGCGTGGCCGTCGGCGAGGTGCACGGGTTCCTCGGGCCGAACGGGCCGGCAAGACGACCACCATCCGGATCTTGCTCGGCTTGCTGCGGCACAACGGCGGCAGCGCCCGGCTGCTCGGCGCCGATCCGTGGCGCGACGCGGTGCCGCTGCACCGCAGGCTGGCCTACGTTCCCGGCGACGTCACGCTGTGGCCGACGCTGACTGGCGGCGAGGTTATCGATCTGCTCGGGCGGCTGCGCGGCGGTCTGGATCAGGCGCGCAAGAGCCTGCTGCTTGGCCGGTTCGACCTCGATCCGACGAAGCAGGCGCGGGCGTACTCCAAAGGGAACAGGCAGAAGGTGGCGCTGGTAGCCGCGCTGGCTTCTGACGCCGAACTGCTGATCCTGGACGAGCCGACGGCCGGCCTTGACCCGCTGATGGAAGCCGCGTTCCGCGAGTCGGCGCAAGAGGAGCGAGCGCGCGGCCGCACCGTGCTGTTGTCGAGCCACATCCTGTCGGAGGTGGAAGCGCTGTGCGACCGGGTCACGATCATCCGGGCCGGGCGCACCGTGGAGACCGGATCGCTCGCCGACCTGCGGCACCTCACCCGCACATCGGTCGCCGCAGAGCTGGCCAGGCCCGCTATCGGCCTGGACGCTCTTCGCGGGCTGCACGACCTGGTCGTCGACGCGGGCCAGGACGGCGGCAGCCGGGTCCGGTGCGAGGTCGACTCGAGTCAGCTTGGTGAATTCCTCCGGCTGCTCGCCGCGGCCGACGTGAAGACCCTGGTGAGCCAGCCGCCCACGCTGGAGGAGCTGTTCCTGCGCCACTACGCCGGCGATGACGGCCACCTGACGGCGAACGGTCACGACGCTGCGGTCAGCGCGTGAGCACGCTGGCTGACCTGGCTCCGGCCGGCCTGCGGCGAACCGACGCGGCGGCCTCGCTGGCGGGTGCCGGGGAACTGGCAAGGCTGGCGCTGCGGCGTGACCGCCTGCTGCTGCCTGCCTGGATCTACGCGCTGACCGCCATCGCGGCATCCGGCGGATACGGGATCAAGCTCGTTTACAAGACGGCAGCGAGCCGGGCGAAGCTGGCCGCCAGTGTCCGCGCCGACCCGGCGCTGTCGTTCCTGTACGGGCAACTGCACGGCACGACGCAGGGCGCACTGGTGTCCTGGCGGTACCTCGCCTACGCCGCGCTGGGCGCCAGCCTGATGAGCATCTTCGTGGTCGTGAGGCACACCCGCGCGGACGAGGAAACGGGCAGGCTGGAACTGGTCGGCTCGGCTGCGGTCGGCCGCAACGCCGCGCTGGCGGTTGCGGCCGCCATCGCGGCCGTGGCGAACGTGATCGTGGCAGTGCTGGCCGTGGCGCTGCTGACGGTGAGCGGGCTGCCGGTCGTCGGCGCGGTCGCGTTCGGCCTGGCCGAGGCGGGCTGCGGGCTGGTCTTTGCCGGCGTCGCGGCGATCGCGGCGCAGATCAGCGCGACCGCGCGCGGGGCCAGGGGACTGGCGATCGCGCCGCTCGGCGTCGCCTTCCTGCTCCGCGCCATCGGCGACTCCGGCGGGCGGCACGGCTTGTCCTGGCTGACCTGGTTGTCGCCGGTCGGCTGGGCAGAGCTGGCCAGGCCGTTCGGCGGGGAGCGCTGGTGGGTACTCGCGCTGCCGGTGACCGCGACGGTGGCGTGCGTGGCAGCGGCCCTCGCGCTGGCAGCGCGCCGAGACCACGGCGCTGGCCTGGTTGAGCCGCGGCCTGGTCCGGCGACAGCTCCGCGCTCGCTGTCCGGCCCAGTCGGGCTGGCCTGGCGGTTGCAGCGCGGCGCGCTGGCCGGATGGGCGGTCGGCTGGCTGGCCGGGGGCCTGGCGATCGGCGTGGTAGCGAACGGGATCGGCCAGCTGATCGGCTCCAGCGGCGGCGTCGACAAGACGCTGCGGCAGATTGGCGGCCAGACTCCGCTGACCAGCGCCTACCTGGCCGCGTGCATGAGCCTGGCGGGCATGGTGACGGCGGCGTACGCGGTCTCAGCGGTGCTGCGGCTGCGATCGGAGGAGACCGGCCAGCGCGCAGAGCCGGTCCTCGCCGCGCCTGTCAGCCGGCCGCGCTGGGGCGGCAGCCACTTGCTCGTCGTGGCGGCCGGCACGGCGCTGGTGCTGGTAGCGGCCGGCTTCGGGACTGGCCTTGGCTACGGCATCGCAAGCTCCGATCTCGGTACCCAGCTGCCGCGGCTGATCGTGGCGGCGCTTGTCCAGTTGCCCGCCTCGCTGGCAGTCGCCGCGATCGCCGTGGCAGCGTTCGGCTGGCTGCCGCGATGGTGCGGGCCGCCGGCTGGACGGCGCTGGCGGTAGCCGTACTGCTCGCCATCTTCGGGCCTGCTCTGAGCCTGCCTGCGTGGGCCCTGGACATCTCGCCGTTCACGCACGTGCCGAAGCTGCCTGGCGGCGCTGTTACCGCCGCACCTGTGCTGTGGCTGACCGGCTTCGTGCTGGCGGTGACCGCGGCCGGGCTGACGTGCCTGCGACGTCGTGACATCGGCTGACGTCGCAGGGACCGGAGTCAGGGATGCAGCGTCTTGTGCTCGGCGAGCATCTGCACGTACTGAGCTATCTTCCTTGCCCTGGTCTCCGGCCGCTTCACGCTGCCGATCCGGTACAAGATCGCGTACCTGTTGACGCTGCTGATCCTGCCGAAGAAGGCCGCGGCGGCCGGGCTGGCGTCCAGGGCCGCGCGCAGATCCGCCGGTACTTCGCTGGTCCGCTGGCCGGTGTATGCCAGATCCCAGCGGCCGTCTGATTTAGCCTGTTCGATCTGGCGCAAGCCAGGTGCCCGCATCCGGCCGGCGGCGATCAGCGCCTCGGCCTTGCTGGTGTTGATCTTCGACCAGCGGCTGGCGGCCGTGCGCGGGGTAAACCGCTGGAGCCAGTAATCGGCGTCCAGAGCTTGCTTCTGCCCGTCGATCCAGCCGAAGCACAGGGCCACGTCCAGTGCCTCGGCGTAAGAGACCGTAGGCGCTGATGCTGTCTTCTTGGCGATCTTCAGCCAGACGCCGGCCGAGCTGGCGTGCTCAGACGCCAGCCAGTCCTGCCATCCGGCCGCCGAACTGAAGGCCAGTACCGGCATTTCACTACTCGCCACAAGCCTAGTGAACCATCAGCATCTGACATCCGACCGGCGCGGCGACCTGGCTCGCCGGGCCGGCCGGGTGCCCTGCCAGTCCGGCTACCTGCCCTTGGCGAGGCCGGCCAGCATGCCCTTGAGCAACTCGGTGACCTCTGTCTCCCCGGCACCCTGATCGCGCAGGACCCGGGCGGCGAGGCTGCCACGGTTCCGGTAGATCGCGGTCAGCAGATGCTCGGTGCCGATGTAGTTGTGACCAAGTTCCAGCGCCGCAGCGAGGGCGTCGCGCAGGACGCGCTTCCCGTCAGCGCTGAAGCGCTGGCGCGCCGCCGTCTGTGCCGCGGCCTGGCCTGCTGCCGGGGCCGCGGCTCCGGCCGGACTGGCTGCTGCCGCGGTTGGCCCCGCCTCGTCCGGCCCCGTGGTCCTGGCTGTTTTGTCCTGCTCGAGTATCGCGGCCAGCACGGCGTCCTGGCTGACGCGCATGGCCGCGAGCGCCCTTGCGGCCAGGCCTTCTGGCTCGGCGTAGAGGCCGAGCAGCACGTGCTCGCTGCCGGCCGAGCCCGGTGCGGCAGCCCGCACCGCCGCTGCCAGCACGTTGCGAGCACGCGGGGTGAACCGCTCCAGCGTCGGCGCCGGCGTCTCGGCAATCAGCTGATCAGCGACCACGGCGAACCGTTTGTGGACGGCCTGTTTGGTGACGCCGAGCGCCTGGCTGATCTCCGACCAGGAATGCCCTGAGCGCCGGCAGCCGTCCACGAAATGGCCGAGCAACGCGTCCCCTGTTTCTTCCAGCTGCGCGACCGCCATCGCCGCGGTGATCAGCAGATCCAGTGACTCCTGCGAGCCGGTGTCCTGCCGGACAGTATCGATGAGTTCCTGCAGAGTGGGTGGTGGTGGCGTCATGGGTCAACCTTAGGTTGACGGATGCGCGCTCGTCAACTTGTGGTTGACCAACTGTTGCGCGGCATACTGGCTCAATGGTCCCGACGGAACTGAGTCAGCGGCGCCGGCTTCTTGTGCTGGCCATCTGCTGCATGAGCCTGTTCATCGTCGGGCTCGACGTCACGATAGTGAACGTCGCGCTGCCTTCGATCGGCCACGACCTGCACGCGGGCGTATCGGGCCTGCAGTGGACCATCGACGCTTACACGCTCGTGCTGGCCAGCCTGCTGATGGTGTCAGGATCCACGGCCGACCGGATCGGCCGGCGACGGACGTTCCAGACCGGCCTTGCTGTCTTTACCTTCGGGTCGTTGCTGTGCAGCCTGGCTCCCGGCCTCGGCTGGCTGGTGGCGTTCCGGATGCTGCAGGCCGTCGGCGGGTCGATGCTCAACCCGGTCGCGATGTCGATCATCACCAATACCTTCGTCGAGCCATCAGAACGCGCCCGCGCCATCGGCATCTGGGGCGGCGTGGTGGGCCTCAGTATGGCGCTAGGACCACTGACCGGCGGTCTGCTGGTGGAGAGCGTCGGCTGGCGTGGCATTTTCTGGGTGAATATCCCGGTCGGCATCGCCGCGATCGTGCTGACCGCGCTGTTCGTCCCTGAGTCCAAGGCCCCCCGCGCCCGGCGGCTGGATCCCGTCGGCCAGGTGCTGATCATCGTCTTGCTCGCCGGCCTGGTCTACGCGCTGATCGAAGGGCCAGGCTCGGGCTGGACCTCGGTCAAGATCCTCGGCTGCTTCGCGGTGGCGGCCGCCGCCCTGGTCGGCCTGATCCTGTATGAGCTGCGGCGACCGGAACCGCTGATCGAACTGCGATTCTTCCGCAGCGCGCCGTTCTCCGGCGCGGTTGCGATCGCGATCTGCGCGTTCGCCACGCTGGGCGGCTTCCTGCTGGTGAACACGCTCTACCTGCAGGACGTCAGGGGCTACTCGCCGTTGCTGGCGGGCGTCTACACGCTGCCCATGGCGGCCATGACTGCTATCTGCTCTCCGCTGTCCGGCCGGCTCGTCGGCTCCCGCGGAACGCGGCCGTCGCTCGTCATCGCCGGGCTCGGCATCACCGCCGCGGGGCTCATCCTGACTCACCTGGCCACCGGTACCTCATCGCTGGTGCTGGTCGTGACGTACCTGCTGTTCGGCCTGGGATTCGGCATGGTCAACGCGCCGATCACCAACAGCACCGTGTCCGGCATGCCGCGGTCGCAGGCCGGCGTGGCGGCGGGCGTGGCATCCACCAGCCGGCAGATCGGCTCCTCGCTCGGTGTGGCGATCATCGGCTCGGCCACGATCTCGGCGCTGCACGGCCCGTTCAAGCAGAATTTCGCCGCGGCCACCCACGCGGGCTGGTGGATCATGACCGGCTGCGGGGTTCTCGTCCTCGGGCTCGGCCTGCTGGTCAGCGGGCGCTGGGCGCGCGGCACCGCGCAGCGCACTGCCAGCAGGCTGATGCCCGCCGACAGCCTGCCAGCAGGCGTCGGAGCAACCGGCGTGGCTGCCGCCGATCAGGCCGGCTGCCCGGTGGCTAGCGGCCCGGTGGCTAGCCCTCCTGGCCCCCGGACACCGACATCAGCGCGAACACGGCGCCCTGGTCGTCACTGACGACAGCCATCCGGCCGTAAGGACTGTCCCAGGCCGGGGCGATGAGCGCGCCGCCGAGGTCGACAGCCTTCGCCACCGCCGCGTCGGTGTCAGCGACCGCGAAGTAGGTGCCCCAGGTGGCGGGCATCTGCTCGGGCTGGTCAGCGCCGATCTCGCCGATGCCGCCGACCGGTGCGCCATTGAGGTCCAGCGTGGCGTACTGCATGCCCTCGGCGCCGATGTCGCCGAAGCTGTAGCCGAAGACCGCGGCGTAGAAGGCCTTGTTCGCCTCGTAGCTGCGGCTCATGTTCTCACTCCAGGTCAGCGCGCCCGGCTCGTTGGCCAGCTGGACGCCGGTATGCGCCTTCGCCTGCCAGATGCCGAACACGGCACCGCCAGGGTCGGTGGCGATTGCCATCCGGCCGACATCCATGACGTCGAATGGCTCCGCCATCAGCTGACCGCCCGCAGCCTTGATCTTGGCAGCGGTATCGTCGGCGTCGTCGGTGGCCAGGTAAGTGGTCCAGAACGTGGGCATCTCGGCCGGGCCCATCTTCGGCCCGATGCCCGCGACCGGCTTGCCGCCGATCTCGGCCATCGAGTAACCGCCCGCCTCCGGCGGCCCGTCCTCGATCTGCCAGCCGAACAGGCCGGAGTAGTACGCCTTGGCCTTCGGGATGTCGGCAACGCCGAGGTCGACCCAGCACGGCGTTCCCGCCGCCCAGGCAGTGTCGCGAGTGACCATTTGTTCCTCCAGGTAGCGCAGCCGCAGTGCTGCTGGTCCGGGTCTGGTTTGCCCGTTGGCGAGGGCAGCCTACTGCCGGTAACGGCGCGGTCACTGGCGTTCGGCGGCAGGCGTCCGGTTGCGAGGGGTATGCGCCCTGACGCTGACCGGGGCTGCCGCCGCTGACGCTGGCCAGCCCGCTCGCGCCGGGACCGCGCTGGATATGGTCAGGCTCTCCGGTACCGCGGCGCCCGCCGGACGCTGGCCGCAACCGGCACCGCCGGACCGACACCGACAGCTAGCGCTTGGAGCCAGGCATGCAGACCAACGACGCCATCGCCTCGCGCCGCAACGTCAGGTCCTACGACGGCAGGCCGGTCGGCCGGGAGCAACTGGACCAGATCCTGGAGGCCGGCCGGCGTGCGCCTTCGTCGCGCAACACCCAGCCCTGGGACTTCGTGCTGGTGACCGACCGGGACCAACTGCTGGAGCTGTCCACTGTCTGGGTGGGCGGCGGTCACATCGCCGGGTCGGCGGGCACCGTCGCGATCGTCGTCGACGCCGATGCCGAGACCCGGCAACGCGCCCAGTTCGATCTCGGCCAGGCGACGATGAGCATCATGCTGGCAGCCGCCGACGCCGGTGTCGGCAGCTGCCACTCAGCTGTCGGCGATGAGGAGCTGGCCGGCTGCTCGGCTTGCCGGCCGGCAAGACGTGCGCTTTCCTCATCTCACTCGGTTATCCCGCGGGCCGTCCGCTGGCACCGATCACGCGGCCCGACCGGCGCCCGTTCGACGAGGTCGTGCACCGTGAGCACTGGTAATGGGCCGACCGAGCCGAGGGCCATGCCAGGAGGCTCCGCGAGCGCTCACATCAGTGGCAGTCAGCCAGTAGATTCTGGATAAATTCACCGCATAAGTCGGTCTCAGCTGCTCAAGGTTCCCGATGATCGGCAATGGGGGACGCTAGGGGTAGCACGTGCCGCCCTGCAGCCCGATCGCGGCCGCCCTGGAGGTATGAGCTTGCAATTCCCGCGCGCGTCAGCACGACAGACTGGCCGCTCCCGGCGGCTTCGCCTGCGCGCGGGCGCGATGCTGGCTGCGGGCGCCGTCGCGGTGACCGCGGGATGCGCGTCGAACGGCGGCGGAAGCTCACCATCGCCAGCGCCGCCCGCGACCAGGTCACCGGCGGCACAGGCGCCCGACCAGCGGCCGCCGTCCAGCCAGCCCAGCCCGACCCCGCGGCAGGCGGCCGAGGCGCTGCAGGGCGCGGCCGCGGTGCCCACCGCCGCGCAGCTGTCTGCGCTCAAGGCCGAGCAGTCGCAGATCAGCAGGCTGACGCCAGAGCAGATGGCCGGGCAGCGAGTCATCTACAGCTATAACGGGCTGTCCGCGCCCGCCAGCCTGCTCAGCCTGATCAGCCACGGTGATGTCGGCGGCGTGATCTTCTTCAGGTTCAACATCTCCAGCCAGGCCCAGCTGACCAGGGTGATCGCGCAACTGGTCAAGGCCAACGCCAGCCAGGAAAACCCGGCCAGGAAGTTCCCGCTGCTGCTGATGACCGATCAGGAAGGCGGGCAGGTCAAGCGCCTGCCGTGGGCTGGCCCGCAGCAATCGGAGGCACAGATCGGGGCCTCGGCCAACCCGGCGGGCGCGGCGGCGAAGGCTGGCTCGCAGGCGGCATCCGGCCTGCGCGCCGTCGGGATGAACGTCAACCTGGCCCCGGTCCTTGATATCTTCCGCTCGCCCGGCGACTTCGACGACCAGTTCCAGCGGTCCTACAGCATGAACCCGGCCGTCGTGTCGCAAGCGGGGGCGGCATTCGTCTCGGCCCAGCAAGCCGGCGGCGTCGCGGCCACGCTCAAGCACTTCCCCGGCCTTGGCGACGCTGGCATGAGCCAGAACACCGACGACGGCCCGGTGACCATCAACCTGTCAGCGAGCACGCTGCGCTCGGTGGATGAACTGCCGTACCAGGCAGGGATCCAGGCTGGCGCGAAGCTGACCATGGTGTCGTGGGCCAACTACCCGGCGCTCGATCGACGGCTGCCGGCCGGGCTGTCACCGACGATCATCCAGGGTGACCTGCAGCGGCGGCTGGGCTTCAGCGGCGTGACGATCACCGACGCGCTCGGCGCAGGTGCCATCAGCGCCTACGGTTCGCTGCAGAATAAGACGATGCTGGCCGGCCGGGCAGGCATGGAGGCGCTGCTGTGCACCGCGATCAAGCCGCTGCCCGGCTGGAAATGCGTCGACGGCCTGAAGGACGGTTTCCTGGACGGCGCGCTGCCCAAGACCGCCTTCGAGGGACAGCTGGCCCAGCTGCTTGAGCTGCGCGCAAGCATGCGATCCTGACGAACACGGCATATTTCGTGCAAGAACCCGACCTAGTTCGTAGCATGGCCTCTGCATGGATGTCTTTTCGGCAACCGAATGCATCTGAGCGGGGTGATCGGCCCGGCTCCGCGGAGAGGCGAACCGGGTATTGGGCCAGCAGCAGCAGTGGTGCAGGATCGCCGCCCTCGCGGTGGCAGCAGCGGCCATCGTGCTGCCGTCCGCGACCGCCAGCGCCAGTCCCGAAGTCACGTCCGCGACAGCGGCGGTTGCCGATAGCCTTTCCGTTGCCGCCCAGCATTTTGCCGCCGGGAACGCGGCCCTGCTGGCGAGCCGGACGGGCCGGGCCACGGTCGCCAAGGCGATCGCCATGACGTCTGAGCTGGTGGTGGTCTCGAAGCTTTCGGCCAGGCAACTGGCCGGGCAGCGGGTCATCTACGGCTACAGCGGGCTGAAGCCGCCAGCCAGCCTGCTGAGCCTGATCAGGCACGGCGAGGCGGGCGGCGTCATCTTCTTCGGCGCGAACTATGCCAGCAGGTCGCAGTTCACCGCCGCGGTCAGGCAACTGCAGACGGCGAACGCCAGCCGGCAAAACCCGGCGCGGGCCTACCCGCTGCTGCTGATGACAGACCAGGAGGGCGGCTACGTCAAGCGCCTGCCGGGCGCACCGGATCAGTCCGAGAAGAAGATCGGCAGCATCACGCCGCTGTCGGCGGCGGTGGCCGCGGCGCGGACGGCGGGACGAGGCGCGGCCAGGACGTTGCGCGGCTTCGGCCTGAACGTCAATCTGGCGCCGGTACTCGATGTGTTCCGCAAGGCCGGCGATTTCGACGACCAGTTCCAGCGCTCCTACAGCAGCAACCAGAACGTGGTGTCGAGCCTGGGCGCCGGCTTCATCGCCGCGCAGCAGAGTCACGGCGTGGCAGCCACCGCGAAGCACTTCCCGGGTCTTGGCCAGGCGAGCGCCAGCCAGAACACCGACAAGCGACCTGTCCGCATCAACTTGTCGGCCGGCACGCTGCAGTCCAAGGACGAAGATCCCTACCGCGCGGCCATCGCGGCGGGAGTCAAGCTCGTGATGGTGTCCTGGGCGGTGTACCCGCATCTCGGCTCGAGCCGACCGGCCGGGCTGTCCTCGGCGATCGTCCAGGGCCAGCTGCGGGGGCGGCTGAACTTCAAGGGCGTGACGATCACCGATGCGATCGGGGCGGGCGCGCTGAACCGGTACGGCTCGGCGCAGCACAGGGCGCTGCTGGCTGCGCAAGCCGGCATGCAACTGATCCTGGCGTCCGACTCGCTCAGCCAGGGCGTCCAGGTCAGGACCGAGCTGGAAACCGCATTCCGCAACGGCCAGCTCGCCGCCACGGCGTTCAAGAACACGGTCGCGCAAATTCTGCAGCTGCGCGCCAGCCTCCAGCCCTGAGCATCGCACGTCGGGCCCCGCCGGCCCGGCGGTTGCTACGCGGGCCCCGCCGGCCCGGCGGTTGCTACACGGGCCGGGCGGCCCGGCGGTTGCTACAAGCGAGTGGGCAGCTCCTGCAGTGCCCAGGTGTTGCCGTCCGGGTCGGCAAAGGTCACGAACGAGCCCCACGGCTGCACATCGATCTCGCTCGCCGCGACTCCGTTGTCGAGCAGCGACGCGCGCGCCGCGCCGACATCGGACACCACCATCTGCACGCCGCGCTGCGAGCCAGGTGCCATGTCGGTTATGCCGACGCCCATCACGACCGAGCACGCCGAGCCTGGCGGCGTCAGCTGGACGAACCGCAGATCCGCGCTGACCTGGTAATCATGATCGGCGTTAAACCCGACCTGGTCGGTGTAGAACGCCTTGGCCCGGTCGACATCGGTCACGGGTATGGCCACCAGCTCTATTTTCCAGTCCATGCCGCCGAGGCTATCGCCGGCCACTGACATCGAAGCGGCGGGACAGCCGCGGGCTTAACCTCCGGCGAGAGCGTCGATACTGGCCAGCTCATCCGGGCTGAGCGTGAACCCGAACAGGTCCAGATTGGCCGCGATCCGGACTGGCTGCGCCGACTTGGGGATCACCGTGACGTTGTGCTCCAGATGCCAGCGCAGCACGACCTGCGCCACTGTCACGCCGCGCGCGGCCGCGATCTTCGCGAGCACCGGGTCATCCAGGTCGGTGTTCTTCAGCCCGCTGTAACCCTCGACGGCGATCCCGCGCTCGGCATGGCCGGCCAGTTCCCGCTCGTCGTACAGCGTCGGGCCCCAGTCGATCTGATTGACTGCCGGAGTCTGCCCGGACGACCTGATGAGGTCGTCGATCTCCGGCAGCGTGTAGTTGCTCACCCCGACGTCCCTGACCCGCCCGGAGGCCTGGATTTCCAGCAGTTCGTTCCACAGCTGGCGGCTCTCACCCTTGCGCGACGGCGGCCAGTGCACCAGCCACAGATCGAGGTAATCGGTCTGCAGGGCGCGCAGTGACTGGCGCAGGATTGCCTCGGCGCGGCCCGCATCAGTCGGCCGGATCTTGGTCGTGACGAACAACTCGGCGCGGTCGACGCCGCTGCTGGCCAGCGCCGCGCCGATCTCCGCCTCGTTGGCGTACATCGTGGCCGTATCGAGGTGCCGGTAACCGGCCGCTAGGGCGGCCAGGACCGCGTCCCGCGCCTTATCGTTGCGCAGCTTCCAGGTGCCGAAACCGACTTGCGGCATGCGGCCACCGCCGGGCAGCGGGACGGCGGCGATCTCACCACGGGAGGTCATGGGGCCATTATGGTCACCGGCCTGCGCGAGTGGCGGCGCGCACCCCGCAGCGGGCCCTGGTCGTGCCAGGTCCTTCGTGCTGCGGCCGGCACCGGCGCCGCGCTGCCTCGTTCCCTGGGAAGAAAACTCCGGTCAGCAGATCTGAGTCCCGGACGCAGCGGTGAGTTCGGCGAACATGGCGGTGAGTTGCGCGGTGACGGGTCCCGGCTTGCCGTCGCCGATCTGCCGTCCGTCGACGGCGAGCACCGGCGTCAGGCCGCCCATCGTGCCGGTGACGAACACTTCATCCGCGGCGTAGAGCTGGGTGAGGCTGTAGTCGCCGACCGCGGCGGGCAGGCCGGCCGCCGCGGCAAGATCGAGAACGGCCTGCCTGGTGATGCCCTCCGGGCAGGCGGCAGCGGCCGGCGTGCCCAGCACGCCGCCGGCGACCAGGAAGACATGGGTCGCGTTGGTCTCGGCGACGAAGCCGCGCTGGTCCAGCATGACGGCATCGTCGGCACCTGCGATGTTCGCTTCGATCTTGGCCAGGATCGAGGTCAGCAGGTTGTTGTGGTGGATCTTCGGGTCGAGGCTGTCCGGCGCGGTACGCCGCACGCTGGAGGTGATCAGGGTGATGCCGCCCGCGTCATAGACCGGCGCCTTGTGCTCGGGCAGCACGATCAGGGTCGGGCCCGACTGGTTCAGGCGCGGGTCCATGCCGCTGGTGATCTTCACGCCCCTGGTCAAGGTCAGCCGGATGTGCACGTTGTCGGTCATATCGTTGGCCGCCAGCGTCCGCCGTATCTCGGCGGTGATCTCCTCGTCGGCCGGGATCTGCGGGAACGCCAGCGCGCGTGCCGACCGGCGGAGTCTTGCCAGGTGCTCATCCAGCCGGAAGATCCTGCCCTGGTAGAGCCGCAGCCCTTCCCAGACGGCGTCGCCGCCCTGCACCACCGAGTCGAACGGGGAGACCGCGGCGTCGTCCCTGTGGCTGAGCTTGCCGCCGACGCTGACGATCAGGTCCCGGTTGCGCTCGTCGAAGGCTTGCTGCATCTGGCTCCTTTGACCGGTACCCGGGCGCTCGCCCATTATGCCGCCGGCGTAGCGCCGCGCAGTGCACCGCTGTGCCCTGAGCCCCGCACTCAATCGCCAGATGCTGGCATATTTTCGCCGGACGCGATTGCATTACCTGCCGTTCTGGCCGATTGCGCGGCGTTTACCGCCGGTATATTCGCCGCGGTGCGAGGAGTGTCGCGCTGGCCCCGATCTGATAATTTGCCGGACAAGGCTTGCGAGCATGTCAGCTCGTCCGCAGTGATTTATCCGTCTCGGCGGTATCACCGCGGCATTCTGGCGCTCCTGTGCACAGGGCTCCTATTCACGACGTGAGACGGGACGACAGAGGATGCGCCGGTTGATGCCTGCCAGCCATGCTGCGCCGGCCAAGTCGGCGAGCCCGCGACACATCAGCCTGATCATCTCCGGACTGGCCCGCGCGAGCGCGGTGCCAGGGTTCCGCGACGGTGAACACGTCACATTGCTCACCGCAACCCTGCGGGATGGCGTCACTGCAGACCCCAGAAGGAACCGATGATGATCAGCCGCCGCCATGCCGCGACGCCGCGCGTGCGCTCGCTCATTAAATTGCTCGCCGCCTGCTGCCTGCTCGCGCCCCTCGTCGCGGTTCCCGCGTCGGCGTCGGCCGGCACGGTCCTGACGGTTTCTGACAATTTCAACCGGGCCAACGGCAGCCTCGGAACGAACTGGACTGACACGAGTGACGGCGGTCTGGCCATCGCGTCCGACCAGGTGGTGGGCACCAACGGCGGTGGCAACTCGGGCGACATGTACACCGGGCAGACGTTCACCAGCGATCAGTTCTCGCAGGTGACGCTGACATCCACCCAGCTGACAGGCACGGAATGGATCGGCCCTGTCGTGCGCGCCCAGGCCAGCGGCCAGGACGCCTACGTCGGGTTCTACTTCTGGAACAACGGCAGCCCCGAGCTTATGCTGTTCCTGCGTGACGGCGGCGGCTGGACCAATCTGGGCAGTTACAGCACCGCGGCCTTGCCCGCAGGGACCGTGATCGAGCTGGAGGCCGTCGGCGGCGCGCTGACACTGCTGGAGAATGGCGTCGCGGTCATCCAGGCCAGCGACACCACGCTGACCGGCGGGGCGCCAGGGATCATGGCGAACAGCCTGGCCGTGGCCGGTGCCTGGTCCGGCGGGAATGTCGCGGGGACGACCTACACGATCGGCGGCACGGCGTCCGGCCTGACCGGGCCGGTCGTGCTGAAGGACAACGGCGGCGACTCGCTGTCCGTCAGCGGCAACGGCGCATTCACTTTTGCCACGCCGCTAGCCGATGGCGCCACCTACAACGTGACCCTCACGTCGCCCCCGTCCGGGGAGACCTGCACGGTGTCCAATGGCTCGGGGACTGTCGTGTCGGCAGCAGTGACCAGCGTCTCGGTGCTCTGCGCGGCCACTGGCGGTTCTGGCTCTGGCTCTGGTTCGTCGGTCTCCGACAATTTCAGCAGGGCGAACGGAAGTCTCGGAGCGAACTGGACGAACACCAGCGACGGGGGCCTGAAGATCTCCTCCGACGTGGTCGTGGGGACTGTCAGCGGCGGTAACTCGGGCGACATGTATACCGGGCAGTCGTTCACCAGCGACCAGTTCTCCCAGATAGCTCTGACCTCGACGCAGCTGACTGGCTCGCAGTGGATCGGCCCGATGGTGCGTGCCCAGGCAAGCGGTCAGAGCGGCTACGTGGGCTTTTATTTCTGGAATAGCGGCAGCCCCGAGCTGATGGTGTACCTGCGCAGCAACGGCGGCTGGACCAATCTGGGCAGCTACAACAGCGGGAAGTTGCCGGCCGGGACGCTGCTTGAACTGAAGGCGCAGGGCAACTCGGTGACCTTGCTGGAGAACGGCGCCGCGGTGATCCAGGTCAGCAACAGCTCGCTGACCGGGGGAGCGCCTGGCATCTTGGCCAATGGCCTGGCCAAGGCCGGCGTCTGGTCAGGCGGCAGCATCGCCGGAGCGACCTATACGGTGGGCGGCACGGTGTCCGGGCTGACCGGGACCGCGGTCCTGCAGGACAACGGCGGGGATGCCCTGTCGGTCAGCACCAACGGCTCGTTCACGTTCGCCACGCCGCTGTCAGGCGGTGCCGCCTACAACGTCACGGTGCAGTCTGCTCCGACCGGACAGACCTGCACGGCGTCGGGAGGCGCTGGCACGGTGGCGGCCGCGAACGTGACGAGCGTCCTGGTCTCGTGCGCGGCCACTGGCGGCTCGGGGTCTGGTGGCGGCTCTGGTTCATCCGCCTCCGATAATTTCAGCCGCGCGAACGGCGGCCTGGGTGCCAACTGGACGAACATCAGCGACGGTGGCCTGGCGATCTCCTCCGACCAGGTGGTCGGAACAAGTGCCAGCGGTGACACCGGTGACATGTATACCGCGCAGGCTTTCAACAGCGATCAGTTCTCCCAGATAGCACTGACATCGACGCAGCTGACCGGGACGCAGTGGATCGGCCCGGCAGTGCGCGCCCAGGCCAATGGGCAAAGCGCCTATGTCGGGTTGTACTTCTGGAACAACGGCAGCCCGGAGCTGATGCTGTTCCTGCGCAGCAACGGCGGCTGGACGCAGCTGGCTACGGTCAATACGGCCGCGCTCGCGGCCGGAACTCAGCTGGAGGTGGAAGCCGCCGGAAGCTCGCTGTCCTTGCTGGAGAACGGCGTGCAGGTTCTCGAGGTCAGTAACACCGCGCTGACGGGCGGGGCTCCGGGGATCATGGCGAACGAGCTTGGCCGGGCCGGGGCCTGGACGGGCGGCAACGTCGCGGCGGCGTCGTTCTCGGTGGGCGGAGTTGCGTCGGGGCTGACCGGCCCTGTCGTGCTGCAGGACAACGGCGCCGATAACCTCACGGTGGCCGGCAACGGCTCGTTCACCTTCGGCACGCTGCTGACGAACGGCGGTAGCTACAACGTGACGGTGAAGTCGTATCCGACCGGGGAGACCTGCACGGTGTCGCAGGGCTCAGGGACTGTCGGGGCCGGAAACGTGACCAGCGTCGCGGTCTGGTGCGGAGCCATTGCCGGCTCAGGAACTTCAGCTTCTGACAACTTCGGCAGGGCGAACGGGAGCCTCGGGCCGAACTGGACGGACATGACAGGCGGCGGCCTTGCGATCTCCTCGGGCGCCGTCGTCGGGACAAGTGCCAGCGGGAATACGGGCGACACCTACACCGCGCAGACGTTCGCCAGCGATCAGTTCTCGCAGGTGACGCTGACCGGGACACAGCTGACCGGTACGCAGTGGATCGGCCCGGCGGTGCGATCACAGGCTGGCGGTCAGGATCTTTATGTCGGGTTCTACTACTGGAACAGCGGCAACCCGGAACTGATGCTGTTCCTGCGTAACTCGGGCACCTGGGTTCAGCTCGCCGGTGCCACCACGGCCGCGCTGCCGGCCGGGACGGTGCTGCAACTGGACGCGATCGGCAACTCACTGTCGTTCCTGGAGAACGGGGTCCAGGTCCTCGGCGTGAGCGACACCACGCTCACCGGCGGGGCACCGGCGATCATCGCCAACGGTGCCGCCTCGGCGGGCAACTGGTCAGGCGGAAACGCGGGCTTCCAGGTGCACTACCAGAGCACGGCGAGCGGCATCGCCAGCTACAACTTCCTGTCCGCCAATGACGGCTACGGCCCGCAGACCCTGCGTGTCCTGCAGCCGACGAACCCGGCCGCCGGAGTCGCGCACAACTTCCTCATCGTGCTGCCGGTCGAGCCAGGGCTTGGCAACAACTTCGGTGACGGACTCGCGACACTGCAGGCGATGGATGCGCAGGACAAGTACAACCTGACCATCGTCGAGCCGACGTTCTACCTCGATCCCTGGTACGCCAACAACGCGACCGACCCGAACCTCCAGTACGAGACGTTCCTGACCCAGGAACTGGTGCCCTGGCTCAAGCAGAACCTGGCTACCTCGGGTTCTGAGCAGGTTTGGCTCATCGGATTCTCCAAGTCGGGCCTCGGAGCGCAGGATCTGATCCTGAAGCATCCCGACGTCTTCACGCTGGCGGCGTCCTGGGACTTCCCTGCTGACATCTCGTCGTACAACCAGTACAGCGACTCGGCCGCGTCGTACGGCACTGACGCTAACTTCCAGGCCAATTACCGGCTGACCGCGGCCTTCGTGGCAGCACACGAGGCACCGTTCCAGACCAGCAACCGGATCTGGACGGGCGGCTGGTCGCTGTACCCGCAAGATGTGTCCGATTACGACGCCCTGCTCGCGGCAGCCGGCATCGAGCACACGGACGGACCGTCGGTCGACGTGGCTCATCGCTGGGACAGCGGCTGGGTCCCTGCCGCGGTGGCCGCGCTGTACCAGGACAGCCTGAACTCGCCAGGCTAACTGTCAGGACCGGCTGGTTAAGTCGCACGGGCCGTCGCGGTTCTGTACCGCGGCGGCCCGGCCTGCGTGCGCAAGCGGCCGCGCCGATCCGGGTAGGCCGCGACCTGAAGCTCTTGACAGGGTTGGTTCGGAAAGTATACGAACTAACTGCGGACCCGCACATTGCGGCGACCACCGCCGCGGCGGCTACCCGCCGGACAGGAGTTCACGATCATGCTCCGAGCCCTTCGCCCAGCCCTGGCTTTACCGGTGATCGCCGCCCTGGTGGTGACGGCTCCGCTTGTTTCCGCAACTGGCGCGCAGGCCAGGCCTGCCGTCGCCGCTCCTGCCGTCGCCACGGCACGCCAGCTGTCCGGGTACGGGGCGAAGCCAGGGGCTATCCTCAGCGCCGCGGCAAGGGCGATCCTGAACCAGCCGGCCAGCACCGGCGCGTCTGACCTTAGCGACCTCGGTGCCAGTGGCTGGGAGGTGCAAAGCAGCGCGGTGGCCACGCAGACCGGTGCCCAGATTTCCGCGCCCGGCTTCAGCACGTCGGGCTGGCTGCCGGTCAGCAACGACGACGCGGGCGCGCCAGGCACCGAGATCGAGGCGCTGGCCCAGAACGGTCAGTGCCCTGGTGACACCGCCCTGCAGCCGGTCAACCTCGACAGCGACAGCCCGAGCAGCGTCTACTACTCCGGCAACATGGAGAACTGCTACGGCGATATGACCAAGATCGGCGCCGATACCGTCGCCGAATTCGACGTGCCCTGGTGGTGGCGCACCAACTTCACCGAAACCCTGCAGTCTGGCCAGGTCGCCACGCTGATCGTCAACGGGGTCGTCGGCTCGGCCAACGTCTGGGTCAACGGCCACGAGGTCGCCACGTCCTCGACGGTGACCGGCGACTACACCCAGTTCAGCTTCCCGCTCACCAGCCTGGTGACCGCGGGTACCAACTCGCTGGCGATCGAGGTCAACCCGAACAACCCGACCACCATGTACACGCTGGACAACGTGGACTGGACGCAGATCCCGCCGGACAACAACACCGGCATCCAGTTCCCTGTGCAGCTTGCCGTGCACGGCGCGCTGTCGGACGGCAACGCCTATATCGAGCAGACCGACACGGCCAACCTCAGCAGCTCCGCGCTGACCGTCGACACCACCATCACCAACAACACGACATCGGCGCAGACCGGCGTGGTCAGCGCGACCATCACCCCGCCCGGCGCCGGGTCACCGGTCACCGTGAGCCAGACGGTGACAGTCGCGCCGGGCAGCGCTCAGCCGGTCACCTTCACCCCGGCCGCCTACCCTGGCCTGACCATCGCCAACCCGCAGGTCTGGTGGCCGTACCAGATGGGCGCGCAGCCGCTGTACACGCTGCAGACCTCGGTGTCGGAGGGCAGCGGGGTGCTGAACTCGACCTCAGAAACCTTCGGGATCAGGACCGTCACCTCGTACCTGACGTCGGGCACCAGCGCGGGCGCACCGGACGGCGTGCGGGCCTTTGACATCAACGGCGTGCCGCTGGTCATCCGCGGCGGCGGTTTCGACCCGAACATCTTCCTGCACTACTCCGCGTCCGATATCTCCGGCCAGATTGCCCTGATGCAGAACATGGGCCTCAACACGATCAGGCTCGAGGGTCACATCATGCCGCAGGACTTCTTCAACCAGATGGATGCCGCGGGCATGCTGATCAACGCCGGCTACCAGTGCTGCGACGCCTGGCAGCCGAGCGGGAAGCTGACGAGCGCGCAACTTTCGCTGCTGCAACTGTCCGCGCAGACGCTGGGCGAGGAACTGCGCAACCACCCCAGCGTGTTCAGCTTCCAGTGGAGCGACAACGCGCCGACCGCCAAGCAGGAGTCGGTCTCGCTGACCGGGTTCGCCGCGGCCGGGTTCGAGGACCCGCTGATCTCCTCGGCCGAGTACAACCAGAGCGCGCAGCTTGGCTGGTCCGGCGAGAAAGAAGGCCCTTACGACTGGGTTCCGCCGAATTACTGGTACGACACCACGCATTTCGATAGCAACGACAGCACGCAGACCAATGCAGGAGGTTCGTGGGGCTACGACAGCGAGGAGAGCGCCGGCGATACCGTTCCGACGATCGACTCGCTGAACCGGTTCATGTCGCCGGCTGACCTGTCCAAACTGTGGCAGTCGCCGAAGGCCAACCAGTACCACGCCAACTATGAGGGCACCAGCCACAAGGGCTATCACTTCGGCACGCTGTTCAACCTCGACACGGCGATGACCAGCCGCTACGGCGCCTGGTCCGGCCTGAACCAGTACGTCGAGGAAGCCCAGGTGCAGAACTACGAGGACACCAGGGCACAGTTCGAGGCGTTCATCGACCACGCGAACAACACGCCAGTGCCCTCGACCGGCACGATCTACTGGCAGCTGAACAAGGGCTGGCCGAGCCTGCTGTGGACCCTCTACGGCAGCGACAACGATCAGCCAGGCGCCTATTTCGGCACGCAGGAGGCGAACCGCTCGCTGCACGCGATCTACGCGCTGGACAACGGCACGGTCGCGCTGGACAACCTCGGCGGTGCGACGCAGTCTGGCCTGTCGGTGGAGTCGAAGGTCTTCAGCCTGGCCGGCGGGGTGCTGGACGACCAGACGGTCAGCAACATCTCGCTGGCACCACAGCAGGTGCTCGGCAGTGTGCTGACCCCGAAGGTCCCGGCCGTCACGACCCCGCCCGCGTCGGCGAGCGTGTACTTCGTCGAGTTGCTGCTTCGCAACAGCAGCGGGAAAGTCGTCGACCGCAACGTCTACTGGCTGTCGACTCAGCAGGACATCACCAACTGGACTTCGACGCTGGACAACCCGCAGGCGACCATGACCCAGTACGCCAACCTGACCGCGCTGCAGTCGCTGCCGGCCACCGCGGTATCGGCGACCGCGGCCACCACTGCGCAGGCCGGGCCGGATGGCGCGGACCTGGCCACTGCGGTCACCATCACCAACACCTCCTCGGCGACGGTCGCGTTCTTCCTGCGCGCGGACGTCAGGCGGGGCACGGCGAGCGGAACCCTGGAGCCAGGCGACAACGAGCTGCAGTCCTCGCTCTGGCAGAACAACGACATCACGCTGTTCCCCGGCGAGTCGCAGACCATCACGGTCAGCTATGAGTCCGCGGACCTGCAGGGCGACACGCCCGTGATCACGCTATCCGGCTGGAACCTGGCCCAGCTCAACATCGCGGCCCCGGTGTCCTGATACCGGCGGGCCGCCGGTATCGCCGGCCGGCGGCCCGCCGGGTCTCAGCCCCGGCGCAGGAACCGCTCAACCGCCGGCAACGCGGGATCGCCGGCCGCGCGGCTCTGGACTGAGTGACCCGCGGCGGGTTCGACGACGAGCACGCCGGCCGGCGCCAGCATCAGCTCGTCGCGTGCCTGCGCCAGCGGGGTCGACAGGTCGTGTCCGCCCGCCAGGAGCAGGATCGGCACGGGTGGCAGGGGCGTTCCCTGGGCAGGCGGAGGCGGCGGAGCAGGAGTAGGCGGCCAGTACAGGCAGGTCTTGACAAGACCGTTGCCGGCCGCCGTGGCACGGTCGAACGGCCATACCTGGCCGGGTGTCAGCCGGGCGACGGCGCGCGCAAGCGCGGCTGGCCTGGCTGCGAGCGGCGTGTCCTGGCCGCCCCAGGGCATCCTCAGGTCGGCGCACAGCGTGCTGGCATGCAGGCCCTGGCTCAGTTCTCCGGCCGTGACGCCGTCGTCGGCGTGCACCCGGCTGATGAGGGCCTCCAGTCCGGCCGGGTGCCCGCCGGCGGCCGCGTGCAGGACGCCTGGCACGCCGCTGAAGGACGGATCGGCCACACTGAGCGTGACCAGAGTGTCGAGCAATGCCGGTCCGTCGTGATAACGCCGGACTACCGTTGCCACGTCCTTCGCCGGATCGCTCGCGCAGTGCTCCGCCGCGCAGACGCTGCGCAGCACTCTGGCGGTGGCCCGCATGTCCGAGAGCTGCAACGGGTCCACGTTCGCGGCCGGGACCACTGAGTCAAGAACGAGCCTGTCCACCTGGGCTGGATGGGCCAGCGCGAAGCGCTCCGCCACATAAGACCCGTAGGACACTCCGTCCAGCGAGATCCTGGCGACCCTGAGCGCATGCAGCAGATCCTCGATGTCGGCGACGGTGTCAGCGGTGGCGTAGTACGCGCGGCTCTGGCCGATGGCGGCGGCACACGACCTGACCGCCGCAGCCGTGGGCACGGCGAGGTCGGATGCGCCCATCTGCCGCTGGAGTGCCGGGCAGTGAAGCGCCCCGGCCCCTGTGCCGCGCTGGTCGAGCATCACCAGCCGGTCGCCGGCGAGCGCCGGGCCGAGCGGCTGACGACGTGCTGCACAAACGGGACTCCCGGCTGCCCTGGACCGCCGGTCAGGAACAGCAGCACGCCGTCCGGCGCGGCGGCCACGTCGGACACGGCGACCTGCAGGGACAGCCGGCCACGCGGCGGGCCGAACGGGTCGAGGGGCACCATCAGCTGCCCGCAGGTGAATCCGGCCGCGCCTCTGCACGCGCGCTGGCCGAGCAGATGAGACAGGAACGGCGGAGGCGGAGATCCCCGGCAGGCCGGCCCGCCCGCACTGCAGGACGCGGCAGCCAGTGCTGTCACCGCGGCGACGGCCGCCCGCCCGGCCACGGCGACAGCCGCCCGCCCGGCGGTGCTGCTGCTGCCGCGGCGGCGGCGGCGGGCCATTGACCACATGCACATGCCTCCAGCCTGCGGCCCGGTTGTCTCGCCCGGGTCACGGCGCGGACCGGACCGGGTACCAGACCTAGCCAGCCGGACCAGCCAGCCGGACCAGGCAGCCAGGCCGAGCTAGCGCAGCCGGTGCGCGGCCAGCTCCTCGTAGAACGGCTGGCACTGCGCCGCCAGCGGCTCCAGCTCCGGCGGGAGGTCAACATCCGCGGACTCCCGGTGCGGCCCGAATCCGGTCGACCGCCACACGCTGTCATACCAGTACCGCGCCCAGACGCCGTCAGTGGACCGCGGCCCGGCTGGCCACGCCAGCATCGCCGGGTCGAAGCCGATGCCGAGTGCGCCGCAGAGCGACTCCAGAGCCTGGCGCGGATGCCGCAGGATGTCGGCAGAGTCGATCACCGGCCCGCCGAACGCGCGGAAGATCTCGGCTTGCTGCGGCAGTCCGAGATCGGCGAGCACCGGAGCTGACCGCACCCGCGCGTACGACGCGAGCAGCCGCCTCGGCTCGCGGATCAGGAAAGCGTGCCGGAGCCCGGCGAACGCGGCCCGGTCGACCTCAGGAAGCAGATGGTGCGTCATGTGCTTCTGGTAGAACACCGTCCTGCCGTCCGGCAGCGGCGCCTGCGCAAGCCCGGCCAGTACCTGGCGCCAGTCTGCGGACATGCTCGCGATGACCTCGGCCCGGCCCGGATGATCAACCGCGGTTCTGGCCAGGTAGAAGGCGTACAGCGGCTCGTCCACGACGACCGTATCCGGCCGGTTCTCAAACGATCGCATCAACGCGGTGGAGACCGTGCGCGGCCCCGACCACATCGCGATCCTGATCGCAGGAGGCCGCGCAGCGGCAGGCACCGGTGCGCCGGTCACAGCAGCACGACCGAGCGGAGCACCTCCCCGCGGTTCATCTTGGCGAACGCTTCCTCGACCGCGTCCAGCGCGATCGTCTCCGACACGAACTTCTCAAGCGGGAGCCTGCCCTGCAGGTGCAGATCGACCAGCATGGGGAAGTCGCGAGACGGCAGGCAGTCGCCATACCAGGACGACTTGAGCTGGCCGCCGCGGCCGAACACGTCAAGCAGCGGTAGCTCCAGTTGCATCTCCGGCGTCGGTACGCCGACGAGCACCACGGTCCCGGCTAGGTCCCGGGCGTAGAAGGCCTGCTTGTAGGTCTCCGGGCGGCCCACTGCCTCGATCACCACGTCGGCCCCGTTGCCCTCGGTCAGCTCCCGGATCCGCTCGGTTGCGTCTGTGGCGGCCGGGTTCACCGAGTGCGTGGCACCCAATTCCCTGGCCCAGGCTCGCTTGCGGGAGTCAGGGTCGACCGCGATGATCGTCCGCGCGCCGGCCAGCCGGGCGCCGAGGATTGCGCCGTCGCCCACGCCGCCGCAGCCGATCACCGCGACCGAGTCACCGCGGCTGACCCCGCCAGTGTTGATCGCGGCGCCAAGGCCGGCCATCACGCCGCAGCCGAGCAGGCCAGCCACCTCAGGCTTGATCTGCGGGTCCACCTTGGTGCACTGGCCAGCCGCGACCAGCGTCTTCTCGGCGAACGCGCCGATCCCGAGCGCGGCCGACAGCGGCGTGCCGTCGGCCAGCGTCATCTTCTGGGTGGCGTTATGGGTGGCGAAGCAATACCAGGGACGGCCGCGCAGGCAGGCACGGCACTGGCCGCAGACAGCCCGCCAGTTCAGGATCACGAAGTCGCCGGGCGCCAGGCCCGTCACGTCCGGCCCGACGGCCTCGACCACCCCGGACGCCTCGTGCCCGAGCAGGTAAGGGAAGTCCTCGCCGATCCCGCCCTCGCGGTAGTGCAGATCGGTGTGGCACACGCCGCAGGCCTGGACCGCGACCAGCGCCTCACCAGGTCCCGGATCCGGCACCAGGACCGTGGTCACGCTGACCGGCGCGCCCTTGGCGCTGGCGATGACGCCCTTAACCTCGTGTGCCATCCTGCTGCTCCTTTGCCAACCAGATCATTCCGGGAACGTTGCCGTCCGCGGTACTCCTGCTCGTCGCCACCCGGTCCTCCGGGCCGCACGCAGCCGTGCCGCGATGATACGGCCTCAGGCCAGGCCGGCGCGGATCCCGACGTGGCATTTGCTCCCGCGCAGCCTGCAGAGCCGCGGGGAACCCTGCCGAGGCGCAGGTCGTTGACGCTGCGTGACGGCCAAGCCGACGGGCAATGCGCGGTGAGCCCGGCTGCGCGAGCGGGTCATGCGGTTCCTGGAGAAGCCGGGCACTGCGGATATCACCCGGTATCAGCGGCTGCTGCCGGTCATCGCCGCCCGCGAGGCCGAGGTGCTGCGCCTGCCGGATGAGGCGCTGGCAGGTCTGGCGGACGCTGCGACGGACCGGGCAGGCTTCTGCGCGGCCGCGCGGGAGTCGGCCAGGCGCGCGCTCGGCGAGCGTCCGTACGACGTGCAGTTGCTCGGTGCCCTGGTGATGATGTCGGGGCAGGTCGCGGAAATGGCGACCGGTGAGGGGAAGACGCTAGCGGCGGCGGTCGCTGCCGCCTGGTACGCGGCCTGCGGCCGGTCGGTCCACGTCATGTCCGTGAACGACTACCTTGCCCGCCGCGACGCCGAGTGGATGCGCCCGGTCTATGAACTGCTCGGCATATCGGTCGGCTATCTCGGGCAGCACTCCACGGAGGACGAACGGCGGGCTGCGTATGCAGCGCAGGTCACTTACGCGGCCGTCAGCGAGATCGGGTTCGATGTCCTGCGGGACAGGCTCAGGTCCGATGTGGCCGACCTGGTGCTGCCCGAGCCCGACGTGGTCGTGATCGACGAGGTGGACTCGGTCCTGATCGATGAGGCCAGGGTGCCGCTGGTGCTGGCGGGCGCGGCGGGCGGCGATGCCGACCATGAGATGGCCAGGCTCGTCCGCACGTTCCGCCGGAACGTGCATTATGACGTCGATGACGATGGCCGCAATGTCCATCTGACCGAGCGCGGTGCCATCGCGGCCGAGCGCGCGCTCGGCGGGATCGATCTGTACTCCGCCGCCCAGCTCGAAACCCTGACCAGGCTCAACGTGGCCCTGCACGCCGACGCGCTCCTGCAGTGCGATGTCGATTACATCGTCACCGATGGCAGGGTCGAGCTGATCAGCCCGTCCCGCGGCAGGGTGGCCAGGCTGCAGCGGTGGCCGGACGGGCTGCAGGCAGCCGTCGAGGCGAAGGAAGACCTCACCGCGAGCGAGACGGGCGAGATCCTGGACAGCATCACGATCGAGTCGCTGGTGCGGCGCTACCCCCGTGTCTGCGGCGCTACGGCGACGGCGGTGGCGGTGGGCGAGCAGTTCCGGCAGTTCTACGGGCTGGAGGCGGCGGTGATCCCGCAGAACCGCGTCTGCGTCCGAGACGACCACCCCGACCGGCTGTTCGCGACCCTGGAGGAGAAGGAAGACGCGATTGTCGCCGAGGCCGCTGCGGCGCACGCCGGCGGCAGGCCGGTGCTGATCGGCACCCTCGACGTCGCCGAGTCGGAACGGCTGGCGCACAGCCTCGGCCGGGTTGGCCTGCCGAGTGCGGTGCTGAACGCCAAGAACGACGCCGAGGAAGCCGCGGTCATCGCGGCTGCCGGGGCCCGCGGAGCGATAACCGTGTCGACGCAGATGGCAGGCCGCGGCACTGACATCCGCCTGGGCGGCCCGCAAGGCGACGATGGGCAGGTCGCCGGACTCGGCGGACTGCACGTCATCGGCACTGGCCGGTACTGGAGCAGCAGGCTCGACAATCAGCTACGCGGGCGTTCTGGGCGTCAGGGCGATCCTGGCAGTTCTGTGTTCTTCGTCAGCATGGAGGACGACCTGGTGACCGGCAACGCCCCGGAGGCCGTGGCGCCGCGTGAGGTGGCGGCCGATGGCCGCGTGCACGATGCAGGGGCGCAGCGAGCCGTGGAACATGCTCAGCGCGTGGCCGAAGGAGCCAACCTCGAGATACACAGGAATACCTTCCGCTACAACAAGCTGGTCGAGGACCAGCGGCGGGTCGTCCTTGACCAGCGCGACCGCGCGCTGCGCACCAGCGCCGCTATCACCGCACTCGCACGGCAGTGTCCTGACCGCTACCGCGAGCTTGCGGCGACCGTCCCGCCGGACGTGCTGACTGCTGCCGCGCGGCAGATCGTCTTGTTCCACCTGGACCGCCGCTGGGCTGAGTACCTCGCGGAGCTGGCCGAGATCAGGGAAGGCATCCACCTGCGCGCGCTCGGCAACAGCCCGAACCCGTTCGGCATGGGGCTGGATCCGCTGACCGAGTTCCACGCAGAGTCGGTCACGCTGTTCAAGCGACTGATCGAGTCAGCCGAGCAGGACTCGGCGGCGACCTTCCAGCGCGCGGAAATCACCAGCGCCGGCCTCAACCTCGAAGCTGCCGGGCTGAGACGGCCGACTGCCACCTGGACCTACGTTGTGCAGGACAACCCGTTCGGCACCGCCGCAGACCGGGTAGCGAGGCAGCTGAGCAGGCTTGTCCACGGCGACCGGACGGCCAGGCGCCAGGGTCGCGCGCTGGACTAGAGTTCCGCGCCGCCTGCTCATCAGGTTCCGCGGCGCCTGCTCGTCGGTGGCACCTGGTTAGCTCCTCCTGCATCCAGAACGCGACGACCCGCGAGACTCCAACCCGCATGATCAGCCGGACGGCTGACGTCCTACCGTGGAAACGAAGGCGCGCGGAGGCAGTCAGCGGGGGAGGGACTTTCATGACCGAAGCCAGCCTGGAGCAGAACATGACAGCTGCCCGGCTTGAGCACCTGGTACCTGGCCGGGAGATCCACCTGCAGGACATGCGCGGCCAACGGTTCTGCGAAGTTGGCCTGATCACCGGCACTAGCCAGGACAATGCCATCGCGAACTTCTGGAACACGACAGGTGCGTGCGACCCGACACCCGAGCAATTCGACGCACTGGAGCCTGACACCATCGCGCGCGAGAACGGAGCCCTGCGCAGCTGGCTCAGCCCGGTAAGGCACTGGATGTTCGACCAGCTCGATGTCCGGGAAGCCGGAGACGACAGGACTTTCGGGGACATTACCGGCACGTGGCTGGGCGTGGCAGGGGCGGCAACGCTGGCGCAGGACGCGGTTGGGGGCAGCTACGACCCCGGCTACGTCTACCACCACAACACCTTCACGTTCACGTACAACAAAGGCAGCGAGGTTTACCTGCTCGATGCACCCGACGGTGAGGTGTTCGTCATGCAGTCCTTCACCAGGCACCGGGACCCGGCGCTGAGCGAAGACGATCTCGCCCACCTCTACGACCGGCTCGACCTCCCGGCCGGCTGGGGCTGCCGCGCCGAGACGCTCGATCAGGACCTGGAGGTCTCGTCCAACATCGACAACCTCGCACACGTCCTGCAGGACGACCTCGACAACGTCTACCAGGGCTCGGATGCAGGCAGGTCATTCAGCGACCTATGGCCAGCAAACGGACGATGGTAGCGGGCACGACGAAACGCATGGTTCCGACCATTAGTGCCTTTATGCGCGGCGGTGCCATGAAGGAGGGTGAAGGCAATGAAGCTGGTAGTCATCGGCGGTACCGGACTTGTCGGTTCGCAAGTGGTCAAGAAGCTCACCGCGGCCGGAGACGAGGCCGTCCCTGCGGCACCGGACACCGGCGTCGACCTGCTGACGGCGAAGGGCCTTGACCAGGTACTCGACGGCGCCGAGGTCGTGATCAACGTGGCGAATTCACCGACCTTCGACGCGGCGTCCCTGGATTTCTTCCGCACCTCGATGAGCAACCTGCTGGCGGCGGGAGAGCGCACCGGCGTCCGGCACCAGGTGATCCTCTCCATCGTGGGCGTGGATCAGGTGCCCGAGCTGGATTACTACCGGGCCAAGGCCCTGCAAGAGGATCTGCTACGGCATGGGCCTACGCCGTACTCCATCGTGCGCGCTACCCAGTTCTTCGAATTCATGGAACCCACCATGTCCTGGACCGCCGACGCCAGCACCGTCCGGCTGCCCCCCACGCCCATCCAGCCGATCGCCACCGCGGACGTCGTCGACGCGGTCGTCCAGGTCGCCACCAGTGCCCCGCTCAACGGCATCTGGAACGTCGCCGGCCCTGACGTCTTCCGCCTCGACGAGCTCGGCCGGGTCACGCTGGCCGCGCATCACGACGGCCGGACCGTGATCACCGACGACAAGGCTGGCATGTTCGCGGCCGTCACCGGCGATGTGCTCACCGCGGGACCGGAGGCGCACCTGGCGCCCACGCACTACCAGGACTGGATGCAGCTGGCGCACTGAGTTGGGCGCCCGACTGGACCATCACCTGGAGACGGAGGAAGCCGTGAATGTATCCACCGCCGGGAGCAACCAGATCGTGGTGGCAGGTGCGGGCTACGCCGGCTTGCACGTCGCCTTGCGCCTGACGGCGAAGCTGCGTGCCAATCCGGCGGTGGAGCTGACGCTGGTCGATTCGCACGACTACCACAGGGTCCTCACCGAACTGCCCAGGGTCGCCGCGGGTACCCGCGCCGCCGACGCGGTGCGCATCCCGATCGAGAAGATGCTGGACACGCGGGTCCGCTTCGTGCGGTCCGAGATCACCGGTTTCGATCTGGCCGGCCTGCGGCTGCTGACCGGCGCCGGGCCGATCGGCTGGGGACGGCTGGTCCTGGCGCTCGGCAGCCGGCCTAATGACTTCGCCATCCCCGGCCTGGCAGAGCGCGCCCTGTCGCTGTACACGCCCAGCGACGCCGAGCAGGTGTGGGCGTCGGTCAACCAAGCGCTGACAGCGGCCGCGGCTGCCACGGAGCCCGGACAGCAGCGCCGCCTGGCGACCGTGGTGGTCGGCGGTGGTGGCGCCACCGGGGTCGAGCTGGCGGGCGAGCTGGCCGAGATGTTGCCGGGGGTGGCCAGCCGGCACGGCCTGGCGCGCGATCGGCCCGCCGTCCTGCTTGTCGAGGCTGGCCCGGCCATCCTGGCAGGGTCCTCACCGCAGCTGATCGACAAGGCCACCCGCATCCTTCATGACCTTGGGGTCCAGGTCCGCACCAACGCAGTGATCGCCGCCGCGACAACGGAGGGCTTCCGGCTCAAGGATGGTGAGCTGGTGGAGGGCGGCGTGTTCGTCTGGGCAGGCGGCGTGAAAGCGCCTGAACTCGTAGCTGATTCGGGGTTGCCGACCGGCCACAACGGCCGCGTCAAGGTCGACAGGCACCTGCGCGTGCTGGACCACCCGGACATCTACGTCGCCGGCGACCTAGCCTCGGTGGTGGATCCGCGCACCGGGCACGTGCTGCCTGCGCTGGCGCAGGTGGCGCTGGAAGAGGGCGAGACGGTGGCCCGCAACCTGGACGCGGAGCTGAAGGGCCGGTCGCTGGAGACGTTCACGTTCCACGACAAGGGGTTCGTCGTCTCGGTCGGGAACCGTCGCGGGGTCGCCGATGTCGCCGGCATCACCACCAGCGGGCGGCTGGCCCACCTGCTCAAAGACGCCGTCGAGTGGGAGTACCGCCAGTCCGTGCGGCACCTGCGCGGCTGGGACCCAGTAGCCGCGTAACCGCTGTCCAGGCATGCCGCGGGCCAGAACCGAGCCCTCGGCAGGCAACTGTCGACCAGGGAGCAGAACATGGGCACACGGAACACACCGGTCAGCGGTCTGTCTTCCGCAGGATCCTCGGTCATGCGGTGCGGGCTGGCAACTACCCTCCTGTGGATCGGGGCTCTCAAGTTCAAGGATTACGAAGTCGAGAACGCAGAGGTTCTGGTTACCGCGAGCCCGCTGACCTCGCGCCTGCGGGAGAAGCTGGGCGCACGGACGCTCGCGCGGCTCATCGGTGTCACGCAGATATCCCTGGGGTCCTTGATCGTTGCGAAGCCGGTCGCGCCGAAGGCCTCGGCGGCCGGCAGCTTCGGTGCCGTCGGGCTCTTCCTCGGTACGCTCAGCTTCCTGGTCACCACGCCGGAATCCTGGCAGGAGGGTGAAGGCGTGCCGCGGCTGTCCATGCTGGGAGAGGCCCTCTTGAAGGACGTCGTGCTCCTCGGTGCTGCCCTCGGGACCGCTGCCGAGTCGCTGCGAGCCGCGGGCGCGGACCAGGCGACATCAGTAGCTGTCGAGAAAGGCCCTGACCTCGGGGCCAGCGACCTGAGCGCCGTAGCCGGCGTTGACTACCAGGCAGGCGACCGCGATGTCCCGTGACGGCTCGAAGGCGATGAGCCAGCTGTTGGGCTGCCCTTGGCCGTCGATGTCCGCGGTACCGGTCTTGGCGTAAACATCCGCGCCGAATCCGATCGGTGCGGCCGTGCCGCTGGTGACCACGGCCCGCATCATCTCCTTCAGCCAGCTGTCGGTTGTGGCCGGAAGCGGTTGCGCGGTCACCAGCGGGCCACCCGTTGCCAGGTAAGGCTGCCGGAACCTTCCGCTGTCGATGGTGGCAGCGATCGACGCCATGGCGAGCGGTGAAGCGGTCAGCGAACCCTCGCCGAAGGCTTCCTGGGCCAGTTCGGACCCGGATGCTGATGCCGGGGCGTTGAAGTAGCTCGCGGAAATACTGCCGATGCCGATGTCCCATTTCTGGTCCAGACCGTAATAATCCCTGGCCGCCTCGGCCAGGCGGCCGTCGGTCAGATGCTCCCACTGCGTACTGAAAGCGTTGTTGCAGGACTGGGCGAAGTCAGTAATGAACGGTGTCGACGCCGGCTCTCGATTCGCCGTGGTCGTTGTGGTAGGTAATTCCCTGAATCGTGAAAGTCTTAGGGCATGGGACCCGGCTCTCCGGATTGAGAACCCCCTCGGTGAACAGCGCAGTCGAGGTGACGGTCTTCATGGTCGAGCCCGGCGCCACTGATGCAGTGAGCGCGAAGTCGTTGAAACCAGCGTTGTTGGCGATGGCAAGGATCTTGCCGGTTGACGGCTGGATGACCACCATCGAACTGTTGTCATGCCGGGCGACGGCAGACCGGGCAGCCTGCTCGGCAGCCGCGTCGATCGTCGTGGCCAGTCCAGAGACGTTCCGCGGCGCGACCACGACAGCCTTGGTGCTGGCGACGGGTTTGCCTGACCTGCGCTGAATCTCGACGGTCAGGCCAGGGGAGCCGTACCCAGGGGGCGCTCCTGTCTTCAGGCGCGCGGTGATATTGTCCAGCCCCGCGTCACCGTAACTGGTTAGATCGTTGCCGCTGGCGTCGGCGACGGAGGTGACGCGCGGGGGGACCGAGACGGCATCAAGGTGCGTGGACACGGTCAGGCCAGGAGCCAGGTCGGCGGGTGCCCAGGCGACGTACCAGTACTTGGATTGCTTCGCTTGATAGGCGACCAGCGATGTCTGGTAGCGCCAGGTTCCGCTGACCGCGGCAGCGGCGTCCGACGCGGCCACGCTGGCGCTTGCCGCGTAGCTGACCTTCTCCCGAGGGGTCGCCGAGCCGGGCGGGAGCGCTGTTGCCGTCCCGGCCTTAGTAGTGAGTTTCCTGAGGTGCAGGGACGTCCGGAAGGCTGTCAGGGCGGCCCTGGCGGCGGCGGGATGATCTGTGTAGTTCGCCGCCTGGCGCAGCTCACCCGCGTCCCAGGCGCGCAGGAAGGCCCTGGCTGTCTGCTGCGCGTCCTGGCCAGGCGATGAGCCCGTCGGCAGGTAACCAGTAGCCTGGGTGGACCCGCCGCTCGGCAGCACCAGCACCGCGCTGATACCTGCCGCCGCTGCTACTACAGCGGCGATCAGCACATACCGTAGCTTGCGTGGCTTCCTGCCCCGTCGCCCGTGCCTGCCGCCCGGCGACCGCTGCTCGGCGGTCGGCGGAAGCTGGGCGGCGGCAGGCGGGAGCGGTGCGGCCGAAGGCTCCGGGCGGAACCACGAGTCCCACCAGGCGTCGTCTTCCGAAGTGCCGCTCACCTCACTGACCGTACCTACTAGCCCGATTACTGACCAAATCATCCGGAAATGCGGCCGTAAGCAGCGGGCCCACCAGATGCAGGGCGCGGATGGCTAACCAGCACAGCTCGCATTCGCCAGAGGACGGCTTTCGCGGCCTCCCGTCAGGCTGGCAGCGGCTGGTGCGGATAGCCAGGCGAGCGGTGCTGGAACGACAGGATGCGCGGGTTCTGGATGACACCGTCGCGAATCTCGATGGCGCGCCGGACAGTATCGTCTGCATCCCATGACTTCGGACCGGCCAGCACGGGCCGCAGGTGCGGCAAGAGTGCTTCGCTGATTTCCCAGGTAGCTGAGTCCCACAAGTGCGACGGGCTGTGGTCCACGCCGTAATAGCGGACATTATCGCCAACCGTGAACGTCGGCTCCGCGAAGGAAGTTGGCCGCGCCCAGCTGAACCCCATGCCCTCATCGCAGGAGACGTCGACGATAAGGGTGCCGGGCGCGAACGAGCCCAGATCGTCGCTCGTGACGAACATCAAGGGCGCGTCGGTGTCCTGCAAGACGCAGTTGACCACAATGTCGTGCTCGGCGAGGAACGCCGCCAGGGGCACCTGGCTGCCGTCGCGCAGCACGTGGCAACGGCTCGGGTCGTCGTCGTCCAGTGCGAAGTGCACCATGCGCGCTGAGGGGATCGGTGAGCCGACGGCGTTGGTGGCACGATGGGTCACCACGTCAACGTCGCTGACGCCGTGCGCGTTCAGAGCGGTCACCGCTCCGCGCGCCGTCGCGCCGAAGCTGATCACGGCTGCCCGCAGCCGCCGGCCGTAATCACCTGTCATGCCCGCGAGCTCCAGCGCGTGGAGCACGGAGCAGTAACCAGCCATTTCGTTGTTCTTGTGAAAGACGTGCAGGCTGAAAGAGCCGTCGGCAGCCCAGTAGTTCATCGCCTCGAACGCGATCAGCGTGAGCCGGCCGTCGATGCTCAGCTGGGTGATCTCCTGGTCCTGAACACAATGCGGCCAGCCCCACAAGACCTGCCCCGTTCGCATTTCCGCGAGGTCGGCAGCCTGCGGCTTAGGAAGCAGGATGACATCGCAATTCGCGACGAGCTCGGCACGCGTCCGCATTCCCGCGACGCTTTTCGCGAGCTGCTCGTCGGAGACGCCGAAGAGTTCTCCGTAACCTCGCTCCAGGTAGATACGTTCCCGCAAATCAGCAGCGATCCGCCCGACGTGCAGCGGATGAATCGCGAGGCGGCGCTCGTTCTCCTTCCGCGACCGGCCGATGACACCGAGGCTCAGCTGATCCACGCGCGCTCCCTTGGTGGGCCTTGGGTCGGCCCGGCCGTCTCGATGACGGTAGCAAAGCAAGCGAGCTTGCCAGCGCTCAGCGCCAGCGGTCGGCAACGTATGGAACTAGCGTTGGCGCTGCCTGAGTCTGCGGTTCTTGATCCGGTTGCCGCAGCTGGCCATGTCGCACCAGGCACCAGCCCTGCTGTGGGAGCGGTCGTAGAAGGCCCAGCGGCAGTCAGGGTTGCCGCATGCTTTCAGCCGTGACCAGGTGCCGTCACGCTGCGCGTCGCGGATCACGAGGAGCAGGGCGAACAATCCCGGGTCTGGTCGGTCGGCCGGCTCGGCGCCGACGCTGACCTGCCCGCCAGGCCCGACCTGCAGCACAGGCCGGGCGGCCAGCGCCGCGGCCTGAATGGGCTGCAGATCGACCGGCGTCGGCTGGGGCCCGCCGCTGTTGGCCACCAGCATCGCCCTGATGCCCTCGCGCACGCCGCGCGCGAGGTGCAACTCGGCCGGCTCGGGCGTGCGCTCCGTGCTCCACATGCTGTGTCTGGTCAGCCAGTCGCCGGCGGTGGCGGGATCCAGCAGCAGATCTGAGCCGTTGTCGCCGTCCCACGTGTTGACGAACGACTGCACGAGAAGAAGCGGCATCGGGGCGGGCTTGATCTCCTCGCCGGGCCCCCGCGACGGCACAGCCATGGACGAAAGTCTATCAGCCATGACCAGATAAGTCGTTTGACCGGTCACTGACTGACCTCTAAACTAGCTTTACTAGTCACCGAAGAGTGAGACAGTCGCTGGCTTGCAGCCAGTTACTGACCGATCGGAGGTGCACGTCATGGTGATCTTGCTCGGCCTCGCCGCGGCCGTGCTCTACGGCAGTGGTGACTTTCTGGGCGGCATGGCGACCCGCAGGGCGAACGTGCTGGCAGTGCTCATGCTGGCCGACACCGCCGGAGTGATCGTCGCGCTCGCCGCGGCGGCGATATCGCCCGGCCCGGCCCGCCTGGTCGGCCTGGCTTGGGGGATCGGCGCCGGCTTGATCGGCGGGCTCGGACTGATCATCTTCTACGTGGGACTGGCGACCGGTCCGATGAGCGTCGTCGCGCCGGTATCGGGCCTCGTGTCCACGATCCTGCCGGTGGCGGTCGCGCTGGGTGAGGGCGAGCGGCCAGGACCTGGCGTGTACGCGGGCGCGCTGCTCTGCCTGGTCGCGATCGTGCTGGCCAGCTCTGCCCGCGACACCGGGCCTGGCACTCGGCCAGCCAGGCGGGGACCAGGGCGGGCCGTCGCCTACGGGGTGGCGTCAGGTGCGGCGTTTGGCATGTTCTTCCTACTCATCCGTAACGCCGGGCAGTCTGGGGCCCTGTGGCCCGTGGCGGCCGGGCGGATCGGCGAGCTTGCGGTCGTCGTGATCGCCGCGACGGTGCTGCGGCGCGGCCTGCTGCCCCGCGGCGCAGACCGCCGGCTGCTGCTGGCTGCGGCAGGCGCCGGCGCGATCGATGTCGTGGCGAACATCTGCTATGTGGCAGCTACCAGGACAGGCATGTTCGGCCTGGCGGTCGTGCTGGCCGCGCTCTACCCGGGAGTCACAGTTCTGCTAGCCAGAGTGGTGCTCGGCGAGCGGCTGCGCCCGGTGCAGCGCGCGGGCCTCGGGCTCGCCGCGATCGGCATCCTGCTCGTCGCGGCATAAGGCCCGGCGGCTGCAAGACAACGGGCCAGGACCGATTCCCTTCGATCGGCACGAGTTCGTGGCCAGCACGTTCCGGGCCTGCGGTTTTGGCCGAGAGGCCGAGCGTTGACGGCGCCGATCGTGTCAGGATGCTCGGCATGTCTCGTCGCGCGCTGAGCTTCGGAGTGATTGCGGAAGCCTACGAACGATTCCGGCCCGGGTATCCCGCGGAGCTCTGCGACATGGTGATGGCGTACGCGGATCGGCCGGTTCGGACTGCCCTCGAGATTGGCGCAGGGACAGGCAAAGCAACCCGTCAGTTCGCTCAGCGCGGGGTGAGGGTCACCGCGACCGAGCCCGACGGCGCCATGCTCGCCGAGCTTCTCAAGCACGTGCCGGCAAACGTCAAGACCGTGAAAGCAGCGTTCGAGGATTTGCGGCTGGGCGAGAGCTACGGGCTGGTGTACGCGGCAGCAGCGCTGCATTGGACGAACCCGGAGGGCCGGTGGTCGCGCGTGGCTGCGCTGCTGGAGCCCGGTGGCGTGTTTGCGTCGTTCGGCGGGCCGGCCCAGCTGGCCGACCCTGCTGTGGCGGAAGCCGTTCGCGCAGTCAGGGCGCCGTTCTTGGAGAGCGACGAGCTCCCGCCTCCAGATGGGACGTTGCCGGGACAGGGCATGCAGTGGCCGGGCACTGAACTACAGCGGTCTGAATGGTTCGCAGATGTTCAGCAGTTCGTGATCGAGCGGCGCCTTACGATGACTGCTCGCGACTACGTGGGCCATCTATCGACCATCTCGGCTTATCTGGAATTGCCGACCTCGGACCAGGACCAGGTATACAGCCAGATCATGCAAGTCCTGCCTGCCACCATCGAGATAGCCGCCGACATCACCGTCCATCTCGCACGCCGGCGCTACGAGCAGTAATGCCCCGATGATCAGATGCTTCGTGTGGTCCAGGCAGCGAGCACTCGTGGTCGTTCTCGCTGTGACGCTAGGCATCGGACTAGCCGGATGTTCGGGCAGCACCTCAAGTCCGCCTGCTCCCGCTGCCTCTAGTCTGGCCGCCGCGTCAGCGTCTGCGGTGGTGTCGCCTTCTCCGGCCGCTGTGGCCGGATCGCCGGCGCCGATCGGCTCTCAGCCCAGCGCCGGGCCGGACGCGCTGGCCTCCGTTAGGGCGAACTGGACGGCATTCTTCGATCCCACCACACCGGTGGCGCGGCGGATATCGCTGTTGCAAGACGGCGCCAAATTCAGGCACTACCTTGAAGTTCAGGCCCAGCCGGGGGTAGCCCATCTCACCACCGAGCACGTCACGGCCGTGGCGCTGACCGGCACCGAGGCCACAGTGACCTACAACATCCTGATTAACGGCATTTCAGGCAGCGCGCTGTCAAACCAGATAGGCGAGGCCACCCTCAGCCGCGGCACGTGGCAAGTTAGCGACACTGACTTCTGCAACCTTCTGACCCTGGAAAACAAGGGCAAGACCTTGCCCGGGTGCTAAGGCATCCGGGTTCTCGCGGTCCGAACTTGCTGTCCCTGATCGGGCCGAATCGGCCGGCCTGGCCTGCCTGAGGCTGTCAGCGGGCAGAACAGCGAGTGGTGGTGGGGACCTGGCAACTCGCGGGCGACCACCGTGGTAGCGGTCGCCCCCCGCGCAGGCCGTGGGCCAAGCTATGGCCGATGCCGTGCCACTACGGCTGAGATCACAAGTCCCTTGCGCGACGATCGGAGTTCCAGTGTTCATGGGCAGATTCACTGAGCTTGTGGTCCGGCGGCGCCGGCTGGTCGCGTTGCTCTGGCTGGTGGCGCTTCTCCTCGGTGGCTTCGCCTCGTCCGTCCTGAGCAGCCATCTGAACCAGAGCTTCGAAATACCGGGGACGCCCAGTGACATCGCGGACTCGACGATCACCGCGCGGTATGGCAGCACGGAGGCACTGGTGCCGGTGATCAGGCTGCCCGCGGGGACGGTCGCATCGCAGCCGCAGGTGCGAGCCGGCCTGCGGGCCGGTTTCGCCGCCGTAGCCAAGCTCGGGCACGGACCGGTGCCGAGTCGGGTGGTGTCCTACGCGAATGCCGGCGACCCAGGTTTCGTTTCGGCCGACGGACGCACCACATTCGGCCTGTTCTTCGCCCCTACTGCGAATCCTCAGCAGGTGACGACAGTGCCGTTGGCGGCGATCAGGGCAACCCTGCTCCGCTACCTGCCGCCAGGATCGCAGGTCCAAGTGACAGGCATCGCCCCGCTGACCAACGCCGGCGGGTCCAGCACCGGGCCGAGCGTGCTGGACGAGATCCTGATCGGCGCACTCGGTGCGCTCGCGATCCTGGCCTTCGTGTTCGCCTCGCTGCTCGCGGTGGTGCCGCTGCTGATCGCGGCGGCATCGGTGACGACCGCGTTCCTGGCCATCCTCGGCCTGACATACCTCATGGACGTCAACTTCGTCGTGCAGTTCCTTGTCGGACTCATCGGTCTTGGCGTAGCGATCGACTACTCGCTGCTATTGATTACCCGCTGGCGCGAGGAAACTGCCCGCGGCAGTGACAACGAGACGGCGATCCGCACCGCCATGAGCACGGCCGGCCGCGCGATCATATTCAGCGGGGTCACTGTCGCGCTCGGCCTGCTCGCGCTGATCGCGCTGCCGATCCCGTTCATCCGCAGCATCGGCATCGGCGGCATGCTGATCCCGCTGATCAGCGTCGCCGTCACCCTGACGCTCGTGCCGGCCATCCTCGCGGGCATCGGACCCAGGCTGGAATGGCCGCGGCTGCGGCACGAGGCCAGCCCAAGCCGCGGCTGGACCGCGTGGGGCGCCGCGATCGTGCGGCAGCGCTGGCTGGCCGCAGCGGCCGGACTCGCGGTTTTGCTCGTACTTGGCATCGCGGCGCTCGGCATGAATGTCGGTGACGCCAGCGTCAATTCGCTCTCGCAGAAGGGCTCTGCCCGCGAGGGCGTGGTCATGCTGGAGCATGCTGGCATCCCCGTCGGCGTGCTCTCTCCGATCGACGTCTTGATCACTAGCCCGTCCGCTACGGATGGGGTGGTGACAGCGCTGGCGCGCGTGCCGGGCGTGCGGGCAGTAGTCGCCCCGGCGGAGGGAGCCTGGCGGCGCGGCGGGACGCAGCTGGCCGAGGCGCTCCCGATAGCGGACGGCGCCGGGCCCGCCGGGCAGGCAACAGCTACTGCCGTGCGACATCAGGTCGCTAACGAGCGGCCGCAGCCGCTGGTTGGCGGCCCTTCGGCCGATCTGGTGGATCAGATCCACTCGCTGTACGGCGACTTCCCCTGGGTGCTTGCCGGCCTTGCGCTGATCACGTTCGTGTTGCTGGCCCGCGCGTTCAGGTCGCTCCTGCTGCCGCTGAAAGCCATCGCGCTGAATCTGCTGTCCGTAGGCGCGGTGTACGGCGTCCTTGTGCTTGTCTGGCAGGACGGGCACGGCTCGCAGTCGATCTGGGGCCTTCCTCCTACCGGTGCGATCACGGCCTGGATTCCGTTGTTCGTCTTCGCGTTCGTCTACGGGCTGTCGATGGACTATGAGGTTTTCATCCTGGCCAGGATGCGCGAGGAGTATGACGCCACAGGCGACACCAACCACGCGGTTATCACTGGCATCGGCCGCACTGGCCGACTAGTCACCTCCGCGGCGCTTATCCTGTTCCTGGCGATGGCAGCGCTGGCGAGCGCACCGTTCACGTTCCTGAAGATCTTCGCCACCGGGGTCGGCGCGGGAATCCTGCTTGACGCCACGGTCGTGCGCTCGCTGCTAGTACCCGCGATTGTCTCGCTGCTCGGCAGGTGGAACTGGTGGCTGCCAGGCTGGGCAGCCAGGCTGCTGCGGGTGCCGCCGTCACCGCTATCGCCCGTCAGCCCGGCTCTGGCGGAGGAACGTCGGCCCGGTCGCGCGCATGACCGCGGCTAGTCCGGCCAGAATGACGCTGGCGTGGTCCCGGTCGCGGGAGTCCTCTCCACCGAGAGCTGTTGTACTTCTGGAAGCATTTGACTGCGGCCAGGGAGAAGTTGCCGGAGACCGGCTGCCTATTCGGCAGCAAGCACTTCGAATGCCGGATGCTTGGGCGCGATAGCCAGGATCTGGTCATCGCTGGAGTCTGGCCCCGTGCCCTCGAAGAAGACCCCGACCTCCGCCTTCCACCTCTTCAGGTAGGCGCGAAGCACCGGCACCTTCTCATCGTCAGCGAGCTCACGGCCCCGGAACTGCTCGGCCCGCCTGCCCAGGCGCAGCTCGCCCGTGCCGATGGCCCGCAGGTTCCGCACCCACTGAGTCTCACCACGGGGCGCAACTAGGTACCGGCGGCCATCGAAGGTGAGCAGGTTCACGGGCGTCGTGCGCCACTGCCCGCTCGTCCGGCCCTTGACCGCGAGGACGCGCGACCCGAGCACGCTGATGCCCCGCCGGGTCAGGAACGCCACGAGCTGGTTGAAGACATTGCGCGTGAACCAACCGGGAGCGCGGTAGTGATCGGACACGCATGCCAGCCTAACTAAGGGGCACGCGGTCAATCCGGTCAGGGCGCGGACAGCACAATGCCGCCGACTAGATCGCCGCGGAGTAACGCACGGGTGCCTTTGGTCAGACTCCGGCTGGCACCGCGTCCGCGGCGTTCCTGATGAGCTGAGTGACGTCGTCTGGGTGCGAGACCATCGCCACATAGCTAGAGGGGATCTCGATGGTGACCGGGTCAGGGCTGAGGTCGCCACATTATTGGCGGATAATAGAGCGATCATGCAGCTATCCCAGCAAACGCTCGTTCAGTTCGCAGCCCTGACGCTCGCCGGTATCGCAGTGCTGGCGATGTCAGCGCTCTTCGTCACTGACTATCGAGGCTGCTTGACGCGCTATGCGCACCGGTGCTGGCAGTTCTACCAGCACCGGTGGTATCAAAGGCTCTTCCTCTGGACGTCCTCGTCTCGCGCTCGCTACGCCGACGAAATCAAGGTCCGGCGCATGTTGCGGTTGCCAGCCTTCCCCGGTCTGGCCGTGGGATTGCTGTTGCTCTCGGTTGAGCTCAGCGCGCTAATAACAGGGCATGTGTCCTGAGATACCCGCCAAGCTGTAGTTCGCTCCTGAACGCGGGCAAGACGATGTCCTACTTCAGGTAGGCGAGCGTCGGGCCGTGCTGCTCGCGGTAGTCGGCCAGGAGTTCGTGCGCCACGGTGGTGCCGGGAACCAGGGGATGCAGCGCCAGCGCCACCGCGGCCAGCCCCGCGTCGCCCGTCATCGCCGCCTGGACGGCCGCACGCTCGTATTCCTTGACCTGCTCGACCAGCGCCCTCGCCGGGCCAGGCAGCTCGGGTACCGGCAGCGGCGCCAGGCCCGCCGGGGTCACCTCGGCCGGCGCCTCGACTACGTCGCTGGCGTCCAGCGAGGCGATGACGCCCGCGTTCGGGATGTTCACGATCACGGTGCCCGGCTGCTTGCCGGTCAGTCCGTCGATGACCCGCAGCGCCAGGCCCTCGTAACCCCCGATCCCCGCAGTGTCCAGCGCAGGGTGCGGCCTTGCTGCCTGCCGGGCACGCGCTTCGTCCTGGCCGTTGGCGCCCTGCATGTCGGTGCGCATGTAGGTGTCACGTCGGACGCCGAGCAGCTGCGCGTAGGCCGACCAGGCATCATGTACGTCCCCGTCGGCGAAGGCCTTGGTCAGTGCGCCGAGCATTTCCTCGTTCAGGCGCAAGATGTCCTCGCCCCGGCTCGTTCCTGCGGCCCGCACGCCGCGCAGGTAGCGCTCCGGGTCGTAGTAGTAGAAGACGTACTCGGTCGGGAGCGCGCCGACCCGGCGCACGAGCGCGGGGTCGAAGGCTGCGAACCGGTGGTCGTAGGCCTGGAGGTCCTCGAACCGGTCGAGCAGCTCCCCCATCCGTTCCTCGCCGTCGACCTGAGCGGACGTAATCCAGCCCAGGTGGTTGAGGCCGGAATAGCCGAACGACGTCGCGGCCGCCTGCGCGCCGAGAAAAGCCGCCAGGTGCTCGGTGGTGCCGCCCGGCGTATCGCAGACGCCGACTGCGCGGACGAGGCCCTGATCCGCGATCGCCTGGGTGATCAGGCCCGCCGGGTTGGTGAAGTTCAGCAGCGTGGCATCCGGCGCGTACCGGCTGAGCAACTCGCAGTAGGACAGCACGACGGGGATCGTGCGCATGGCCATGGCGAAGCCGCCAGGCCCTGTCGTCTCCTGGCCGACCACACCGCGCCTGAGGGCCACCTGCTCGTCGATGACGCGGCCCTTGTCGCCACCGACCCGGATCGCGGAGAAGACGAAGTCGGCGCCGGTGAGTGCCTGCGCCGGGTCCGGCGTGATCGTCACGGCGCCTGGCTTGCCCAGGGCAGCGGCGATCTCGACCGCGAGCCTGCCGATCGTGTCGCGGCGGAGCTCATCTGGCTCGAGCAGGCAGATCTCGTCGAAGTGGTGCGCGCCGCCGGTGAGGACGGCCCGGACGAACGCGGGCATCCGCATACCGCCACCGCCGAGGATGGTGAGTTTCATCTGCTGGCCTCCAGGACCTAGGTCGTCAGCGGTCCGGCGGCGCTCAGCCCGCCGGGAATGCCTGTGCTCAGGCGATCGGTCAGGATTCCGCCCAAGCCGCCGGGCATGACGGTGCTCAGTCCCTCGACCTCGACTGGCCCGACCGCTCCGAGCCGGCCCGCGGCAGCCGATCCCGCCGCGTTGGCCGCCGCCACGGCCTCGATCAGCGGCGCGCCGGCCAGCAGGCGGCTGATCAAAGCGCCCGCGAACGAGTCGCCGGCGCCGGTCAGGTCGGCTACCTCTACGGCCGCCACCCCGTCGGTGACCTGGGCGACGCCGTCCGGGCCAGCGACCAGCGCGCCGGCCGCCCCCATCTTGACTACCGTCGGCGTGCCCCACGTGCCGGCGATAGCGACCGCCGACTCCACCGAGGCAGCGCCGGTGAGCTCCAGCAACTCGGCCCTGTTGGGGGTGAAGACGTCGGCGAGCGGGATGCATTCCAGCACCGCCGGCGTGTCTGTCGCGATCATGTTGAGGGACACATCGAGCAGGATCCTGGTGCCCTGCGCCCTGGCGACCTGCAGAAACTCGGCGACGCCAGGTCCGGCATGGACATAGCACCAGGCCGGCTTGCGGCTGCCCAGGACCTCGATCCACCTGGCCAGCTCGGATCGCTCGGTGTCCGGCGCCGGCGGCACGTGGGTGACAAAGGAGCGGTCCCCGTCATAGTTCAGCACCATGGTGATGCCGGTCGCTCGCCTGCGCACCTGGACCGAGGAGGACAGGTCGATGCCTTCACGCTCGCAGTGCTCGGCCACGACCCGGCCGCCCAGATCGTCGCCGAGCCTGGTGCAGACGCCTGCCTTCGCACCGGACCGGGCCGCGGCGGTCGCGCTCGTGACGGCACCGCCGCAGGAGATCGCGAACTCCTCCGCGAAGATCTCCTGGCCAGGCTGGGGAAGAGCCGGCACATGGCCGAAGACGAGCTCAAGGAACACTGAGCCAAAGGAGATCATGTCCATCGCGGCCATCATAGTAATGTTCCCAAGGCGCCGCTGACCTGTGCAAACCGGGTGGGTCTGCCGCCCTGGTTACTTGCCGACCGTGCTGGCCGGCTTCGGGCCGAGTACCTGGCCGGCCGGCTGCGGCCGCGAAAGCTCGCGCGCCGGCGGAACAGTGAAGCGCAGCCGGCCCCTCTTGGTCAGCGTCCGCAACTGCACGCCGTCAGGCTTGAGCGGAGCGAGCGCTAGCCGCAGCTGTACCGCATTCATGTCACAGACCTTGATCAGGTAGCGCGGCGGATCCGCGCGCGGCAAGGTCAGGGCTGGCCTGCCCCGGCCGAAACCCACCGGCATGAGCAGCGACCCGAGCAGCAGCAGCGACTGCCGGATCAGGCCAGGCCGGTGTGTCATCCTGGCCGCGGGGCTGAGAGTGACCTCGAGCTGCAGGCCGTACCGGCGCGGCACCACCCGCAACTGGGCAATCTCCGGCCAGGCCAGGTACACCTGCCGCAGCTTGGGCCGCTTGCGCTTCGTGCGGACGCCGAGCCAGATCCCGTACTGGTCGGCGCGGAAAGCCCGCCGGCGTACCGTCAGCAGCACGCACAGCAACGTGCTGAACGCGAGCAGCACGCCGCCGACCTCACTGATGCCGAGCCAGACCGGCATCTTGCCGCTTGCTCGGTTGCCGGCGATGACGATCGCCGCGGCAACGATGACGAACCAGGCCGGGATGAGCCATACGTAACCCCGTGGATAACGAGAGGCGGGCCCCCGGACCAGGCACGTTACGGTGTCCTCCATTTAGGCCGCCTCCCCGCATGGTCCCTATGCAGGATCCTCTGTCCTACCGGGCTGATACGGCAAGAGCAGATTTTGGCTGGACAGATCTGCCGGTCTCGCCAGATCCGGCCGCGAGCGGGCTGGCGGCAGTGGCAGGACGCACCACGTTGCTTTCCCTGGTTGTGTCTTACCCTGGTGGGCAGCCAGCGCCGGCCCGAGAACAGCGGGGGAAGAACGTATGCAGATCGCCGAGATCACCAGGGCTGAGACCAGCCGGAGGGCCGAGCTTCTATCGGTCAGCTCCTATGCCGTCCACCTGGACCTGACCTGCGGTGACAAGGTATTCCTGTCGACCTCGGTAGTCACCTTCGACTGCTCGGAGCCGGGCGCCGACAGCTATGCCGACCTGGTGGCGCAGACCGTGCACGAGATCACCCTGAACGGCAAGGCGATCGACCAGGACACCGCCTGCGCACAGGGCCGGATCGCGCTGCCTGGCCTGGCTGCGAGCAACGAACTGCGAGTCGTTGCTGACTGTGAGTACACCTTCGATTCCAAAGGAATGCACCGCGCCGTTGACACCGCGGACGGCAATGTCTACTGCTACACCAATTTCGAGCCCGCCGACGCGCGCCGGGTCTTCGCCAACTTCGAGCAGCCGGACCTGAAGGCCAGCTTCAGCTTCACCGTCACCGCGCCCGAGCACTGGACCGTGCTGTCGAACCAGCCAGCGCCGGTGCCTGAGCGGCCGGCCACGGAGCGGCGACCTGGACTTTTCCGCCGACGCCGAAGATGTCGACGTACCTGACCGCCGTCGCGGCCGGTGACTACTACCTGGTGACCGACTCGCACACCACGCCGTCCGGCCAGGTCATCCCGCTCGGGCTGGCCTGCCGGCAGTCGCTGGCCGCCTACCTTGAGCCGCGGGACATGTTCACGCTGACCGGGCAGGGCTTCGACTACTACACCGACTTGTTCGAGTCCGGTTACCCGTTCGCCAAGTACGACCAGGTATTCGTGCCGGAGTTCAGCGCGGGCGCGATGGAGAACGTGGGCTGCGTGACGTTCTCCGAGCGGATGCTGTTCCGGTCGAAGGTGACCGACATGATGTACGAGCTGCGCGCCACCGTCATCCTGCACGAGATGGCGCACATGTGGTTCGGCGACCTGGTCACCATGAAGTGGTGGGATGACCTGTGGCTGAACGAGTCGTTCGCCGAGTTCAGCGCCGCACTGTCCAGCGCTGAGGGCACGAGATTCGCCGATGCGTGGACTACCTTCTGCGGCAGCCGCAAGACCTGGGGCTACGCCCAGGATCAGCTGCCTACCACGCATCCGGTCGCCGCCGACGTGGCGACGCTGAGTGAGGCCATCGCGAACTTCGACGGGATCAGCTACGCCAAGGGCGCCTCGGTACTCAAGCAACTCGTGGCCTACATCGGGCGGGACGCCTTCCTGGCCGGCATCCGGGCGTATTTCGCCGAGCACGGCTTCGGTAACGCGACGCTCGCGGACCTGCTCCGCGCGCTGGAGCTGAGCTCAGGCCGCAGCCTCGGTGACTGGTCCAAGGCCTGGCTGCAGACGGCAGGGCCCAACACGCTGCGGCCGGAGTTCTCGGTCGACGGAGCTGGCCGGATGACCGGGTTCGCGGTGCTGCAGGAGGCGATGCCCGACTATCCGACGCTGCGGCCGCACCACATCGCGATCGGCCTGTACTCGGCGGGCGAGTCCGGCGACGGCGCGCTGGTGCGCACGCACCGGGTCGAGGTCGATGTGACCGGGGCCAGGACCGAAGTGCCGGAGCTAGCCGGGCTGGCGCAGCCGGACCTGATCTTGCTCAACGACGACGACCTGGGCTATGCGATTGTCCGGTTCGACGAGCGTTCGCTGGCCACCTTGACCACGTCGATCGGGTCATTTGCCGATTCGCTGCCGCGCGCGGTGTGCTGGAGCGCGGTGCTGGACATGGTGAATCACGCCGAGCTGCCGGTGCCGGCCTTCATCAAGATCCTGGTAGCCGGCATGGGCGCGGAGCCAGCGGTCTCGGTTTTGCAGAGCCTGCACATGACGGCCTCCCGGCTGATGGCGGTCACCGCGGATCCCGGCTGGGTCCCGGCGGGCAAGCAGCAGCTGGCCACCGCCGCGCTGGAGCTGCTGTGGCGCGCGGAGCCCGGCAGCGATCATCAGCTTGCCTGGATGCAGCTCCTGAGCTGGACCGCGGTCACGCCTGAGCAGCTGGAGTTCGTGACCGGGCTGCTGGACGGGACCGTGACGGTGCCGGCCCTGACGGTCGACACCGAGCTCCGCTGGGCCTTCCTGCGCCGGCTCGCGGCGATGGGCCTGGCCGGTGACGAGCAGATCGACGCTGAGCTGCAGAAAGACTCGACCGACGCAGGTCGTCGGCACGCCGCCGCGTGCCGCGCCGCGATCGCCGATGCCGAGCACAAGGCGACGGCCTGGCGGCTGATGGCCGAATCAGCTGAGCTCGGGCACGAGGGCGTGATGGCGGTGGCCGGCGGGTTCGGGCAGCCAGAGCACGCCGAGCTGCTGGCACCGTACGCGGACAGGTACTTCGAGGTGCTGCCGATGATCTGGGAGAGTCGCGGTGAGCACATCAGGCGGCTGCTGGGCAACGCGCTGTTCCCGACGACGGCGGCATCGCCCGAGTTGCTCGGGCGCATTGACGAGTTCCTCGCCGGCGCCGAGCGCGACCCGTCCATGGTGCGGGTGCTGATCGAGCGCCGTGACATGATCGACCGGACGCTGCGATCGCGGGCGCTGCAGGCCTGAGCGGTGCGGTCACACAGCCGTCGCGCGAATCTGGCTGACCAGTCACGAATGGACTCTGACCATGCAGGCTGCTGAGATCACCCGGGCGGACACGGCGGCGCGGGGAAGGTTGCTGCACGTCGACAGCTACTACGTCGAGCTCGACCTGACCAGGCCCGGCCACCTTTTCGGCTCGACCTCGGTGATCACCTTCGACTGCGCCGAGCCGGGCGCGGACACTTACGCGGACCTCATCGCCGAGACCGTGCACGCGATCACCCTGAACGGCGTCGCGGTGGACCCGGCCGATGCGTGGGCTGGGGGACGGATCGCGCTCAGCGGGCTGGCCGCGCGCAATGAGTTGCGCGTCGTCGCGGACTGCCGGTACAGCGCCGATGTCTCAGGCCTGAGCCGGACCGTGGACAGCGCCGACGGCCGGACTTACACCTTCACCCAGTTCGAGCCTGCCGACGCGCGCCGGGTCTTCGCCAACTTCGAGCAGCCGGATCTGAAGGCAGTTTTCACCTTTCACGTGACGGCGCCGGCGCACTGGATCGTCTTGTCCAACCAGCCGGCACCGCAACCGGAGCCGACTGGTGACGGAGCCGCGGCGTGGCGCTTCGAGCCGACGCCGCGCATCTCCACGTACCTGACGGTGATCGTGGCCGGAGAGTACTACCTGGTCACGGAGCCGCATACGACCCCGACCGGGAAATCCATCCCGCTCGGACTCGCGTGCCGGCAGTCCCTGGCCGCCTACCTGGAGCCCGAGGATGTCTTCCGGGTGACCCGGCAGGGCCTTGACTATTTCGGGGATATCTTCGGCACCGACTACCCGTTCGCCAAGTACGACCAGGTCTACGTCGCCGACCACGTGGGCGCGATGGAGAACGTCGGCTGCGTCACGATGACCGAGGCCCTGCTGTTCCGGTCGAAGGTCACCGACCTGATGTACGAGGCGCGGGCCGGGCTGATTCTGCACGAGATGGCGCATCAGTGGTTCGGCGACCTGGTGACCATGAAGTGGTGGGACGACCTCTGGCTGAACGAGTCGTTCGCCGAGTTCGGCGCGGTGCTGGCGACCGCGGAGGCGACCAGGTTCAGCGGTGCCTGGACGCCGTTCTGCCTGCAGAAGTCGGGCGCGTACCGGGAGGACCAGCTGCCGTCCACGCACCCGATCGCGACCGACGCCAGCACCGTCAGCGAGGCCATGGGCAACGTCGACGCGATCACCTACACCAAGGGCGCCGCGGTCGTGCGGCAGCTGGTCGCCTACACCGGGCGCGAGCAGTTCTTCGCCGGGCTGCGGGCGTATTTCGCCGAGCACGGCTGGGGGAACGCGACGCTGGCGGACCTGCTGGCGAGCCTGTCGGCCAGTTCGGGCCGCAACCTCGGCACGTGGTCCAAGGCGTGGCTGGAATCGGCCGGGCCGAACACGCTGCGGGCCGCGTTCACCACCGGCCCTGACGGGTCGTTCGCGGAGTTCGCCGTCGAGCAGAGCGCCCTGGCCGAGCATCCGGTCCTGCGCCCGCACCGGATCGGCATCGGCCTGTACGACAGGGCGGACGGCGCCATCACGCTCACGCGGCGGGTCGAGATTGACGTCAGCGGCCCGCGGACGGTGGTGCCGGAGCTGACCGGGGTGGCCAGGCCCGACCTGATCCTGCTCAACGACGGCGACCTCGGCTATGCGATCGTCCGGTTCGACGACCGGTCGGTGCAGACGCTGATGAGCTCGATCGGCGAGCTGACCGACTCGCTGGCCCGCACGGTGTGCTGGAGCACGGTGCTGGACATGGCGCTGCAGGCCGAGCTGCCGGTGCCATCGTTCGTGTCGATCGTCGCGGCGGGCATGGGCAGTGAGGCCTCGGTGTCGACGCTGCAGATGCTGCACCAGCTCACCAGCAGGATCCTGGTCAGCCGGGCCGACCCCGGCTACGTGCCGGCCGCCAAGGAGCTGCTGGCCGACCGGGGCCTGGAGCTGCTGCGAGCAGCCGAGCCCGGCAGCGACCACCAGCTGGCCTGGGCGCAGCTGCTGGGCTGGGCCGCGACGTCGGCTGAGCAGCTGGACCTGCTGGCTGGGCTGCTGGCGGGCACGCAGGAGGTGGCCGGGCTGGCGGTGGACACCGAGCTGCGCTGGAGTCTGCTGGCCAGGCTGGCGGCCACCGGACGGGCCGGCGACGCCGAGATTGACGCCGAACTGGAGCGGGACAACACCGACGCGGGCCGGCGGCATGCCGCGGCCTGCCGGGCCGCGGTGCCCGACGCCGAGCACAAGGCAGCGGCCTGGCATCAGCTCACCGCCGATGCCGAACTCAGCCTGGAGAACGCGGCCGAGATGGCCATGGCGTTCGGGCAGCCCGAGCACGCCGGCATGCTCGGGCAATACGCGGGCAAGTATTTCGAGCAGCTACCGCAGATCTGGGCCGGCCGCAGCGAACTGGTCAGGACACTGCTCTGCCCGGCCCTGTTCCCTCGCTACGCGGCGTCGGCCGACCTGCTCGACCGGATCGAGGAGTTCCTCGCCAGGCCCGAATTCGATGCCGCCATGCGCCGAGTCGTCATCGAGGGCAAGGACGGTGTGCAGAAGGCGCTGCAGTCCAGGGCCCTGACTGCCTGACCAGGCCGCGGCCTCGCCCGGCGGGCTTGCCCTGTCGCGGCGCCGTAGTCAGATCGTGCCCTAACGGCGCATTGTGCCGGGCCGGCCGAGGTAATAAGTTATTACTCGAAATCAGGCAGAGACGGGGAGCTGCGACGATGCAGATTGCTGAGATCACTAGGGACGAGACCGCCGAGCGTGCCAGGCTGCTCGCCGTGCGGTCCTATGCGGTGGACCTTGACCTGACCGGCGGGCCTGACACGTTCAGATCCATTTCGGTGATCACCTTCGACTGCACCGAGCCCGGTGCTGCCAGCTACGCCGACCTGATCGCGCAGACAGTGCACGAGATCACGCTCAACGGCACCGCGCTCGATCCCGCTGCTGCTTACGACGCGGGCCGGATCGCCCTGCCCGGCCTGGCCGCGCGCAACGTGCTGACGGTCGTCGCGGACTGCCGTTACGGCACCGGCGGGTCTGGCTTGCAGCGCTCGGTCGACGCAGCCGACGGCCGGGTCTACTTGTTCACGCAGTTCGAGCCCGCCGATGCGCGCCGGGTCTACGCGAACTTCGAGCAGCCGGACCTCAAGGCCGAGTTCAGCTTCAAGGTGACGGTGCCCGAGCACTGGATCGTATTCTCCAACCAGCCGGCACCCACGCCCGAGGCCGCCGGGGACAGCTACCCAGCCGGCTCCACCCGCTGGCAGTTCGAGCCGACGCCGCGGATCTCGACCTACCTGACCGCGATCGTGGCCGGGGAGTACCACGTGGTCACCGAGCTGCACACCACGCCAGCCGGCCAGGTGATCCCGCTCGGCCTCGCCTGCCGCCAGTCGCTGGTCGGCTACCTGGAACCCGACGACATGCTCGGCCTCACCAAGCAGGGCTTCGATTACTTCACCAGCTTGTTCGGGGCGGACTACCCGTTCGCTAAGTACGACCAGGTCTTCGTGCCGGACAGCGGCGGCGCGATGGAGAACGTGGGCTGCGTCACCGTCACCGAGTCGCTGCTGTTCCGGTCTAAGGTGACCGACGGCACGTACGAGACGCGCGCCATGGTCATCCTGCACGAGATGGCGCACATGTGGTTCGGCGACCTGGTGACCATGAGGTGGTGGGACGACCTGTGGCTGAACGAGTCGTTCGCCACGCTGATGGCGTTCTATGCCTGCGCCGAGGCGACCAGGTTCACCAGCTCGTGGACCACCTTCTGCGGCGGCCCCAAGGCCGGCGGGTACGCCCAGGACCAGCTGCCGTCGACGCACCCCATCGCGGCCGACGTCGCGACCATCGCCGAGGCTGAGGCCAACTTCGACGGGATCAGCTACGCCAAGGGCGCCTCGGTGCTCAAGCAGCTGATCGCCTACACCGGCCGGGATCAGTTCTTCGCCGGCGTCCGCGCCTACTTCGCCGAGCACGGCTGGGGCAACGCGACCCTGGCCGACCTGCTGTCGGCGCTGGAGCAGAGCTCTGGCCGGCCGCTGGCCGGCTGGTCGAAGGACTGGCTGGAGACGGCCGGCCCGAACACGCTGCGGGCGGACTTCGAGACCGGAGCTGACGGCAGCTTCACTGCCTTCGCCGTGCTGCAGGAGGCACCCGAGGACTACCCGACGCTGCGGCCGCACCACCTCGCGATCGGCCTGTACAGCCGGGACGCCGAGGGCAAGCTGGTGCGCGGTTTCCGGACCGAGACTGATGTCACCGGGTCCCGGACCGAGGTCCCCGGGCTGGCCGGCCAGCAGCAGCCGGACCTGATCCTGCTCAACGACGACGATCTTGACTACGCCATCGTCCGGTTTGACGAGCGGTCGCTGGCCACGCTGGCCACCTCGATCGGGGATTTCCGCGACAGCCTGGCCAGGACGGTGTGCTGGAGCTCCATCATCGACATGGTCGGACAGGCCGAGCTATCGCTCCCGCGCTTTGCCGCGATCCTGGCCGCGGGCATGGCCAGCGAGCCCTCAATCTCGGTGCTGCAGCAGCTGCATAACACGATGGCCAGGCGGCTGCAGGTCGCTGCCGACCCGGCCTGGGTGGCCGAGGGCAAACAGCACCTGGCGGCGGTGGCCGCCGGCCTGCTCGCGACTGCCGAGCCGGGCAGCGATCACCAGCTCGCCTGGGCACAGATGCTGGGCTGGTCCGCGACGTCGGCTGACCAGCTGGACCTGCTGGCCGGGCTGCTGGACGGCAGCAGGGCCTTCCCTGGCCTGGCCGTTGACACCGAGCTGCGCTGGACGCTACTCGCCCGGCTGGCCACCATGGGCCGCGCTGGCGACGCCGAGATCGACGCCGAGCTTGGCCGCGATGACACCGACGCAGGGCGCCGGCGAGCGGCCGCGTGCCGGGCGTCGGTGCCTGACGCCGCGCACAAGGCGGCCGCGTGGCACCGGCTCACCGAGACCGAGGAACTCGGGGTGGAAGGCACGGTCGCGGTCGGCCTCGGCTTCAACCAACCCGAGCACGCCGACCTGCTCGCACCCTACGCCGCGGCCTGGTTCGATCAGCTGCCCGCGATCTGGGCGGCGCGGGACGGGATCCTGCGGATGGCGCTCGGGCAGCTGCTGTTCCCGTATCCGGCGGCCGGGTCCGAGCTGCTCGAGCGGGTGGCCGGCCTGCTGAACCAGCCGGACCTGGACCCGGCCATGCGCAGGCACCTGATCGAGGGCCGTGATGTCGCGGAGCGGGCATTGCGCGCTCGCGCCCTGCCGTCCTGAGCCGGCCTGTGGCCGGCGCCCGTTGTCGCTAGCCTCAGCTGACAACTGACCCAGTTAATAGACTCATGAGCGGATATATCCATGAAGATAGCTGAGATCACCAGGAGCGAGACGAGCGAGCGCGCCAGGCTCCTCCGGGTCCTGTCGTACGACATCGAGCTTGAGCTGACGGTGAGCTCGCCGACCTTCCGCTCGCAGTCGGTCATCGCCTTCGAGTGCGCTGAGCCGGGGGCGTCAAGCTACGCCGATCTGGTGGCGCACGCGGTCAGCGAGATCACGCTGAACGGCACGGCTATCGACCCGGCGACCGCCTGGGCCGACGGGCGGATCGCGCTGCCGGCCCTCGCGGCCAGCAACGAGCTGCGGGTCGTCGCTGAGTGCGCGTTCAGCACTGACGGCGCGGGACTGCACCGCGCGATCGACTCGGCCGACGGCAAGGTCTACTGCTACTCGCATTTCGAGCCGGCCGAGGCGCGCAAGGTGTACGCGAACTTCGAGCAGCCTGACCTGAAGGCGCCGTTCACCTTCCACGTCACCGCGCCTCCGCACTGGACGGTGCTGTCCAACCAGCCGGCCCCGCAGCCGCAGCCGGCCGAGAACGGTGCCGCAGTCTGGCATTTCCCGCCGACCCCGCGGATCTCCACCTACCTGACCGCGATCATCGCCGGCGAGTACCACCTGGTCACCGCCTCACACACCACGCCGGGCGGCCAGCAGATCCCGCTCGGCCTGGCCTGCCGTGCTTCGCTGGCGCGGTACCTGGAGCCGGACGACATGTTCGGCATCACCCGGCAGGGCCTGGATTACTACACCGGCCTTTTCCAGGGGCCGTTCCCCTACGCGAAGTACGACCAGGTGCTGGTGCCGGAGTTCCCGGCCGGCGCGATGGAGAACGTCGGCTGCGTGACCTTCTCCGAGTCGGCGCTGTTCCGGTCCAAGGTGACCGAGGCCAGGTACGAGCAGCGGGCGGAGACGATCCTGCATGAGATGGCGCACATGTGGTTCGGCGACCTGGTCACCATGCGGTGGTGGGACGACCTGTGGCTGAACGAGTCGTTCGCCGAGCTCTGCGCATTCCAGTCCTGCGCCGAGGCGACCAGGTACACGGGCGCATGGACCACGTTCTGCGCCGGCCGCAAGGTGTGGGGCTACATGCAGGACCAGCAGCCGTCCACGCATCCGATCGCCGCGGACGTCTCGACGCTGAGCGAGGCGATCGCGAACTTCGACGGGATCAGTTACGCCAAGGGCGGCTCGGTACTGAAGCAGCTTGTCGCGTTCACCGGCCGCGACAACTTCTTCGCCGGGATCCGCGCGTACTTCGCGCAGCACGGCTGGGGCAACGCCACCCTGGCTGACCTGCTGCAGGCGCTGGCGGCGAGCTCGGGCAAGGACCTGGGCGACTGGGCCAAGGCCTGGCTGCAGACCGCCGGGCCGAACACGCTGCGCGCTGAGTTCAGCGAGGACGCTGCCGGTAACTTCACCGAGTTCGCCGTCCTGCAGGAAGCCCCGGCCGAGCACCCGGTGCTGCGGCCCCACCACATCGCCGTCGGCTTGTACAACCAGGTCGACGGCAAGCTCGTCCGCACTCACCGGGTCGAGCTGGACGTGACCGGCCAGCGGACCGCCGTGGCCGAACTAGCCGGCCAGCCGCGCCCTGACCTGATCCTGCTCAACGACGATGACCTCGGCTACGCCATCGTGCGGTTCGATGACAGGTCCCTGCACACGCTGACCACCTCGATCGGCGCGTTCACCGACTCGCTGGCCAGGACCGTCTGCTGGAGCGCGGTGCTGGACATGGTGCTGCAGGCCGAGCTGGCGCTGCCGACCTTTGCCCGCATCGTCGCCGCCGGCATGGGCCGCGAGCTGTCGGTCTCGGTGCTGCAGACCGTGCTCGCCCTGAGCGCTCAGCTGCTGACCATCTCGGCAGACCCGGCGCAGCTGACCGAGCTGCAGGAGACTCTCGCCGACGCCGCGGTTCCGCTGCTGCACTCCGCTGAGCCGGGCAGCGACTTCCAGCTCGCCTGGGCGCAGCTGCTCAGCTCGGTCGCTGTCCGGCCGGACCAGCTCGGCCTGCTGGCCGGGCTGCTGGATGGCAGCGTCGTGATCGACGGGCTGGCGGTCGACACCGAGCTGCGCTGGGCGCTGCTGCGCCGGCTGGTCACCAAGGGCAGGGCCGCGGACGAGCAGATCGACGCGGAACTCGCGGCCGATGACACCGATGCGGGCCGCCGTCAGGCGCAGGCTTGCCGGGCGGCGGTGCCGGATGCCGAGCACAAGGAGGCGGCCTGGCTGCTGCTCGCCGAATCTGAGGACCTCGGCACCGACGGCGTGATGGCGGTGGCGCGCGGGTTCGGCCAGCCCGATCACGCGCAGCTGCTGGCGCCCTACGTCGACCGGTACTTCCAGTCGCTGCCGCAGATCTGGGCGAGCCGCGGCGAGCAGTTCAGGGTCCTGCTCGGCGGCTTGCTGTTCCCGCTGTACGCTACGTCGCCGGAACTGCTGGCCAGGGTCGACGAATTCCTGGCGGCCGGGAACTTGAATCCGGGCATGGTCCGGGTGCTCGTCCAGAGCCGCGACATCGCCGACAAGGCGCTGCGGTCGCGCGCGCTGCCGTTCTAGCCGGCCGGATGTGCCCGGCGAGCACGGAAGTATGACAATCCGGGTCCATCGCCCGACCGGGCTCGTGGTGTGCCCCGGACGTGATAGCTGCAGGAACCAGCTGAGGAGGCCCGCGTGGCGGCAGTGGCAGAGATCAGGAAAGGCGAGTCGGCCGAGCGGGCCGCGCTGCTCCGGGTGCAGTCCTACGACATCGCGCTCGACCTGACCCGCGGCGGACGGACGCTCCGCTCAGTCTCGGTCATCCGCTTCGGCTGCGCCGAGCCAGGTGCCGGCAGCTACGCCGATCTGGTAGCGGAGCACGTGCACGAGATCACCCTGAACGGCGTGCGGCTCGACCCCGCGCAGTCCTGCGCCGCCGGGCGGATCACTCTCACCGCGCTGGCGGCGCAGAACGAATTGCGCGTGGTAGCGGACTTCGCCTACACCGGCGACGGATCGGCAATGCACCGCTCGGTCGACTCGGCCGACGGCCGGGTCTACTGCTACACGACCCTGTTCCCGGCCGCCGCGCGGCGCGTGTTCGCCTGCTTCGACCAGCCCGATCTGAAGGCCGAGTTCACGTTCGCGGTGACCGCGCCGGCGCACTGGATCGTGCTGTCGAACCAGCCGGCGCCGCAACCTGAACCAGCCGCGAGCGCCAGCGCGATCTGGCGCTTTGCGCCGACGCCGCGCATCTCGACCTACCTGGCCGCTGTCGTCGCGGGTGAATACCACCTGGTCACCGAGTCGCACACGACGCCGGGCGGCCAGGTGGTCCCGCTCGGGCTGGCGTGCCGCCAGTCGCTGGCTCAGTACCTGGAAGCCGCCGACATGTTCGGCATCACCCGGCAGGGCCTTGACTACTACACCGGCCTGTTCGGCTGCCCGTTCCCGTTCGCGAAGCACGACCAGGTGATAGTGCCGGAGTTCCCGGCCGGCGCGATGGAGAACGTCGGCTGCGTGACCTTCTCAGAAAACTACGTGTTCCGGTCGAAGGCGACGCAGTCCAGGTACGAGTTGCGGGCCGAGACGATCTTGCACGAGCTGGCCCATCAGTGGTTCGGTGACCTGGTCACCATGCGCTGGTGGGAGGACCTGTGGCTGAACGAGTCGTTCGCCGAGTTCTGCGGTGTCCAGTCGGCGGCGGAGGCGACGAGGTTCACGGGCGCGTGGACCACGTTCTGCGCGGCCGCAAGGTGTGGGGTTACCTGCAGGATCAGCTGCCGTCCACCCATCCGATCGCGGGCGACGTGCAGACCCTGACCGACGCGGTCGCGAACTTCGACGGGATCAGCTACGCCAAGGGCGGCTCGGTACTCAAGCAACTGGTGGCCTACCTCGGCCAGGACGCCTTCTTCGCCGGCGTTCGCGCGTATTTCACCGAGCACGGCTGGGGCAACGCGACGCTCGCCGACTTGCTGCGCGCGCTGGAGGCAAGCTCGGGACGCAGCCTGGCCGACTGGTCCAGGGCCTGGCTGCAGACCGCCGGGCCGAATACGCTGCGGCCGGAATTCGCCGAGGACGCGGACGGCAACTTCACTCAGTTCTCGGTCCGGCAAGAGGCTCCGGCCAGCCACCCCGTGCTGCGGCCGCACCACCTCGCGATCGGGCTCTATAACCGGGTCGGCGGCGAACTGGTCCGCACCCACCGGGTCGAGCTCGACGCCGCCGGGGCGCTGACGCCAGTACCGGCGCTGGCCGGCGAGCCAAGGCCGGACCTGATCCTGCTGAACGACGACGATCTTGACTACGCGCTCGTCCGGTTCGATGACAGGTCGGCGCGGACGCTCGCCAGCTCGATCGGCGAGTTGGCCGACCCGCTCGCTCGCACGGTTTGCTGGAGCGCCGTACTGGACATGGCGCTGCAGGCTGAGCTGTCGGTGCCGAGGTTCGTTCGCATCGTGGCGGGCGGAATGGGCCGCGAGTCCTCAGTGCCCGTCGTGCAGACAGTGCTCGCCCTGACCTCGCGGCTGCTTGCCCGCAGCGCGGACCCTGGCCAGGTGCAGGATCTGCAGCGCGTGCTGGCAGCCGAGGCGCTGACGCTGCTGACCGCGGCGGAGCCGGCCAGCGACCGGCAGCTGACCTGGGCCGAGCTGCTGAGCTCGGTCGCCGTGACCACCGACCAGTTGGACCTGCTGGCCGCGCTGCTGGACGGCAGCAGGCAGATCAGCGGGCTCACCGTCGGCACCGAGCTGCGCTGGGCGATGCTGCGGCGACTGTCCACGACCGGCCGGGCCGGCGATGAGCAGATCGACGCCGAACTGGCGCGCGACAGCACCGACGCGGGCCGGCGGTGGGCCAGGTCCTGCCGGGCGGCCATCCCCGATGCGGCGCACAAGGCCGCGGCCTGGCGGCTGCTGGCCGAAAGCGATGAACTCGGCACCGACGGAGTGATGCCGCTCGCCAGCGGTTTCGCCCAGCCCGAGCACGCCGGCTTGCTAGCGCCGTATGCCAGCCGGTACTTCGAGCAGCTGCCTGTCCTCTGGGAGACCAGGTCCGACATGCTGCGGATCATGCTCGGCTCGGTGCTGTTCCCGTACGCCGCGGCTTCGCCCGAGCTGCTGGCGCGGGCCGACGCGTTCCTCGCCGCGGACGGCGTGGACCCCGGCCTGGCGCGGGTGATCATCGAGGGCCGCGACATCGTCCAGAAGGCGCTGCACGCGAGGACGCTGCCGTCCTGACGCGCGGCGCTTCGACCAGAGGCTGAGGAGAATCCGATGACGGTTGCCGAGATCACCAGGGACGAGACGAGCGCACGGGCGCGTTTGCTGCACGTGGACAGCTACGAGGTGGACCTCGACCTGACCCGCGGCGCTGAGCTGTTCGGCTCCACTTCGCGGATCAGGTTCGGCTGCGCCGAGCCTGGCGCCGCGACCTATCTGGATCTGATCGCCGAGACCGTGCACGAGATAACCCTCAACGGGAACGTGGTCGACCCGGTAGCCGCCTACGCTGACGGGCGGATCTCGATCACCGGATTGGCCGCGATGAATCACCTGGTCGTCGTCGCGGACTGCCGTTACTCGCGCGACGGCACTGGCCTGCACCGTGCGATCGACCCGTCCGACGGCAAGGTCTACTGCTACACGAAGTTCGAGCCCGCCTACGCCAGGCGGGTGTACGCCAACTTCGAGCAGCCGGACCTGAAGGCCAGCTTCACCACCTCGGTCATCGCGCCTGCGCACTGGACAGTGCTGTCGAACGAGCCGCTGGCGCACACCGGGCCAGCGGCGACGCGGCCGGCGATGACGCCGCAGGGGACGGTGGCCTGGCCGGCAACGCGGTCGTGTGGCGCTTCCAGCCGACGCCGCGGCTGTCGACGTACTTGTTCGCCATCGCGGCCGGAGAGTACGAAGTCGTCCGCAGCACCCACACCACGCCGGGCGGCCAGGTCATCCCGCTCGGGCTGGCCTGCCGGGCATCGATGGCCGAGTTTCAGGCGGCCGAGGACATCTTCGACTGCACGGGCAAGGGCCTGGACTACTACACCGAGCTGTTCCAGACGCCGTACCCGTTCGCCAAGTACGACCAGGTGTTCGTGCCCGAGTACAGCGTCGGGGCGACCGAGAACGCTGGCTGCGTCGTCTTCACCGACCAGTTGCTGTTCCGGTCGAAGGTCACCGACACGATGCACGAACTGCGCGCCAGCGTGATCCTGCACGAGATGGCGCACATGTGGTTCGGCGACCTGGTCACGATGAAGTGGTGGGACGACCTGTGGCTCAACGAGTCGTTCGCCGAGTACAGCGCCGCGCTGGCGAGCGCCGAGGCGACCAGGTACACCGACGCCTGGGCGACCTTCGCCGGCGGCCGCAAGGCCTGGGGATACTCCGAGGACCAGCTGCCGTCCACGCATCCGGTCGCGGCGAGCGTGGCGACGCTGACCGAGGCGATCGCGAACTTTGACGGGATCAGCTACGCCAAGGGCGCCTCGGTGCTCAAGCAGCTGGTCGGCAGGATCGGCAGGGAGAGCTTCTTCGCCGGGATCCGCGCGTACTTCGCGGAGTTCGGCTTCGGTAACGCGACGCTGGCCGACTGGCTGCGCGCGCTCGAGGCCAGCTCTGGCCAGAGCCTGGCGGACTGGTCGAAGGCCTGGCTGGAGACGGCCGGGCCGTCCACCCTGCGCAGCGAGTTCGAAGTCGACGGCGACGGGAACTTCGTGAGCTTCGCCGTGCTGCAGCACGCGCCGCCGCTGCATCCGGCGCTGCGGCCGCACCGGATCGCCATCGGCCTGTACAGCCGGCTGGACGGCGCGCTGACCAGAACCGGGCAGATCCTGGCTGATATCGACGGCCCGCGGACCGAGATCGGCCCGCTGGCCGGTGCCCGGCGGCCCGACCTGATCCTGCTCAACGACGATGACCTGACCTACGCGATTGTCAGGTTCGACGACCGATCGATCCAGACGCTGACGGACGCGATCGGGGAGCTGACCGACGCGCTCGCGCGCGCCATCTGCTGGAGCGCAGTGCTGGACATGGTGCGCCAGGCCGAGCTCGCCGTGCCCGGTTACGTCACCATGGTGGCGAACGGCATGGCGGCTGAGCCTTCGGTCTCCGCGCTGCAGAGCTTGCTGGACAACTGCTGGTCAGTGCTGCAGACGATGGCTGATCCAGGCTGGGTCAGCGACGGCAAGCAGCTGCTGGCGGCCCGCGCCGCGGCGCAGGTGCAGGCGGCCGAGCCGGGCAGTGACCACCAGCTGGCGTGGGCGCAGCTGCTGGCCTGGTCGGCAACGTCGCTTGAGCAGCTCGACCTGATCGCCGGACTGCTGGACGGCAGCACCGTGCTGCCCGGCCTGACGCTCGGCTCCGACCTGCGCTGGGCGCTGCTGTTGCGCCTCGCCGCGACCGGCCGGGCCGGTGACGAGCAGATCGACGCCGAGCTGGCCGGCGACAATACCGACTCAGGCCAGCGCGAAGCCGCAGCGTGCCGGGCTGCCATCGGCGACGTGCGGCATAAGGAAGCCGCCTGGAACCTGCTGACCGACGCGGCCAGCATGAACTCAGACCTGCTCCGCAGCGTCGCGTTCGCCTTCCACCAGCCTGAGCAGGCAGCGCTGCTCGCGCCGTATGCCGCGCGCTACTTCGAGGAATTGCCGCGGATCTGGTCGGACGCGGACGGCCACCTCAAGCTGATGATGGCCGGGGCGCTGTTCCCCCGGACGGCCGCCTCACCGCAGCTGACCGCCCGGATAGATGCGTTCCTGGCGGCGGAGCCGCGCGAGCCCGGCCTCGTCCGCGTCCTGACCGAGCGCCGCGACCAGGTTGACCGGTCGTTGCGCTCCCGGGCCCTGTGACCAGCGTCGGCTGTGACCCTCCGCGGCCACGTTCCTGAGGATCTCTTGTCCTCTTGACAGCCGGGTGTTTCGGCCGGAATCTGCTCGGCCTGCGGCGTGTCGCGGTTCGAGGTCCGGCCAGAGATCTGGGCCACAGTCTGCGGCCTGCTCCGGCTCAGGCTCGGCGGGTGCGGGTCCCCTGCCGGGCGGCGAGGCCGGAGCTGATTGCGCAGGTCAGCGGCGTTTTCGGGAGGCGGGGACGGGACGAGGTCCTGGTCCGGGTGCTGGTCGAGTGGCAGGACGGAACAGACCGGATCGTGCGATCGCGGGCGTTGCCGGGCGGCAGTGAAACGTCGATAACGTAGCGATCACGGTCGGCCGTGCCGCATGATGTAGTGGTTCCACATCGGGCAGAGACGCCGCATCAGTCTCAGGGGTACCAGTCGTTATGACCACGGGATTGCCGCAGAATCAGCAGGACCTGCGGTGGCCCTACTCCGAGAGCGACGACACCGGACCCGCTGGCCAGGCTGACGGCCGCGGTCGCGGCGATCGGACTCGGGGCAGCGGCCCGCAGGCCGACGCTGCCTCCCCGCCGCAGCGCACCGAGCATCCGAGCGGACCCCTTCCCATCGGCCCGATGCCAGTCAGCCGGGACGGGCAGTCGCGGCGTGGCCGCTTCGGCCGCGGGAAAACCCGTGACGGCGCCGGGGACTCCGGTGCCGAATTTGGCGCTGATGCCGACTACGACTGGATCAAGTACCTAGGCGAGGCCGGGCAGGCCCAGGAGACCGGGAAGCGCCGGACGCCAGGCGGACCCGAAGGCGATGCGGCCGGCTCCGGGGCGGCTGGCGGCGCTGGCCGCGCCGCGGCGGCCGGCAGCCCGGCCGCTGGCAGGCCTGCAACCGGCAAGCCGTCCCCCGGCAGTCCGGTCGCTGACAAGCTGCCGCTTGGCAACCCTGGCTCTGGTCCTGCGCCCGCTGGTGGCTTTGGCTCTGGTCCTGCGGCGGCTCGCGGCTCTGGCCGCGCGGCCGCCGGTGCTGGCTCGGCTGGGGGCCCGGCAGCCGGGCGGGTGAACCCTGCCTGGGCCGCCGCTGCCGACGGCCCGCGCGCCGCGTCGCCGGACCTGAGGAACGCGCCGCGCTCCGGCGCCCCTGAGACCGGCCAGGCACCGCGTCAGTCGTGGCCAACGTTCGCGCCGCAAGCCCCGGCTGCGCGCCCGGACATCCCGGACCAGGACCTCGCGCGCCGCGACAGCCGCAGTTACCGGGATCCTGGGAGTAACCGGGATGCTGTTACTTACCCGGAGCCGGTGAACTACCGAGATCCTGCGGGCAGTCCCCAGCCTGGGGCGAGCCCTCGGAGTCCGGGTAGCCATCGCGGCCCCGTTAGCCACCGGAGCGGCAGGACTGGCAGCCGGGAAGTTGTCAGGCGCGATACCGCCAGCCGAATGACCGCGCCGGACGCGATGGCGCCCGCCGAGGGGACCGCCATCGGCGGCCCCGCGACCCAGGCAGCGCCCGCGAAGGTCAGCCGCAAGGAACGCCGGCAGGAGCGGAAGAACGCCAAGCCCGCTGCGCGGGCCGCACTTGCTGGCACCGCTAGCGCGGCCGGCGTCGCTAGCCCGGCGGGCACGCCTAGCCCAGGCAGCCTGTTCAGCCCGGCCAGCACGGGTGCCGGCCCGACCAAGTCCAGCCCGGCCAGGCCGGCCAGCACCACCGGCGCAGTCGGCATTGGCAGACCTTCCGTTCCCGTCAACCCTGCCACTCCTGCCCGCCCTGCCGTTGCCGCCCGGCCTGCCGGTCCCGTCAGTCCGCCTGTGCCTGCAGGCACGCCAGCTGCCGGCACGTCCGCTGCTGCGGCCAAGACCGCCGCGCCGCCGCGGAAGAGCAGGACAGCCACGGCCACCGGACGCGGAGGCGGCCAGAGCTCACGTCGCGGTCTGATGGCGAGCCTGGCCAGGCATCCGATCCGGCTGGTGCTCGGCGCCGGAACCCTGGTTACCATCGGCCTGGTGGGAGCGCTCGTCGCTGACCTGACGAACAGCGCAGGACCGGCACACGCCATCACCACGCCCAGCAAGCTGCTGTCCTATGTGCAAGCGCCGGATCTGGCCAAGAGCCTCGGCGTCCCGGCTCTGCGGGCATCGATCGTCCAGAAGGGCAACGGGGAGGCCACCCACGTGGTCTACGCCGTGTACGAGGACAGCACCGGGCCGGCCGCCAGCGCGGGCCCAGTGATCATCTTGTTCATCGGCGGGAACCTGTCGGGTTCGGCGCAGTCCTTCATCACCAGCTTCACCGGGCTGCTGCCAACTGCCTTCGTGACGAGCCCCGGCGGCCTCGGCGGTCATGCGGCGTGCGTCCCCGGCGTTAACGGGCACGCGGCTGAATGCGCCTGGGCGGACAACGACAGTTTCGGCCTCATCGCGTCGCCCGGACTGAGCGCGTCAGCTCTGGCCACGCAGTTGCGTCAGATCCGGCCGCTTGTGGAGCACGTCGTCAAGAAGCCGTAGGAAGCCGGTATCGGCCAGTCCGGTTTCTGAGGCCTAGTCTCGTGTCTGGGTTTTGGCGGCCGCGTCGTCCTCGGGCTTGGGCGCGCGCAGCGACAGTCGCGCGATCGCGATAGCTACCGCGCCGGCCAGTACGGCCAAGCCCGCCAGCTGGCCGCCGATCAGCCGGGTGTCCAGCGGGACGGTGGCAGATGCGTCAGCAACGTGGACTGTGGCCTTCGGCTTGACCGGCGGCAGACCGAGCGAGCTGGCACCGGGGCTAGGGCTGCCGGCTTCGACCGTCGGGAACAGGCTCGACGGGTTACTCGGCGCGATGCCCGACCCAGAGATGGTGGGAAGGTCCGTGGGCGGCAAGGTCGTCACCGGAGGCGTCGGCACGGCGGTGGTCCCGGCCGGCCGAGCCACGACGATGTCGGTAGCCGAGTCGGTGAACGACTTCGATCCTGTGGCAGTGGCGGTGGCGGAGATCTGGACCTGCTCGCCCAAGGTGGCCCTGGCGCCGACGCTGACGGTCGTCTGCAGCTCGGCGGCCTGGCCAACGGGCAGGTTACCGAGCTTGCACGTCGCGCCATCGGTTACCGGGCAGACGGTGAAGCTGGGTGCGCCGACACGCTGAGCCGTGGTCACCTTGGCGGTTACGCTGACTCGCTTGCTCGCGGCATTGGTGGTCCAGACCCAGACAACGAAGCTTGCCTTGCGCCCGGCCTTCACTTGAGACGTACTGGAGAACGACTGGACCTTGACGCAGAGCTGCGGCGTCTTCGGTGGGTGGTGCGGGGGCGAGCTCGGCGATCCGCTAGGGGAGGGGCTCGGACTGGGAGGCGAGCTCGAGCTTGGACTGGGACTCGGCGAGGTGTCGGTCGGAGTCTGCGAGGGCGCGGGAGAACTAGGCGATGAGCTCGGGCTATCTGCAGGACTCGATGAGCTCGGACTGTCCGAGGGGCTCGAGGAAGGGCTGGTCGAATCCGATGCGCTGGGGCTGCCTGATGCGGCGGTGCTTGCCGACGAGCTCGCCGTTGCCGAATTACTGGCCGAGGCTGACCGGCTTGCTGTGGCCGAGCGGCTCGCTGTAGCCGAGCGGCCGATAGTCGCCGACTCGCCCGGCCCGTTGGTCCTGCTGGTCAGCCCCCTGACCGATGCAGTCAGCGAGGCACCTTTCGGCAGCGTGGAACAGGCCGCGTTGACGATCGGAGGGTTCCCGGCTGTGGCGGCAAATGCCTGGCCGACCAGAGTGAAGGTTGCGAAGGCGACCCCTGTGAGCCCGCCAAGTGCGGCTGACTTGAGGATCAGGGCCCTCACCTGTGTAACCTCGCTTCGCTTGCTTCCTGGGGCAGGCTGCGCTCGCCCACCATGTTGCTCACATTATGCATCGTTAGCTTGAACACTCATAGTGGCACTTAATAGACATCTAAGGTTCATCCAGGTGTCACCGCTGTCCTTTCCCGGCTAGGGGCCGTGATCAGCCGGAAGACCGTTCCAGATGGCCCTGTTCCCCCTTTGGAGGTTGTTATGCGGCCCAGGGATGTCTTGACGCGGCCGTCCCGCGATCCAGACCTGGAGGTGCGCTACGGGCCCGATCGCGAACAGGTGGCCGATGTCCGGTTCGCGAGGCTCCGAGCGGGTGCCGCGGCCGGTGGTGCCGGACGGCAGCCACCGCCGCTTGTTCTCTTCTTGCATGGCGGGTTCTGGCGGGCGGCTTACGACCGGGCCCACACCGGTCCGCTGGCCGACGCGCTGGCCGACGCCGGATTCGCTGTCTGCACGCCCGAGTACCGGCGCGCGGGCCAGCCCGATGGCGGGTGGCCAGGCACCTTCGAAGATGTTGCGGCCGCGGTCAGGACGCTGCCGCCCATCGTCGCTGAAGCGACCGCCGGGCTCACCGATGGCACGCGCGTGATCCTGGCTGGTCACTCGGCTGGCGGCCATCTAGCGCTCTGGGCCGCCGCGGAGCTGAGCCGCGGCGGGCAACTGGCGCTCGCAGTCGTCAGCCTGGCCGGGGTGTGCGATCTGGCCGCCTGCTATCGGGACGGCCTCGACGACGACGCAGTTGGCGTCCTCATGGGCGGCGGGCCGGACGTGTACCCCGATCGCTATGCTTCCGCCGATCCGATGCGGCGGGTCCCAATCGGCGTGACGATCACGCTAGTGCACGGCACTTCGGACCAGCGAGTGCCCTGGCAGTACAGCCGCGATTTCGCAGCCAAGGCGCAGGCTGCAGGCGACCAGATCGAGCTCGCGCTGCTGCAAGATTGCGGCCACTTCGAGCTGATCGACCCGCTCTCACTAGCCTGGCCGACGGTGCTCGAAGCCTTCAGGACCGCAGCAACCTGCCTGACCTGAACCAGCTTGCTGCTGGTCGTGTATGCTCTCCTGCGCGGTGCTGCTACGTCCGACGTTGCTCGGGCGAGTTCAGCGGCGCAGCCGGCCCCTTAGCTCAGTCGGCAGAGCGTCTCCATGGTAAGGAGAAGGTCTACGGTTCGATTCCGTAAGGGGGCTCCATCCATCCATGCAGCTCAGAGGCCCTCTCCCTTGTTCCCTAAATGACGACGGGGGAGAAGCAGGGGAAGTTTGGCGAGTTCGCGTAAGCACCGGCCATGGCTTCGCCGCAGACTGCGGCAGGTGCGCTGGAAGGAATGGACGGTGCCCGAGGAAAGAATCCGCGCGCTGCGGGCCCTTGGGATCCCGTCTATCGATGCGCAAGTGGGACAACAGCAGCACGGCCATTTCCAGTTCTCCGACAAGTTGTTCACTGTTCACCGAATTCGCTGGTGCGCTGGCCGCGCGGCGAGGTGCGGGTCAACAGGTCGTCAGCAGCACCTTCGCCGAGCCGCAGAGAGTTCTTTCTTCGCGCGCCGGGATTGAGCTCGAGCAGCAGCCGGTGCAGCTGGGAGACCATCCGGGTGTGGTTTTTGCCCAACGACCGGCGCCTGTCGGCCAGGATCCGCAGCACCGCCGGCTGCCCATCGTCGACGACCGGGCCCAGTCCGGCGGTCCGCGTCAGGACTAGCGCGACTGAGTGCGCGTCGGTCTTGCGGCCCTGCCCGGTAGAGAACATCCGCGCGGGCGGACCGGGAAATGTTGCTGCCTGTCACTTCCCTCTACGATCTCCCATCTCAGTAGGCAATGTCACCTAGCTTTGCAACTGCCCATATCGGTAATTTCGCTGCCTCGGACAGGTTGTTGCTTGGCAGCAGAGCGACGTGGACGTGATTCGCGGCTGCGACTTTGCCCCTGTTCCCCTAGCCGCTGGTGCGCCGACCGCCTGGATGTCGCCTGCTGTGCCGTCGAACTCGGCCGCGGCCTATGTGCTGGTTGTCGCCGCCACGCTCCTCAGGGCGGTAGAGCGACCATGGTCCCCAAGCCTGCCCGGCTCAGGAAGGCGTCAACGAGCTACGGGGGTCCGCGTCACAATCAAGCAACGGTCGCGTCCGGGTTCTTGACACCCGGATATTCCCGCCGGTGTAGGTCAGTTGGCGGAGCGGCCGTCCCGTAAACGGCAAGCTGAACCGAATGTGACCACCCATTGGGATCAGAGGGTAGCGAGCATAGCAGCACATTCTTGGCATGCCGGTCTCCGCGCACGAAGGCGAGGTGGCTTCCGCCAGCTGATGTCGTCGACAGATGGACAACCGGCAGCGCTGGGACACTCGCATCCAGCTCGCCAGCGCCATCTTCGAGTACATCGAAGGGTTCCACAACCGCCACCGGCGCCATTCCGCCGTCAGCTACCTCACGCCGCCAGAGTGCGAAACAACCACTCTTAACCAAGCCCCGGCTCCTTAGACCCGTGTCCGTCGAACCGGGCCAAGATCATCCCGGCCACGGATGACGCGCATGAGGGCAGTGGGTCACGCCCAGCGACGGGCCTGCCCGGTTGCCACGTGACTGGGAGCCGTTGCCGGGCTCTTGCGCCCTCGGACCGTGGCCGTCGTGTCACTGCACGCGGTGCTGCCGGAGCCCGCTGCTCCCTGTCGCCGTCGGCAGGAACAGGTATCTCTCCATGAATATGCACGCCCCAGTGAACGCCCTCGAACCAGAGGATCACGGGCGCCGGCCGCAAGATACTCGAATGCGGTCCGGACATGCCCGGTGTCGCGGGTTCCCCCGATCAGCCGGTCCGCCGCATCACCGGCAGCCGGAAAGCCTCGAGCCAGTAGCGCGTACGAGCGCATCGCCTCCCCTGGACAGGGCGCGCAGCTTGCCGCCTGGCGCTTCGCTCCCGATCACCCGGCGCAGGTTGCCCTCGAGCACCTGCACGCTGGGCCCTGCCGCGACGCGAGGTCTGCGAAGAACCTGAAGGCACTCTGCGCCCACGATTCGGGAAGGCAGCAGACAACCGACCAGCCGAGGCCGTATCCAGCATCGGCCAGCTTGTCCTTCAGCCCTGGCATCGGTACTTTCCGGGATCGGCGGGCTGCCGCTCCGGCACGGGAACGACCTCGCACGCCCCACGCGAGCGCTCGTTGTCGTGAGAAGGGGAGTCGGCGGCGATCGTCGGCTGCGCGTATTGCCGGACTGCTATGGCAGCCACTGTCGCACGCCTTGCCGCACAGCCCCGAAGTCGAAATACAGCAGCGGTCACCGTACGCAGTGACCCCGAACTGCCGCCAGCAGACGGCATTGACTCGGCAGATAAGTCAGAGACGACCAGCCAACGCGTCCGCAGGACCATCGCTGCCTCACCGAGGCAGTAAAAGCTCTGCAAGCCTCACTGCAGCCCCCACACCGCTGCCCGAACCATCGGGTCCTGCCTGGTTGCGGCGGCTCCCGCGGACCACGACGAGGAGGTGCTCGTCAACCCAGGACACCTCGGGGCCGGGCAGGCGCGCCAGGAACGCCGCGGTGGCCGCGCGCAACTCGTCGGGCGTGTAGAGAGAGAACGTCGAGTAGTGGTGGCCCTCGGCCTGGGCCCTGAGCCGCCCGGCCGTGCTCGAGCGCGGATGCCTGAAGGTCTGCGTTGCCACTACCGTGAGCCCGCCGGTTCGCCGGACGGCGTCCCGGTACGCGGCCTCGCTGTGCAGGCGCTGCTCGTGCTCCGTGAAACCTGGGAAGTAACGGCCCCAGATCGTCCGCGCGTTCTGCTGCGGGGTGCGGGTGTAGATGAACAGCTGGCCGTCGGGCTGCAGCACCCGGGCAACGGCGGTCAGGAAGCGACTCAGATCGAAGTGGTGGACGCTGTTGAACGCGGTGACCAGGTCGAGGCTTGCTGTTTGCAACGGCAGCTCTTCAGCGGCTGATACCAGCGGCACCACTACCGCGCGGCCGTGGTTGCCGGCCTGCAGCTGCGCCAGCATGGCCGCCGACACGTCGCTGCCGATCAGCAGCGAGCCGTCTGGCAACAGCCCGCGCAGCAGCCGCGAGTACCGTCCCGTCCCGCAGCCAACATCTAGGCCCGCGACCGGATGGTCAGGCAGCAGCTGGCCAATCCTGTGCACCGGCGCCTGGTCGGTGGTACGCAGCGACTCGTAGACCGCGGCTACCCGCTCGAAATGTTCGGCCACGGTCACGTCCGGCACCTCCCCGCGCTGGGCCCGCTGGCGACCATCATGCGCACATTTTGCTTAGTTCACCTACTGTTCACCGGTAAGTCATACCAATAGCGCGGGCACGGGCCGCGGGAGATCACAGGCCGAGCATCACTGGCGTGCCGGGGATGTTACCGGCGATCAGCGCCGCCAGCGGTGTGGCGATGTCACGGGGTGAGAACAGGTCGGTTCCGCCGTATTCGGCGATGTCTTCGTGCCGCCACCATCGCATCCCGCTGATGTGCTCGGCGGCGAGTTCGTCATCGGACAGCGCGCCGCGGGGATCAAAGCGCGTGGTGCGGACGAGGAAGTAGTCGTTGACCAGCCCGTCGTAGCCGTCCGCATGGCCGGGAGCGGCGACCTCCTGGTGCCAGACGTGAGGCGGGTCGGCGTCAATGACAAGCCCCGTCTCCTCGTGCAGTTCCCGGCGCAGTGCCGCCAGCGGCAGTTCACCGGGCTCGATGCCGCCGCCGGGGGCCGCCCATACGACCGTTGCGCCCATCGGTACAGCTGGATGCGGGAAGCTGAAGCGGCACAGCAGGACACGGTCATCATCGGCCAGGATGACCGCCCGGACGGCACATCTTAGCCTCGCTGTGGCAGGCGTCTCGTTCATATGCAGATGATCAGGGCGCCAGCGGCCGGGCCGCAAGCCGGTCATGGTCACTTGTATTCGGCGTTCCGCGCGCGTCCGCAGGCATTGTCGGCGGCGCGAGCGACACCAGAGCGCCAGTACCTGATCCGGCGGGACCTCCCGCTGGGTGTGCGAGAGAACAGTTGCTGCGTCCACCTCGTCCACAGGGACAAACTCTGGCGGGCCGCCGTGGCATCCGGTGCGGGCTGTGGTCACTGAGCGCGGCATGTGCATGCGTCCGTGCTGCTTGGTGGCTGAGGCTAACAAAGAGCGGCGTAGCGCATGCACGCGTTCCGGCAGTGCTGATCGAGCCAGATCTGCCAGCCCGGGAACAAGCTGGCGAGCACTTCCAGCCGGCGCGAGTCAGCGTACTCCAGGGCTTGCGCGACAGATCCGACGCGAGCTGGCTCATCCTCCGCGCCTGGTCGGCTGCGACGGCCTGCTCGGCGGGCGCAAGATCGGCGATGGCGGGAAGCTCATGAGCATTCTCCTGCGGACAGCGTTGACGCCCGGATCAGACGCGCTCGTGCGGCGCGCTGCTCCGGAGCTGCAATTGCGCCGTCGGGACTTCGGCGTCGCGCCGCAGGACGGCGAGCACGTCGCTGACACGGAGCGATGCGCCATGAAAGATGACTGCCACATGCCCCCTCGCCCTGGCTAGCGCGCATAGCGCGCGGCGCGGGCCACTAACGCAGCGTGGTGCCGATGGCGGTACCTCAGCCCGAGCTGAATCACGGTCCAGACGACGAAGATGATGACCGGGGTGATCCACAACGACTGACCGGCCGATCCGGTTGCCCACAGGAGCACCACCAGTGCTAGCACAGCCAGGCCAAGCTTGAAGTGCGAGCTTCTCTTGACCATGACCTTCTCGATCGGATTCATGACAGGCTCTAGGTTCCGCGTAATGATGATTGCGTCCATCAACTAATGTAGCATGGTCAGCGTGAGAGCGAGCCGGGACGATGTCCGCGCGATGGTAGTCGCACTGTTCGTAACGAATGCAGCGCTCGAGCGGGCCAGGCGCCAGAAGAAGGGGGCGAGCACCCTGAGCCTCCTTCAAGTCGTCGCCGCGACCCAGGGGATCCGGCCCTCGGAGATCGCCAGTGCGCAGGATGTTCATCCCTCTCAGGTCACCCGGCAGGTCCGGGAGCTTGACCGCCTGGGCCTGGTGCAGATCACGGCCGATGCGGCTGATAGGCGCTCGTGCCGGGTGACGCTCACTCCCGCCGGCTCCAGTGAGCTGCAAGCTCTAACCGAAGAAGGCCTGGATCGGTTCGGTCTGTTCGTGGCGGACTGGGAGCCCGAGCAGGTCCGGATGCTGACCTCGCTGCTGCAGAAGCTGGAAGAGTCCAAGGCGGCAGTTGCCGCCCGGCAGCGGCCTCCCCCCGGTCGTCACTGGGCCCGGCAGAAAGCTTGACCACGCTGGTCTGAGACCTGGGTCACAAACTGCTGCCGCCGCTCTGGCGCTAGCGTTCATCTGCCTGCACAAACGGGATCGCGACGACCGCTGTTGGCCGGGGCCTGGAGGCGAACAGCGGCTCGCCGACCAGCAAAGTGCTCATCACGGTCACGCTGGCGCCATCAACCCCGAGGTTGCGCACGGGACCAGCCCTTGCGTTCACCGGCGAACTGGCAGCCGCGATGCCTGTGTTGCCCGGCCGTCCCGCCGCAGGGGACGGGGACGACGTCACTACGACTGAAACGGCCACTCCCGGCGCACTTTCAATGACGGGAACGACGTGGCAGGAACGACGCCCAAGGCCAGCGGCGCCTACATTTACGGCTACGACAGCGCGGGGAACCCGAGCCTCACAGACCTTGGCTCCTCCGACCACAAGCTGCCGGGCCGATGGCTCAAGGGCATCGAGTTCGTCGCCCACTACTCCGAGATCGGCAGAGGCCACGGCGGCTACAACCAGGACTACGAGTTCTTCGGCTACCGGCAATCCATCTAGACCGCCACCCCTCCGCACTGCACAAGATCGGCCAGGCCCACCCTGGGGCCAAACGGGAGCGGCAAGCTCAAGTCAGTAGACCAGTCCAGATCGACACACAGAAACCGGCGGTTAACGGTGATGCCATCTCACAGCGGCTCGTGCGTGCTGCGGTTCAGGCAATGGGCGCGGTCTTGCGGCGGCGAACCAAAACCGGCCGAGCCCCGCCAGTCCCGAGATTCCCGCTGCGGCAGCTTGGCCGCTCGGCGACGCCTGCGGGCGATTCCGGCGTCGGTCTAGACGCTTTGAGGAGGGCGCGGATGCCGCCGGGCAGCGGCACGGCAGGCCTACCGGTTCAGCCGCCTCTCCTTGGCTTCGGGCCGACATCATGCAGTCTCCGGCAGCGCGAACCGAGACCTGGGCAGCGCCGCCGGAGCAAATCGTGGCGCTGATCTCACGCTGCCATCTAAATCCTAGCGGCGGGCGAGGGCGGCGTCCGCTGTGGGTGTCGGGCGGTGCGTAATTCAGCTCGAAGTGGTGATAAAGGGTCGACTCGTCGTTTTGGGAGAGTTCTTCACCGTGCATTTCGATATCGGGCGCGGTCTTGACCTGCTGCTTGGTGACGGCGACCTGCAGGTCGTCAGGACCGATCTGGATCCCGCGGAGCGCTTGCAAGCCATTCAATCCGCCGGTGAGCCGTCGACAGGCACGCACAGAAGTTGCACCGAATCGCCTGCTGCGGTCGCGACCGCGCCGGCCCGGCGTCTCCCGGGAGCTGCGATGATCAGGGCGACGGTGGCTGCCAGCCCCGCGGCGGACGCGGCCAGCCGCTGAGCCCGGCATGGGCAGCGTCCGCATCGCCAGCGGAGCGGAGTTCCTCGTCCGGGTCCTGGCTGTCGCGGAGCCAGGCCGTCAGGACGCCGTAGATGACCGGCGCGAAGCAGAGCGCCGGGATCGCCCACAAGATGCCGACCGCGATCTGCTGGTCGACGGCGGTGCCCAGGCCATGGCCGGCCGCGTGACTGTAAGCGGCGAACCAGGCCGCCTTGGACATGCCCATGATGTAGGCCAGCACCCAGATTGTCCACATCGCCACAGCTGCGATCGCGGCGCGCTGCGGGCGTGAGAGCCGTGGCAGCAGCGGCGGGGATTCCACCAGCTCAAGCCAGACGCCTGATCCGCCGACGATGAGCGTCACCACCTCAGCAACCGCCACGCCCGGGTCCCTGGCCAGCGCGTTCACCGTTGCGGGCAGTCTCCAGGCGATGGCCAGCACGATGAACGCCGCCAGCGCGACGGCGGCGCGACGGGCACCTGCCCCGCGGGAGCGCGCCAGGCGATCAGCCAGGCCTGGCGGCCGACCGGAGTCCCGGCCCGGGCGGCGCGACAGACCCAGAAGGCGCCAGGGCGCGCCAAGCACCAGCAGGGCGGGCGCAGCGACTGCGAAGACAGCGAACTGCAGCGACTCGACGAACTCGTACTCCCGGGCATAGTTCCCCAGCGGCGGCAGCAGCATGCCAGCGATCAGGACAACTGCGGCCACGGCGAGCCAGGGCCGGACACGCGCAAGCCAAGCTGGCACAACAAACTCCCTGACAAAGTGATGATTGCTGGGCAACGGCTGCTGCCTATCATCGGCCACCACGCACCGTCCCCGCCAGCCGGCCAGGACCTTCCTGATTGGCCCGGGAAAGCGGCTCCAGGATCCCATGTACGCCAGCAGCGCGATACTTGCCCATCCGATCACCGGACCCCTACCGGCCAGAAATGGTGACGCTAGGCCGGGCGTGGCGCTGCCGCGGAGCGGTCGCTGCGCCGCAGATCCGGCTGGTCGCGCGGCGGGCTGGCTTGAGCCCTCCTGGCCGCCATCGCGGTCCTGGCAGTCGCAGCATGCTGGCCGTCACGGCAGGTCTTGCCGTGTGTGCGTCTGGAGTGCGGCCGGACCGGGCGGTCCGGTGGATTCCTCCCTGCGCCACGAAGATCGAGGACGTCGGATGCACGGAGGTTCAGGCGGCGCAGGACCGCCTCGACATTGCCAGCAGTGATGCCGCGGGCAGCCGCATGGCCGCCGGAGATCCGCCCTGGAATCAGCCCTGGACGGCTGCCGACGAGCGTGCGGCTCGGGCATGGCACCCGCGGCGTCGATGCCGCGAAATTGGTTAAAAGTGCGCAGCGCGGCCGCGCCCAGTATCACTGCTCAGGGACGTGCTGGCTAGTCGCTGTCCTCCGCGGAATGCGGTGCCTGCGCTGCGCGCGGGGTATCTGCGGGATGCTCGCCTGGCTGGCTGCCCGGTTCCGGGCGCGGGCGTGATGGCTCGGGGTTGCCTGCCGCCGGGGCAAGCAGGCTGATGCGGTCGCCGGCGGCGAGGCTGATGCCGGGGTCGGGGTCGCGCAGTGTGCCGTTGTCCAGGACCGCGACCGGGACGCATCCGGGTGGCCACGCGATGTCTCTGAGCGGCTGGCCCGTGGCGGGTGAGCCGTCCGGGATCGTGACTTCGATCAGCTGATATGTCCCGAGCGGGGCCGGGGCCTCCGGCCCCGGCTCATTGCGCGGGCCGGGGAGGACCTGTCCGGCGGCTGGCTGGGCCTGCTGGCCGCCGTCGCGGGTGGCGCGGATGTGGCGGGCGACGGCCTGCAGAACGTTGCTGCTGGTGATCCAGCCCTGCAGGTACTGGCCGTCATCGGAGATGACCGGCAGCCCGTCGCGGCCGTAGAGTTCCAGCTGCCGGACGGCCTGGGTGAGGGACTCGGTGGCGAACAGCACCTGCGGGGACAGCCGGCCGGTGACCGGCCCGGGCAGAGCCGGATCGCCGGCAGCCTGCTGGCCGGAGGGTCCGGGGTCGGCGGGCAGTGCTGGCTGGAAGGCGCGCATGGCGTCAGCGGCGGTGAGGTCCTCGAACGGGTCAGCGGACGGCACGTGGTCAATGTCGATGCCGCGTCGCAGCAGCTTGGTGGTGTAGATGGTGCCGTAGCTCAGCCCGCGGGAGGTGGCGGTGGCGATCGCGACGGCGAGCATCACCGGCAGCGTGAGGGTGAAGTCGCCGGTCATCTCCACCACGCTGGCCACCGATGTCAGCGGCGCGCGGGCGGCGGCGGCGAACACCGCGCCCATCGCGACGACCGCATAGAGGGCGGGCTGCCCGGCCGCGGGGCCGATCAGGTGGCTGGCGATCTCACCGAAGGCCATCCCGGAGGTGGCGCCGATGAACAGCGACGGGGCGAACACCCCGCCGGATCCGCCGATGCCGATGGTGAGGCTGCACGCGACGATCTTCCCGGCGGCCAGGATGATCAGGAACCACAGGGCGTAGCTGCCGCCGACGGCCTTGTACAGCACGGGATAGCCGACCCCGTACATCTGCGGGAGAGCGAGCAGCAGCAGCCCAAGCAGGATCCCGCCGGCCGCCGGGCGGGCCCACTCCGGGCGGTTCTTCCAGACCCGGTCGCACAGATCCTCGGTCGCGTAGAGCACCTTAGAGAAGGCCAGCCCGATGAGGGCCGCGACGACGGCCAGGCCCGCGATCAGCAGGTAGGTAGTCAGATGGTGCAGGGAGATGCCGGCGGGCAGCCCGGACAGGAACGGGGCAGCGCCCACGAACTGCCGGCTGACGATGTCGGCCGTCAGGGCCGACAGCATCACGGTGAAGACTGCCTCGATTGACAGTCCCCGCAGGATGATCTCCACGCCGAAGAACACGCCGGTGATGGGCGCGTTGAAGGTGGCGGCGATGCCGCCGGCGGCGCCGCAGGCGACCAGGATCCGCAGCCGGTTCTCCGGCATCTTCACCCACTGGCCAAGGGCGGAGGCCAGCGCCGAGCCGATCTGCACGATCGGGCCCTCGCGGCCGACTGACCCGCCGACGCCGATGCAGACGGCCGAGGCGACTGACTTGATGGCGGCGACCTGGGGCCGGATCCGGCCGCCTTCGTCGGCGACGGCGATCATGACCTCGGGCACTCCGTGGCCGCGGGCCTCGCGGGCGTACCGGTAGATCAATGGCCCGTAGATCAGGCCGCCGATCACCGGGATGACGACGAAGAACGCCAGCCCGAGCCAGGGCAGGTGGCCGCTGGGGACGCGGCCCTGCTGGCCGAACTGGACGTGCCCGGTGGCCAGCCAGGTGACGAAGTAGATCAGGTACCGGAACGCCACCGCGCCGAGCCCGGCCCCCGCACCGACAACCAGGGCGATGGCCAGCAGCCCGCCCCGCGACCCGCGCAGCCAGCCGCCGGCCCGCGCCTTCCACGGAACAACCGGCGGTGCCGGTGCGCGGCTGGTCGCGGTCATGACCGTCCCTTGGCGGTAACGGGCCCGGCAGGCTTGGGTTCCGCGGGATCGGCGGGCCACAGGCTGTCGGGGACCTCACCGGCGGCCCGGGCGAAAGCCTGGAGCGCGTTCGCGATCGCGGGCTGCTGCCGGGGCGGGAGCTTGGCCAAGATGCCGGCGATCAGCTCGCGCCGGCGCGCGGTGGCCTGGTCGACGACCTGCCGCCCGGCCGCGGTGATGGAAACCTGGACGGCCCGGCGGTCCGCGCGGTCCCGGTGCCGGCGGATCATCCCCTTGCGCACCAGCCGCTCGCACATCCGCCCGGCGGTCGACGGCGTCACCGCCAGCGCCGCGGCCAGGTCCACCATCCGCTGCGGGCCGCGGGACGCCAGCACCACCAGGGCCCGGTACTGCGCGATGGTCGTGTCCTCCGCCGCGGCGCCCAGCGACATGGTCGCCACCGCGACCAGAGACCGGCTCGCCGTCAGCACCGCGTCCACCGCGGCCTCGTCTACCGGGTGATCGTCCACGCTCGCCTCGCCAATTTGATTGCATACTGCAATTACTGCACTATGACTCTATCAGAGACTCGGCAGCCACCTGGGCTTGCCATCGGGCCGTTGCCACTGGCCCTGACGGCATCAGTGCTTAACCGGCTACGGACACCCGGACACTGACCAGCCAACCTGAGCGGCGGGAACTCGAGCGCGGACACGCCGGCCGCGGCGCGCTTCGCGACGGTTCACCTTGCCGTCCCGCGCTGGCCTCAAGCTGTCTCTTGTGTGCTGGCACGCTGCCTGCCGCACGCTGGCTACTAGACTGGCTGCGGCGAGCCGGGAAGCCTGGTCGGCACCTTTGTTCTGCGTGGGGAGCCGGGATGGGCATGTGGCCGGGAAGTACCGCCGGTGTCGAGGCTGCATGGCGCGCCCGGCCGCGGCGTGAGGACTGACCGGGATGCCCGTTGCCGTCGCGGTTCCCGCGTTCCTGGCCGGAGCCCTTGTCAGCCTGGCGACTAGCTGGGTTCTGGTATCACGGCTGGAGCGAGTCGGGGAACGGCTAGGCCTGTCTGAGGCGCTGCTGGGAATCGTCGCGGCGCTTGCCGCGGATGCACCCGAGGTCACCGCCGCGGTGACCGCGATCGCGGGTCATCAGCAACGGCTCGGCGCCGGGGTCGTGATCGGATCGAACGTCTTCAACCTGGCCGCTCTCCTCGGCCTCGGCGCAGTGGTTGCCGGCCGCATCCGCCTGCACCGCAAGGTCGTCGTCCTCGGCGGGACCGTCGCGATGTGCGTAGCCGCCGTGTGCCTGATCGTGGTACTCGGCATACTGCCGCCCGCAGCGGGCCTGGTGCTCGTCGGGATGACAGTGTTCCTCTACGCGGTGATCCTGGGCGCCAGCGACGCCGGCCTTGCGCGCCTGCGGTTGCCCCGGCGGTGGATCGCCTGGCTGCGGTCAGCCGTGGCCGAGGAGGCCGCCGAACTCGAGGAAGCCATCCGGCCTGCACGTGGCCGGCGGCAAGATGTCGTGGTTGCCGTGCTGGCGCTGGTGGTGGTGGTCGCGGCGAGCGTCACGATGGAGCGTGCCGCGTCGGCACTCGGAACTCGTTTCGCGATACCCGAGATCATCGTCGGCGGCCTGGTGCTGGCAGCCGTGACGAGCCTGCCCAACGCCGTTGCTGCCGTCTACCTGGCGGCTCGCGGCCGGGGTGCCGCAACGTTCAGCACGGCCCTGAACAGCAACACGCTCAACGTCGCGCTCGGCTTGGTCCTCCCCGCTGCCGTGGTCGGGCTGGGGCGGCCAACGGGCCAGACGACCCTGATCACCGCCTGGTACATCGGGCTCACCATCGTGACGCTCGCATTCGCCTACCGCGACCGCGGAATCCGCCGCGGCACCGGCATCGCGATCATTGCCGCTTACGGCCTGTTCACCGGCTGTGTGCTGATCACCGCGCACGGGACGGCCTGGACAGTTGCGATCGCGGCTAGCGGCGCCGGCGCTGCCGCCTTCGGCATCTGGCTGGCCGTCAGCTGCAGCCGCCCGAATCCCGGGGATTCCCGGCGATGGTCTCTCCTGCCACCTGGGCGGCAGGACAAGGACCACGCCCCCGCCAGCATGGCTGACGTGCTGGTCAACGGCAGCTCGCCGGCCGAGGTCAGGTCAGGAGTACCTGAGAGGTCCTCGCCCCGGAAGATGAGGAAGGCCGCCCTGGTGCCCGGCTGGCAAGTCAGGAAACTATGCCTTCTTGGCCTGGAACTGTCTGTCGGCGTCGCCGTATTCGACGCCGCGCTGGGCCACCGCGTCATCCTGATCGGGCTGCTGATCGCCGGGCCGTGCTGCGTGCTCCTGACAGGCCGCTGGGTACCGACCGGGCTGACCGGATTGTGGGTCATCGGCCTGGCTGTGGTCCTGGGCCTACCCGACGGGATCTGGGGCACCAGCACACATCTGGCCTTCGTGGCCGCGGTCGCCGCGGTGGCGCTGGCCACCACGCTAGCCGCAGGCTTCCTCCAGATCCGCACGCCGCCTGCGGGCAAGCAGTGAGGTGCCCGGTCGCCGACCGCCGGGCCGCCGGGCTGCGCGGTCCTTGTGCGTTCGGCGGTAAGGCTCGCCGGGCAGCTCAGACGTGGCCAGCTCGGCGGGGCGCTGTGGCTGAACGATGTTGCCATCGGATGCTCTCCTCGATGCTCGGCCCCCTTGGCGGCGAGGGAGTCTCAGAGGACGACTCAGTCCGCCGGCCGGGCCGGACCTGATGGAGGACGCCGTGTCTGACGGTTCGTCCGCATCGGCCGGGGGTTTCTCGGAACGGACGGCATGGGCGCGGAATCTGCAGACGCCGCTGCGCAGGTTCCTGCGGAACGAGACCGGCAGCTCTGCCGTCTTGCTGGTCATGACGCTGGCCGCGCTTCTGTGGGTGAATGCCGACGCGGCCTCGTATGACAGTTTCTGGCGGACGCAGCTGTCGGTCCGGCTCGGCAGCGGCGGGGTGTCGCTGGACCTGCGGGACTGGGTGAACAGCGGGCTGATGACGTTCTTTTTCTTCGTGTTCGGGCTCGAGGCCCGGCGTGAGTTCGACATGGGCGAGCTTCGGGAGCGGCGGCGGCTGGCGCCGCCAGTCGCGGCCGGGCTGGGCGGCCTGCTGGTACCGGTCGCGATCTACCTGGCCCTGCCTGACTGTTGATCGCGTACTGCTGGGCCTGCTCGTAGAGCTGGTTCCGCTCGCTCTGATTGGTGGTTCCGACCGCTTGGGCGCGGACCGACTTGTCGAGGTCCTTGATGCCGGTGTTGAGTGCCTGCAGGAGGCTGACCTGGGCCAGGACGGCGGAGCGCACGGCCTGGCTGAGGACGTCGCCGGCAGTGCCGGCCGGGGCGGCGCGCAGCCGGGCCAGCAGCTCGGCGGCTGGGCGCCGGCCGGAGTAGCCGTGCCGGCTGCAGAACGCGGCGATGTGCTTCTCCCCGACTTTCGCGGCCGACGCCGCGGTCGGCCATCGGGTCAGGAACGCCAGCGCGATCGGGCTCTGGACGTCGGCGAAGATGGCCTTGGCGCCGGGCCAGTGGCTGTCCAGCAGCGCGGACAGCTGGTTGGTCGCCGCGACCCGCGCCTCGACCAGGTCACCGCGGCTGCGGGCCACGGTGCGCAGGGCCAGGGTCTGGGCAGAGTAGGGGACGGCGACGCGCAGCTTGTGCTGGCGCAGCCGCAGGTACTCGGCGATCACCAGGGCGTCGCCGGGGTCGCTCTTGGCGCCCGAGACCACCTCGCCGTCGCGCCAGGCTTTGATCGCGGTCGGCTTGACCGGCACGACCGGGTGCCCGGCCTGCAGCAGTGCATCGACCAGGCGGCCGTGGGGACGCTCGATCGCCACCGGCACGCCGGCGGGCTCGCCGAGGGCGGCCAGGCGGCGGATCAGACCAGCGAACCCGGCAGCCGAATGCTCGATGATGAACTGGCATTTCACGTGTCCGGCGTTGTCGACCACGCAGACAGCGTGCGATGCGGCCGCCCAGTCGATACCGGTGAAGAACGCCGCGGCAGGCACGGCAGCAGACAAGGAAAGGGACAAGGAGACTCCTCAAGCTGGCAGCGACAATCCGGCAAGGAGACTGGCTGCCGGGCCGTCACTGACTGGCGCTCTGCGGCGCGTCCATCTGTTGCCGGTCTGCAGCCCCGCAAGAGCTGGGGGCGGCAGTGTCATGCTGGCCCTCAACGAGCAACGACGCAGGGCCGTCACCCCAGCTCTCACCGGATCCGAACAACGAGCATCTTGTCAGTGCCCGCCAAGAAGAGGGTGTACCAGTGACGACGCCGAGGTGGAGCCGCTGCCGATCACGGCGTCGCGGATGGGCTGCCTGCTGGACGCGGTCGTGCGGCGTGGCCGGGCACCGCTGTCTGGCCAGAGGATCACCGGTTCCTGGGTGTACTGCGCGGGTCCCGGCCCCGGCGTTCTCAGCGCCAGATCCTGCCGGTCTCAAAGCAGCCATCGGATGCCGGTAGGGGTTCGGGCATGAATCTGGCCGGCAGGCCCGCACTCTCAAACAGAGGCTCTGCGACCTGGGGAACAAGTAGCGGTGCTCTGCCATGTGCCCATTAGGGGAACAAGGCCGAGACCACGACGATGCTGCCGGTTATCGAATCGTTCATGGCCGCGCATGACCTGCCCGACGTCACCGTCGGCGCCGACGCCGGCACAGTGGCGGCGTGAGCACACGGGCGAACAGATGCGCACCTGCTAGCCGGCAACCGCGACCAGGCATCCTGCGCGCTATGCGGCCACGACTATCCCTTGCGGTTCCTGATCGCTGCGCATATCAAGAAACGATCACTGTGCAGTGATGCCGAACGCCGCGATCTGCGTAACGTCGCGATGCTGGCATGCGGCTTCGGCTGCGATGCACTCTACGAAGCCGGATGGATCACGGTAGACGAACACGGCAACGTGCTGACCGTTGACCTCGAGGAGATGCCCGACGGCAGAATGCGCGACAATCTCCGGCAGCTGGCCGGACGAAGATCAACAGCTCACACCAGCGATACGCAGAGCCACTCTGCGTGGCACCGCACCACAGGCGGCGGGCCGGCTGGCCGAGGCGATCCCGTTGCACGAGCAGGACCTCGCCGACCGGGAGCGGGTAATCGGCGTGTACCACCCGGACACCCTGGCGTCGCGGAACAACCTCGCATACGCCTACCTGGCGGTGGGGCGGCTGGCCGAGGCGATCCCGCTGTACGAGCAGAACATCGCCGATCTGGAACGGGATCTCGGCGTGGACCACCGGGGAATCTTGGCATCGCGGACAGGAGGCATTTCGGCGGGCTCGGCGGAGTTTCAGCCACTTCTGCGTTGGAGCTACCGCTTCAGCCACCGCGGCGGCACGAATGTGCGAGGCCGGGTGGCTCTGCCAAACGCGGTCATCCGCCTTACGGCCTCGACATGTCGGGGAGCTTGCATGTGCCTAGGCGGGTGATCTCGGCAGGCTTCATGTTCTGAAGGATGCGTCACCAGGGTGGCGCGTCGTTCCACCAGGATGGCCATGACCCGGCCGGCGCGCTTCGGCGGAGCCGGGACGATGACGGACCGTGTGGCTGACTGTCCGCCGCCCAGGCCGTGCCAGTGCGGCGGGATGGCCGCCTGCGCGGTGTACGACATCGCCTGCCTGGAGCAATGGGGAGGTGCCGCCGAACGGGCACAGCCGCGGTGGGGGTGCGCGCCAGCTATGCCTACATCAGCTCGAGGGTCGACGGGCCACCGCGGCGCGGGGAAGGTGGCGCCGAGCGGACGGTGAAGTCCGATAACATGAGCCTCCTCGGTGTTCACTTCCCGTTTGTGGCAATGCCGGCATGCTGGCTCCGGGCTGCGCAACGCGCCCTTGCAGCTGAACGCCGCTCCTGGCGACAACGGCGTCTGCGCCGCCCACGTGCTGCTCGCGATGTCATGGGCTGTGGTGGCCCGGAACGCGTGCTGACACCATCGCCGCGGTGTACTGTGAGCTTCTTTCATAGCCCTGGACCAGCCAGGGCGCCGTGCTCCAGGATGTGACAGCTAACTGGCCAGGCTGCGGGCTGCGGCCGCGATGTGATCGGCGCTGATCCCGGCTGCGTCGAGCAGTTCCTCGCTGGTTCCTGAGCCGGGCAGCTGCGAGACGGCCAGGTGCGTGACGCTCAGCTCGGCGCGCCCGGCTCCGGTCAGCGCATCAACCACGGCGGACCCGAGGCCGCCCTCGGGGTGATGGTCTTCGGCGATCACCAGCCTGCCGCCGGTGGCCGCGGCCGCGTCAGCCAGCGCCTTCGCGTCGATCGGCTTGACTGAGTAGACGTCGATGACGCGCGCGCTGATCCCGTCCTGTTTGAGCTGGCCGGCGGCGGCGAGGCAGGCATGGAGGGTCACGCCCGCCCCGATCAGGGTGACCTGATCGTCGTCGCTGGAACGCAGCACCTTGGCCCCGCCGACCGGGAATTTCTCCCCCGCCGGGTACAGCACCGGATAGGCGCCGCGCGTCGCCCGCAGATACACGACGCCGTCCCGGTCTGCCATCGCGTGCACGAGCGCCGCCGTGCTGGTGGCATCGCTCGGGTACAGAACCGTCGAGCCCTGCACCGCGCGCATCATGGCCAAGTCCTCCAGCGCCATCTGAGACGGGCCGTCAGCGCCGATCTCGACCCCGGCATGTGACCCGACCAGGCAGATACTGGCCTGGGAGATGGCGGCCATCCGGATGAAGTCGTAGGCGCGGGTCAGGAACGCCGCGAACGTCGAGGCGAACGGCCGGTAGCCCCGAACGCTGAAGCCCGCCGCCGCCGCCACCAGTTGCTGCTCGGCGATGTACATCTCGAAGTAGCGCTCGGGATACTTGGCGGCGAACTCGTCGGCGTAGGTCGAGTTGCTCACCTCGCCGTCCATCGCTACCACATCAGGGCGAGCGCCCAGCGCAGTCAGCGCCTCGCCGTAGGCCTTGCGGGTCGCCACCTTGTCTCCAACGGAGTACTCCGGCAGCTCGATCTTCGCGCTGGCCTTGTGCTCCCGGGCAGCAGCGGCCTTGCCCGGCTTGGGTCCGCGCACCAGCAAACCCCGTTCCCCGCCCAGTTCTATGATGGCGCGCTCGGCCATCTCGGCCGGCAGCGGCTTGCCGTGCCAGCCCTCGCGGTCCTCGACTTCCGAGAAGCCCCGGCCCTTGATCGTCCGGGCCAGGATCACCGTCGGCTGGTCGCCGCTGAGATCGCCCGCCTTCGTCATCGCCCGGTCGATCTCGGCCACCTCATGGCCGTCGATGGTCAGGACGCGGGCGCCGAACGCTGAGGCCCGGCGCTCGTAGGTCGCCAGGTCCCAGGACAGGTCGGTCGGACCCCGCTGGCCGAGCCGGTTGACGTCGATCATGACGATGAGGTTGGACAGCTTGTAGTGCGAGGCCTTGTCAAACGCCTCCCAGATCGACCCTTCGGCCAGCTCGCTGTCACCGCAGAGGACCCAGACCCGGAACGGTTCCTCGTCTAGGTACTTCCCGGCCAGTGCGACCCCGACGGCGTCGGGCAGGCCCTGGCCGAGCGAGCCGGTGGCGACGTCAACCCAGGGCAGCACCGGGGTCGGATGACCCTCCAGCCGCGACCCGAGCCGGCGGTACCCGGTCATCAGCTCCTCATCGGAGACCACGCCGACCGCCTTGAAAACTGAGTAAAGCAGCGGCGAGGCATGCCCCTTGGAGAAGATCAGGTGATCATTGGCCGGGTTATCCGGTGCGTCCCAGTCGTAGCGGAAATGCCGGCCGACGAGGACGGCGAGCAGGTCAGCGGCCGACATACTCGACGTCGGGTGACCAGAACCGGCCGAGGTACTGGACCGGACCGAGTCAACCCGGAGCTGCTGGGCCAGCTCACCCGCTCCGTTGAGATCAATATCCGTCTTAGTCGCGGTCTGGGCGGCCACGAGCACACCTCCAGGCTTCGCATTGGCAGATCGCCGATACGCCGACCTACCCCCGGCAGGCCGTCTCCACACACAGACGGCCGGGCTGGTGGCAGACAGCCCAGCCCGCTGATCTGGGCCATGCTGCGTATCGTCAAGTGGCTTGGCAAGGAGACCATTCATGTCTACCCAGCGACGGGACGTTACCGCCGTCATCGCACAGCAGCATGGGCACGTGCCATCACTGAGGCGCCGTCGGTGACCTGCCACGAACGAGCCGCTGTAGCGGACCCAGTGCCCAGCTGGCTCAAGGTGCTGCGGCCATTTCCGCTTGCCGGGCAGGGGGCCAGTCGTGGGATTGGGTGGGACGGCGCGGCGCGGTGGTCTGACGCCGGCGTGCTCTGATCGGTTTGTGCCGCTCGTCAGGTCGCCGGGCTCTATGTCCATGCACGTCGCGTCGGCGAAGCCGAGTAGCGCGCAGGTCCATGCAGCGACCGCATCGTGGTCGGTGATGTCTTCGCGGGATCAGGACGGGGATCGGGTCGCGGTCGGTCGTGGCTGCGCGAGCTGCGACGGCTGGCGACGCGGGATCCAGCGGCGACCTCCGCCACGATCCGGGCTGCGGCCAGTGGCTCCATCGAGCCGGTCGACAGCCGCCGCACCGTGGCCAACTTCCTGGAGCTGGGCGAGCTGTGGCCGACCCCCAGTGCCCGGCCGTCCCCGTTCATCCCAGTGCAACAGGGACGGCCGCTCGGCGACTAAGTCCGGTGCGCGGAGCTGGACGCCGAGGCCGGGGTCTGGCTGGCCGAGCCAAAGGCCGTCGGGTTCCGCTCGTTGTGCCGCCGCCAGAGCACGATCCGCACCGGCGCGATCGCCGGCCTGTTCGCGGCCGAGCTGCCGATCCACGGTTTCGGAGTGAAGACGCAGGGTCTGGGCGCGTACGGAAGTCAGCTTGCCTCGGCCGACTGTCTGGCGTCGTCACTGGACGCCAGGCGGTCGGAGCCGGTGGCGGGCCACAGGCACAAGAGCTGAGCCAACTGCTTCGAGTACGCGGAGCAGTGGAGGGGCGACCTGCCCGGTCGGCTGGAGTCGCGGCCTGGCCGCATAGAAGGGATGACGATGTGAAGACGGCCAAGCTCAGCCGGAACCAGCGCATCGTCCTGGACGCGCGGCGCAAGCGCGGAGGCTGGGCAACTGTGCCCGACTTCCAGAACCGGAGCCCGATCGGCCGGCAGCGCGAGCCGCAGGGCTTCCATCGACGCTCGCGAGCCTGGTTCGCCGATGCCTGGTCGAGCGCAAGCGCATGGTCGGCTGGCCACCACCGGCCGGAGGGCGAGGAGGTGACAGTGGCCAGGATCGGCCATGAGCAGCCGATGCACGACTAACCATCGCCGCCGCTTCCGCGCCGGGCTCGCCACCAGCCGCGCAGGCCCAGGCCGTAGTAGGGCCATGCAGTGAACCAGGCAATCAATCCCACGAAGCAGGCGAAAACCGCAGCGGCGAAGGTCAGCGAGCTGATCTGCGAATAGCGTGCGTGGATGCCGGACACCTGGGAAGCTTCCATGACCAAGCAGGTAGCTGGCCGCTCCAAAAGCGGCTGTGGCCGGACCCACTAGCAGAGCGAAAAACGGCACCATGAAACGCCACGCTGGCTCCTTCGCCCGAGGCAGGCCAGGGAGTCCCAGCCGAGCCTGCATGCTCCGCCGTCGGCGTCTCGTGGCGCTAGCCCGCCACCACATGCCGATCGCGCAGCCATCCGCCGCCGCGAGGCCCGCGCCGATCGCCAGGCCGACACCCCACGCACTGCCGGCCGATGCTCTTGACGTTGCAACCTTGTCGACTAGGAGCGCCAGGATGCAGCAGCAGACGGCCAGTATGAAGAGCATCCCGATGAGCGATGGCCGGTCAAGGTACCGGTCCATGTTGCGCCGCTGGCGTTGCTCGGGCGTCTGCGCGGCGCTCGCGCCCTCCTCAGTCTGCATGGGCAGCAATTATCGCCCGAAAACGAGCCAGCATGACCTTGCGATACGAGGTCCGTTCTAGCGCCGCCAGTGTTGCTGCGCCGGCCCTGCGTTGCCATGAGGCAGCGGTAGCGACCGGTTGGGGGGAGTTTTGGGGGAGAGCGGAACTAAAAAGTGGTGTACACGAGTGAACAGCCTTGCACGGTGCCGCAGGTAGATGCCCTGGTAATGGACTTGTAAGGCCTGGTCAGCGACCCGCATACCGTCCATGGTAAGGAGAGGGTCTACGGTTCGATTCCGTAAGGGGGCTCGATCCACAAAGTAGCAGGTCAGGCGGAACTTCTGATCCAGACTGGCGTCACCTTCAAGATCATGTGACCGTCAGTTGACCGTCGTTCTGGGCGTGAGGAGTTGGCACTCAGTCTCGCGGATTGACTCTCGATGGCACGCCGGTTCAACGCGGCGGAGACCCTTGCTGAACAGTCAAAGTCCCTCGCTGCGGCTGGCACCAGGGTCGCTCGACCGTCCAGGTGAGTCCCGGTCATCCAGGAACGCCCGCAGGGTCCGCACCGCCGCATCACCTTGGCCTCGGCGAGCATCTGACGAGCCGCCACTGCCGTGCTGATCGTCGATCCTAAGTTGTGGTGCACGAGTGCTCCGGTACCCCGCACGGTGCCATATCATCACCGCCAGGCTCACCGTGTACATCGTCCTCGGCACCCTGTCTGGCGTGGCCTGCAGCGCCGTCGGCCTGCCCGCGGCATCAAGCTGGTGGGCGGTACGGGCATGCCGTTCAGCTGGGCGGACTCGGCGATGTCGACGACAATCGGCGGCAGCGGGCTAGGCACCGCGCGACAGCAGCGGCGCGGTGATGTTTCGCCGCGACGTGGTCGCGGCGACACCTTAGCCGGTCCCGCACCCGGCAGATCCTGGGAGATCGGCGCCGGCGCCTAAGTTCCTCGCCGGCGGAGGCCGCACTGCAGGCGGGCGGCAGTCAGCACTCACCGCTGCCGGTGCCGATAGTGACGTTTGCGCGGGTGTCCGGCGGGCAAATGCGGGCATGCACTCGACATCGGCAGGACAGGTTTCAGCCCGGGCCCGGCGTGCCTCTGACAGCCGGGGCATGCAGGTCCTGGCCAGAGCCGGCCTGGCAGCGCGGGGCGTCATCTACGTCCTGATCGGCTGGGTCGCCATCCTGGTCGCGCTGGGTCAGAGCTCGCGGCAGGCTGACCAGCAAGGCGCCCTGCAGTTGCTCGCCGGGAAGCCCTACGGCGCGGTCTCGCTCTGGCTGCTCGGCATCGGGTTCGCCGGATACTCCCTCTGGCGTCTCAGCGAAGCAGCGTTCGGCGTAACCGGTGAAGGTCGCGGCGCTGGTCCGCGGCTGACGTCGCTGGCCAGGGCGTTGGTCTACGCGGGCTTCTCCTACCTGACGTTCAAGGTAATTTCCGGCACGCCAGGGCAATCAGAGTCGCCAGCAGCAGGATCTGTCAGCCAGGGTTATGCATGACGGCGCGGGCGGGAGGTGGCTCGTCGGCATCGTCGGGCTGATCGTCGTGATCGTGGGCGCAGTTCTGGTGATGCAGGGTCTCCGCCGAGAGTTCCTGACGAAGCTGCAGATGGCGCAGACCAGGCCGCGGACCCGTCGCATCGTCGAACTGCTGGGCGTGATCGGGACCGTCGCTCGCGGCCTGGTGTTCGCGCTCGCGGGCGTCCTGGTCATCGACGCTGCGGTCACCTTCAAGCCGGCGAAAGCTGGCGGCATCGACAAGGCGCTGCTGACGCTGCGCGACCAGCCATTCGGCAAGTTCCTGCTGATCCTCGCGGCGCTCGGCCTGATCATCTTTGGCGTGTACGGCCTATGCGAGGCCCGCTGGCGCAAGGTGTGATTCTGTCCCAGCGGCGGCTGCAGGAGACAGCCATTAGCTGGCGCCCTGCGGCTTCGGCCTGTGGGCAGTTAGCGGCCCGGCCATTTCGGCCGGCTGGCAAGTCGCGAGGCAAGCGGAGGTGCTCAGGTGCAGCATTTCATCGGTGCTTACGGCTACTTCGCGATTTTCATCCTGATGGTGGCGGAGTCCGCCTGCATCCCCGTTCCCTCGGAACTGACGATGCCGCTGGGCGGGGCGCTGGCGGCGGGTGCGGTTCCCGGCGTCCACCTGAGCCTTGCGCTGGTCATCGCCGTCGGCGTGGCTGGCAACGTTGTCGGCAGCTACGTTGCCTGGGCTGTCGGCCGGTACGGCGGTCAGACCGCCTGGCGCCGCCTGACCAGGTTCGTCGCCGGGAGCGACGATGGAATGGCGAGGGCGCAGCGCTGGTTCGACAGAAACGGCGCGCGCTCCGTCTTCATCGGTCGGCTCCTGCCCGTGATCAGGACGTTCATCTCGCTGCCAGCCGGATTTGCCAGGATGTCGCCGGTGCGCTTTGGTCTGTACACGGTGGCTGGCTGCGTACCGTGGATCGCGGGCCTGGGGTGGGCAGGCTGGGCGGCTGGCGCGAACTGGCATCGCGTGACAGGTCTGGTGCAGGAAGCGGGATATGTCGTCGGCGGCTTGGCCGTCGTGCTCCTGGCGGTCGCGATCATCGTCGTCGTTCGGGCACGGCGCAGGCACCGGAGAGCGGCGGCTGACGCGGCGGCACGCGCCGGCATCGTCGAGGTCGATCACAGCGACCTGGATCGCGGCGCGCCCGGCGCGACAGCCGACGGACCGAAGCATCGGAAGGCAGGCTAGACAAGCGCGGCACGGCCGTGCGGGGAAGGCGTCGAACGCCAGGAGGCTGCGCGTACTCAGTTTGCCGACGGGAAAGATGAGCGGCCTCGTCACGTCGGCCAGACGGCGCCGTCGCATGGAGACGAGACGGCGGCGAAGGGCTACCGGACCGAGGCGGACCTGCCGTTGTACTGCCTGGCCCGCACGTTGCCGCTGGCCGATCGCTGGTTCAGCTCGTGCCCGGCCACTTCGGACCCTCTGCAGGAGCCCTCCGCTCTGCAGGCCGGAAGAAGGTCCCGCGGGACAGGTTGCGCTAACGGTCAGACTGTTGCGCGACCGACTCCGGCAAGACCTGGCCCGGCCGTCGCCGCTGCCGGGCTAGGCCCGATGGGGACCTTAACACCGCGGGCCTGCCAAAAGCACGGTTAGCTTCAGCTGGCGTCGCGGTAGCGGCGCTTCATCACGGTACGCGAGGTGTCCGTCGCGGTAACGGGCCGGTGAGAGGATGGCCCGGCGGCCGGGTCGCCGTTCTCAGCGAGGTCCTGGCGTGGTAACTCGTTTCGGAATGCGTCACAGCCGGCTCGGCGGGCGGCGGTTGCGTTCCGGCTTCGGCCTGCCTGCCTGCTCCCGGTTCGTCGAGCGCGGCGGTAAGCCCGGTGAGGAGGAGGTCGATGCCGCGCTCGAGTTCGGCGGCACCGTAGGAGGACGGAGCTGGATCCGCGGGCCCGCAGGGGCGAGCTGTGCCTCGGGCCGCGTAGCCGGTCCCAGCCGGAGGCCGTACCGCGTCCAGAAACTGGCACCACCGCAACAGATCCACGCCATCCGAGCGCAGCGAGCCGACTGCTGTGGCTCTTGATATCTCTCGTGCTCATCGTGACAGCCCTAGCCGTTAGCCCTGCCAGAGGCAGGAGCGCATGCGCCGTGTCATTCGCCAGAGCACGCGGCGGGCAGGTGCCGCGGACCGCTGCCCACCCGGTCGCCGCTACGGGGAGCAAAGCCTCGATGCAGAAATGAGCTAGCTTGCGTCGCCCGAACTAAAGAAAGTAGCGAAGCTACCGGCGACTGCGGTGACGACGAAAATGCCCCACACCTCGAGGGCAACGTCGACAATCTTGCCCACGGGTGTCAGCGGGTTCTTGATGCTCGAGGAAATGGTAAGCAATTGCACGGCGCAGAAAAAGGCCGAGTCGCCGATCCCATGGATGTCGCCGCCCTGCCGCCCGCTCTCGGTAGCCCATATGAGCACAGTTCCGACCACGAATACCATCAGGGAGAGCCCGAATGCGAGCAGCAACCGCGCGAACAGCCGACGGTGCCGTTCGCTCCGCGTGAAAAGCCTCGACAATTCTTCTCTTATCACCACGGCCTCCCCCTACCCAGCGCCGCTGCGCGAGCGTGCCCGACAATGCCCTGCGGTCAGCGGCTCAAACCCGCCCAGGTCTTCAATCTGCAATCTGCCCTCGCAGTTCGGGGCCGCGCGGGCCAGACTTCACAGTGGAGTGGCAGCGGCGCAAACTGAGGTTCCCCTCGCGTGGCGGACACGGTTCACGCTACGAGTGACTGCTGTGCAAGGTGCTGTTCGTATTCGACCGGCGGGCAGTAGCCGATCGAGCTGTGGAGCCTGGTCTGGTTGTACCAGTTGAGCCAGGTGACTATCTGGTTCCGTGCGTCGGACCGGGTGGCGAATCGTTCGCCGTCGATCACTTCCCGCTTGAAGCCCTCACGGGCGATCGCGGCGATCGGCCGGCCCGTCGACCGCACCAGCGCGACCGCGTCAGCCTTGAACTCTGGCGAGAATTGCCGGGCGTTGCTGTCCCATCGGGACCCCCTCCGCCAGGCACAGCCTGGCAGGTCGGGTGTCCGCCACACGGGGGAGGCTCACCCTGAGCCTGACCCGCTTTGACGGACCCACGGTTGCCCACCGACTCAGGCGCGCATGCTGGATAACTAGCCGAATGACACGGTTCCAGAGCCGGTGACAAACACCGATTGAGTGAGGAGTGTTTGGCCCGACCTCGGGCACTTGGGCCATGTATCGACCTCGTTGACCGTGACGACCAGCTTGAAGCTGCCGCTGATCCCCTTGTAGGCGCCGGTGCCAGAGCCCGCCACGACCGGAGTCGTCGCACGAACGATATAACTGCCAGAGCACGTACTGAGGTCGGTCGGGAGCTGGCTGGCTGCGCTGACCAGGCTCCGTCCGAGGCCAGCGATCTCCAACTGAAACGAACCATGGCTGACTTCTACGTCGAGCCGGTTGTACTGCTGAACGACCGTTCCGTTTGCATAGGTACGAACGGCCTTGCCATAGTCGCCGATGACCCCGGTGAGCCAGGCGGTGGAGTTTGGCCCATCGTTGTCACTGTAGGCGGTGATCTCCACCACGCCACCCGCCTTCGATGTCCCACGGCCGCCCGAGATAGCACTCCCGGCGGCCTGAGTTTTCGCCACCGAGGTCTGACTCGCCGAGGCGCATCCGGCCATCAACAGGGGGCCGGCCAGCACGGCGATTGAGAGCACGGGACAGAGTCTGATGAGCGCTAGGGTTCTGGTCATATCGGTGTCTCCCGCTTTCCTGGTGGATGTCTGTGATCAAGCCTGCGGGACCCGGCGACACCCGTCGTCGGCTCCATGGGCCATTCACCAGGTAGGACCGGTGCGGTATGCGGACCCATCGGACAGGGCGCCGTACACCCAGGGATTTACGACGCCCGTCCGTCCAGGGTCTGATGCGCTCCGGGCGCTCGGGGGCTTAGCGTCGCAGGGGATGGAGAAACTACGGCAGCCTCTCGCTGAGCGGCTCTCGCCCCGCCAATGGGTCATCCTCGATGTGGGCGTGGCAACGCTGCTGGCTTTCGCGTCAGTCAAGGCTGTCGCGTTCAGCCCACACCGCGTGCCCGCCGGGGATAGCTGGGTCGTGCTCCAGTACGCGGCGGCAGGTGCGGCCTGCGGTTCGCTGCCATTCCGGCGGCGCTTCCCGATCCCGGTCCTCTGCGCTGTCGCCGTTTCGGTTGCGTTCCTGGTTGCCCTCGGGGCGTCAACGCCGGCCCTGCTTGCTGTGGCCATGGCGGTGTACAGCGTGGCCGCGGCCTCGATCGGCTGGAAGTCACTCGCTACCGTCGCCGGATTAGTAGGCGTGATAGAGCTCGGCGCGGTGGCTGCCGCACGTGGTCCGGCCCCAGGCGCGGCGCTCTCTGGTCTAGCGGTGGCTCTGATCGGCTGGCTGGCCGGCGAGAACACCCGAGCCCGGCGGATCTATGTCATGGAAGTGGCCGAGCGCGCGGCCGAGCGCGAGCGCAGGAGCCAGGAGCGTGCCCTCCGGGCCGGCGCCGAGGAGCGAATGCGGATCGCTCGGGAACTCCACGACGTCGTCGCCCACGCCATGAGCATCATCGCCGTGCGCTCCGGGGTGGCCCGGATGGCCCTTGAGTCCCGGCCAGCCGAGGCCGGGGAAGCGTTGCAGATCATCGAGGGGACCAGCCGCCAGGCCCTTCAGGAGCTGCGGCTTCTGGTGGGCGTGCTTCGCTCCGAGCCCGAGGAATCCGGGGCAGACCTGCAGCCCTCACCGGGTCTCCTCGACCTGCCAGAGCTGGTCACCCAGGTCACCCAGGCCGGGGTCGCGGTCGCCGTCCGCGTGGAGGGTGATCCGCGACGGCTCTCGCCGGGGGTCGATCTCTCTGCCTACCGAATCATTCAGGAGGCCCTGACCAACGTGGTCCGGCACGCCGGCCCGGCGCTCGCCGAGGTGACGTTGCGCTACCGGCCGGCCGAGGTCGTGATTGAGGTCACCGATGACGGTTTCACCCGCGACCGGGCACGCTCACCAGCGCCGGCCAATGATGGCGCCGGCCATGGGCTGGTGGGCATGCGCGAGCGGGTCGTGCTGTACGGCGGGCAGCTCGTGGCCGGGTCGACCGCCTCCGGGTACAGGGTCCTCGCGAGTCTCCCGACCGACGAGGCTGGGCCGTGAGTATCGGCGTGGTTATTGCCGATGACCAGGCCCTGGTCCGTGGCGGGTTCCGGGTGATGGTAGAGCTGGCCGCTGACATGGACGTCCTAGGCGAAGCGGGCGACGGAGCCGAGGCAGTCGCCCTGGCCCAGCTGCATCATCCCGATGTTGTGCTCATGGACGTCCGAATGCCCGGACTGGACGGCATCGCGGCAACTCGCCGGATCAAAGCCGATGATCAGACCGCCGGGACCAACGTGCTCATCCTCACCACCTTCGACGTCGACGAGTACGTCTACGCCGCGCTCCGGGCGGGAGCCAGCGGGTTCATGCTCAAGGACAGCTCTCCAGAAAAGCTCCTCGAAGCCATCCGGGTGGTGGCTGCCGGTGAGGCTCTGCTCGCGCCGACGGTGACCAAGCGGCTGATCGAGGCCTTCGCAGCTCGGACCGAGCCCGCCTTGGTCACTCCCAACGCGCTCGACGCCATCACAGACCGAGAGCGCGAAGTTCTCCGCGAGATTGCCAGGGGCTTGTCGAACACCGAGATCGCCGAGCGTCTGCACATCAGCACGGCGACCACCAAGACCCATGTAAGTCGCCTGCTCATGAAGCTTGCCGCCCGTGATCGAGCGCAACTGGTCGTAATGGCCTATGAGACCGGGCTGGCCCAGTTCCAGTCGTAGCACCCAGCTGCCCAGGGAACCAGGCCGGTCCGCTCGCTACGATCGCGAGCAATGCGCAACTTCAGCACGGGCGGCGGACAAGCAGCGATGCACTCTGGCGGCGTGGGCCAGGTCGAGCAGTGCGCCCGCATGAGACACGATCCCCTGGCCATCATCAGGCACCGCGCCGCTAGCGCGGCGGGGATGCGGGCCGGGCGGCAGCGACCCCGCAGCGCGGATATCGGTCGCCGAGGCCGGCAGCTTGCGCAGCGCTGCCGCGACCGTGCGCACGGCCTAGCGGATTTGCGGATCAGTGGCGTACGTGCGGCTCGCCGCGGCGCGTCCGCTGGCCTGGATCAGCAGACTCTCGCTGGGCGCCGTGGTGATGTTCAGCCGGTGCAGGGCCTGCTCGGCGATCCCGGTCTGGCCCGGGTCGTATTGCGCAGTCTCTGTGTGCCGAGCAGCTGACCGGCCAGGAAGGCGAACCGGACTAGGACGAACCAGCCGATGACGGCGGTCTTGGCGTGGCGGGCGCTCCAGCCCGCGATGCGCTCGACGAGCGGTCCGCCGCGGCGGGCCTGGCGACGGCGCAACACACTCATTGGTCCTCGGGATCATCGGCGAGACGGTGATGAGTGATTACCCGGATCGGGCCCGGTGACCCAGTGATCCAGTGACTCGGTGAGCGAGACTGCCGCCTCGCCGCAGGCGCGCGGCGGGCGCACCGCGTTGACCGCCCGCATCCGGATCGTCTCGCGAAATGCGCGATTGCGCTCTTGCCTGCTGAGTTGTCCGCCCGCCCGCCCCCGCCGACCCCGCCGTCCGCCCGGCGACAGGGCCCCCAGCTGTTCGCCGGGCTCGCAGCCCGAGCGCGAGGGGCGGAGGCCGCCCGTGTGAGGCGTCATCCTGGATCCGGGCCAGCAGATCGCCCAGGCGAGGGTCGCGGTCGGCGCCGGCGCCTTGACGTATAGCAGCCGGGGCAGCGCACCGGACAGGTCGAACTCCTCCTCCAGGCCGCAGACCTGCATGCCCGGGGCGGGCTGCCGTACCGCTGCCAGTACAGCCCGATGAACACGTCGCTTTGCGTCAGGTACTGCTGGTACACCTCCCGCGGCGGGTACGGCCGGGCCCGAGCTCAAACATCACCGGGGTCAGGCGCAGCGCCCCGATCGCGCGCGAGACGGCCCGCCGCTCGTCGGCTAGCTCGCCCAGCGTGGAACTCACGAACACCCGCAGACGCCGGTCAGGAGTCCGGATGACTGGCTCATCCCGCGACCCCTGGCTCACCGATCGCTCCTGAGCCGATCCACCACACAAGTCTGCAACCAGCAATCCCCGCCAGCAAACCCGCGCAGGCACCCAATCCGTCAGCCAGCACCGGCTAGTACAGGCGACTAAGTCCTCGGCGCGCAGCTATCGGGCCGCAGTCCCGACCATCAGCTCGACGGCGGCTCGAACCGCCGTTGACGCGCTAGTCTTTCGGCCAGACCTCAGCCCAGGTCAATGCTGTGCTTAACAGGCAATCTGGCAACCTCGCCGATCCTGAATCTCCAAATGAACACGCGAACCAGATTCGGCGTTCGGCAGCGAACTGGCGGCGCGACGGCCAGCGGATCCGATCACTCTTGTGATGACCGCTGCTCCTTTCCGATGGCCGTCGCGAGCTGCTTGCCAGGCCGCGCGGGGATCGATCGTGGATCTTGTGCCTGTCTTGGCGCAGGCATGCTGCTAACTCGTCGTTTTTCCGGGGGGTCATGTGGGGTTCTGGATCTGCTCGGCGCTGGTTCGGGCTTGGGGATGGCCGGCCTGGACGGCAGCCTCGCGCTCGGTCTCGGCGTTGATCTCGGCCCCCAGCAGAACGGCCAGGCCGGTGAGATACAGCCAGAAGATGAGGATGACCACTCCGGCGAATGCGCCGTAGGTCTTGCCGTAGGAGCCGAACTTGGTCACGTAGAAGGAGAAGCCGAGCGAAGCGATCAGGAAGATCGCGGTGCCGGCCAGGCCGCCTGTGCTGACCCACTGCCAGCGCGGTGACTCCCGGTTCGGGCCGTAGAAGTAGTAGAACGAGAACAGCAGCGAGATGGCCGCGATCGTGACCAGCCAGCGCACCGCCGTCCATGCGATGACGAACGCCGTCCCGGTGACCGGCAGGTGACCGTCAATGGCCGAGCCGATCGAAGGGCCGAAGACAATCAGGGCCGCGGCGATGCCGCCGAGCACGACCGTCGCCAACATGAGCGGGAATGCCCGCAGCCGCCTGGGCGCGAACTTGCGGTCCACGGGCACTTCGTAAGCGGTGTCCAACCCTATCTCGAGCGCAGCCATGCCGCCGGAAGCGCTCCACAGTGCGACCACGATGCCGAGGATCAGCGCGGTCAGCGAGGCCCCGGCCGACCGGGCGGTGGCGGCATGCACCGCCTGGGTGAACACTCCGGACGCGCCCGGCGGCAGCGCTTTGTCCAGCCCGCTAACGAGCCGGTGCACGGTGCCAGAGCCGATGCGGATGAGGCTGGCCAGCCCGAGCAGGGCTATCAGCGCCGGGAACAACGCCAGGAACCAGTGATAGGCCAGGCTGCCCGCGGTCATACTGCAGCGATCTCGCACGATTTTCTTCCCGGCCCGCTGCAGCGTGTTGCGCCACCCAGTCGTGCCCAGTTCCAGCGGCGAGGCCGGGCCGCCAGCCACCTGGTTTTCGGGCGGTATCGTCTGCCCTGCTTTGCCGGTGACAGCGCTCGCGCCGTGGGTGTTGTCGGTGTGTGACATGCTCACACCCTCTTCCCCTCAAGTGGACCGTCATCGCCAGGCCAGACACCGGTGAGCTTGCGGGTACCTTCGGCGGCGCCACGGTCGAGCGCGGCCCTGACCACCGCGAAGGTCGCGCCTTCCAGGGCGGCAGCCAGCAGGACCTCCCGCCAGCCGCGCCGCGCATCGGTGGCTTTGGGCGCGTCGTCTTCCCGCGCGATGATCTTCCAGGTCCGCTTGAAGATCGCCCCGGCAAGCACGCCGCCCAGCACGCTCACGATCATGCCGGCCGGCTTGTACAGCAGCCTGGTCACCGCCGCCGCCATCTGCGCATCAGGCACCCGAGCAGGAGCACGCCGGCCGCGGCCGCGATCGGGGTCCGCCGATGCCTGGCGCTGCTGGCTACCTTCGTCACCGCGAGGCGGACCGGTTCGGGTGCGATTCGCCACACGGGAGCGCAGGCGCCAGCCACCTTGACTACGTGCTGGCTGGCCGAGCCGGCCACTGAAATCGCCGCGGCGCCTGTCTCACCAGTCTTAGTGGCTAGCTGGTCGCGCGCGCTCCACGCGCGGGCGGCAGTCTGCGCCCGGGCCAGGGCAATCTTGTTCTTGACATCGCTGGCAAGCTCAGCGGCCTTGGCTTTCGCTCGTGCCTGGACGTCCGCCTTCGCGGCAAGCTGCTCGACCGTGTCGCCGAGCTGCTCGCGAGCCTGCTCGATCTCCTGGCGCAGCTCCGCAACGTCATCGGACGGCCCGGTTTCGGCGTCGGCGGCATCGGTCTGCGACGCGGCTTCCTCCACAGTTTGCTCTGCCAGCAGGTCGCTGCTTTGCTCTGCTAGCAGGTCGCTGCCGGGGGACGCGGCCGCATCGGCGGCGTGCCGTCCCGTCGACTTTCCTGCCGTCGGGCTGGTGCTCATCGACGCATCCCTTCTTTGACGACTTCAACGTCGGTCTTGACGCTATTCACGGCCGCCGTCGGGACAGGCGGAACAGCCTTTGGAGGCGGCCTTTACCCAGCAGGGCCATTGCTGCGGCCGCCGCCAGTAGGGCCGCGCCCACGATCAGGGCCGCGAGCCACGCAGCCACCGCTCCGCTGATCGCGATGACCGCGCAGGCCAGCAGGCAGCCCGCGGCGTACAAGGCGATCAGGCCGCCGCCACTGAGCATTCCGATGCCCAGCCCCGCCTGCTTGCCTTTGCGCCGCATCTCCAGCTGGGCAAGCTTCAGCTCGTCGCGCACCAGCACAGAGACTTGCTCCGACAGCTGCTTGACCAGGTCTCCGGGCGAGGGCTCCGGGCCGGCAACCGGCCGGGAACCATCCGCGGTGGAATCCATATCTCCGCCCTTTCGCCACGTGAGTGGCTCGCTCTACCCGGCCGCTTCGCCGGTCTGATGCCCGGCACCCTGATGGTGACCTCGGGCTCGCCCCTGAGCGGATGTCGCCGTGGAATGGCGGTTGCTCGCGTCATTCAGTCCCCGGGTGAGCCGTCCGGCCATCAGGCCCGCTCCTGCCGCCAGCACCAGGAAGACAGTCGGCTTGCGGCGCGCGAGGGACTGCACCTCGGCCGCGACGTCCGCCGGTTCCCGGCTGTTCAGCCACTGCCCGCCATCACGGATCCGTGAAGCCACCTCATGTGCCAGGGCGGCGGCCCCGCCGCCGCGGCCCTGTGCCATCGAGCGGAGGTCATCACTGAGCGAAAGCAGCCCAGCGGCCAGTCGCTGCTTTCCCCGGCCCGCGTGCTCGCCAAGCTCCTGCGCCTGGCGAAGCCGGTCCCTGCCCTGGCGCCCGGCCTCCGCCGCTGCGTGCGGAGCCTGCTCCTCGGCAACACCGGCAGCGTCCTTTGCCGACTGAACGCTGCTGTGACTCAGGTCGGACGCCTGGTCCTTAACGGCCTCAGCCATGCCTTGCGCCGCCGCGGCCACGCGCGGAGGCGATTCGCCGCGCCGCAGGGGCATGGCGGCGGGCAAGTGGTTTTCTGTCATCTGGATTATTCCCCTCGATTTGGTCAAATCTCGGTCCATCCCAGTCGGTCTGGCCTCCGTCGGGCGGAACCGGACACCTCGAGGGCGCCAGGTTGCACGCCATCCTGGGCCTGGGGCCGCACGGGCCATCGGCTGTGGCAATCCGATGGCCCGTGACCATTTCCCTGTGCGCCACCCGGCTGCCCCCCTCCACTGCCCGCAGCCGGATGGCTTACACATTAAACTTACATGAGAAGCTTACGCTAGAAGCTTATGGCGTCCACTACGAAATGTTTCTCCCGGCCGACCTGGGCCTGAGCTCGGGAGTCTCTCGCCGATGACGCTACACATGCGGAGACGGTGCCGACGGGAAGGTCAGGCAGACGGCGCAGGCAGGCGCAGGCTAGGCCGGAGCGGCGCGGGCTTCAGTGTCGCCTGAGATCCGGGGCATCGTCCACGAACGCCGCAATGCGGTCAAGCATGTCTTCCAGGCCCGTCTCGAACTCGCCTTCCCAGCGGTCCTCGGCGAGTCCGGCCGCCAGCCGGTACACGGTCGGGAATCGCCTGGCGTCGATCTCGTCCGCCGGGTCGATCAGCTCGCGCGGGTTGCTGGCGTCCGCGATCGCCTCTCGCTGCTGGGCGGAGCGGGCTGGGCTCAGGCCGCCAGAAACTGGGCTGGCGGCAGCCTGGCCGGCGCGGTCACCGCCGTCGTTCGAATCAGCGTCCGCACCGGTGAAGGATCCGTCGCCGGGCTTCGGGTCACGGAGTGTCATGGCGCTGGTTTCCAGGAGCAGGGCACCGAGCAAGAAGCTATTGAACGTCCGGTAGGTGAACAGCACCTGCTCGTCGCTGAAACCTTCCGCAGCCAATCCGGTCAGCATCGCCTCGACCCAGCGCAGTGACCGAAGTGGCGGGTTCACCCACGGAGCCGTGGGCGGCCGGGTCGCGACCAGCGGGAAGGCATGCGGATGCGCCCGGGCGTAGCGACGCACTCCGTGTGCCATACCTGTCAGATAGGGCCGCCATCCGTCCGCCGGCCGCAGCGTGACCTCCGGATCGTCGGCGAGCTCGTTCACGATCCGCTCCACAACTGCGTCGAAGAGTTCATCGCGGTCGCGCACATATCTGTACAGCGACATTGAGCGGACCTCTAGCCGAGACGATACCGCCCGCATGGTCGCCGCCCCGATGCCCTGCTCGTCCACCAGTTCCAGGGTAGCTGTGACAATCCGGTCCAGGGACAGACCACGACCCGGCCGTCTACGACGACCACGCTCGACCCGTGTTCCTGTCACCGGACCTCATCTTGAGACGACTGTCGTGATGCTAGCGGCCTGCAGCCCATCAGCACGGCCACCGGCTGCATGCCGGTTAAGATCATCTTAAGGTTTCCCGCGGCATCGTCGGATTCGCCGGCTGACCGGCGTGGATGAGATCGTGCTGCCCCCTTGCAGGTCTTTGAAGAACCTGGTGAAGTCGGGGTTGAGCGTAACCTTGTTGCTGGCGAAGATGAAGATCGCCGCTGCTAGTGCGGACAGCACCAGAAGTGGATCATCCGCCTCCACCATCACTCCCGGCCTTTCCCTGCTCATCGCCCGCGACTACGCAGCGGCCACCAGAGGAAACCGCGAGGCCGCCAGGCAGCGGCTGGCTCAGCGAGCGTCTGCTCCTCTTCTCCTCTTCGCCCGCGACGCCAGCGGCTCGTTATGCCTGCGTGACGGGTATCAGCAGGCCGGATGTCTGTGAGCTGATGCGCCGGTTGGTGCGTAAGCCGTGCCTCAGGTGGCAGAGAGACATTGGGGGGTTCATCCAGAGTCCAGCGCGGAGGGGTTATGGCAGGGGCGGGCATCGCGACAGCGACCGAGCGATCCGGGCACGGTTTGCTCGGCATTTATCTCAATGATCATCTGGCGGGCGCGACCGGCGGGCTTGAGCTGGCACGCAGGGTGGCGGCGGCGCAACCGGGCCCGGCGGATGATGGCGTTTTGCGGCGCTTGTCGGCTGAGGTCGCGCAGGATCGGGCCGCGCTGCGGGACATCATGGCCGAACTTGGCGTGCCGGTCCGCGGCTACAAGGTCTGCGCCGCGTGGATTGGCGAGAAGGCGGCCCGGCTGAAGCTCAACGGCTATTTTCTGGCCCGGTCGCCGCTTAGCAGCCTGGAAGAGCTGGAAATGCTCCGGCTGGGCGTGGAGGGGAAGGCTGCGGGCTGGCGCACGCTGCGGGTCCTGGCGGAGACGGACAAGCGGCTGGACGCCGGCCGGCTGGATGAGCTCATCGCCAGGGCTCGGCGTCAGGCGGATCTGCTGGAGGAACTCCGCTTGCGTGCCGCGGGCCAGGTCATCGGCCTCGGGGTGACGGCCGACAGCTCATGAGCGATATCGCCACGCCGCTAGGCGATCCAGTCCGGAAGGACGCTCGAGCGCATCCGGCCTGTCCGCGGCCCGGCCTGTGCCGATCCGGGCGTGACCATGGTGCCCAGCAACGGTTAGGAGGCCGGGCCCTTGGCAACCGCGACCACGTCACGGCGGAACTCCAGGGGGAACGGCTTGGGCGGCCGGGGCAGTCCCCAGCGGTACGCCTGCACTTCACCGACGGCTTTGGTGCGCACGTTCCGCTAGGCGATTTGCGACGGCGCTTGCAGGGGCGTTCCGCCTTCCAGCGATCAGGCGTTCCCGGATCGGTGAGGCCGCTTGCTGCCGCTGCGCCGGCCGTGGTTGAGGCAGAGTCAGGAGGGTACGAGAGTGGTCTGCGCCACTACAGCGCCGGATGCGAAGTCAACTGAGCGCAGTGCGGGGGATTTTTTCGATGGCCAGATCCAGAAAGCGTGCCCAGCTCTGGCGTGTCGCACGGGCCGGGCTGACCGATATGCCGGGAAACGCAGCCTGGGTGGTGTCCCGGGCTCTCAAGCCCGCAGGCGGGGACTCGCCAGCCGGCTCTGCTGCGGTAGTGCGGAACGTGTCAGAGACTGCGTCCGCCGCTGCTCAGTCGGCGCATGACGCGACGTCGAGCATGAGCCGCCGGACCGCCGGCGCAAGCCGCCGGGCCATGGGTGCTATGCGGACCATGGCCGAAGGGATTCCCGGCGTTGGCGACGGCGACGACTCAGTTGGTTCCCTTCTGCGGCGCGCCGACGATGCGGCTGAGCACGCCCGGCAGCAGGAGGCCAGGGCAGTATCGCTGGCCCAGGAAGCCAAGCAAGCGGCCGAGCGGGCCGCGGCGACGGCCCGCCAGTCAGATCGGGCCGTGGAGCACGCCACGCGTGACTCCGAACGGAAGATTGAGGCTCGGGTCAAGCGGGCGCGCACGGCCGGGAATCAGCGCATCGCGGCGGCAGAAAGTGATCAGGAGGAACGGGTCAGGCAGGCCCGCCAAGTTGCCGACGAGTTCATCGAGGCGGAACGGCGGGCAGAAGCCGCCGACACGGCCAAGGCTGTGGAGGAGGTCGAGGCCGAAGCCGGCCGCCGAGTGCGCGAGAAGGAGCAAGAGGCAGAGCGCGCCCAAGCGCGCGCGGTTGAGGCCGTCGCTGAAGCCGACAGGGCGATGAGCCTGGCCAGAGATCTAGCCGAGCGTGCCGCCGAAACAGCTCAGCAAGCCGCTAGTCAGGCCAGTGTGGAAGCCGATCGGCTGGCGGCCGAGGCCAGCGACCGCGCCCGCGAGTCCAGGCAGCGGACGGCCGATGCAGATCAGCTGCGGCAGAAAGCCGGTCACGCAGCAGGTAACGTCCGGCCAGCACCTCAGGCTCATGCTGCCTCGTCCCGCCGGCCCGATGAGGGCGCGGGAGGGTACCTCGATGTTCTCCGCAAGGACGAGTTGCAGCGGCTGGCCGGCGATCTCAAGATCGACGGGCACGCGACTATGAACAAGCCCGATCTCGTTCGGGCGATCGGCAGTATGCGGGGGCTTGACCTAGATGCCCTGACTAAGGGCGAGCTGCTCCGCATCGGCCGCGACAAGGGCTCTGGGGTCCGAGCGTCCATGACCAAGAACCAGCTCATCGACGTCGTCCGGACATCCGGGAAGCCTGCAAGCAGCACGACTGCACAGGCAAGCAGCACGACTGCACAGGCAAGAGGAGACAAGCGATGAAACTATTCCGGCGGAAGAGCAGGTGGGACCGCATCATCGACGTGGTCACCTCAGCGGCGGCCGGTGGTGCTGTCCGCAAGGCGGGCAAGTCGACTGTGGACGCGGTCACATCGGCGGCGGCCAGGGGCGGCGTCCGTAAGGCGGGAAAGGTGAGCGCTGGTGTGGTCGGGGGCGCGGTGGCCGCTACAGTCGCGAGCGCCGCGGTATCCGCTGTACGGGATCGTGATGGCCAGGCATGAGGCTACTTCCGCTGGCAGCCGTGGCCGTCGGCTATGTCCTCGGCGCGAAGGCAGGCCGCGAGCGCTACGAGCAACTTCGCACGACAGCCCTCGGCGCGCGTGAGGCTTTCGAGACTTCCGGTACGCAAGATCGGCTCGAAGACTGCGGAGCGCGCCTGGAGGCATTCGCCGACTCCTGGGCACATCGGCATCCCGGAGTGTAGGCCATGGCCCGGTCGACCTCTGCAGCATCACCCGGGGCGAGGCCACCCGCGATCAGGCTGCGCTCCGCCCACCTGCACCAAGCGGGCGGGCAGCATCCCCGGCCGAACCACATTGTGCTGCAAGCCTTCGTTGTCGCAAGGCTGCTGGGATTGCGGTTGCTTACCCTCGATGCCGAGGTACTGATCGACTCCTACGGCGATGTTCCGGCGGGTCCAGCAGAATCCATCGCCGCGACACAAAAGCCGCGTAAAATCTCATACCGAGCGACGCGGGCGGCCCGCTCCAGTCACGGGATTCGCCAGGCGCTAGAGCTCCTTGAGCAGAGCGACGCTGTCCTGGAAGCGTCCGTGCGACAAAGGGCGCGGCGACCGGGAGGTGAGCGAGGTGCCCGATGAGATCAACGCCAATACCTGAGCATCAGCAGTAAGTCTTCGGTCACCGAGGGCTCCACGCCATAGCCGAAGCCGTTAGCGGAGCAGGCCTACGGCAGCTAGACGGGCCTCGCTATCGAGCTGCCGCCCGGTTTCGTGTCCGGGAGTCCGGAGTGCCGGAGCGCTTCCTGCACGCCATCGCTCGCGCTCGGGCTGGATGACAAAAGCATCAGGGCCTGGTGCGGGAGTGGCTTGGCCCGAGCTGGGCAGCCAGGGTTGCGCGCAGCTGGCTAAATCCCGCGGGCGCGCGGCCGCTGCGGCGGGATGAGGTCGTGACCGCGATATCCGAACTACGGGCGATCGCGCAGCCGTTGAGGCTAAGCCCGCGCAGCAGGTCATGGTCTTCGCCGGTGCGCAGCGGCGGGAACCCTCCTGCTTTCAGGTAAGCCGACGCGCGGCAGCCGAGGTTGGCGCCGTGCACATGCGGGTGCGACCCGTCGCCGATGGCGTAGCGGGCGGCGAAGGTGGCGAGCAGGTGCGGCGGATGGTCGTTCCAGTCGGTCACGATGACGGTCCCGAGGACTACATCCAGTGAGACTTGCGGGGTGAGGAACGCTTGCCTTTGCTGGTGCGGTTGCGGGGGCAGGAGGAGCTCTGCCGAGGCTGACCCGACGACATCCTGGCCCCCGCTGTCCGGGTGCCTTCTGCTGGATCTGTCGCCACGGCGGGAGCATCTTCGATGGCGTGTGCCGACGGCTGCGCGTGGCCTTATAGGAGCATGATCGCGCGATCTCGTCACTGGTCTGCCCGCCCGGCCGCCCGGCACACGCCGTTTCTCCGGCTCTGCCCGCGACAACGTAAGGACGCACATGGCGAAGAATCCGGGGAAGCCGCGGATCACTGGTGGGGTCGATACTCACAAGGACGCTCACCACGCGGCGGTCGTGCTGATGAACGGCCGCCGGCTGGCCGACGCGCAGTTCCCCGCCACTGCGGCCGGGAACGCTGGCCTGCTGGCGTGGATGCGCTCGTTTGGCCGGCTGCACGCTGCCGGGGTTGAGGGCACCGGGTCCTACGGCGCTGCCCTGGCCCGCCACCTGCACAGTCAGGACGTTCAGGTAATCGAGGTGAACCGGCCCGACAGGCGGCAGCGGCGCGGCCAGGGCAAGTCCGACCCGCTGGATGCCTACGCAGACAATCAGCGGGTACACATTGTCGAGCAGCCCGAGGTTCTTGAGCAGCAGGAACAACGGTCCGACCATGGCCAGCACGGGGAAGAATCCCGCCAGCAGAATGAAGGCGAAGATCGCGACGGCTGCCACGCGCGTTCTGGCGCATTCGCTGCCGGTACGGCCCCGGCGGGCGGTCTGCCCCCCGGTGCCGGGCAGACGCGGCTCTGACCTGAGTCAGCGATCAGGCCGGCCAGGCGGGCTGCCGTGATCGCCCGGCCGGCAGTCGCGGCAACGTCTGCGCCCGGCACTGCCGCTGTTCAGCAGTGGTGTCGGGTCAGGTTGCGGTTCCCGACCTGACCGACCGCCATGCCGGCCCTGGCACCGCCGCCACCGCGTTTCAGCGTGCTGCTGCCCCTGCCCGGGCGGGCGGGCGGCACATACCACGCACCCCCGAACCTTGAACGAGCAGCACTGTACTGTCAGCCTGCCCGGGCCGCTGGTACAGCCGCTCACAGCCCACACGTTTGATGACGAGGTCGCCGTTAGCCCCGGATCAGGTCATCGGGCCTGGTCATTGCCTGGTTGTCAGGCGGCTGCCTTCCCGGTATCAGGCTCGGCCAGGCCGAGTATGCGCTGGCGCAGGTAAGCCAGGGCACGCGCGAGCAGCCTCGAAATCTGCATCTGGGAAATGCCGAGCTGCGCGCCGATCTGTTCTTGCGTCATATCGCCGTAGAAGCGCATCGCCAGGATCCGCCGCTCGCGTGCGGGCAGCTCAGCCCAGTGGGCGGCGACAGCCTGCAGGTCGAGCGACAGCTCAATGTTCGGGTCGTCGTGTCCCAGCGCTTCCGCCAGGCTGGCCGTCTCCGGCCGGCGGCAGGCCGGGCGTCCAGGGACCAGGGCTCACGCGCCAGCTCGGCCATCCGGGCTCGCCGGAGCTTGTCCGGACTGACGCCGAGGCTGCTAGCCAGCTCGGCGTCGGACGGCGGATGGCCTAGTTGCTGGCTCAGCCGTTCCGTCGTCTCGCGGATGCGCAGCGCAAGCTCCTGCGTCGGGCGCTCGACGTGCACGTGCCAGCGTTTGTCCCTGAAATGGCGCTTGATCTCGCCGGAAACGCAGGGCTGCGCGTAGGCGGCCAGGCTCCGCCCGACGGCCGGGTCGAAATTGTTGATCGCCTTGAGCAAGCCGATGTAACCCACCTGCATCAGGTCCTCGGTCGGCTCCGGGCCGGGCGGGTAGCGCAGCACGCACGACCGCACGAGGTTGCGGTATCTGGCGACCAGCACCTCGCACGCGCCGGCCCGGCGGGCGTTCACCCGCGGGAGAGAGCGGATGATGCGCAGTAGTTCCCCGTCGTCCAGATCGGCCAGTTCCCGCACGGTCAGGCACGCCGTGCTCTGCTCACCCCGGCCCGAGCCATCGGTCATCATGTCGCCGCGCGTGGCTCGCAGGGTCAGCGGCGAGTCTCCGGCTAAAGCTTTCTGCATGGAAAGTGTTGCCATAGGGAAAAGACTCTCACGAGCGGGGCTGGCGGGCAACTGCGCATGTCACCAGGGAATCCGGGTGGTTGCCCTGACCGCGACGCGAGCCGTCTGGTCGGCCAGCGCCGGCTGGCTACTCGGTCAGGCCGGGCGCCAGTTCGGTGAGACCGTGCGCCAGCGCCTCGCGGGCTTGCGGGCTCAGCGCATTGAGTACCTGACTCAGTGCCGACCGGCGCTGCGCCGTCACCCAGTCCGCCAGCCGCCGGCCAGAGTCAGTGGCGAGCAAGACGATCTCGCGGCGGCTAGCGGACGCCCGGTCGCGGGTTAGCAGTCCCGCTGCCTGCATCCGGTCGGTCAGTCGGCTTGTGGCCGATGGAGTCGAATCCAGTGCCTGGGCGAGCCGGTTGAGGTTCATGCTGCCGGCCTGGCCGATGATGAGGAGCGCGCGCAGCTGGGCAGGCGGAATCGCTGACCCGATCTCTTCGACCGCACGGTCGCAAGCTTCCAGCAGGACGGCCAGGCCCCGCTCCGCGGCGGCCACATCTACGTGGCTCCGGGCCTGGGCCATGTCACCCCCACCAAGCATGTCAGCGAACACTCATCGCCGTTGCGCGGCCCGGCGCCTGCGACGATGATCCGGACTGCGCCGATGTGCGGGCAACTGCCCGACCTAGTGTCCCGCACACGCGGCTGTGGTCGTGTCGGGCGCCGTCTCCGTGGCCGCTGCCAGGTCCCACAGAAGAAAGGACATCGAAGACCCCCGGTGGCAGCGCTGAGCGGGCGCATGGCGGCGGCCTGGCTCCGGGCGCCGCCCGGGGGGCACGGAGACGGCGGGATCTGACTCAACCCGCCGCTTTCAGTCGCCGGGCCATGGCGGGCTCCCAGCACCGGTCGGCCAGGCACCAGCGGCTCGGGGGAGGCACGGCGATCAAGACCTTGTCTTCGCCGGTTCTGCGCTGTCCGGGTGTCCAGCCGAACCTGCAGTGGCGCGAGCTGGGCCAGCGACAACTCGCCGCAAGATGGCCGCTCCGGCCGGGCGGCGGCTGCGGGGGACGGCGCCCCAGGCGTCCAGCAGCACCAGCAGCATCCCGGTAACGGCACCACGCATTCTCGGGATGCGAAGCTTCCCGGCCATTGTCGATCACTCCTTCAGCAGGGACGGGGGCTTTCCTGCTGGCCACCAGTACCCCGCCATCCGGGCCGCCATTCACCGGCCGGGGCAGCCCATTGCTGTAGACCGTGAGGAAGGGATCCGCGGCAGCGGTGCACGCATCCGACGGCCGTAAGCAGCCGCCGGCAGCAGGAAAGCACACCGTGTGACCTATCGCCGATACCCTGCCGCCGCGTAGAGCATAGAATCCGGCCGTGCGCTCGTACCGGGAGCTTTGGGTCTGGCTAGGAAGCCTCTTCCTGACACTCTTCGCGTTCCTGACCGCCATCGCGATCGCCTACTTCACCAAGGAGCCGAACTACTCTCTGTTCGCGAACCCCTGGATGCCGGCAGCGCTGGTGTCGCTCTTGGTCGGGTTCGGTGCGTTTTTGGCCGCGGCCCGAAGCTGGGCATTCCCCGTAGCCATGAAAGCAGGGTTCCCGGACATCACGATCGACATCGACAGCACCGGATCGACCGATACCGAACGGGAGGCCAGCAGCGGCCTTGACATACCTGCCCGTCTGCGCTCCTTCAACGTCCGCTTCGCCAACACTGAGCAGGAACGGTCCGCGAGCCTCACTGCGACGATGTACGTCAAGCTCATCGCGGGCTCATGGGGGCGCGCGGGTGAAGCCGTCTGCCCGCCGCCGACCTGGGCACTGCCGCCATCGCTCGGACTGACCCCGATCAACATGCCACTCGAGCTCGGTCCGGGAAAAGACGCTGGCGGACAGCTGGTGTACGAGATACCCAGGTACTACCTGAACAAGATCGCCAGTCCGGCTTATGCTCGCCTGGAGATTACCGATGACGTTTCGGGAAAGCGGGCCAGCATCCCGGCGGAACTCGGCCATTACGACAAGACCGCGATGGCCGTAGTAGCCGGCGGGGCTGAGATCCTCGGTCCCGAGTTCGAGCCGCCTGCCGGCACGGACGGACAACCGCACCCCGGCCCGGCGATGAAACAAGCCTGACCAGACGGCAACTTCGTCAGCCGCACCCCGAAATTCGGCGGGCGCCGAGACAGCCGCAGCAGTTTATCCCGAACGGCCGGAACGGCGTCAGCGGTGCCCGCGCAAGACAACGCCCAGCAGTGCCGCATCCCCTTCGTCCATAACCAACATGAGCAAAAGCCGGCAGACCGACTCGGTCGCCCTGATGATGCCGCAGCCGACCAGCTTCGCGATCTCCTTCCCCGCGACGCGGGCGTCGGATATCAGGCTGCCGAAGTGCGCGGCGCCAGCCGCCCGGTGGCCGTGCAGAACACCTGGGCTGGCCCCGGCTTCGTCTGCTCACTCAGCGGGCGGATCGGGCCCCACGAGGCACTCCAGCAGGCGCCGCACGCTGAATGGGGTTCCGGATGACAGTTTCGGCCCGGCTCCTTGCGCGCAGGGACCTTGGCTCGGCGCGGCGGGCTACGAGGTGGGCACCTCAGCGTTCTGGTTTACGTCGCTGCCGGCACTCCGCTGACCGTTACCCAGCTCCGTTGCAGCTACGGTCGCCGTTGCCGGCGCGGTCCCGCCCGCCTGCGCCTGGTCCGGCACGGTCGCGGCACCCGCTTTCATGTGGCTGCGCATCGCAGCTGCGGCTGCGCTTGCTGCGGCGGTGGCGGCTGAGGCGCCGATGAGCTTGGGCCAGCGCGGGCGCCGCGGCGTCGCGGGCTCCAGCCGCCGAGCGGCAGCGGACAGCAGCGAAGAGACTCTGGGCGCGATGCTTTCTTGCACCGCCTGCCCGGCTCGCTCGAGATGCGGTGCCGCCCAGGAGCGCGTCTTGTCGGCCTGCCGCTTCGCCCCTGCTCCGGCTTTCCTTGCCAGCGGTATGCCTTGATCGGCAGCAGGCTGTAGCCTGGCCGCCGCCTCCTGGCGTACGCGCCGCCACATGCTGGTTACCACGTTGCCGGTCCGGCCGTTTGCTTTGTTGCGGGACATTGAAACCTCCGCGAGTGTGTTTGCGGGCTTTCACACTTCCCCGGTTCCGGCCCTGTCAACCATTCCATGGCCCGAAAGTCCTGCACCGTCATTGATGGCTGCCACACCGCATCTGCTTCGACGGCAAGCGCCCCAGGTCAGTTCCGCCTTGCATGGCGCGGGTCCGCTGGGGTAGCTCGATAGACGGGAGGGCGAGCAGCCATGTCGATATCAGAAACTGACCGTACCAGCATCGACCTAGACGAAGCCGCGCGGCAATTAGAGCAAGCAGCGCACGACGCCCAGGTGGCCTACGACTGCATCAGCCTAGGCAACCTGGACCGGGCGCACACCAACGCGATCATCGCCTGCGCCGAGGCTGCAGCCGCCGAGAATGTTCTGCGTGCCGCCCTGGGCCAAGGAGAAAGGCCAGCGCCAGCGAGCTAACCGTGCAGCGCTGGATGTCTCGGATCGGACTGCCACGCAGGCGGCTGCTTCGTACCGTGATCGAACTCACGGCCCTTGGTCCGGCCGCGTGCCGCGCCAGGGCGTCGGCGCCCGCCAGCGCCAGCACGGCCCAGCAGCGCCAGTTCGGTCGCGAACCTGGCCGCCCGCAGCTGCCTGCCGTGGAACACGCCCTTGACGTTCGCCGCCTAGCCGAGATCGCACTCGGCATCGTTAACCTCGCGGAAAGGCTTGGTGATCGCGACGCTGTTTTACCCAGGCGTGACGCCAAGCAGCGAGACGACAGCGCCCTGGTCGTCGGCGACCGTGCTCATCCGGCTGTACGGGTGGTCTATCGGTTCGCGGATGACCGAGCCGCCGGTGGCCTGCACCCGGGCGACCGACGCGTCCGTGTCCGCGGCGCCGAAATACACCCGCCAGCCGGCCGGGGTACCGGGCGGCACGCCGCGTGAAGGTCGCCGATCCCCCCGACGTCGACCTTGAAGGTCGTAGCTGAAGCCGTCGCAGCTCATGTCGCCGAATTCGTAGCCGAAGACGGCCGCGTAGAACGCCTTGCTGCCCTCGAAGTCGCGGCTCATCTGCTCGTTCCAGCGCATCGCCCCGGGCTCGTTCACGATTTGCGCCCCGATCGAAGCCTGGAGACACTGCGAAGCGCGCACCCACGTCAGCCGCGACCGCCGCCTGCTATGGTTCGAGCAGGGTCCCGGCGCCGACCAGCAGGCCGTCATAGCCAACAAGCACGGCGATAGCAGCCAGGGCTGCCGGAGTGCGGAGCGTAATCTCCACGCCATTGATTCCGCCGCTCATCAGGGCTTCGGCCAGCGGCGCTGCCTGAGACGCGGCGTCGACGACCACGACGGGAATGACGCCGACGGTGCCGAGCGCGTCGATCGGCTCGACGGAGGTGGCAGGCCCCTCTGCGCTCACATCAGGCCTTCACCCGAACACCCGTCGCTGGATCTCGCGCCGGTAGTCCTGCAGCGTATTGTCCAGGTGAACGCAGGCCGCCTGCGCCGCGGCCTCGGGCTCGCCATCCCGGATGGCACGGAAGATGGCATCGTGCTCTTCGACCGCGGCGCTCGCGTGGCCGCCGATGCCGCGCAGGCCGATGATGCTGACCTGGCGCTGCAAAAGGCGCGCCTCGCGAACCGCCGCGACCAGGAAGAAATTGTGCGACGCGGTGGCGACGCCCAGATGAAAGGCGTCGTCGCCCGCTTCGAACTCCGCCTTGTCAGCGCTGACGTAGCCATTGCGGCAGGATTGCGCCGCGGTCTCTATCACCCGCAGCTCCGCCGGGCTGGCGCGCGCCGCGGCTAGCCTGCTGGCCTCGGCCTCCTGGAGGCGCCGGAACTCGAACAGCATGAGGATGTGGTCCAGGTTGGTCGGCAGGAAGAATCCGCTCCAGCGCCTTGCCCCGAGCATGCTCTCCCCGTCAGCGACGAACAGACCACGGCCCTTCTGCGCGCGGACCCGGCCGATCGCTGAGAGGATCTTGACCGCCTCGCGCACCATCGTCCGGCTCGCGCCGAGCCGCACGGCGAGATCCTGCTCTGTCGGCATCCGATCGCCGGAAGCCAGCGCAAGTTCGCCGATCAGCTGCAGGATCTGCTCAGCCACCAGCTCATAGCCGGGCCGGTAAGCAGTTGACTCCGCGCTGTTCTGGTCGCCTGCGGACGGGGAGGCGTCATGGCTGTCGTACGTCGCCTGGACCGCATTCACCGGTCTGCACCTCCATCGTGGCCTGCCACTCAGGACAGTATGGCTCAAGGTCGTATACAAGATCTATCGTGGCACACTACCAGGTTTGAGTTGCATATAAGTATGAAACATATGCCAAGCAACTATCAGGAGAAATCTGCTTCCGATATCATCACAAAGTTCTATAATATAGACTGCCATGGTCATTGAGTGTTAACAATCATGAAAAAATGTCTGGTAAGGGCCTTGACGGGAACGTCGCCGGGCGCGCTAATGGTGCTCAAGCTCCGAACTGGCCGACCAATGAGTGTGAAACGGCCGGGACATCCGCCCTTGCCACAAGGTCAGAGGGTGGCGGAGGGCGCGCTAACTAGGTAGTACACATCAGGCGGTCGTGTCGCCCCGAAGGTGCGGCTGCTGTTGCGACAAACAAACACAAGGCGGTGGAGTTGTTATGCCCCCAGTGAACAGCGTCGGTGCGCGTGATCGAGCAAGACCTTCGGTCACCCGCAGCATCCTGGCCATCGGCGCCGCCGCGCTGCTGACTGCTGCCGTCTCGGCATGCGGTGGCGGGAGCTCTGGTTCGGGCTCAACCGTGAAGGACGGCTTCAAGCAGGCTTCCCAGTCCGCCGGCCCTCTCACGGTCTGGGTGGACTCCACGCGCGTCCCGGCCGCGCAGGCGTATCAGAAGGCTCATCCGAATGTGAAGCTCAACATCGTCACCTACGACGGCGACGCCAACGGCGCGGACACCTTGCAGACCAAGGTCGACCTGTATGACCGTACCGGCAGCGGGTGGCCCGATGTCGTGTTCAGCGCCACGGACAACGAGACGAGCTGGGCGGTCGCCGCCGGGTTCACGGCGCCGCTGAACGAAGGTCTCATCCCGCAGGCGACGCTGAGCAACTTCGCCACCGGCTCCCTGGACCCCTGCACCGTGAACGCCAAGGTCTACTGCCTGCGCAACGACTTGTCCCAGGTTGTGCTGTGGTACAACGCAAGCCTCATGAAGAAATGGGGCTACCAGGTGCCGGCAACCTGGGCGCAGTACGAGCAGCTTGGCGACACGGTTGCGAAGCAGCATCCCGGCTACCTAGTCGGAAACGCCGGCGACACGTTCACCCCCGAGATCTACATGTGGGCCAGTCAGTGCCAGGCCAACGACGTCACCGGCCTCCGCACGGTGACCGTCAACGTGACCAGCCCGAACTGCACGCGGATGGCCTCGCTGCTCGACACGCTGATCAAGGCCGGCTCGATGTCGAAGCTCAGCGTGTTCAGCACGGCCTTCGACAAGAACGAAAACGGCAAGGTGCTGATGCTGCCAGGTCCCGCCTGGTTCGGCGGCGCCGTCTTCGACACCACGTCGGGACTCAACGTGCCGAAGGGGCAGATGGCCGCCGCGCCGGTTCCCCAGTGGCCCGGAACGTCCACGCCGAGCACCGGCAACGTCGGCGGAGGGACGTGGCTGTTGTCCGCGCACTCGGCGCACCTGAATGAGGCGGTCAACTTCATCACCTGGGTTACGGGCAACAACGCCTGGCAAGATGAGCTGACTCCCGGCTTCCCTGCCTACGTCCCGGCGGCCAAGGTGTGGCTGGCTAACCAGGCCAAGTCCGACTACTACGCGCAGGATATTTCCGGCGTCCTCCAGCAGGCGGCCGGCGAGGTGTGGCCAGGCTGGGGCTACGGCAAGTTCAGCCAGGAGGCCATCTGGGCCGCCACCGTCGACCCGGGCCTGACCTCCGGCAAGACCATCGTCTCGATGCTGCCGGCCTGGCAGACCGCGATCGCCAACTTCGCGAAGAGCGACGGCTACCAGGTCAGCCCTTGAGCCCTTCACGCACCACTGACCCGGCCGGGGCCCGCGCAGTGCGCGGGCCCCGGCCGGTCAAGGCCGGCCACGTCTTCGTCGCCGGCTACCTGATCCTGCTGGCTGCGTTCGGGGTCTTGCCGACGGCCTACGGCATCTACTTCGCGTTCACCAATGCCGGGAATACCTTCGCCGGGTTCTCCAACTTCGCCGGCGCCGCGAGGGACTTCCGGTACCTGCCTGCGGTCGGGCACGTCGCGGTGTACCTGATCATCTGGCTGTCCTGCCTGGTGGTGTTCGTCACCGGGCTGTCGGTAGTGCTGCAGCAGCTGCCGGTCCGCCGCATCGGCAGGATGGTGCGTTTCCTGTACTACATTCCGGGAGCGCTGGCCGGCGCGGCCAGCGTCCTGGTGTGGCTGTTCATGCTCGACCCGACCGTCAGCCCCGCCGCGGCGTTCCTGCGGTTCCTGGGTTACGGCACTTTCGGCCAGGTCATAGAGCCCGGCCACCTGTCTATCCTGCTCGCGATGATCGCGTTCTGGACCGGGGCCGGCGGCTGGATCGTCGTGATGTGCGGAGCGCTGAACAACATCCCCGTCGAGCTCATCGATGCCGCGCGCATCGACGGAGCTGCAGGCTGGAGCATCGCCCGGCGGATCCAGATCCCGATGATGCGCAAGTGGATCGTGTACATGGTCATCCTGGCGTTCGCCGGCGGCACGCAGCTGTTCGTCGAGCCCCAGCTCATCTCCTCGGCCAGCCTCGGCGTCGCGGGCCGCGACTACTCGCTCGCCCAGCTGTCCTATGACTTCGCGTTCCAGAACAACAACGTCAACTACGCGTCGGCGATCTCGGTGGAGCTGCTCGTGGTCTCCCTGGTCGTGGCGGCGCTGTTCGTGACCAGGTCAAGGTTCTTCGATGCAAGCTGACACCGATGCAAGCGCCGCGGTCCCGGCCGCTGCCCCGACCCGGCTGCGCGCGAAGCCGCGCCGCCTGCCAAGCCCGGCTCGCGCGACCGGCCACCTGCTCACCGGGCTGCTGCTGGCGGGATTCGCCGTCTTCTTCATCCTGCCCGTCCTGTGGCTGCTGCTGGCCGCGACGAAGACGGACCCGCAGCTAGTCAGCTCCAGCCCGCTGGCCTTCGGGTCATGGCATGCCCTGCGGCACAACTGGGACGCGCTGACCAGCTTCCAGGGCGACACCATCCTGCTGTGGCTGCAGGAACTCGACGCTGTATGCGTCCCTGGCCCTGGTGATCACCCTGGTCGCCGGCATCCCGGCCGGCTACGCCCTGGCCATGACCGAGTTCCGCGGGCGGCGGGTACTCCTCGTCACCACCCTGGTGGTCATGCTCATGCCGGCCACGACCTTGGTCATACCGCTGTTCCTCGAGCTCAACGCCGTGCACCTCATCGGGACCATCTGGTCGGTCGTGCTCCCGTACTCGTTCTATCCGTTCGGCGTCTACCTGACCTATATCTACTTCAGCACCGCGCTGCCACGAGACCTGCTAGCCGCAGCCCGCATCGACGGCTGCACCGAGTTCGGGGCCTTCCGGCACATCGCGCTGCCGCTCGCCGCCCCGGTCGTGGCGCTGGTCGGGTTTTTCAGCTTCGTGGCGAACTGGACGAACTACTTCCTGCCCTACGTCATGCTGCCGTCCAGCAACGACTACCCGGTTCAGGTCGGCATCGGGCTGCTGCTCACCGACGTGCCGCAGTTCAACCCCACCGCCGGCACCGCTGCTGTGCTGCGGCCCGAACTCGCGCTCGCCACCCTCATAGCCATCACCCCGGTCCTCATCGTCTTCCTGTTCGCCCAGCGCTTCCTGATCTCCGGGCTGCTGTCCGGCGCCACGAAGGAGTGACATGGCACTGCCTGTGATTACTGCCTCAGTGCCGCTGCTCGAGCCTCCTGGCTGGGCACTCGCCGAACGCCAGCTATTCGACCTGCTCGACTACGCCTGGCGGCGCTTCGCCCGTGAGTTCACGGGCCAGGACGGACGCCTGCGCTACGGGCACGAGATCACCTCCCGTGACGGCGTCGACGACTTCTACGAGACGTTCTTCAACTGGCCGCAGCTGTACCTGCTCGGCGGAGCGGACGATCTGCTCGCCGAGTCCGAGCGGCACTGGGAAGGAGTGACCGCACAGCTGACCGAGCTCGGCATGCTCAAGGATGAGTACGAGCGCGGCTATGACTGGTTTCATCAGGGCGAGAGCAACCTGCTGCTGTACTTCCTGTGCCTGGCTGCCCCGGCCAGGTGGGCGCAGCGGGCGGTGCGGTTCGCCGAGCTGTACGTCGATCCCGCCCACGGGAACTACGACCCTTCGGCCCGCATCATCCGCCGGGCGCACAACGGGTCCGATTCCAGCCGCACAGGCCTGTTCGACGGGCCGCATTACCCGTGGCTGGACAGCGAAGCGCGATCCTACGGGTTCCCGCTCGACTGGCTGGTGCCCGAAGGCGCCCCGGAGCCCGAGCGCGCGCGGGACCCGCGGCTGGCCGGCGAGATGGCCGCGCGCCTGGGCACCGGCGACACCGCCATGAACCTGGCGGCCACCGGGCTCATCCTCAATGCCTGGATCCTGACGGGCCAGCCGCGCTACCGGGACTGGATCGAGCGGTATGTCACCGCATGGGCGGAGCGCGCAGCGGCCAACGACGGCATCCTGCCGGACAATGCCGGACCGGACGGGGTCGTCGGCAGCCTGCTGGACGGCCGCTGGTACGGCGGCCACTACGGGTGGTCCTGGCCGCATGGCTGGTACAGCGTCGGGCAGGCCGCCGCGGTCGGGGCCTTGGCGGCGGCCACGGTGACCGGCGACCAGTCGTACCTGGATCTCGTGCGCCCGTCGCTGGACGCGCTGATCGACCACGGCAAGGTCATGCCCTTCGCCGAATCTGATTCGTCGATCCCGTCAAAGTGGCATCCGCAGCTCGGCCCGGACGCGGCCACTCCGACGCTGCTGGTTCCGTTCCGGCACAGTGATCGCGGCTGGTTCGACTACAACCCGATGCTGACTTCGGTGCCGATGACGCTCTGGCATTACAGCAACGACACTGGCGACCTCCGGCGCCTGGAAGCCCTGCGCGAGGCAGCCGGGTACGACTGGCGGACTGTGCGCCCGTTCCGCAGCAAGGAAGAAGCCGGTCATGAGGAGCCCTGGTTCGCGTTCCTGGCCGGCGACAACCCGCGTTACCCGGAGCAGATCCTGGCCGCGGCCCAGGCTCAGGCGCGCCACCGGCTCGCCCGGATGCGCGCGTACTGCGGCACCGACGTCGGCGAGCCTGATATCCATCTGTGGCAGCAGAGCAACCCGGTCGTCACCGAGGCACTGGTCCAGCTGACCTGGGGCGGGCCGCAGGTACTCTACAACGGCGGGCTGCAGCAGGCCCGGGTCCGGTACTACGACGCTGACCGGGAGCGCCCTGGGCTGCCGTCCTGCGTGGCGGCGCTCGTGTCCGGCATCGAGCCGGACGCGACAGTCATCGACCTGGTCAACCTGGACCCCGAGCACTCCCGCACGGTCATCGTGCAGGCTGGCGCCTTCGCCGAGCACACGATCCGGGCCGTGCGCTACACCGCCAGCCCGGACGACTCGTGGCTCGGCAGCCTTTATGACTACGGGCACGGCGAGCCTGCAGTCGTCGAGCACGGCGCTGACGTGGGCGGGCCGTGGCTGACCGTGGAACTGCCCGCCTCCACCCGGATAACGCTCACCCTGGACATGGGCTTGCACACGCGTACTCCCTCGTACGGCACGCCCTTCGACGAGGTCGGGCCGGAGGGCGGGTGAGATACCGGCAGCTGGGCACGCACGGCCCCCTGGTATCAGAGCTCGGATTCGGCGCGTCGCCGCTGGGCGGCATCTACGGCGGGTTCGCGGAGAAGGCTGGGATCGAGGCGGTGCACGCCGCCCTGGATGCGGGAATCACCTTCTTCGACGTCGCGCCCTACTACGGACTTACCACTGCCGAGACCGTGCTCGGCAAGGCGCTGCACGGCATAGACCGCGACCGTTATGTGCTCGCCACCAAGGTCGGCCGGACGGCGACCAGGCCTTCGACTTCAGTGCCGGCGCGGTGACGCGCAGCGTCCGGGACAGCCTCGCCCGGCTCGGCGTGGACCATGTCGACCTGATCCAGTGTCACGACGTCGAGTTCGGCTCGCTGCACCAGGTCGTCAGCGAGACCATCCCGGCTCTTCGCGCGCTGCAGGACGCGGGCCTCGTCCGCGGCGTCGGAATCACCGGATATCCCCTGCCTGCGCTCGCCTGCATCGCCGCTCGCGTTCCGGTCGACACGGTCATGTCCTACTGCCAGTACACCCTCCAGGACCGGCGCCTGGCCGCCCGCGTGAAGGAGTTCGCCGCGGCCGGCGCCGCGACGATCAACGCGTCCCCGCTTGCCATGGGCAGCGCTGACGAGCCGGGGCGCCCCGCCGTGGCACCCGGCACCCCCCGAAGTCCTCGCGCGGTGTGCCCGGGCCGCCGCGGCATGCCAGGTACGCGGAGCCGACATCGCCAAGCTCGCCCTGCAGTTCTCGGTCATGACCAGCCCGTGCGTCAGCACCGTGGTCGGAAGCGCCAGCCCGGCCAACGTCCGGCGCAACATCGCGTGGATCGAGGATCCGATCGACGAGGACCTGCTGGCGGCCATCGAGGCGATCCTTGCGCCGGTGCGCGATCAGGGCTGGGTCAGCGGACGAGCCGAGAACCAGAATCCCGGCGGGCACTGAGATGGCCGCGCAGATCCTCGACAGTCACGTCCACCTGCTCGATCCGGCCCGCCTCACCTATCCGTGGCTGGGAGACCTGATCACCGGTCAGCAGCCCTGCGACGCGGCCCGCTTCGCGGCCGAGGCCTCGCCGGTGACTGGCGCGATCGTGGTCGAAGCCGGCGTCGCCCCCGGCGAGGCGGGCAGGGAGGTCTCCTGGGTGCGCGCACAGGCCGCCTCGCATCCGTGGATCCGCGGCATGGTCGCGTCCGCGCCAGTCGATCAGCCTGCGGCGCTTGAGGCGGTACTCGATGCCTACCGTGCCGATGGGCTGGTCGTCGGAGTGCGGCGCAACCTGCAGGACGAGCCGCCCGGCTTCTTGCGAGATCCTGCGCTGCGGGCCGGGATGCGGCGCCTGGGTGAGTCCGGCCTGCCGTTCGACGCGTGCGTGCGGTCCTGGCAGCTCAGCGAGCTCGAGGAACTGGCCGCCGCGTGCCCTGACACCGTGATCGTGCTCGACCACGCCGGCAAGCCGCGCTGTGGCGCTGGCGTCGCCTCCTGGCTGACCGCCCTGCGTGCCCTGGCCAGGCACCCGAACATGCGGTGCAAGCTGTCGGGCCTGGCCACCGAGGCTGCTCCGCACGCCAGGCCGAGCGCCCTGCGGGCCGCCCTGCGAGCTGCCCTGGACGCGTTCGGGGCCGACCGCTGCCTGTTCGGCAGTGACTGGCCGATCTGCACGATGGCTACCAGCCACCAGGCCTGGCTGGACCTCGTCGAAAGCGTGCTGGATGGCATGAGAGCCAGCCAGGCCGACCGTGAGCAGGTGCTGGCCCGGACCGCGCAGCTGACCTACCGGCTGCCCGGTGTCACCCCGCTCGATCAAGGAGAGCACTCATGACATCCCGATCTCAGGCCGTCCGCGCCGGCGAGCGTGACGAGGGCGGGAAGGCCGGCGTCGTCTACGCCGGCGCCAGGACTCTGCGGCTTGAGCCGGTCAACCCGGCGCCGCCGGGACCCGGACACGTGCGGATCGACGTTGCCTACACCGGAATCTGCGGCACCGACCTGCACATTTATCACGGCGACATGGACGGCCGGGTCCGCCCGCCCCAAGTCATAGGGCATGAGATGTCCGGGCGGATCGCCGAAGTCGGCGACGGAGTCGACGGGTGGCAGGCCGGGGAACCCGTCACCGTGATGCCGCTGGACTGGTGCGGGCAGTGCCCCGCCTGCCAGGCCGGCCATACTCATCTGTGCCACCGCCTGAACTTCCTCGGCATCGACTCCGCCGGCGCCATGCAGTCCAGCTGGACGGTTCCCGCACGCACCTTGATCCGGCTGCCCGCCCGCCTGCCGCTCAAGGACGGCGCCCTGGTCGAGCCGTCGCTGTTGCCGTCCACGACGTGCGGCGGGCAGAACTCCAGCCGGGGGAGAAGGTCCTGGTAGTCGGTGGCGGCCCGATCGGCCTGCTCATCGCCGCCGTGGCGCGCCGCGAAGGCGCTGATCTGGTCGTGATCGAGCCAGACCCCTACCGCCGGTCCCTGGCCGGGCAGCTCGGCTTCACCGCTTGCGACCCCGCGGACCCGGGCACGACAGCGATCCTGCAGGACTGGAGCGGTGCGGCCGGGGCCGCGGTGGCCTTCGAGGTCTCGGGGGCAGCCGCGGGCGTCGCCGCCGCCGTCGACGCGCTGATGGTGCGCGGCCGCCTGGTCCAGGTAGCGATCCACCCCGTGCCGCGCGAAGTGAACTTGCACCGTTTCTTCTGGCGCGAGCTGACCCTGCTCGGTGCGCGCCTCTACCACCGCGAGGACTTCGAGGCTGCGGTCGGCCTGATCGCCGGCGGTCAGATTCCGGCCAGCGCGCTGATCACCCGGACGGAGCCGCTCGCCCGGGCAGAGCTGGCCTTTCTGGCCCTGGAGTCCGGCGCGGGCGTCATGAAGGTCCTCATCGACTGCCAGGCCGAGCAGGGAGCGGGCGTTGAGCGCTGACATTCCCGCCCTGTTCGACCTGACCGGCCGTCTCGCCGTCGTCACCGGTGCGCGCCGCGGCATCGGCCTGGCCATCGCCGACGCGCTAGCCGGCGCCGGGGCCGACATCGTCGCCGTCAGTGCCCAGATGGAGGCTGACGGAGGCGAGGTGGCGAAGCTCGTCCGAGCCCGCGGCCGCACCTGCACCGCCCTGCGCGCCGACTTCGCCGACCGCGCCGCCGTGACCGACCTGGCCGCGCAGCTCGCTGCCTGGTCTCCCGCGATTGACATACTGGTCAACAACGCCGGGACCATAGCCCGCGCCCCAGCCGCCCAGCACACCGACGAGGACTGGGACCATGTGCTGCACGTCGATCTCACCAGCCAGTTCATCCTGGCTCGCGCGGTGGGCAGGGCCATGCTCGACCGCGGCCACGGGAAGATCATCTTCACCGCGTCGCTGCTGAGCTTCCAGGGCGGCATCAACGTGCCCGGCTACGCGGCGGCCAAGTCCGGCGTCGCCGGACTGACCCGCGCCCTCGCCAACGAATGGGCGTCCCGCGGTGTCAACGTGAACGCGATCGCCCCGGGCTACGTCGCCACCGATAACACCCGGGCGCTTCGCGACGACCCGGCGCGGAACGCCGCGGTCCTCGACCGCATTCCGGCCGGCCGCTGGGCTGATCCCGAGGACTTCGCGGGCGCCGCGGTCTTCCTCGCATCCCGCGCCTCCGACTACGTTCACGGCGCGATCGTCCCTGTTGACGGGGGGTGGCTCGGGCGATGAGGCCCTCCTCCAGCTCGGCGCAGCAGGGATTTCCCGCGCTTGATGCTGAGCCGCCCAGGCGGCGGTGGCGGCCATGGCGGCGCGCCGGCAAGGCGCTGGCGCGCATCGCTTTTGTCCTCGCCACCTGCCTTCGAGGTCTTGTCCGCCGCGCGGGGCTCGGCTGCGATTGTCCTCGTGGTAGCCGTCGTTGCCGCTGGCGCCGCGGCGGCCGGGCCTGTCTACTACCAGGCGGCTCAGAAGTCGATCCTCACCGACTCGCTCGCGCCGGCCAGCGTGCCCTTCCTTGGTCGCGGATTCGAGGTTTCCTCGTCCGGCACCATCGCGGCAGCGCTGCCGGCTCTGAAATCCGAGCTGGCCAGGGAACTTCACGGTGATCTCGGATCGGCCATGGTCGCGAGGGTCTTCAAGCCTCCGATCGACTCGCTGGAGGCAACAGGCTCCGAAGGGGCGCTGAAGGAGACGTTCCCGCTGATCTGGCGGACTGACTTCTGCGCGCACCTGGTCATCACCGGCAGTTGCCCGGCAAGGGCCGATCAGGTGATCGTCAGCAATGCGGACACTGCGGTGACGGGCTGGCATATTGGCAGCCAGATCCGCGACTCTGGCTGGCCGACCCTCGTGGTCACCGGCATCTACCAGCCCCCAGATGCCAACCTCGACTACTGGGTGCTGCATGGGCAGACGTACTTCCCGAGCAAGGCACCATCTGGCGGCCAGGGCGCGGGCATCGATGCCGTGTTCACCAGCCAGGCGACGCTGAGCGACGCGGCACATTCCGAGCAGGGCAGCGCCTACATCGATGACGGACTCGCGGTGCGGCGGCTGCGAGTCAGCGACGTGGGTGTCCTGCAGCAGGGCATGACTTCCCTCGCCGCCAGCCAGGACCTGCTCGCGGAGGGCGTCACCGTCCAGTCGAGCGTGCCTGACAGCCTCGGGGAGGCCCAGGCTAGCTGGAAGGCGGTGGCGGATCCGGTCGCTCTGGCGACGCTGACGGTGCTGCTGCTCAGCTGGCTGCTGCTGTTCCTGATCGTGACCGACTCGGTGGAGGCACGCGGATCGGAGATCGCGCTCGCCAAGCTGCGCGGGCACGGCCGGGGCGGCATCCTGATCGTGGGCCTGGCCGAGCCCGCCGTGGTGCTGCTGGCCGCATTGCCCGGCGGCGTGCTCGCGGGCTGGGCAGCCGCGGCCGGGCTGGCCAGGACCCTGCTGCTGCCGGGAACGCCAGCTGACCTGCCCTGGACCGCCTGGATCGCCGCTGCGGCCGCGATCGCCGGCGGGCTGGTCGCGGTGATCCTGACCGCGCAGCGGGCACTGCGCCGCGGCGTCGTCGAGCAGTTCCGGCGGCCCGCGCTGCTGACGGCAGGGCGCGGCTGGGTCATTGACTCGATCCTGATCACCGGGTGCGCTGCCGGGCTGATCGAGGTGCTGTCGCTGCACGGGACCGGGGCCGCGGAGGCGAGCACGCTGATTTTGCTGGTCCCCGGCCTGCTCGGGCTGGCCGTGGCGGTGGCCGCGTCGCGGCTGCTGCCACTTGGCTGCCGGGCGCTGTATGGCACGGCGTCCCGGCACGGACTGCTGGCCGCCTATCTGGCCCTGCGGCACGTTGCTCGCCGCACCGCGGGCTGTCAGGACCACCATCGTGCTGGCAACCGCGTTCTCCCTGGCCGCATTCGCCCTCGCCGCGTGGTCGGTTGGCCAGCGCAACTACCAGCTGGTGGCGGACGCCGAGATTGGCGCGCCCGCGGTCCTGACGGTGCGGGCCCCGGCTGGCCAGAACCTCGGGACCATTGTCGACAGAATCGACCCGTCAGGACGGCTTGCCACCGTCGTCGACACCTTCCAGGGCACCATGGCGGTCGACCCCGCGCGCTTCGCCAGGATCGCGTACTGGCCCGCGCGGCCATCTCCCTCGGGACTCACCGCCTCGCTGCACCCGCCTGCCGCGCCGCCGATCGTGCTGTCCGGCGGCGCATTCCGGGTGACCGTCGAGGTGGACGCGATGTCGATCCCGGACGTGCAGCTGCACGTGACCATGACCACGGGTGCCTCGCCGGTGCTCCTCGGGACGCTGCCTGCCCGCGGGCTGACGACGTTCACCAGGCCGCTAGCCGGTTGCCCGTGCGTACTGCAGAAGCTGACGCTGGCACTAGCCGGGAAGCACGGATCGATTGACGTTGCCGGGTCGCAGTTCAACGGCCAGCTGACTTTCGCTGCGATAGACGTCAGGAGCCACGGCCAGTGGATCCCTGCGGGGGCTTCGCGTCTCAGCTCTGCAGGTTTGTGGGCGGACCAGACCATTGGCGCGGGCGGGCCGGCCGTCATCACAGCCAGCTCTCGCGGGCTGACGTGGACCCTCAAGAACGATCCGGGCAACACCACTCCAGTCCTCGCAGCGGTCAACGTTCCAGACCCGCTCCCCGCCATGGTTGCGCCAGCGGCCGTGCAGCGGCCGGCAAAACCGTTCGACGGCAACGGCCTCGACGGCAGTGACCTGCCTATGCAGGCAGCGGCAGTGCTGCCCTGGGTGCCCGGCGCGCCGGGATACGGCGTGATCATTGACCGGCGGTACGCGGAACTGGCCGCCGGGTACAACCTCACAACGGCGAACCTGCAGGTGTGGCTCGCGGCGGGGGCGCTGCCGATCATCCGGCCGAAGCTGATAGCAGCTCACATCCAGATCGTGTCGTCGAACTCGGCCGCCTCGGCTGCGGCAGTTCTTGAGCGGCAGGGCCCCGCGCTGGCGAGCGTGCTGTTTCTTGCCGATGCCGTGGCCGCCGCACTGCTGGCCGCAGGCGCTGCGATTCTCGGCCTCTACACCTCTGCGCGGCGGCGGCGGTATGAGTACGCGGCACTGGAGGCGTCGGGAGTCCGCCGTCGCACGTTGCGCGCTGCAGTGCTCATCGAGCTGACGGTGGTGCTCGGGTTCGGCACCCTGATCGGCACCGTGACCGGCCTGATCGCCGCGAGGTTCGTGCTGAGCAGCGTGCCGGAGTTCACCAGCCCGCCGGCGGCTCCCACCTTGAACTTCGTCCCGGCGGTCGGGCCGGTCGCGGCGCTGCTCGCAGTGGCAGCGGGCGTGCTGGTCCTCGCTGCCCTCCTGTCGAGCAGGACGCTCATCAAGGGCGTCCACGCCGACCTGCTGCGGGAGACCGCGGAATGACCGCCGTGACGCAGGATCCCCCGGCCAGCCACCTCACGGCCGGGGTCATCGTGCGCTGCGAGAACCTCGTGCAGATCTATAGCGCCGAGGGCCAGCAGGTCACCGCGCTGCGCGGGGTGGATCTCACGGTGACAGAGGGCGAATCGGTTGCGCTGCTCGGCCCGTCAGGCGCGGGCAAGTCCACCCTGCTATGGCTGCTGGCGGGCCTGCTCCGCCCGACGGCCGGTCAGGTCGAGGTCTGCGGCACCAGGATCGCCGAGCTGAAGCCGGCCGAGGCACGAAGCATGCGGCTGCGTGAGCTTGGCATCGTGATGCAGAATCCTGGCCGCAACCTTATCCCGCACGAGACCGTCGCGGGGAACGTGCTGTTCGCGCAGATACCCACCCGCCGTGCCCGGCCGGTCGAGCGCCAGCGGACGATGGCGCTGCTGGAGGTGGTCGGACTCGATCATCTTGCGGCCCGCCCCGCGGCGGGGCTGTCGGGCGGCGAGCAGCAGAGGCTGGCGGTCGCGATCGCGCTCGCCAACGGGCCTCGGCTGCTGCTGGCTGATGAGCCCACGAGCCAGCTCGACCACCGTTCAGGCGCGCTCGTCACCGGGTTGCTGCAGGCCGCGAACCGGGACCTGGGCACCACCGTGATCGTGGTAACCCATGATCAGCAGGTCGGCCGGGCATTCGGCCGTACGATCACCATCCGCGACGGCAGGGTCGGTGCTGAAGGTCATGCGGGCGAGGACTACCTGCTGGTGGCCAGGGACGGGTATGTGCAGATACCCCCTGACCTGCTTGACGCGCTGCCGCCTGGCACGTTGGCGCGGGCGGTGCGGACGCAGCTAGGCATCGAGCTGCAGCGCGCCCAGGTGGAGCGTGACCGACGTGCTTGAGGGGCGAGGGCTGAGTTATCGGCGAGACAGCCAGCAGATCCTGGCCGGGATCGACCTGAGGGTCGCCGCCGGCCACAGCCTCGCCGTCACCGGGCCGTCGGGGTCTGGCAAGAGCAGCCTGCTGGCGATCCTGGCCGGGCTGACGGCCCCGACCGAGGGCAGCGTGCTGATCGACGCGAAGCCGCTGACCGGCTTCGCCGGACCCGGTCATGGCGTCTCGGTCGTGCTGCAGGGGTATGGCCTCGTCGCGCTGCTCACCGCCGCCGAGAACGTCGAGGTGGCGTTGTGGGCGGCAGGCCAGCCGCCGGCGGCCGCTCGCAGCCAGGCCTTGGCCGCCCTGGAGTTGCTGGGCCTGCTGCCGCAGGCAGGGCAGCTGGTCCACCAGCTGTCGGGCGGCCAGCAGCAGCGGACCGCCGTCGCGCGTGCGCTGGCCCTTCAGCCCCGGCTGCTGATCGCCGATGAGCCGACCGCCGAGCTCGACCCCGAGGCCCGGACCGTCGCCCTCACCCGGATGTTCGAGGCAGTCGACGGCGGCTGCGCTCTGGTGCTGGCCACCCACGATCCCGAGGTCGCCGAGCGATGCGACCAGGTCCTCGACCTGAGCGTCGT
>CAVYDE010000003.1:0-157415 GCA_963767215.1 uncultured Actinomycetota bacterium
TGAGGCACGACAGGCGATGGCGGCCAGTATCCCTGCCGCCTGCCGCCTGCATCATCCGTGGCGGCCCGGCACGGTGTCGCTGAGCTGGGAAGCCTGCGACTGCGCAGCGGCCCAGGCGGCGCGCGGGGGCCATATCAGGGTCGCGTGCGGTGTGCCGGCCTGCTCGGAAATCTGGTGGTCGCCGAGGCACCGGCCGCTCGGCATCATCGGGCATCATCGCCCTGGCTACCGGTAGCCGCCGGCCTGGGCCTTCTTCGGCGCCCCGACTACGGAATGCTTCCGGGCAGTTACCTAGGGTACCTTCATGGGCAGCCGGCAGGCGGGCAAGCCAGACCCGCGCCAGGCGAGCACGGGCATCGCGCCCGGCCCTGCCGGTCAGGCACCGGGCCCGCGCAGCCCGCAGCGGACGGGCCTGGTCGCGCTGGCCTTGATCGGCGTCAGTACCGCGCTGCTCGTCGCGGCTGGCCTGCCCCGCCCGTCGGCGGCCGAGCGGGCTTTTCCCGGCGCCCCGCCGCTGCCGCCCTGGTCGATCGGCGCGCATTTTCCTGATGTCGTCGTCGCCATCGGCCTGTGGACTGCCGCCCTGCTGGCCGGCGGCGGGGTGACGCTGGGACTCGCCGCGGTACGCCGGGGCTGGCGACCTCAGGCCAGGCTGCTGATCACCGGGTCGGTGCTCGCCGTCTTCGCACTGATGATCATCGGCCCGATGGGCTCCGGCGACATGCTGGACTACGCCGCCTACGGGCGGATCGCGGTGCTCGGTCACAGCCCCTACCTGATGACCGTGCACCAGCTGCGGGCGACGGGAGATCCCGTCGGCGTGCTGACACCGCACATCTTCCAGAACAATCCCTCGGTCTACGGTCCGCTGGCAACGGCCAGCGAATGGCTGGCCGCCAGGCTCGGCGGTGTGTCAGCCGCCAGGATCGTGTTCTGGCTCAAGCTATTCAACGCCCTTGCGTACCTCGCGATCGTCTCGCTGCTCGACCGGGTGCTGCGCGACGATCCGGCTCAGCGGCTGCGCGCGCACCTGCTCTGGTCGGTCAATCCGCTGATGCTGCTGGCGGTGATGGCGGGCGGTCATGCCGACGGCCTGGCCGCGGGGTTCGGCGTCGCGGCGCTGCTAGCATTGCGCCGGCCGGCGGTCCGCCGGGCCTTGCTGGCCGGCCTGCTGGCAGGTGCCGCGACCGCGGTCAAGGCCGAATTCCTGATCTTCGCGTTCGGCCTGGCCGCCGCGTCCTGGCGCAAGCCGCGGGTGCTGGCCGCCGCCGGGACCGGGGTACTCGCCGTGCTGGTACCCGCTTACCTGCTAGCCGGGCCTGGCGCTGTGTCCGCGGACATAAGCCGGGCACGAGCCAGTCCGGTGTTCTTCGTGCCCTGGCAGTTGCTGCGGTACGCCGTGCACCTCGGGGCGTTCAGTCGGGATATCGACAGCGCGGGCCTGGTCGCCTGTGTCGTGCTGGCGGTGATCTTCGGCCGGGGGCTGCCCGCAGGACCACCAGGGCTGCCCGCCGTGCGTCCGGCGCTGGCGGTGAGCCTGGCCTGGCTGATGGTCTCGCCACAGCAGCGGCCCTGGTACGACGCCATGCTGTTCCCGCTGGTCGCGCTCATGCCGGCCACCCGGCTGGACTGGATCGTGCTGTTCCGCGGCACGGCAGGCGCGGTCGCCGAGCTGCCAGGCATCCGCTATTACCTGTCGCTGCACCCGCACTGGCTGCACCTCACCGGGCAGACGTTCTCGCTGTACCTGGTCCCCGTCTGCCTCACCGCGGCCATCGTGGCGACGGTCGTGTTGTGCCTGACCGGCCGCTGGACGCCGGCCAGGCGGCCGGACGATCCGGCCGCCAGCACGAAGCTGACAGCCCCGTCCTCGGCGCAGGTGCCGACCTGACCGACGCGCCGCGCCGGCTGGCGGCCGCGGGTAGGTTGGCGCTTGATGTCGCTGTCCGTTTCCCGCCAGCAGCACGATGCTCTGGTGACCCGGCTTCGCGGCGCGGGCTGTGTCTTCGCGGAGGACGAGGCCGCGCTGCTGATCGCTGCCGCCGAGACTCCCGCTCAGCTCGAGGCGATGGCAGGGCGCCGCACGGCAGGCTTGCCGCTCGAGCAGGTAGTTGGCTGGGCCGAGTTCTGCGGGTTGCGGATTACCGTGGCGCCGCGCGTCTTCGTTCCCCGGCGGCGCAGTGAATTCCTCGTCGGTCAGGCGGTCACCCGCGCCCGCCAGCAGGCCGGCATCGTGCTCGACCTGTGCTGCGGTTCAGGCGCCATCGGCGTGGCGGTCGCGGCTGCGCTGAGCGCGGCCGAACTGCATGCGGTGGATATCGAGCCGGCCGCCGTCCGCTGCGCGCAGCTCAACGCCGGCCCGGCTGGCGGTCACGTCTACCTGGGCGACCTGTTCGAGCCGCTGCCGGCCAGGTTGCGCGGCGCGGTCGAGGTGCTGGTGGCTAACGCGCCGTACGTGCCGACCGGCGAGATCGGCCTGCTGCCCGCTGAGGCCAGGCTGCATGAGCCGCGGGTCAGTCTCGACGGCGGCGCGGACGGCGTGCAGATCCAGCGCGCGATCGCGTCCGCGGCGCCAGGATGGCTCGCGGCCGGCGGCCTGCTGCTGATCGAGACCAGCGAGCGGCAGGCGCCGCTCACCGCGGCGGCGGTAGCGGCCGGCGGCCTGCGCCCCGAGGTCGTTACCTCCGCCGAGCTAGCCGCCACCGTAGTCATCGGGTCCAGGTAACGGGTCGCGTCAGCGCTGCACGGCGGCGCGGAGCCGGCCGAATTCTTCCGCGAGGGCGGCCGCGCTCCAGTGCGCGTTCAGCCCGCTCGGGTTGGGGAGCACCCACACGAGCGCCCCGCCGATCGGCTCGGGTTGCGGCCCGACGACGGCCCGCGGCCGGGCGAACGCGGTGCGGTAGGCAGTGACGCCGAGCACCGCGAGCCATCCGGCGCCAGTGCTGGCCGCCAGCGCGGCGAGTACCTGTCCGCCCGCCCGCAGTTCGGCCTCGGCTAGCTCGTCGGCTCGCGCCGTTGCGCGCGCCACGACGTTGGTGATGCCGAGGCGGAGGCTAGGCAGCGACGGCTGCTCGTCCGGCCGCAGCAGTCGCGGCGTGAATCCCGATGCGTGCAGTGCTGGCCAGAACCTGTTCCCTGGCCTGGCGAAGTGATGACCGGTCGCCGCCGAGTACAGGCTCGGGTTGATGCCGGCGAACAGGACCTGAACGCCGGGCCCGACCAGATCGGGAATGGTCGCACCCCGCGCCGCGGCCAGGTCGGCCCGCGTCGGCCGGAACGAGCGCGGGCTGGTCACCCGGCCAGCGTATGCGGGCATCACAATAGGCAGGTGATAGCCGTAGATCCCGAACTGTTCGAGCAGATGGTGGCAACAGCGCTGGACTCACTGCCGGAAGAGCTAGGCAACCTGATGAGGAACGTGGCCGTCACGGTCGAGCACGGCCCTGGCCCGCGCGGTCTCCTGGGGCTGTACCAGGGCATCCCGCTGACCAGCCGGACGAGCACCGGCTATGCCGGCGTGCTCCCGGACCGGATCACGATCTACCGGCAGGCGATCTGCGCGATCTGCGATACCGAGGGGGAGGTCATCGAGCAGGTCAGGCGCACCGTGATCCATGAGGTCGGGCACTACTTCGGCATCTCTGACGAGCGGCTGCGCGAGCTTGGCTGGTAGGAGCGGTCAACGGTCGACAAGGACAAGGACAAGGATCACGCTGTGACGACAGCAGGCAGCTCGGGGCAACCGGGCGACAACACCGCGGCGCAGAGCCAGGCCGAGCAGACCGCGACCAGGCTGGCACACGAGGCGATCGCGGCCGGCGATCCGACGGCATGGTTCGAGCGCCTGTACTCGGCCGCCGCGCGCGGCGCGACGGGCGTGCCCTGGGACCGGAAAGCGCCGAGTCAGCTGCTGGTGCGGTGGGCGGCGGACCGGAAGCTGGCAGCAGGTGGCGGGGATCGGGCGCTGGTCGTCGGCTGCGGCCTCGGCGACGATGCCGAGTTCATCGCCGGGCTAGGGTTCGCCACGGTGGCGTTCGACATCTCGCCGAGCGCGATCGAGGCGGCCAGGCAGCGGTTCCCTGCCTCCGCCGTGCGGTACTGCACGGCGGACCTGATGGCGCCGCCTGCGGCGTGGCGGCTCGGCTTCGGCCTCGTCGTCGAGAGCCTGACGCTGCAGGCGCTGCCCGGCCAGATCCGCGGCCGCGCGATTGCCAGCCTGGCCCCGCTGGTGGCTCCCGGCGGCACCCTGATCGTGTTCGCCAGAGGCCGGCCGCCCGGCAGTGCCGACGAAGGCCCGCCCTGGTCGCTCACCAGCGCCGAGATCGACGCGATCCCCGGTGGTGAGCTGGAACCTGTGCGCATTGACCAGCTCACTGACACCGGGCTGCCGACTGCGGCCTGGCGCTGGCGCGCGGAGTTCCGCCGTCCGGGCGCGGACGGCCAGCCGCCGGGTTAGAGCAGCAAGGTGGCACCGAAGCCGAGCGTGGCCAGCGAGCCGATCAGCCAGAGCTTCGCCCAGAAGCCGTGCGGAATCCTGGTCATGCCGCGCAGCAGGTGCGCGTCGGCGGCTTCCGTGCCGCGGATCGTGATGATCCGGATCCCGGACATCAGGAGGAACCAGCTGATGCCGTAGGAGAACACCACCTGCGTGGTGCTGGTCGCGAACCCCGCCAGCAGGAACAGCAGGACGAACGTGCAGATCACCGAGATGACGCCGAAGCAGCGGCGCAGCGGCACCATCAGCAGCGCCAGCGCGAGCAGGCCAGCCCAGAGCACGGCCACGCTGTGCCCGAGTCTGATGAGCTCGGCCGCGCCCAGGCCGAATGCGCTCGGCCCGAGGTAGCCGGCTGCCGCGACGGCGACAGAACCGGCGGTCCCGCCAGCACTCAGCTCGGTGAGCCCGTCGGCGTTTGCCATGAATTTGACCGCGGTGACGCGGCGGCCGATCGCCGAACCCACCGTGGCGTGCGCTCCCTCGTGCGCCATGACCGTGACGTGCCTGGTCACCAGCCAGACGTCGGGAACCAGCACGGCGCCGATGGCCACGATGGCGATCAGTGCGACGACCGCTCCCGGCAGGCGCGGCTGGAACTGACCGATTCGCTGCATCGACGTTAACAGTGAGGATGCCAGCATCTGGCCGCTCCGCTCCGCTTCAGGCTAGTACCAGGCGGTCTGCGCTCATCCGCCCGCACTAGCATGCGCGACAGTGACGGCGTCGCGGAAGAGGTAACACGCGGAAGTGGTACCGGCGCCGACGGGCGCCGTCGCGCTCAGCTGACCCCGAGGCTGCCTTTCGCCGCCGCCTGAAACAGCCGGAACGGCAGCACCCGCTTGGCGACCAGCCCGGCCCGTTCTCCCGCTTTGCCGACCGAGACGCGGCGCGGTGGCCTGCCAGTCGTCAGCACTCGGCGGACGGCAGCCGCGACCTGCGCGGGCGGGGCACCGTTCAGCTCGTCGCGCTCCATGAGGGCAACCGCCTTGGACATTGCGGCCGCGTAGGCAGTATCACCGTCGCCGCCGGCCGCAAGCTTCCGGCTGGCGGTGAAGTCTGTCGCGATGTTGCCGGGCTGCACCAGCGTGACGTGAATGCCGAACGGCCCGACCTCGTAGGCGAGTGACTCGGCGAAGCCCTCGAGCGCGAACTTGCTCGCGCTGTAGTACGCCTGAAACGGGATGCCGATCACCCCGCCGATGGAGCTGATCAACACGATCCGGCCGCTGCGCTGCTCACGCATGCGCGGCAGCACCGCTTGCACGGCGCGGACGGAGCCCCAGAAATTAGTCTCGAACTGCGCCTTGGCCTCGGCGACGCTGGTGTATTCGGCCGCCCCGGCAACTCCCCAGCCCGCGGCGGTCACGAGCGCGTCGACCCGACCGCAGCGGGCCACCAGGCCAGCGACGCCGGCCTGCACGGCAGCGGTGTCGTCGACGTCCATGACCAGGCCGGTCCAGCCATTGCCGCCGGTTCCGCGGCGGCTCGCGCCGGTCACCGTCCAGCCGGATGCGGCGAGCAGGTCAGCGCAGGATTTGCCGATGCCGGCGGACGCTCCTGTCACTAGCGCGACTCGTTTTCCGTCTGCCATGTGCTGTCTGGCTCCGTTCTTTCCCGGCGCTGTCAGTAGGCCTGGCTACATTCAGTGTCCATGACCAGGCACGTTGATGTTCTCGACATGCTCAACGACGACCAGCGACGAGCGGTGACTCATCAGGGCAGCCCGTTGCTGATCCTGGCCGGGGCCGGCACCGGGAAGACCGGCACGCTGGTCGCGCGCGCGGCGTGGCTCCGGGACCAGGGCATGCAGCCGAGCCGGATCCTGCTGCTGACCTTCACCCGGCGCGCCGCCGACGACATGCTGGCCAGGGCGCAGCGGCCGGAGAGCCGGGCGGCCGGTAGCAGTCCCGCCGAGCGGATCTGCGGCGGTACGTTCCACGCGATCGCGCACCGCATCATCAGGGCACACGCCGAGGCTTTCGCGTTGCCGCCCGAATTCTCGGTTATCGACCCGGCGGACGCCACTGACATCATGGATACGCTCCGCGACGCCAACGGCCTGGTCGGCACGTTGTCGGGGCGCCGGATGCCGAGAGCCGCCGCGTGCGCTGAGATCTACTCGCGTTGCGTCAGCACCAGAATGCAACTGGCCGATGTCGTCGCGGCCGGCTACCCGTGGTGCGTGCCGTTTACCGAGCAGCTGGCCGGGCTGTTCACCGACTTCGTCGGCTACAAGCGCCGGCATGGCCTGGTCGACTTCGACGACCTGCTGCTGCTGTGGCGGGCTGCGCTGGCCGACACGGCGGCGGGCCCGGTCCTGCGCGGCCTCTTCGATGCGGTGATGGTCGATGAATACCAGGACGTCAACGCGGTTCAGGCCGAGATCGTCCGGTTGCTGCGCCCGGACGGCGCCGGGCTGACCTGCGTCGGCGACGACGCTCAGGCGATCTACGCGTTCCGCGGCTCCGACCCCGATCACCTTCGCGCACTCGGCAGTCACTACGCCGATCTGGAGATCATCAGGCTCTCTCGCAATTACCGGTCGCACCAGGCAGTACTCAGCCTGGCGAACGTCGTACGGCCACAGCATCACGGACTGGAGCTGAGTTTGTCGTCCGAGCGCGGTCACGGACAACGGCCGCTGCTGATCCGCTGCCACGACGAAAGCACTCAGGCCCGCGAGATCTGCGGCCGGGTGCTCGCCGACTACGAATCGGGAGTTCAGTTCCAGCAGCAGGCGGTGCTGGTCAGGACCTCGCACCACAGTGACCTGCTGGAGATCGAGCTGGCCGCACGCGGCATTCCTTACGTCAAATACGGCGGTCTGCGGTTCACCGAAGCCGCGCACGTCAAGGACTTCATCGCAGCGGCAAGGGTCGTCACCAACCCGGCGGACGACCTCGCCTGGTTCCGGCTGCTGCGGCTGCATGAGGGCATCGGTCCGGTACTGGCCAGAAGGGTCATCGAGGCGCTGCGGATCGGCGAGCCCGGGCCGTTTACCCGGTGGGGTGAGGCCGAGCGCGCGCTGCCGCCGCGGTCAGGGCCCGCGGTCAGCGCGACCGTCGGGCAGCTGGCCGCGGCGTCCGGCAGCGACCGGGCGGGCGAGGTGGCGGCCGCCATCCTGGCGGCGCTCCGGGCACCGCTGCAAGCCAGGTACCCGGACGCGCCGGTCCGGCTGGCGGACCTGGAACGCCTGGCCGACGCGGCGGCGAGCAGTCCCTCGATGCACGAGGCGCTGGTCCAGCTAGCACTCGACCCGCCCATGTCCGCATCCGACCTGGCTGGCAAGCCGCGCCTCGACGATGACTTCCTCGTGATCTCGACCGTGCACTCGGCCAAGGGCCTGGAGTGGCCAGTCGTCCATCTGCCACAGCTCGTCGACGGCGCGGTGCCAAGCGACATGGCCCTCACCACGCCGGCCGGGCTCGCGGAGGAACAGCGATTGTTCTACGTGGCCGTCACCCGGGCTCGCGACCGGCTTTACCTCTACGCGCCGCTGCGGATGCATCATCACCGGATGGCCGCCGACGACCGGCACAGCTACGCCCAGCTGACCAGGTTTCTGGATGCGCCGGCGCTCGCGCACTGTGAGGTCACGGAGGCCGCGCCGCCACGGCCGGTGCTGCGGCCTGCCGCTCCGCTCGCGATGAGCGTCGATCGCGAGCTGCATTCCCTGTGGGGTGCCGGGTAGCCGCGCGGGCCTGGCCTGGCCCGAGTTGGGCGGCACCCGGCCGCCCGGGCCGGCCCGTGAGCAACTCGCTAACCGGGTGACCCGCCCGGCGGATAGCGGACCTCGGCCGCGCTGAGCTTGGCGTTCGCCGCCGCGGCAAGATCGATGCCGAGCACGTCGGCGAGCAGGATCAGGTAGAGCAGCACGTCGGACAATTCCTCGCCTGCCCTGGTTCGCAGCGGTTCCTTCGCCGTCAGTTCGGCTGCCGACTCAGCAGGCAGCCACTGGAACAGCTCCGCCAGCTCGCCTACCTCGCCGACGAGGGCCAGCAGTACCGATTTCGGATCATGGAACCTGCCCCAGTCGCGCTCGGCGCTGAACTGGCGCATCCGGTCCCGCAGGGCCTGCAGATCGGACATCGCAGCAGCATGGCACAGGCGCGTTCGTTCTGACGCAACCGCACTGACCGCCCGCGGCTAAGGCGTTTGCCGGTCGTCCCGGCTGGGCAAGGGGCCGGTCGTCCCGGCGGGCCTCGGGGCAGGTAATCCCGGCCGGAGTCGCAGCGCGGGGGGCCAGTCCGGGGCGCGCTGACTGGTTATGCGATCCGGCCCCTGGCGGCGATCCGCCGTCCCGAATCGCATCACGGCGGGGCGGAATGGCACTGTCTGATCGTTAGTTGGAGGATAGCTGTATGACTAATCATCGGCGCGTCTCGCGCACGCTCGGAGTGGTGGCGCTGTCGGCGCTCGCCGCGACCGCGGCGGCCTGCGGCGGCAGCGGTCCGACCACGTCCAGTTCTGCCCCGGCGACGACGCCAACTTCGACGGCGCCGACCTCGCCAGCCACGACGTCGCCTGCCACCTCGCCCAGTCCCGGCGCCGGCTCAGCCGCGGCTGCCTCGGCCGTCGCGAAGAACTGGGAAGCGTTCTTCAACGCAGCGACGCCGGTACCTCAGCGGGTAGCACTGCTGCAGGACGGTTCGGAGTTCGCATCGATCATTAAGAGCCAGGCCGGCTCTGGCCTGGCGGCCGCGGCGACGGCTAAGGTCACACATGTCACCGTAAGTTCGCCAACCCAGGCAACTGTCGACTACGAGATCCTGGTCGCGGGTACCCCTGAGCTGAAGAACCAGACGGGTACCGCGGTGTTCGAAGACGGCAGCTGGAAGGTGGGCGTGAGCAGTTTCTGCGGTCTGCTGGTCCTGGAGAATGCGGGCAAGACGTCCGGGTTGCCCACTGCGTGCAAGTCCGCGTAGTCAGTGGTCAGTCCGGTAGACGTGTCAGAGGGCGAGGAGGCGGCCGCCAGGCACGGCGGCCGTGCCCTGGCCCTTGCCGTGCTGTGCGTTGTGTTGTTCCTGACGTTCCTCGACAACACTGTCGTCAGTGTCGCGCTGGGCAACATTCAGGTTGAGCTACACGCAGGCGTCTCGGAGCTGCAGTGGGTGGTGGGTGCCTACGCGCTCACGTTCGCCGCCGCCATGCTCGGTTTCGGCATGGTCGGCGACGAGTTCGGCCGCAAGCGCGTGATGATCATCGGGATCGTCATCTTCCTGGCCGGATCGCTGCTATCGGCGCTGGCGCCGAACGTCGGGGTGCTGATAGCCGGCCGCGCCGTGATGGGATTCGGCGCCGCCGCCAGCGAGCCGGGCACCCTGTCGATGATCCGGCACATTTACACCGACGAGCGGACCCGAGCCAGGGCGCTGGGCGTCTGGACATCGGTCTCCGGCGTGGCGCTCGCGATGGGACCGGTGATCGGCGGCGCGCTTGTCGGCAAATGGAACTGGCCAGCCATCTTCTGGTTCAACCTGATCGTCGGCGCGCTCGCTCTCATCGGCGCGATCGTGGTACTGCCGGAGAACTCCGATCCTGATGCGCACCGGGTCGATATCGCTGGCACGGTGCTCGGCGCGGCCGCGGTGTCGGCGCTTGCCTTCGCCGTGATCATGGCCGAGAAGTCAGGCTTCGGATCCGGGCCTGTCATAGCATTGCTGTGCGTAAGCTTCGCCGCTGTCATCGGTTTCTTCTACTGGGAACACAAGGCCGCGCATCCGCTTCTCGACCTGCGTTACCTGCGGGTCCCGCGGTTCCTTACCGCGAACGTCGTGGCCTTCTGCGCCTACTTCGCCACCTTCGCCGTCTTCTTCTTCACTGCCCTGTACCTCGACGAGGTGGTCGGCGACACTGGCTATCAGATCGCGCTGGTTTTCCTGCCCATGATGATCCTGATGGCCGCCGCGGCGTTGCTGGCCGCACGGTGGACAGTGGCGGCCGGCCCTAAGTGGTCGATCTTCACCGGCTGCGTGCTGTTCGCGCTCGGCCTGCTGCTGACCTCGTTCACGATCAACCCGCATCCCGGATACCTGCCGCTTGCGGCGGCGCTATCGGTGGCGGGCATTGGTGTCGGCAGTACCGTCGTCCCCGCGACGTCCTCAGCGCTGTCGGCGGTGCCGCCTGAACGCTCGGGCATGGCCGCCTCCGCTACCAATACCAGCCGGGAGATCGGCGCGGTCACCGGCGTTGCTGTGCTCGGCGCGCTGGTGTCCTCAAGGCTCGCGGCCGAAATCGGCGTCAAGCTGCAAGCGCTCGGCCTGCCGAAGAGCATTCAGCAATTCGTCATCAACGGTGTCGAGAACGGCGCAGAGCCGTCGAACGGGCAGACCGGGCAGGGTCCCGCGGGCCAGGGCAAGCTCGTGCAGGAAGTAATCCAGGCCTCCTACAGCGCTTTCCAGTCAGGACTGCACGCGGCGCTCTACTTGTCGGCCGTGCTGGTCCTCGCCGCGGGCATTGTCAGTTTCATCTTGCTCAGCCGCAGGGAGACCGGCGTCGAGCCAGAGGCGGCGGTCGGTCAGGCCGGCCCCGCGGTGTAGCTCGGTCACGGCACAGGTTTTCCTCCCGGCACAGGGTTTCCTGCTGCACAGTGGAAGCATGACGGCCGAGCCGAGCCAGGTAGCTGACTGCGTCTGCCGGTACGCTGCGCGGCTGCACGCCGCGATCGAACCAGGTCACGAGGTCGCCTCGCCGCTCGGCGCGTGGCTCCTCCTGGCGCTGGCCGGCCCGGCCAGCAGCGGACCTGACCGGGCCGCCATCGCCGACGCGCTCGGCTGCGACGTTGACACCGCGGCTCGGTGGGCGGCCGGCCTGCTGGCCACGCCGCATCCAGCGGTAGCGGGCGCCGCGGCGGTCTGGACTGCCGGGCCGGCCGCGCGAGACCCGCACCTCCGCCAGTGGCAAGCAGCACTCCCGGCGCCGGTAAGCCGCGGTCCGATACCTGACCAGGCAGGCCTGGACAGCTGGGCGCGCGAGCACACCTTCGGCCTGATCGAAAAGTTCCCGGTCAGCAATCGACAGGACTTGCTACTGGTGCTCGCGACCGCGCTGGCGACGCGGGTTAGCTGGCTCGCGCCATTCACCGCCGTGCCGGCCGCCAGGCTGGGACAGGCCAGCCCGTGGGCAGCCCGGCTGAGCCTGGCGCTGGCCACACCGCCCGGTGGTCGCGGGCACGAGCAGTTCATCGCCGTCACCGCAGACGCAGGCGATGTCGCCGTGCAGATTGCTACTGCCAGGGACGGCCTGGCGGTCGCATCGGTCGCCGCGCGGCCGGACGTGCCGCCCGCGACCGTGCTGGCGGTCGCGCACCGCATCGGCTGCCAGCGCGTTGCGGGTGCCAGGGTGCAGCGGCGCGATCTGGCGGACTTGCCGCTGGGGGACTGGCCGCTGTGGCTGGTGACCGAGGAAGACTCGGCTGGCGGCCCGGCCTGCTCCGCCGTGCTGCCGGCCTGGTCGGCGGTCAGTGCGCACGACCTCACCGCACCCGCGCTCGGATTTGCCGCCGCCAAGCACGCACTGCTGCCGGGCCCGCTGCCGTGGCAGGCCGCCCAATCGGCATTGGCCAGGTACACCAGAACTGGTTTCGAAGCGGCAGCGGTAACCGCGGTCGCTGTCGCTTCCGCCGCGCGGCTGCCGAGCATTCACCGGGTGGCCGAGCTGCGGTTCGGACACCCGTATGCGGTCGTCGCCATCGCGACCGGCCCGGCCGACGCAGGCGCGGGCCAGGACGGGTGGCACGGCCTCCCGGTGTTCTCCGCCTGGGTGAGTGAGCCGGACGACGTTGCCGGGACAGCCGAAGAGGGCCAGCGCGTACCGCTATGACGACGGCGTACACCGGCAGCCACGGGACGAGTTCTGCTACCTATGGCGATGCGCGGGGCCGGATCGCGTCGCAGGAGTGACGCTACTGGCGCAGGCCAGGCGGCGGCCGGTACTGGCTTGTCCCAAGGTCTTGGTGCTGCTGGCGGAGATCCTGCGCTAACTTGGCGGCCATGCACAGCGTGGACCGCACAACGGAGCAGATGATCAGGTCCGTGCTCGCCTACGCTGAGAACCGGCTGCGGCTTGATCCGGTGCCGCTGGACAAGGGCTCACGTGACCCGGCCGAGCTGGACCTGGCGCTAGCTGGACTGCTCGGCGACGAAGGGCATAACCCGGATCAGGTGCTTGGCGCGTATGCGGCGACGCTGGCGCCGGCCGTGATCTCCGCGGACAGCCCGCGCTTTCTCGGCTTCATCCCGGCAGCTCCCACCAAGGCCTCGCTGTTGTTCGACATGCTGATCTCGTGCGCGTCGATCCAGGGCATCTCGTGGCTTGAGGCGGCTGGCCCCATCCACGCAGAGAACCAGGTGCTGCGGCTGATCGCGGACAGGGCGGGGCTGCCGCCTGGGGCCGGCGGCTGCTTTGTGTCCGGCGGATCCGCGGCGAACCTGTCAGCGCTGGCGGTAGCGCGTGAGACGGCGAAAGAGCGCGATCCGCGAACACCGCGCTGGCGTGTCGCGGTTGGTTCAGACGCGCATTCATCCATCGGCAACACGCTGCGGCTGCTGGAGATGGACCCGCTGGTGGTGCCCACACCGGATCACCGGCTGACCGGCGCCGCGCTACAGGCCGCCATCGAGGCGGACGGCGATCCGGGCTCGGTAGCCGCGATCGTCGCCACCTCGGGTACCACCAACGCGGGCATCGTCGATGACCTGGCCGGCCTAGCCGAGGTGGCTCGTGCCCGCAGCCTCTGGTTCCATGTCGACGGTGCGTACGGCGGAGCGGGACTGTTCGCACCGAGCGTCAGGGCTGCCTACGCTGGTATCGAGCACGCTGACTCGTTCGTGGTCGACCCGCACAAGTGGCTGTTCGCGCCGTTTGACTGCGCGGCGCTGCTGTACCGCGAGCCAGCGCTGGCCAGGTCGGTGCACCGGCAGGAAGCCGGCTATCTCGACGTCATCCATGACCAGCCAGCGGAGTGGAATCCCACCGACTACGCCTATCACCTGACCAGGCGGGCCAGGGGACTGCCGTTGTGGTTCTCGCTCTGCGTGCATGGCGTGAGCGCCTACACCGAAGCCATCGAGGCAGCGATCGAGCTCGCCAGGCAGACCGCCGTCCAGATCAGGTCGAGGGACTACCTGGAACTGATCAGGGAACCTGACCTGTCGGTCGTGCTGTTCCGCCGCACCGGCTGGCAGGCTGCGGACTACACAGCCTGGGCGGATCAGTTGCTCGAGGACCAGATCGCTTTCCTGCCGCCGACGAGATGGGAAGGCGAAACCGTCGCCAGGCTCGCCTTCTTGCATCCGCATACCCCGATGGACCTGGTGACGCAGATCCTGGACCGGATGGCTGACGGCTGAGAGCCGGCTATCAGGCCCCGGTCGCTACTTGCAGCGCCCGGTGACGACCTTCGCGACCTTGAACCCGCCTTCACCGTTACCGGTGACGCTGATGCCCATGTCGTCGGCGAACGTGTACAGCCGGTGACCGCGGTAGGTGACCTGCAGCCGGTGGTTCTTCCCGAAGGCCTTGGTGCCGAGGCAGCGTGCGCCCCTCGGCTCGGTCTTGCCGGCCGGCATGACCAGCCGAGGCCAGATCGAGAGGCAGAGGCCGGTGCAGGACCCGCGCGGCATGTAGTAAAGCGCGTGACCGGTCTTAGTGACGAGGATCCTGCCGAAGTGCGGACGCGATCGTTCCTTCACGACCACCTCCGTTTTCGATGCGGGATGGCCAGCGGCCGCCGGCCCTGCAGTTGCCGCAGGTGCCGCCACGAGCCCGACCGTGGCGATCGTCGCCCCGGCTACCCCCGTCGCCAGCGCGAGCCGGCCGGCGATGGATTTAGTGATGTTGAGCATGACTCGACCGCCTTGCGCTTGGCTGCGCCGGAACGCCAGCCGGCACAGACACCCAGAACCCAACACCACAACGGCGCCGAGGCCGTTGCGGTTCACGAGCGCGGCTGCCTGCTGCGCACCTTTCCTGTCGGCCAGGCCCTTCCGGGCGCAGAGCGCTAGGTCGTAGGCTCGCCAGCACGATGCAAGGCGCCGTGCAGGCACAGCGCGCCGGGGGTAGTAAGTACCGGGAAGCACCAGCCAAGGAGGCCACAGATCGCCAGTCAGCGAGAGGGCACCGCGTTCCAGATACCTTCGCACGTCGACGTCGCGCTCCGATCCTTCGGCCATCCGAACGCCGTGGCGAGGCAGTTCGATTTCTGGGACTCGAGCTTTGAGTGGCGGCGCCTGTTCAGCGAGCTCTTCGGCACCTTCCTGCTGGTGACCGTCGCGGTCGGCGGCGGCTTGGTGAATGCCAGATTCGGCGGCGATGCGGTGCCAGGCCCCGCGCGGGTCGTCGGGCCGGCCCTGATGGTTGTTGCCGTCATCTTGTTCATGGGCGGCGTTTCTGGTGCGCACCTTAATCCCGCCGTGAGCGTGGCGTTCGCGCTGCGCGGCGACTTCCCCTGGCGCCGGGTCATGCCGTACGTGGTCATGCAGTTTGCCGGCGCCGTCCTCGCGACTCTGCTGCTGCGCGGTCTGATCGGCAAGCAGGGCAGTGCCGGGCTCACCTTGCCTGGCCCCGGCATCTCGACGTGGACCGCGCTGGCCTGGGAGGTGCTGCTGACCGTCGGCCTGGTCAGTGTCGTCCTGGGCACGGCGTCTGGCGCACAGGCACTCGGCCCGATCGCGGCGATCGGCGTCGGCAGCTACATCGCCCTGGCCGGGCTGTTCGGCGCCCCGGTGAGCGGCGCGTCGATGAACCCGGCCAGGTCACTCGGGCCGGCCCTGGTACTCGGTAATTGGACAGCATGGTGGGTCTACCTGCTCGGGCCGATGATCAGCGCGGTGATCGCGGCCGGCATCGGCCATGTCCTGCGCGGGCCTGGCGGCGGCGCGGCCGGCACTCGCGCTGCGCAAGGGACCCTCGGCACATTGTGGCAGCCGGTGCGGATCGGGGAGCCGCTGCCGGCGCCGGACCGACCGGCCGATGGCAGCCCGGCAGCCGGGCCGGCGTGAGCCGGGCCCATGGCTGACCTGCCGACGGCCAGGCTCACCGAGCCGCGTCCAGGACTTCGGCCAGCCGACCGGGTAGCGCACGGCAAGGCAGTGCGGCGCGCCGTGCCGCGCGAGGCGCAGGCTGTCTTCGAGCCGCGGCCTGACCGGGCGGATCCTGTCGAGTTGCTGCGGCAGCAGGGCGAGACCAGGGTTGCCGAGCTACTGCCGATCAGGTACGGCCGGATGCTGGCGTCGCCGCTGGCGTACTACCGCGGTGCCGCGTTGCCGATGGCTGCCGACCTGGCAGGCACATCGGCGACCGGCCTGATCACCCAGCTCTGCGGGGACGCGCATCTGAGCAATTTCGGCCTGTTCGCGTCGCCGGAACGCCGTCTGGTTTTCGATATCAACGACTTCGACGAGACGCTGCCGGGACCGTGGGAATGGGACGTGAAGCGACTGGCCGCCAGCCTGGAGATCGCCGGGCAGGTCAACGGCATCCCGGACCAGCAGCGCCGTCGCATCGTCACCGAGGCAGCCGGGCACTACCGGCTGGCTGTGCGGCGGCTGGCCGGGCTCGGCAACCTGGACGTCTGGTACTCCAGCGGAGACATCGAGGAGCTGGCGGCGCGCTACCGGGCAGTGCTGAGCACGCGCGAGCGCAAGCTGGCGGGGACCGATCTTGGCCCGCCCGATGACGAGCGGCGCGAGCTGGCCGGCCTGGTGACCTCCCGTGACGGCCTGCCGCAGATCATGAGCGCGCCGCCGCTGGTGGTCCCGGTTGGCGAAGTTGCCGATCAGCCTGGCCTGGTGGCGCGCCTGCACCAGATCGTGGCCGGGTACCGCGACTCACTCGAACCGAACAGGCGGCACCTGATCCGCCAGTTTAAGGTGGCCGACCTGGCCCGCAAGGTGTCAGGGGTCGGCAGCGTCGGAATGCGCTGCTGGATCGTGCTGCTGACCGGCCGCGATCACGAAGACCTGCTGTTCCTTCAGCTTAAGCAGGCGCAGCCGTCGGTACTCAGTCAGTTCGCCGGGGCCAGCAGACACGCAGACCAGGGTGAGCGCGTCGTTGCCGGGCAGCGGCTCATGCAGGTGACGAGCGATATCTTTCTCGGCTGGCACTCGAGCCGCGCCCCGGTCCCGGCTGAGGGGGATCGCGGAGCGCAGCAAGCCGAGCCAGGCACCGACTACTACGTCCGGCAGCTCCGCGACTGGAAGTTCTCCATCGCGATCCAGGACATGCGGCCAGCCACCCTGCGCGCCTACGGAGCGATGTGCGGCCGGGCTCTTGCCAGGGCTCACGCGAGGACCGGCGACCGGATCGCCATCGGCGCATACCTAGGCAGGTCGCCGGCCTTCGAGTCGGCCATCGGCGAGTTCGCCGCGCGCTATGCGGCACAGAACGAGCGTGATTACGCCGCGCTGCGAGCGGCGGTTGCGACCGGGCGGCTGCCTGCCCTGACTGGCGTCTGACCGGCCTCGGCGGCTGCCTGCCTGACTAACCTGGTAGCTGACTAACCGCGGCTGGCGCAAGGAACGCACCGGGTAGCCGTCGGCCGCGCGACCAGGCGGTCGGCGGGGATCGGCTGGCCGCAGCGCTCGCATCGGCCGTAACTGTCCTTCGCCAGGCGGCCGAGCGCGGCGGTGATTTCCTCCAGTTGCTCGCGTGCCTGGGCCAGCAATGCCGCGGTGTGCTGGCGCTCGTAGGCGATGGTGGCGCCCTCGGGATCGTGCTCGTCATCGGCATTGGCAGTCTCGGCGGCAGCCACCAGGCCGGCGAATTCGCGTTCCAGCCCGGCGATCCTCGCCAGCACCGACCGCCGCTCGGCCGCCAGCAGCGCGGGCGGGCCAGCGTCGGAGCTCATGATTACCTGATTACCAGCCCGATGTGCGCGCGGCTAGCGGATACGGCAGGCTTGAGTCATGGCGACTGATATCCGCACCCTGATGGCCGTGCACGCGCATCCAGACGACGAGGCCTCGAGCACCGGCGGTGTGCTCGCGCTCTATTCCGACGCTGGGCGTCCGCACGGTAGTCGTGACCTGCACCAACGGCGAGTTCGGCGACGCGCCTGGCCAGGTCAAGCCAGGTGAAGACGGACACGATGAGCAGGCCGTAGCGCAGCTGCGGCTCGCTGAACTGCGCCAGTCTGCCAAGATCCTCGGCGTCACGCACCTGGAACTGCTCGGTTACCACGACTCGGGCATGCCGGACTGGGAGTACAAGGACCGGCCGGAGGCCTTCTGCAACGTGCCGCTGCACGGACGTGGCCGACGCGCATCAGCGGGCTGATCGAGACCTACCGTCCGCAGGTCGTCATCTCCTACGACGACAAGGGCATGTACCAGCACCCAGATCACGTGCATGCCGCGCTGGCTGCGGCCGCGGCGGCGGAGCAATCGGGCATTCCGGCCAAGTATCTATCAGACGGCGATGCGCGGCTCGGACTGGCGCAAGGTCTGGGAAGCGCTGCGTGAACTCGGCGCCGAAGTGCCCGATCAGCGCGAGTTCACCGACGAGCAGCGCCAGCAGATGGAAGCGGCCGAGCAGCGGATCACCACCAATATCGACATCATGCCGGTGCTGGAGCGCAAGCGCGAGGCCCTGTTCGCGCACGCCAGCCAGATCCAGGACTCGTGGTTCAGCAAGCTGCCGCCGGAGATTGCCACGGCCGCATTCGGCCGGGAGAGCTTCGTCCGGGCGATGGACCGCACCGGCGCCCCGGTGCCGGAAGAGGACCTGTTCGCCGGCCTGCCGTAGGCCCGGCCAGAACGCCGCCACCAGGAAGCAGGACCGAGCGCGCCACGGAGGAGGGAAACGATGATCGCCAGGCTCGTCAAGGCGGCCCTGCTGGCCGCGCTTCTTGTCGCGATCGTGCAGTCGGTGCCGGAGATTAGGCGGTACCTGGAACTACGCGAGATGTAATCGCGTGGCCGTACCGCCGGCTGACCTGATCGGCCCGCGGCGGTCAATTGCTGCCTTCTGGCGCGCCGCGCGCGGACACTTGGGACGATACGGCCGTGGATGGAAAGCTGATTCTGGCCGATGGCTCGCACGCTCCCGTGGACGAAGCCTCGATTAAGCGCGCGCTTGCGGCCGGCGAGCTGCTCTGGCTCGACTTCAGGCCAGCCGACCCGGATGGCATCGCGATCCTTCGCGATGACTTCCACCTGCACCCGCTCGCGATCGAAGCGATCAGCAGCTTCGGTCAGCGACCTAAGGTCGAGGACTTCGGGGACGTCGTCTACCTGGTGAGCTACGGCGTTACCGGTGCTGGCAACGATGACCTCACCGAGGTCCACATCTTCATCGCGACGAACTACCTGATCACGATCAGGCAGGATCACTGCCACGCCCTGGACGCGCTGTGGGAGCGGCTTGGCCGTCCCGGCGGCCTGCCGACCGGCAGCAACCGCCCGACCAGGCTGATCCTCTTGCACCACATCCTGGACAGCCTGATCGACAGTTTCTTCCCGAGGCTGTCCGACTTCGATGACCACATCGATGAGCTGCAGGAAAAGATCTTCGCCAGGCCCAGCAACGAGCAGCTGGCCGAGCTGTTCGCCATGCAGCGCTGGCTGGTGAACGTGCGCAAGCTGGTCTCGCCGCAACGCGACATGATCGCGGCGCTGGTCGCGGGCATGGTCGAGCTACCCGGCATGACCGCCGACAGCGATCCTTACCTGCGTGATCTGTACGATCACACGATCCGGATCAGCGACATGATCGACAGCTACCGGGACCTGCTGAGCAACGCCATGGACGCGTACCTGTCGATGGTGTCGAACAACCTGAACGTGGTGATGAAGCAGCTCGCGGTCATCGCCACCATCTTCTTGCCGCTGTCGTTCCTGACCGGCTTCTTCGGGCAGAACTTCGCCTGGCTAGTCGGGCGGATGACCGGCTGGCCGGTGTTCGTCTTCCTCGGCCTCGGTACCGAGGTGCTGGCCGTGGCCGGCCTGTACTGGCTGTTCCACCATCGCGGCTGGGTCGGGGCCGGCACTAGGCTCGCTGCCCGCCGCTGGCCGGCCGCCCGCCGGCGTTTCCGCGAAACTTCCGCCAGGGCAGGCAGGCGGCCGCCAGCGCGGCTGCTGCGGGCAGGGTGATCAGCGCGGGCAGCTGGTACCGCCAGGAGTAGACGAAGATGTCCGACACCAGCCAGCAGCGGGATCGCGGTAAGAATGAACGCCAGGCTGGCCTCGGCCAGCCCGCGGCGTCACGGGCAGGGAATCTGTGCGTCGCGCCAGCGGCTTCCCGTGATCTGAGCGCCGCCTAAACAGCGCGGCGACAGCGCCGGCCAGTCCGGCGAGCAGGCAGACCAGCAGCAAGGGCCGGGCGTATAGCCGCCGTCGAGCTGGTAGGCGCGCAGGAACTTCGCCACCGGCCGCCAGATCCGCGGCAATCCGCCGCCGAACTGGCTGGTGGCGACCTGCAGACGACGGCGAAGCGTGCGGGTACATGTACGGGTAGCTGAGCTGGAACTGCCAGCGCGAGATCGGGTCGTCGCCTGGCGCGGTAACGCGGCTGACCGCGAACGAGCTTGATGAAGTCGCGGCTGATCGAGACCAGGACCCGGCCGGGCTGCTGCTGAGCACCCGCTGGTTGAATCGACTCGACCAGCGCGGGAGGCGTCTGAGCGTGCGGCAGCTGCCGGTAGACCGGCTTGAGCGGCGAGGAGGGTCGTGCAGCAGTCCGTCGGGCCCGAGGGCTCTGCTGCCGGGCGTCTGGGCAAAGCGGGCGCTGCGCTGCGGTGAGGTTGAGCGTGGCGCAGTCCGCCGCGTAGGCCATCCGGCCGTAGGTAGTGGTCTCGCCGGTATGGGAGAGCGAGAAACTGCCTTTGGCCACGTACGAGGTCGTGCAGTAGGCCAGGAACGGCACCGCGAACGCGGCGCACAGCACGGCACCCCTGGCCAGCTTGGTGCGCCAGCCGGGCACGCTGACCAGCACGTAGCAGAGGGCGGGCAGGATCAGGATCTCGCCGACCTGGCGCACTGGCACGGTGGCGCCGAGTACCAGGCCCGCCGTCACCGCGCGGCGCCAGGACAGGGACTGCCCAGGCTGCCACAGCAGCACGGTCAGCCCGGCTACGATCAGCGCCTCGAACCAGACATCTGGCATGATCATCTGCTCGACCTGAAGCTGGTAAGCGTCCAGCAGCACTGGTGCGATCGCGAGCGCAGCAAGCCAGCGAGCGACCCCGCGACGCTGCAACAGGCAGTAGAGGGCCACCGCCATGCCGAGGCCGAGCAGATGCTGCACTGCCGCGACCGTGTCGAAATTGCCGATCAGCAGGATGCCGCGCAGCGGCACCCGGTAACCGACAGGGTCGTTGCCCTGCGCCTGGTACAGATACCTGGTCGTGTCCTGGTAGAAGATGGCGGGCCGGTAAGCAAGAGCCACCAGCACGCGCAGCACAAGTCCGGCCGATGAGCAGCGAGCGGCGAGCCAGTGCCGCCGCAGTATGGCGCCGAGCCTGGACGCCCAGTTCGCCGCGCCGCCGGCTGGCTGCCGTTCACTGCCTTGCTGCACGGTATTAATCACAGTTGTCCTGTTATGGTCGCGGGCTGCGAATCGGCTGGCTGGGCACATCGCGTCCGGCGCTGCCGTCGCGCGACCTGCCTGGCACCGTCCGGCCACTGCCATATGTAACCGCCTGCGCGCCGGCTGCCATCCACGGTACCCGCAGCACACCAGACTCGGGCCGGCTCCTCCCGGCCGCGCTGGCTCTGGCCCGCTGTTCCGCCATGAGGCCCTAGCCTGGCATGGTGACGAACACGGTGGTAAGCGGCCAGGCGGCGGAAATCAGAGACACGGCTAGGTCTGGTCCGCCGGGCCAGGCAGATGAACCGGTTCTGGCCGACACCTATCCCGACGCGCATTGCGAGCTGAACTTCTCCAGTCCATTCCAGCTGCTGGTCGCCACCGTACTGTCCGCGCAAACCACCGACGTCCGGGTCAATCTCACCAGCCCGGCTTTGTTCGCCGCGTACCCGACGCCCGATGACCTCGCCGCGGCCAACCCCGAGGACGTCGAGACGATCCTGAAGCCGACCGGGTTCTTCCGGGCCAAAACCAAGTCGGTAATGGGGCTGTCGGCTGCGCTGCGGGACAGGTTCGGCGGAACAGGTACCGCCACGGCTTGACGACCTGGTGACGCTGCCCGGGGTAGGCCGCAAGACGGCGAACGTCGTGCTCGGAAACGCCTTCGGCATTCCCGGCATCACGGTGGATACCCATTTCGCCCGGCTCGTCGCACCGATTCGGCTGGACCGCCCAGGCGGACCCGGTGAAGATCGAGCAGGAGGTCGGTGAGCTGATCCCGAAGTCGGAGTGGACAATGCTGTCACACCGGCTGATCTGGCACGGCCGCCGCGTCTGCCATGCCCGCAAGCCAGCCTGCGGTGCTTGCAGCATCGCCGCGCTCTGCCCGTCGTTCGGCCTCGGGCCCACCGATCAGGTCGCGGCCCGCAAGCTGGTGAAGGCCGGACCGTTCTCTTGACCCAGCACGACATGATCGTCGGATGCTGCGCGGATGACCGGGTGCCAGGAAGTGCTGGCTGGCCGCGACGACCGGCGGCACGGCTGCCCGTGGCCCGCCAGCCTGGCTCGCCCCGTGGTCGCCGCTGGCCAGATGACGGTGCCGGCGCCGCTGCGCCCGCCGGTCGCCGGCGGCCGGCCGGCCGCGGTGCTGATCTTGTTCGGGTCCGGGCCGCCGGACCGGATCTGCTGCTGATGCAGAGATCCGCGCAGCTGCGCACCATCCCGGCCAGCCTGCTTTCCCGGGCGGGCCATCGACGCGGCGGACGGCGGTCCGATGCGTGCAGCGCTGCGTGAGGCCGCCGAGGAGACTGGCGTCGACCCGGCCAGCGTGCGCGTGCTCGGCCGTAATGCCCGAGCTTTACATCCCGCGCAGCGGGTTCCGGGTGACGCCGGTGATCGGCTGGTGGCGGTCGCCCGGACCGGTGGCGCCGGTGGACACGGCCGAGATCGCCGCCGTGTACCGGGTGCCGGTCGCCGAACTGGCCAGTCCGGCGAACCGGATCAAGATCCGGTACCCGAACGGGCAGGGCGGGCTCGCGTTCCGGGTGTCCGGGCTCATGGTCTGGGGATTCACGGCGCATGCTGATCGACCGGATCCTGGCACTCGGCGGCTGGGAGGAGCCATGGGACTCAGCAGGTGACCGAGCTGGCCGAGGAAGAGCAGCCGTTCGGCTGGCCGCGGGCGGGGGCCTGATACTCTCGGGCGCATCACAGCGGCGCCGCCAGGGCAGGCCTGGCGATAAGTTGATGTCGTGCCCGGTGACTTGCTCGACCTGATCTTGATCGCGCTGATCGCGGCGTTCGCTGTGGCCGGGTACCGTCAGGGCTTCATCATCGGCGTGCTGAGCCTGGCCGGGTTTGTGGCCGGGGTCAGCGTCGGCGCCTTGATCGCGCCAGGCGTCGCCCGCGCATTTGCCAAGAGCTCCTCATGGCAGGCGTTCATTGCCATTCTCGTGGTGTTCGGCGTGGCGGTCATCGGCATGCTGGTGGCCTCGGGGATCGGCGTAGCGGTCCGGTCCCGGCTGACCGGACGACCGGCGACGTGGTCGACTCGCTCGGCGGCGCGGCGGTCAACGTCATAGCCGTGCTGATCGTGGCCTGGCTGATCGCGTCGTTCGTCGACAACGCGCCCTTCCCGGCCATCGCCAGGCAGGTCGGCAACTCGGCGGTGCTGCGCAGATGTCGACAGCGTCATGCCGCGCGGCGCCTTGTACCTGCCGGTCTTCCCGCAGTTGCGCAGCCTGCTGGCGAACGGGCTTTACTCGCAGGTCTTCAGTGCCTTCGGCGGGGAGAGCGCCCTGACGCTGGCCGCACCTGACCCGGCCCTCCTCCGGTCGGCCGCGGTGGCCGCGGACGAACGGAGCATCGTCAAGATCGAGGGCGTCGCCAGCTCGTGCTCGATCCGGATCGAGGGGTCGGGCTTCGTTATCTCACCACAGCACGTGCTGACCAACGCGCACGTCGTCGCGGGCGTGACGCAGGGGCCGTTCGTCTACGCCACCAACGGACAGACCTACGACGCCAAGGTCGTGCTGTACGACCCGCAGCGCGACCTGGCCGTGCTGGACGTTCCCAAGCCTAACCGCTCCGGCCCTGCACTTCGCGCCGCCCGCCGGAGACGGGACGGCGGCCATCGTGGTCGGCTACCCGCTTGATCATCCGCTTACCCTCGTCGCGGCCAGGATCGGCAACAGCGTGACGGCGTCCGGGCCCAACATCTACCAGACCGCGGTGGTGAACCGGCAGATCTACCAGATCCGGGCGGCGATCGAGCCCGGCAATTCAGGCGGCCCGCTGCTGGCGGCCGACGGCCGGGTCTACGGCGTCGTCTTCGCAGCGTCCACGACTTACGCGAATACCGGGTACGCGCTAACGGCGGCCGAAGTGGCCGGTGACGCTGCTGCAGGCAAGCACAAGCACACGGCGGTCTCGACCCAGGGCTGCCAGGGCGGCTAGCCCGGCCAGCGGTTGGCCGGTCGGGCCGTCAGCGGGCCACGGTCAGCCCGGCCCCGTCCGGAGCCTGAGGTGCACTCGGCTGGCTCCAGCCCGGCCGGACTCCCCGACCGATGGGCCGGATCAGCTCGGCACTGCGTTGACACAGTCCGGCCGCGACGTCAACCCGTGCGGCCCGGCCGGCCGGGTAACCGCCGATCCGCGCCGGCGCCGCGCCGAGCAGGGTAACCGCGCCGCGGGCAGTTGCCGCGCAGCGCATGGGTCAGGCCGACGGCCAGCTGCGCCAGGCCCTGCCATAGATCGCGCTCGGCCGGCGGCGCCGCCTTCCAGGCGGCCTCCAGTACCTCATGGGCATGGAAGGGCTGGCCTCGTCGAGCAGGTGCTGGGCGACCGTCAGCGCCTGCCCGGCGGGAGGGCTGGTCGTCGGTCAGCTGGCGGCTGCCCGGCCGCGTCCCGTGGCAGCGGTCGCCCGAGCGCGTCGCGGGGCCTGGCATTCCTGGCCCGGCCCGCGGTCACGGTCGCGCGCGGCGGCCGCTCGTCCCGGCACCGCTGGCTGGCCTGCCGCCGCCGGGTCTTCGCCGGGCACCGGCTAGCGCTCGGGCTCAGGGTCGGTGAGCCAGGAACGAAGCTCGAGATCGAACCGCTCGGGCACTTCCTCGTGCGGGAAATGGCCGGCTCCGTCCAGCAGCCGCCATCGGTACGGCGCCTCCACGTGCACGCCGGAGCCGCGCGCGGCAGCTCGGCAGCACGCACGGGTCGAGCGCACCGTGCAGGTGCAGGGTCGGTGCCTGGATCGGCGCCCGCATCGTCCTGGTGTAGGCGATCCCGTCGGGCCGGAACCTCGACCGCAGGTACCAGCGGTGATACTCCAGCGCGGAGTGCGCCACCGACGGCACGCAGATGGCCTCTTGGTACCGGCGCTCGGTCTCAGGGTCGGGCCAGCCGGGGCCCGACCACGCCTCGAGCAGCCGCCCGACGCGCTGCGCTCCGTCCTTGAGCAGCCGCCGCTCCGGCAGCATGGGCAGCTGGAAGCCGAGCGCGTAGCTCATGCTCCGGACCTGGGCGAACGGCGCGGATAGCACCGCGGCGCGCAGTCGCAGCGGATGCGGCATCGAGACCACCGCGAGCCGGCGGACGACCTTGGGGTAGTAGGTCGCCATCGTCCAGGCGATCAGGCCGCCCCAGTCATGCCCGACGACGACGGCATTGGCCTCGCCGAGCGAGCGGACCAGACCCGCCGCGTCCGACGCGGCAGTGATGAGGTCGTAGCCGCGCGGCGGCTTGTCGCTCGCGCCGTACCCGCGCAAATCGGGTGCGACAACCCGGAATCCAGCCTCGCTCAGCGAGCTGAGCTGCCAGCCGCCAGGTCCACCAGAACTCGGGAAACCCGTGCAGCAGCAGCACCAGCGGCCCGTCGCCGCTCTCGGCAACGTGAAACCTTGTCCCGTTCGCGCTGACGGACCGGTGCGACCAGGGTCCGTTCAGGTAAATGGATGCGTTGCCGCGAGAGGTCATGGTTAGTCGGCTCTGACGGTCGCCTTGGCGCGCAGCGGACTTGGACTTGCCGCGGTGCAGCAGGGACGCGCCGTCGGCCAGGCTCTGCCTGGTCTTGCTCAACCCGTCGACCCGTTTCACCAGCCGCCAGGCGATAAACGCTGCGGTAGCGATCACCAGCACGCAGGCAAAGGCCGTGACGAGGAAGGATGCCCAGAGCCCCCCTGGCATGCCGAGTGCATTGATGCCGTAAGCCAGGGCGAAGCAGAGCAGCATCAGCACCAGGCAACCGCCGAATGCCGCGATGCCGAGCAGTGCCGCGCCGACGCCGATCCGCTTGGCGTCCGCCTTAAGCTCCAGCTTGGCCAGGTCAAGCTCGTACCGGACCAGCTGCGAGATGTCCCTGGCCGCCACGGACACCAGATCACCGATGGACTGATCGGCAACGCCCGTAGACGTTCGCCTGACCGCGGGATCGGCCATGGATACTTCCTCTCTCGAAGCTGTCAACTCAAAGTCTTGCTTATACCCAATGGCAACAGGAGCCGGCATCCGGTAAATGCACGTCACAATCGGTGTGGCGAACCTGACCGGATGTTCGTAAGCACTCAAAACGGGCAGTACGGAGCTGGCAACGGGCGCGCCCGGAGCCGGGACTCAGGTGCCGTGAACGGTGATATTCCCGGCACTGGCAATATCAGTATTCCTGATATTTCTCGGTAAATGGCTGCCGACCTGGCTGGCGGCGGGTCTCGCCGCCACGCTGATGACCAAGAAATGCCCGGCGGCATAGCAAATGTCGGCATAGCAAACGGCGCCCCGGTGCGGGGCGCCGTCGCATTGACACACGTCAGGCCTGGTTAACAAGCGTGCACCTTCACTGCCATGGTAGGCGGACAAGGCCTGCGCCTCATTGGTCAACAGCGCACGTGGTGGCCGCTATTCGCCTGCCATGGCACGCCTCCCGCGGCTGGTCGCGCGTGGGTACCTGGCTGCCGTGTACGGACTCTTGGTCCGTAATTCCTTTGTACTGGCCCCTGGCCGCTTTGGAAAGAGCACAGCGTGATCGATTCGTTATCTTGATCGATCGGCCGGGTCTCATGCCAGCGGCGCGGACGGCGACGAGCCTCCGGCTTCGGTGTGCCGGAAGTCCAGCTGTGGCCACCGCCGCGAGGCTGCCACTTTCTTCAGCGCCCGGTCAGGGTTGACGACGTGCGGGTGCCCGACCAGCTCAAGCAGGGGCAGGTCGGTCACCGAGTCGGTGTAGGCGAAGCAATCCTCCAGCCGGTAGCCGCGCTCGGCCGCGAGCTGGCTGACGCGGTCTGCCTTGGCCTGGCCGTAGGCGTAAAAGTCCATCAGGCCGGTGTACCGGCCGTGCGCGACCTGCAGCCGGGTCGCGATGACCGCGGTAGCGCCGAGCATGGTGCCGATCGGCCCGACGATTTCCTGGCCTGAGGTACTGACGATCACAACGTCGTGGCCGTCGCGCTGATGGCTGGCCAGCAGGTCACGAGCGCCGGTGTACACGCAAGGACAGATGACGTCAGCCAGGCCCTCGGTGACGATCCGGCGCACTTCGTCGGCTGACCAGCCCGCACACACAGCGCTGACCTGCTGTTTGATGCGCTCCATCCGGGTCGGGCCGGCTCCGGCCAGGCGGAAGCTGAGCTGAGCGATGGCACCGCGGCAGGCCTGCGTCCGGCTGATCAGGCCGTTCCGGTAGAAGGACGAGGCGAAAGCCAGCGTGCTAGAGCGGGAAATGAGCGTCTTGTCCAGATCAAAGAAAGCTGCGGTAGTTCCTCCGCTGCTCTCGACGGATGTGCCCACGGTCCGGCAGCATAGGGGAAGGCACCAGAACCCTTTGCGGTTCGGCATGACCGGCTGGTAACTTGCCCCGATTGCAACTAGGCTTTCTTGTGTAACGGACCCGGCTCTGCCCCCCCGGAGCCGGACCGTCTGGCGACCCCCGTTCTCCCCCCGACGGGGGTCGCCCCATGTCCGGGCTCAGCCTGGGGCAGGAATCACAACTAGTTACTACGTTCCGGTATAAATCACTTGATCTTCGCTTTCCGCCCGGGGAGCGCCTGCCAGCAGGCACCGCAGCAACGTGACCGCGTCTTGCTTGGCCAGCGGGTGATTGCCGTTCCCGCATTTTGGTGACTGGATACAGGACGGGCAGCCGGCCGCGCAGTCGCAGTCGCTGATGGCGCCAGCGGTGGCGCTCAGCCAGGCGGCCGCGGTGGCGAAGCCCCGCTCGGCGAACCCGGCCCCGCCGGCCTGGCCGTCATAGACGAAAACTGTCAGCTTCCCGGTCGCGGGGTGCAAGTCAGCGGAGACGCCGCCGACATCCCACCGATCGCAGGCCGCGACGAGAGGCAGCAGGCCGATGGCCGCATGCTCGGCGGCGTGCGCGGCGCCTGGCAGGTCCGCGCCGGACGCGGCCAGCGCCGCTCGCTGACCCGCCGAGATCGTCCACCACACGGCTTTGGTCGGCAGCCTGCGTTCTGGCAGGTCGAGCAGATCCTCGCCGACCAGCAGCCCGGTCTCGGCGCTACGGCGCGCATAGGACACGACCTGGCGGGTCACCAGCACGTCACCGAAGCTGATCGTCGCCTCGCCCCACTCGGTCGTGGCCCGCTCGGCGCCGACCTCGACACTGGTGATCTCCCTGGCGACGGTCAGGTAGCCAGGATCCGATAGCTCGACCAGCGCGATTCGCTCCGTCAGGTCGAGCCCGGTGACCAGATAGGACTCGCCCTGGTGCGTGTACACGGCGCCGTCATGCGTCAGGAAATGTGCCGACGGTTCGTCCACGGTGCCGACCAGCCGGCCCGTTGCCTTCTCGACGATGCGCACTGGCCAGCCGCCGGTACCGCGCAGCCCGGTCCGCAGCGTTGTCCCCTGCCTGGTGCAGAACCAGCGGCCGCCGCGCGAGCGCAGCATCCCGTCGGCGGCCAGCCCGTCGGCGACCGCAGCGGCCGACGGGCTGAACCTGGCCAGATCGTGGCTGCCGAGCGGAAGTTCGGCGGCCGCGGCGCAAAGATGCGGCGCGAGCACGTAGGAATTGCCGGGGTCGAGCACGGTGGCTTCGACCGGCGCCGCCAGCAGGGCCTGCGGATGATGCACGAGGTAGCTGTCGAGCGGGTCGTCACGGGCGATCAGCACGGCAACCGCGGGGCGCCCGGCGCGCCCGGCCCGGCCTGCCTGCTGCCACAGCGCAGCCCTGGTGCCAGGCCAGCCTGCCATCAGCACCGCGTCGAGCCCGGTCACGTTCACGCCGAGCTCCAGCGCGGTCGTCGCGGCCAGTCCGGTGATGGCCCCGGTCCGCAGGCCCTCTTCCAGCGCCCTGCGTTCCTCCGGCAGATACCCGGACCGGTAGGCGGCGATCCGTCCGGTCAGATCGTGCCTGCCGGCGTCGGTCAGGTGCCGTCGGGCGAGTTCGGCTACCGCCTCAGCGCCGCGCCTGGACCGGACGAAGGCCAGCGCGGGCACGTCGCTGCGTACGAGGTCAGCCAGCAGCGAGGCGGCTTCGGAGGTGGCGGCGCGGCGCAGCGGGGCGCCTGCCTCACCGCGCGCACCGGTCAGCGGCGGTTCCCAGAGCGCGAACGTCAGCGGCGGACGCGGTGCGCCGTCGGTGCTGACCGCTCGCACCGTGCGCCCGGTGAGCAGTTCGCCGCACCGCGCCGGCTCGCTGATGGTGGCCGAGGCCAGGACGAAGACCGGCTCACGGCCGCTGTGGTGGTAAGCGATCCGGCTGAGCCGCCGCAGCACGTGCGCGACGTGCGAGCCGAACACGCCGCGGTAGGTATGGCACTCATCGACGATCACGAAGCGCAGCCGCCGGAAGAAGCCGTTCCACCTGGCGTGCGTCGGCAGCAGCGAGTAGTGCAGCATGTCCGGCGTGGTGAGCAGGTAGCTAGCCCGTGACCTGGCCCTGGTGCGCTCGGTCCAGGGCGTGTCCCCGTCGACGACCGCGGCCCTGACCTGGTCCAGCCGCAAGGACCGCACCAGCTTGAGCTGGTCGGCCGCCAGTGCCTTGGTCGGCGCGATGTACAGGGCAGTGCCGCCGGCCTGTATCGCGGCGAGCGCGGGCAGCAGGTACCCGAGCGACTTGCCGGAGGCGGTACCGGTGGAGATGATCACGTTCTGCCCGGCCGCGGCCAGCTCCGCAGCCTCGGCCTGGTGCCGCCATGGCGCGATGATGCCGGCTGCGGCCAGCGCGCTGACCAGGTCAGCAGGCACGAAGGACGGCCAGCTCACCGCCTCCCCTGCCTGTCCTGGCAAATTGGTCAGGAAGGTCAGCCTGCCGGTCTCGGTTCCCGCCTGCAAGATGCCTGCCGTGCCCGTCGCGGCCGCCGCGGGCAGGATAGCGGCGGCCAAGCTGGTGCTAGGCAGGCTGGCGATGGGCAAGTTAACAGTAGACAGGGGCGTGCCGGGCACGCTGTCACCCGTCAGTGGCGGCTCAGCGGGGGCTACCGAAGGCATCAGATCCCAGTGTGTCGCACGACGCAAGGTGCCTGCGACCGCGATCTGGTATAGGAATGACGTCAGGGCGTGGTTGAATGCGCGAAGGCAGGCCGCGCCCGGTTGACACCGCAGGACGGGCATGTACGGCCCGCCGCAGGACATATACCGCCGTGAGGCGCTGGAGGATTTGTGGACCTGAAGCTGGACCATCACAGCAAGGATGGGATCGAGATCGTCGATGTTGAGGGCGAGATCGACGTCTACACCGCTCCGCGCTTGCGTGAACTGCTCATCGAACTGGTCAACAGCCGGTTTTACCAGCTCGTGGTCAACATGGAGAAGGTCGAGTTCCTCGACTCCACCGGGCTCGGCGTGCTGGTCGGCGGGCTGAAGCGGGTCCGGGCGCACGACGGGTCGCTGGACCTGGTGTGCACCCAGGAGCGGATCCTGAAGATTTTCCGGATCACCGGGCTGACCAAGGTGTTCGGTATCCACGACACCGTCGATGAGGCCATCGCGGCCCGCCGGGCTGAGAAGTAGGCAGCCGGGCACGCTGGCGCATTGATATGGCAACAGTCGAGCTGAGCTTCACCGCGCTGCCCGCCCACGTCAGGACGGCAAGGCTCGTCGCCACCGCGGTTGCACGGCGCAGCGGGGTAGACGAGTCATTGCTGGACGAGGTCAGGCTGGCGGTGGGCGAGGCATGCTCACGCGCCGTCGAGGGCCACCAGCTGTACTGCCCGGCCGAGCCGGTGAGGCTGGCGCTCACCGATCTTGCCGGACGGTTCGAGGTCGAGGTGACCGACACCTGCGCTCCGGAGGCGCGCTGGTCAGGGACGACTGGCGGTGGTTACGGCCAGGATGCCAATGGCCACGGGCTGGGCATCTCGCCGGGCCTCGGCATCGCGGTCATCGAAGGTCTAGCCGACGACGTCCAGATCAGCGAGACCTCAGCCGGCACCAGCATCAGGATGAGCTGGCCGTCGGCCGGGACAGCTCGCTAACTAGCTGCCGTGAGCTGCCTGCTGGCCCGCGGACTTCTGTCACCATCTGAGAACCGTTGCGTTACAAAACTGTCGCGACTGCGTAAGCAACCGCACCCGATTTACCATCCGCTTACCAGGATGCGTAGACTCCCGGCACGTCGCGGGTCCGGTTTGGCCTGCCATCTCGGCGGCAGGCGACGACCGGGCCGCTGCGTACCAGAGCCACCGGAACAGTGCTACTGCGCGCCGAGGCTCGGTGCTGGCTTGTAACCCCCTGTCAAGGAGGACGGATGTTGGACAACCTCGCCCTGGCGGGAGGCCCTACGGTAAGTGGCGCGAACCTGACCTGGGTAGTCGTGGTGGCCGTGGTCGCCCTGCTGGCGCTCGTCATGGCGACGTGGCTGCGCAGGGAGGTGCTGGCCGCTAGCCAGGGCTCCGAGAAGATGCAGGAGATCGCCAAGGCGGTCCAGGAAGGCGCTGCGGCCTACCTGCGCAGGCAGTTCAAGACGGTCAGCATCTTCGTCGTGCTGATCTTCTTCATCCTGCTCGTGCTGCCCGCGGTCAATGAGTCCGTCCGTTTCGGCCGCTCGATCTTCTTCCTGGTCGGGGCGGGGTTCTCCGCGCTTACCGGCTTTACCGGTATGTGGCTGGCTGTCCGCGGCAACGTCCGGGTGGCGGCTGCGGCGAAGGAGGCTGGCGAGCGGCTGGCCATGCGGATCGCATTCCGCACCGGCGGCGTGGCCGGCATGTTCACCGTCGGCCTCGGCCTGTTCGGCGCTGCCCTCGTCGTCTTTGTCTACAAGCAGAACGCACCGCAAGTGCTCGAGGGCTTCGGCTTCGGCGCCGCCCTGCTCGCGATGTTCATGCGAGTCGGCGGCGGCATCTTCACTAAGGCCGCCGACGTCGGTGCCGACCTGGTCGGCAAGGTGGAGAAGGGCATCCCGGAAGACGATCCGCGCAACGCCGCAACCATCGCGGACAACGTGGGCGACAACGTGGGCGATTGCGCAGGCATGGCCGCCGACCTGTTCGAGTCCTACGCGGTGACGCTGGTCGCGGCCCTGATCCTCGGCAAGGCCGCCTTCGGGTCGGCCGGCCTGGTCTTCCCGCTCATCGTGCCGATGATCGGCGTGATCACCGCGATGTTCGGCATCTTCCTGGTCGCGCCGCGCAAGAACGACCGCAGCGGCATGACCGCGATCAACCGCGGCTTCTTCGCCTCTGCGGTCATCTCGCTCGTGCTGGTCGTCATCGCGTCCTTCGTGTACCTGCCGTCGAAGTTCAGCTCGCTGAAGGGCATCACTGACCCGCTGATCCTGCATCACAACGGCAACCCGCGGTTCCTGGCGATCGGTGCTGTCGTGGTCGGCCTGGTCCTCGCCAGCGCGATCCAGCTGCTGACCGGCTATTTCACCGAGACGAACCGCAAGCCGGTCAAGGAGATCGGCGAGAGCTCGCTGACTGGCCCGGCTACCGTCATCCTGTCCGGCATATCGGTCGGGCTTGAGTCGGCCGTCTACTCAGCGCTGCTGATCGGCGGGGCGGTCTACCTTGCGTTCCTGCTCGGTACCGGCAACGCCACCATCGCGCTGTTCGCCGTCGCGCTGGCCGGCACCGGCCTGCTGACCACGGTCGGTGTCATCGTCTCGATGGACACCTTCGGCCCGGTGTCTGACAACGCCCAGGGCATCGCGGAGATGTCCGGCGAGGTCGAGGGCGAGGCAGCGCGGGTGCTGACCAGCCTGGACGCCGTCGGCAACACCACCAAGGCCATCACTAAGGGCATCGCCATCGCGACGGCGGTGCTGGCCGCTACCGCCCTGTTCGGTGCCTTCCGTACTCAGGTCACGGCCGAGCTGCTGCTCAAGCACCTGGCGCCATTCAGCCTGGGTATCGATGCGCCGAACGACTTGTTCGGCCTGATCATCGGTGCTTCCGTGGTGTTCTTCTTCTCCGGGCTGCTGATCATGGCGGTCGGCCGGGCGGCCGGGCGGGTGGTCGTCGAGGTGCGGAACCAGTTCCGCGACCACCCGGGCATCATGGACTTCACCGAGAAGCCCGAGTACGGCCGCGTCGTGGACATCTGCACGGCTGACTCGCTCCGCGAGCTGGCCACGCCAGGCCTGCTGGCAGTGCTGATGCCGATCACTGTCGGCTTCGCCTTCGGCTACGCACCGCTCGGCTCCTTCCTGGCCGGCGCGATCGCGGCGGGCGCCCTGATGGCCGTATTCCTGGCTAACTCCGGTGGTGCCTGGGACAACGCGAAGAAGCTGGTCGAGGACGGCCACCACGGCGGCAAGGGCTCAGAGGCGCACGCGGCCACGGTGATCGGCGACACGGTCGGTGACCCGTTCAAGGACACCGCGGGCCCGGCTATCAACCCGCTGATCAAGGTCATGAACCTGGTGTCCTTGCTCATCGCGACCAGCGTGGTCCAGTACTCCGACAATCTCGGCCTGCGGGCCGCGGTGGCGATTGTCGCGGTGGGCATCGTGGCGACGGCCATCGTCATCTCCAAGCGCCGGTCCACCAGCATCTCCGGTGGCAGCACGCAGGCCAAGACCCCGGCCGACAAGGTCACCGCCTGACTCAGGTAGTAGCGGGAGACGCGCGGCAGGCCGAAGGCCTGCCGCGCGTCGCTGTCTGCTGCCGGGGCACGATAGTGCCATGCGAGACGGGCACCAGCTGATCGTGATGCGGCATGCCAAGGCGGGGGAACTACCAGGCGGGCCGGACTTCGAACGCGCACTGCGGCCGCGAGGCCGGCGAGACAGCGAAGCCGCCGGCCGGTGGCTCGCGGACGGGGGGTTCCGGCCCGACGCGGTGATCTGCTCAGCCGCCCGCCGGACCAGGCAAACCTGGCAGCGCGTGCACGCGACCCTCGGCGGCGATCCCGGCTTCGCCGCCGAGACCGGGCTGTACCACGCCGACAGCAACGATGTCGCCGAGTTCGTCAGGCAGACCGGTCCGCAAGTCGCGACGCTGCTCTACATCGGGCACAATCCGGCGGCGGCCGGGCTGGTCGCACTGCTGACCGGGTCCGAGGCCGCCTTCCCGACCGCGGCGATCGCGGTGCTGCGCCTCGGCGGTGACTGGGCGGACCTGGCAGCCGGGGACGGCGAGCTGATCGCCTCATGGCAGCCGCGCGGCGAACCCTAGCCTTACGCGTGCAGTACGGCGTCCTCGGCGTCGGCTGCCTCCACGTCCGCGCGCGAGATGCCGAGCAGGTACAAGATCGCGTCCAGATGCGGCACGCTCAGCGAGGTATCCGCCGCGGCGCGCACGGCCGGCTTGGCGTTGAACGCGATGCCGAGTCCGGCGGCCGAGATCATGTCCAGGTCGTTAGCGCCGTCGCCCACCGCCACGGTCTGGCTCAGCGGCACGCCCGCGGCGGCGGCGAAGTGCCGCAGCGCTCGCTCCTTGCCAGGCCGGTCCACGACCGGACCGATGACCCGGCCGGTCAGCTTGCCGCCCGCGATCTCCAGGGTGTTTGCCTCGGCGAAATCGAGCCCTAGCTCGACCGTCAGCCAGTCGGTGAATTGCGTGAAGCCGCCGGTGACTACCCCGCACCGGTAGCCGAGCCGCTTGAGCGTCCTGATCAGCGTCCGGGCGCCCGGCGCGAGCCGCAGGCCGATCAGGACGTCGTCGATGACGCCGGCATCCAGGCCGGCCAGCAGCTCGACCCGGCTGCGCAGCGCCTCGGCGAAGTCGAGTTCGCCGCGCATGGCCGCCTCGGTGATCTGGCGAACCTCGGCCTCGCAGCCCGCCCTGGCCGCCAGCAGTTCGATCGCCTCGTCTTGCAGCAGGGTGGAATCGACATCCATCACCACCAGGCGCATGGCCCGGCGGTTCAGTCCGGAGCGCTGGACCGCGACATCGACGCCAAGCTCCACGGACTCGCGAGCCAGAGCGGTCCGCAGGCTCGCCGGGTCGGCTCCAGACACCTCGAATTCGATGCAGGTGACCGGCCTGTTGGCCAGCCGCCCGATGCGGTCGATGTTCGCCCCGTGCGCGGCGATCTGGCCGGCGATGGCCGCGATGGCCGTCGGCCGCAGCGGCCGCCCTAGCAAGGTGACATGCAGCCGGCCGCGCTGGCGCTCCGCTGGCTCGCCTGAGCCCATGGTGATCTCGGCGTCCATCTCCATGTCCGCGGCCAGCCCGGTGATCTGCTGGTGGATCGCGGTCAGGTCGGGCGAGCTCTCGCAGGACACCAGCACGCCGAGGACGAGCCGGCCGCGGATGACGACCTGTTCGACGTCGACGACGGTCAGCTCATGCCCGGCGAGGACAGTGAACAGCCGGGAGGTAACCCCTGGCCGGTCGCGGCCTGTCAGGGTCACCAGCAGCGTGATCTGCGGACCGGACATAGCGCTGTTAACGCTATCTACCTGCCCCGGCCGCCGGTCAGCCGGGTACTGGTCCGCCGCCGGCTTGCATCAGGTCAGGGAACGCGGCCGTTGACCTACGGCAGGAGCAGGTGCACGTCGCCGAACTCGTGCCACCGGTAACCACGGTCACCGGCCGCCAGGTAGCAGTGCTGCAGCAGTTCCTCGCCGGCGAACGCGGCCAGCATCCACAGGTGGGTCGACTTCGGCTCGTGCAGACCAGTCAGCAGCCCGTCGACGAGACGGACGCCGGTCCGCCTGGTCACGACGTGCGACGTCCACCCGGCCGACGCCGTAGCCTCCGCCGGGCAGAGCTCGCCGTGGCAGGACAGGTCGGCTCGCGCGGCGCTTTCCAGCGCCCGGACGACGGTGGTGCCCGCGGCGATGACCCGGCCGCCGGTTCGCCTGGTGAGGTTGACCATCCGGGCGGTGGCGGCAGGCACGTCGTAGGACTCGGGGTAGGGATCCTCCCCGCCTTCCAGCGACGAGACACCGGTATGCAACGTGATCGGCGCGATCGACACGCCACGGCTGATCAGCCTGGTGACGATTTCTGGGGTGAACGGCCTCGCCGCGCTCGGCATCTCGGCGCTGCCCGGATAGGTAGCGAAGACCGTCTGATAGGTCTCGATCGGCCAGCTGACCGGCACGTAGGCGTACCTGATCGGCTTCCCGTGGCGGAGCAGGAACGGGATGACCGCGGTCGACAGCCTGGCCCGCCACAGCCGCTGGCTGAACCTGGCCCGAAGCGTCAGCACAGCACCGCCGGGCAGCTCAAGCTGCTGGCCGGACTCGCCGCCGGCAAACGGGCTGGTGCCATGCCCATGGCCGGACCGCAGCTCCACCAGCCAATCGCCTTCGGGCATCGCGGTAGAGAAATGGACGGTGCGGGGCCCGGCCATCACTGACGGCGGCACCTGCACGGCCGCCGGCAACGTCGCGGAATTATTCACCACGACCAGGTCGCCAGGTAGCAGCAAATCAGGCAGCTGGCGGAAGTCATGATGGCTGACCTCGGCTGCCGCGGTCCTGCTGACCAGCAGCCGGACGTCATCTCGCGTCGTGCCGCGTGCCTCAGGCGGCTCATGTGCCTCCAGCTCGGGGCGCAGTTCGAAAGACAGACCGCCGTCGTCGTCGACGCTCGCTGGCTCGGCGAGCCTGGTTAGTTCGGCCGACATGGTCATGACTGCGCTCCCGCCGGCGCAGGCATCAGCTCTGCCGCCCGGTACCGGCCGCTGGGGAGCCGCTCAGTGATCAGCCGCAGGAAGCCAGGTGCGACGGTGTCGGGCAGCGGCCGGTCGGAGATGTCCTCGCCGGGGAAGGCATCCTGATGCATCTGCGTGCGCAGGTCACCAGGGTCAGCCCACCAGACCCTGATGGCCGGCTCCTCTGCGGCCAGCACGCGACTGGCTTGCTCCAGCGCCGCCTTGGCGGCCCCGTAGCCGCCCCAGCCGGCGTAAGCCTGCACCGCCGCGTCCGAGGTGATGTTCAGGACGGCGCCGCCGCGGCTGCGCAGCCCGGGCAGCAGCAACTGAGTGAGCGCGAGCGGGGCCACCACGTTGATCTCCAGAGCCGATCGCAAGCCGTCGACCGGGTAGTCAGCGAGGGCTGGCAGCGGGCTGACGCCGAGCGTGCCGGCATTGTTGACCAGGAGGGTGGCCCCGCCGGCCTCTGCCGCCGCGGCCGCCAGGTCAGCGCGGTGCGCCGGGTCGGCGATGTCACCGGGCAACGCGAGCACCGCATGGTCGGGCCAGGGGTGCCGGGCCCGCAGTTCTGCTGCCGCGCTCGCCAGCGCCTCGGCATCCCTGGCGTCCACGATGAGCTGATATCCGGCCGCGGCCAGGGCGCCTGCCAGGGCGCGGCCAAGGCCGCGGGAGGCGCCGGTGACAACTGCCAGTGGTGATGTAGTCATGTCATCGAAGCTAGGCAGCCGGCTCGCCTGGCACATCGGCCGCGCGCCCGGCCGGGCCTGCGACCTTAGTCGTAGGACCTGCGCCCGATCCGCGGCACCTGCCGCGCCGGTACCGTCAGGGGTATGAGCGATACTCCCCGGCGGGCCACTGGCGCCGGGCAGGACGAGATCTTTCAGCACGTCAGCCAGGTGGTGCTGGCGGTGGCAAGTCAGCTGTCTGTGCGCGATGTGCTGCAGATGATCGTGCGCTCAGCGCGGTCGCTGGCCGGGGCCAGGTATGCGGCGCTAGGCGTGCCGGGCGAGGCGGGCACTTTCGCGGAGTTTGTCGTGGACGGCCTGACGCCGGCCGAGCAGGCCGCTATCGGGCCGCTGCCACGCCAGCACGGGATACTCGCTGTCATGTTGCGGGAGGGCAAGCCGCTACGGCTGGACGACATCAGGCAGGACCCCCGGTTCTGGGGCTGGCCTGCTGCGCACCCGGACCTGACCGACGTGCTGGCCGTGCCGATCCGGCAGGGCGAGGAGATCCTCGGCTTCATCTTCGCTGCCTGCAAGACTGTGCCCGGCGGGTTTACCGAGCGGGACGAACTGCTGGTGAGCTTGTTCGCCGCCCACGCGGCCATCGCGCTGACCAACGCGCGGCTCTATGAGCGCGGCCGGGAGCTGTCGGTGCTGCAGGAGCGCGCCAGGCTGGCCAGGGAACTGCACGACGCGGTGTCGCAGAAGCTGTTCAGCGTCCGCGCGATCGCGAGGGCGGCCGCGGTGCTGGTGGATCGTGATCCGGACCGGGCGATCAGGGAGATCGGCAGCGTGGCGGAGCTGGCCGGCCAGGCGCACGCCGAACTGCGTGCCGTCATCGATGGCCTGGCGCCGCCCGAGCTTGCCGCGGGCGGGCTGGCTGGCTCGGTCCGCGGGTACGCGCTGCTGGCCGGGCGGACCTACGGCGCTGACGTCGTCGTGCATGCCGGCGAGTTGCCGGCCCTTGACCCGCACCGGGAGACGGCGGTCTACCGGATTGCGCAGGAAGCGATCGGCAACGCGCTCCGGCACTCAGGCAGCCCGCAGATCACCGTGACGCTCGGGTGCCGGCAGCGCAACATCGTTCTGGAGGTGGCCGACGCAGGTGCTGGTTTTGACTCGCGCGCACCGCAGCATGGACTAGGCCTGGCGTCGATGCGGGAGCGGGCGGTCGCGGCCGGCGGCCGCCTCACGATCAGTTCAGCGGTCGGCCGGGGGACCAAGGTCCGGCTCGTCATCCCCGGTAGCGGCGCGCCCGCCGGGCAGGACGGGCGGTCATGACCGAGCTGACCGGGCCCGCCAGCCGCCCGCAGGCGGCGCGCCCGCGCGCCGAGGTCCGGCTCGCGACGCAACAGGTCGGGCGGCCGATCAGTGTGCTGATTGCCGATGACCACCCGGTGGTTCGTCAGGGCCTCGCCGTCCTGCTGGAAGTTCAGGACGACCTGACCCTTGTCGGCCAGGCTCGCGACGGTGCGGAAGCCGTGGCGCTAGTCGGCGAGCTAGCTCCCGACGTGCTCGTGCTCGACCTGAAGCTGCCAGGCCTTGACGGTCTTGGCGTGCTCGCCGCGCTGCGCGATGCGAGGGCCGCGACCAGGGTGCTGGTGCTGACGAGCGCCGGCGGCCGGAGTGGCCCTGCCCTGGCGCTGCAAGCCGGCGCGGCCGGATTCCTGTACAAGGACGTCGATCCTGATGCGCTGGTACGGGCGATCAGGTCAGTGCACGACGGACACACGGTGCTCGCACCCGAGGCAGTCGGCCTGGTCACTGCCAGGCCGGGCGGCGAGGTGCGGGGAATCGCGGCACTGACGGGCAGAGAACGAGAGGTGCTGGCCTTGCTGGCAGACGGCCGCTCCAACCGGGAGATCGCGAGGACCCTGGCAGTCTCGGAGAAGACGGTGAAGACCCATGTCAGCGCGGTGCTCGCGAAGCTCGGCGTCTCCGACCGGACGCAGGCCGCTGTGCTGGCGGTCCGGCAGGAAGGCGGCTAGCCGGCCATCCACCCGGCTTCCGTACCCTGGACACTGTCGAAGCGGGGCCAGTTCATAGGAGGCTGTTAGATGCGGTTCGGATACTGGATGCCGATCTTCGGCGGCTGGCTGCGAAACGTTCAGGACGAGGGCATGCCGGTGTCCTGGCCGTACCTGAGGGACCTGGCCGCGGACAGCGAGCAACTCGGGTTCGGCCTGTCACTGATCGCCGAGCTCAACCTCAACGACATCAAGGGCCACCGCGCACCGTCGCTGGACTGCTGGACACTCGCGCCTGCGGTGGCGGCCGTCACCAGCACGCTGGAGCTGATGCTCGCGGTCCGGCCGAACTATCACTCGCCGGCCCTGACCGCTAAGGCGCTGTCGACGCTCGACGTCATCGCGCCAGGCCGGATCTCGCTGAACGTCGTCTCATCGTGGTGGAAGGACGAGGCCGCGCAGTACGGAGCGCCGTTCGACGTGCACGACGCTAGGTACGCCCGCACCGAGGAGTGGCTGGCGGTGGTCGGCCGGATGCTGCGGGAGGACACTGTCAGTCACGACGGATCGCTGTATCAGCTGACCGGCGCGGTGCTTGAGCCCAAGCCGAGCAGGCTGCCGCCGGTCTACATGGGCGGCGAGTCGCCCAAAGCCAAGGAGGTCATCGCCGCGCAGTCAGATGCCTACGTCATGCACGGTGATGCGCCAGATGTCATCGCGGCCAAGGTGGCCGACCTGAGCGCCCGCCGGACTGCGGCGGGTGGGCCGCCGCTGACTTTCGGCGTTTCTGGTTACGTCATCTGCCGCGACACCGAGGCCGAAGTGCAGGCAGAGCTCAGCCGCGTGCTGGATGTTCGGTCTTCGCCGGCGGCCTATGCGTCCTACCAGGACTTCATTGCGGGATCTCAGCTGGAATCGCAGGTATCGCTGGAGGAGTACAGCGTCTCGAACCGTGGTCTGCGCAGTGGCCTCATCGGCACGCCTGACCAGATCATGCAGCGGCTGCATGACTACGAGCAAGCGGGCGTCGGCCTGATGCTGCTGCAGTTCTCGCCGCAGCGCGAGGAGATGGCCAGGTTCGGCCGGGACGTCATTGCGCACTACGGGAGCAGCGCCTCGTAGGGCCTGCGGCCTGCGACCGCGGCGCCGCGGTCGAGCTTCTCCAGGATGAGCCGGTAGGACTGGCGTGGCCGTCCCGGCTGCTGGTTGCGACCGGGCGGCAAGGCTAGTGCCAGCCCTTCGTCAGCCAGCGCTCGCAGCTGCCGCCGCGCGGTGCGCGGCGTGACCGACAGCAGCTGGCCGGTGAGCTCCGCGTCAACGACCGGGCTCGCCTCTGCCGCCAGTTGCTGGGCGAGTCTTGCCAGCGTCTCCAGGCTGCGCAGCCTGCTCAGGCTCGCTGCCGAGCTGGTACCTGCCACGGCGGCTGGCGCGGGCCGCCGCACCGGCCGGGATCGCAGGCTGCCGCGGGTTAGCACGGTGGCGCGCTCGACGGCGCCAGCTTGCTGGCCGCGGGCCGGCCCGGCCACCCTGGCTGAGCCGGCGGCTGCCGTCACCGTCTGGCGCAGGTGCTCCCTGGCGCGGGACTCGGCTTCCCGAGCGGTGCGCCCGGTGCCGACTCCCGCTTCCAGGTCCACCTTGAGCTCTGCCGCGACTGCCGCCGCGAGCGGCGGCACGGGCTCACCCGCGATCAGCGAGCCGCTGCTGCCGATCACCAGGAAGCCGTGCTCGCCCGCCGGGCTGACGACTGCGCCGAGCTGATGCGCGGCACGCAACAGCATTCCGTGCACGGCATGGCGGAGTTCCTCCCTGCCGTGCCGGAAAGCCTGGCCGCCCGGCCGGTGCCGCAGCGCCGGCACCTCGATGACCGCCACCGCCAGCTGCGAGGCGGCCAGCACCCGCCGCCAGGCCAGCAAGGTCGCGATTCGCAGCGCGGTGGCGATCGCCGGCTCGGCCGGGCGCACCGTGACGACGGGCACGCCAGTCGCGGTGAGTCTCCTCGCGACCTCGTCCAGGCAAGTCAACGCGATCGTCGCCTGACCGGTGCGGTACAGCCGCGCGTGATAAGAGGCGATGGCGGCCGGACCGGCGATCGCGATGGCAGGGCTGTGCAGCAGCCCGGCCCGGCGTGCGTACTCCAGCGGCACCGGGCTGGCGAACAGCCACGAGTGCGGACCGCCGGCCAGCCTGGATACCCGCTGCCGTGCTTCCTGCTCGCTCCGGTAGGCGGCAAGCACCAGACGACGGCCGCTGCTGTCATCGTCGCGGCCACCGGTGCTGCCGCCAGCCGGCTGGCCAGGCAGCCCGGCCGCGAGCACGATCCGCTCCAGCAGGTCGTGCGGGCCGACGAGCCCTACCGCGACCTGCTGACCCTCCGGCAGGACGCTGGTAACCCCGGTCATGTCACTTCCTCTGGGACTGCTGGAGCTTCCGTCCTGGCCCCTCCGCGGAGAGTTCCTTCTCACTTCGTACTCACTCTCGCGGCTACGGGAAGGGGCAATCACGCCAGAGCCGTGTTTTCGGCCTCCGCTACGATTCAGACCGGACCAGCCGGCCGGTCCAGCACAGCCGGCCCAGCACAGCCGGCCCAGCCAGCGCGGCCGGCGGCCGGAGGGGATCGCGCCAGTGAACCGCCGTTTCATCGCAGCCGAGGAGCTGGGCGGCCTGCTGCGCGAGTACCGGCCAGGAGCCAGGCTGGCAGGGCTGACCAGGCTGGCCGGCGGCAGCAAGAAGGGTGTCTACCGGCTGTCGTTCGCCGATCAGTCAACCGTCATCTTGTATGCCTGGAGCGAGGCGGAAAACTACTGGGCAGCAGGCCCAGAGGCGTCCGGAGATCCGTTCGCGGATGCGACCGGCGCGCGGGAGTTCCGGGCCTGTCACGCGGCCCTGACCGCGGCAGGCGCCAGACTGCCGGTGCTGCACGTGCTGGACCTGAGCCGCCGGCACTACCCAGCCGACCTGGCGTTGCTCGAGGACGTGCCAGGCGGGTCACTGGAGGCTCTGCTCGACCGCGATAGCGCCGCTGCCGCGAGGCCACTGGCCATGCTCGGGGCGACCTTGCGAGCCATGCGGGGTCAGCGCAGCGAGCAATTCGGCAAGATTGGCCGGCTGGCCGGCCGGGCGGAGCTGCCAGAAGACGCGGTGGCGCGGCGTGCCCAGCGGCACCTGGAGCAGGCCGCGCGCCAGGCACCTGCCCTTGCCGCGGTCCGGGCCGAGCTGGCCGGCCTGATCATGGCCAGGCGCGCTGCCGTGCGGCCCAGGCGCGAATTCGGCCTGGTGCATGGCGAGCTAGGCCCCGATCACGTGCTGCTGACAAAGGCCGGCGAGCCGGTGCTCATCGATATCGAGGGCGTGACGTACTTCGACGTCGAATGGGAGCACGCGTTCCTGCGGCTGCGGTTCAGCACCGCCGACTACGCACGGCTCGGGTTGCCTGCCGTCGACGAGACCCGCGTCTCGTTCTACGACCTGGCTCAGCGGATCTCGCTGGTCGAAGGACCACTGCGAATTGCCGAGACCGACTTTCCTGACCGGGAGTGGATGCTCGACCTGGCGCGGTGGCACATCGACGGGCTGCTGGCGGAGGTGCGGGCCGACTGAACCAGCACGGCCGAATCAGGACTGGCCGGCGGCATCAGGTCTGGCCGGCGCCTGCGGGATCAGCCGACGACCTCGGCGCGGACGTCGGCGCCGAGGGTCGCCAGCCTGGCGGCCATCGACGCGTGCCCGCGATCGATCAGGTAGCCGGGCGCGATGACAGTCTCGCCGTCCGCGGCCAGGCCAGCCAGGATCAGCGCCACGCCGGAGCGCAGGTCGTGCGCGATCACCTCAGTACCGTGCAGCGGCGTCGGCCCGTGCACGAGTACCGCGTTCCCGGCCACTTCTACCTTGGCGCCCATCTTGTTGAGTTCCTCGGCCAGCATGTACCGGCCGTCGAAGATGGTCTCCCTGATGTAGCTGGTGCCGTCCGCCATGCAGCTGAGCGCCATGATCGGCGACTGCAGGTCGGTGGCGAAGCCGGGGTAGGTGTCGGTGATGACGTTGATCGGCCGTAGCTGGCGCTCGCGGCGGACCTGCACGATGGCGCCGTGAGTAGCAAACTCCACGCCCATCTGCTCCAGCTTCCAGCGCGCTACGCCGAAGTGCTCAAGGGATGCGCCCACCAGACTGACCTCGCCGCCGGTGATCGCGGCGGCCATGGCGAAGGCGCCTGCGTCGATCCGGTCGGCCATCACCGTGTGCTCCACGGCGGTCAGTTCGTCGACGCCCTCGACGGTGACGAATCCGGTGCCGCCGCCGGTAATGCGCGCGCCCATCTTGGTCAAGAACGCGATGACATCCAGCACCTCAGGCTCAAGTGCGGTGTTGTCGATGATCGTCGTGCCGGGCGCCATCGAGGCGGCCATGATCAGGTTCTCGGTGCCGGTGTGGGATGGCGTGTCGAGGTACAGGTGCGCGCCGCGCAACCGGTCAGCCTTGATGTGGATGACCGTCTCGTGCTCTTCGACGATCGCCCCCAGCCGCGCGAAACCGCGGTAATGGAAGTCCAGGTCGCGGCTGCCGAGATTGCAGCCGCCGACTCCCTCGATGGTGGCCTCGCCGAGCCGGTGCAGCAGGGCGGGAACGAAGAGCACCGAGGCACGGAACCGGCGGGCGATCTCCTCCGGCAGTACCGAGGAGGTCAGATCAGAGGCATCCACCACGAGCGTCCGCTCCGCCTCGTGGAACTTAACCTGAGCCCCGACCGCCTGGGCCAGTTCGACCGCCCGGCGCACGTCCTCGATCACCGGGACGTTCCGCAGGACCGTTCTGCCCTTCTCCGCCAGCAGCGATGCGGCGATCATCTTCAGCGCGGCATTCTTGGCGCCCTGTACGAAAACGGTGCCTTGCAGCGGGTTGCCGCCTCGGACGATGTAGCGGGTTTCTGGGCCGCTCGTCATCTGGATGGAACTCCCGTCGGTTGGCTGCATTATGCCGTTCGGCTGGCGCGGAACCGCGCCGTCGGGCCAAGCAGCGTTCGGGCGCTCAATGTCGCTAATGCCCGCCTGTCGTGACGTCAAGTATTCCACCGGTTCGCAGCCTCCCAGACCATGTCGGCAGCTGTTACGTAACGTATCTGAGTACATACATAAAGTGACTACAGGGGGGATCCGGCTAATAACTCCAGCGGAGGCCGGTGATACGCTCGTACGCCGCCACATAGGCCTGCCTGGTTTGCGCGACGATTTCGGTCGGGCAGCGGCGGCGGCGGCTGCCCGCCGCGCGCGGTCCCAGCCCGAAGGCCGGCGACGTCAGCCAGTCCCGGACGAACTGCTTGTCGAAGGACGGCTGGCTGCGGCCGGGCTGCCAGGACTCGGCTGGCCAGAATCTGGACGAGTCAGGCGTCAGCACCTCGTCGGCCAGCCGCAGCGTGCCGGACGCATCGAAGCCAAGCTCGATCTTGGTGTCCGCCACGATGATGCCGCGGCTCGGCCGCCAGCTCGGCGCCGCGCCGGTACACAGCCAGCGTGATCCGCTCCATCTCCGCCGCCGTATCAGCGCCTACCAGCGCGGCCACCTCTGCCCTGCTGATGTTCTCGTCGTGCTGGCCCTTCGGTGCCTTGCTGTCGGGATCGAAGATCGGCTCAGGCAGCCGGGAGCCATCGCTCAGCCCGGAAGGCAGCCGGATCCCGGCGACCGCGCCGTCGTGGCGGTAGTCGGCGAGGCCCGAGCCAGTCAGGTAACCGCGCGCCACGCACTCGACCTGGACCATCCGCAGCGGCATGCACGCCATCGCCCGTCCGGCCAGTTCTGCCGGGATCGGCGCGTCGACGAAGATGATTCGGCACGACATCGGCGAGCCGGTCGAACCACCACAGCGAAAGCTGGGTGAGAATTTTGCCCTTGTCAGGGATGGGCGTTTCCAGCACATAATCGAAGGCGGAGATCCGGTCGCTGGCGACCAGCAGCAGTGCGCCGTCGGCTCGCCTGGTAGATGTCCCGGATTTTGCCCGAGTAAAGAGTGACCGTCAGCCCGGCGGTCCGGGCCCGGCACGTCCGCTCACGCGAGCCGTTCCAGCCGGTCGAAGACGCCGCCGAGCCGGCGGACGTAGCGCTCGGGGCTGCAGACCTCGTCCAGTCTGCGCCTCGTCGAGGTGCTGCTCGCGCCCGGCGGCGTGCTTTCGCAGCGTCTCCCGGAACGGCAGCCCAGATTGCCAGGTATCCATGGCGGCCGCCTGCACCAGGGCGTAGGCGTCCTCCCTCGACATGCCAGCGGCCACCAGCTCCAGCAGCACGGCCGAGGTGTAGATGAGGCCGTGACTTGACTCCAGGTTGGCCAGCATCCTGGCCGCGTCGACCACCAGGCCCTCCATCACGCCGGTGGTCTGCTCAAGGACGTAATCGGTGGCGATAGCGGCGTCCGGCAGCGCCACCCGCTCGGTCGAGGAATGTGAGATATCCCGCTCGTGCCAGAGCGGGATGCCCTCCATGACCGGCACGATCTGCGCCCGTACCACCCTGGCCAGCCCGGCGATCCGCTCGGCCCTGACCGGGTTCTTCTTGTGCGGCATCGCCGACGAGCCCTTCTGGCCCGCCCCGAACGGCTCGGCCAGCTCGCCGACCTCGGTCCGCTGGCCGTGGCGTACCTCCAGCGCGATGGCCTCGCAGACGGTGCTGATCAGGGCCAGCACACTGACCCATTCGGCGATCCCGTCGCGCAGCACAACCTGGCTCGCCACGTCGGCCGGCCGCAGCCCCAGCTCGCCCAGCACCTCGGTCTCGATCGCCGGGTCGATGTTGGAGTAGGTGCCGACCGGCCCTGACAGCTTGCCGACAGCTACCGACTGCCTGGCCCGCAGCAGCCGGTCCCGGCAGCGCTGGATAGCGAACGCGAAGTCGGCGACCCGGTGCCCCCACACGTCAGGCTCGGCATGGATGCCGTGCGTACGGCCAGCCCGCAGCGTGGTCCGGTGCGCAAGCGCGTGCTCTCGCAGTACGTGCAGGAGCCGCTCGCATCGGGCCGTCAGCAGGTCGCTCGACTCGGCTAGCTGCATCGCCAGCGCGGTGTCGAGCAGGTCCGAAGAGGTCATGCCGTAGTGCACGTACGCAGCGGCTTCGCGCGGGGTGGTGTTGTTGGCCCAGGCGGACAGGAACGCGATCACATCGTGGCCGGTGACAGCCTCCAGGGCGGCGACGGCCTCCGGGCGTCGGCGGCTGCGCGGCGGCCACCGCCGCGACAGCTTCCTCAGGCACCGTGCCAGCCTTCGCGTGCGCGGCCAGTACGAGCGTCTCGACGTGGCACCACAGCTCGTACTTATGCGCCTCGCTCCAGACGTGGCCCATCTCGGCCAGCGTGTAGCGCTCGATCACGTCCCTATCCTGCCGCACCGGCTCCGGCGGCCTGCTCCCCGGGAGGCTTGCGCTCGGCCACGAGCGGTGCCGCCAGTACGACAGCGACGGCCGCTAGCTGGGCTTCCAGCACGCCGGACTGCCAGGCCAGGACGCCAGTGCCGAGGCAGTGCACCCCTGCCCGGTGCGTGCTGATCAGCGTCACCGCTCGCAGAATGCCCACCCGCGAGCGCCACCAGGCCGAGCAGCAACGGGATAAATCCGTAAAAGAACGCACTGAGGGCCAGGCCGGTCCGGCGGTCGCTCCTCGCGGCGGTCAGCAACCCGCTCTGCTCGGTCCTCGTCACCGCTGCCGAACACGATCCACCACAGCGCGGCGCCGACAGCTTTCCGCGCCGTCCGGGCCGCGCACCAGTCCGGCCGCGGTGACCAGCAGCGCGGAGGCGAAGGTCGCGGTGTCTACCGAACGCTCGTGCACGCTCGGATGTGCTGACCCGCAGCGACAGCTCTGCACCGTCCGGCGAATTGTCCGGCTCGCTGCCCGCCGCGTTTTCGGCTCGCTGCCCGCCGGGCCGGCGGCCGCGGCGTCGTGGCCGCCGGTCATCAGTCGGCGCGGGTACCGGGCGCTGGCTCGGCGGCGATGTCACCGCGGTACCAGCCGCCGCGCATCGCGATGTGACCGGCCGCCTGGTAGGCGGCCGCCCTGGCCTGCGGAATATCCGGGCCGCTGGCCACGACGTTCAGGACCCGCCCGCCGCTTGCGGTCAGCTGCCCGGTACTGTCCTTCACCGTCCCGGCCTGGAGCATATAGGCGCCGGGAACGCGGCCCGCTGCTGCCAGTCCGCCGATGATGTCGCCGCCGACGGGGGCAGCGGGATAGCCCTCGGCCGCGATGACCACGGTCACCGCTGCGCCAGGTAGCCAGGTGAGAGCAGGAGCACAGCCGAGGTCGCCGTCGGCGCAGGCCGCCAGCAGCCCGGCCAGCGGCGTGCCGAGCCGGTCCAGCAACACCTGCGTCTCCGGATCGCCGAACCTGGCGTTGAACTCCACGACCCGCAAGCCGCGCGAAGTCAGGCAGAGTCCGACGTAGAGCAGCCCGCTGTACGGTGTGCCGCGCCTGGCAAGCTCGGCCAGCGCTGGGCCGATGACGGCGGCCATGGTCTGCTGTTCGAGGTCAGCCGGTGCCCACGGCAGCGGGGCGTAGGCACCCATGCCGCCGGTATTCGGCCCGGCATCCCCGTCGTGCGCTCGCTTGTAGTCCTGTGCTGGCAGGAGGGTCAGGGCTCTGGTGCCGTCTGCGAGCGCGAATACCGACACCTCGGGACCGTCAAGGAACTCCTCGATCACCACCGTGCCGCAGTCAAGGGCGTGCCTGGCCGCCTGTCCGCGGTCGCCTGTCACCACCACGCCCTTGCCGGCTGCCAGACCGTCTGCCTTGACCACGTACGGCGGGCCGAACTCATCGAGCGCGGCGGCGACCTCCGCCTCGGTCCGGCAGGTCCTGGCCGCGGCGGTCGGCACGCCAGCGCCCGTCATCACCTGCTTGGCAAAGCTCTTGGAGCCCTCGATCATGGCCGCGCCCTGGTCAGGGCCGAAGCACCGCAGCCCGGTCGCCCTGAGCGCGTCGGCGACCCCGGCCACCAGCGGTGCCTCAGGTCCGATCACCACCAGGTCCGCGGCGAGCTTGCGCGCCAGCCCGGTGACCTGCACCGGGTCGGTGGCAACTACCTGGTGCAGCTGCGCCAGGTCACCGATGCCGGGATTGCCAGGCGCCGCGTGCAACTGCGTGACCGCGGGGTCGCGGGCCAGCGAACGGGCCAGCGCGTGCTCGCGGCCGCCCGAGCCGAGAACCAGTACTCGCACGGCGCCGAGCCTACCGGCCGGCTAGCCGGGGGATTCTGCTGGTGCGCTCGCGGCTACAAAACGTCGCGCAGCTGCACCGTCTGGTCCCGGCGGGGGCCAACGCCGATCGCGCTGACAGGCGCGCCGATCAGATCCTCAACTGCCCGAACGTAGGCCTGCGCGTTCTTGGGCAGATCAGCCAGCTCCTTAGCCGCGGAGATGTCCTCCCACCAGCCGTCCAGGTACTCGTAGACCGGAGTGGCGTGGTGGAACTCGGTTTGCGTCATCGGGATCTCGTCGTGCCGCTTGCCGTGCACGTCGTAGGCGACGCAGACCGGCACCTTCTCCAGTCCGGACAAGATGTCCAGCTTGGTGATGAAGTAGTCGGTCAGTCCGTTGACCCTGGTGGCGTAGCGGGCGATGACGGTATCCAGCCAGCCGGTCCGGCGCGGCCTGCCCGTGGTCGTGCCGTACTCGGCTCCGGTCTTGCGCAGCCATTCGCCGCGGTCGTCGGTCAGCTCGGTCGGGAACGGGCCCGCGCCGACTCTCGTCGTGTAGGCCTTCAGGATGCCCATCACCCTGGTGATCCTGGTCGGCCCGATGCCAGAGCCCGCGCAGGCGCCGCCAGCGGTCGGCGAGGACGACGTCACGAACGGGTACGTGCCGTGGTCGACGTCGAGCAAGGTGGCCTGAGCTCCCTCCAGCAGCACCACCTGGCCCTGGTCGAGAGCCTTGTTGAGGATCAGGCCGGTATCGGCGACGTAACGGCCGAGGCGCGCGGCGTAGCCGAGGTACTCCTCGGTAACGGCGTCGGCGTCGATCCCGCGCCGGTTGTACAGCTTGGTCAGCACCTGGTTCTTTTCCCGCAGCGCGAGCTCAAGCTTCTGCCGCAGGATGCCTGGGTCGTACAGATCCTGCATCCGGATGCCGACCCTGGCGGCCTTGTCGGCATAGGCCGGGCCGATGCCGCGCCCGGTGGTCCCGATCCGTGCTTCCCCCAGGTAGCGCTCGGTGACCTTATCCAGCGCGACATGGTGCGGCATGATCAGGTGCGCGTCTGCCGAGATCAGCAGGCGGTCCCGCCATGACGCCGCGCGCTCGGCAGGCCGTCGATCTCCTGTATCAGCACCTCGGGGTTGATGACGACGCCATTGCCGATGACGGAGATCGCGTGTTCAGATAGCACGCCGGAGGGCAGCAGGTGCAGGGCGTAACTCTCGTCGCCGATGACCACGGTGTGCCCGGCGTTGTTACCTCCCTGGTACCGGACGACGTAGTCGACCCGGTCGCCCAGCAAGTCAGTGGCCTTGCCCTTGCCTTCATCGCCCCACTGCGCACCGACGATCACGATGGCGGGCATGGTCGCGTCCTCCCCATTACAGAACGAAAGCCCCAGGCCGTCGTCATTGCGGGGCTAGCTGCAAGGCGCGGCAGGGGCTCTTGCAATCAGATGTTAGCGGAGAGCCTTCCTGCCCGCCTGGCAGCCAGTTAAGCAGCCCCGGCCACCAGGTAAGCAGCTCCGGGCCACCTGGTATCCAGCTCCGGGCCACCAGGCCCGACAGCCACTGCAACCCGCCGGGCACCTTTATAAGGGTATTTGCCCGGTTCGCAGGGTCGGGCATCTCGACGTTGGTCCGTAAACGGTTGTGATTCGAAATCTTATCGACTGATTTGTGGAGCCGATTAAGGACTAAGGTGCCGCGAGCAGGCCTGCCTAGCCGTGGTAGCGACGGCAAATGTCCTATTCGCGAACCCGGAGAGCAGCCCGAGAACTCAGGATTTCAGGGCGGCTACGGCGGCGGGGCTGCTGTCGGCCAGAAAATCCTGGCACCGGGTCGCCTCGTCGTCCTCACCGATCGCCGCCGCCGCTGCGCCCAGCATGTTCAGCGCGCGCAGGAAACCCTGATTAGGCTGGTGCTGCCAGGGGATCGGGCCGTGGCCCTTCCAGCCAGACCGGCGCAGCTGGTCAAGGCCGCGGTGATAACCCGTCCGGGCGAAGGCGTAGGCGATGACCGGATGCCTGCCGCCATCGCCTGCTCGGCCAGCGTCGCCCACGCAGCGCAGTAGGCCGGGAACAGGGCCGCCACCTCAGCCGGGTCACTAGCCGCGGCAAGCGCGGCGGCGGCGTCCGGGTCCGCCGGGAGCAATGTCTCTGGCGGGCCGCCCATCAAGTTCTCACGCATCATGTGATCATCTTGTCGCAGGTCGCCCGGCCACCGGACACCGGCCGGCTCGCAGCACCGGGTGGCGGAGCGGCACCAGCCGCGTGGCGGCCACGTTCCCTGCCTCGTGGTCGGGTCAGCTCAGGCGGTTGCCCGCCGACAGCAGGTCCTCGCACGCGTGCACGACCCTGGCGCTCATGCCTTCCTCGGCCGCCTTGCCCCAGCCGCGCGGGTCGTAGGCCTTCTTGCTGCCGACCTCGCCGTCCACCTTGAGCACGCCGTCATAGTTGCTGAACATATGCCCGGCGACGGGCCTGGTAAAGGCGTACTGCGTGTCGGTGTCGACGTTCATCTTGACCACGCCGTAGCCGATGGCCTCCCGGATATCGGCCAGATCGGAGCCTGAGCCGCCGTGGAAGACCAGGTCAAAGGGCTTGTCCATGGCCGTACTTGGCGCCGACGGCGTCCTGGATCTCCTTCAGTACCGACGGCCGCAACTTGACGTGGCCTGGCTTGTAGACGCCGTGCACGTTGCCGAAGGTGGCGGCCAGGATGTAGCGGCCGCGGTCCCCGATGCCCAGTGCCTCGGCGGTGGCCAGCGCGTCGTCAGGCGTGCTGTACAGCTTCTCGTTGAGCTCGCCGACCACGCCGTCTTCCTCGCCGCCGACGACCCCGATCTCCATCTCCATCACCACGTGCGCTGCCGTGCACCTGTCGAGCAGCTCGGCGGCGATCTGCAGGTTCTCCGCCAGCGGCACCGCCGATCCGTCCCACATGTGCGACTGGAACAGCGGCTCCTCGCCGCGAGCGACACGCTCTACCGAGATCTCCACGAGCGGGCGCATGAACCCGTCCAGCTTGTCCTGCGGGCAGTGGTCGGTGTGCAGCGCGACATTCACCGGGTACTTCGCCGCCACGGCACGGGCGAAATGGGCAAGCGCCACCGAGCCGGTCACCATGTCCTTGACCGACGCGCCTGACAGGTAATCGGCGCCGCCTGTCGAAACCTGGATGATGCCGTCGCTCTCGGCTTCGGCGAACCCGCGCAACGCCGCATTCAGCGTCTGGCTCGAGGAAACGTTGATCGCCGGATAGGCGAAGCCGTGCTCCTTCGCCCGGTCGAGCATCTGCGCGTAGACCTCTGGCGTCGCGATCGGCATGGCACGAAATCCTCTCCTGTTGCGTCAGTGCCCAGTATTGCCGAGGCCGTAGTCCGGCCCAAGTCCGCGTGCCGAGTTGCCTGCATTGGCGGGCGTGCGGGGTCGGGGGGCTACTCTCAGTCCATGGGACTTCATGCTTCGGACCCCGCTGAACGCCGTCGTTATACCGGCGCCGTACTGCTGTCCGTCACAGTTCTGGCCCTATTAATCGTCGGAGCGCTGGCCCTGCAAGCGCATGGCTAGCACGATAGGCTGCAGTGTGGTCGGGACCTCGCCGCAGTGGGCCGTTGATGGCCGGGATCGATCAGCCCAGGCCGAGATCGGAAAGCTCGATACGCAGCAAGGTAGGGAAGCCCGCGCTCTGCAATCTTCTGCCGGGCGCCGCGTTCGACGACGACGGCGACCCCGACGACCTGCGCGCCTGCTTCGGCGAGCGCATCGACCGCCGTCAGCACCGAGCCGCCGGTGGTGGAGGTGTCCTCGACGGCTAGTACTCGGCGTCCGGCCACATCCGGGCCTTCGATCCTGCGCTGCAGCCCATGCGCTTTCTCTGACTTGCGCACAACGAAGGCATCGAGCTTGCGGCCGCGGGCTGCGGCGGCGTGCATCATTGCCGTCGCGACCGGGTCGGCGCCAAGGGTCAGGCCGCCAACCGCGTCGAAAGACAGGTTCGCGGTGGTGTCGAGCATCACGCGGCCCGCCAGCGGGCGCGGCCCGGCCGTCGAGCAGTACCCGCCGCAGGTCGACGTAATAGCTCGGCGCGCTGGCCTGAGGACAAGATCACTTCGCCGTGCACAACGGCCAGTTCCTTGATCATCGCCAGCAGGTCGTCGCGGTCGGTCACGGCAGCCGAGCCTATCTGGCTGGGCGGGCCGAGCATCTGCGGGTGCCTGGTAGCTTCACCCCTGCGGGTGGCGGCTCCGGCGCCGGGCTGCTGCGTCGGCCGGGATATCAAATCGGCACTTTGACCGAACTGGCCGCAGGAACCCGGCCTGGCGGATACGTCCGCGATCCGCGCTATCTGTCACGGCTGCTGCCATGCGCTGGTAACGTCACGCGCAAGGAAGGACGGTGTCGCGTTGGATCGCTGCGCGCTGTTCGTGGACGCGAGTTATGCGCTGGCTGAAGGCGCTCTCGCCGTTCATGGCACTCGCAATCGTGACTCGGTGTCCTGGGATTACGCGGGCCTGTTGAAGTTGCTCGGCGGGTTGTCCAGGGACCGCACTGGTCTGCCGTTGCTGCGGTGCTACTGGTACGACGCGGCCACCGACGGCAATCGTGCCGAGGAGCACGAGACGCTGGCCGACATACCCGGCGTGAAGCTGCGGCTGAGCAAGCCGCGGCCCAACCGCAAGGAAGGCGTCGAGGCGGAGATCCGCAAGGATCTCACCGCCCTTGCCAGGAACCGGGCAGTCAGCGATGTCATCATCGTGAGCGCCGAGGAGGACCTGGCCCCGATCATCGCCGAGGTTCAGGACCTCGGCGTCCGGACGATCTTGCTGCACATTGTCCTCGGACGGCGACTGGGCCGTGGCACGCAGCCTGCGGCAGGAGTGTGACGACCTGATCGAGATCTCGGCTGTCCACCTGCGCCCGTATGCAGACCTGATCGCCGGGGCGGAACCTCAGCTTGCCGCTTCCGGGTTCCGGGGAATCGTGGCCGGTGCGGCCAGTGCCGCTCGTCCCGCGATCGAGGCGCCGGGGACACGGCTCTACCCATCGCCCGCTCAGGCTGAATTTGATGGCTCCGCTGCGGCACACCTGGTCGGCATGGCAGCGCAGCACCAGGAGCGGCAGCAGGTCCAGGAGCAGCCGCGGTTCGCCGAAGCGCAGGTCCAGGAGCAGCCCAGGTTCGCCGAAGCGCAGATCCAGGACCAGCCGCGGTTCGCCGAGACGCAGATCCAGGAGCAGCCCAGGTTCGCCGAAGCGCAGGTCCAGGAGCAGCCCAGGTTCGCCGAAGCGCAGGTCCAGGACCAGCCGCGGTTCGCCGAGCGCAGATCCAGGACTCAGCCCGGTTCGCCGAACCGCAGGTGCGGACCAGCCGCGGTTCGCCGAGACGCAGATCCAGGCCGGACCTGAGGCAATGCCGCCAGCCCAAGGCCGGCGGCCAGCCGAGCAGCAGCCGTACCAGGGCGGCGATGCGGGCCGCGGATCGCCTGTGCCAGCTGCCACTCAGGCACAGCCCGGCTACGCGCAAGCCGGGTTCGCTGCCCAAGAGCCTGCGCACGCCCAGAACGGTCAGTCGCAGAACGGCTTCGGCCAGCGCACCATGTCCGCCGACGACCGCGCTCAGATGCCGGGGGCTGCGGCAATGGCCGGCCAGAACGGCATGGCTGCGGGCGGAATGTCCGGCGTGAACGCTGCTGGCCTTGCCAGCGGCCCGGCGCACGGGCTGCAGCCCGGCGGGATCCCGGCTAACGGCAGGCCGGCTAACGGGATGTCACCGCCAGTGAACGGCCAGCCGCGGCAACGGCCTGCCTGCCAACGGCATGGGCGTGCCGGGCAATGGCATGCCATCCCGCGGGGTCCAGGAGAGTCGTCTGCCGGGCGGCGCGTCGGCCGGCCACAGCATGCAGCAGAACAGCCTGCCGCCGAGCAGCCTGCAGCAGATCAGCACCCAGCAGACCAGCATGCAGGGCAACGGCCTGCCGGATAACGGCCGGCCGGGTGGGCGCGAGCACCATCGTGCCGGGCAGTGGATGCCGGGCAGTGTCGTGCCGGGCAGTGTCGTGCCGGGCAACGGCATGCAGGCTAGCGGCGGTCCGGCACAACAGGGTCACGACATGTCAGGAAGCGCCGCGCCGCCGGTCGCGATGCAGCCAGTCGGTGCTCCGCACGTGAGCGGTCCGCACGCGAGCGCTCCGAATGGCGGAGCACAGCACGGTGGTGCACAGCATGGTGGGGCCCACCAGGGCGGGATCAGCCAGGGTGGCGCTATCCCGCCAGGCGGCATGAGTCACAATGGCGGTCAGCATGCGGGTGGTGGCCAGCACAGCGGTCCGCCACCGCAGGGCCAGCCCATGCCGATGCAGGCCGGAATGCCGCCCTACGGGCAGCCCATGCCGGGCCCTGGCCAGCAGCGCTCTGGCGCTCCGGCCGGCGGCGCGCCGCAGAACGGCATGATGCCGCTGGACACCCAGCGCCAGCAACAGCCGCATCGCCAGGGCAACGGCGTCCAGTACCCGAAGGACCGAGGCCTGCCGTACGGCGGCCAGCTCCAGCCTGCCCAGTTCGCTGGTCCGCCGGGCGGCAACTCTTACCCGCCGAACCAGTACGTCGGCCCGCCGCCGGCAGCGATGCCGCCCGCCGCGATGTCGGTCGGTGATGCCGTCCAGTCGGCCCACGCCGAGGGGTTCGGATTTGGTGAGGCGGTGGCGAGAGACGCCCCAGCCCTCTGGCTCGAAGCAGTACTCGCCCGCAAGCCACGGATGCCTTCGGACCTCGAGGCGCGGCTGCTGCAGGGTTCGGCGCTGCCCATCGACTCACTGCTGCACGACGAGGTCAGGCACGCGCTGCGGCGGGGGTTCTGGGACGCGCTCGAGCGCTCCAGGCACTAACCTCAGGTCGGCAACGGATCAGGCAAAATGGTCACGAAGCCATTACCGCACGCCGTTCCCGTGCCCATGTCCCTGCGCTTCCCGGTTACGGTAGAAGTGTGGCTGTACTGAGCAGGGAGCAATTCGACTCCATTGAGTTCGACGCAGCTGCTAGCGGCGAGCATGTCGCTGCGGCCCGCGAGATGAATGAGCTGGCGGTCACCGGAATCGAGACGGCAGGCATGCCGAGGGCGGAAGCATTTGTCCGGGCAGGCGAGCAGTGGCTGCTCGCGGATGATCCGGTCGAGGCGATTTCCGACTTTCGCCGGGCAATGGCCGACGGCGGCCCGGTGGATCGTCGACCCGCGCGTGCATGCTCGCCAGGGCACTGTTCCAGCTCGGCGGCTGGCCGAGGCGCAGGAGATCTTGACCGGCCTCAAGGCGAGGGCCCGACCGATCCCGCGGACCTGCGACCTGGTCGCCGAACTGCTGGTCGAGCGCTCGGATCTGGCGGGCGCGCTGGAGTGGGCGACGCCGGGCGTCGAGCTCGCCTTGCCGCCGGGCCTGGACCGCGGAGCGCGGCGGCGCCGACTCCGAACTGCGACTGCTGCTCCGCCTCCGCTACCGGATCCGCAACGACCTCGGGCTGCCCGAGGACGGCTACGACGCGCTGCTGGACGAGGCCTGGAGACTGCTAGGCCTGCCCGACCGCCTGCCGGCGTCCCGCTTGGAAGTCACGCGCAACGAGGGCGTCGGCAGCCTCGTCCAGGTCGACGCAGCACCTTGTCGCCGTCGGTGATCTCGCCCGCGATCAGGGCGCGGGCGAGCTTGTCGCCGATCGCGGACTGGATCAGCCGCCGCAGCGGGCGGGCGCCGTACACCGGGTCGAAGCCGGTGACCGCGAGCCATTCCTTGGCCGCCGGCGGTGACGTCCAGCGTCAGCCGCCGCCCGGCCAGCCGGTCGGCCAGCCGCTGCACCTGCAGGTCAACGATCTCGGTCAGCTCGCCGGTAGTGAGCGCGTCGAACACGATCACGTCATCGAGCCGGTTCAGGAACTCCGGCTTGAACGTGGCCGCACGACCGCCATGACCTTGTCCCTGGTGGTCGCCTCGTCCAGGCTGGGATCGGCGATGAACTGCGAGCCCAGGTTGGAGGTCAGGATCAGGATCGTGTTGCGGAAGTCGACCGTGCGGCCCTGGCCGTCAGTCAGCCGGCCATCGTCGAGCACCTGCAGCAGGATGTCGAAGACCTCGGGATGTGCCTTCTCCACCTCGTCGAGCAGTACGACGCAGTACGGCCGGCGCCGGACGGCCTCGGTTAGCTGGCCGCCCTCCTCGTAGCCGACGTAGCCAGGCGGGGCGCCGACGAGCCTGGCCACCGAGTGCCGCTCGGAGTACTCGCTCATGTCGATCCGGATGATCGCCCGCTCGTCGTCGAACAGGAACTCGGCCAGCGCCTTGGCCAGCTCGGTCTTGCCGACGCCGGTCGGGCCGAGGAACAGGAACGAGCCAGACGGCCGGTCCGGGTCGGAGAATCCCGGCCCGGACCGCCGCACCGCATCGGATACCGCCTGCACTGCTGCCTGCTGGCCAACGAGCCGCTGCCGAGCTCGGCTTCCATCCGCAGCAGCTTGCCGGTCTCGCCCTCCAGCAGCCGTCCGGCCGGGATGCCGGTCCAGAGCCGAAACGACGTCGGCGACGTCGTCCGGGCCCGACCTCCTCCTTGACCATCGGCGGGCCTTCGTCGCCCAGGGCCTGGACGTGCCGCCGGCTGTCGTCCTCGCTGGCGGCCGCCGACGCCTCGGCGATCTGCCGCTCCAGCTGCGGGATCTCGCCGTACATCAGCCGCGAGGCGGTCTCGAAGTCGGCGTCGCGCTGCGCGCGCTCGGCCTGGCCGCGCAGGTCGTCGAGCTGCTTCTTCAGCTCGCCGACCTTGTTCAGGCTGGACTTCTCCCGCTCCCAGCGCGCCACCAGCGCGGTCAGCTGCTCCTGCCGGTCGGCCAGGTCAGCGCGCAGCCGCTCCAGCCGCTCCCGGCTGGCCGGGTCGTTCTCCTTGGCCAGCGCCATCTCTTCCATCTTCATCCGGTCCACGGTGCGCTGCAGTTCGTCGATCTCGACCGGGCGGGAGTCGATCTCCATCCGGAGCCGGGAGGCGGCCTCGTCGATCAGGTCGATGGCCTTGTCCGGCAGGAACCTGGCGGTGATGTACCGGTCGGACAGCGTCGCCGCCGCGACCAGGGCGGCATCGGCGATCTGCACCTGGTGGTGCGCCTCGTACCGGCCCTTCAGCCCGCGCAGGATGCCGATCGTGTCCTCGGCCGACGGCTCGCCGACGAAGATCTGCTGGAACCTGCGCTCCAGCGCCGGGTCCTTCTCGATCCGCCGCCGGAACTCATCCAGCGTCGTCGCGCCGACCATGCGCAGCTCGCCCCGGGCCAGCATCGGCTTGAGCATGTTGCCGGCGTCCATGGCGCCCTCGGCGGCGCCGGCCCCGACGACCGTGTGCAGCTCGTCGATGAAGGTGATGATCTGGCCTTCGCTCTGCTTGATCTCGTTCAGCACGGCCTTGAGCCGCTCCTCGAACTCGCCGCGGTATTTGGCGCCCGCCACCATCGCGCCCAGGTCGAGCGCCACGACCCGCTTACCGCGCAGCGACTCGGGCACGTCACCTGCCACGATCGCGCTGGGCCAGGCCCTCGACGACGGCGGTCTTGCCGACGCCAGGCTCGCCGATCAGCACGGGGTTGTTCTTGGTGCGCCTGGACAGCACCTGAATGACCCGGCGGATCTCGGCGTCACGGCCGATGACCGGGTCGAGCTTGCCTTCGCGCGCGCTGCGGGTCAGGTCGATGCCGTACTTCTCCAGCGCCTGGTAGGAGCCTTCGGGTCCGGCGAGGTTACTCGCGCATGCCCGCGGACCTGCTCAAACGCGTCGGTGAGCTGCTGTCGGCGCGGCGCCGGCGGTACGCAGCACGGTGGCCGCCTGACCGCCGTCGGTGGCCAGGCCGACCAGCAGGTGCTCGGTCGAGACGTACTCGTCGGTCATCTCCTTGGCCAGCTTGCTGGCGGTGGCCAGCGTAGCCAGCAACTGCCGGGAGGTCTCCGGCGCGCTGACGGTCGCGCCGGCCGCGCTCGGCAGCTTGGCCAGCAGCTCGCGGACCGTCGTCAGCACTTGAGCCGGATCGGCACCAACTGCCCGCAGCAACGGCGCGGCGGTACCGCCGTCCTGCTGCACCAGGGCAGCCAGCAAGTGCAGTCCGTCCACGTTCGGGTTGCCGCGCCGCCGCGGCCAGCTGAACGGCCTCGGACAGCGCCTCCTGGCTCTTCCTGGTCAGCTTCTCGTTCACAGTCTTTCTCCCCACGTACTTCGGTGCAGCTTTCGAGCTCGCTTCGCACCTGCCGTCCGGCGGCACCGGCCGCGCACGCAGCGGTCAGCCCGGGTCGGCCGCGTTCCTGGCGGTCACGGGGTTGATCGCCGCGGCGGCGGCAACCGTCTGATTCGGCTCGGCCGCCCGGCCCTGGCCGGCCTGCGGACTGCCGCCGGTCGTGCCGGACCGGGACCAGCGCCGCGCCGTCCGCCCTGGCTCCGGACCAGGGCGGCGAGCCGGGCCGCTACGGCGCGGGTGGACTCCAGCTCGGCCCGCAGCTGGCTGACCTCGGCGTGCATCTCGGCCAGCAGCATCCTGCTCTGCCGCTCGGCCAGCTCAAGCTCGAGGATGCGCTTGATGCCGTTGAGGTTGATGCCTTCCTCCTGGGACAGCCGCTGCACCTCGCGCAGGATCAGGATGTCGCGCAGCGAGTAACGGCGGCCGCGGCCGGCGGCCCGGCCGGGCGAGACCAGGCCGAGCCGGTCGTAGGTGCGGAGCGTCTGCGGGTGCAGGCCGGAAAGCTGGGCGGCCACCGAGATGACGTAGACGGGCGTGTCATCGGTGAGCTCGAACTGGCTGGTCATGTCATCTCCTTCCGTGCAGGGCTAGCCGTTGGCGTTCTTCAGCAGGTCGGCCCGCAGGTCAGGGCCGGCGGTGGCGTCCCGGTAGGTCTCCAGCGCGTTCCTTGCCTTGTCGTCGAGCGCCTGCGGCACCTGGACATTGACGGTGACGAGCAGGTCGCCCGCTGTGCCGTCCTTCCGCCGCACGCCCTTGCCGCGGACCCGGAAGGTGCGGCCGTTCGGGGTGCCGGCCGGGATCCGCAGGCTGACCGGCATGCCGCCGTGCGAGGGCACCTTGATCTCCGCGCCGAGCGCGGCCTCGGCGAAGCTCACCGGCACGGTGATGGTCAGGTTCGGGCCAGACCGGCTGAAGGTGCCGTGCGGGTGCGGCTGCACATGCACGCGCACGTACAGGTCACCGGCAGGCCCGCCGCGCTCGCCGGGCGCGCCCTTGCCTGCCAGCTTGATCCGCTGGCCGTCGGCAACGCCGGCCGGGATCCTGGCCTGGATCGTCCGGGTGCTCATCGCCCGGCCGCTGCCTGAGCAGGTCTCGCACGGATCGTCGACGACCAGGCCGCGGCCGCGGCAGGTCTTGCATGGCTCGGAGAACGCGAAGCTGCCGAGGTTCCGGCTGCCCTGTCCGGTTCCCTCGCAGGTCGGGCAGACCCGCGGGCACGGTACCGGCCTTGGCGCCGGTGCCTTTGCAGACCTTGCACGGGCCCTCGCCGGTCAGCCGGAGCGAGACGGTGGCGCCGTCGATCGCGTCGCTGAACGACAGCGACGTCTCGGTCTCCACGTCGGCGCCGCGCCGCGGTCTGGCCTGCTGCGTGGTGGTGGTGCCGCCCGGCCGGTTGCCGAACACGCCGCCGAGCAGGTCGCCGAGCCGCCCGCCGGCGCTGCCGGCGTTGCTGAAGATGTCGCCGAAGTCGAAGCCGCCGGTCGTAACCGCCGGCGGGCCCGGATCCTGGCATCCGAACGCCCCGCCGCCGAACAGCGAGCGCGCCTCGTCGTACTCCTTGCGGCGCTTGTCGTCGGACAGCACGGTGTACGCCTCGGAGATCTCCTTGAAGCGTGCCTCGGACTTCGCGTCGCCCTCGTTGGCGTCCGGGTGGTACTTGCGGGCCAGCTTCCGGTACGACTTCTTGATCTCGTCGGCGGACGCGCCCTTGGTCACCCCGAGGGTCTTGTAGTAGTCCTTCTCCAGGTAGTCCTTGGTGCTCAACGCGCCTCTCTCGTGAGCTGTCTAGAAGCCGGTCCCGGCTGGCCAGAGCGGGCAGGCCAGCCGGGACGGCTCAGTCCTCGTCGCGAGCGCTGTCATCCGGCGCATCGTCCGGGCCGGCCACGTCGGCAGCGGGATCCTCCGCCGCTGGTCGTCGTCACCGGGCTCGGCGACGGCGACCCTGGCCGGGCGGATGATCCGCTCGCCGACCTTGTAGCCCGGCTGCAGGATCTGCACGCAGGTCGGCTCTGTGACATCGGCCGAGTAGGAGTGCATCAGCGCTTCGTGCAGCGTCGGGTCGAACGGGTCGCCGCTCTCGCCGTAGGTGGTCAGGCCCAGCTTCGCGGCGATGCCCTCGAGCGAATCGGCGACCGACTTGAAGCCGCCCGTCAGCTCGCCATGCTCGCGGGCCCGGCCGATGTCGTCGAGCACCGGCAGCAGCCCGGTCAGCACATTGGCCAGCGCCTGCTCCCGTACCGCCTGCCGGTCTCGCTCGACCCGCTTGCGGTAGTTGGCATACTCGGCCTGCAGTCGCTGCAGGTCGATCGTCCGCTCGGCGAGCATCGCCGTGACCTTGGCCAGTTCGGGGTCGCGTCGGCGCGCCGTTACCGGGCGTGCTGCCGCTCCCGGACGGTACTGCTGGCCGTTCGTCGCCGCCGGCATTGCGCCGCTTGCGCTGGGCCCGACGCGCCCGGCGGGTCGGCCGGCCTGCGGACCGGTGCCGGAATCCGGCGCTGGCCGGAGGCCCCGCCTGGCTTCGACACTGAATGCTTGCCAGGCTTGGGCTGCCCGCCCACCGGGCCCTGCCCGCGTCGCGGGCCTGGAGTCCGGCGGCTGACGGACCTGCCCGGTGGCCGGGTCGATCCGCCTGCGATCGCGGATGACCGGGCCCTGGCTCTCGTCTTCGGGCATCATCAGGCGGCGCCGCCCTCCTGGTCGGCCGGCTTGTCGTCCTCGACGATCTCGGCCTCGACGACATCGTCGTCCTGGCCCTCCGGCTCGCCCGACGTCACCGGTCTGCGCGCTGCAGCCTGCGACTGGGCGTAGATCGCGGTGCCCATCTTCTGGCTGACCTGAGCGGCGTGCTCGCTCGCGGTCTTGATCGCCTCGGTGTCGGTGCCCTCGAGCGTCTGCTTCAGGTCGGCGATCGCAGACTCCACCTCGGACTTGACGTCGTCCGGGACCTTGTCGGCGTTCTCGGCGAGGAACTTCTCCGTGGTGTAGGCGAGGGACTCCGCGCGGTTGCGGACCTCTGCCTCCTCGCGGCGCTGGCGGTCCTCCTCGGCGTACTTCTCCGCGTCGGCCATCATCCGCTCGATGTCGTCCTTGCCCAGCGCCGAGCCGCCCGAGATCGTCACGGACTGCTGCTTGCCGGTGCCCAGGTCCTTGGCCGACACGTTCACGATGCCGTTGGCGTCGATGTCGAAGGTGACCTCGATCTGCGGGATGCCGCGCGGCGCCGGAGCTAGCCCGGCCAGCTCGAACATGCCGAGCTTCTTGTTGTAGGCCGCGATCTCCCGCTCGCCCTGGAAGACCTGGATCTGCACCGACGGCTGGTTGTCATCAGCGGTGGTGAAGATCTCCGAGCGCTTGGTCGGGATCGTGGTGTTCCGCTCGATCAGCTTGGTGAAGATGCCGCCCTTGGTCTCGATGCCCAGCGACAGCGGGGTCACGTCCAGCAGCAGGACATCCTTGACCTCGCCCTTGAGCACGCCAGCCTGCAGGCAGGCGCCCACAGCCACGACCTCGTCCGGGTTGACGCCCTTGTTCGGCTCCTTGCCGCCGGTCAGGTCCTTCACCAGGTCGACGACGGCCGGCATCCGGGTAGAACCGCCGACCAGCACGACGTGATTGATCTCGCTGAGCTTGACGCCCGCGTCCTTGATCACCTGCTGGAACGGCGGACTTGCAGCGGTCGAGCAGGTCCGAGGTCATCTTCTGGAACTCGGCCCTGGGTGAGCTTGGTGTCCAGGTGCAGCGGGCCCTGCTCGGAGTGAGTGATGTAGGGCAGGTTGATCTGCGACTCGGTCGAGCTGGACAGCTCGATCTTGGCCTTCTCCGCGGTCTCCCGCAGCCGCTGCAGCGCCATCTTGTCCTTGGACAGGTCGGTGCCGTAGCTGTTCTTGAAGTCCTTGACCAGCCAGTCCACGATGCGCTGGTCCCAGTCGTCGCCGCCGAGGTGGTTGTCACCGCTCGTCGCCTTGACTTCCACGACGCCCTCGCCGACCTCCAGCAGGGACACGTCGAAGGTGCCGCCGCCGAGGTCGAAGACCAGGATGGTCGCTTCGCCTTCCTTGTCCAGGTGGTAAGCGAGTGCCGCCGAGGTGGGCTCGTTGATGATCCGCAGCACATTGAGCCCGGAGATCTGCCCGGCCTCCTTGGTGGCCTGCCGCTGCGCGTCGCTGAAGTAAGCAGGCACGGTGATGACCGCGTCAGTGATGGTCTCGCCGAGGTAGGCCTCAGCGTCCCTCTTCAGCTTCTGCAGGATGAAGGCGCTGATCTGCTGCGCCGTGAACTTCTTGCCGTCGATGGAGACAGTCCAGTCCGTGCCCATCTGCCGTTTGACCGAGCGGATCGTCCGGTCCACGTTGGTCACTGCCTGTCGTTTGGCGACCTCGCCGACCAGCACCTCGCCGTTCTTCGCGAAGGCCACTACGGACGGCGTGGTCCGCGAGCCTTCAGCGTTGGCGATGACCGAGGGCTCTCCGCCCTCGAGGACGGCGACGACGGAGTTGGTCGTCCCCAGGTCGATGCCTACCGCACGTGCCATGTGTTCAGTCCTTGGTGTGTGACTAGTGCTGAAAGATTGAGCCCTGACGGCTCAAGCTTGCCATGCTGCCAATAGTTTGGCAAATGAGTTGAGTCACCTGCGCTCAACTCTGTTGGATGTAACGCCCTGACCTGCGCTTTAGATTCCCCGTGAGCCGGGTCACCGGAGGCGGAGCTCCGCCGTATTTAGCACGATAAAGATGTTGATATCGCGACTAAGTCTAAGCGCGACGGTCCGCGGCTCTCTCGTTATTCTGCGCGCTTACGGCGCAGGACGGGTTGCCGGGGGCGTCCTTGCTGCAACGAGTGCTGCGGGCCGCCGGTTCCCGGCGCGCCGCCGGCGGGGGCTGCAGATGGAGAGTCAGGCGGTCTGAGGGCCGGCCAGGCTGCGCCAGCCGCCGCGGAGCACCCGGCAGTCCGGGGCGCCCGCGAGCACGCCGCCGGCCGGGTCGTCCGCGCCGTCCGATCTCACGATGTCATGCTCGGGCCGCAGGCAGTCCCGCGTGACCAGCCCGCACAGCAGCAGCACAGCGCCGAACCTGGCCAGCACGGCCGCGAAATAGAGGCCGCTGCCGATCGCGCCAGGGGTCGCGAGGCCGGCCACGACGGTGATCAGGTAGGCCCAGATCGCATAGAAATAGCCGACTTCTGCCACCTGCCAGATCAGGTAGCCGGGCAGCCGCGGCCTGGCGAGCACGACCAGCGGCACGAGCCAGACCACGTACTGCGGAGACCAGACCTTGCTGCTCAGCACGAAGGCCGCGGTAGCAAGGAAGATCAGCTGGGCCAGCCGCGGCCGCCGCGGCGCAGCCAGCGCCAGCAGGCCGATTGCCAGGCAGGCCGCGACGAAGGCAAGGCCGGATAGCAGGTTCAGCGTCGATGTCGAGTAACTGCCGAGGACCGGCCACTGCTGATGCTGGAAGAAGTACCAGATCCCGCCCCAGTCCGCGCCGCGGCTGCCGCTAAAGGTGTAGAAGGTCGCCCAGCCCTGCGGCGCCGCGATCGCTACCGGCACGTTTACCACCAGCCAGGCGGCGGCGGCGGTTGCCACGTGACGCCGAAGGCCCGCATCCGGCCCGCCCGCAGGCACAGCAGCAGCAGCGGCCACAGCAGCACGACGGGATAGAACTTGGTCGCGACGGCCAGCCCGAGCAGCGCTCCCGGCCAGCGCGGGCCGCCGGGCGGCCCAGGCGGCCAGCGCCATCATCATCAGGCCCATCGCGACGAGGTCCCAGTTGATGAACGCGGACAGGATCAGCGCCGGGGAGAACGCGACCAGCAGGGCGGTCCAGCGCCGGGCAGGGCCCGCGCAGTACGCGGTGGCGAGTACCCCGGCGATAAGGAAGACCGCCAGGACAGGCGACGGTGACGTCGAAGTACTGCAGGCCGCGCGTGTATGGGTCGGCGACCGACCGACGAGCCACGCCGCGCCTTGCATCACGGCGCCGATGATCACCGGGTACTCGACATGGTGGTCTAGGTAGGGCACCTGGCCTTGCTCAGGCCCTCGCTGAAGTACAGCGGGTAGATATCGGTATAACAGTGCGCCTGGTACTGCTCGACGCCGAAGTTCCAGGCACCGGCCCGGCATGCTTGCTTGGCTGCGAACGCGAGGCTGTCCGCCAGCACGCCCGCGAGCGCCAGGACGGCGGCGGATCCCGCCAGAGCGGCCCGGCGGCCAGAAGCAGGCTGTCTGCCTGGCTGGTCGTGCCTTGCCTGCATGCCGTCGTCAGCAGGCCGGCCGCGGCCGGCCGCGTGTCGCGGCTCTGCTGGGGTCCGCGGCTCGGCCGATCCTGGCCGGGATGGCGTCCCTGGCAGGGCGTCGTCAGCCATTGTCTTCGCTCTCTCCGCCCGGATCAGCTTTTAGCCTGTAACCTGAGGCCGGCCGTTGGCGGCGAGGCGCTCGCCGACGCGCGGCGTCCGACCCAGGCTAGCGGTTGCTGCGGCCGGTCAGTGCCAGACCGGTGCCGATCGCTGGCTCACGGTGATGGGCGGGGAAGCGCCGAGTAGCGGCCCCTGGAGCGCGCGACAGCTCCGCCTGACCTGATGTTGACGACTGATCACGAGTGGGGGTGGAGGCGCTGACTTCCTTCGCGCCCAAGCTGCCTGCCGCGGGCGTCAGCGCTCCCGCCAGACGGGCGGGCGATCGTGCGGCCGCGTGGCACGGGGATCTGCCGGGCCTGGTGCCGTTGTGCTACCTGCTTGCCGCTGTACTGCTGACCTGGCGGCTGTGGGCCGATCCAGCGTCCCTCATGGTCGGCGGGAATCCGCACGATGCCGACCTGTTCGCGTGGTTCATGCGGTACGCCGCGACCGCGGTGCGGCACGGCCGCCTGCCTGCGCTGGTGACCGACCGGGATGAACGCGCCGGCCGGCGTGAACCTGATGTGGAACACGCCGATGCTGCTGCCTGGCGTGCTGCTTGCCCCGGTGACTTGGCTGTTCGGCCCGCAGTCAGCCTCGCCGTCTTGACCACGGCCGGGTTCGCCGGCTCGGCCGCTGGCACTGTTCTGGGTGCTGCGCCGCTGGGGCGTCAGCCTGGGCGCGGCAGCGCTGGCGGGCGCGATCTACGGGTTCTCCCCGGCGCTGCTGCAGGAGGTCGCGGGTCATTACAACCTCCAGCTGGCCATCCTGCCGCCGCTGATCATCGATGCTGGCCTCCGGATCGCCATCGGACCGCGGCGGCCAGCATCCGGCGGTCAGGCGACGGGTCCTTGCCGGAACGGCGCCGCGGCCGCGCTGGCTGGCGGGCCGCGCTGGCGAGCCTGGCCGGGCTGGCGGGCTCCGCCCCGCTGGCCGCGATGGTTGGCGTGGCTGGCGAGGATTCCGGCTTCAGTGCGCGCCGGCGCATGGCTCGGCCTGCTGGATGCCGCGCCAGATCTTCATCTCGGAAGAGATCGCTGTATCGACCGCGATGGCTGGCGTCGTGCTGGTGCTGGTGCTGGCTGCCACCCGGCCCGGGTATCGCCCGGCCAGGTACTGCCCGCTGTGGCCGGCTGGCTGACGGCCGCGCTGGTGACGCTTGCGCTGGCCGGGCACGCGTTGCGGTCCAGTTTCACGGTCCGCTCGCCCAGCATGGCGCTGTCTATCCGCTCGACTACTACGTCAATGACGTCACCAGCTTCGTGACGCCGCAGAGCCTCGCTGCTCTTCCACACGGCGGCGTCGGCTGCGGCGCCGCCAGTTACCAGGGCGGGGCCGCCGAGTATCTGGCCTACCTGGGCTGGCCGCTGCTGCGCTGCTGGTGCTGGCCGCCGCCGTCTCCTGGCGCCGCCCGATCGGCTGGGCCGCAGCGCTTCACGTTCGCTGTCCTGTGCCGCGCTGTCGCTGGGCGGGCACCCGTTGCTCGGCCGCACGGCGCATCCGGCGTCGCCTGCCCTGGCACTGGGTCGAGGAAATACCTGTCGCTGTCCGCGGCGCTGCCGGACCGGTTGTCCATACTGGCCGACGGAATGGCGGCGTCCTGCTGGCGATCGGGATCGACGAGGCCAGGGCCCGGCTCGCGCCGCAAGGAACGGGCGGCCGGCGGGAGACGGACAGCCGGGCAGGAACGGCCAGGCGGGCAGGAACGGGCGCCGCGGCTAGAGCGCGGCGGTCGACAGGGAACACGCGGTCGGCCAGGAGGAGGCTGCCAGCCAGCTGCTGGCGGCCGGCCACGAGGAGCAGGCTGCCCGCCGGGTGCGAGCCGCCGGAGTCGGCCGCCGAGCTGGCACGCGGCCGCCGGGCCGCGCCGCTGATGGGGTGGCCGGGCGGCTCGTCATGTCGGTGGCCGTGATCGGATGCCTTCCGCTGGTGCCCAGGCCGTTGCCTGCCGCCAGCACCGATCCCGCTGCCGGCCGCCTGGACCGGCATATTCGCCGAGCTGCACCTGCGGCCGGGCACCAGGGTGCTGGTCGTGCCCGTCCCCTCAATTTCCTGACCGTAGCGCATTCGCTGGTCGGCCGACTCCGGCGAACCGACGGCGATGGTCGGGCGGCTACTTCATCGGTCCTGGTGCTGCCAACGGGCAGCCTTATGTGGGCGGGCCGGGCGTCAGGCCCACGACCTGGTACCTGGATCAGCTCTGGGCGGCAGGGCTGACGCCGGACAGCCCGTATGCCAGCGCCGCCAGCCAGGCTGCCATGCCGATCGGGCGGAGGCGGCTCGGTGCCGAGGCCGGTAAGCCCGACGCCGGCCCAGATCTATCAGGATTTCGGAGCTGGCGGCCAGGCGCGGTCGTGGCTGACGCCGCGCTTGATCGCCGCTCGGCGCTTACCTGCGTGAGTTGTTCGGGCCTGCGACGGTGACAGTTCGGCGGCATGGTCGGCTGGCGGCTGGCGGGGTCCTGGCCGGTAACCAGCAGGCAGCTACAGTCCTGGCCGACCGCCCGGACTCAGGCAGCCCCGGCAGCCCAGTGATCGCAAGGCGCCAATGGTGACGAGCGTTACGCTGTCACCCATTGCCGTACCAGGAGGTTGCGTTGGCGCTGCGAATCATCATCGGACTGGCCCTGACGGTCATCGCGGCCGCGGTCGCAGGCCGCCGCCTCTGGTGGCTGTACCGGCTGGGCCGGACCGGCCAGCCCGCCCCCGAGCGGATCGAGGCGCTGCGCGAGCACCCGGGACGTCAGACCGGAGACTCAGGTGACCGAGGTCATCGGCCAGCGCAAACTGCTCAAATGGTCGGTGCCCGGCGCCGCGCACGCGCTGACCTTCTGGGGCTTCATCGTCTTGATCCTGACCATCATCGAGGCATACGGTGCGCTGTTCAGCAAGCACTTCGCGATCCCGCTGATCGGTACCTGGGCCTGGGTCGGTTTCGTTGAGGACCTGTTCGCCGTGGCCGTGCTCGTCGGCATCATCACCTTCGCGGTCATCCGGCTGCGGTCTGACCCGAAGCGCGAGGGCCGCAACTCCAGGTTCGCCGGCTCGCACACCGGCGCCGCCTGGCTCGTGCTGCTCGGCATCTTCCTGGTCATCGCCACGCTGCTGGTCTACCGGGGCGCGCAGATCAATACCGGCGACTTCCCTTACCCGAAGGGCGCATTCGCTGCCGAGACCGTCGGCCACTGGCTGCACCCGCTGGGTGCGGCCAACATGGGCGTCGAGACCACTTTCATCCTGCTGCAGCTAGCCGTCATCCTCGGCTTCGGCATCTTCGTCACCTATTCCAAGCACCTTCATATCGTCGTCGCGCCGGTCAACGTGCTGCTGTCCAGGCGCCCGGACGGCCTCGGCCCGCTCCAGCCGATGCGCTCGAATGGCAAGGTACTCGACTTCGAGGAAGCCGATCCTGACGAGGACGTCTTCGGCCTCGGCAAGATCGAGGACCTGAGCTGGAAGGGCATGCTGGACCTGGCCACCTGCACCGAGTGCGGCCGCTGCCAGTCGCAGTGCCCGGCGTACGCGACGGACAAGCCGCTGTCGCCGAAGATGATCATCCTGGAACTGCGCGACCACGCCTTCGCCAAGGCGCCGTACCTGCTCGCCGACTCGGACGAGGCAAGGGCCGCGCTGCCGGACAGTGTCAGGGCCGAGGCCGCGCGGCCGCTGATCGGCGACGCCGACGTCAACGGCGTTATTCACCCTGACGAGTTGTGGTCATGCACAAACTGCGGCGCGTGCGTGGAGGAATGCCCGGTCGACATCGAGCACATCGACCACATCACCGGGCTGCGCCGGCATCAGGTGCTGGTGGAGTCCGCGTTCCCGACCGAAGCCGGCACAATGCTCAGGAACCTGGAGAACAAGGGCGACCCGTGGGGGATGGGCGGCAGCAAACGGCTGGAGTGGACGACCGAGCTCGATTTCCAGGTCCCGGTCGTCGACGGTGCCATCGGCGACGACGTCGAGTACCTGTTCTGGGTGGGCTGCGCGGGCGCGCTTGAGGACCGGGCGAAGAAGACCACCAAGGCGATCGCGCAGTTGCTGCACACCGCCGGGGTGAACTTCGCGGTGCTCGGCCCGGCCGAGTCCTGCACCGGCGACCCCGCGAGGCGGATGGGCAACGAGTTCGTCTTCAGCATGCTGGCTCAGCAGAACATCGAGACGCTCAACGAGGCGGGCGTCCGCAAGATCGTGGCGAGCTGCCCGCACTGTTTCAATACCATCGCGCGCGAGTACCCGCAGCTCGGCGGCAATTACGAGGTCATACACCACACTCAGCTGCTGGCGCAGCTGGTCGCGGACGGCAAGATCACCCCGGTCACGCCGATCGAGGAGAAGATCACCTACCACGACCCCTGCTTCCTCGGCCGGCACAACAAGGTGTTCACCCCGCCGCGGGAGATCATGGAGCAGGTGCCCGGCGTCCAGGCACAGGAGATGCACCGGTGCAAGGAACGTGGTTTCTGCTGCGGCGCCGGCGGGGCCAGGATGTGGATGGAAGAGCGAATCGGCAAGCGGATCAACACCGAGCGGATCGACGAGGCGCTAGGCACCGACCCGGACACCATCTCGACCGGCTGCCCGTTCTGCCTGGTGATGCTCGGCGACGCGGTCGCGGCGAAGAAGAGTTCGGGCGAGGCCAAGGAGTCGCTTGAGGTAGTGGACGTGGCCCAGCTGCTAGTCAGGTCCGTTCAGGCGCCGGCCATGGTCGGTGCCCCCGCGGACGCTGCCGCGTCGTCTGCCGGGCCGGGCGACGCCGATGCGGCTCGCGCGGACGGTGCGGGCGATACGGCGGCTGGTCAGGAAGACCAGGCGTGAGTGGAAACGCGGCGGGCTGAGTCGTTCAGCGACGGCGTCTTCGCCGTCGCGATCACGATCCTGGTCTTCAACCTGCTGCCGATCGCTGACGCGACCGCGAACGCTGCGCGCGGTGTCCTGAACCTCAGCACCCTGTGGACCGAGCACTGGGCCGCCTATCTTGCCTACCTGGTTAGCTTCCTGACCATCGGCATCATGTGGCTCAACCACCACACGATGATGGCGCAGGTCTCCAGGGTGAACAGGCAAGTCCTGGTGCTCAACCTGTTCCTGCTGATGGGCGTGGTCGCGATCCCGTTCCCGACCGCGCTGGTGGCCGATCACCTGACCGGGACCGACGGCGGCGGCGGCCAGGCAACCGTCGCCGCGGTGACCTACGGCCTGGTCATGATCGCCATCTCGATCGGCTACGCATCCATGTGGGTCTACCTGGCCGCGCATCAGCGGCAGCTTGGTGCCCGCCGTAAGGTGCGCGTGCCCAGGCTGTCGACGCTGCGGTTCACGATCGGCAACGCGGGCTACGTGCTCGGAACACTAATCGCCCTGGTCTCCCCGGTGACAGCACTGATCATCTTCGGACTGCTGGCCGTCTACTACCTCTTCGAGCATCTGCCCGACCCTGTGCCTGGCGACGGTGTCAGTGCCGATGCGGACGGTGCCGATGCAGGCGGTGCCGATGCAGGCGGTGCGGATATTACCTAAGGCACGGTCCTGACCGGCAGCCAGATCCTGACCTTGGTGCCCTGTCCTGGCCAGGACTCCAGGGTTGCCCGGCCGCCGTGCGCGTTCGCGATCGCCTGCACGATCGACAGGCCGAGTCCGCTGCCGCTGGTCCGCTCCGCCCGCGCTGGTGACGCGGCGGCCTCGTCCCGGCCGGTCCCGTCCCGGCCATGCCCGTTCGTAGCGGTGCCTGACCCAGCGGCTTCGGCTCGCCTGCCTGACCCGTTCTGCTCATGACCGGCTGGCCCGGCGCCGACTCCGGCCCGAACCTGGCGATTGTCATCCTGGCGCGACTCGCCGCACTCGGCCGGATCCGCGGCTCGCTCGGCGGCGCGGTGGAACCTGTCGAAGGCTCTGAGCGCGTCCTGCTCGTTCATGCCAGGACCTGCGTCGGCCACCTCGATCAGGACGCCGCCGGTGATCGGGCCGAGGCGGACCGCGACCGGCGTGGTGACCGGAGTGTGGGCGCGCACGTTGCCGAGCAGGTTGGCTAGCACCTGCCGGATGCGCGCCTCGTCCACGACGGCAACTAGCCGCGGCGGCGCCTCTGCACGTACCGGACGCTGCGGTTCCACCGCGACGGCGTCGGCTACCGCGTCCCTGACGACGCCTGCCAGGTCCGCCTCGGCCAGGTCCAGCGACGAGGTGCGGTCCAGCCTGGCCAGCTCGAGCAGCTCGGCCACCAGAGTGCTCATCCGCTCGGCTTCCTGCTCGATCCGGCGCATGGCATTGGGCAGCTGGTCAGGCCCGAGAGCGCCCTGCCGGTACAGCTCGGCGTAGCCGCGGATTGTGGTCAGCGGCGTGCGCAGCTCGTGCGAGGCGTCTGCGGCGAACTCGCGCACCTTCTGCTCGGAGTGCAGCCGCGAGCCGAACGCCTGCTGGATCCGGTCCAGCATCGTGTTGATGGAAGAGCCGAGCTTGCCTACCTCGGTCTGGTCGTCAGTCTCGGGCATCCGGGCGCTGAGGTCACCTCGGGTCGTGATCTCGTCGGCCGTCTTGGTCATGTCATCCAGCGGCTCCAGGCCGCGGCCGATCAGCCATTCGCCGCCCAGCGCCAGCAAGGCGATCAGGGCCGTGCCGGTGATCAGCTCGGCGATGATGAAGCCGCGCACCTGCGTGGCGTCGTTGCTTGCCGACTGGCCGACCACCAGGATGTAGCCCTTGTTGACATTGCGGCCGACCGCGGGCCCGACCCAGACGCTGACCGCCAGAATTTTGGAACTGGCGTTATAGACAGGGCCGTTGAGGCAAGGGAACTGGCAGGTGCCGGTAGTCGCCGCGACGCCATTTTGCGCCCGCTGAGCCTGCTGCCGCAGCGCCGCGACGCTGGTCCGCCCGAGCTGGCTCTCGATGAGCTGCGTCAGCTGCCCGGTGAGTCTGCTCGGGTAGAGGCTGCTCACCGGGATTACCTGAGGCTGGCGCAGCGGGATGCGGACGATGGCGTAGGGGCCCGAGTTCGTGGCCTGCTGGTCGCTGAGCGCCGGCAGTGTCAGCGCGGCCGACGCTTTGGCCGCGCTGGTCAGATGCTCGTCGGCCTGCGCGATCTCACTGTCCACCCGGCGGGCGAGCAGGTAGGTGCTGACCGTGCCCATGATCAGCAGCAGGACGGTCGTGACGCCGACCAGCATGACCAGCATGCGGGCGCGCAGCGACAGTCTTCTGGTGCGGCTCATCTACGGCGGGCCCTGGGGGTGATCGTGCCGTTCCGGCCGCAGGCTGTACCCGACTCCGCGCTGGGTGTGGATCAGCGGCGGACCGAGCGGATCCAGCTTGCGCCGCAAGTAGCTGACGTAGGTCTCGACAATCTGTGACTCGCCGGCGTAATCCCAGCCCCAGACGTTCTCCAGCAGCTGCGCCCGGGTTAGCACCCGGCCCTGGTGCCGCATCAGGAACGCCAGGAGCCGGAACTCCGTCGGCGACAGATCCACCGGCACGCCGGCCCGGTGCACCGTCCAGCGATCCTCGTCCAGCACCAGATCGGCCACATGCAGCGGGCCTGCTGGCGCGCGGCCTGGCTGATCCGCGGCCGTCATCCGGGAAGCTCGGCGCAGCACCGCGCGCACCCTGGCGACGAGCGCCTCGACCGAGAACGGCTTGGTGACGTAATCGTCGCCGCCGATGGCCAGGCCGGTGACAGTATCGGACGAGGTGTCGCGCGCGGTCAGGAAGATCACCGGCACCTCATTGCCTGCCGCGCGCAGCCGGCGGCAGACCTCGAAGCCGTCCATGTCCGGCATCATGACGTCGAGCACGATCAGGTCTGGCCTGCAGGCCTCAGCCTGCCGCAGCGCCTCCCTGCCGCTGCCCGCCGTCGTCACTGCGCACCCGTGGAACTTGAGCGCTACCTGCACTAGCTCACGGATATTGCGCTCGTCGTCAACTACGAGCACCTGGGGGATGCGGTCGTTCTCGGTCATCACGTCCTGCGCTCACGCTTGGCTTCCTGTGACGCTGCCGCGACGGCGGCGTGCCTGGCGCATATCCGGCGTGACGAGGCTACCGGGAAAATACCGGCGCAATGGCCTGTCGAGCTCGTTCGCACGGGCCCCTGCGGGCCAGGGCGCCGCTAGCCGGCGCTCGGCTGGATCCTGATCAGCCGGGCATCCCTGGCGCCGGCTGCCACCGGGCCGCCGACAAAAACGAGGTCGCCCTTCGCCAGGCTGCTGCTGGTCAGCCGCTTTCCTGCGGACAGGAAGATGGTGCCGGACTTCAGGTCCCAGGTCCAGGTGACGCCGTCCTTGGCGGTCACCGTCACTGTGGTGCCGGTCACCGACGCTACGGTGCCGCGCTCGAATGCCGTCGTGTTGATGCCGTTCTTGCCCTGGAACGTCACCTCACCGTGCAGTCCGCCGGACGCGGCCAGGCGGAGCAGCGGTATCCGGCACAACGCGGCAGCGCGGTTCGCCGCGGCGGCATGGCCGGTGCGCTTGAGGCCGAGTGCCATCCTGGCGCAGTGCATCCGGGCAGCAGGGCCGGGGTGCGCGGCTCGCGCGCTGGTCGGCGCCGCGCTCGCGCCGCCGCTCACCGCGATGCCGATCGCTGTCCCGCCACCGAGGAGGAAGGCAGCGACGGCAGCCGAGCTCACGATGCGCCTGGCCCGGCCGGGCCGGCGCGCGGTGGCTGAGTCAGCGGCGTCACCTAGGGAAGTGTCCATGTACCTCAGCCTTCGCGCAGATCATGAGTAACGGGGAGTCTAGCCCCTCCGAGCTCCCTGGGAATAGCCGGCAGAGCCGCGCGGCAGATCAAGTTCTGAAGCCAGGAACGTGGCCGTTACATACGGTCAGGCACGCCGATGCCCAGCAGACTGAGGCCGGTCACCAGTACTGACAGCGTCAGTGCCAGCAGCGCCAGCCTGCTCTGCCTGACCTCGCTCTCCGCGCTCAGCACCTGGCACTGCTCGTAGAAGCTGGTGAAGGCACTCGCCAGCTCGAACAGGTAACCGGCAAGCTTGTGCGGTTCGGCGGCGACCGCGGCGTCTTCGACGGCCCGGCCGAAGGAGAGCAGCGCCAGCGCTAGTGCCCGCTCAGCGGTCGTGCCGAGCACGATAGGCCCGGATGCCTGCTCGGGCGCCAGCCCGGCCTTGGTAAAGATCGACCTGATCCGGGCGGCGGCGTACTGGAGGTACGGTCCGGTGTTGCCGGTCAGCGCGAGTAGCCGGTCGAAGTCCAGGACGTAGCCCGAGTCCCTGGCCACCGACAGATCTCCGTACTTCAGCGCGCCGATCCCGACGGCTTCGGCGATCTGCCGCCGCTGCTCTGCGTCGCCGTAGCGGTCGGCGATGACCGCGGCGGCCCGGTCGACGGCGTCATCCATGAGGCTGGCGAGCAGCGCCTGCTCGCCGGATCTGGTCCGCAGCCGCTGGCCGCCGGGACCGGTCATCAGCCCGATCACCGCGTGCTCGGCGGTAGCCGGCGGGATCAGCCAGCCGGCCTGCCTGGCCAGCTCGAAGATCATCTTCAGGTGCTGGTTCTGCTCGGATCCGACGACGTAGATGATCCTGGTGATGCCGAGCCGGGTGAGCCGGTACCGGATCGCGGCCGCATCTGTGCTGTCGTAGCCGTAGCCGCCGTCGCTCTTGCGCAGCATGAGCGGCACCGGGTTGCCGTCCCGGCCGGTGAAACCGGGCGGGAAGGCGCAGAGCGCGCCGTCGCTCATCACGGCCAGGCCCTTGCTCTCCAGCTCATCGCAGACGTCGGCGAGCATCGGGTTGTAGAAGCTCTCCGGCGCCATGTCCGCGTCGGTCAGCGTGATGCCGAGCCTGGCGTAGATCGTCCGCAGGTAGGTCATCGAGTCGTCGACGAGGACCCGCCAGAGCCGCATGGCCTCGGGCTCCCCGGCCTGCAACTGCACGACCCGCTTCCTTGCCCGGTCGGCGAACAGGTCATCGGTGTCGAACTTGGCCCGCGCGGCCTGATAGAACGCGGTGAACTCGCCGGTTGCCAGCTGGTCGTACGTGGCCTGATCGCCGATGTCGAGCGCGTGCTCGATCAGCATGCCGAACGGGGTACCCCAGTCACCCAGGTGCGCAGCGCGGGTGACGTCGTGGCCGAGATATTCGAGTACCCGGACGATGGCATCGCCGACGACCGTCGGCCTGAGGTGGCCGGCGTGCAGTTCCTTGGCCACGTTCGGGCCTGAGTAGTCGACGACTACCTTCTGCCGCGGCTCGGCCAGCGGCACGCCGAACCGCGGGTCTGCGAGCTGGGCGGCAGACTGCGCGGCTATCCACTCGTCCGACAGCGTGATGTTGATGAAACCCGGCCCGCTCACCTCAGCCTTGGCCACCGCGCTGGCGGCGTTGAGCCGATCAGCGACAGGCCCGGCGATGTCGCGCGGCGAGCGGTCGAGCCGCCTGGCCAGCGACATGGGAGCGTTGGACTGGTAGTCGGCGAACGAGGATGGCCGGATCAGCGGGTCGGCGGTGCCGTACTCAGCGCCTAGCTCAGCTGCCAGTGCGTCCCGCACGAGCTGGCCGAGTGCTGCCTCCGGATCCGTCATCTCACCAGCCTACCGGCCCGTCTACTGCTTATTCGGCCGGTGTTCTGGACGGCGCAGGAAGTGCCCGCCGCGGCTCGGGCCGAGCCGTTCCCTGATCCGCTCGGTGATGTGCTTGTCGGTGAGCTCCGCGGCGAGCTTGCAGGCGGCGGCGGCGCCGCGCGCGGTGACCGCGCCGTGAGCGATCACCACGGTAGCCTCCAGACCGAGCAGGGCGGCTCCGCCGTAGGTCTCGGAATCGAGGTGCTCGGCCAGCTCCCGGAGCACGCGCCGCTGGAACAAGGTGCCAAGCCTGGCTGCTCGCGAACCGCCAAGGGCAGCGCGCAGCTGGGCGGCAGCGAAACTCGCTGTGCCTTCCAGCGTCTTGAGCGCGACGTTTCCGGTGAAACCGTCGGTCACGATCACATCGACCCGGCCGGCCAGCAGATCGCCGCCCTCCACATTGCCGACAAAACTGATCGGCAAGCCACCGTGTGGCGGATCCTCATCGAGCAGCTCGTGGCTACGCCTGGCGAGTCTGTTGCCCTTGCCCGGCTCGGCCCCGATGCTCAGCAACCCCACTCTTGGCTCGGCGATGCCGAAGGCGGTCTGCGCATAAGCCACGCCAAGCTGGGCGAACTGGACAAGCATCTCCGGCTTGGGATCGGCAATGGCCCCGGCGTCGATGAGCAGCGTCGGCGCGGGCCTGGTCGGCAGAACTACCGCGAGCGCCGGGCGGGTGACACCAGGCAGCGGGCGCAGCCGCATCTGGGCGGTCGCCACGATGGCGCCGGTCGAGCCGGCCGACACGACGGCACCAGCCTGCCCGCGCCTGACCAGCTGGCAGGCTACGGCGATGCTGGACCGGGGCCGCCGCCAGCTGGCCAGGGCGCCTTCGTCCATCGCGATGGACTCCTCGGCCGGCTCGATGTAGACGTTGCCGAGGCCCGAGCTTGGCCAGCAGCGGCCGGAGCAGCCCTGGCCGCCCGGTGAGCGCGATCCGGGTCCTCAGCTCGCGCGATGCTGCGATCGCGCCGGCGACGATCGCCTCGGGCGCATGGTCGCCGCCCATCGCGTCGACCGCGATCATCTTGTGCTGATCGGGATGCGGGCTCTCAGCGCAGGCGGGCGCCAGCTCGCTGCCTGTCTCGGCACTAGCTGGCTGAGCGACAGCGACGGAGCCGGGCTCCGCTGGCCTGCTCAGCGCTTCACCCGGCAGGTGTCCCGCATGCCGCCTAGCTTCTCATTGCCCCGGCTTGCGGTGGAAAGCCGGCGCGTCAGGCCAGGACCCCAGCGAGGGCCTTGTCCGACACCGCGAAGTGTTACGTTTGCTGCTCAGGCTGTCGGGTACTGGGGCTGAGCCCGGAGCTGAGAAAAGGGGGCCAATCCAGGCAACCCTGAGCCCGGCCTGAGCGTTTCCTAATCGTTAGCTCTTTGACTGGCACGAAGGTAACGGCACAGCGAGAAGGTGCGTCTGAACAGCGGGACCGGAATGGGTAGATAAGTTCGCCAGCTGGGCGGCATGACACGGGGAGATCATGCGAACAACCAGGGCGCCGCACATCAGTGGTGGCTGGAAGGAGTTGCATGAGCGTTCAGCAGGTTTCACCAGTAGTACCCGCGCAGGGCCGCGGGTTTCGCGCATATACGGCCAAACACCTGGACCAGCTCACGGCTAGAGCCGGGCTGGGCGAGGCTGACCGACTGGCAGTGCGAGCGGTCGCCGCCGTCCTGCCGTTCCGAACGAACGACTACGTGCTGGAATCGCTGATCGACTGGTCGGCGGCACCTGCCGATCCCATCTACCGGCTCGTCTTCCCGCAAGCCGACATGCTGCCGGCCGAAGACGTGGCACCGATCGCGGCGCTGCTCGCGGCCGGGGCGCCGGATCGTGAAGTGCAGGCGGCTGCACACCGGGTGCGGATGCGCCTCAACCCGCACCCGGCGGGTCAGCTGGCGCTCAACGTGCCCGAGCTGGCCGACGAACCGTTGCCCGGCGTGCAGCACAAATACCCGGAGACCGTCCTGGTCTTCCCCAAGCAGGGCCAGACGTGTCACGCCTACTGCACCTACTGCTTCCGCTGGGCACAGTTCATCGGCGAGCCAGATCTGAAGATGGCGACCGACGACATGTCCCGCGTGACCGCGTACCTGAAGTTCCGCCGCGAGGTGACGAGCGTCCTGATCACCGGCGGTGACCCGATGATCATGGGGGCCGGGGTGCTGCGCCGGTACATCGAGCCGTTGCTCGAACCTGGCATGGAGCACATCGAATCCATCAGGATCGGCACGAAATCGCTGGCGTACTGGCCGCAGCGTTTCGTCTCCGATCCGGATGCCGACGATACCCTGCGGCTGTTCGAGCAGGTCAGTGCCGCGGGCAAGACGCTGGCGCTGATGGCGCACTTCTCGCATCCGCGCGAGCATGAGCCAGTGCCGGTGATGACCGCGATCAGCAGGATCCGGTCGGCGGGCGCGGTGATCAGGACGCAAGCGCCGCTGATCCGCAGCATCAACGACGACCCGGCCTGCTGGTCAGACATGTGGCGGCACCAGTTGCGGCTGGGACTCGTGCCCTACTACATGTTCGTCGAGCGAGACACAGGCCCGCAGGGCTATTTCGCCGTGCCGCTCGCCAGGGCCGCTGAGATCTTCCGTGACGCCTACAGCAGCGTCTCAGGCCTGTGCCGGACGGTACGCGGACCCTCGATGTCCGCCACTCCCGGCAAGATCAGCATCGACGGCGTGGCGGAGATCGCAGGCCAGAAGGTGTTCGTCCTGCACATGATCCAGGCGCGCGATCCGTCCCTGGTCGGCAGGCCGTTCTTCGCCAGGTATGACCCGTCGGCGGTATGGCTGACCGACCTTGAGCCGGCGTTCGCCGACAGGTTCCCGTTCGAGACTCAGGCGGCGCCCCTCGGGGGAAACGACGGCGACGACTGGCGCACCGAACTGCTGGCACCCGCCGGCTGAGCGCTAGCCAGCCGCCGTCGTGGTCGGCTCGCTGACACCCGGCTCGCTGGCGCCATGGCCGGGACTGGCGGCGGATTTCGCTCGTCGCTTGATGAACACGCAGCTGAACGAGGCGGCGAACAGGAAGACGACCGGTACCAGGATCGTCGGCCGCATCGCCTGCACGAACCCGTGCGTGAAGATCTCGCCTGGCAAGCCGGTAGCCGGCTTGCCAGAGCCGCCCTCCAGACCGCTCCTGGCCTCTGTCTGGAACGCTGTGATCAGGTGCTGGCGGGCGGCGGCCGGCAGGCTGACGGCTAGCTTCTGCGCCTGAGCGGTAAACCCGGCAACGAGCCGGTTCTCCAGCAGCGCGCCAACTCCGGCCGTGCCGATCACCGAGCCGACCTGGCGAGTGGTATTGAAAAGGCCAGATGCGGCTCCGGCCATCATTGGGTTCACGTTCCGCATGGCGATCGTGGTCATCGGCGCGAACGTGCAGCCGATGCCGATGCCGGCGAAAATCTGCGGGAGCAGGAAGTCATACCAGGCTGAATTCGGCTGCGCGATCAGGCCGATCGAGCCCATCCCGGCCGCGAACAAGAACAGCCCGGTCATCAGGATGAACTTGCCGCCGATCTTGTCCGACATCCGCCCGGCGAGCGGCGCCACCGGCATCGCGATCAGCGAGGCGGGCGCGAGCGTCAGGCCAGCCTTCAGCGCGGAGAATCCGAGCACCGACTGCAGGTAGATGTTGAAGGGCAGGAAGATACCCAGCATGCCGATCGAGATCAAGGCGGCGACCAGGTTCATCAGCGAGTAGTTCCTGTCACGGAACAGCGAGAACGGGATGAGCGGCTCGCCGGCCTGGCGTCGCGCCTGGAGCCAGAGGAAGAGCGCGAACAAGATCACCCCGACCGCCAGCAGCAGCGGTATCGAGATGAAGGAGGTGATCTTGCCCCAGTTGTACTTCTGGCCCTCGACCAGCGAGTAGCAGATCGCCAGCAGCCCCAGGCTGGCAAGGGCGACGCCGCCGACGTCGAAGCTGTGCCGGCGACCGGTGCGCAGATCAGGGATCAGGAAGAAGGTCAGCCCCATCACGGCCACGCCGATGGGCAGGTTGATGAAGAAGATGTACCGCCAGTCGAAGGCGGTGACGAGCAGACCGCCAAGGGTCGGGCCCGCCACCGTCGCCACCCCGGCAACCGCTCCCCAGATCCCGAACGCAGCCCCGCGCCGCTCAGCCGGGAACACCATGGTCAAGATGGCCAGGGTCTGCGGCATCAGCAGCGCCGCGCCCACTCCCTGGATGGCACGGAAGCCGATCAGCCAGCCGGCCGATGGCGCCAGGCCGCACGCGCCCGAGGCGATGGTGAACAACGCGATCCCGGCGAAGAACAGCGTGCGCTGCCCCCACAGGTCGCCGAGGCGGCCGGCCGTAATGAGCAGGACGGCCAGCACCAGCGCATAGGCGTTGATCACCCACAGGATGTCGTCAAGCGACGCATGGAGCTTTGTGATCATGTTCGGAATGGCGATGTTCACGATCGTCAGGTCGAGCAAGGTCATGAAGAACCCGAGCGAGACCACGATCAAGATCACCCACGGGTTAGCGCGGCTGTTCGTTCCTGCTGGCACTGCTGCTGACACGTGCTACCCCTTCAAACTGCCCCGCTGCCGGGCATCCGCTGACCACGCTACGGCACACCGCTGACAGTCAGCAGCACTCGGCGCATGCCAGCGCCGCGGGCGCAGCGCGGCCGGGTGGTGCCGGCCGGCGGTGCGCGCGAGCGCGGGACCAGCGACGGCTGACCAGCGCGGCAGCGCCGGGCCGAGCCGGCGGCTGCAGTCCGAACCCCGTTCGGTGCAGGCGGAAACCGCCAAGTATGCTCCCGCCATGAAACTTAACGGAACCGCCGCAATCGTGTCCGGAGGGGCCAGCGGCCTCGGTGAGGCGACCGTCCGCGAACTCGCTGCGGCCGGCTGCAAGGTCGTGGTGGCTGACCTCAACGAAGAGCGCGGCAAGGCCCTGGCCGGCGAAGTCGGCGGCCTGTTCGCCAGGACCGACGTCAGCGACGCCGAATCGGTCCGCGCGGCGGTCGCGGCTGCCGCTTCGGCCGGCGCCCCGCTGCGCTTCGTGATCAGCTGCGCGGGCATCGGCTGGGCACAGCGCACGGTCGGCCGGGACGGCGAGCCGCATGACCGCGCGGCGTTCGGCAAGGTGATCGACGTCAACCTGATCGGCACCTTCAACCTGATGAGCATCGGCGCCGCGGCCGTGTCCAAGACCGAGCCCGCCGACGCCGACGGTGCCCGCGGCGTGGTCATCAACACCGCATCGATCGCCGGTCTTGAGGGCCAGACCGGTCAGCTCGCCTACTCCGCCTCCAAGGGCGGGATCATCGGCATGACCGTGCCGGCCGCGCGCGACCTGGCCGCCATCGGCGTGCGGGTGAACACCATTTGCCCAGGCATCATCGACACGCCGATTTACGGCAGCGGTCCGGCCAGTGAGGAATTCAAGGCCAAGCTAGCCGCGCCTGTGGTCTTCCCCAAGCGGATGGGGACGGCGGCCGAATTCGCGCACCTGGTCAGGGCGCTGATCGAGAACGACTACATGAACGCCGAGGTCATTCGTTTCGACGGCGGCATCAGGTTCCAGCCGAAGTAACGACATTTCCCGCCGACCTGAGGGGTCGAGACCCGATGCCAGAGGCAGTACTGACCGAGGTCAGTGACGGCGTTGCCGTCATCACGATCAACCGGCCGGAGGCGAGGAACGCGGTCAACGGCGCCGTTGCCGCGCGGTATCGCCGCCGCCGTCGACGAGCTCGACGCGAGCAAGGACGTCGCGGTACTGGTGCTGACCGGCGCGGGCGGCACGTTCAGCGCGGGCATGGACCTGAAGGGATTCCTGACCGGTGACACGCCGAACTTCGAGGACCGCGGTTTCGGCGGCATCGTGCAGCAGCCGCCGGCCAAGCCGATCATCGCGGCGGTCGAGGGCTACGCGCTGGCCGGCGGATTCGAGCTGGCGCTCGCCTGCGACCTGGTGGTGGCCAGCGAGGAGGCCAAGTTCGGGCTGCCTGAGGTGCGGCGCGGCCTGGTGGCGGGCGCTGGCGGCCTGCTCCGGCTGCCCGGCGGATCCCGTATCACCTGGCGATGGAGATCGCGCTGACCGGCGAGCACTACCCCGCCGAGCGGCTGTACCAGGCCGGCCTGGTGAACCGGCTGGTGCCCGGCCGGGCCAGGCGCTCGCGGCGCCAGGGAGCTGGCCGGCCGGGTGGCGCAGGGCGGCCCGCTGGCGCTGACGGCGACCAAGCGGGTCATCGTCGAGTCGGCGCGACTGGGCCAGCGCCGAGGCGTTCCAGCGGCAGGGCGAGATCATCACGCCGGTCTTCACCTCGGCGGACGCGCGGGAGGGGGCGCGGCGTTCGCGCAGAAGCGGGCCCCGCACTGGCGCGGGGAGTAGCGCACTGCCGCAGGTGGTTGACTAAGGCGCCGCACCAGGCGGTATTGACGGTACGGTCACGCTGTACGTGCACCGCACCGGCGCGCATCTTCTAGGATCTTCGGTCTTGGCGGGCGCGGGGCCGGTCAGGCCGGCGCCGCCCGACGGAACTGGCCGCCGCCGTGAGCGACTGGAGATAAACATTGCCGGTACCCCGGATCAGCGTTGTTGTCCCGTTTCCATAACAACGCGGATGTGCTTGGTGACTGCCTGAAGTCGATCGCGGCCCAGTCGTTCGCCGATCTTCGAAGTCATCATGGTCGATGACGGCTCCACCGACGGCGGTGACGAGATCGCCGCTGCCCAGGCGGCGGCGGACCCGCGGTTCAAGCTGCATCCAGCGCCGCACGGCGGCAGCCCTGGCTACGCGCGCAACCAGGGCATCAGCCGGGCCACCGGCGAGTACCTCGTCCTTCGTCGACGGCGACGACGTACTGCCGAGCCACGCGCTCGAGCGGATGCTGCACACGCTGGAGGGTTCTGGCTCAGACATCGTCTCCGGCGGGGTGCAGCGGATCGGCCCGGCCGGCATTACCAATCGGCGCTGCATGCCAAGGCGATCAAGACCAGGAAGATCGGCACCCACATCAGCGTGAGCCCCGAGCTGTTCTTCGACGTCTCGGTATGGAACAAGATGTTCCGCAAGTCCTTCTGGGACGCCAGCCAGCTGATCTTTCCCGAGGGCGTGGTCTGGGAAGACCTGCAGCTGATGACCAAGGCACACGTGCTGGCCACGGCAGTTGACGTCATCCCCGACCCGATCTACTACTGGCGCGAGCGCGGCTCCGGCGCGCTGTCGATCACCCAGTCGCGCACCAGCATCGAGAACTTCCGTGACCGGATCACCGCGCTGCTGGTGATCGACGAGTTCCTGCGCGAGCATCCGCCGTCCGGATGGTGCGCGAGCACCAGCGCAAGGCGCTGCTCAACGACCTGTGGCTGTACATTCCCGACCTGCGGCCGGACCACCGAGGCCTACCGGGCCGAGTTCATCGACCTGATGGGCACGTACCTGGCCCAGATCGACAAGCAGGGTCATGCGCGCAGCTGCCGTCGACGCACAAGCTGGCCTATCACCTGATCGCCCGGCGGATGATGCCCGAGCTGCTGGAGTACTCGGCCTGGCTGACCGATCAGCCGGTCAAGACCGTCCAGGTGGTACGCGAGCGCGGCCGGATCTGGGCTGACCTGCCGTTCCGCAAGGACCGCGAGCCTGCGGATCCCGGCCAGGATCTACCGCACCCAGTTGCGCGAGCTGGATCCCTTCGTCCGGGTCGAGGGCATCGACTGGGAGGACGGCAAGCTGGTCATCTCCGGCTGCGCCTACGTCCCGTCGATGGACATCCGCAAGCGGCGGCACACCTCGAAGATCGTGCTGCTGCGCCCGCGTCAGCTGGGCCGGCTGCCGGTCGTCGTGCCGCGCCAGGTCTTTCCGGCATCCGGAGGCGAAGCAGTGGTCGGGGCAGCTGCGCTACGACTATGACTGGGCCGGGTTCCGGGCGGAGATCAGCCCGCGCTGGTTCAACCTGGCCGGCAAGTGGCAGACCGGCGACTGGGAAGGCTTCGTGCTGGTCCGCGGCCACGGGGTCTGGCGCGCTGTCCAGGCTGCACACGCCGTCCGCGGCTCCGCCGAGCGGCCGCCCGCCCGCCAGGTCGCGCCGGGCATCCGGCTCGGCGCTCGCTGGCTGGGCAGGCGACTGCACGTGCAGGTGGTGCACACCCCGCCGAGCTGCGCGGCTGCGAATTCGAGGGCAGGATCTGGTGCTGGAGGTCGACGTCGAGCAGTCGGCGGCCGGTCAGGACGCTGAGCTGGTGCTGGTCTGGTCGAGGGGCACCGCGACGAGAAAGCTGGCCACGACAGCGACCGACGCTGGCCACCGGCCTGGTGCGGCTGCGCGGCGTGCTGTCCGGTGAGCAGGTCCGTGACGGCCTGCGCTGCGACTTCGCCAGCGACGCGGTCATGGAAGGACGATGCCACGGGTCGAATGGGACCTGTGCGTCGACCGGCCGGGCGCGGCGCGGGTCCGGGTGGCCTTCGCGGTCGGCGGGCACGAGTACAGCTATCCGGCGGGCGACGAGGAAGTGGCGGTGGAACGGACCAGGTACGGGAACGTGGTCGTCGATGCGTCGCAGCCCTCGTCCGGTGATCCACGAGCATGCCTGGTCAGCCGACGGCATCGCTGACGCTGCGCGGTAGCTACGCAGACTGCCGGGCCAGCGGCTCGAGGCAGTGCTGACCAGGCGGTCTTCCACCGATACGCACAGGTTCGACGGTCGAGCGCGACGGTGACCGGTTCGAGCATCGCGATGCCGGCGGCCGCGATGCCGGTCTTCGGCACCGGCCAGCCGCTGCGCGACGGGCTTGTGGACGCTGAAGCTGCGCGGCCCGGACGATCCGGACAGCCAGGAACTGATCGCGCTGGTCTATGACCACTGCCCGGCTGGCCGAGGTCACCGGCGAACGGCATGCAGTTCGGGCCCAAGCTTTACCGGTTCACCACGACCGACTACGACAGTCCGCTGCTCGTCGGTGAGCGCGGCGCTCCGGCTGGCCGAGCATGGCCGGATCCAGCGCCGGGTGCTGCGGGAGATGTACTACCCGCTGCAGCAGCGCCGCGGCATGCGGGACTGCGGTGGTATTCGTCACCTTCAAGGGCAAGCAGGCCAGCGACAACCCGCTCGGCATCGCCCGCGAACTGCGCCGCCGCGGCGACGACCGGGAGCACATCTGGGTCGGTCAATGACTGGGCGGTGCCGGTCCCGGACGGGGCCAGGCCGGTGCTGATGGGCACCGAGGCCTACTGGGACGCGCTGGCGCAGGTCCAAGTTCATCATCTCCAACGACGACATGCCGGCCGAGCTACGAGAAGCGGCCAGGCCAGGTCTACGTGCAGACGTGGCACGGCACGCCGCTCAAGCGGATCGGCTTCGACGTGGAGGAACTGCAGTCGATCAGCGGCACCAAGTACCTCGATCACCTCAGCGAAGACGTGGCCAAGTGGGACATGCTGCTGTCGCCCAACCCGTTCAGCACCCCGCATCCTGCGCCAGGCGTTCCGGTTCGGCGGCGAGATCTCTCGAGTCCGGTTACCCGCGCAACGACGTTCTGGCGGCCGGCGACGCCGAGCCGCGGCCGCCGCCGCGGTGCGGCGGCGGATCGGGCTGCCAGCAGGCAAGCGGGTGGTCATGTACGCGCCGACCTGGCGGGACAACCAGTTCTACGCCTCCGGCCGGTACCGGTTCGATCTCCGGCTCGACCTGGAGCGGGCCTAGCAGCAGCTCGGCGACGACTACGTGATCCTGATCCGCGGTCACCACCACATGGCCGACGACGTGCCGGCGGGATCCGGCCTGGCTTCGTCCTGAACGTCACGGCCTACCCGGATCTGGCCGAGCTGTTCCTGGTCACCGACGCGCTGATCACCGACTACTCCTCGATGATGTGCGACTTCGCGGCGACCGGGAAGCCGATGGTCTTCTACACCTACGATCTCGAGGACTACCGGGACAACCTGCGCGGCTTTTATCTCGACTTCGAGGCCGAGGTGCCGGGGCCGTTGCTGGCGACTTCCGACGAGGTGATCGCGGCGCTGGCAGACCTGGACGCGGTCGCGGCGAGGTACCGGCCGCATATGAGGCGTTCGCCGCCAAGTTCAGCCCGCTGGACGACGGCAAGGCGGGCGCTCGCGCCTGCGACCGCATCTTCGGCGGCTAGCCACCGAGCGCACGGGACTTGTGTGGGCTGCCTCGCAGACTGGCAGGCTGGTAACACGCTCACCGTCGCTGCGGTGGCGAGCGAGGCGCCGCGGGGCATGGCTGGCGAGCTTGTCCCGAAGCTTGGCGCGGCCGCGATGCAGCCGTGACATCACCGTGCCGATGGGCGTGTCCATCATCTCGGCGATCTCCCGGTACGGGTAACCCTCAATGTCGGCGAGGTAGATCGCTACCCTGAACTCCTCAGGCAGGTCGCGCAGCGCCTGCAGGATGTCGGAGTCGGCAAGCCGCTCAAGTGCCTCGACCTCGGCCGACCGGGCCGGCGGTGCACAGCGGGTCGCTGCCGGTCTGCCAGTCGTCCTGGAAGTCAGCGCCCAGGTCGGTCACCGGCTCGCGGCGCTTCTTCCGGTAGCTGTTGATGAAGGTGTTGGCCAGGATCCTGTGCAGCCAGGCGCGCAGGTTCGTGCCCGGCTTGAACTGGTGGAACGCGGCGTAAGCCTTGGCAAAGGTCTCCTGCACGAGGTCCTCGGCGTCGCTGGGGTTCCTCGTCATCCGGAGCGCGGCAGGATAGAGCTGGCCCATGAACGGGACCACGTCCTGCTCGAATCGCACATCGCGGTCCGGCATCTGCTCTACCTGAATCATCTCTGCTCCGCTCCCTGGGGGGAACTGACACAGCTATGACGCAACTAGGCGGCGCTGCGATGCGTGATCTGGGTAACAGAGCAGCTACAGAGTGGCGTAATTGCAGCTAGAGGCGCACCAAAGCGCTCAAATTGCCGCGAATCCGGGAAGTACTGGCGGCAGGCAAGGGCTCGCCTGATCAGATCCAGCGGCTAAACCACATCCGGCTGTACCAGGATGAGTACGGTATGACCTGCGCGGTAAGGACGGGGTAGATGTAGGCCAGGTTCACGAGGACGGCCATCAGGTAGCCGCCGGCGGCCACGGCGCCGATGGCCCGCCTGCCCGGCGCGGCCCGGGCGGGCCCGATGATCAGGCCAAGGCATAGCGTGATCGCGATGACCAGGAACGGCTCATACACGATCGCGTAGTAGTAGAACTCGGTGCGGTGGTCGTGCCACGCGTACCAGACCCAGGGCAGCCAGCCGGCCGCGACGCCGAGCAGCACGGCTCCGGCCCGCCAGTCTCGCCTCGGCTCCCGGCCGAAGACCAGGTCGCCGGTCAGGCCGATAAGCCACCAGCCGAGGCAGAACAGCAGAGCCAGCGCACCGCCCCACCAGATCAGCGGAGTGCCGATCGCGAGCACCTCGGCAACCTTGCCTTTCGGCATTCCGCAGCCGCGAATGTTGCTCGGCGCACCAGTAGAACGAGATCGGCCTGGCCAGGACCATCCAGCCGAGCGGGTTCGACTGATAGGACTGGTGCGTGGTCAGGTCCAGGCCGAACGTGAGCATCCAGTGGTTGTACTGATACCACGAGTCGATGGTCGACCAGATCGGCGTGTGATTGCCGTGCAGCGCGGCCCAGTTACGGTCGTAGCCGTCCCTGCTGGCGAACCAGCCAGCCCAGGACGCTACGTAGACCACCGCGGGCGCCAGCCAGGAACCAGACAGGCAGCCACCGGTGACTGCGGAGGGTGCCAGGCAGCCAGTCCGACGAAGCCGGCCGCTCGCCGCGCACCGAGATCCCATGCGATGACCAGGCACGCGAAGGCGATCAGGTACCAGAGCCCGTTCCACTTGGTGGCGCACGCCGCGCCCAGGCAAAGGCCCGCCAGCACGCGCAGCCAGCGGATGCCGAGCTTCGGGCCCGTCAGGTCATACGGCTGACCACTGTCGGCCGCCCGCTGCATCAGCGCGATGGTCTGATCCCGGTCAATGACCAGCAGTCCGAAAGCGGCAAGTACCCAGAACATCAGGAAGATGTCGAGAATCGCGGTGCGGCTCAGGACGATCTCCAGGCCGTCGAGCGCGATGAGCAGCCCGGCGATGCAGCCGAGCATTGTCGACCCGGTCATCCGTCTGACGATCCTGGCCAGCAGCAGAATCGATACGGTGCCGACGACGGCGACCGAGAAACGCCAGCCGAACGGCGTGAGGCCGAACAGCCACTGGCCGAACGCCATCATGATCTTGCCCACTGGCGGGTGGGCAACGATTTCGCCCTGGGGCTGGCCGTGCAGTCTGACGAAGATGTCGGTCTTGCCGGCGATCAGCAGGTTGTTGACGTTGCTCACGTGCTGCAGCTCGACCCCGTGGCGCAGGATCGAGTTGGCGTCCGGCACGTAGTAGGTCTCGTCGAAGACGACCGCCTTGGGCTGACCCAGCCGGTAGAACCGCAGGACGCCGCCGAGGATCATGATCAGGACTGGCCCGGCCCAGCCCCAGAAGGTGCTCCCGAGTTCCAGCGCGGCGCTACGGCGGCCAGCGCTGGCTAGCCGCGGTCCGTCGTCGGTGCTAGTCGCTGGCACCGTCTGGTAAGCCTCCATCGCAGTCATGGTAGAGGCCAGACGGACTAGCCTGGGCCGGGACATGGAACGCCTGAGCGATGAACCCGGGCCGTCCGGTGCGGAAGCCGAGCCCGCGAGCCCGCCCGCTGGGACTCTGCCTGCGGAGACTCCGCCTGCGAGGACTCCGTCTTCGGGGACTGCGCCTGCGGGGACTCCGACCTCGGGGACTGCGCCTGCGGGGACTTTGACCGTGGCGGCCGTCCCCATCGGACAGCCTGCCGACGCCTCGGCCAGGCTCGGTCCTGCGCTGCACGCGGCCGGGCTGATCGCGGCGGAAGACACCAGGCGGCTGCGCAGGCTGGCCGACGCGCTCGGAGTAAGCCTGACCGGCCGGGTCGTCTCCTATTACGACGATGTCGAGACGCGGCGCACGCCCGGCCTGCTTGCCGAGCTGACGGGCGGCAACGACGTACTGCTCGTGACCGACGCCGGGATGCCGGGCGTCAGCGATCCCGGCTACCGGCTTATCTCCGCGGCCGCCGCCGCTGGGGTCAGGGTCACCGTGCTGCCAGGACCGTCAGCGGTCACGACGGCCCTGGTGATCTCCGGGCTGCCGTGCGACCGGTTCGTGTTCGAGGGCTTTCCGCCGCGCCGGGCCGGCGAGCGGAGCAGGCGTTTCGCCGAGCTAGCTGTCGAGCGGCGGACGCTGGTCTTCTTCGAGTCACCGCGCCGCGTCGCCGCGACGCTGGCCGAGCTGGCCGCTGCCTTCGGCGCGAGCCGGCGGGCAGCGGTGTGCCGTGAGCTGACCAAGACGCACGAGGAAGTGATCAGGGGCTGCCTGTCCGGGCTAGCCGAGCAGCTAGCAGCCGGGGCGCGTGGCGAGATCACCCTGGTCGTGGCCGGTGCGCAGGCCGCACCAGCGGCGACACCTGCCGAAGCCGCCGGGGTCGTGGCCGACCGCGAACTGACCGGCGTTTCTCGCAAAATCGCCATCGCAGCCGTGGCCAGCGAGTTCGGGCTGCGCAAACGTGAGGTCTACGACGCCGTCGTGGCCCGTCGTGCCGCCGGCGGAGGGCGCGGGGACGCCTGATGACCAGCACGCCCGTGCCTGCCGCCCGGCCCGACGGCAGGCTCCTCCCCTAGGCTGAGAGCATGACCAGTCGTCACATTCTTGCCGCGGCCGCGTGGCCGTACGCGAACGGTCCTCGGCACATCGGGCACGTATCCGGCTTCGGCCTGCCCTGTGACATGTTCGCCAGGTATCAGCGGATGACCGGCAACAAGGTCCTGATGGTGAGCGGCACGGACGAGCACGGCACCCCGATCCAGGTCCAGGCAGACGCCGAGGGCGTGACCGCGCGCGAACTCGCCGACCGGTACAACAGGGTTATCGCCGAGGACCTGTCCGGCCTCGACATGTCCTACGACCTGTTCACCAGGACCACCACGCGCAACCATTACGCGATCGTCCAGGACATTTTCCGCGGCCTGTACGCCAATGGCTACATCTTCGCCCGCAAGTCGCTGGGCGCGGTGTCGCCGTCGACCGGCCGTACGCTGCCGGACCGCTACATCGAGGGCACGTGCCCGATCTGCGGTTACGACGGCGCCCGCGGCGACCAGTGCGATAACTGCGGCAACCAGCTCGATCCGGTCGACCTGATCAACCCGCGCTCGAAAATCAACGGCGAGACGCCCGCTTTCGTGGAGACCGAGCAGTTCTTCCTGGACCTGCCGGCGTTCGCTGACGTGCTGGGCAGCTGGCTGCAGGGCAAGAGCGGCCAGTGGCGGCCGAACGTGCTGAAGTTCTCCCTGAACCTGCTGGGCGACCTGCAGCCGCGTGCCATCACCAGGGACCTGGACTGGGGTGTGCCGATCCCGCTCGATGGCTGGCAGGACGCGACCGACAAGCGCATCTACGTGTGGTTCGACGCGGTGATCGGCTACCTGTCGGCGTCTATCGAGTGGGCCAGGCGCAGCGGTGACCCGGACGCCTGGCGGGCCTGGTGGCAGTCGCCAGATGCCGAGTCCTATTACTTCATGGGCAAAGACAACATCGTCTTCCACAGCGAGATCTGGCCCGCCATGCTGCTCGGCTACAACGGCAAAGGTGCCAAGGGCGGCGCGCCAGGGCCGCTCGGCGAGCTGAACCTGCCCTCGGAGGTTGTCTCCAGCGAGTTCCTGACCATGGAGGGCAAGAAGTTCTCCTCCTCCAGGTCGGTCGTCATCTACGTCCGCGACTTCCTGGCGCGCTACGACGTAGACGCACTGCGCTACTACGTCGCGGTGGCCGGCCCGGAGACCCAGGACACCGATTTCACCTGGAGCGAGTTCGTCCGGCGTACCAATGACGAGCTGGTGGCGAACTGGGGCAACCTGGTGAACCGCTCCGTGTCATTCGCCGCCCGCAATATCGGCGCGATCCCCGCGGCAGGCCAGCTGACCGACGCGGACATCGCCGCGCTGGACCGGTCGAAGGCCGCCTTCGGAGTCGTCGGCGACTCGCTGGCCAGGTGCCGGTTCAAGGTTGCCAGCACCGAGACCATGCGGACGCTGGCGGAAGCTAACAAGTACCTGTCCGACCACGCGCCGTGGAAGCTGCGCGAATCCGACCCTGAGCGGATGCGCACGATCTGCCACGTGGCGCTGCAACTAGTTGATGACGGCAAGACGCTGCTCACGCCGTTCCTGCCCCGGTCGTCGCAGCAGGTGTACGAGATGCTCGGCGGCACCGGCGAGTGGTCAGGCATGCCGCGGCTCGACGAGGTCAGCGAAGATGGCGGGCCGCACTACCCGGTGATCACCGGTGACTATCAGACGGCCGCCCGCTGGAGTTCTGTGCCGGTCAGGGCGGGCACGCCGCTGACCGCTCCGGTGCCGTTGTTCGCCAAGCTGGATCCGGCTGTTGCGGACGAGGAGCTAGCCAGGCTGGAGAGTAAGTGACCGAAAGCGACTTCGGCCAGCCGCGGCCGGTCCCCGGCGACGGCTTCGGGCCAGGCCGTGGCATCGGCCGTCCGCACGCGCCGCCGCCGGAGCCGCTGCCCGCCGCTGCCTTCGACGGCCACTGCCATCTCGACCTGATCGATCTTCCCGTTGCCGACACACTCGAGCGGGCAGCGGCGGCCGGCCTCAGCCGGGTCATCACCGTCGGCTGTGACGTGGCGTCCTCCCGGTGGTCAGCTGACTGCTCGGCCACGTTCCCTTCGGTATACGCGGCGGTTGCGATCCACCCGAACGAGACGTCGGCGGCGGCCAGCTCGCCAGCCGGGCGGGACGCCGTGCTGGCCGAGATCGCCAGGCTCGCCGCGCTGCCGCGGGTTCGCGCCGTGGGCGAGACCGGCCTTGACTACTACCGCGACAACGCGCCGCCGAAGGTGCAGCGGGACTGGTTCCGCGCGCACATCGACCTGGCCAAGCAGGTAGCCAAGCCGCTGATGATCCACGACCGGGATGCGCATGCCGACGTGCTGTCGATCCTGGCCGCGGACGGGGCACCCGAGCAGGTGATCTTCCACTGTTACTCGGGCGACGCAGAGCTGGCGGAGCGCTGTGCGCAGGCCGGCTACGTGCTCAGTTTCGCCGGGACCCTGACGTTCGGGAACGCGGCAGGACTTCGCGCGGCCGCTGCCGTCACGCCGCCGGAACTGATCCTGGCCGAGACCGATGCCCCGTTCCTGGCCCCGGCGCCGCACCGGGGCCGGTCGAACACGCCTGCCCAGGTCGCGCACACGGTGCGCGCGCTGGCCGCGGTCAAGCAACTGGACGTAGCCAAACTGTGCGATGTCATCGAGGCGAACGGGGAGCGCGTGTTCGGGCCGTGGCCGGACTAGCCGGCCTCGGCCAGGGTGAGGGTCAGGGCAAGGTCCAGCTCAGCCCGGCACAGCTGCTCGGCCCGACCGAGATCAGGGACCTGGCCGCGCGGCTCGGTATCCAGCCGTCGAAGCGGCTCGGCCAGAATTTCGTGATCGACGCAGGGACCGTCAGCAAGATCGCAGCGATGGCGGACCTGCGGCCGGACGACGTCGTGCTCGAAGTCGGGCCGGGCTTCGGGTCGCTGACGCTGCCGTTGCTGGCCGCAGCCGGCCAGGTCATCGCGGTCGAGATCGACCGTGCCCTCGCCACCGAGCTGCCAGTCACCGTCGCGGCGCGCGCGCCGCGACTGGCCGCCCGGCTGGCGGTGGTGACTGCGGACGCTGCGCGGGTCGCCGGCCTGCCGGCCGACCCGACAGTGCTGGTCGCCAACCTGCCTTACAACGTCTCCGTGCCGGTGGTGCTGCACCTGCTCGCCACCGTGGCAACCCTGCGCAGCGCGCTGATCATGGTGCAGGCCGAGGTCGCGGACCGGATGTGCGCTCCGCCTGGCAGCCGTACCTACGGTGTGCCGTCGGCCAAGATCGCCTGGTTCGCGACCGCGCGGCGGGCCGGGTCGGTCGGCCGCAGCGTGTTCTGGCCAGTGCCGAGAGTGGACTCAGGCCTGGTGTCGCTCGCCAGGCATCCGGCCGCGGCGGCGGCGCGGATACGCGGAACAGCCAGCAGGCAGGCCACGTTCGCGGTCATCGATGCGGCGTTCTCGCAGCGGCGCAAGACGCTGCGATCGGCGCTTGCGGGCTGGGCAGGATCGCCGGCCGCGGCGGAGCAGGTGGTCAGGAGCGCAGGCGTTGACCCTTCGCTACGCGGTGAGGCGCTGGATATCACTCAGTTCGCGCGCATCGCCAAGGCCGGCCAGCTGCTGGCTGGCGCCGGGGCGGTGCCGCCGGCGCCCGGCCGCGGCCGCAGGACGGCCGCGGCCGACGGCGGGCCAGGCCCGGCTACGATCGTCTGATCGTGATGTCAGCAATCAGGCCAGCCGCGGCATCGGTCACTGTCCGGGTGCCGGCGAAGGTCAACCTCCAGCTCGCCGTGGGGCCAGTCCGCGCTGACGGCTACCACGGGCTGATCACCGTGTTCCACGCGGTGTCCTTGTTCGACGAGGTGACCGTACGGCCGGCCGACAGGACCAGCGTGACGATCGCTGGTGAGGACGCGGCGCTGGTCCCGGCCGACGGGTCGAACCTGGCCTGGCAAGCTGTCGTTGCGCTGGCCGGGCGCACCGGCCGGGCCGATGCCGATGCCGGGGTAGCGATCGAGATCTCCAAGCGGATCCCGGTGGCGGGCGGGCTGGCCGGCGGCAGCGCCGACGCGGCGGCCACGCTGGTGGCGTGCAACGAGCTGTGGCGATCGGGCCTGCCGCAGCGTGAGCTCGCCACGGTCGCTGCCGGGCTCGGGAGCGACGTGCCCTTCGGGCTGCTCGGCGGCACCGCGGTCGGGCGCGGCCGGGGCGAGCAGCTGACTCCGGCACTGGCCGCGGGGACCTATCACTGGGCGCTGGCTTTCGGCCTCGCCGGATTGTCCACAGCGCAGGTCTATGCCACTTGCGACCGGCTCCGCGCCGCCCGTGCCGCGGCCGGCGACGGGCCGGAGGTGACTGAGCCGCAGCTGAGCAATCCGCTGATGACCGCGCTGCGATCAGGCGACCCGGCCGCCGTCGGCCCGTTGCTATCGAACGATCTGCAGCCCGCCGCGCTCTCCTTGCAGCCGGAGCTGCGCCGGGCCCTCGCGACCGGGCGCGAGTACGGCGCGCTCGGCGCCATCGTATCCGGTTCAGGACCTACCTGCGCGTTCCTGGCGACCGACGCGGCGCACGCACGAGAGCTCGCGGTCGCGCTGACGGGCGCGGGTGTCTGCCGGACCGCGGCGCGGGCCAGCGGCCCGGCGCCAGGCGCGGTTGTCGTCAAGGCCGGGCAGTTACCGTGAATTTGGTCAACCTGGAGCTGGCCGCGAAGGCCTATCACGAGCGCGTGCTCCTCGATCAGGTATCGCTTGGCGTCTCCGCAGGGCAGCGGATCGGGGTCGTCGGCCGCAACGGTGCAGGCAAGACCACGCTGCTGGCCGCGCTGGCCGGATCGGCCGACCTGGACTCGGGCCGGAGCGACCAGGGCCCGTGGCGTGACCATTGGCTACTTGCCGCAGGCTGAACAGCTGTCGGGCACGGTCGGTGAGGTGGTGTTCGCCGGCATCGCCGAGCACGAGTGGGCGAGCGATCCGCGCCGCCGTGCGGTGATTGCCGGGCTGCTCGGCGGCATGGATACCGGTGCCGACGTCGGCTCGCTATCGGGCGGCGAGCGGCGCAGGACAGCGCTGGCAGCGCTGCTGCGCGGCAGCCACGACCTGCTGCTGCTGGACGAGCCGACGAACCACCTGGACATCGAGGCGATCAGCTGGCTCGCGGCCTACCTGCGCCAGTACGCCACCAGCTATATGGTCGTCACGCACGACCGCTGGTTCCTGGATGAGGTGACCGAGCAGACCTGGGAGGTCGCAGGCGGTCAGGTGCAAAGCTACGAAGGCGGCTACTCCGCCTACGTGCTGGCCCGCGCCGAGCGCGCCAGGCTGGCGGCCGTCCTCGACCAGCGGCGGCGCAATCTGCTCAGCAAGGAGCTTGCCTGGCTACGGCGCGGGCCGCCGGCCAGGACGAGCAAGCCGAAGTTCAGGATCGATGCGGCCACCGCCCTGATCGCGAACGAGCCGCCGCCGAGGGACGGCGTCGAGCTGGCCAGGGTGGCCACCGCCCGGCTCGGCAAATCGGTGTACGAGCTCAGGGACGTCTCGGTCCGCGCGGGCGGCAGGACGCTGCTGGACGACGTGAGCTGGCAGCTCGGTCCCGGTGACCGGGTCGGGGTCGTCGGCGTCAACGGAACAGGCAAGACGACCTTGCTGCGGTTGCTGTCCGGCGCGCTGCCGGTGCCCGCGACCGGCGCGGTGACAACTACCGGCCAGCTGGTCACCGGTGCCACCGTGCAGCTCGGCTACCTGACCCAAGAGCCAGTGCAGGTCGATCCTGAGCTGCGCGTGCTGGAGGCTGCCGAGCAGGTGCGCAGTTCCGCCGTCATCGGCAAGCGGGAGATGTCGGTCAGCCAGTTGCTAGAGCGGCTCGGGCTGCGCGGCGACCGGCAATGGACCAGGGTCGGCGAGCTGTCCGGCGGTGAGCGGCGGCGGCTGCAGCTCATGCTGATGCTGCTGGCCGAGCCGAACGTGCTGCTGCTCGACGAGCCGACCAACGACCTGGACATCGAGACGCTGACCGAGCTGGAGGACCTGCTGGACGGCTGGCCAGGATCGGTCATGGTGGTCAGCCACGACAGGTACTTCCTCGAGCGGGTTACCGACCACGTGCTGGCTCTCGTCGGCGGAAAGCTCGCCTATCTGCCGGGCGGCGTCGATGAGTACCTGAGCCTGCGCGCCGAGGCCAGCGCGGCGCCAGGCAAGCGGCCGGCCCGCCGACGGCGCCGGGACCGGCACGGTCGCCGCTGGCCAGCCCGCGGCCGGGCGCGCGGCGAACGGCAGCGGACCGGCGCCGGTGTCCGCGGCCCAGCTGCGAACGGGCCAGAAGGAACTCAGCAGGCTGGAGCGGCAGATCGGCAAGCTCGCTGACACCGAGGGCACGCTCGCGGCCGAGCTAGCAGGCAGTGTTTCGGACTACGGGCGGCTGATCGAGCTGGGTGCGCAGCTGCGCGCGGTGCAGCAGGAGCGTGCCGAGCTGGAAGAGCGCTGGCTGGTGGTAGCGGAGGAGATCGGCGGCTAGGCCCGGCAACGCCGCATGAGCAGCGGCTGGCGCCCTGGCGCGAATTAGCTTGCTTCGGCCGGGCCTGGCTGCTCGGCTGTGGCGGCGTCGAAGGGGGCAACCAGCGTGCGCAGCAGCGCCGCGAGATCCCCCTGTTGCTGAGCATCCAGCGCGGTCAGCAGCGCGCGCTCGCGTTCCAGCAAGTCCGACATCGCAGCATCGACGGTGCGCAGGCCGTTGCTGGTGAGCTGAACGAGCACGCCGCGCTTGTCTTGCGGATCGCGGTGACGGCTGACCAGACCGGCCTTCGACATCCTGTCGATCCGGTTCGTCATCGTGCCCGAGGTGACCAGCGTGGCGCGCAGCAGTGCCCCCGGGCTGAGCTGGTACGGCTCGCCTTGCCGGCGCAGCGCCGACAGGACGTCGAAGCCCCAGGTCTCCAGCCCGTGCGCTGCGAACGCCGCGCGCCTGGCCCGGTCCAGGTGCCTGGCCAGCCTGGAAACCCGGCTGAGCACTTGCAGCGGGCTGACGTCCAGGTCGGGCCTGACCGTTTGCCAGCGGCTGACGATGTCATCGACCTCGTCGCTGACGGTCGCGGCGGTGACTCGCGGCTCGAAGGTGCCATGGGCAGAGCATATCTCTTGACATCGAGACTTCGGCCGCGATACACCTGACGTGGTTATCTCGATGTCGAGAGAAATGGGCCTTCATGTGGGATCCAGCGCAGTACCTGCATTTCGCCGACGAGCGCTCGCGGCCGTTCTACGACCTGGCCGGCCGGATTGGCGCGGCTGCGCCGGACTACGTGGCCGACCTCGGCTGCGGTCCTGGCCAGCTGACCGCCTCGCTGGCGGCGCGGTGGCAGGGCGCTGAGATCCTGGGCATCGACTCGTCCGAGGAAATGATCGCGGCCGCAAGAGCCGCCGGCTACGGCGGAACCGAGTTGGCGCGGCGGCTGAGCTTCGCGGTAGGTGATGTCGCGACCTGGCAGCCGCCGCGGCCGGCCGATGTGATCATCTCCAACGCGGTCCTGCAGTGGGTGCCCGGGCATCTAGATCTGCTGCCGCGGTGGACCACGTTCCTGGCCGATGGCGGCTGGATCGCCTTCCAGTTGCCTGGCAACCTGGACCAGCCCGTGCATGCCCTGCTGCGCGACCTGGCCGCCTCGGCGCAGTGGGCGGGCCAGCTCAGTGACATCGAGCTGAACCGGCAGGCCGGCGATCCGGCTGACTACCTCGAGCTGCTAGCTGGCCTTGGCCTGACCGTTGACGCCTGGGAGACCACCTACCTGCACGTACTGCCAGGCAAGGACCCGGTCACCGACTGGTTCGCCGGCACCGGCATGCGACCAGTGCTCGCCGCGCTTGGCGCGTCGGACGCCGCGGAGTTCACCAGGCAGTACTCCGAGCGGGTGCAGAAGATCTACCCAGCCAAATCCTACGGAACGGTGCTGCCGTTCCGGCGGGTCTTCGTCGTCGGGCACAAGGCCTGACGCTGCGCGGGCTACGCGCTGCGGGGCTACGGGCGCTGGCGCAGCAACTCGATGGCTTCTGGTGACAGCCGCGGCTTGGGGTCAAGTTCGCGCATGCCATTCCAGGCCAGGTTGACCAGGTGCGCGGCCATCTCCTCGAGTTTGGGCTTGCGCTCATCCAGCCACCACTGGCCGGCCGACGCGACCATGCCGACGAGCATCTGCGCATAGACAGGGGCCAGCTTGGGGTCATAGCCCCTGGTCTTGAGGACGTCGCCGAGCAGGTACTCGACCTGGCTGGCGATGTCACTGATCAGGCTGGCGAAGGTACCTGAGCCCGAAGTGGGGTTGGAGTCACGGACCAGGATCCGGAACCCGTCGGAGTTTTCCTGGATGTAGCGGAGCAGGTGCACCGCGGCCAGCTCGAACTTGGCCATGGTGTCCTCGCCCTCGAGCAGCGTCGTAGCCATGCTGAGGAACCGCTCGACCTCACGGTCGACGACAACGGCGTACAAGCCCTCCTTGCCGCCGAAGTGCTCGTAGACGACGGGCTTAGAAACGCCGGCCTGGGCGGCAATCTCCTCGATCGAGGTGCCGTCCAGGCCGCGCTCTGCGAACAGTCGCCTGCCAATATCAAGAAGCTGCGCCCTGCGCTCCTTGCCGGTCATGCGCTTGCGGCTTGCTGGGGACTGACTTGTCACTGCTCCATCATGGTGCTCAGGCACTCCCGCGGCGAACTGGCTCGGGGTCGGCCCGCTTGGTCATCGAGCCGAGCTGCCGTGTTCCGGTCAGCTTGCCACTCAGCCTGGACTCATCCGGCCAGCGCACGTCGGTCGCCCAGCCGAGCTTCTCGCAGAACCAGATCAGCCGTGCGGCGATGTCGATCTGGCCGCGCAGCGCGCCGTGACGCGCGCACGTCGGGTCGGAGTGGTGCAGGTTGTGCCACGACTCGCCGAAGGACAGGATGGCCAGCCAGTTCACGTTCCTTGACTTGTCCCTGACCTCGAACTCTTCCTTGCCGAACGTGTGGCAGATGGAGTTGATCGACCAGGTCACGTGGTGCAGGAAGGCGACCCTGACCAGGCTGCCCCAGAAGAACGCGGTCACCGCGCCCTGCCAGGACATGGACCACAAGCCGCCGATGAGGGCCGGAGCCAGCAGGGAGACGGCCACCAGAGTCGGGAAGGACGTGGAGACCTTGGCGATCTTCTTGTCGGCTAGCAGGTCGGGGCAGAACTTCTCCTGCGAGGTGTGGTTGCCGTCGAACATCCAGCCGATGTGCGCCCAGGCCAGGCCCTTGCTCAGGGCCTTCCAGTCGTCGCCGAACCGCCACGGCGAGTGCGGGTCGCCCTCGCGGTCGCTGTACTTGTGGTGACGCCGGTGATCGGCCACCCAGGTCAGCACCGGGCCCTCGATGGCGAGCGAGCCGGCGATGGCCAGTGCTATCCGGAGCCCGGTATTGGCCTTGAAGGAGCCGTGCGTGAAGTAGCGGTGGAAGCCCATGCTGATGCCGAGCCCGGTGATCATGTAGAAGGTGACGGCGATAATAACGTCGTGCCAGCCAAGGCCCCATCCCCAGGCCAGCGGGATTGCCGCGACCAGCGCGACCATGGGGACGGCAACGAAGATGCCGACCATCACCTTCTCGAATCGGCCCTTGGGCTCGTCCTCGAGATCGCTCAGCGGCGGTGCTTTCCTGGCTGTACTGACGGCTGGGGCCGTCGTCGTGCTGTTGGCGTCCGTGGTGGTCGTCATGGGATCCTCGCCTGGCACTCAGAACGGTTTGATATCGGGCTAGACGCTCCGCACTACCGTGGGCAGGGGCTGATGCAGAATACGCTTACGTAACCGTAACCTACGTGACCGTAGGTTGTACAACGACCGGGCGAACATTTCCGGGCGCCGTCATGAACTGGTAACGGCTAGTCACCAGCCAACGTACCCGTCGCTGCGAGCCGCGATGCCCCGACGGAGTCTGCCCGGGCCATCGCAGCCGACGGATCCGCCGCCTCTGGCTGTTTTGTCAGATGCTCGATCTAGTATTCGAAATATGACGGATGAAAAGCAGGTACCAGACGCCCGCCGACTGGTCGTGGCGCTCCGCCAGGCAGGTAAATCCGTGCGGGAGATCAAGGCGATCACCGGCATTCGCGGCAACCGATTCCTTACCGACGCATTCGGGATGTACCACCGCCCGCTTGGACTTACCGGCCGAACGCAAAGGACGACGCGCGCGTCAAGGCTCGCGAGTTGCGTGCCGCCGGTCACTCGTACAACGAGATAGCCGAGCGGCTGGGCGTAGCAAAGAGTTCGGTCTCGCTCTGGGTCGGTGACATGCCAGGTCTGGAAGATCAGGAGATCTTCAGGCGCAGGTCAAGGAGAAGTGCCCGTTACTGGGCGGCCGAGTGTTCGCGACGTGAGGAGGCTCGGCGAGCCGTGAGAGGGAAGGCCCAGTCCTATTTCGGCAGCTTGAGCCACCGCGAGATTCTGATCGCCGGTGCGATGGCCTACTGGTGCGAAGGTACGAAGAACAAGGCGTATCGGCGCTCGGACCAGGTGAGCTTCATCAACAGCGACGCGCGCTTGGTTGTCTTCTTCCTGCGATTCCTGTCAGCGGCCGAGATCGGACTCGACCGGGTCATCTGCCGGGTGTACATCCATGAGAATGCCGACGTCGCCGCGGCTCAGCGGTTCTGGATTCGGGTGACAGGTCTGCCGGAAGGTCAGTTCCGCGAGCCGACCTTGAAGAGGCACAATCCCGTTACGACCAGAAGGAACACTGGAGACGGATATCACGGCTGCTCGCGGATCGACGTACGACGCAGCGCCCGTTTGTACCGGGAGATCGAGGGCTGGGCGGCGGCAGTGATGTCCGCAGAGGGCACTGGTGTCTCACCAGATGCTATGTGCCGCTGCCTGCGATGCAGCGTCGAGTCGGACAAATAACTCATATATGGATGGCTCCGGCGCCAGGGTTCGAACCTGGATTATAGGATTCAAAGTCCTACGTCCTGCCGATTAGACGACGCCGGAAAGCTACGGCACGTCAGCCTACGGGATTCCGGCAGTTCGGGTCGATGACGAGGTCCAGGGACCGCTAGCCCGCCGGCCGTTCGTCAGCACGTGGTCACCAGGTCAGCGTGCTCGGAGCAACAGCGCCCGCTGCCTCAGCCCGGACCGGTGTCACTAGAGTCGGCTTGGGGAAGCCAAGAGCAGAGGGTGTCTTGCCGGCCTGTAGCCGGCCGGGCAGCGGAGTTTGTGGCACGATCGTACGTAAGCGTCTGAACGGGTACGAACAGCTACCCAGGCCGACCGAAGGTAAGTAACCAGCCGGTATCCTGCACATGTCGGGAGAGCTACATCTTGCCCAGGCTGACCTGCGAACCTGCGCCCTACGCGAGCGCGGCGACACCGTCAGGAGCGACCTTTCCTGCAGCCCAACCGAGGAGTCGAGCCGAGTGACTGCAGACGCCCCGGCCGCCGTCATCATCTTGGCGGCGGGCGAAGGTACCAGGATGCGGACCGAGACCCCGAAGATGCTCAACGAGGTCTCCGGCCGAGCAATGCTCGGGCACGTCATCGCGGCTACCAGGGAGCTCGCGCCGCAACGGCTGATCTTGGTGGTGAGTGATCCTCGCGGACAGGTAGCGGCTTACGCCGCCGAGCACAGCCCGGATGCCGAGGTAGTGGTGCAGGAGCGGAGCGGCTCATGGGGTACCGGACACGCGGTCCGCACCGTGATCGAGTCGCTCGGCGTCATCCACGGCACGGTGCTCGTGCTGTTCTCGGACACGCCGCTGCTACGCGGGCAGACGTTGACAGACCTCATCGCTGAGCACAGAGCGGCCGGCGCCGCCGTGACAGTGCTCACTTCGCAGGCGCCTGACCCTTACGGCTACGGCCGGATCCTGCGCGATGAGGCGGGCCAGATCGAGGGCATCGTCGAGGAGTCCGACGCCACCCCCGAGCAGCGGGCGGCGACCGAGATCAGTTCGGGCATGTTCGCTTTCGATGGTGACCTGCTGGCAGACGCGGTGAAGCGCGTTCCGGCCGCGAAGGCGACAGGCGAGGAGTACCTCACCGAGGTGCCAGCCGTCCTGCGAGCCGATGGTCACCTCGTGGCCAGCGCGCTGTGCCCCGACTTCGACGAGATCCAGGGCGTCAACAACCAGGCGCAACTCGCCAGGGCGCGGCGGATCCTGAACGAGCGCCTGCTCGCCAGGTGGATGGCCGCGGGCGTCACCATCATGGATCCGGCCACCACCTGGATTGATGTGGACGTCACGATCGAGCCCGGCGCCCGGATCATGCCGGGCACCCAGCTGGAAGGCCGCACCACGATTGCGGCCGACGCGAGCGTCGGACCGGGCTGCCTGCTGCGCGACACCTCGGTAGGCGCCGGCGCGACGGTCCTGCAGGCTGTTTGCGAGGCCGCGGTGATCGGGCCTGGTGAGGTAGTGGGCCCGTTCGCCCACCTCACCGGTGTGAGGTCAGGCGCCGCGAAATCAAGTAGGGAGAGTAGACCCAGGTGACCGGCATAACCGCTACCTCAGAGCGGAAGATGATGCTTTTCTCCGGTCGCGGCTACCCCGAGCTCGGCCAGGAGATTGCTGGCTGCCTCGGCATCGAGCCGACACCGACCACCGCCTACGACTTCGCCAACGGCGAGATCTTCGTGCGGTTCCTTGAGTCGGTCCGTGGCTGTGACGCCTTCGTCCTGCAGAGCCATACCTCGCCCATCAATCAGTGGATCATGGAGCAGCTGATCATGGTGGACGCGCTGAAGCGCGCGTCCGCCAAGCGGATCACCGTGGTGACGCCGTTCTTCGGCTATGCGCGGCAGGACAAGAAGAGCCGCGGTCGCGAGCCGATCTCCGCGCGGCTGATGGCCGACCTCTTCCAGACCGCAGGCGCCGACCGGCTGATGGCCGTCGACCTGCACACCGCGCAGATCCAGGGTTTCTTCGACGGCCCGGTGGACCACCTGTTCGCGCTCCCGATCCTGGCGTCTTACCTGGAAGGCAAGCTAGATGTCTCGCAGGTAACCGTCGTGGCGCCAGACGCTGGCCGGGTGCGGGTCTGTGAGCGGTGGACAGACAGGCTCGGTTGCCCGCTGGCCATCATCCACAAGCGCCGCGACCCCGACGTGGCGAATCAGGCGCGCGTACTCGAAGTCGTCGGCCAGGTGGCCGGGCGCACCTGCATCGTGGTCGACGACATGATCGACACCGGCCAGACGATCGTCAAGGCCGCCGACACGCTTTTTGACCAGGGCGCGACCCAGGTCATCGTGACGGCGACCCATGGCGTGCTGTCCGGCAACGCGGTCGACATGCTGAAGAACTCGCGGGTCAGCGAGGTCATCGTGACCAACACCCTGCCGATCCTGGCCGAGAATCGGTTCGACAAGCTCACCGTCCTGTCGATCGCCCCGCTGATCGCCCGCGCCATCAACGAGGTGTTCAGCGACGGTTCGGTGACCAGCCTGTTCGACGGCCAGAGCTGAGCCATCCTGGCGTAAAGCCGGCGGGTACCGCCCTGGCAAGCCCTTCCGGCCAGCGGCCCGGTCTGATCGGCTAGACTTCGCAAGGATTTCTGTCATCTCAAGGAGCCCCACAGTGCCCGAGGTAGTTATCGACGCCGAGCCGCGCACCGAGTTCGGCAAGGGACCATCCCGCCGGACCAGGCGCGAAGGCCGAGTCCCGGCCGTGCTCTACGGGCACAACAGCGAGCCGAGGCACGTCTCCCTGCCCGGCCACGAAGTGCTGCTGGCGCTTCGTACTGCCAACGTGCTGATCAGGCTGGAGGGCCTGCCGGGCGGCGCTCAGCTGGCTCTGCCCAAGGCCATCCAGCGCGACCCGATCAGGGGCAACGTGGAGCACGTGGACCTGCTGATCGTCCGCAGCGGTGAGAAGGTCACGGTGGAGGTGCCGCTCAACATCGTCGGCGAGATCGCGCCGGACGGCCTGCTCGACCAGCAACTGGTGCAGATTTCCATCGAGGCCGAGGCGACGCACATCCCGCCCGGCATCGAGGTCAACATCGAGGGCATGGCCGTCGGCGATGCGGTGCACGCCGGCGACCTGCGGTTGCCGGAAGGTTCCACGCTTGCGGTCGAGCCCGACGTGCTGGTCTTGCATGTGATCACCGCGCCCAGTGCCGAGCAGATGGAAGCCGAGCTTGGCCTGCCCGAGGAGCCAGAGGCTGAGGCTGCCGTGGCACCGGCCGAGGGCGGCGCGGCTGCTGCCGAGGCACCGGTTGAGGGCGGCGGGGCCGCGGCCGACGACGCCGGCTGACCTGAGCACCGAGGACCTGACCGCAGCCCGGCCCGACCGCCGCGAGTTCTACCGTCACGGGTGCCTCCAGCATGGCCGATGACAGATGGCTGATAGCGGGTCTCGGCAACCCAGGACCGCAGTATGCGGCTAACCGGCACAACGCCGGTTTCCTGTGTTGCGACGAGATCGCCGAGCGGCTTGGCAGCAGCTTCAAGCGGGACCGGTCCCGGTCGATGGCGTTCACCGCGGTGCTGTCCGGCACGCCGGTCGCCGTGGCCAAGCCGATGACGTTCATGAACGTGTCCGGCGGCGCGGTGGCCGCGCTGAGCAGGTTCCTGAAGATCCCGGCCGCCCGGCTGGTCGTCATTCACGACGAGCTCGACCTGCCGTTCGGGCAGGTACGACTGAAGCTCGGCGGCGGCGATAACGGTCACAATGGCCTTCGCTCGGTGACCTCAGCTCTCGCGACCAAGGACTACTACCGGGTCAGGATCGGCATCGGCCGTCCTCCTGGCCGGATGGACCCTGCTGACTTCGTGTTGCGCAACTTCGCCGGACCGGAGCAAGCCGAACTCCCCGAGATCCTCGGCCGGGCAGCCGACGCCGTGCAGGCGCTGCTGGTTGGCGGGCTGGCTGCAGCTCAGAACGAGTTTCACGGCTGATGGCCTGCCGTTTCGCCACTATCAAAGCAGCCAGGGCCGGCCGGTCAGGCGCCCGTCTGCTGGCACGCTGGCCCGAGTCAGGCTTTAGGCTGTCGTGGGGTTGCATCGGCCCTTTCCGTCTTGCGAAGGTGGGCAGTCTTGACTGAAGCTGATGGCCAGCTGGCGGCTCGGCTGGCCGAGGAAGCAGGAGAGCGGCTGCTCAAGCTGCGCGCCGGCGGCGGTGACGGCAAGGCGCTGCGAGATGCTGGTGACCGGCTCTCGCATGAGTTCCTGCTGGCTGAACTGCGAGACGCGCGGCCGGGCGACGCGGTGCTCTCCGAGGAAGCAGCCGACAATCCCGTCCGGCTGACAGCTGACCGGGTCTGGATCATCGACCCGCTGGACGGCACCAGGGAATTCGGGGAGGTCGGCCGCGATGACTGGGCCGTGCACGTGGCGCTCTGGGAGCGCGGTGAGCTGACCGCGGGCGCCGTCGCGCTGCCGGCCCAGGGCAGGGTACTCAGCACTGCTGAACCGCAGGCTGGTCTGCCTGCAGGTCCCCCGGCGGCCCCGCTGCGGCTGGTGGTCAGCCGGACCCGTCCGCCTGAGTTCGTCCAGCGGCTCGCCGAGCAGCTCGGTGCCGAGCTGGTGCCCATGGGTTCCGCCGGCGCCAAGGCCGCAGCCGTGATCACCGGCCTGGCCGACGCCTACGTGCACAGCGGCGGTCAGTACGAGTGGGACTCGGCCGCGCCCGTCGCCGTCGCCACGGCGGCCGGCTTGCATGCCTCCCGGATCGACGGGTCCGCCCTGCGGTACAACCAGGCGGACCTCTCAATTCCGGATATCCTGATTAGTCCGGTCAGTCTTGCGCCCGGACTGCTAGCCGCCATCAGCGACGTGCAGTCGGCTCCAGCCGCTGGCCAGCAAGCACAAACTCACGCCGAACCGTCGTCGCCCAGTGATCCGGAGTTCTCCTGATGGCAGTGCCTCGCAACGACTACCTGCTATCGCAGCTAGCGGTACTGGAAGCCGAGTCGATCCACATCATGCGCGAGGTCGCGGCGGAGTTCGAACGACCGGTGCTGCTGTTCTCCGGAGGCAAAGACTCGATCGTCATGCTCGCCCTCGCCGAGCGCGCATTCTGGCCCGCCAAGATTCCGTTCCCGGTCATGCACGTGGACACCGGGCATAACTTCGATGAGGTAGTCGACTTCCGGGACCGGCGGGTGGCCGAGCTCGGTGTCCGGCTGGTCGTGGCATCGGTGCAGGACTCTATCGACGCGGGCCGGGTGGTTGAGGAGACCGGGCGATTCGCCAGCCGCAACCGCCTGCAGACCACCACGCTGCTGGACGCGATCGCCGACAACCGTTTCGACGCTGTCTTCGGCGGCGCCAGGCGAGACGAGGAGCGCGCCAGGGCGAAGGAGCGGGTCTTCTCCTTCCGCGATGAATTCGGACAGTGGGACCCGAAGAACCAGCGGCCCGAGCTGTGGAACGTCTACAACACCCGGATCAGGCGCGGCGAGCACATCCGGGTCTTCCCGCTGTCCAACTGGACTGAGCTGGACATCTGGCACTACATCGCCAGGGAGAAGCTGGAGATCCCGTCCATCTACTTCGCGCATTCCAGGACTGTCTTCGAGCGAGACGGCATCCTGCTGCCAGCCAGCGACCTGGTGCCGCGGTCCGCAGACGAGACGCTGTTCGAGGCGCGGGTGCGGTACCGGACCGTCGGTGACATGACCTGCACCGGCGCGGTCGAGTCCGCCGCAGCCACGGTGCAGGAGGTCATCACCGAGATCGCCGCGACCAGGATCACCGAGCGCGGTCAGACCCGCGCCGATGACCGGGCGAGCGATTCAGCGATGGAAGACCGCAAGCGGGAAGGCTACTTCTGATGACTGCTACCCAGCCTGAGACGGCGGGCGAGCACAGCGACCTCGGCGACCTCGACGGTGGCCGCTACATGGACATCCTGCGGCTGGCCACGGCCGGCTCGGTTGATGACGGCAAGAGCACGCTGATCGGCCGTCTGCTGTACGACTCCAAGGCCATCTTCGAGGATCAGCTCGCCTCGGTGGAGCGCACCAGCCGGGAGCGCGGCGAGGACTACACCAACCTCGCCCTGCTGACCGACGGTCTGCGCGCAGAGCGCGAGCAGGGCATCACGATCGATGTGGCCTACCGGTACTTCGCGACCCCGCGGCGGAAGTTCATCATCGCCGACACCCCTGGCCATATTCAGTACACCAGGAACATGGTCACCGGGGCCTCCACCGCTGACCTGGCCGTGGTGCTTGTCGACGCCAGGAACGGGCTGACCGAGCAGAGCCGCAGGCATGCGTTCCTGGCCACCCTGCTGCGGGTCCCGCACCTGGTTCTGGCCATCAACAAGATGGACCTGGTCGACTACAGCTCGGAGATCTACGAGCGGATCAGCGAGGAGTTCACCGCCTTCGCCGCCAAACTGGACATTAGTGACCTGACCTTTATCCCGATCTCGGCGCTGCACGGCGACAACGTCGTTAGCCGGTCCGGCAACATGCCGTGGTATGACGGCCCGTCGCTGATGCACCACCTGGACAACGTGCACATCGCCTCTGACCGGAACCTGATCGACGTCAGGTTCCCCGTGCAGTTCGTGATCAGGCCGCACCAGGCGACCGACGCCGACCTGCACGACTACCGCGGCTACGCGGGCCAGGTGGCAGGCGGAGTACTCAAGCCGGGCGACGAGATCATGCACTTGCCGTCCGGCCTGACCACGACGATCAAGCAGATCGACACGGCCAGGGGGCCGGTGTCTCAGGCATTCCCGCCCATGTCGGTTACCCTGCTGCTCACAGACGACTTGGACGTGTCCAGGGGCGATATGTTCTGCCGCCCGCACAACCAGCCGACTGCCAGCCAGGACCTTGAGGCGATGGTCTGCTGGATGTCGGACGTAAGGCCGCTGACGCCGGGCAGCCGGCTGGTGATCAAACACACCTCAAGGACAGTCAAGGCGCTGGTCCGCCATCTGCAGTACCGGATGGACGTGAACTCGCTGCACAGGGACGAGAACGCGACGCAGCTGGGCCTGAACGAGATCGGCAGGGTGAGCCTGCGGGTGACTCAGCCGTTGTTCTGCGATCCTTACTCGCGCAACCGTCTCACCGGCGGATTCATCATGATCGACGAGGCGACGAGCAGCACCGTTGGTGCCGGGATGATCACCGACAACTAGCGTCCTGAGCGGGATGGCGGGAACTCACGTCCCAAGCGGGGCTCGCGCGCCCTCAAGCTGTCCACTGCGCACGTCTGTCTGCGCACGTCTGTCTGAGCACGTCTGTTTGAGCACGTCAGGCGGGTATGCGGGCCGGTGCCAGCGCGGCCCGCATCGCCCCAGCGGCTCCGGTTTATCGCGACATTGCCATTGTGCCGGCCCTAACGTCGCAGCCAGCGCATGATGGTGTCAGACTGTCACCCGTTGATACACGTTCCGTAGTCGTCTGGCGCTTTCCGATTACGGTCAGTAGGTAGATCGGGGGCTCCCGGGCCCTTCGAGAATAAATTGCCTGAGACATGGCGAATATTGGTCAACCGAGCGATTTGGCAGCGCGTCTTTCCATTGCCTGAGCAGGTGCGCTGGCGGCTCGCAGGATCTCTCGCGGTCTATGACGCTGGGGAGGCGTCTGGATCCGCGGGATGAGGGTTCGAAGGGGAGTTGGACTTGGCCGGTAACTCGGTGGCAACCGAACCATGGGCCGCAGAGAGCACGTCAGCGCGTCACGCCGCCGGGCCGCGCCCGTGGCCGGTCGCCTATATCCGGAATGCCGCCGTTGTGGACGGTATCTGCGCGCTCACGGCAGGCGCAATGGCGTTCGCAATTCGCCTCGACGACCTTGGCGATCTGCCGTTCTACCTGACCTGCACATTGCTGTTGCCGGTGGCCTGGCTGGCGATCGTGGCAAGCCTGGACGGTTACGCCACCGGAGTCATCGGGATCGGGTCCGATGAGTTCCGCCGGATCCTGAACGCGGGGCTGATCCTGACGGCCGCCGTGGCGATCGTCTCCTACGCGGCGAAGGCGGATCTGGCCCGCGGCTACGTCGTCGTCGCCTTCCCGTTGCTGACCGGCATGGACTTGTGTGCGCGCTACGCCCTCCGCAAGCGGCTGCACCGGGCTCGCAACCTCGGCAACGGCATGCAGAAGGTGGTCGTCGTCGGGTATCCCGACGTCGCGGCCGAGATCATCACGCAGCTGCGCCGCGAGACCCACCATGGCCTGTCCGTCGTCGCGGCCTGCCTGGTCGGCAGCGGCCTGGAAACTGAGATCAGCGCGGTGCCTGCGGTGCACGGCCTCGACATGGTGCCCGCCGTGGTGGAGCGCTTCGGCGCCGACACGGTGGCCGTGCTGGCCTGCCCGGAGATGAGCGGGACCCGGCTGCGCGACCTCGCCTGGGCGCTGGAGAAGACGGCCACCAGTTTGTGCGTCGCGCCTGCCTTGCTCGACATCGCGGGCCAGCGCACGACTATCAGGCCGGCCGCCGGACTGCCGCTGCTGTACATGGAGCACCCGGAGTTCACCGGGATTTCCCGGCTGCTCAAGACCGCCTTCGATCGCACTGTCGCGGGCCTGGTGCTGTTGCTGCTGGGCCCGTTGATGGGTTTCATCGCCGTCATGATCACGATCGGTGACGGAGGCCCGGCGCTCTTCTCCCAGGTCCGGGTCGGCGTCCGCGGCGAGAAGTTCAAGATCTACAAGTTCCGCACCATGGTCGCGGACGCTGAGCAGCAGAAGGCGCTGCTGGCCGAGCGCAACGAGACCAGCGGGGTGCTTTTCAAGATCCGCGCCGATCCCCGCATCACCAAGGTCGGCGCCTGGCTCCGGCGCTGGTCGCTGGACGAGCTGCCGCAGTTGTTCAACGTCCTCAACGGCGAGATGTCACTGGTCGGGCCGCGGCCCGCCTTGCCGGAAGAAGCCGACCTGTACCGCGATCACGTTCGCCGCAGGCTCGCGGTCCGGCCGGGAATTACCGGACTCTGGCAGGTCAACGGCCGGTCCGACCTGTCCTGGGAAGAGACCGTCCGGCTCGACCTGCGCTATGTGGAGAACTGGTCGTTCATGCTCGACTTGCAGATCCTGTGGAAGACCTGGGCTGCCGTCGGGAGCGGCACCGGAGCGTACTAGCAGCAGCGGTCGCCGGCCTGCCGAGCGGCTGCCAGGCCGGCCAGGACGGTATGCCAGGCTGGACACATGACCCGCGCTCAGCTCGACAAGAAGCCAGCCGAGGTCTCGGCGATGTTCGACAATGTCGCCGAGCGCTACGACTTGCTGAACGACGCTTTGTCACTGGGCATGGACAGGCACTGGCGCAAGGTCGTGGCCAGGGCCGTGGCCGCGCGGCCCGGGTCAGCTCATGCTCGACCTGGCGGCCGGCACCGGCACCTCGTCGCGCGCCTTCAGTCTCGGCCGGGGCTGGCTGCGTCGCCTGCGACTTCTCCTTCGGCATGCTGTCGGTCGGGGCGCGCAAGCCGGCTCGCGGCCTAGCCTTCGCCGCGGGCGACGCGCTGGCGCTGCCCTTCGCCGACAGCACGTCTTCGACGTAGTGACGATCTCGTTCGGGCTGCGCAACGTGGCCGACACCGGCCAGGCGCTGGCCGAGCTGCTGCGAGTCACCCGGCCGGGCGGGCGGCTGGTGATCTGCGAGTTCAGCCACCTGCCGGTGCGCCGCCTGAACCGGGCCTACGAGCGGTACCTGACCACAGTGCTGCCGGCGATCGCCAGGCGCCTGTCGCGCAGCGCCGAGTGCGTATGACTACCTAGCCGAGTCGATCAAGGACTGGCCGGCGCAGCAGGAGCTGGCCGGCAAGATCGCGACGGCCGGATGGTCGGCGGTGAGCTGGCGGAACCTGACCCTGGGAGTCGTCGCGCTGCACGAGGCCCGGCGCCCGGGCTAGGCTGCGGCGCGGTCGCGCGGGCATGTCGCCAGGTGTCAGCATAGAAGGGAACGTGGTGCGGGCGGCGAGCTGCGCGGCACGACGCGGGGCGGCCGAACAGTGCTAGCCAGCCAGGACTAGACTGCGTCATCGGAAGCTCTTGTGAAGAGGTTCACAAGACAGTCAGGACGGGTCCGTGACCGAGCAAGCACCCCCCGCCGGCACGCCAGACTTGGGCATCCAGGATGAGCTGGTCGGTGCCGCGCGCGCTAGCGCGGCAGCGGTAAGCCATAGCCGCAAGTCGGCAGCCAGGCCGGCTGACCGACAGCGCCGACGTGATCGTGGTCGGCGCCGGGCCGGCTGCTCGCTGTCGCCTATTACCTCGCCAGCGCCGGGCTTGACGTGCTGGTTCTGGAGAAGAGCAACTTCCCGCGGGAGAAGGTCTGCGGTGACGGGCTGACACCGCGGGCGGTCAAGGCACTGACGAGCATGGGCGTGCCCATCGCCGCGAGCGACGGCTGGCTGCGCAACAAGGGTCTGCGGATCATCGGCGGCGGCGGCCGGATCGAGCTGAACTGGCCCGACCTGTCCAGCTATCCCGGCTACGGCCTGGTCCGCACCAGAACCGACTTCGACCAGATCCTGGCCAGACACGCGGAGAAGTCGGGTGCGCGGCTGCTAGAGGGCGTGAACGTCACCGGCCCGGTGCTCGATGACCGCACCGGGCGGATCACCGGCGTCACGACCAAGGACGGCCGGCAGTTCGCCGGCCGCCTGGTGGTCGCGGCCGACGGGAACTCCTCCCGGCTGTCGGTAGCGATGGGGCTGCATAAGCGCGACGACCGGCCGCTCGGCGTCGCGGTGCGCAGCTACTACACCTCGCCGCGGCACGACGACGACTACTTGGAAGCCTGGCTCGACCTGTGGGACGGCAAGACGCTGCTGCCCGGCTACGGCTGGATCTTCGGCATGGGCGACGGCACGTCCAACGTCGGGCTCGGCCTGCTGAACACGTCCAAGGGCTTCGGCGATATCGACTACCGCGACCTGCTGCGCCGGTGGCTGGCCGCGATGCCGGCCGAGTGGGGCCTGACCGAGGAGAACAGAACACAGCCGGTACGCGGCGCCGCGCTGCCGATGGGCTTCAACCGGACGCCGCACTACACCAGGGGCCTGCTGCTGGCCGGCGACGCCGGGGGCATGGTGAACCCGTTCAACGGCGAGGGCATCGCTTATGCGCTGGAGTCAGGCGAGATCGCGGCCAGGGTAATCACTCAGTCTCTGGCCAGGCCGACCGCGGCCGGGGTTGAGCAGGTGCTGCAGACCTACCCGCGTCAGCTCAAGGATGCCTACGGCGGCTACTACACCCTCGGCCGGGTGTTCGTGGAACTGATCGGCAGGCCGTCGTTCATGCAGTTCTGCACCCGGCACGGGGTGAAGCGCCCGGCAGTGATGCGGTTCACCATGAAGTTCCTCGGCAACCTGACCGAGACCCGCGGCGGCGACGCCGTGGACCGGCTGATCAACGCGGTGTCTAAGATGACGCCGGCAGCCTAGGCGGCGCGACTGATGCAGATTCCGACGCGGGTGAAGGGGGTGACAGGGCGATGAGCCTGTATTTGCCTATCTTCCATACTGGGTGCGCTGGCAGCAGTGTTCGCCGTCTTCTCACTGGTCGCGGGTGCCGTATCTGGCCCGAAGCGGTGGAACAGGGCCAAGCTCGAGGCCTACGAGTGCGGCATCGAGCCGACCACGCAGCCGGCCGGTATCCGCTTCCCGGTGAAGTACTACCTGACCGCGATGCTCTTCATCGTGTTCGACATCGAGATCGTTTTCCTGTATCCGTGGGCGGTCTACTTCGACAAGCTCGGCGTCTTCGGGCTGGTCGAGATGGTCACGTTCATCGCAACAGTGCTCGTCGCCTACGCCTATGTCTGGCGCCGCGGCGGGCTGGAGTGGGATTAGTCATGGGGCTTGAGGAAAAGCTCCCGGCAGGCGTCCTGCTGACGTCAGTCGAGAAGCTGATCGGCTACGCGCGCAAGAGCTCGGTCTGGCCGGCCACCTTCGGACTTGCCTGCTGCGCTATCGAGCTGATGGCGACCGGTGGTCCGAGGCACGACCTGGCCAGGTTCGGCATGGAGCGCGCTTCCAACACGCCGCGCCAGGCCGACCTGATGATCGTCGCCGGCCGGGTCAGCCAGAAGATGGCACCGGTACTGCGCCAGATTTATGACCAGATGTCCGAGCCCAAGTGGGTCATCTCGATGGGCGTCTGCGCGTCAAGCGGCGGCATGTTCAACAACTACGCGATCGTCCAGGGCGTCGACCACATCGTGCCGGTCGACATCTACCTGCCAGGCTGCCCGCCACGGCCCGAGATGCTGATGGACTCGATCGTCAAGCTGCACGACAAGATCCAGAACATGAAGCTCGGCGTGAACAGGGAGAGTCAGGTGACCGAGCTGGAGGAGGCCAGGCTGCGGCGGCTGCCGCTGACGGTCGGCGGCTACGGGGGCATCGACCGTGCAGCCCGGCGGGCGGCCGGAGCTCGGCCTTGCTGACAGCGGACACGGCCATACGCCGGGCGGACTGCGGTGACCGGTCAGCACGACGAGGCTGCGGACGCCGCGACGCAGGGCAGCACGGCTGTCCCGGACCCGGCGGCGGCCGCAGGCCAGCAGCGGCTGTCCGAGCAGGTGGCCAGGACCGGGATGTTCGGCACCGAGACCACGGGCGACACCTCAGGCTACGGCGGCCTGCAGGTCCGCCGTCCGCCCAGGCTGGCCAGCCCGCGGCCCTATGGCGGCTACTTCGACGAGCTGACCGACAGCCTGTCCGCGTCGCTGGCGCAGTCGGGCAGCAGCTTCGGCGACGTGGTCGAGCAGGTGATCGTCAGCCACGGCGATCTGACCTTCTACGTCCGGCGCGAACAGCTGCCGGTCGTGGCCGCGCCGGCTGCGGGATGATCCTGCGCTGTCGTTCGAGATGTGCCTCGGTGTGAGCGGGGTGCACTACCCGGCCGAGGCTGGCGCGGAGCTGCACGCGGTCTATCACTTGCTGTCGATCACGCACAACCGGCGACTTGCGGCTCGAGGTGACGGCCCCGGACGCCGACCCGCACGTCCCTTCGCTGGTCAGCGTGTACCCCACCTGTGACTTCCACGAGCGCGAGACCTGGGACTTCTTCGGCCTGGTCTTCGACGGTCACCCCGCGCTGACCAGGATCGAGATGCCGGACGACTGGCGCGGCCATCCGCAAAGGAAGGACTATCCGCTGGGCGGCATCCCGGTGGAGTACCGCGGCGCGACTATTCCGCCGCCGGACGAGCGGAGGGCTTACGAGTGACCGGCCCGACTGAGGGTCAGGCCAGGGCTACGGCGACCGGTACCGCTGATGGTGACTATGACGAGGGCCGTATCTATCACGTAGGCGGCGCGGACTGGGATGAGGTCATCGACGCCGCAGCCGGGTCCGCCGACGAGCACATGGTCGTCAACATGGGCCCGCAGCACCCGTCCACGCACGGCGTGCTCCGGCTGGTGCTGACCCTGGACGGCGAGACAGTGACGGAGCTGCGGCCTGTCATCGGCTACCTCCACACCGGCATCGAAAAGAACATGGAGTACCGGACCTGGACGCAGGGCGTGACGTTCTGCACCCGGATGGACTACCTGTCGCCGCTGTTCAACGAGACCGCGTTCAGCCTGGCGGTGGAGAAACTGCTCGGCGTCGAGGCCGAGATCCCCGAGCGGGCCACCATCATGCGGGTGCTGCTGATGGAGATGAACAGGATCTCCTCCCACCTCACGGCGATCGGCACGTTCGGCCTCGAGCTCGGCGCTACCACGGTCTTCATCTACGGCATGCGCGAGCGGGAGAAGACGCTTGACCTGTTCGAGCTGATCACCGGCCTCCGAATGAACCACGCGTTCATCCGGCCTGGCGGCGTTGCGCAGGACCTGCCGGCCGGGGCCATCGAGAAGCTGCGCGAGTACGTCAGGATCATGCCCAAGCAGCTCGGCGAGATCCGTGCGCTGCTGGATGCCAGCCCGGTGTACCTGGCGAGGACAAAGAACGTCGCGCACCTCGACGTGACCGGCTGCATGGCTCTCGGCGTGACCGGACCGATCCTGCGCTCGGCCGGCCTGCCGTGGGATCTGCGCAAGAGCCAGCCCTACTGCGGCTACGAGACCTACGACTTCGACGTGCCGACGCGGACCACCGGCGACGTCTACGGCCGGTACATCGTGCGGATGGACGAGATGGACCAGTCGCTGCGGATCATCGAGCAATGCGTCGACCGGCTGGCGAGCCAGCCCCCCGACACCGCGGTGATGATCGCTGACAAGAAGATCGGCTGGCCGGCCAAGCTGGCGCTCGGGCCGGACGGCATGGGCAACTCACCCGATCACATCGCGCACATCATGAGCCAGTCGATGGAGGCGCTGATCCACCACTTCAAGCTGGTGACCGAGGGCTTCCGGGTCCCGGCCGGACAGGTCTACACGGCGGTGGAGTCGCCGCGCGGCGAGCTCGGCTGTCACGCGGTCAGCGACGGCGGCACCCGCCCGTACCGGGTGCATTTCCGCGACCCTTCCTTTACCAACCTGCAGGCCGTCTCGGTGATGAGCGAGGGCGGCCTGATCGCCGACGTCATCGCCGCGGTCGCCAGCATCGATCCCGTGATGGGAGGCGTGGACAGGTAATGGCGCTCAGCGACGAGGCGCGCGCCCGGCTTGCACCGCAGGCCGCTGAGATCATCGGCCGGTACCCGAAGACGCGCTCGGCCCTGCTGCCGCTGCTGCACCTGGTGCAGTCAGAGGAGGGTTACGTTTCGCAGGACGGCATCGAGTACTGCGCCGGGCAACTCGGCCTGACCGAGGCGGACGTCACCGGCGTCGTGTCGTTCTACACCATGTACAAGCGCAAGCCGGTCGGTGAGTTCCACGTCGGCGTGTGCACCACGGCGCTGTGCGCGGTGATGGGCGGGGACGCGATCCTGGCCGACCTGACCGAGCACCTGGGCGTCGGTGTCGACGAACCGACCGCCGACGGCAAGGTCAGCGTGGAGCACGTCGAGTGCAACGCGGCCTGCGATTACGCGCCCGTCGTCATGGTCAACTGGGAGTTTTTCGACAACATGACGCCGCGGTCGGCGCGTGAGCTCGTCGACGGACTGCGCACCGGTGCCGACGCTCATCCCAGCCGCGGCGCGCCGAAGCTGTGCAGCTGGAAGCAGGCCAGCAAGATCCTGGCCGGCTTCGGCGACGGTCAGGCGGCCGAGGGGAACACCGCGGGTCAGCCCACCTTGGCCGGCCTGCGCATCGCCAGGCAGCAGGGCTGGACGCCCGACGGCGGCGCGGCGAGCAGTGCCCAGGCGGGCGGCGGCGCCGCGGCAGGAGGAACGAAGTGAGCACGATCTTGACCCCGGAGCTCAGCGCGCGCTGGGACGAGCCTGACTCGTTCACGCTCGCGGGTTACCGGCGAGCCGGAGGTTACCAAGCGCTGACCAAGGCGCTGGCCATGCAGCCAGACGAGGTCATCCAGACGCTGAAAGACTCGGCGCTGCGCGGCCGCGGCGGCGCGGGCTTCCCGACCGGGGTCAAGTGGGGCTTCATCCCGCAGGGCGACGGCAAGCCGCACTACCTGGTGGTCAACGCCGACGAGTCGGAGCCAGGCGCGTGCAAGGACATGCCGACGCTGCTGTCCAATCCGCAGGCGCTGGTCGAGGGCATCATCATCACCTGCTACGCGATCCGGGCGGAGAAGGCCTTCATCTACGTGCGGGGCGAGGTGCTGCACGTGGTCAGGCGGCTGCAGCATGCGGTGGCCGAGGCCTATGACGCCGGCTACCTGGGCGCGAAGATCCTCGGCTCTGGCCTGAACCTGGACGTTGTCGTGCACTGCGGCGCTGGCGCCTACATCTGCGGTGAGGAGACGGCGCTGCTTGACTCGCTGGAAGGTTTCCGCGGCCAGCCGCGGCTCAAGCCGCCGTTCCCGGCGGTGGCGGGCCTGTACGCCTGCCCGACGGTGGTCAACAACGTAGAGTCCATCGCCACGGTGCCCTACATCCTGCAGTACGGGGCGCCGGAGTTCGCCAGGTTCGGCACGGAGAAGTCCAAGGGCTTCGGCCTGTTCTCACTGTCGGGACACGTGACCACGCCTGGCCAGTACGAGGCGCCACTGGGTACCACGCTGCGCGAGTTGCTGGACCTGGCCGGCGGCATCAGGTCAGGGCACCATCTGAAGTTCTGGACGCCTGGCGGCTCATCCACCCCGCTGTTCACCGACCAGCACCTAGACGTCCCGCTGGACTACGAGTCGGTCGCGGCCGCCGGGTCGATGCTCGGTACCCGGTCCATCCAGTTGTTCGACGAGACCACCTGCGTGGTCAGGGTGGCGCTGCGCTGGACCCAGTTCTACGAGCACGAGTCCTGCGGCAAATGCACGCCATGCCGCGAGGGCAGCTACTGGGTACGCCAGTTGCTGCAGCAGCTGGAAGCGGGCCAGGGCAGCGAGGCCGACCTGGACAAGCTGCTGGATATCTGCGACAACATCACCGGCCGCGCGTTCTGCGCGCTCGGCGACTCAATCCAGGCGCCGGTGCTGTCGTCGATCAAGTACTTCCGGGAGGAGTACATCGAGCATCAGCGCCAAGGCGGCTGCCCGTTCGACCCGGCGGCCGCGACCGTCTTTGCCCTGGAGTCGGCCCGATGACAGTCCAAGCCAGCCAGAGCGCCGGCGGCGAGGTGGCCAAGCCTGCCGACGGTGTCAGCGTCACCATCGACGGCTTCGAGATCACCGTGCCGAAGGGCACCCTGATCATCAGGGCCGCCGAGGAGCTCGGCATCCAGATACCGCGGTTCTGCGACCATCCGTTGCTGGCTCCCGTCGGTGCCTGCCGGCAATGCCTGGTGCACGTCGAGGGCCAGCCCAAGCCGCCGGCCTCCTGCACCACGACGGTGACCAACGGCATGGTGGTGCGCACGCAGCTGACCTCGCCGGTCGCGGAGAAGGCCCAGCGCGGCATGATGGAGCTGCTGCTGGTCAACCACCCGCTTGACTGCCCGATGTGCGACAAGGGCGGCGAGTGCCCGCTGCAGAACCAGGCCATGTCGAGCGGTCAGGGCGAGTCCAGGTTCTACGGCGCCAAGCGCACGTTCCCCAAGCCCATCGCGCTCTCGGCGCAGGTGCTGCTGGACCGCGAACGCTGCATTCAGTGCGCCAGGTGCACCAGGTTCGCCGACCAGATTGCCGGCGACCCGCTGATCGAACTGCTAGACCGCGGCCCGCACGAGCAGGTAGGTGTCGCCGAGGGCGTGCCGTTCGACTCTTACTTTTCCGGCAACACCGTGCAGATCTGCCCGGTCGGCGCGCTCACCGGGACCTCTTACCGGTTCCGGGCCCGTCCCTTTGATCTTGTGTCAACTCCGAGCATCTGCGAGCACTGCGCGTCGGGCTGCCGTCAGCGCACCGACCACCGGCGCGGCGCGGTGACGAGGCGGCTGGCCGGCAACGATCCGGACGTGAACGAGGAATGGAACTGCGACAAGGGCAGGTGGGCGTTCACCTATGCCAGCCAGCCTGACCGGCTGGCCGGGCCGCTGGTCCGCGACGAGGCCGGGGTGCTGCAGCCGGCGTCCTGGCCGGAGGCGGTGGACGCCGCAGCCCGCGGCCTGCTCGCCGTCCGCGGCCGGGCGGGCGTGCTGCCCGGCGGGCGGCTGACCGTCGAGGATGCCTACGGTTACGCCAAGTTCGCCAGGCTGGCGCTCGCCACTAACGACATCGACATGCGGACGAGGCCGCACTCGGCTGAGGAACTGCAATTCCTGGCCGAGCACGTGGCCGGCCGGGATGGCGTGACCTACGACGAACTGCAGCAGGCACCGGCTGTGCTGCTGGCCGGATTCGAACCAGAGGACGAAAGCCCGATCGTGTTCCTGCGGCTGCGCAAGGCGGTCAGGGCCCGCGGTCTGGCGGTGTACGCGCTGGCCGCGTTGGCCAGCCACGGACTGGGCAAGCTATCGGGCACGCTGCTGCCGACGGTGCCAGGCGCCGAGGCGGCGGCTCTGGCGGCATTGGCCGACGAGTCCTCGGCCGAGGTCGCGGCGGCAGCTGCCCTGCGCAAGCCCGGTGCGGTCATCCTGGCCGGCGAGCGGCTGGCCGAGGTGCCTGGTGCCTTGTCCGCGGTGGCCAGGCTGGCCAGCCAGACGGGCGCCAAGCTGGCCTGGATCCCGCGCCGGGCAGGCGAGCGCGGCGCGGTCGAAGCCGGCGCGCTGCCGAACCTGCTGCCGGGCGGGCGCCGCGTCGGCGATCCCGCCGCCAGTGCCGAGGTGGCCAGGCTGTGGGGCGTCGGCTCGCTGCCGTCCGACCCCGGCTACAGCACCGCCGAGATTCTTGCCGCCGCCGCCCGCGGCGACATCGAGGGCCTGCTGATCGGCGGCGTCGACCCGGCCGACCTGCCGGACCCGGCCGCCGCGCTCGAGGCGATCGAGGCGGCCAGGTTCGTGGTCAGCCTGGAGATCAGGGTCAGCGCGGTGACCGACCGCGCGGACGTCGTGTTCCCGGTGGCCGCGGTCGCGGAGAAGGCGGGCACGTTCGTGAACTGGGAAGGCCGGCCCGGCTCGTTCGCCGCCGCGCTGCCGGTGCCGTCTGTCCGCACCGACACTGGAGGTGCTGGCCGCGATCGCCGACGAGATGGACGTGCACCTCGGCCTGCCCGACGTCGCGGCGGCGCGGCGCGAGCTGACCACCTTGACGCAGACGGCGCCGGCTGCCGCCGCGGCTCCGGCCGGGCTGGCTGGCCAGCCCGCACTGCAGCATCCGGGTCCGGGCAGCGCGCTGCTGGCCACCTGGCATAATCTCCTCGACGCAGGCCGGATGCAGGACGGCGAGCCGAACCTGGCAGGCACGGCGCGTGCCGCAGTCGCGCGAATGTCCGCGGTGACAGCGGCCAAGGCCGGCACCGCCGACGGCGGAAAAGTGACCGTGGCTACCGGCCATGGCGCCATTACTGTTCCCGTGGAGATTGCCGATATGCCTGACCGGGTCGTCTGGCTGCCCACCAACTCGGCGGGCAGTCACGTCAGGGCCGAGCTGCGGGCCGGTCACGGCAGCAGTGTCACGGTGAGGAGCGCGGAATGACCGGCATCGCTGCCGCGACGCCCAGCAACGTTCCCACGCTGGTCAGCTTCGGCCATGACCCGTGGTGGATCACCGATCATCAAGGTACTGATCATCTTCTTGTTCCTGATGATTACGACGCTGATGGCGATCTGGGCAGAACGGCGGATCCTCGGCCGGATGCAGAACCGGCCCGGCCCGAACCGGGCAGGGAAGTTCGGCCTGCTGCAGATCACTGATGGACGGCATCAAGCTCGCGGTGATGGAAGACATCGTCCCGCGCGGCGTGGACAAGGTGCTTGTTCATGATCGCGCCGGCCATCTCGGTGATCCCCGCGTTCATCGGCTTCGCGGTGATCCCGTGGGGCCCGATCGTGTCGATCGCCGGAGTATAAGACGCCGCTGCAGCTGACCGACCTGCCGGTGGCCGTCCTGCTGCTGCTGGCGATGAGCTCGCTGGGCGTCTACGGCATCGTGCTGGGCGGGTACTCCGCGCAGTCGCCCTACTCCCTGCTCGGCGCGCTGCGGTCCTCGGCCCAGATGATCAGCTACGAGATCGCGATGGGCCTTTCCTTCGTGCCGGTGTTCTTGTACGCGGGCTCGCTGTCGACGTCGCAGATCGTCGCGGCCCAGATCAACGGCCCGGAGTTCCACCTGTTCGGCGCCATCTGGCACTGGCCGTCGTGGTTCGCGATCTTGCTGCTGCCGTCGTTCGTGATCTACCTCATCACGATGGTGGGCGAGACCAACCGGATCCCGTTCGACCTGCCCGAAGGCGAAGGCGAGCTGGTCGGCGGATACCACACCGAGTACTCCTCGCTGAAGTTCGCGATGCTGCAGCTGGCGGAGTACGTGAGCGTGATCACCGTGTCCGCGCTGGCCACGACGATGTTCCTCGGCGGCTGGCGGGCGCCGTGGCCGATCAGCGTCTGGTCGGGCGCCAACAGCGGCTGGTGGCCGGTGCTGTGGTTCCTCGGCAAGGTGCTGACCTTCATTTTCGTTTTCTTCTGGCTGCGCAGCGCGCTGCCGCGGGTCAGGTACGACCAGCTGATGAAGCTCGGCTGGAAGGTGCTGATCCCGTCCGCGCTGGCCTGGACGCTGGTCGTCGCGACCGCGCGGGTCTACCGGCGACAGGGCGGGAGCCCGGCGGTGTACATCGTCGCCGGGCTGATCGTCGATGGTCCTGCTGGCGCTGATGTGGCGGCTGGGAGTCCGCCGGTGAGCGCGCGCAGCGGCTGGCGGCCGAGGCCGAAGCCGACCGCGAGGAGGCCGGTGAGGAGCCTGCCCCAGGGGCCACGTTCCCGACTCCGCCTTTGGATCTTCCGCACTACCACGGCATTGGCCTGGCCAGCGCCGGCCAGCCCGTGCTGGCCGGTGTAACCGGCGACGATGGTGCCGCGGGCGGCACGAAGGAGGTCTCCGGTGGCTGACTGGCTCGGCTCGATCAAGGGCTTCGGCGTCACCTTCAAGACGATGTTCCAGAAGGTCGACACCGTCCAGTACCCGGAGGAGAAGCTACCGACCGCGCCCAGGTTCCACGGCCGTCACCAGCTGAACCGGTGGCCGGACGGGCTGGAGAAGTGCATCGGCTGCGAACTGTGCGCCTGGGCCTGCCCGGCTGACGCGATCTACGTCGAGGGCGCGGACAACACCGAGGCAGAGCGCTACTCGCCTGGCGAGCGTTACGGCCGGGTCTACCAGATCAACTACCTGCGCTGCATCCTGTGCGGGCTGTGCATCGAGGCCTGCCCGACCAGGGCGCTGACGATGACCAACGAATACGAGCTCGCCGACGACAGCAGGGAAAGCCTGATCTGGACCAAGGAGCAGCTGGTCGCGCCGCTGCAGCCGGGGATGGAGCAGCCGCCGCACCCGATGCGGCTCGGCGAGACCGAAGAGGACTATTACGCGCTGGGCGCGATGCTGGCCAGGACCGAGCCCGGAGGCGAGCAGTGAGCCACCCCATCGTGCTGGCGGGGCCAGCCGCCGAGACGGCGAGGCTGCTCTCCTACTGGGTGCTGGCGATCATCTCCGTCGGCGCGGCGCTCGGCATGGTGCTGGCGCGCAAGGCCGTCCACTGCGCGATGCTGCTGGCCGTCGTGATGCTGTCGCTCGCGGTCATGTACGCGATGCTCGGCGCGCCGTTCCTGGCATTCGTGCAGGTCATCGTGTACACCGGCGCCGTACTGATGCTGTTCCTGTTCGTGCTCATGATCGTCGGCATCAGCGCGGCCGACTCGGTGATCGAGACGATCAGGGGCCAGCGACTGTGGGCGACGCTGGCCGGCATCGCGATGCTCGTGCTGCTGGCCCTGGTCGTCGGGCATGCCGCCATCGGTCCGGCCGCGCCGTCGAGCGCCCAGTTCGGGAACTCGAACGTGACCGCGCTGGCCAACCTGATCTTCACCAAGTACCTGTACCCGTTCGAGATCACCAGCGCTCTGCTGATCACCGCGGCGGTGGGTGCCATGGTGCTGGCGCACCGCGAGCGCATCGGGCCGAAACCGACGCAGCGCGACCTGGCCGCGCAGCGGGTGGCGAGCGGCAGGCCGACGCCGCTGCCTGGTCCTGGCACCTATGCACAGCACAACGCCGCGGACATGCCGGCCTTGCTGCCGGACGGCCGCCAGTCGGAACTGTCCGTCAGTTCCGTCCTCGGTGGCGGCACGCCGCCCGGTGGCGCGAGGCCGTCCGGTGAGCTGACCGACGGCAGCGGCTCGGGCGGAACCGCACTCGCCACCACGCCGGCCGCGCAGACCGACGAGCCCGCGCCGCAGGCCAGCCAGGAAGCGGGTGAGCAGTGGTAACCCCGGCCCACTTCATCGCCGTGTCGGTGATCTTGTTCGTGATCGGCGCCGTCGGCGTGCTGGTCCGCCGCAACGCGATCGTGGTGTTCATGTGCGTGGAGCTGATGCTCAACGCCGCCAACCTCGCGTTCGTGACATTCGCCAGAATGCACGGCGCACTCGACGGGCAGATCATCGCCTTCTTCGTGATGGTGGTGGCCGCGGCAGAAGTAGTCGTCGGCCTGGCGATCCTGACCGCTATCTTCCGAGCCCGCAGGTCCGCGTCCGTGGACGACGCGAACCTGATGAAGTACTGACGAAAGGGAGCCATGACCGGCTCAACAGCGGTGGCGGTCCTGCACGCCACCGGTATCCAGGACGCGGCCTGGCTGCTGCTGGCGTTCCCGCTGGCCGGCGCGATCATCCTGCTGCTCGGCGGGAAGCGGACGAACTCCTGGGGTCACCTGGTCGGCGTTGCCATGCCGGTGCTGTCGTTCTGCTACGCGGTCGCCGCGTTCGTCCAGATGCTGGGCTACCCGGGCAGTCCCGCGAATGACCAGCGGGTGCGCGAGCTGACGCTCTACACGTTCATCAACGTCGGCCGGTTCCAGATCCCGATGGGCTTGCGGCTCGATCAGCTGTCGATCTGCTTCGCGCTGCTGATCACCGGCGTCGGCTCGCTGATCCATATCTTCGCGGTCGGCTACATGTCGCACGACCCGGAGCGGCGCCGCTTCTTCGGTTACATGAACCTGTTCCTCGCGTCGATGCTGCTGCTGGTGCTCGGGTCCAACTACCTGATCCTGTACGCGGGCTGGGAAGGCGTCGGCCTGACCTCCTACCTGCTGATCGGCTTCTGGCAGTACAAGCCAGCCGCGGCGACAGCGGCCAAGAAGGCGTTCATCGCCAACCGCGTCGGTGACGTCGGCCTGTCGCTGGCCATCATGCTGATGTTCTTCCAGTTCGGCTCGGTCAGTTTCAGCTGGCGTGGACGCGGCGGTGGGCAGGGCCAGCCACGGCGTCGTGCTCGCGCTCGGGCTGCTGCTGCTACTCGGGGCGTGCGGCAAGTCGGCCCAGGTTCCGCTGCAGTCCTGGCTGCTGGACGCTATGGAGGGCCCGACCCCGGTGTCGGCGCTGATCCACGCGGCCACCATGGTCACCGCGGGTGTCTACCTGATCGTCAGGTCCGCGCCGATCTTCGACCTGTCGGCGGGCGCCAAGCTCGCGGTCGCGATCGTCGGCGCGGTCACGCTGCTGTTCGGCGCGATCATCGGCTGTGCCAAGGACGACATCAAGAAGGCGCTGGCCGGATCCACGATGAGCCAGATCGGCTACATGATGCTGGCAGCCGGCCTCGGCCCGCCGGCTACGTGTTCGCGATCGCGCACCTGCTCGCGCACGGTTTCTTCAAGGCCGGACTGTTCCTCGGCGCCGGCTCGGTGAAGCACTCGATGGACGACGAGGTGGACATGCGCCGCTTCGGCGGCCTGGCCAAGATCATGCCGATCACCTGGGTCACGTTCGGGCTTGGCTACCTCGCCATCATCGGCGTGCCGCCGCTGTCCGGTTTCTTCACCAAGGACCCCATCATCGAGGCTGCGTTCGACAAGGGCGGAACTTCTGGGGCATTGCTGGGCTCGGCGGCCCTGATCGGGGCCGGCATCACCGCGTTCTACATGACCAGGGTGATGTACATGACCTTCGCCGGAGCCAGGCGCTGGGATGACAGAGTGCACCCGCACGAGGCGCCGCTGGTGATGACCGCGCCGATGATCGTCCTGGCCGTCGGCTCGGTCTGCGCGGGCGGTTTCCTGATCATCGACAACCGGCTGGTGAACTTCCTCGGTCCGCTCGTGGGCAGCCCGCCGGTATCGCACGGGATCTGGTCGAAGTACGGGATCGCGGCGCTTGTTCTGGTAGTCGTCGGCGCGGCTATCGCCTGGGCGCTCTACGGGCGGCGCGAGATTCCGGTCGCAGCGCCCGCCGGCAACCCGGTGACGGTGGCGGCTCGCAAGGACTTGTACGGCGACGCCGTCAATGAGGGACTGCTGATGCGGCCTGGCCAGTGGGTGACCAGGCTGTCGGTGTTTTTCGACAACCGCGGCGTGGACGGCCTGGTCAACACCGTCGCTGCCACGTTCGGCGGGACGTCAGGCCGGATGCGCAGGCTGCAGACGGGCTTCGTCCGCTCGTATGCGCTGTCCATGCTGGTAGGAGCCGTGCTGCTGGTCGGCGCGCTGCTGCTGGTGAGGCTCTAATCCGGTGAGGCTGCAGAACTGATGAGCAATTTCCCCTGGCTGACGGTAGCGGGCGCAATCCCGCTGGTTGGCGCGATCGTGATCGGGCTGACGCCCGGCAGGTCGGCCCCCGGCAGCCTCGCCGACCGGCGTGCCCGCGACCTGCTGGTGAAGCGGATCGCGCTGGTGTTCTCGCTGGCGACCCTCGCCGTGACGATCGTGATGGCGGTCAGGTTCAAGCCTGGCGGCCCGCGCTTCCAGTTCCAGCAGGTCTACCAGTGGATCCCGCAGTTCGGCGTGCACTACGCGGTCGGCGTCGACGGCATCGCGCTGGTGCTCATCGTGATGTCGGTCATCTTGATGCCGGTCGTGGTGCTGGCCTCGTGGAACGACGTCGAGGACGGTACCGGAGAGGCCGGCTTCGCGGCGGCCGGCGCTGCCGCGGCGCGCGAGGGTCAGTCCGACGCGGAGCGCGGCCAGGCGACGCCGCCCGCCGCGACGGCCGGAAGGGCGCCGCGAGTGCGCAGCGCGAAGTCGTACTTCGCGATGATGCTGGTGCTCGAGACGATGATGATCGGCGTTTTTGCCGCCACCGACCTGTTCCTGTTTTATGTGTTCTTCGAGGCCATGCTGGTCCCGATGTATTTCATGATCGGCAGCTTCGGCGTCGGCCAGCGGCAGTACGCGGCGGTCAAGTTCCTGCTCTACAGCTTGCTCGGCGGCCTGCTCATGCTGGTCGCGGTGATCGCCCTCTATGTCTATTCGACGCAGGGCGGCCACCAGGGCACCTTCTTGTTCAGCCAGCTGACGCACGTGGTGCTGAGCCCGACCTCGCAGAAGTGGCTGTTCCTCGGCTTCTTCGTCGCGTTCGCGATCAAGGCACCGCTCTGGCCCTTCCACACCTGGCTGCCTGATGCTGCTACCTCGGCCCAGCCAGGCGCAGCCGTTCTCCTGGTCGGCGTCCTGGACAAGGTCGGCACCTTCGGCATGCTGCGGTACTGCCTTGAGCTTTTCCCATCCGCTTCGCACTTCTTCACTCCGGTGATCATCGTGCTTGCGGTCATCGGAATCTTGTATGGCGCGATCGTCGCGATCGGCCAGGCCGACATGAAGCGGCTAATCGCCTACACCTCGGTCTCCCACATGGGCCTGATCACACTCGGCATCTTCGCCATGACCAGCCAGGGCCAGACCGGCGCGACCTTGTATATGGTCAACCACGGGTTCGCCACTGGCGCACTGTTCATCCTCGCCGGCTTCATGGTCTCCCGCCGTGGCTCGCACCTGATCTCGGACTACGGCGGCGTGCAGAAGGTGGCGCCGGTGCTGGCCGGGCTCTTCCTCGTCGCCGGCCTGGCCGGGCTGGCATTGCCTGGCCTGTCCACCTTCGTCAGCGAGTTCCTGGTCCTGGTCGGCACGTTCACCAGGTACCAGGCCGCTGCGGTGCTGGCGACACTGGGCATCATCCTGGCCGCTATCTACATCCTGTGGATGTACCAGCGGACGATGACCGGCCCGGTGCGCGAGCAGGTGGCGGGGATGACCGACCTCCGGGCGCGCGAGCTCTGGGCAGTCGGCCCGCTGATCGCGCTGATCATCGCCCTGGGCGTCTACCCCAAGCCGGTACTCGACATCATCAACCCGGCTGTGAACAGCACGCTGGTCGGCACCAACAGCACCGATCCTGTCCCGCCGCACCCCGCCCCGGCGATCGCCCCGGCGAGCACGACCAGCGTGGTGCACGCGCACAACCTGACGGTCCACTCGCTCGCGATCGGCCACGCACCGGCATCCCGGCACGCCAGGTCACACAAGAAGCTAACTCACAAGCAAGGGAGCTCGGCGTGACCGGAACCGTCGCGGCCGCCGCGCCAACTATCGTCGCGCCGCACATCGAGTGGAGCCTGCTCTCCCCGATGCTGCTCGTCTTCGCCGCGGCCCTGGTCGGCGTGCTGATCGAGGCGTTTGCCGCCAGGGAGCTCCGGCGGCCGATGCATATCGCGCTGACACTGGGCAGCCTGGCCGGCGCCTTCGTGCTGACCATCGTGCTGGCCGCCAAGAACTCGATCTTCGCCGGCGGCAAGGTCGGGGCGGTCGCCGCGGTCGGGACCGTCGGCGTGGACCGGCCTACGCTGTTCATCCAGGCCACGATCTTGATCCTGGCGTTCATCAGCGTGCTGTTGATCGCCGAATCGTCACACGAGGTCACCTCGTTCACGCCACAGGCAGCCGCGGTGCCGGGCAGCGCCGAGGAGCGGGAGGGCCTGCTCGCGGGGTTGTCGCATACCGAGGTGTACCCGCTCACGTTGTTCGCCATCGGCGGCATGCTGCTGTTCCCGGCGGCCAACGACCTGCTGACCATGTTCATCGCGCTGGAAGTGCTGTCGCTGCCGCTGTACCTGCTGTGCGGGCTTGCCCGGCGGCGACGGCTACTGTCGCAGGAAGCCGCGATGAAGTACTTCCTGCTCGGCGCGTTCTCCTCGGCTATCTTCCTGTTCGGCGTGGCCATGCTCTACGGCTACTCCGGCTCAGTGCAGCTGGGCGCGATCGCCACCGCGGCACAGTCGGGCACTGCGTCGGCGACATTGTTGTACGCAGGCATCGCGCTGCTCGGCGTCGGCCTGCTCTTCAAGATCGGTGCCGTACCGTTCCAGGCCTGGAAGCCCGACGTCTATCAGGGCTCGCCGACGCCGATCACCGCGCTGATGGCGTCCTGCACGCTGGTGTCGGCCTTCGGCGCGCTGCTGCGGGTGTTCTACGTCGCGTTCGGCCAGCTCACCTGGGACTGGCGCCCGGCCATGTGGGCGGTCGCGATCGTCACCATGCTGGTCGGCTCCATCATCGCGATCACTCAGACCGATATGAAGCGACTGCTTGCCTATTCCTCGATCGCCCAGGCCGGCTACATCCTGACCGGCGTGATCGCCGCGAATATTGCAGGCCTGTCGGGCAGCCTCTTCTACCTGGCTGCCTACGGCTTCGCCACGATCGGAGCCTTCGGTGTCGTCACGCTCGTTCGGGACCGGGGCGGCGAGGCCGCGCACATGTCCAGCTGGGCTGGCCTCGGGAAGCGTTCCCCGCTCGTCGCAGGCGTGTTCGCGCTGTTCCTCATCGCATTCGCCGGCATCCCGCTGACGAGCGGCTTTACCGGCAAGTTCGCGGTGTTCAGGGCGGCGATCCAGGGCGGCGCGCTGCCGCTAGTGGTCATCGGCGTGATCAGCAGCGCGATCCTGGCATTCCCGTACGTCCGCGTGATCGTGCTGATGTTCTTCAGCGAGCCCGCCGCGGAGGGTCCCGTCGTGGTCAAGCCGAGTGCCTACACGGGCCTGGCGCTGGCCATCGGTGCTGCTGCGACGGTTGTGCTTGGCGTGATTCCTCAGCCGCTGCTCAGCCTCGCCAATCATGCAGCCAGTCAGCTTTTCGTGCGCTAAGCAGGAACCGCAGGCCGCCTCCTACCCTGCTCTGCGCTTATCGTGGGGACGGCTGGAGGATAGCCTCAGCTACTGACTGGCCCGCCGGATGGCGCGGGCCACATGAGGGGACCGCAGTGATTGCCGCCGTTCCGATGGAACTTGCCGATGCCACGCTCGCCTCCGACGTGGTAGACGGCCTTGCCTTGGTTGAGGACGGCCTGCGGGCTGCCGCCCGGGCGCAGCATGACGTTCTCACCGAAGCCTCAGGGCACCTGACGGAAGCGGGCGGCAAGAGGTTCCGGCCGACCCTGGTGCTGCTGGCAGCGCAGTTCGGCGACCCCAGGGACCCCCGCGTCGTGCAAGCCGCGGTGGCGGTCGAACTGACGCATCTTGCCACGCTTTATCACGACGATGTGATGGATGAGGCCGATGTCCGGCGCGGCAGCGAGAGCGCCAACGTCAGGTGGGGCAATACGGTCGCGATCCTGACCGGCGATTTCCTGTTCGCCAGGGCATCATCGATTCTCGCCGACCTCGGGCCCGAGGCAATCCAGATCCAGGCCGAGACTTTCGGGCGGCTGGTGACCGGCCAGATCGCCGAGACTGTCGGCTGCCGGCCGGGCGACGACCCGCTGGAGCACTACCTGCGGGTGGTGACCGAGAAGACGGCCTCGCTGATCGCGACGTCCGGCCGGTTCGGCGCGATGTTCTCCGGTGCCCCGGCCAGCGTCATCGCCAGGATCACCCCGGCGTGCGCGGCGCTCGGCGTCGCGTTCCAGCTTTCTGACGATCTCCTGGATGTGGCCAGCGAGTCCGACCAGTCAGGGAAGACGCCGGGTACCGACCTGCGTGAAGGCGTGCGGACGCTGCCGATGCTGCATGCACTGCGTTCTGCCGGGCCGGGCGACGAGCGACTTGTCGAGTTGCTCAGCATGCCCGAGTTGTCGGATCCCGACCTGCACGCCGAGGCGCTCAGCCTGCTCCGGTCCCACCCGGCGATGGAGATCGCCAAGGCCGACACCCGCCGCTGGGCGGATCAGGCCAGGGCGGAGATCCTGGAACTGCCCGACGTGCCTGCCCGTGCGGCTTTCGAAGCGCTCTGTGAGTTCGTTGCCGAGCGGACTGGGTAGCCCAGCACGAAGCAGATCGGGCATCCAGGGGCCGGCCGGTTTCTCACCCCTCCGCGGCTCACCCTCAGCCCGCGGATGGCAGGCGGAACACCGCGCCGGAGGTTGTGGTTGTTGCCTGCGCAAAGCGAGGAGGATCTGTGAGTATTTTCGGATTCCGCAAGACGCAGCTAGTCACCGCGGAGGACGCGCTGCCAGGCCGGTCGGCTGTCATGCCGGTGCCGGACCGGCACACCGTGCTGGACGGCCCGCTCCGGCCGCCGTATCCGGCGGGCACGCAGGTGGCCGAGTTCGCCCTTGGCTGCTTCTGGGGTGCGGAGAAGATGTTCTGGCAGACACCGGGCGTCGTCTCGACGGCGGCCGGCTACGAGGGCGGATTCACCCCTAACCCGACATACGAGGAAGTCTGCAGCGGCCGCACCGGTCATGCCGAGGCGGTCCGGGTCGTTTTCGACCCGGACAGGGTCAGCTACGGCCAGCTCCTGAAAGTGTTCTGGGAGTCGCACAACCCGACGCAGGGCATGCGGCAGGGCAACGACGTAGGGACCCAGTACCGGTCAGCCGTCTTCTATCAGTCTGCCGAGCAGCAGGCCGAAGCAGAGGAGTCGCTGGCCGCCTACCAGCTGCGGCTGACCGAGGCCGGCTACGGCCAGATCAGCACCGAGATCGTCCCGGCGACCGAGTTCTACTTCGCCGAGGACTACCACCAGCAGTACCTCAGCGAGGGGAAGAACCCGTACGGATACTGCCCCGACCACGGGACCGGTGTCTCGTGCCCGATCGGCGTTGTCACAGCGAGCGGCCCGGTTCAGAGTGTCACGCCGCAGAACTGATGCTGGCGCCGGGCGGCCGACACTCAAGTCGGTCGCCCGCTGGCGTCTTAGTGTGCCCGTTGCCGAATTCTTGTTCCGACCAGCAGTGAGTTCTGCAGGTCGGGAAGAACCACCTCCACCGAGACGAGCCGGGGGTCGGTGAAGAAAGCCCGGCGCTTGGGGTCGTCGGCCAGGAACGGCGAGTCCGGGGGCAGCACCTGCCGCGGAGTGATGTCGTCGCAGACGACTCGCCCGCCGATGCGCAGTATGTCGACCTGCCAGGAATGATCGGGTCCGCCGCCATCGGAGAACAGCAGGTCGAAGGGCCCTCTAGTGGAAAGGACGCTGACTGCGTCGCCGGTGACCACCTCCACCCGCGGATCCTCACCCAGCAGTTCGCGGGCCAGCGTGGCGCGCTCCTGATCGATCTCGACCGTGATGAGACTGCAGTCGCCGGGCATACCGCTGGCGATCCAGGCTGCGCCCATGCCCATCGCGGTGCCAGCTTCGCCGATAACGCCGCCGACGCACCCAGCTGCCAGCATGGCAAGGAAGCGGCCTACGCCGGGCAAGGACGCCGATGGCCCGGCATGCCGCGCCTCATCCCGCGTCAGCGGGAAACCGACCTTTTTGGCCAGGGCGCGCGCCCGCGCCACGAGCGGCGGGTAGTCCTCCATCAGGCCATCCTCCTGTATCACTGGCCTTCCGCCGCGCCGACCGTGCGCCGAGACGCGCCCCAAGCCCGAGAAAGACCGCGAATCCTCCTCCCACCAGGAGCACGATGAGTAGCCAGCTATTGCGGCCCAGGCTCCGCTGCCGGCCGCGAATGGTCCCGGTCGGCGAAGGTCTTCCATGTCGCTGCGATTCCGTCCTCGACCTGGTCACAGTGGATCGAGGTCTTGAAGGTCCCGTCCCACACCCGGCCGACAAAATTGGCGTCTGTGATCGATTCGGGCTGCGGTAGCCGCTGCCTGACCTCTGCCATTATCGCGTCAGCTCGCTGGCTGCCCTCGTCGGAACACCTGCAGATGAAGTCGTGGAACTTGTCCACGGGGGTCTGCGCCGACTCCGACATACCGACAGGATAGAGATCGTAGGAGCACGGCCGAAAGGCCGCTGGTGGTTCAGGATAGGGGTGGATGTATCATATCTGATACCCTTGATGCATGGCGAAGGCGCACCAGGAGGAGGAGGCCGCAGCGGCGGACCAGATCAGCACAGTTGCGCCCGGCCTGGAGCGGCCTGACCTGCTTCGTGTGCTGGAATCGGCGGCGAGGCTACAGCAGGTAGTTCCTGACGCGGTATTGGTAGGTGGTTCTGCGGCCGCGCTCTGGGCCAGCCATCGCTCCTCTCATGACCACGACCACGTGCTGGCGGATCTAGGATCACGCTTCGATGCCGTCCTCGACGCAATCGAGCAGACCGACGGCTGGGTAACCAACAGAGTCACCGCAGGCAAGATCATTCTCGGGGAACTGGGCGATATCGAGTCCGGTGTACGGCAACTCATCAGGAGCGTGCCCCTGGAAGTGACGGAAGTGGCGTTGCCGTCAGGTCAGGTTCTCCGTGTTCCGACTCCCGACGAGATCCTCCGCATCAAGGGCTTCCTCATCGTGCGACGTAATCAGGTTCGGGATTATCTCGATGTCGCGGCCTTGTCCGATCGATACGGCATCGCACATGCGGCGGAGGTGCTCGGACATATTGACGACTACTACTCTGACCAGCGCGGTTCTGAATCAGGCCTGGCGACCCAGCTCGCCAGGCAGCTTGCCGATCCTCGTCCTGCGGACACCAGGACGATGCAGCAACTGGCCAGGTACCGGGGAATCGACGCCCGCTGGACCGAATGGAAGAACGTGGCAGCGGTCTGCCGAGCGGTGGCGGTGGAGATGGTGCGATGACGACCGCACTCAAGTTCCGCAATGTGTCGGCGTCGCCTGATGACCCGGTGGAGACCTGGCCATTCGAAGGCATTCTCGCGTCCGTCGAACGCGGCAGCCTTCCTGACTGGCGGCGGCTGGCGGCGGCGATTCGGGCCGACCCCTGGGGGCCAGTCGCGCAGCAAGTCCTTGAAGCAGTTCGTCTGCTGCACCCCTTCGGTACTACCGAGCTTCTCGAAGGAGTAATCGACCGTGCCCGCGACGAGGCCGCGGCTTCGGAGCGCGCAGAGGTGGCAAGTGAGGTTCGGACTCTGGTTCGCGAGTCCGGGCTGTCTCGGCAGGCCTTCGCCGAGAGAATCGGGACCTCACGGTCCCGGTTGTCGACCTACGTGTCAGGCCGCGTCGTGCCGTCGGCCGCCCTGATGGTGCGGATGCGACGCGTGGCAGGGCAGTGCGCCGGCCGGTCGACGGCGCACGCAAGCGATGCCTAACCCGGCTGCGCGCCAAGTTTGCGTGCCCGGTAGGCGGCGACATGCAGCCGGTTCCCGCAGGTTCGGCTGTCGCAATACCGGCGCGAGCGGTTCCTGGAGAAATCGACGAACGCATCGCCGCAGTCCGGTGCCTCGCAACTGCGGATCCGACCCGCCTCGCCGGCCACCACGAGCCAGGCCAGGCCCATGGCGAAATGAGCAGCCATCCGGTCGGCCAGCGGCGCCGTCGGCCTGGACACATGCAGATGGGGCCCGCGGCCGTCGTGCGCGACAATCTGCGGGCTGGCACCGGTTCGCGACAGGACCGAGTTGATTTTCTCGATCGCCGCTGTCTCGTCGCCGGCCTCGCAGGAGGTCACGATCGCGTCCAGCCTGGCCCGGTAATCCCGGATCAGCGGCAGGTCGGCGGCACTGGCCGCAACGCCGGCGAACGCGTACCTGGCTGCCATGTCGCGCAGGTCGGCGACGCGGACTAGCTTGTCGGCCGCCTTCGCTCGGCCCGTGTTGATCAGCTCCACGCAGCCGCTCATGGCCTCCAGCTGGTCAGCATCAAAGTGACTTTGACTGCTGTCGCGGCCGCCCCGTAGGCTGTTGCTCATGTCAGTACCGTACGGCGCAACGGTCATGACCGGCAACACCAGCACATCACCGCCCGCGACGCGGGTAACACGCCGCCCGATGCTGACGGCGACGCTCGGCGCGGCCTGCATCTCCTGGTCGGCGATTCTGGTCTCCCTGGCCCACGTCGGGCCGGTGACGACAGCCTTCTACCGGTGCGCGCTTGCCCTGCTGGTGCTGATCCCGCTGGCTGCGCTGGAGCAGCGGCGGCTGGGTTCGAGGCGGCTTGCCAGCCGCGGTTACGCGCTGCTGGCCGGCCTGTTCCTGTCCATCGACCTGGTGCTGTGGAATCACGCCATCGCTGACGTCGGCGCGGGCGTCGCGACGGTGCTCGGCAACCTGCAGGTCCTTTTCGTCGGAGTGTTCGCCTGGCTGGTGCTGCACGAGCGGCCGAGCCGTCGCTATCTGGGCATGCTGCCCGTGGTTTTGCTGGGCGTCATCCTCGTCTCCGGCATCTTCGGCGGCCACGCGGCCGGGCTGCATCCGATGGCCGGAGTCGGCTTCGGGCTGGGGACCTCCGCTGCTTATGCCGCCTTCCTGCTCATCATGCGCAGCTCAGGCGGGGACACGCCGCAGGTGGCCGGCCAGCTCGCCGATGCGACCATCGGCGCGACGATCGGGTCGTTGCTGATCGGATTTGCGACCGGCGGCATGCAGTTCAGCATTCCGTGGCCGGCGCTCGGCTGGCTGGCGCTGCTTGCCGTGCTGAGCGGGACAGTTGGCTGGCTGCTGATCACGTCGTCGCTGCCGCTGCTCCCTGCCGCGGTGTCTTCCTTGCTGCTGCTACTGCAGCCCGCGGCGACCATGGTGCTCGGCGCCTTCGTGCTCGCCCAGCATCCGACTCCGGTGCAGGTCCTCGGCGCGCTCTTGACCTGCTCCGGCGTGCTCGCCGTGACCTGGACCAGGGCGGCAGGCCGGGGCCGCCGCGCCGGGCCGGTGGTCGCGCCGCAATCGCAGGCGTACCCGCAGCCCGAGACCATGGCCGAGCGGTCAGCCTTGTACCAGGAACAGCACATAGCCGTAGCTGAGGCCGGTGGCGGCCGGATTGCGCCGTAGCCAGGCAGCAGCAACCCTGGCCGGGAACTCGATGTGCAGCACCGCCGCCAGGTCGGCCCGGCTGGCGAACCGCAGCTCCGACCTGACCTCGTGCCTGGTAGCTCGCCGGTCCCGCCACCACGAGTCCACCAGCGCCGCGGTCTGTGCCGGCCGCCGGGTCGCGGACGCGGCGAGCAACTGGGCAAACTCGCCCCACCGGTAGTCGTTGTCTACGGCGACCAGCGTGCCGCCTGGGCGCAGCACGCGCAGTACCTCGGTCAGGCCTGCGTCGGTGCCGGGCGGGAAGAAGTACGCGAACCTGGCGTGCACGACGTCGACGCTGGAGTCGGCGACCGGCAGGTGCTCAGCCGAACCGGCCAGCACCTCGGTGCCTGGCAGCCCGGCCGCGGCCCTGCTGGCGGCCTGGCGCAGCGCAGGATCCGGCTCGATGCCGATGACCCGGCTCGCCTCGCCCGCGTACCTGGGCAGCCAGTAGCCGGCCCCGCAGCCCAGGTCGGCAATGGTCGCGCCGGCCCAGGGTGCGAGCGCGCGCATCGCGGCGAGCACGTGGCCGGCCCGGTCGACAGCCAGGTTCTCCAACTCATAACTGCCTGGATGCCGGCCGATGTTCGGCGCGAAGCGCCAGTCGGGGAACTTAGCGGCCGGCCCGCTCTGCGTCATGCTGCGTGGACTTCGACCTTGGCCAGGTCGCCGTTGATGACATGCGCCGCGGCCTGGATCGTGGCGATGCCGTAGCTCTCGGTCTGCGGGCCGTGCGGCTGCGTCAGCACCACGATCTGGTAGCTGATGTCGTGTCCGGTGAACGTGCCGATGCTGTTGACGTGCCAGTCAGTGGCGGCCAGGTTCAGGTTCGGGTAGGGCAGCCAGCCGTTCTTGATGTGCACGGTCACGCTCGATGGCGCTCCGGCAGCCACGCCCCAGCGCTGCGAGGCGATGACGTGGGCCATCAGCCAGAGCACATAATGGCGCGAGCTGGTGCCGAGCACCTTGCCAGCGTAGGTCAGCACCGTCAGCAGGGTCATCTCGTCGTGCGCTGTCAGCAGCGTCAGGCCCCAGGCGTCGCTCAGTACCGTGTGCGTCATCCCGGCTTTGTCGAGGAACCTCTGCATGGCGGTCATGCCGACCTCCGCCCACAGCGCCGACGCGGCGTTGTCATTCGACTGGGTGATCATCTGCCAGGCCAGGGCGTGCTGGCGGGCGGTCAGCTTGGCCGGGCTGTCTTCCTTCAACAGCAGCGCGCTGATGATCGTCACCTTGATCACGCTGGCCGAGATGAAATGCTGGCCCGCGTGGTAGGCGCAGGTCAGGTCCTCGCCCGCGTCGGACACCGCGAGCCCGGCCGTCGAGTCCGGCCGCCCGGCCAGCGCGGCGAGCACGCCACGGGAGATCCGTGCCGCGAGTTTCGGGTGCTTGGCCGACGCGCAGATGCCGGTGTTGATCTTGGCCGCGCGCGGTGCGGGCTCGGCCGCCGCGGGTACCGCAGTCGCGGCGATCGCGGCGGCTGCCGCGAGTGCGGTGAGACGAACCGCCAGCCTGGTATTCAGGCGCATGATCAAGGCCCCTTATTGTCATCAGCACAAGCAATGACGCTCGGGGCCGCCGCGCGGTTGCCAAGCAGGCGGCAGAAACAAATTCTGCCGTCATGTCGAAAAGCGCGGCGACCGGTTCGTGGCACTAGATGAGAGGGTGCCAACAGCGCCTGACCTAGTAGCAGGAGGCACGCACATGAAGTACGTGATGCTGATCATGAACACCGACGCGGTCGGCAAGCTGTCAGCCGAGGAGCAGCAGGCCTGGAGCTCAGAGGTTATGGGCTGGTATGAGAAGCAAGCCGGCACTGGCAAAATGCCCGACTTCGGCGCTCAGCTACAGCCCGCCGAGACGGCCAGAACTGTCAGGGCGAGTGGTGTTACCGACGGCCCGTTCATGGAGACCAAGGAAGTACTCGGCGGTTACTCAGTGCTGGAAACTGACACCTACGACGAGGCCGTGGAGATCAGCCAGTCCTGGCCGGGCGTCGATCGCGGTCTGATCACCATCGAGCTCCGGCCGGTCATCGAGTTCTAACCAGACAGTCTGCGGGCGATCAGCTCGCGCTCGGCCGAGTTGGCGGCCAGCGCGAGCGCTCGCTCGTTTGCTGCCCTCGCCTCGGCGCTACGGCCGAGGGCGGTGAGCAGCTCGGCCCTGACCGCGTGCAGCAGCCGGTAATCCGCGAGCTCGGCCGGCCAGCACGTCGACCTCGGCCAGCGCGGCCGCGGGTCCTGCGGCGTACCTGGTCGCGACGGCGCGGTTAAGGCGCACTACCGGCGATGGCGTGAGTTCCTGTAGCCGGTCGTACAGCAGCCTGATCTGCTGCCAGTCGGTGTCCGGGTAACCCGGCGCTGCCGAGTGCAGCGCCGCGATGGCCGCCTGGATCTGGTAGGGGCCCGGCTCGCGTAGCGCAATCGCACGGTCGAGCAGGCCGGTAGCCTCGGCCGCCAGGTCGGCATCCCAGCGACTGCGATCCTGGTCGGCCAGCCGGATGAGGCGGCCCCAGCCGTCAAACCTGGCCCGTGCCCGCGACTCATGCAACAGCAGCAGCGCCAGCAACCCAAGTACCTCAGGCTCGCGCGGCATCAGCCGGTGCAGCAGCCTGGCCAGCGCCGACCGCCTGCGCGGCCAGGTCCCGGCGGGCCGGCGCCTGGCCAGCGCTGGCCAGGTAACCCTCGTTGAAGACCAGGTACACCACGGCCAGCACGGCGGCAAGCCGGCCGCCTAGCTCGTCCGGGTCAGGAATGCTCACGGTGACGCCCGCCTCGCGCAACGACCGGCGGGCCCGCGACAGCCGTTGTCCCATGGCTTGCTCACTGACCAGGAACGCGGCCGCGATCTCCGCTGTCGTCAGTCCGCACACCGCGCGAAGGGTCAGGGCGACCTGTGAGTCATCGGTCAGTGCCGGATGGCAGCAAGCAAAGACCAGGCTCAGCAGGTCCTCGTCTTGCCCGGAGGCCGGGTCTCCGCCCGACTCGGCGTACCGGTCCTCGGTGACCGCCAGCAGTGCCAGCTTCTCCTGCCCTGCCCTGGCCCGGCGCTGCCGGTCGATGGCCTTGTGCCACGCCGTGGTAGTGAGCCAGCCACCGGGGTTGGGGGGCACGCCCTCGGCTTGCCAGTGCTCGAGTGCCTCGACGAAGGCATCCTGGACCAGTTCCTCGGCCAGGCCGACATCGCCGAGCCGCCTGGCCAGTGTTGCCCGCAGCGCGGTCGCCTCAGCGCGGTACGTCCGCTCCAGCTCGCCGGCATCCATGGCTCAAGTCTGGCAGGGAAGCAAGACCCGCGCGGTTCACCGGACCACCGAAGCGCATCGGCAAGAACAGCGCCGTCGCTGCAACCCCGGATGAGCGGGTTGAATCAGTGTTGATGACGGGCGTTGCTGGCTGGTCGGAGGAGCACATGGCGCATGGCATCCACAGAGGATGAGTTCACCTCGTTCGCCGAGGTGGCGGCCCCCCGCCTCATGGGCACCGCGTTTTTGCTCTGCGGGGACTGGCACGCCGCCGAAGACCTGACCCAGACGACCCTGGCGAAGGTCTTTGCTGCCTGGCATCGCATCAGGAACAAGGACTCGGTGCATGCCTACGCGAAGCGCACACTGCTGAATACCTACTTCGTCGACTGCCGGAGGAAACGGCGCGGCGAGGTGCTCGGGGGTGACACCCGCGAGCTTCCGGCGCGCGCCGCCGAGCCGCAGACACCCGAACTCAGGCTGGATCTGACAGCTGCGCTTGCCACTCTCCCGCCTAAGGCACGCGCCATCGTCGTACTGCGCTACTGGGAGGACATGAGCATCGAGCAGGTCGCGGCTCAGCTTGGCTGCTCCGCCGGCAACGTGAAGAGCCAGAGCGCTCGCTCGCTGGACAAGCTGCGCGAGCTCCTTGACCCGGTAGTCCCGGGCGCCGCCGGGCCAGCCTCGGCGAAACCCGATCGTGATGAGCTGCGGGAGGTAAGGAATGGATGAGACGTCCCTCCGGGCGATGTTCGAAGGAGCGGTGGCCGAGCGGCCGCCGACGCCGCGCCTGGTGCCTGATTCGGTCCGGGCCGGAGTACGCCTGCGGAAGCGCCGCAGGATCGAGGCAGCGACCGGGACGGTCGTCGCGGTAGCGCTGATCGCGGCCGTCATCCCGGCGGCGGCCGGGGCCTTCAGCCGGGCTGCCGCGCCGCCGGCCGCGACCGCTAGGCCCGCCGGCGCGGGGACCGCCTTTGTCTGGACCGGCAACGATACGGTGACCCCCGTCCGGCTGAGCACTGGCAAGGTGCTCGCGGCAGTGACTGTCGCTGACGGCATCCAGGACATCGTCGCTGCGCCGGACGGCAGGACCGTCTATGCGTTCAGCAACAACTGGAGCAGCAGGAACAAGACGCTCGTCAACTACGTGACGGCGATCGACACCGCCACCGGTAAGGGCGGCCGCCCGGTCAGGCTGACCGGCAACAGCTCGGTTAGCTACATTTCTGATGTCCAGGTCGCCTCGGACGGCAAGGTCGCCTACGCCACAGAGCAGGGCACCTGGCCGGCTAACGGCAAATACGGGGGCACAGCGCTGGTGCAGATCAACCTCACCACCGGTGCGCAGCGGCTGCTGACGCAGGCCGGCGGCCTGTGGCAGATCACTCCGGGCGGCCTGACCGCCTACAGCGCCGGCAGCAACGGCGAGGTGGACGAGTTCGACCTCGCCTCCGGTACCCTCCTGCCGCCGATCAAGCTCCCGGTGCCCTGGACTCGCGGCTCCCTGTTCGGCGTCGCGCTCGCGCCTGACGGCAGCACCCTGTGGGCAATGACCGTGCTGCGGCCAACGCCGTCCAAGGCCAGCCAGACCTGGGTCACCCCGATCAGCACCGAGACGAATACCGCGGCCAGCCCGATCGAGGTTCAGCGCCGGCGGACAACTTCCGGGGATCGTTGTCTCGCCTGATGGCGAGACTGGCTATCTCAGCAGCGGCCGATACCTGTACCCGGTCAGCCTGGCGGCCGGCAAGGCGCTTACGCCGATCACGCTGCCCAGCGTTTTCGCGCAGTACCTTTCGTCGCTCTCCTTCTCCCCTGATAGCAAGTTCGGCGAGGAGTATCAGCCGCGGTCAGGCACGGTCCAGGTGATCAACTTCAGTTCTGCCAGCTTGCCGCGGCCGGCCGCACTGCCCGGCGGCTACCTGCAGTCGTCGGCGGGGATCTTCGCCGGCGGGGATACCGTCTACGTCCCCGCGTCCATCTACCGCGGCGCGCTGCCCTCGTTCGGCGCCTTCGTCCCTGTAGATCTGACCACCGGTCAGGTCGGCGAACCGATCTTGTTCTCGGGCGTTCCCAACGGCGCCGTGGTCGTTCCCTGAGGGCAGTTGGTCAGGCCTGGCCGGGGAAGTTCGGCCGGGCCTGCCTCGCCAGCCCGCCCGGTCGCGGCAAGGCGCGCAGTTCAGGCGGGCGCGCCGCCGCGGCCTGCGCCGCCGCGGAACCGGGAGACGCCCGCGACGACGCCTGGATCGCGCAACGTGGCCAGACCGTGGGCGAACTCGTTAGCCATCGCCTCGTCGAAGCCCAGCGAGGCCGACTCCAGCGCGGCGGCACGATCACTGCGCATGCAGGCTTGCGGGAACGCCGCGATCTGCAAGGCGAGCTGCTCAGCAGCGTCCCTGGCCGTGCCCGGTGGCACGAGCCGGTTCACCAAACCCATCTGGTACGCCTCGGGGGCCGGCACCGGGCGCCCGGTCAGGATCAGGTCAAGCGCGCGGCCCATCCCGACAACCTGCGGCAGCCGCACCGTGCCGCCGTCGATGAGCGGCACGCCCCAGCGACGGCAGAAAACGCCGAACACGGCGTCTTCCTCGGCGACCCGCAGGTCACACCACAGGGCCAGTTCCAGGCCGCCGGCCACCGCGTGCCCGGCCACCGCCGCGATCACCGGCTTGGACAGGCGCATCCGGCTAGGCCCCATCGGCCCGTTTCCGTCCGCGTCTGTCCTGTTGCCCCGCGGCACTGCCCATGGCCTTCAGGTCAGCGCCGGCGCAGAACGTGCCGCCGGTCCCGAACAACACAGCGACCGAAGCGTCGGCGTCCGCGTCGAAGTCGGCGAAGGCCTCAGCCAGGGCCTCGGCGGTCGGCCCGTCGACCGCGTTGCGCACGTCAGGCCGGTCCAGGATCACCGTCGTCACCGGCCCTGACCTGTCCACTCGCACGGCTGCTGGCCGCGTGGCAGAACCGCCAGTACCTGCGCTCATCGGCGGCTAGCCGACTCGCCAGGTGTCGCTGCCGGCCAGCAGGTCGGCCAGGTCGCCATCGCCCTGCTTCTGCCTGGCACTCTCGATCTGCGCCGACATCATCTCGTCGTAGCTTGGCCGCTCCACCTGCCTGAGCACGCCGATCGGCGTGTGCGCGAAGTCAGAACTGTCCAGCCGGGATAGCGCAAAGGCATACGACGGATCGGCTGCCTGATCGTGCGTCAGCAGCGAGTCCGGGTCGGCCTCGGCGACCGGCACCGCCTCTAGCGAGCCGTACTTGCCGAACCGCAGCCCCTGGCTGCCCTCGGCGCCGAACCTGATCGGCTCGCCGTGCTGGAGCCTGATCAGCCGTTGCTCTCGCTCGCCAGGCTCGGTCACTGGCAGGAACGCGTCATCGTTGAAGATCGGGCAGTTCTGGTAGATCTCCACGAACGCGGTGCCCCGGTGATCGGCCGCAGCCCGCAGCACGCTCGTCAGGTGCTTGCGGTCGGAGTCGATAGTGCGGGCCACGAAGCTGGCCTCGGCCCCGACCGCGAGTGAGACCGGGTTGAAAGGCGTGTCCAGCGAGCCGAACGGCGTGGACTTGGTGACCTTGCCCTGCTCGGAAGTGGGTGAGTACTGGCCCTTCGTCAGTCCGTAGATCCGGTTGTTGAACAGGAGGATCTTGATGTTGACGTTCCGCCTGAGCGCGTGGATAAGATGATTGCCGCCGATCGACAGCGCGTCGCCGTCACCGGTGATGACCCAGACCGACAGGTCAGGGCGCGAGGCGGCCAGGCCGGACGCGATCGCGGGCGCGCGGCCGTGGATCGAGTGCATGCCGTAGGAGTTCACGTAGTAAGGCAGCCTGGATGAGCAGCCGATGCCCGAGACCATCACGAGATTCTCGCGCGGGATCTCCAGCTCGGGCAGGAACGCCTGGAACGCGGCCAGGATGGCGTAATCGCCGCAGCCAGGACACCAGCGCACTTCCTGGTCGGACTTGAAGTCCTTGGTCGTCAGCTTGTCGTCGGCCTTCGGGACCAGGGTCAGCGAGGCGAAGCGGTGCTGCGGCTCAGGGAACTCAGAGTCAGACATTGGCGATCACATCCTGGATGACATCGGCCAGCTCGGCAGCACGGAACGGCAGGCCGCGGACCCGGTTATAGGAGACCACGTCGACCAGGTAGCGACTGCGCAGCAGCAGCGCCAGCTGGCCGAGGTTTATCTCGGGGAGCAGGACCTTGTCATAGGACCGCAGCACCTCGCCCAGATTGGCAGGGAACGGCGACAGGTGCCGCAGGTGGGCCTGCGCCACCGCACCGCCGGCCAGCCGGACCCGGCGCACTGCCGCGCCGATCGAGCCGTAGGTGGAGCCCCAGCCGAGCACCAGCACCCGCGCGCTGCCGTCCGGGTCGTCGACGGTGACCGGCGGGATGTCCGCGGCGATACCGTCGATTTTGGCCTGCCGCAGCCGCACCATCTTGTCGTGGTTGTCGGGGTCGTAGGAGATCGTGCCGGAGACGTCGGCCTTCTCGATGCCGCCGATCCGGTGCTCAAGTCCGGGCGTGCCGGGGACTGCCCAGGGCCGCGCGAGCGTCTGCGGGTCACGCTGGAAGGGCAGGAACGGCGGGCCGGCTGAGCCGTCGACGGCCACGTTCCCGCTTGCGAACTTGAATTCGTCCCGCAGCTTCGGGAGCGTGTCGACGCTCGGGATCCGCCACGGTTCTGATCCGTTGGCCAGGTAGCCGTCGGACAAGATGATCACCGGAGTGCGGTACTTCACCGCGATCCTGACCGCCTCCAGCGCGGTGTCGAAGCAGTCCGCCGGGGTGGACGGCGCGACGATCGCCACTGGCGACTCGCCATTGCGGCCGTACATCGCCATCAGCAAGTCTGCCTGCTCGGTCTTGGTCGGCATGCCGGTTGACGGGCCAGCCCGCTGGATATCGCAGACGATCAGCGGGAGTTCGACCGAGACGGCCAGGCCGACGGTCTCTGCCTTCAGGCACATGCCAGGGCCGGAGGTGGTGGTCACGCCGAGCCCGCCGCCGAACGACGCGCCCAAGGCGGCGCCGACGCCGCTGATCTCGTCTTCAGCCTGCATGGTGCGCACGCCGAACCGCTTCAGCTTGGACAGCTCGTGCAGCACGTCGGAGGCCGGCGTGATCGGATAGGAGCCGAGGAACAGCGGCAGGCCGGACCGGCGTGACGCCGCCACAAGCCCGTATGCCAGGGCGGTGTTCCCGGTGATGTTGCGGTAGGTGCCGGGAGTGAGGGCGGCCGGCTTAATCTCGTACTGGACAGAGAAGGCCTCGGTCGTCTCGCCGTAGTTCCAGCCAGCCTGCAAGGCTGCCCTGTTGGCGGCCAGGATATCCGGCAGGCTGGCGAACCTCTGGTCCAGGTACTTGAAGGTGCCTTCGATCGGCCGGCTGTACAGCCAGGACAGCAGGCCCAGGGAGAACATGTTCTTGGCCCGTTCCGCGTCCTTGCGGGAGATGTCAAAGCCCTCGAGCGCCTTGACGGTCACCGAGGTGATAGGGATGGCGTGCAGCCGGTAAGCCTCCAGCGAGCCGTCTTCTAGCGGGTTGGACAGGTAACCGACCTTGGCCAGGTTCCGTTTGGAGAACTCGTCGGTGTTGGCGATGATGTCGGCGCCGCGCGGCACGTCATCGATGTTGGCCTTCAGCGCAGCAGGGTTCATCGCCACCAGTACGTCGGGGGCGTCGCCAGGAGTCAGGATGTCGTGATCGGCGAAATGCAGCTGGAAGCTGGAGACGCCGGGCAGGGTGCCGGCCGGGGCTCGAATCTCGGCGGGGAAGTTCGGCAGCGTGGAAAGGTCGTTGCCGAACGTGGCAGTTTCCTGGGTGAATCTGTCCCCGGCGAGCTGCATGCCGTCGCCCGAGTCGCCGGCGAACCTGATGATGACACGATCGAGTTGCTGGACCTGCTTGGTCACAGTCTCCCGGCCTCCTCCACGCGCCGAGGCCGGGTAACAGTCGCGGTGACGGCGTGCATCAATTGCGTGCTTTCTTGGCGCCGTCCCGTTGCCGGGACGCAAGACCATGCTACCGGTGAGTCGAAGGCCTGCGGCGGCCTTGCCTGACCCATCGCCACGACCGGCACCGCACTCATCGCGAGCCTCCTGCCTGCGGCTATGAGCTAATTCTAATACACAGTTCTAATAAAGATCAGAAGACGACGACGCGGTCGGTCCGCAAATATACGACGCATGACGCAAGGCCCCGGTTCACGGCAAGCTGTGTGGCCTGAGCGACGGGAGCCGCGGTGAACAGGAAATCGGGTGCGCGGCAATTACTCAGTGTGTCAGTCCGAGTACGTTCCGGCGTCGCTGCCGTGTTCAGGTCTGGCTCTCGCCGGTCACCGCGGCGACCAGCGGCACCAGCTGGGCGAGGGTGTCCAGCCTGCCGGGCGCATCGCCGCTGAGCTTGGCCTGCAGCGTGGTAACCCCGGCGTCACGGTACCTGCGCAGCCGCTCGGTGATCATCGCGGGCGTGCCGATCAGGTTGGTCTGCATGCCCAGCTCGACCGGCACCCGGTCGGCCGCCTCGTCGCGCCGACCGGCCAGCCAGAGTTCCTGTACCGCCGCCACGTCGTCGCCGAAGCCCTGCCGGGCGAACGCGGCATTGTAGAAGTTCTGATCCTTCGAGCCCATGGCGCCGATGGTGAAGGCATAGCCGCGCGCGTGCCGTCTGGCTGCCTCTTCGGGGAACTCGGTGAACTCAACCGAGACGGGAATGACCAGATCCAGCTCGGCAAGCGAGCGTCCGGCCCGGCTGGCACCGGCCAGCAGCCGGTCGAGGAACACTTCTGCGTGCTCGGGCATGAAGGTGTTGCCGATCCAGCCGTCCGCTAGCTCGCCGGTCAGTTCCAGGTTGCGCGGCCCGAGCGACGCGACGTAGACCGGTACCTTTGCTGGCGCCAGCATCGAGCGGATGGCCCGGCCCTGGCTCACGGGCAGCGGCAACTGGTAGACCCGGCCGTCGTGCCGCAGCCGCTCACCACCGGCGATCTGCCGGACGATGCTGATCGTCTCGCGCGTCGCCGCCAGCGGCGCCTCGAACCTGACTCCGTGCCAGCCCTCCATCACCTGCGGGCCGCTGGTGCCGATGCCGAGCAGGAACCTGCCGCCGGACAAATGTTGCAGTGACATGGCTGACATCGCCAGCATCGCCGGGGTGCGCGCGCCGAGCTGGGCGATGGCCGTGCCCAGCATGATCTGCTCGGTTTGCGCCGCGAGGTAGGCGAGGGGAGTGAACGCGTCCTGTCCCCAGGCCTCAGCCACCCAGGCAGAGGTGACGCCGATTCGCTCCGCGTCACGGACGAATTCGGCGTCTTGCCGGGAGCTGACGTGTGCCGCGATGCCGACGTGCATGCCTCATTGTCGGGCCTGGCGCGTGCCGTCGCCCGGCGTACCATGTCAACCGTGGAAGAGGCGGAGCTCAGGTACGCGGACTGCCCGACAACGGAAGCAGAACTGCTCATAGCTGCCTCGCCGTCGGCCGTCTGGCCGCTCGTGTGCGATATCCAGACGCCGGCCGAATTCAGCTCGGAGTTCCAGGGTGGCCAATGGCTCGGCGGCGCGACCCGCGCGGCTCTGGGTGCACAGTTCCGCGGCCGTAATTTCCATCAGGCACGCGGTAGCTGGGAGACAGTTTCCACGATCTGCGAGTTCGAACCGGAGCGGCTGTTCGGCTGGGCCGTCGGTGATCCGGATCAGCCGGCCGCGCGCTGGCAGTTCAGCCTCATTCCGGACGGCGAGGGCACGCTGATACGGCAGTGGATGCAGATGGGCCCTGGCGAGAGCGGCATCAGCGAGCTGATCGAGCAGATGCCGGACAAGGAGCACCGCATTCTGTACCGCCGGCTGGCCGAGCACCAGGCCAACATGGCCGCGACCCTGGCGGGTATCAAGGCCCGCGCCGAGTCGGGGTAACCCGAGCACCATCCTGCCCCAGCTCGCCTATTTCGTCCGGGCTGACGGCATCGTCACCGGTCGGCCGCAACGCAACGTGGCCGGCGTGCTCAGCACGCGCCGTTAGCGGAGGATGAACTTCTCGACCGCGCCGGCGAAGCCCTCGTCCTCGTTCGAGGTGGTCACCCGCCGGGCCGCCCGCTTGACCTCAGGGCTGGCGTTACCCATCGCGATGCTGAGGCCGGAGTGGGCGAACATCAGCACGTCGTTCGGCTGGTCGCCGATGGTGGCGATCTCCTCCGGCTTGAGGCTGTACTTCGCGGCCAGGTACTTAGCGACCGCGCCCTTGTTGGCCTGCGGGTGGGTGACGTCGAGGTAGTACGGCTGCGAGGCGGCCGCGGTCACGTGATCGCCGAACTTGTCGTGCACCGCCTCAGCCGCCTTAGCGACCGCGTCGGTGTCGTCGCTGACGCCGACCAGCTTGGCCACGCTGCCGGTCAGCCCGGTCAGCCCGTTCTTCATGATCTTGGGCTCGAACTTGACCGTCCAGGCCTCGCGGTCGACGTGCGGCCCCTCCTTCTTCGGCACGTACCAGTCGGCGCCGCTGTAGAGCCAGACGTCGAGCTTGAACGAGGTCATCATGTCGGCGACCGGCAGCACCAGTTCTTCCGGCAGGACGCGCTGCTCGATGGTCTTCATGTCCCTGTCGACGATCAGGCCGCCGTTGAAGGCGGCGATCGGCGTCTGCAGGTCCAGCGGGTCCGTCAGCATGGCCATGCCGCGCGGCGGACGGCCACTGGTGACCGCGAAGATTACGCCGGCCTCGTGCAGCTTACGCACCGCCTCGATGGCGCGCTTGGTCAGGATCTTGTCCTGGGTGACGAGGGTGCCGTCGACATCGGCCAGCATCAGTTTCACCGCGGGCGCGCTCACCGGGCAGCCTCCGCCGGGCCCGTCTTGCCGGCCGCCGCAGCCGTGGCCGCGTAGGCTCCGATGACGTCGGTGTACCGGCTCGCGATCGCGGCCACTGTTTCCTCCCGGTCGGCCTTGTGCGCCAGGTAGTCCTTGAGCGCTTGCTCCCAGAGCGTCCGGCCGACGGCGAAGCCATCGAACCCGTCCACCGCGGCGCCGGTCTTCACCCATTCGATCACCTGCGGCTCGTCCGCTCCGCGGCCGAGCACGATGCAGGTGACCCCGGCCCGGCCATCGGCCCGCGCCTGCGCCACCACCGCCCGGCAATCGGCCGCGGTCTCCAGGCCCTCGATCTTCCAGATGTCCGGCTCGACGCCGCCCGCCTGCAGCGCCGCGATCGTCGCGACGACCAGGTCGGGCCGCAGCTTGCTGTCGTACTCGCGCTGGCCGCCGCCGAAGCTGGCCAGCTGGGCCGCCGTCGCCGGCACCAGCAGTTCGAAGAGGAACTTGCGGTCGTGGTCCCGCAGCCAGCGACTGAGCGTGGCCAGCCGCCCGGTCTGGCGCCGGTTCAGCTCGGCGTCGCCGTCGGGGTTATAGCGCACCAGCACCTTGGTGAAGTCGGGATCGAACGCCTCGATGTGCGCGCCGAAGTCATCGCCGTACTGGAACTCGAACTCCTCCTGGCCAGACCGCTCAGCCGGCATGGCCAGCGGAGCGCCTGCTGCCTTCGCCCGCCGGGCCACGCCGGTGCCGAATTCCTCGTCGACCAGGACCGCGCATGCCCGCGCGGGCGCGCCGCCCGCGACCGCGGCCGCGTGCGCGTCGAAAATGATCTCCTTCACCGCGATGATGCCGTCCCTGACCTCTGCCGGTACCGGCTCGGACGCACCGAACAAATCCTGCTCGAACGAGCCGCGATGATCGAAGGCCAGTACGTACAGCGGCTGGTCGTACCCGAGCGTCATGCGTGCCTCCTGGTGAACGGCCACGTTCCTGGCTTGGCCGGTGGTTGTGTGTCGTGCTCTAGCCGGCCTGGGGCCTCAGCCGGCGTTCGGCAGATGCCAGTGGAACGGCGCGATGAGCTTGTTGACCGAGGCCGGGCCCCACGAGCCGCGCGCGTACGGCTCGACCGGCGGCGGGCTGGTCAGCAGCGGCTCCGAGATCTCCCAGAGCCTGTTGATGCCGTCAGCGGTGGTGAACAGGGCCTGGTCGCCGATCATCGCGTCCAGGATCAGCCGCTCGTAGCCCTCCAGCGCGTTGGCTGCGGCGAACGAGTCTGAGTACTTGAACACCATCTTCTCGCTGCCTAGCGACATCTCCGCGCCCGGCTCCTTGGCCAGGAACTTAGCGGTGATCGAGAGTCTTTGACACCCAATCAAAACAAAATACGTTTGGCGGCCAGGGGGGACGTCTGATCACGTGGACCGTGCGGGCGAGTGGGCCAAGACCGCCTATTCAAATAGTGGCCCAAAGTGCCCCGAAGCAGATACTAGGGGCCGCTACCCCATGGCCTGTGCAGTATAACCACAGGGCCTTTGTAAGCGTGCGCAGCTTGGCATCCGATGTAGAGAAATCAGCCAAAAAATATATGCGCTGCCTTGCGACCGACGCAGTGGCACGCGACAATTTCAAGAAATGCATGGTGGTTTATTTTCCTCAGTGATGCCCCGCGCCGCGAGACGGCCGCGCCACTATCACTAGACCACGACCCGGTCTTACCTGCCGGTGCGTGGCAATAGCCAGCCCATCACCCTCTGGTACGGGTCACGCCGGTTGGCCTGAAGTTGGTTCTGCTCGATCGCCTTCTTCGCAAACTCTGCTGCCTGCTCTGCTGTCTGCCGCTTGTCCTTCGGAAGCGATGCCCATTGGCGAATGATCTTCCGGCGTGTCTCGTGGTTTTCCATATTTGCGGTTCTCCCCCTGCTGATCTTCGCGGTCCTCGCTTTGCTATCCGCCTGCACCGAAGCGGATGGGCGGCATGACGTAAGCTCGACGATAGCAATTTGCCCGAACAACACGTAGCGCGTTAGTTGCCACGCTGAGGACCCTTGCTTTCTTCAGTGCCGTTCATTGCACCCTAACCGTTCGGACAACAAGAGCCTACGGGAGCATCAGTTCCGTCAGTTCAAGCGTTGTCACGAAAAGCCATGTTAGCCGCACATCATGACCACGTTCATCTACCGCTGCCCCAACACTGGACAGAAAGTGCAGGGATGGACCGATGATCCACCTGTTGCTGACGATCCAGAGGCGTATCAATCGGTGAAGTGTATCGCGTGCTCGCGGTTACATTGGGTCAACCCACGAACCGGCCGTGTCCTTGAGCCGACTGGCAAGCACAAGCGCTACTGACGGCTGCTGAGTTTGTGGGGCGAAGGTATTCCCTACGGGAAACCGGGGCCACCATCCTTTGGAAGATGGCTGAAGACTATCAGTCGGAGGCTGTGAAACTCGACAGCGGCAAGTCGCCCGATATTGGTGAGCCGCCTGCCCGTTTTTAAGGGCGTTCTATTGGCATTGGCTCAATAACCACGTACCAATTCCAGACAAGCTCGGGGCTTTCATCGGCGCGTTGCTGCTGCGGGACTTGGCATGGCGACTGTCTTGATTGTCGAGGATCAAGAACAAATTCTGACGCTGGCGCAGTCATTTCTTGAGGAACAGGGCCACAAGACGCTTTCAGCAGCCACCGCTGACGAGGCTCTCGCCATTCTCACTGGATCGGAAGCCGTTGACGCCCTTTTCGTTGACATCATTCTGAACGGGGACATGCAGGCCGGTACTGGAATTGGCGAAACGAGCCGTTGAACTGAAGCCCCGCCTTAAGGTGGTGTACTCGACCGGGCTGTCCGTGACAGATGACATGAAGGCATTGTTCGTTCCAGGGTCTGCCGTTCTTGAGAAGCCTTACACGGTGGATCAGCTCCTAACGAGCTTGTCCGACCATTTCGACGCCAGTCCCCAGCCTCGCGTTCGAGATTAGCAACGTACGAATTGAGCCGATTGCGACCTAACCAGCCCGAAAGCGCAGTCTGACTGAGCTGCCTCACTTGCGCTCGTTGCACTGTCTGGTGCACGAGGGGCGCAGCGATTTTCAAGATGTTGCCTAAAACCGCCTGCGCTGGCAGGCTTATTGGAGCGGCGTTCTCGTTGAAACATGCGTAAAGAACGGGGCACTACAATGAGACCATGGCTCATCATGCTCGGTCCGGGGTTAGCGTTGGTCGGGCTGCAATCAGTGCAAGCGCAAGTAACAATAGATATTACAAAAATCACGTGTAATGAGTTTCTCGCCGGTCAACTGACCAACTCAAGAAGCCTCGCCATCTGGCTGAACGGCTACGTGAATGGCACGCGTGGCAAGACGCTCATCGACCCCCTTTCCGTAGGAGAGAACAATTTGATAGATTATTGCGTGAGCCACACTAACGCGCTGGTTTTGGATGCTACCCGAAACGTTGTTGGTGCCGACAAATAGTTATCTGGCGTTCATGAGCGCGCCGAAGCACACGGGATGAACTGCACAACGGCGCGTCATGCTTCGCCAGCCTCACGAAACGCCCGCGCCTAGATCGCCGCGCCCGAGAAATTCATGAAGCCACTTTTGGGACTAATACTGACGCTCTCGGTTGCCTCGCTTTTTGACATTCCCGCAGGAGCGGGCGAGCAGCCGCTTAAGCCTGGACAATCATCTTTCAAAGACTGTGCGGACTGCCCAGAGATGGTCGTCATCCCTGCCGGGTCATTCACTATGGGATCGCCGCAAGCCGAACCGGGCCACCAGCTGACCGAAGCACCGCAGCATAATGTTACAATCGAAAAGCCGTTTGCCGCATCCAAGTTCGTGGTGACTTTCGCCGAGTGGGACGCTTGTGCGGCTCATGGTGATTGCATCCCGCATGTCGACGACCATGGCTGGGGACGCGGTCGCCAACCGGTGATCAACGTGAGTTGGGACAATGCGCAACGTTACGTGACGTGGCTCTCTAAGATCACCGGCAAAACCTACCGGTTGCTCACTGAAGCGGAGTACGAGTATGCGGCGCGCGCTGACACGCGGACGGCCTATCCCTGGGGAGACGACATCGGTAACAATCATGCCAATTGCGCTGGCTGCGGAAGCCGGTGGGACCTCGCACAAGCCGCTCCGGTCGGCTCCTTCGCGCCAAACAAATTCGGTCTCTATGACATGGTTGGCAATGTCTGGGAGTGGGTAGAGGACTGCCTACACGAGGATTACAGGGGTGCACCGGTCGATGGATCGGCGTGGATGACTGGCGATTGCAGCCGCCATCGCCTCCGCGGCGGTTCCTGGGCCAGCTTTGCTGACGAGGTCCGCTCTGCTAATCGTAGCCGTGCTGCAACCGGCGACCAGGACAGCATCATCAGTTTCCGGGTCGGGCGCACGCTCAATCAGTAGGGCACCCGAAGTCTCTTCTTGGCCTATGGCCGCAACCTGCTCGGCATTAACGAAGTCTGCTTTTAGCGCCGAAGCGGAAATCGGCTTGACCGCGCTGGCACGGACCAACGGGCTTGACGCAAAGAGCCTTAAACCAAGCTTCGCGGATTGACACAGATAAAAGCGGCATCACCGCGGATAGTGTTGTTGGCGCCATGGCAACCTTTGTCTACAGCTGCCCAAACACGGGCTTCCCTATGCAAGCTTCAGCCGCCGAAGAGATTACGGAGGACAAGGATAGGTATGACCCCGTACCTGTGTCAGGTGTTGGCAGCATTTCCACCTTGTGAACCTGTTCACGGCAAGGCTTTCGGCGATGACGACGATAGATCGCGCGCCTAGCTCCCTCGCGTATCCAGCGACAAGCTACGCCGCTGCGCTCGTTGCAATGCCTCACCGGACCCGCAACGGCCTTGGCTGACGGCGCACAGCGCCGACGAGATCAAGCGAACGCGTACTCCGCTTTCAATAGCTGCTCTATTTGTAGAGACCCTTTTTGGGGAGACCCCGGACCTAGTCCGAACGCGCTCTGTGAACGCTCAGGCGAACGCAAACTCTGCGTCCAGAACATTCTTGATGTCCAGCGAGCCCCGCGACGGCGGGGCGGAAGGCATCCGCCCGCTAAAACGACGCAAGGGCCGTATGACTTCAGTGCGTCGAGCGAACCGCTTTGTGGCCCCAAAATATTTGTCTGTTCCAAAGGGGCATTTTGGGCCATAAGTCCTGATGCGCCCTACAGAACCCAAATATCACCCTGACGTGCAAAGAAGGAATACAGGAATTTGCTTCGTACTGAACGCCACTGCATTTTTTCGGCATTCAGCCGTTCGACTCATACAAACCCAAAGATCATCCCAACATAAACAAGCGAGGGCCGGCCTGATGCGCCTGTAACGGGCTTGCCATGCCCGCAGGTGCTTTCGACGCTCTTCCCGGCTCATCGAAACCCCAAGGCTGCTCTAGCCCAGCAAAGGCCCTCCGTGCGGCTATCGAACACCTACGTGTCCCCCAAACCGAGTGGAGCGAACACCAATGACACTCCACAGTCGAGACCGCAGTACGTTGCCCTCCGAGTCCGCTGCCTGCCCGTGACTGCGGCGCCAAGCGCTTTGTCTACCGCGAGCGCCCTTCAGTGCTCCGGAGACAAACGCCAATGAGCCGTGCCAAAGGCCCACAGATCGGGTCGGGCTCACGGACGCCGCGCGGCGGCTGTCAGTTGACTACACGAAGCCGCGCGACACGCCCTAACGGCTCTTCAACAGACCCACCTGCCATCACGCCAACCAAACCCAACTTGGAAATTGAACACATCACCCCAAAAAACTACGCCAATCACTGCTGGCAATCGCCGAACTCATCAAGCCGATCATCCAGTAAACGAGTGAACCGCTTAATTCAAAATGAGGCGAAGGCATCTATGCCTCGGCCCCTACAACCCATGAAAAAGGACAAAACGGACATGACAATCGAAACAGCTTATGCGCCAGTCGGCGAGATCCTCTACAAGTCCTTCAATGCGCTGGGCGAGCCAGGGCCAGTGATCCGTAGCCTTGGCCCACCCAAGGAAACAGGTCCATTGCGGCAAGGCGAGGCTGATATGCCACTGGAGAGCGACAAGCTTTCGAGGGCAGTCAGCCGACTGCTTGCCGCGGGGCAATTGGCTGAAATGTTATTTCCAGACGGGAGAAAGTCGACCACGTTTATTATGCCAGAGGGGCTACTCGACGAGGAAGCGCAAAAACTTAATGATCCTACACTGACCCAAGCACTACTGGACACAGCTGTGCGTGTCGCTCGCTCCCGCCACGGCTACGCCAGGTGAAAAAAACCAAATATCACTGCTCGGCCACCCTACCAGCACGGTGTGGGCGGTCGCCACGCAGGTCTTTAGCAGACCTTATCCCTATCACACCGATAAAATCGATCATGGAAACTGAACACAGTAGATCTGAATGCAACTACCGCCGTTCGCTTCTGGCAATCGCCGAACTCATCAAAGCGATCGTCGAAGAAATGAGTGAACAAGAAGTCGTGCAATCGACCAGCCAGCAGCAGCTCGCAGACGACTTTTCGGCCACTGATCTTTAAACACCTCGAGCCGCCGCTGATGCAAGCTGGAGGATCACCGATTGTCCGACGACTGCGGTGATCCTCCATCAAACAAGTGCCAACAAACCACTTGTCCCTCCGCACAGCGCTGCTCGATCAAAATCACCCCCCAACTCACATCGTAGGCACCGTCGCTCATGAGATCCCTTGGCTCGTGCGCGCAAAAATGGAAAACTTGAAAGATGTCAGAACTGACTAAAGCAGAAATCGTCGCCGAACTTGAGGCGATGGCGTGGCACCGGCTGTTCACCTGTCGTCAGTGGCTTGCAGGTCGGGAAACGGTCTATGCCGTAAACCAAAAGCTTATAAAAATGGGCTTGCTGGAGCGCATTTCGTCGGACACCTGGCAAACTACGCCTTTAGGAAGGGAGCTCGATGTCGATTTGTTCGAAGTGTTCATCGGGGTTATTGACGAATGGGACGCGTTATCCATCCTCGAAGAATATGACCTCATCGATGAGTGGGACTTCGATAGCCTTTACGCACGCATGTCCAGGAAGGCTAACCCGGAAGTTGTTTTGGTGGGCGCCGTGAGACGAGCGTACCTTGATTATGGTAAGGCCAGCAAGCTTTTACACTAGAGTGTCCCGCTTCAGCGCTTGTGAGACAAAACTGATGGCTTGAGGAACGGAGGATTTCTGGCTCATCGTAGCCCTCAAGGAGCGAAGATGAGACAGAAATCCAACTCCACCCCGGCGTCGTCCGAGACGCTTGTCCGCAACATCCGGCGGGCAACCCGGAAGCACCACGCGGCTGAAGAGAAGATCCGCATTGTGCTCGATGGCCTGCGCGGCGAGACATCAATCGCCGAGCTTTGCCGGCGCGAAGGCATCGCCGAGAGCATGTATTACTCTTGGTCGAAGGAGTTCCTGGAGGCCGGCAAGCGCCGGCTCGCCGGCGACACGGCGCGGGCCGCGACGACCGATGAGGTCAAGCAGCTCAGGCGCGAGGCGCAGGACTTGAAGGAGGTTGTCGCCGAGCAGGCACTCGAATTGCGGCTGCTCAAAAAAAGCATGATCGGGGATGGGGGAGACCAAACATGAGGCTCCCCGCATCTGAGAAGCTTGAGATCATCGGCCTCGTCGAGCAATCGCATCTGCCGGCTCGGCGAACGCTGCAGATGCTCGGGATCAAGCCATCGACATTCTATCGCTGGTATGACCGGTTCCGATCTGGTGGGCCTGAAGCCCTCGAAGACAAGGCGCCGAAGCCCGATCGGGTCTGGAACCGCATTCCCGACGACATCCGGCAGCGCGTTGTCATGATGGCGTTTGAGCAGCCGGAGCTCAGCCCAAGCGCGGGACTATCGGAATTTTTGTGTGTGAGGCGGTTTTCCGTCATGCGAGCACGAAGCGCTCTTTGAACATAACGGCGAACTGCGTCTTCGCCTCGAACCACTCGCGCGGCGGCCGTTTCCAGTCCGCAGCCGCATGATTTAAGACCAAATATAGCAGCTTGGCCGCGGCGTCGTCAGATGGGAAATGACCTCTGGTTCTGATGGCCCGGCGCAGCTTGGAGTTCAACGCCTCGATGGCGTTCGTTGTGTAGATAATTTTGCGCACGCCTTCGGGGAACGCGAAGAACGGAATGACAAGATCCCAGTTGCGGCGCCAGCTCTGCGCGATCGCTGGATACTTCTCGCCCCACGGACTTTGTGCGAAGGCATCGAGGGCGGCCTGGCCGATCTTGGCGTCGGCCGCGCGATAGACGGCCCGAAGCGCCTGCGCGACGTTCTTGCGATCCTTCCAAGCGGCAAAATCCATGGAATGGCGGATCAGGTGAACGATGCAGGTCTGAATGACCGTCTGCGGGAAAACCGCATTGATGGCTTCAGGAAAGCCCTTCAGGCCATCGACGACCGCGATCAGAATGTCCTGGGCGCCGCGGTTCTTTAGTTCGTTCATCACGCGCAGCCAGAACTTGGCACCCTCGGTCTGCTCGATCCAAATGCCGAGGATCTCCTTAGTGCCGTCCGGCAGGATGCCAAGCGCGATGTAGATCGCCTTGTTGCGCACGAAGCCCTCGTCGCGGACCTTGACCCGAATGGCATCGAAAAACACCAGTGGGTAGCAGATATCGAGCGGCCGGTTCTGCCATTCCGCAACCTCGTCCAGCACCGCATCGGTGACCGCCGAGATCAGGTCGGGCGAGACATCAATGCCGTAGAGTTCCTCGAGGTGGCCGCGGATTTCCCGGACCGTCATGCCGCGGGCGTACATCGAGATGATCTTCTCGTCAAAGTCCGGAAACCGGCGCTGGTATTTGGCAATTAGTTTCGGATCGAAGGTCCCAGCCCGATCGCGCGGCACCGACAATGTCATCTTCGAAGTGCCAGTCAGAACCGACTTCTTCGAATAACCGTTGCGGTGATTGCCTTTGGCTTCGCCGCCGTCGCCGTCCAGATGCTCGTCAATCTCAGCGTTCAGAATCCGCTCCGATAGCGCCTTCTTCAGTTCGTCAACCAGCCCATCCTTGTTGAACACGTCCTTCGGATCACGCCCAGCTAAAAGTTGGTCCAGCAGGTCTTTCTCGATAGCCATATGATGCTCCTTTGCCTTCCATCATTATGGCCTCACACACAGAATTCCTGACAGTCCCGAGAGTTCACCGACACCAACAGCTATTACGTCTCGGAATCATCGGTTTATCGGCTACTGAAGGCTCATGACCTGATCGGCAGCCCAGCCTTCATCGTCATCAAGGCCGCCGACGAGTTCAGGGACAAGACGACGGCGCCCAACCAGCTCTGGCAGACCGACTTCACCTATCTCAAGGTCATCGGCTGGGGCTGGTACTACCTCTCCACCATCCTCGATGACTACTCGCGTTACATCATCGCCTGGAAGCTGTGCACGACGATGCGTGCCGACGATGTCACCGAAACACTTGAGCTGGCGTTGGTGGCCTCAGGCTGCGACAGCGCCAAGGTCGTGCACAAACCACGACTGCTCAGCGATAATGGATCGAGCTACATCTCGAGCGATCTTGCGGAATGGCTAAAGGACCGTGGCATCGCGCATGTTCGCGGCGCCCCGTGCCATCCGCAGACCCAGGGCAAGATCGAGCGCTGGCACCAGACGCTCAAGAACCGCATTCTGCTCGAGAACTATTATCTGCCCGGTGATCTCGAAGCCCAGATCGCGCGCTTCGTCGAGCACTACAATCACAGGCGTTACCATGAAAGCCTACAGAACCTGACACCGGCCGACGTCTACTTCGGCAGAGGCCAGACCATCCTTCTGGAACGAGAAAGGATCAAAAGCGACACCATCAAACTGCGACGATTGCAACATCAGTTGAAAGCCGCCTAAACTCTAACCCAAACGAGCCAGAGCCTCCGTCCCTAAACAGCTCAGATTGTCCCAAACCATTTGAAGACGGACAGACGGGGGTTCACATGACGACAGTTCTGCAGTTCGTACGCAACAAATCCGATTTCGACGACGAAGCCACCCGCCTCATCGGCGAGGCTTTCGACGCGGCGTGCAAGGGCCTACGCGACACCGGACAGCCCGTCGTGGTCCAGGAGGTCATAGCCAAGCGGATTATCAAGGCGGCAATGAAGGGCGAGCGCGATCCGGCTCGGCTACGAAAAGCAGGACTAGCCGCTTTAGGGTACGACCGGGAAGTGATCTAGGCGGGGGGGGGGCGCTGCCGATCACAAGTCGCCACTGAAAATGGGTCCTTCCTCCGCGAGAAACCTAGGGTTTCCCGGGCCATCCCCGCCTTCCAAAAAACCGAGTAAACCCTCGACGCTCGCTATGACTCAGCGGGCGTTGTGAAGCGCTGGGAAAACCTTGGGTACTAGACCGGCCCCGAAAGGAGCGTGAGGCTGGGCGCATCAACTCCGCAACGCTGCCCTCCGGTATGTTCCAAAGTTCTCTCGGAACAAGAACTTGCGTCCGTCGATTGCCCCCCAAAGGGGGAAACCCGAATGGCGCGCGGACATGAAGAGGAGACGAGTGAGCAGGCCGTTAACCCGAGCCTGCTTTTGAGAGCAATGCAGATCGCAATCGCTCGGGGTTAAGGGCCAGGAACGAACCGCTAGAGGAATTGCCGCCTGAACTGGCTGTGCTCTTGGAACGTCTGAAAGAGCAACCGCAGCAATAGTTCTCCCTATGCGGCCTCGAGTTTCTCAAACGGGTGCCCTTGGCACTACCGTACTTCCTTGACCGCAACGCGGCTAGAGTAAGCAAGGGACAGGGTGAAGCGCTGTAAACGGAGGGTACAGTGAGCGGCCACAAATACAACATCGGCCAGTTGGTGAACTACCTCAGCCGCGACGCCACTTGGGGCGGGGTCCGGTCGCCGGCTGCTGCCGCCAAAGGCGAATCCTCCAGTTTGGCTTCAAGAACGGCTCAACAAGTTTCACGGAACGTCTAGCGAAGGAGCACGAACTGGTCGTCATTATTCATGCATCATCACTCCGCGTGGTTGCCCCAGCCAGAAGCAGGTCGCCCTTCAACTCAACCTCCTGCTGAACTGTTCCTCTCTAAACCCCCGAAGGGTAGCCGCACCAAGTATCGCCGTTTCGCGACTGCGGGCTGAGGCGCTCCGTTTTGCCGTTGAGGACTTACGCGTACCCAAAGCCTTCGGCGCGTGGCTGGAGGTCGGGGATGAGCGCTTCGACAGCAGCGAAATCCTGGGGAAAAAAGAAGCCGATGATCATCCGTTGCAGCAGCACTGAGTGACCGAAGCGCGACGCGCACGAGTTCGCAGCGGGACTGATGGGGCCCCTTTCCGAGCCGATTTCGAAATCAACCCCACCACCGACTTCAAAAAAGGACCTGAAGGGGCGACGGCGCGTTAGATCTGGCGCGCGGTGTATGAACGTCTGGAACGCCATGCTCATCGAACCCGCCGCCCCGCCCTGCCTGTCGGCGCTATCCTGCATTACATGTCGGAAGGCTTTGCGGCCTTTCGCGTACCGAGCAACCGCCGAATGTGATTATCAACGACTTGTGCGTCATAGGGCTTTGCTATCGGGCCTTCTTTCACAAAGCTTCTTCGCGGTCTCAACTGTGCGGCGCAATGTGCCCGCTAAGGATCACATCGAGGCCCGGTCGGTGTTCGCGCACCCATTTTGCCAGTCCGAAGCCGTCAAGAGCACCCGGCATTTCAATGTCGGTGAACACAAGGTCGATCACGGTGTCTTGGTGGGTTAGAACCGTCACTGCTTCGTCGCCGTTCGCAGCTTCGATGACCTTGTAAC
>CAVYDE010000004.1:0-70180 GCA_963767215.1 uncultured Actinomycetota bacterium
CAGGTGGCGAGCAAGAGCTTTCAGCACGTCACGATCAGCGACACCGGCCAGGTTGCCGGACCGGTCACGATCACCAGCTTCAGCGCCACCGCGGCCGGGATCAAGCTGAACTCCTATGCGTTCTCCAGCGGCACGATCGGTACGTTGCACGGCACCGCGCTGATCAGCTTCGCCTCGCTCGGCAACACGCTGGCGGCGAAGATCGGCCCGCTGGGCTCGCTGCTGAACGGCGCCGGAATGAACCTCAGCGCGGCCGGGCCTGATCGGGTCAAGATGAGCCTCAACCTGCTGGTCGTCTCGGGCACCGCCGTCTGGCGGGTCACGAGGCTGAGCGGAGACCGGCTGAATATCAGTCTTGTCTCCAACTCCAGCGGACTGCCGTCCGATCTTCTCGGCGCGATTCAGAACGTCACCCTGCAGATCCCGAAACTGCCGCTTGGCCTGACCATCGACAGCTTCCGGGTCACCGCCGCCGGAGTTGTCGGCATTGTCAGCGGCCAGAACGTCCCGTTCGGAAGTTAGCGGGCCAGCCGCTCGGCCAGTCGCCCGGTGCTCGCCGCTGAACCGGCGCCCGCGAAGTAGACAATGCGCGACTTGCTGGCCAGGTGGGCGGTGTCACCGGCGTAGCCGATGACCCAGTGCGCTCGGGCCGAGTCGGCGAAGGTGAACCTGAAGGTGCCGGACGCGGAGACGTGCAGCTTCTTGAACAAGAACAAGCCGGAGCCCTTCAGCTCGATGTAGAGGGTAACCGGCGCTCCGCCGAGTCCCTTCCAGCCGGGTGCCTTCTGTTCCAGCTTGCCGCTGGCAGTGACGCGGCCATGACCGGAGGCACGGCTGATGCTGAAGCCGCTGAATCTGGTCGGTACCGTCGCGGCATGGTGCGAGGCCGTCACCGACGGCTCGAACTGCGGCTGGCCGGCGTAGGTGACCCGGTAGTAGCCGGTCAGCGCGGGTGGCTTGACCGTGTCGCTGAAGGCCGCACCGGCCGCGTTTGCTCCGCCGCAAGGCCCGGCCCTGGCGGCCGTCAAGTCGCTGAGGTTGGTCCAGCCCGAGCCTGTGCGCGAGTACTGCAATTCCAGGTCAGAGGCGGCCGGTCCCGCGACCCCGAACGACGACGCAGCCGGGGCAAGGCCCAGGCAGCCGGCCACGGCGAGCTGCCCGGCGGGGGTGTAGTTCACCGTGACGCCGGTCAGCGCCGTAGGCAGCACCACGGTCAGCGGTGCCGAATTCGGCAGGTCCGACGCGGCCGCCGGGTAGCTGGGGGCCAGGTAACCATCCGGTGCCGGATCGGCGTACCACGTGGTCGTGGGGCCGGCCGGCAGCGTGACCGAGAACGCGCCGCTGTCATCGGTGGTTGCCCTGATCACCGGTGCGCTCTGGCCCGATATCCGGCTGCCTGACACGTTGACGGCCGAGTCAGCGAACGGGATCCACAGTCCGGCCGACTGCACCAGCGCGGTCCCCGACAGCGTCACCGGCTGTCCGAAGTCCGCCTTTGACGTACTCAGCGCAACCGTCACCTGCACCGGGTCCGGCTGCGCGACCAGGGTCACGGCCGGGGACACCGCGGCCTGCATCGTCGGACTGCCGGCTACCGCCGCGGTCAGATTGCCGAGGCCGCTGGCGACGTCGGGCTGCACGCTGAGGAAGTAGCCGCCGCTGGCGTCGGTCGTGGTGGTCCAGTGGCCCGCCGGGCCGGAGACCGTGACGGTCTGACCGGGCATCGCCTGATCCGAGCCGTCCGGATAGTAGGCGGTGACCGTCCCGCTAAGCTCGACGGTCTGCTGGAAGTAGCTGAGCGTGGTGTTGCTCGCGAAGAGCGTGACGGACGGCAGCAGACCGAAGAAAAATGTCCCGGCAACATCAGCGACGCTGTCGCCGCCGGAGTCGCTCGCGAACACCAGGACGGTGTACGTGCCGAGGCCGAGCTGTGACTGTGTGATCGGCGAGGTCAGGGTCCAGGTGCCGGCCGTGGCATCGGCGCCCGAGGTCTGGACGAAGTCGGCGGACGGCAGGGTCAGCTCGAGGGTCGTCCCCGCGTAAATGTAGGCGCTCAGGCTGGTGATCGCGCTCGGCGCCGCGGCCTGGATGCTGAGCAGGCCGGACTCAGCTTGCGGGCTGCTCACGCCGATGATGGCGATCGCCGCGGGGCTCGCCGCCGCCGCGACCGCCGGGATCGCGGCGAGCAGCATGGCTACGGCGGCTAGCGTTACTCCGGTCCAGCGGCCGCGGTGGCGCGTCATAACCACGCCCGGTCGACGGCGTGCAGAAAGTGGCACCTAGCCATCTGTAGCCGACCTCGTGGTCGTGCCGATGAACGGCGGGCGGCACAGGCATGAACTGCATTAATGCCGAGGTGCGAAAATGAAGGTCGGCGGATGCGCGTCAGCAGGCCTCAGCGTGGGATTTAAGGTGCCAATCAACCGCCTTTGCCGGGCCTTTTGGCGTACCGTAGCAACCTCTGGCGGGTAACAATGGGGTTGGCGAGTTCCGTTGGCGGTTCCTGGGTGCAAATGAGCGAGATGACGGGCGCGGACAGCCAGGCGCTCCGCCCAGTTGTGGCCTCCTTGCAGGCTTCGGCGCAATGGCCGGTCCGCGCAGGCGCGGTGCCGCCGCTGGCCGACCGGTTCAGTACGCGACCCGAGACCGGGCCCGACCTCAAGCTGGCGCTCGGCCGCAACAGCACGATCGTGCTGGCCCCGCGCTCCCGCCGGATGGGCGCCGGATCGTCGCAGGACTGGCTGCGCTGCTGCGGCAAGACGCAGCTTGCCGCGTTCTTCGCCGAATCGCAATGGCGCGCGGGTGCCGTCGATCTGCTCGTCTGGATTGACGCCAGTAATGTCGGGTCGGTCCTTTCTGGCTACGTCAACGCGGCTGCGGTGGTGACAGGGACCCGGTCGGCCGGTGACGCGGAGACCGTCGCGTCCAGTTTCCTCGCCTGGCTGGCCCAGACCGACCGCAGCTGGCTGCTCGTGCTGGACGACCTCAGCGATCCTGACGTCCTGGCCGGGCGCTGGCCGGAAGGGCCTACCGGTCAGGTGGTCGTGACGGCCCCCAACTCCTCGGCGATGACCGGCCCGCGCGACGCCAAGGTGCTGGAGATCGGGCCCTTCAGCCGGCGCGAAGCAATGAGCTACCTGGTCGGCCGGCTGTCGGCTGATCCGGATCAGCGCCGGGGCGCGATCGACCTGCTCGAGGATCTCGACTGCCAGCCGATCGCGCTCATGCAGGCCAGCGCGACAATCGGCAGCTCCTGGATCACCTGCGCCGACTACCGGCAGCATTACTACCGAAGGGCGACGGTGCTGACGCCGCCCGCTGCGGCGCCGCCGTTCGCGGCCGCGGTGACCTGGACGCTGGCCGTTGACCAATGCGATCAGCCACTGCCTGGCGGGGCTGCTCAGTCCTGCCTGGCGATGGCGGCCCTGCTGGACGGGCATGCCATTCCGTTGCCCGTGTTCAGCACGCCGGCCGCAACGCGCTACATCGCCGGTGAGCAGGACGCGTCGCAGCGCCGCGCGGCTGAGCGCGGCGCGGCAGACCGCGCTGCTGGCGAGCGGGGCGCTGCCGGGCAGCCGGTCGACCGGGCCAGGCTCGCTCTCACCGTGCTCGAGCAAGCTGGCCTGATCACCGTCGACCGCAGTGGTGACCTGCCCGTGGTCAGGATGAACACCATCTTGCAGCGCGCTATCCGCGCGGCCACCCCGGCGGATATGCAGCACGCTGCGTCGCTCGCGGCGGCGGCCGCTTTGCTGGAGGCCTGGCCCGAGAACGACCGCGGTACCTGGCTGGGGCAGACTCTGCAGGCCAGCGCGGCGGCCCTTCAGCGGGCGGCAGGAGCAACACTGTGGTCCCGCGGCTGTCATCCGGTGCTCTTGCGGGCCGGCCGGAGCATAGACGACGCTCGGTTGTCCGGACCGGCCGTGGACTACTGGACCGGGCTCATGAGCATCGCTGATCAGGTGATCGGTCCAGGTCACCCGGATGCACTGATCCTGGTCGAGCGGCTGGCCAGTGCCTACGTAGCGGCCGGGCGCGCGCACGAGGCGGTGTCCTGGCACCAGCGGATGATGTCCGACTGGGCGAGGGCCTTCGGTCCCGATCACCCGCGCACGCTGGCGGCCAGGGTGAGCCTCGGGCGGGTGCTCGTCGTGGCCGGGCTGTTCGAGGACGCTATCCGGGTGCTCGGCGCGGCGCTCGCCGACTGTGATCGTGCTTACGGCCCCGGCCATCCTGAATGCATCGCGATCAGAACCGAGGTGGCAGCCGGCTGACCGGGCGGCCGGCCAGCTCGATGAGGCGATCCGCCTCTACCGGATGGCGCTGGACGAGCGCGAGCGCGCTCTTGGCTCGGCGCACTCGGACACGATGGCGTCCCGGCAGGTACTCGCCGAAACTTACCTCGCCGCGGGCAAGACGAAGGATGCGTTCTCCCAGTACAAGAAGGTCGTGTCGGACCGGCAGCGCAGCCAGGGCCGCGAGCACCCTGACACCTTGCGCGCAACCGGCGAGCTGGCCGCCGCCTACCAGCAGGCGGGCCGGATGGCGCTGGCCGTTCAGTTGTCCGAGCAGGTACGGGCGGGGACGGAGAAGATCCTCGGCCCTGACCATCCGGAGACCCTGTCGGCTGCCCTCGTGCTCGGGCGCGCGTATTACGCGGTCGGCCGGCTGAGTGATGCGACCGCCGTGTTCAAGGACGTGGTTGTCCGCGGCGAGCGAGTTTTGTCGCCAACGGATGCGCTGACGCAGTCTGCACGGGCAGACCTCGCGGTCATCGTCGGTCACTAACTCAGCAGCGGCGATCCCTGGAGTGATGTCTTTGGCTAGCCAGTCTGGCGATGCGGCTCCGGCTCGCGACGCGCTGACGGCTTCAGCCGACGACGGGCTGGCTGCCGAGGTCGCGAGGCGCTGGCACCGGATCGACCCGATGCTGCCTGATCCGAAGCCGTTGCCGCCCGGCTGTGGCACGCGGTTCACCGTCACCGGGCCTGGCGGCGGCGTGCAGGCGGCGGGCTCGTGCGAGCACTGGGTAGGCGAACCTGACTCGCTGGATCTTACCTGGGGAGCTGCCAGCAGGTTCGAGCTGACGATCCAGGTGGGCGGAACCGACGTGGCAGGCGCGGTCGACATCCTGCTGCGGCGATGGCGGCGGCACCTGGCCAGCTTGCCGGCGGCCGCGGCCGCGGATACCGCCGCCGTGATCCACTGGCCAAGCCGCGACGTCGGCGGCGTGGCACCTTTGCTGCGGCACGGATTCAGCCCGCTGGCAGTGATCGCCGCGCGGCGCGATGCCGGGCGCGTGGCCGCCGCCGGTGCCTCGCCGCCGGGCGTCATCGTCAGGCGGGCAGCACCGGACGACCTGGACGCTGTCGTACGGCTAGGGCTGGAAGTCATCAGGTTCGACGCGCATTTCGGCGGGGTGACCGAACGTGCCTCGACTGCCGGAGCGCTGCGGCAGGAGGCAGGGAAGCTGCTAGCGGATCCGCAGCCGTGGGTGTGGCTGGCTGAGCGGGACGGGGCGGCGATCGGCATGCTGGCCGCCGAGCGGCCCGAGCTAGCCCGCTGGATCGCCCCGATGATCAGGCCTGACCCTGTCGCCTATCTGCTGCTCATGGGAGTTCAGTCCGGCGAGCGGGCTAGCGGAGTCGGTGCCGCCATGGCGGCCCGGCTGTCGGCCGAGACCGCGGATCACCACGTTCCGGTAACGCTCTTGCACTACGCCCAGGTGAATCCGCTGTCTGCGCCCTTCTGGAGCCAGCAGGGGTACCGGCCGCTGTGGACAGGCTGGGAGGCGCGGTCGCCTGGCGCCGCACGCTGACGCGCCCCGGATCGCCGACGCTGCGGTGATCCGGGGCGCGCTGTGGGTCGAAAAGCGCAGCCGACCGAGCTAGCTAGCAGCCACCGAGCCACTGGCCGCGTGCTTGCCGCCGTCGCTCTCCCTGCGGATCTGGAAGAACGAGGACTGAAGTCCGAAGCGCGCGATCAGCATGAGCAGCAGCCCGACAAGAACGACGCCGATCAATGACCAGATTTCAGAACTCGAGGCCACCTTGAGCGACTTGACCACCATCCAGACCAGGAACGCGGCCGCGGCCACCGGCAGCACACCGAGGATGATGCCGTCCCGGAGATTGCCGAAGACCCGGCGCCGGTAGTACACCATCGTGGCAAGCGCCGTGAGCACATAGAAGACCGCGAACAGCAGGCCGGTCACGTCGACCACGTCGTTGAACGCGTTCTGCACCGAGGTTGTGAGCAGGTACACCCAGGTCAGCCCCACGATCAGGACGCCGACCAGGATGCTGGCCGCAACTGGCGTGGAATAGCGCCTGGAAATGTTGCTGAGGAACTCGGGCAGCACCCGGTAGCTCGCCATTCCGTACACCATCCGCGCTGTCAGCACGATGCCGGTTCCGGTGGTCGCAATGACCGACAGAGCCAGCGCCAGTGCCATCACCTTCGCCCAGTTCCCACCGCCCAGTGACTGGGCGATATAGACGAGCACCGAGGTCGAGTTGGCTTGCAGGGCTTTGGGCGACACGGCGCCCTGCAACCCGACGGTGCAGAAGGTGTAGATGACGGCGAGCAATGCCACCGCCAGGATCGCGGCCCGGCCCGGGTTGACCCGGCGGTGCTTAACTTCCTCGTTGACGTATACGGTGCCATCCCAGCCGGTGAACATGAACACGGCGGCAAGGAATCCGGCTGCCATGCTGCCGTGGCCGCCGATGCCGCTCGGGTTCAGCCAGCCGCTCGTCGCCGGGAAGGTGCCGTGGTGATGGCCGAGCACCGCGACCAGGCCCCAGATGGCGAAGCCGATCAGGATGCCGTATTCGACGATGGCCATGCCGACCTGCGTCCGGGCCGTGATCTTGATGCCGATGATGGCGATCACGAGCATGACCAGGCCGACCGTGGTACCGACGGCGATGTTGGCCCAGGTGCTCGTTGAGTTCGAGCCGAAGACCTGCAGCACCGAGGGCCCGAGTACCTCGACGCCGCTGACTGTCGCGATGATGTAGGCGGCGATCATGAGCCATCCGGTCATGAAGCCGAGGTAGGGATTGATCGCCCGCCCGACCCACTCAAAGGAAGCGCCGCAGTTGGCGTTCCACATGTTCAGCCGCCGGTAGGCGTTCGCGATGATCAGCATGGGAATAGCGGTGAGGAGGATAATCGGCCCGCTGCCGTAGGCGGCAACGAGTACCAGTGGCGCGAGCGTCAGCCCGATCGACGCGGCTGGCGCGGACGACGCCATCCCGATGATGGTGTCCTGCGCCACGCCGATGGCATTGGGCTCCAGTCGGGCAGCAGGCGCCAGTTGCCCTGGGTCGGCGTAGGCGGCAGCGGACGAGTCCGTCATTCCTTCTCCTTTCGGCCGGCTGTCGGCCATCAATCCCCCGTGCAGTCGTGTGCCGATTGGCTGTCACTCCTGCCGCCTTTCAGTTGCTCGTCTAGGGTACGGTGCGCGTTTGCCGCAGGCGAGCAGATTGACCATTAAGATCGCGAATGCAGCCTTAATTGGCCAAGTCTTCCCGGTCCTGGAGTGCGAGGCTGCGAAATAGGGCGCGAGAACTGCGAAATAAGCCCTGGTGCCTGCGAAATAAGGCGGGCGCGCGGATGGCACTCCGCCGCTCCGGCGGACTGCGATCAGGCCGGCCGCACGCCGGCGGCATGCCGTCGGGCAAGGGCACGGTAGGTCTCAGGATTGCCGTCGACCCAATCTTTCGCGCCGCCGCTGACCTCGCGCACGATCCTGGCGGGTGTGCCGACGGCCATCATCCCCGCCGGGATCGTCATTCCCGGCGGTACCGTGCAGCCCGGCCGCGACAAGGGCCCTGCTGCCGATGACGGCGCCGTCAAGCACGGTCGATCCGTTGCCGATCAGCGCCTCGGCGCCTATGACGGCGCCGTGCACCACGCACAAATGGCCGACAGTCGCGCCTTCGCCGATCTCGGTGACCGGGTCGGCGCCGCCGTGCAGAACCGAGCCGTCCTGGACGTTGGCACCGCGCCGGACGATGATCGGCCCGAAATCAGCGCGCAGGACGGCGCCGTACCAGACTGAGGCCTCGTCCTCGACTCGCACATCGCCGACTAGCGTGGCGGTCGGCGCGATCCAGGCCGACGGGCTGATGGTCGGCTCCCGGCCTTCAAAGGCAAACAGCGGCATCCGGCAATGATCGCAGCGCCGGTCCCGGCCATGACGACCGGCCGCGGGCGCCGCGCCAGCGTGCTGGGCTAAGCCAGGTGCACGTACTCGTAGTCGAAGGGCTTGCCGTTGATGCCGTTGCGCGGCGGCGCGATCCACGCGGCGATCTTGCCGCGCTCGTGCACGGGCTGCATCAGCGATCGCACGTGCGTCTTGTCGACGTCGGTCGGCAGCCAGGCCGGGCTGCGCCGCTGCCACTCATCCGCCGACAGCAGATCGCCGTCAGGGCTGGCTTCGATAGCGGAGAACGCGCCTACCTTGCGGTTGAAGGCAATGTGCGGCAGCTTGAGCCGCTGCGGGAGACCGGCCTCGCTGAGGATTCTGTTCCAGCGGTTGACGCCGCTGTGGCAGTCGGCGATGTACTCGCGGCGCAGGTCGGTATTGAGGCCGGCCAGCGCGGAGACTTCGGTCTGGCCGATGCTCTGCTCGCTCGTCCCCGCGTCGATGAGCGCATCGACCATCATCGCGTCTTCGGTGAGCTTGTGGTCGTCCTTGCGCCGGTCCTCTGACCAGCGGCCCTTGAGCCCGGCGGTGTAATAGTTGGCCACGTTCGTTGACGTCTCGCCGCCGAACAAGTCGAGCGAGACGCTGTAGTGGAAGTTCAGGTACTTCTGGATGACGTTCAGCGGTACAGCGCCGCGCGCCGCCACCTCAGCTTCGTCGTCGGTGTCGTGCACGGCCATCAGCTGCGCGGTGCGTTCCACCACCCGATCGACACCTGTGGTGCCGACCATCATGTGGTGCGCCTCCTCCTTGAGCATGAACTCGCACGTCCGCGACAAGGGATCGAACGCCGACTCCTTGAGCGTGCCGAGCTGGTACTTGCCGTCCCTGTCAGTGAAGTAGGTGAACATGAAGAACGACAGCCAGTCAGGCGTCTCCTCGTTGAAGGCGCCGAGGATCCGTGGTGCGTCGGCGCTGCCGGAGTGACGCCGCAGCAGGTCCTCTGCTTCTTCCCGGCCGTCCCGGCCGAAGTAGGCGTGCAGCAGGTAAACCATCGCCCACAGGTGCCTGCCTTCCTCGACGTTGACCTGGAACAGGTTGCGCAGGTCATACAGGCTGGGCGCGGTGGCACCGAGGTTCCGCTGCTGTTCCACCGACGCAGGCTCAGTGTCGCCCTGGATCACGATGAGCCGCCGCAACTCGGACCTGTACTCGCCGGGGACCTGCTGCCAGGCCGGCTCGCCCAGGTGCTGGCCGAAGCCGATGCGCCTGCCAGGATCCCGTTCGGCGAGGAAGATGCCCCAGCGGTAGTCCCGCATGGCGACGTGACCGAAATGCGCCCAGCCCTCGCGGCCGACGTTGATCGCGGTACGCAGGTACACGTCCTGAGTTGGCAGCGTCGGGCCCATCGACTCCCACCAGTTCAGGAAGTTCGGCTGCCAGGACTCCAGCGCGCGCTGTAGCCGCCGGTCCTCATGCAGGGCGACGTTGTTCGGGATCTTCTCGGTATAGTCGGCGCTCGCGCCGCCGGACACTGTCGTCATGGGCTAGACCCGCTTCCTGTCGAAGTCGGCGCGCTGACCGGTGCCGAACCTGCGCAACGCGCCCTCAGGCCCGGCCGCGTTCGGCCGGTTGAAGATCCAGTTCTGCCAGGCCGTCAGACGGCCGAAGATCTTCGTCTCCATCGTCTCCGGGCCGGGGAACCTGAAGTTGGCCTCCATGCCCGTGAGGGCATCGGGACTGAAGCTTGACCGTTCCTCGATGGCGATCCTGATTTCGTCGGCCCAGTCAATGTCGTCCGGCGCGAACGTGACCAGGCCCAGGGCCTCAGCCTCCTCGGCGGTCAGCGGCTGGCCGGCGCTCGCCAGCACCTCGTTCAGTCCGGGGTCGTCGCCGAAGAACCGCGTTTGCAGCCGGGTGAGGCCGTTGCCCATCGGCAGCGGACCCGAGTTCAGGCCGCCCACCATGATGGTGGCCGGCAGATCACCCGGCGCGCTGTCCTCGGTGAGGCCGGCCAGCTGGTAGGACCTGTCGGCGGCGAGCGCGAGCTCGAGCAGCGACCCGGCGAAACAGCTGCCAGGCTCGATCAGGGCGATCAGGCTCCGGCTGGTGACATCGAGCCGCTTCAGGGTGCGCTTCAGGTACAGGGTGATCTCGTTGGCCAGCCAGTCGCCGCCGTTGTCGAGCAGAAGCTGGTCGTAACCGAGTACCAGCGCCGGGTCGCCGGAAGTGCGCAGGACCCAGGTGCCGAGCTCCGGCTCGTTGGTGCGCAGGTCCAGGATGAGGTCGTCGAGTTCGCGGGTGACGGCCAGCGGCCAGCTGGCATCGCCTTGCTCCCGCAGACCCGATATGTCCGTTGGGGCCAGCTGCGCCGGGCCGAGGACGGTGATCTCCGCGAGCCCGGCGTCCCGGTCCAGCCGCGCGGAGACGAGCGAGTAGCTGATTGCCCCGCGGTCGCGGGTCTTCGCCAGCGGATTCAGCCGGATGCCGGCTACGCCGGCTGGCCTGCCTGACCCGGCGGCGAGGCCGGCCGCGCGCGCCGCGACGGCCGTCGGCCACTGCGCGCGCGGTACGACCTCGTCGACCAGGCGCCAGGCCGCAGCCTTCTGGCCCGCGATGCCTTCGGGCCTGGTGCAGAAATAGTCGGCGACGTCGCGTCGCACGTGCCGCTTGTCGACCAGCCTGGTCAGCCCGCCCGTACCAGGCAGCACACCCAGCAGCGGCAGCTCAGGCAGCGACACCGCGGATGATCGGTCGTCGACCAGCATGATGTAGTCGCAAGCTAGCGCCAGCTCATAGCCGCCGCCGGACGCGGTGCCGTTGACCGCGGCCAGGTATGCCTGGCCGGAACCGGCGGTCGCGTCCTCGATGCCGTTCCGCGTCTCGTTGGTGAATTTGCAGAAGTTCACCTTCTGCTCGTGCGCCGATCCTGCCAGCATCCTGATGTTGGCGCCCGCGCAGAACACCCTGTCCTTCGCGCTGGTCAGGACGACCGCCCTGACCTCGGGATGCTCAAAGCGCAGTCGCTGCACGGCGTCGTAAAGCTCGATGTCCACGCCGAGGTCGTAGGAGTTCAGCTTCAGCTCGTAGCCTGCTGCGAGCCCGCCGTTCTCGGCCACGTCCATCGCCAGCGTGGCCACCGGGCCTTCGGTACTGAGCCGCCAGTGCCGGTAAGCCGAAGGCTCCGCCCGGAACTCGACATGCGCCTGCGCTGCATCCTGCTCCACTACCCCGGTCACAAGATTAATGCTACAGAAACTTGGCAAGACGTCAAGAATCCGTAGCATAATGGCTGGTGAGGAGGACGCCACATGACCTCGGACGGAGCCGTCGCACTGCGGCTGACCCGGCGCCAGGCTGCGGGATCAGCAACGGCGCGTGGTCTGCTATTCACCGTTCTCGGCGAATTCGTTCTGCCCGCAGGCGGTTCCGCCTGGACAGCCGCCTTCATCGATGTTCTTTCCCGGCTCGGTATCGAGGAAAAGGCCACCCGTCAGGCTCTGATGCGCACCGCGGCCGATGGCTGGCTGACAGCCCGGCGGTCCGGGCGCCGCACCAGCTGGCGGCTGACGGTCAGCGCGGAACAACTGCTGACCGAGGGTGCTGAGCGCATCTACGGCTTCACGGCGGTGCGGCACAGCTGGGATGGCAAGTGGCTGCTGGTGCTGGCCAGGGCGCCGGAGGCTGACCGGCCCGCCCGGCACCTGCTGCGAACCAGGATGGCCGGGGCAGGCTTCGGCAGCCCTGCTCCTGGCGTCTGGCTCAGCCCGGCCGAAGACCAGGCAGCGCAGGCGACGAGTGTTCTCGCTGACGCGGGATTGCTCGCCGAGTCGCAGGTGTTCGTCGCCGAGCACACGGCCGGCGGCGAACTAGCCGCGATGGTGCGCGCCGCCTGGGATCTGCAGCAGATCGAGCGGCGGTACGAGGAATTCATCGAGGAGTTCGCCAGCCCGGCCGCTGTCGATCCGCTCGCGCGGCTCATCGAGTTGGTCCACGCCTGGCGGCGCTTCCCGTGGATCGACCCGGTCCTGCCTGCTGAGCTGCTCCCGGACGGCTGGAGCGGCTCACGGGCAGCCTCGCTGTTCGCCGAGCGGCATGCGGACTGGAGCCCGGCCGCGCTCGCGCACTGGCGGCTTATCAGTGCTTGAGGCTGTCCGGTCACCCGCCGGCCGTGCCTGGCGGTGCGTGGCCGTGCCTGGCGGTGCCTGGCGAGCTGACGCTGCCACGCGCGCGTGACGGCTAACCTATGCCAGAGGAGACAACCGGGAGAAAGGCCGCACCGTGATCGACTCCAAGCCCGGCGCCGGGCTCGCGGCGGGCCAGGCATGAGCCAGGACCGGCAGCAGGCTGCCGCGAGCGACGGCAACAACGCGGTCACCTGGCGGCGGCCGTCTCCGTTGCTGCTGCGGGCAAGGCGGATCGAGATCGGGCTGACCACCGTGGTGGCAGCGCTTGCTGGCGGACTGGCGTGCCTGACCGTATCGCCGGTCACCAGCGGCATTGTCGTAGCAGCCATTCTGGTCGCCGGCGCCGGCTGCGAGCGCTTCGCGGCACGGCGGGTGGCTGCCTGGGGATACGCCGAGCGCAACGACGACCTGATGGTGCGGCGGGGCGTCCTGGTCCGCAGGCTCTCGGTCATCCCGTACGGACGCATGCAGTTCATCGACGTGACCGCGGGCCCGGTGGAGCGCAGCCTTGGCCTGGCCACGGTGCGCATGCACACCGCTGCTGCCGCGAGCGATGCCCGGATCCCCGGCCTGGACGCCGCCGTAGCCGCGACGTTGCGCGACCAGCTCGCGGCGCTGGGCGAGTCGCAGGCAGCTGGCCTGTGACGCAGATCCCGGCTGACCTGCCGGATCAGCAGCCGGCCGCTGACACCGGCTGGCACCGCCTGCATCCGCTATCCCCGTTCGTTCGGGCCGGGCGGCAGATGATGAGCCTGGTCATCGTGCTCGTCGGCATTGCGGTACTGAACCAGCGCCAGGCAGGCGGCGACCTTGCCACCGACCTGGCCGTGATCGGCATCGCGCTGATCGGCGGCTTCATCAGCTGGCTGGTCACCCGGTGGCAGCTCGACGACGACGTGCTGCGCGTCGAGTCGGGCCTGATCCGGCGCAGCTCACAGCGCTTTCCGCTGACACAGATTCAGGCAGTCGACGTGGTCCAGTCCGGGCTGGCCAGAGCGCTCGGGCTGGCAGAGCTGCAACTGCGGATGGCGGGCGGTGGCGCTACCCGTGGCGGGCGGCTCGCCTGCCTCCGGCTCGCCGATGCCGAGGAGCTTCGCCGGCACCTGCTGGCGCTGGCCGCCGCACCTGGGCCCGCCGCCCTCGGGTTCGCCAGGCCGGGGTCCGTCGCGCCGCTGCCTGCAGGTCCTGGGGAGGCAGCCGTGGCAGACGCTCGCGGCCAGTCGGCCAGGCGTCCCGCGGCCGATGCGCCGGAGCGGCGGCTGTTCCGGGTACGGCCGGCCAGGCTGCCAGCCGCGGTGGTGCTGAGCAGAGCCGGCGTCATCGCGCTGATCGCGGTGATCGCGACCTGGCTGACCGCCCGGCTGAGCGGTTCGCTCAGCACGGTCACGCCCTACCTTCCCGTCATACTTGGCGTCGTGCTTGCCCTGTGGCGCCAGTTCAACGGCGAGTACGGCACGACGGTCGCGGCCGCGGGTGACGGCCTGCGTCTCCGGTCAGGACTGATACAGACGACGGCCGAGACCATCAGGCCAGGCCGCATTCAGGCAGTTCGCCTGGTCGAGCCGCTGGCCTGGCGCTTGTTCGGATGGTGCCGGCTCGAAGTAGACGTCGCGAGCGGGCGGCAGCGGCACGAGGACAGGTCCGAGGGCCAGCGACTGCGGGCACTCATCCCGGTCGGCTCGCGATCCGAAGCGGACGCGATGCTAGCCGAACTGCTCCCCGGCCGGCCGCTTCCCTCGCTGCGACCGCCGGGTCGCGTCAGGTGGAAGGCACCCCTGGCCTACCACTTCCTGGCCTGGAATGGCGACCAGCGGTATGTCGTGGCCTCGCGCGGGCGGGTCCGCCGCGAGGTGACCTGGGTGCCGCTGGAGAAGGTGCAGAGCGTCCGCTGGGTTCAGGGTCCCGTGCAGCGCCGGTTCGGGCTTGCCTCGGTGCACCTGGATGTCGCGGGCAGACGTGTGACGCTGAGCATCCAGGACCGGTCAGCTCAGGATGCGAGGGAAATCCTCGGCCGCTTGCCCGACCTGGCCAGGCAGGCTCGCCAGGTCAGGCCTTAGCCCCCGGCTGCAGCACCGCGAAGACGACCACGTTGCTGAGATAGTGACCTGTCTGCGGATCGAACGTCCCGCCGCAGGTGATGAGCCTGAGCTCTGCATCGGGCACGCCCCCGTACACGTCTGCCGTCGGGAACTGTGACTTCAGGAAATAGCGCACGTCCGTGACCCGGAACACGGCAAGACTGGCGTGCCCGCGACGAATGTAGATCAGGTCACCGGCTTTCAGCTCGCGGAGCCGGAAGAAGACGCCGGGGCCCTGGTAGGAGTCGATGTGCCCGGCGATGACCGCCGCGCCGGTGGCGCCAGGACGCGCGCTCCCTGTGTACCACCCGGCCACGGCCGTGCTGGCGGGCACCTGAAGATCGTGTGCTGCGGTAAGCCCGAGCCGGATGAGGCGGGTACGGACGCCGATCGCCGGAATCTCCAGCCCGGTCGGCTTGGGGACGGACGTCAGCGTGGCCTGTGGCACCGCCGCCCAGTGGCCCTTCGGTATCGGCACCAGCGGCGGCTTGCTCAGCGGAGTCGCTGCTCGGCCGGTGTGCTCAGCCCAGGTCAGGCCCGCGATAGCGCCGCAGAGCAGCAGCAGCCCCGTCAGCGCGGCGGTAACCGCCCAGGGCCGCCTGACCAGCCGGGCGGCCGACGCATGCCGGCCGTCCGGCTGACGCCGGCGACTTCGAGGAGTGTTCCGGTCAGCGAGCATGCAGGGCGGGCCGCCTGCGGCGGCTTACCAGGGCCGTTCCGCCGGCCGCCATGATCAGGCTGGCGACCCCAGCGACGGCCCACGGCACGAGCGCGGCACCCGGTCGCGCGGCGGTGCCGCCTTCACCGGCTGCGGGCGCGCCGGACGGGTTAACCGTGCTGCCGTCTGCGTCCAGCAGGTTGTCGATGGCGAGCGTACCCGGCTCATCAAGCACGACCAGGGTGTGCACCGAGCCGGCTGCCAGGGCGACGGAGGCCGTTGCCGACTCGCTGGCGCCGGCTGCCCGGACCGTGATGGTGCCAGGAGTGACGGCACGGAACGAGGTCACGCTGGCGAACTTCAGGTGCGCGCCAAGTTTCTTGCCGCCCGCAGAGACACTGACAGTGTCTTGCTGCAGGGACGCCTGGATCACGCGAACCAGAGCCATTCCCTTGGGCGTCCTCAGCCGATCGGGGATGACCTGCAGGCGCAACCCGGAGGCCGGACCCATACCCGCCACGGTGTACGCGTGGCCTGCGGCAATGTCGACCGCAGTTGACAGGACCGGCTTGGAGCTGGCGGGGGACCCGGCGCCGCGCATGGCCACGGTGTAGTCACCAGCCGCTACTTGCTCGAACGGCGAGACGGTTCCGTAGCTCACGTGGTGGAGCACGATCTGGGCAGCGTGGTTGCCGAACGAGTAGAGGTAGACATCGACCGCAGGGGTGTTTGGTGACAGGTGGGCGAGCCTGATCCACCCGGTATGGTCTGACGCGGAGGCAGCAGGGGCGGCCGCGATCGCGATCGGCCCGGCTACTCCGATGCCCGCCAGCGCAAGGGCGGCCGCCATTCTGGCGACTCTGGCGGTCATAGTTCTTGTCATGAGCGTTCCCTTTCAGGAGCTGGTGCTACGCTGCCCGGCCACGGCCTCATGGCGAGACGGCGGTGCCGAACAATCCGGTGGGACTTGGCGCGGTGTATTCGATCTGAACTTCGGTCGCATTGCCGACCGGGTGCTCGGCCAGACTGGCGAGCAGCGGCGGGCGTTGCGCTTGCAGGAATGTCAGCAACTGCTGCAGATAGCTCTTAGTTGGTGCAACGAGGGTGGCCTCACGGAGCGGGGCGCTGACTCCGGCGCCAGGCCCGCCGTCGGAGAAACTGGCGATCTGGAGTCTTGACGTGTGCGTCAGTGCAGCCAGCGTGATCAGCAGCCTGACGTCGACCTGGCCGGTGGTCAGCTCCGCCTTCACCTGAGCCGGAGCATTGACTGCCTTGTTGCCGGCGAGCTCGATGCCCCCCGTCTTGCGTGCCTTCAGGTCCGCCAGTTGAGCTGGCACGTACGCCGCGGCCCCGCCGGCTGGCACGACCCTTACCTGAACCAGACTGGCGCCGGCCCCGAAACTGGCGATCACTCCCGGCGCATAGACCTGCGCCAGTCGCGGCCCGAGCTGGCTGCGGACGGCCAGCGTCGCGACCACGATGCCAGCGCCAAGAGGATCGCCGGATCCGGCGCCGATCGGCGCCAGGTCAGCGGCGGGGAAGCCCCGCTGCTGCAGTGCCGCGCACATCAGCGGATCGCACGCAACGATAGTCGCGTGACTGACCTGCGCGGCGATCCAGACTGCTGCCTGATGCCTGGTATCCGCGGCGGCCGTCAGGGCTGCCGAACTCGGGTGCTCTGCCGTTCTCGCCGTGGCATGCGCTGGCGTGGTAGGGCCGCCGGCCCTGGCGATCGCGACGCTTGCCGCGCCTGCTGCGACCGCGACAATGATGAGCGCCACGAGGCCAGAACGGCCGTATCGGCGCCCCTTCGCCGAGCCGCCGCCTACTGGCCGGTGCCGCTCCACCCACAGCTTGAGCGTTGTCCCGATGACTGTCGCCCACGGCGGCGGGTCCTGCGGCGTTCGGCTGGTTTTGGTCACAAGCCACCCCCAAGACCGCGTTAGCCGTCGGACGCGGTGTAACTGCGCTAGTTCACCACAAGTGATCTTTCGGTCACCGCAAAACGCCGAGATTGACGGGTGAAATCTCACTGCTCGCAGGCAAGAAGAAACTTGCATCATGACGAATGCTTATTGCTCAGTCGAGCAGCGGCTCAGGCGACGGCCTCGGTGAACTCGCCGATCGTGTCCAGGTAGGCATCCACGTCCTCCCGCCGGTGCGCGACCGAGACGGTAGGCCCGAGCCACCAGCCCGACTCCCACACGCCTCGGTTGGCGAGGAACACGCGGATCTGCGCACGCAGGTCGGGGTTATCCGTGTCGCGCGCACCGCGCGCATCGCGTGGCGGCTGCGGGCTGAAGAAATAAAAGGCGTGCGAGCCGTGGTGATTGACCGACCACGGGAGGCCAGCCCGGTCGATACGCGCGCGCAGACCGGCCGCGAGCTGTTCGCAGAGCCATGCCGTCGTGGTGAACGCCTCCGGCGTGAGCACCTCGGTGAGCGCGGCGCGAGCAGCGGCCATGGACAGCGGGTTGCCGAACAGGGTCCCTCCGGTAGCTACTTCGTCGTAGGCGATCCCGGATACCCCAGCCTCCTCACCAGTCGCCGGCGGACGCAGCACCGTTGCCACATCGTCCGTCATGCCGTACGCACCCAGCGGTACCCCGCCGGCGATCGCCTTGCCGACGGTCAAGAAGTCCGGTTGCAGACCCCATTCGGTGGTGAGACCGCCAAAGGCGGTGACCAGCGTGTGTGTCTCGTCGATGCCCAGCAGCGTGCCGTGGCGGCTGGCTACCTCTCGCAACCCGTCATGGAACCCTGGATCAGGCAGGAGGAACCCTGCGTTCGTCATCGCTGGTTCAGTCAGCACCAGCGCCACATCACCGGGCGCGAGCGCCCGCTCGACGGCATCGAGATCGTTGAACGGCACGATCCGCAGGTCAGGGGTGACCTCCATCGGCAGGCCGGTATGTTCCGGCAAGACCTTGCCATCCTCGAGGATCCCGAGCGTGGGCTCGAGACTGCCACTTGGCCATCCCGTAGCGCCGCGCGAGTTCCTCGGCTACGACTAGTGCGTCCTCGCAGGGCAGGAGGAACTGGTTCCCGGCTGCGATCCGCTCGGATACGGCACGAACGACCGGCACCGGGGCGTGCCCGCTGAAGGCACTCACGTCAGCTACGTACATGTCCACGTACTCGTGGCCGTCAAGGTCCCAGAACCGGGACCCGGCTCCGTGCGAAACCCACAGAGGCGGATGGTCATAAAGTTCGTCCATCCACGACATCGGAACGCCTCGCGGCATCGTGCGCGTGGCCCGGGCAGTAGCTTGCATCGAACGAGGGCACTCGCTTTCGAACCGGTCCCTCTCGGCGGCGGCAATCGCCTGGATCTTGGCCTGATCCACCAACTCACCCCCCGCACAACCAAGCAGCAGTCGGTCGGCAACATCCGCGGCTGGCGGCGCCGACCCGTCTGCCAGGAGTTGCACAAGCCACACGGCTGCGAGGTGGGCTGCACCCCAGCCGTTCAGGCGCACCTTATTCCGTCACGCTGGGCCACCGGCTCTGACGTGCTGTGGCCGACGCTGACGGCTGCAGGTCAAAGATTACTGATCCCCGTCAGGACCAAGTAGCTACCGACCGCTGCCGCCAGTGCGGCGAGTATCACCCTGCGGTGAACTGTCGTCCAGGTATGCAGCTGGGCAACGCGAGCGCGCGTCTGTTCCGGCGCTACCAGGAACCTGAGGATGGGTATCTCTGCCTGTGCAAAAGCCACAACATTGAAAACCAGGAGCGCTCCCACCTGGGTACCGATCCCGACTTCTGCGTTGAGGATGGCAGCGATCGCTGCCAGGTAGAAGGCGCCAGGCAGGCCAGCGACGAGACCGACAATCAATGCAACGAGCGGCGACTCGTTCCGAAGCGCGTCTTGCGCCCGCCCGGGCAGCTTGGCGAAGCCCGGCAGCTGCTCAGGACCGGGCCGCCTCTCTGATGCGGGAATCGCCGCGCCCACGGCGCCCTGGCCAGGGGCCCGCCGCGCCCGCCGAAAGGTGCCTAGCCCTATCGTGCCTCCGGTACCGACGAACCCGGCCGCCAGCAAGGCGAGCGCACCCGCGGCGATCTCGATCTCGGGCGGGAGCGAGCTACTCGCGCCGATCCCGGCGCCGGTCAGCCCGATCAGCACCCCGGCGCCGAAGATAAGGCTCACCCCGAAGCCGCCGATCAGGTAGCCGAGAAGCGGGCGTAGTGGCTTCGTCCAGGAAACCAGGTAGACAACTGCCCAGATTCGCCGGGGATAGGCGCTGACCACCAGGGCCGTCAACAACACGGTGCCCCACACCGGGCGAACCTCCTGGCGCCAGGCGAGTGCCTCGACCCGGCCTTCGGACTCGCAGCGATGTCAACCGCTTACGCAGTCGCCGCGCTCGCGATGTCAGTGTGTTCTGCCGGGGCAGTCGGGGAATTGACCGCGTGATCGGCCCCCGACACGTTGCCTTGTCCCCGCCTCCGCCGTGCTTTAACCGCGACTAGCAGTCTTCGCGGGCCACTTCAGACACGCAAGTCCGCTATGACCGCCGCCGCGCCGAGCAGGTGCTCGAAGTTGTCCAGGAGCATCACGAGTGCGCCGCGCTGTAGCCAGCCGGCCACTGCTTCGGCACGGGATCCGCCGATCGCCCAGATCTCTCACGTTGACATCATTGATATTAGGAAACTATCATTCTGATATCAGTTTAAGCACGGCGGCGCTGGGTCGCACGCCCCATCTGAGAGCAGGAGCACATCATGACTCACCACGGTGCTCCGGGCGAGGCCCGGCCAAGTTACCGGCTCCTGGCAGCAGCTATCGGTGTTCTTGTCATGGCACTTGCGGCGGCCGGCTGCTCCGCGGCAGGCCGGCCGGGCAATGGGCCCGGTCGGGCTGCGGACCTTGCCTGGTTGTGCCAACCCGGTCAGGCGGCAGACCCGTGCACCGCCAGTCTCGCCGCCACGGCGGTCACGGCGGACGGCACCCTGAGGCCGGCGACCTGGCCGTCTTCCGCGTTGGCATCGAAATTCGCCTGCTTCTATGTCCACCCGACGGATAGCCTCGCCCAGGCGGCGAACGCGGGCCTGACACCGACCAAACTCGACCTCTACGTCGCCAGGGAGCAGGCCGCTCCGCTATCTCAGGCATGTGAGGTGTGGGCGCCCTCCTACCGGTCCCAGACCTGGCCAACCGTGGAGAAGTTCCTCGCCGGTGACGCGGCGGTCCTGCGGCCGACTTTCGCTGTCGCCTACAACAGCTTGCTCCCCGCCTGGGAGTGGTTCCTCGCCCACACCGGTGGCAAGCCGATCATCCTGGTCGGGGACTCGCAAGGCTCGGCCGTCCTCATCCACCTCATCTCCGCCCGGGTAGATCACGAACCGTCGGTACTGCGCCGCCTCCTTGTCGTGATCCTCGTCGGCGGGAACCTCCAGGTTCCTGCGGGTAAGACGGCGGGCGCTACCTTCACCAAAGTCCCGTCGTGCACAGCCGCCACCCAGACGGGCTGCGCGATCGCGTTCTCTTCCTATCCCTCCCAGCCCCCGGCCGACTCGCAGTTCGGCCGGCCCGGCCAGGGCGTGAGCCTCCAGTCAGGCCAGACAGCAAAAGCCGGCCAGCAGGTCGCTTGCGTCAACCCGGCCGCGCTGAACGGCGGCACCGGCGACCTCGACCCGTACCTGATCACGGCCACCCAAACCATCCATGCCCCGATAGACTCCGGCCGGCTGACCGAGCCTGTCTCCACCCCGTGGGTCACCTACCCCGCCCTCTACTCGGCCACTTGCGAGCAAGGCGGCGGGGCCACCTGGCTCCAGGTCACCAGCCTCGCCGGGACCAGTCAAACCCGGCCCGTCGTGAACGACGACAAAGCGGGCCCGCTTGGCGGTACCGGACCTCCCTGGGGCTACCACGGCTACGAGTACTGGCTCACCCTGGGCAACCTGCTCCACGACCTCGCTGGCGAGGAAGTTGCATGGGAGTCGAGCCACTGATGCACCCGACGGCGCACCACAGGAACCGCCCGGATCCCGCCAACTACGCCTGCCTCAGGCTCCCCGCCTGGGGAGAACTAGCAACACGCCGGGTCCGCGGCTTGCGGTGGAATCCGATGAGTCGAAGCCGTCGAGGTCAGGCGTGCACTCGCGCAGTGCTGGCGGCCGCGTATCGTTTGCGGATGGATCCGGCATGACGGACGCGGTCCGGCGCCGGGAGGAAGAGGACGGCGGACAGAGCCTCAGCCTGGCTCGCTTTGCAAAGCCCGGGCCGCAGTCACCTCCGCTATCGCTACAGCATTCCTTGATCTCTGCCTCACACTTCGTGGGACGCCAGGACGAAGTGGCGCGCGTGCTCGAACTCCTGGCCGATTCATCCGTGCGTCTGGTGTCCTTGACCGGGCGAAGCGGCGTCGGGAAGACCCGATTGGCCCTCGAAGTGGCCAGGGCACTCAACTCGAGTCAGCGAGGTTCCGTTTGCCTGGTATCGCTGGCCGGGGTATCCGACCCTGAGCTGGTCTCTGCGGAGATCGCATCCCAGCTTCAGGTGCCGCCGCTACCTGGAGTGCCACTGACCGCCGCCCTGAAACGGTTGCTGGCGCGCTCCCCGCTTGTCGTGGTGGTGGACAATTTCGAACATCTGCTCGCCGCCGCACCTTTGTTGAACGACCTGCTGGACGCATGCGAAGAGTTGCAGCTACTGGTCACGAGCCAAGCCCCCCTCCGCCTCAAGGCCGAGCGAGTGATACGCCTGGCGCCGCTTCCACTGCCCGAAGACAACATGCTGTCCCCATCGGCCTTGCTCGATCAACCCGCAGTCGCTATGTACTGCGACCGCGCCAAGGCGGTGAACCACCGTTTCCAGCTCACCCCCGACAACGCCCCCGCCGTGGTAGCTGTTTGCCGTCAGCTCGAGGGACTACCGCTAGCCATCGAGCTGGCTGCTGCGCGCGCCGCAACCCTTACGGCCGCGGACATCCTGGTCCGCCTGTCGGGCCAGGGATTCGACGTTGTGCACTCGGCGAGGACCGACGCACCAGGCAGACATCAGGACCTGCGTAGCGCGATTCGCTGGACCTACAACCTGCTCTCTCCGGTTGAACAGGAGCTCCTGAAGCGGTTGTCTGTGATCGGTGTCTGGTTTGAGGTCGACGACGTCGAGGCGCTGGCCGAAGAGTCAACGCAGGTCCTCGACGACCTATCGGCGCTGGTAGACCTGCACCTGGTCGAGGTCACACCGGATGCATACACCGTCCGCTTCGAACTGCTGCCATCCATCCGCGACTTTGCCAGGGACGAGTTGATCGCCTCTGGCCACTTCGACGGTGTCGAACAAGCCTGGACCGCTTGGATGGCCGGCCGGGCCCGGTCGGCGGCACGCGCTCTGACCCTGGACTCGCCCGACGATTCGCGGGACTGGCTGGAACGGGCCTATGACCGACTCTTGCATGCACTGGGGGTCTGCCTGAGCAGACGGCGAGTGGACCAGGCACTCGACCTCTTCAATGGTCTGGCACCCACCTGGGCCAAGAGGCCACTGGAGGCGGCACACCGGCGGGTCATCCAGCGAACGATCGAGCTGGCAGAACACGACGGCCGGAGCATCGCTGCCCTGTCCGAAGCCTGGGCATGGTCGGCGGTCCTGCAGCTGCGCGTACTTGAGCCTGACCGTCCCGGCACCTGTGTGGAACGCCTCGGCCGGGCCGAGGAGATGGCGCGGACCGTCGGCGATGATGACCGACTGTTGCACGCCCTGATCTGCAGGATCATGGTCGCCCCGATGACCGGGGACCTGGCAGGGGCTCCGGCAGCCATATCCGAGGGACTGAACCTGTCCGCCCGCCTCGGCTCCACATCCTGGCTGGCCCGTTTCGAGGAGTTGCAGGCCAGGTTCCTCGACGGCACGGGCGACGGCGAACGAGCACTCACTGTCGCACTGTCTGCCCTGGACCACGCACGCCAGATGTCAGACACGACCGTTTTCTTGCAAGTGGCACAGCTGCTCCAGACCATGGCCCCGCGATATCCGCAGGCCGCGGCCGCACTTCCGCCGCCCGCAGACTTGCTGGAGATGGCCCGCGCAACGCGTCAGACAGTCCTCGAGGCGGTGCTGATGCCAGTGCTGGCCATCCAGGCGGCTGCTGCAGGCGACACCGTCGCTGCCGCTCAATGGTGCTTGCGAGCCTTGGAACTCTCCGGTCCTGAACCCGCTTCTTACCTGACCGGATTCGCGTTCGTGGCGGCTGTCGAGATAGCGACAGCGAGAAGTGATCTCGAGCTGGCCGTTCGACTGCACGGGCGCCTCATCGAGTCCGCGGAGCAACTCCGGGCCGCGATGAGTCCGCCCATCATCGCCGCCCACTCGGCAGCCATCACGCAGCTTCAGCGCGCACTTGGCGCTGAGCGCTTCGAGATCCTGGTGGCAGAAGGCTTGGCCGCGTCGTGGCAGTCGATATTTGGCGAGCTCGAGAGCTATCTGCGTCTTATTGCCTCCCCGCAGCCGAGCGAGCCTGAAGCGCAGGACGCAGTGCGCTCAGGCGAGCTCACTAGCCGTCAACTTGAAGTGATGGGACTTCTCGCGCGCGGACTGTCGAACAAGGACATCGCGGCAGTTCTCGGCGTGAGTCCGAAGACGGTCATGAACCACACGGTCGCCATCTACCGGAAGCTGCAGTTGCGCGGCCGCACCGAAGTCGTGGCATGGGCCATGAAGTCGGGGTTGGCCTGACACGGCCGTTCGCCGGGCGAAGACCACCGCTCGACGTCTTCAGATCTCGCGTTGAAGTGCCGGGTGCGATCGTGCTCGGTGGCGGGGCATGCTCGCAGTTAGCCTCGGCCTTTCGCGAGGATGAAGCGAGCGGCGGCGTCGTTTATGCGGAAAGTGGATCTGCCCTGGGTGGAAAGGGCTTGCCGAGAGCCTTATCTGCACTGAGCCGACGGCACTTTTCCGATGCGCAGGATGCAACTCACCGCCCTGCGGCGACGGTGTGTGGTGATGGTCAGGGATCGTGTCTCATGCGGGGCGCGCTGCGAACCCGGTCGTGGCACAGGGTGCTGGACGCCTCGCGATATACCGGTTGGCAGCGGATCTGACCGTCACTGCGGGCTATTCGCCGGACCGGCTGACCGCGTAGCGGAGGTGGACAAACGTGCCGTCATCTGCGCACCGGGTCAAGGTCAGCTCGCCTGGCGTCAGCCTGCGCGGCAGCAGCGGCGCACCGCCTCCCAGCGTGGCCGGCGCGACGCTAAGGATCATCTCGTCCAGCAGCCCGTGATCGGCGAACTGACCGACAAGATCGCCCCCGCCGACCAGCCAGATGTTGCGCCCGGCCGCCCCCGCCAGCATCTCCTCGTGCACGGGGCGCACGTCGCCGGACGCGAAGCTGATGTCCGCGCCGGGAACGGCCGGCAATCGCCGGTGGCTGAAGACCCAGCAGCGCCGCCCGATGTAAGGCCAGCTCTCCGGCTTGTCCAGGAGCTTCTCGTGCCCAAGTACCCACTCGTAAGTGGTGGCGCCCATGGCTAGGGCACCGACCTGGGCGTAGAACTCGTGATACAGATCGCCGGATGCCGACTCAGCGTTCGCTCCAGCTTCGGCCTGGAACAGCCAGTCCAGCGAGTTGGCGGTATCAGCGATGTAGCCGTCGAGGCTGGTCGCGGTGAAGTACTGCGTCTTCGGCATGCGGCCAGCATGCCACGCGGCACCGACAGCCGACCCGGTCGTTTGCGCGGATGCCGCGTGGCGCCGTTCGCGCAAAAAGTGCCTCTGGCCTGGGAGGATAGGGCTTGCTGAAGGTCTTATCCGAGCCGAGCCGAAGGCACTTTCCCGTGCAGAATACATTCCGCCGCCCGAAGTTCATGGTCACTGAAGACGGCAAGGGGATCGTGTCCCACGCGGGCGCGATGCTGCTGACCGAGACTACCTGGGTGACGGGGCTGGCCGGCGGGTTGTCGCAGGCGCTGGGCCGGTGGCGGTTACCACGGTCGGTGCACGACCCGGCCAAGGTCGTGCTGGACCTTGCGTTGGCGGTCGCGCTGGGCGGGGACTGCCTGGCCGACGTGGGGGTGCTGCGTGCTGAGCCGGCGCTGTTCGGCCCAGTCGCCTCCGACCCGGTCGTGTCCCTCCTGATCACGCGGCTGGCGGCGGACGCGCCCGCGGCGCTGGCAGCGATCGGGACAGCGCGGGCCGCGGCGCGGGAACGGGCCTGGCAGCTGGCCGGCGATCAGGCGCCCGGCGCGGATGGCCGCCTCATCCCGGTTGACATCGACGCGACCATCGTGACTGCGCATTCGGAGAAGCAGCAGGCCGCGCCGACGTGGAAGAAAACCTTCGGGTTCCATCCGCTGACCGTGTTCGCCGACCACGGACCCGGAGGGTCCGGCGAATCGCTGGCCATCATGCTGCGCCCGGGCAATGCGGGGTCGAACACCGCCGCCGATCACGTCGCCGCGACGAGACTGGCGCTGGCGCAGCTGCCGAAGGCAGTGCGGCGGCGGGTGCTGATCCGGGCGGACTCCGGCGGCGGCACGCACGAGTTCCTGGCCTGGCTGGCCAAACCCGGACGGCGGCTGCACTACTCGGTTGGGTTCACCATGACCGATGACGTGCAGGACGCCGTCCTGAAGATCCCGGACCGGGCATGGACCCCGGCTTACGACGGTGACGGGCAAGTCCGCGACGGCGCGTGGGTCGCCGAGCTGACCGGCCTGCTCGACCTGGCCTCGTGGCCGAAGGGAATGCGGGTCATCGTCCGCAAGGAACGCCCGCATCCCGGCGCGCAGCTGCGGTTCACCGACATCGGCGGGCACCGGTTCACCTGCTTCGCCACCTCGGCCCGGACGGGGCAGCTCGCTGACCTGGAACTGCGGCACCGCCGCCGGGCCCGGTGCGAGGACCGGATCCGCAACGCCAAGGACACCGGGCTGCGGAACCTGCCGCTGCACGGCTACGACCAGAACCAGATCTGGTGCCAGATCGTCGCCCTGGCCTGCGAGCTGCTGGCCTGGACCGCGATACTCGCCCTCTCCGGCCCGGCCCGCCGGTGGGAACCAAAGCGGCTCCGCCTGCGGATCTTCAGCTGCGCCGGGCGGATTGTCCGCGGCAGCCGCCGCCTCCGGCTGCGCCTGGCCGCCCGGTGGCCCTGGACCCGCGACATCACCACCGCCATCAGCCGGCTGCACGCCCTGGCACCCGGCTGACAACCCCACACCATCCCGCCGACCAGGAAGGAGAAACCAAGGGCCCGTGGAACCCGCCCACCCGGCGCGACAGCCGGGCCGCCAGCCACGACCAGCCGCTGAAATAAGCGGACCAGCCGACAACTCAGGCCAGCAACCCAAGATCAAGAAAGATCGAGGTTAGAGCATTGACATAGGGCAAATGCCCGATGCGCAAACCAGCGGTTCGCAAGAAACTCCGAGGGGAACCTGCGGAGAAAACTCCGAGTGGAACTGCGGAAAAGCTCGGAGGGGCCGCAATGAGATCACGTGAAGCCACGATCGTCCGACTGTCTGCATCCCTCAGATGGATAGGCAGGATGACCGGCGGAAGCTGGTGGCGGCCGGCCTTCCGCAGGGCAAGGTGCGCCGCGGTCGGCATCGCGCTCCTCGCCTCGTTCGGCATCACCGGTCTTGCTACCTTGGTCGCGACCTCGGCACCTGCCGCGGCTGCGACCACACCGGAGAACCTGAACCCGGACTGCGCGCTGAGCACCCTTCAGGAAAACGTGGGCGACGAGGTCGCTAACGGGCCGGGGGGGTTGTTCTCTTCCCTGGGGAATTGCGCCTTCTCGATCAACGCTTACTCCCTGACGATGCAACCAGCGACTACGCAGGGAACGCCGGTAAACGTAAACCTCAGCTGGTCGGACTTCACTCCAAGCGAGGGTGACCTCACCGGCGGGACGACTCCGACGGTGTCCATTAACGTTGATTGGGGCGATGGCACGACAAGTACGTACGATATCGGCGGCAATGCCGGAAGCCAGCAGACGGACTACAACTCCATTGTGGCTAACTGTTCCAGCACACACATGATTCCCAGTCAGTCCACCGCCGGGTGGTGGGACTGCAAAAACTCAAACCCAAACGGCACCAGCCCCATCTCGCACAACTACGCGGGCTCAGGTAACTACACCGTCAGCGTGACGGCAACCTTGTTCCTGGCGGGGGACTTCTGCCCAAGCCTGTCGTGCCCGTCGGTGGGACCACCGCCGTACTACATCACCGCAGACAATGGCAACGCGGTCACCGCGAACGTCGTAGTCGGGCACACCCTGCCGACCGTTAGCTTTGTGCATGCGCCAGCTGCCAGCACGCAGGCACCACCGACCTCGCCGCAGGAGACAGCGGCGGTTGGCCAGCCAGTCGGGCTGTCGATCGAGACGTCCGACCTTGACCCGACCGCCTACTATCATCTCTACGTCGACTGGGGTGACGGCGACAAGGTTGCGGTCATCCCGCTTAACAGCACTAATCCAGGCAGCGGCGTAATGAATTTCACGCCGGTCGATCCGGACCTCAACCACGCCTACCAGCATCCCGGTACGTACAACGTCACCGCGACGATCGTTCCGTGCACGATCGTGCTCGGCACGACAGGGTGCGACGAGACGACTCCGACTAACTTTGTCGCCACATCGGTGACCATCGGTCAGGCGCCGGTGGCGGTGCAGGTGCAGGCGGTCGAGACAGCGACTCAGACGAACCCTACATTCACCTACACGACCAGCCTGCCCTACGGCGGCACCCTTCCCGCTGGAGTGTCGGTGACCGGCTCAGCGACGTGCACCTCAGTCAACGGCGGCACGCTGCTGTCGCAGCCCCTTGCGGCCGGCACGTATACCGTTGACCGCTCGAGCTGCTCAGGCCTATCGATCAGTGATACAACCGACTACGCCTTGACATACGTGGGCAGCGTGATATCGACCACGGGTATCGTGGTGGATGTCACCGGTAATGGTACATACGATTGGCTCGACCTTTCTTTTTCCGGGACGCCGCAGAATCTGCCTGCAGACGTCACGATTTCGGGAATCGTGAGTTGCGGCAAGACCACCACCGGCCTGCCCATCGAGGCGAAGGACGACGGCCAGATAATTTCGCCGCAGGGTGGTACTTACACAATCGAGGGGTCGAGTTGTTCGGGGCTCACAGCGTCCGACCCTAACTACACCATCGACTATGTCGGCGGCACCCTGACTCTGACCCCCCTCGAAACCGAAACGGACGTGTCTGTTTCCGTTCCCGGCGGCGGCACCCCGGTTTATGGTCAGCCCGTCACGCTGACGGCCAGCACCTATCCCTTTATCGACGGTGCACAATTTCCGTTCGATCCAGCTGGTCTTGACTTTGTGGCGGCACGCCCCACCGGCACGGTCCAGTTCTACGACAACGGGAACCCGGTCGGGGCCCCGGTGTCGGTCGACAATGAGAACCCCAGCTCCTCCGTTCTGGTGACGACCCTCACGACCAGCGATCTGGCTCCGACAGAATCCTGCCTGACCTTGCCTGGGGGAGGAGCAGATTGCATTTTCGCATTCGGTGATCTGATCACCGCGAAGTACAGCGGCGACAACGACTACCAGGCTTCGACCTCGGCAGCGTACAACGGGGCCTCGGGAGTGCAGGTGGGCATGGCCCCGACGTCGACCTCGGTGGCGGCTTCAACGACCAGCGCAGCCTACGGCCAGCCGGTTACGCTCACCGCTTCGGTGAGCCCGGCTGCACCGAGCGGGTCCGGCCTGGCCCCGAGCGGGCCAGTCCAGTTCTACGACAACGGCGCCCCGCTGGGAGACCCCGTTAGCTTGGACACTACGGGCACTGCCTCACTCACGACGACGGCGCTGCCGATCACGTTGCTGTGCACGGCGCCCGGACTGTTTCAGATGTGCGGCGCCGGACCGGACGATCAGATCACCGCACAATACCTCGGCAATGATCAGTACTTCGGCTCCACGGCTCCGACGACCGGGGCTCCCGCGATAGCGGTGCTTTTTGGCCAGACCACGACAACGGTGACCGCTCCTTCGAGCTCATCAGTGCCCAACGCGCCGGTGACTTTCACGGCGACGGTGTCGGCAGTCGCGCCGAGCCAGGGCACACCAACCGGGTCAGTTACCTTTACTGACGGCAACACCCTCCTCGGGTCGGCGTCGCTCGCCGACGGAGTGGCAACCTTCACCACCTCGAGCCTCGCGGTCGGCGCCAACTCGATCACCGCGTCCTATGGCGGGGACGGCGACTTCGGGCACAGCACGAGTCAGCCGCTCAGCGAGACCGTGAATCAAGTGCCTACCGAGCTCTCGCTTGCTTCGACCCCCACTACGTCGTCGGCCTGGGGCCAGGGAGTGACCTTCACGGCGACGGTCGCGGTCCCAGGCGCGGGTGGATCGACCGGCATCGCGACGCTCCCCACCGGAACCGTGACGTTCTCCGATGGCTCAACCGTCCTCGGTACAGGCACCCTGAGCACGACCAAAGGCGTCACCTCCGCCACGTTCACGACCGCAGGCCTCACCGTCGGCGGCCACTCGATCACCGCGTCCTACGGCGGGGATGGCAACTACGAGCCAAGCACGACGAACCAGCCGCTTAGCCAGACAGTTAGTCAAGCAGGTACCGCTCTCTCGCTTGGCTCGACCTCGAATCCATCAGCCCACGGCCAGACGGTGACCTTCACGGCTACCGTTGCTCCAGTTGCACCCGGCGCCGGCACGCCCACAGGCGCGGTGACCTTCAGTGACGCAAACGGCGTCCTGGGCATGGTCACGCTGAGCACCAGCAACGGCGTCACATCCGCCACCTTGACGACCGCGAGCCTCGGCGTCGGCGGCCACTCAATGACCGCGTCCTACGGCGGGGACGGCAACTTCGGGAACAGCAGTCAGACGCTCAGCCAGACCGTTAGTCAAGCAGCTACCACGATCTCGCTTGGGTCGACCTCGAATCCATCCACCCACGGCCAGACGGTGACCTTCACGGCGACCGTTGCCCCGGTTGCACCCGGCGCCGGCACCCCCACGGGCGCGGTGACCTTCAAGGACGGAAGTAGCGTCATCGGTACGGGCACCCTGAGCACGACCAAGGGCCTCACCACGGCCGCATTTTCGACGAGCAGCCTCGCTCTGGGCAGTCACACGATCACGGCCGCCTACGCCGGCGACGCCAACTTCCTGACCCGCTCGACGACAACTACCCAGTACGTCGATACCAGCCTGAGCAGCTACCCTCACCTGCCGAGCGGAGCGGACAACCTGGCCAACGCCAACCTCTCCGGGGCCTACTTGCTCGACCTCTCCCTCGCTTCGGCCAGCCTCGCGAATTCAAACTTCACGGGGGCCCACCTCAACCTCGCCACCCTGACGAACGCCAACCTGAGCAGCAGCAACTTCGCCGGCGCCAACCTCACGGGCGCCAACCTCACCGGCGCCAACCTGAGCAGCAGCAACTTCACCGGCGCCAACCTCGCCGGCGCCAACCTCGCCGGCGCCAACCTCACGGGCGCCAACCTGAGCAGCAGCAACTTCACCGGCGCCAACCTCGCCGGCGCCAACTTCACCGGCGCGAACCTCGGGAATGCCGATCTGCTCGGTGCGACCGGGGTTTCGACCGCAACGCTCACGAACGTCCACTGGTCCATGACCACCTGTCCAGACGGGACGCTGAGCAACTCAGATGGCGGTACGTGCCGAGGCCACCTCTGAACTTTGATAGCGCCGCCCGAAGCCTGCAATCAGCGGCTTCGGGCGGCCAGGTCGACCTTCATGCTCGGAACCACTGCCGGAGTAACTCAGTTGGCAGCGCAGCCCTCTTATTAACGGCGTGCCTAAACGGCCGTGACCTGCCTCGTCGCATTCAGGAACGTCGCCGTTGTTTGCACGATGGCCCCGGATCTGGTCAACGCTAGCCGCAGGTATAAGGAGAAATCAGTGGCCGTAGCCGCTACAAATGCACCGCGTGCGACGCAGGACCTGCCGCCCGCGCTTTTTCTGTTCCGGTCGCCTCGTGCCAGCCTGATCTGGCTCATCGTCAGACTGTGGCTGGGATGGCAGTGGCTGGATGCTGGCTGGCAGAAGCTGACCGATGCCGGGTACGGCAACTGGATCAGCCACTCGGTCGGGCTTCAGGGTTTCATTGCCTCCGCGAACGCGTCGTGGGCGCACCGGGCGCAGGCTTTTGGCCATCCGGAGGTGAGCTACCTCTGGTTCCTGCACATACTCCACGACATTGACAAACATGCCCAGTTGTTCAGCCGAATTGTCACCTTCAGCGAGCTTGCAGTGGGCGCTGGATTGCTGCTCGGCTGCTTTACCGGGATAGCCGCATTCGGGGCGGTAGCGCTGAATATCGTGTACATCACGAGCGGCTCGGCCGGCCCCAACGGGGTCTTCATCCTGCTCGGCGTGCTGCTCATCGTGGCGTGGCGGGTGGCCGGCTATCTCGGCGCCGATTACTTCATCCTGCCGGCGCTAGGCACGCCGTGGGCTCCTGGCCGGCTATTCCGCAGGCGTCAGGAGAGGCCCGCCGAGGAGCGTCGGGCCGTCTGAGGCACCGATCACGAATACCGGCGGTCAGGCCGTGCACTGGCAGATCAGGGCAGCACCCATGCGTGCCACGCATGGCTATCGGGCGGGCCGCCGAGAACGGTGCTGTCGCCGGGGGTTATGAAGGGCTGGTAGTCCGCGACGTCGCGGGCGGCGGTCGTGGCAACGCCGAGGGTTCCGGAGCTGGTCACGGGCCAGTCGAACACGGTGTCGCGACCGGAGTTGGCGCTCATTTCCTCGCGGTCGACGACGACGGTCAGAGTACGCCCGTCGGCGGAGAACGCCACCGCGTAGCTGGCCGGGCTGCAGGTGGTGCACGGTATCTCGTCTGGTCGCGACTGCCCGTCCGGGTACAGCGCCCTGGCCAGGAGGCCGCGGACAGCGGCGATGCGGGCCGGCCGCACTGGATCGGCCAGGCTGTAGGCCAGCACGGTGCCGTGGTAGGTCACGGCGGCCAGCAGGTTTCCGCGGGGGGAGAACGCGAAGGCCTGGATGAAGTCGCCCGCGCCGCCGATGGTAGCCATTCGGTAGGCGTGCGCAGGGTCGGCCACGTTCCACAAGGTGACCTGATCAGTGCCCGTGGCGCTGGCCAGGATGTCCCCGCCGGGAGAGAACGCGAGGTCCTGCGGGCTGAACGGCACCTCGTAACTGTTGCCCACCACGGCCTGGGGAGGCGACGTCACCGGGGCGTCCAGGGTGCGCAGCAGCCGGGGCCGGGCCGGGCTGCTCACGTCCCACAGGAGGATCCGGTCGTAGTGGGCAGTGGCCAGGATCTGGCCGTCCGGGGAGAACGCCTGTCCCCATAGCAGGCTGTCGTCGGTAGCTGGCAGCGTCACAACCTTGACCGGGTGCCGGGGGTTGGCCACGTTCCACAAGGTCGTCTGGTCGCTGGAGGCGATGGTGGCCACGGTGCGGCCGTCCGGCGACAGTGCGGTGGGCTGGCCGCCCTCAAACTCCGTCAGGCGCTGCGGCCGGCTGGGGTGCGTGACGTTCCAGACCATATCCATGCCGTCGAGGGATCCTCCGAAGGCGGTGACCATGATGCCCGCGCGCGGGGAGAACGCCACCACGCTGAGGCCGCTATCGGCCGCTGGGTGCCACTGGTCGTCCTTCCAGATCCCGTAGCCGACCGGGACGGCGATCATCACGAGCGGGGTCGCTATCGCGGCTGAGATGAGGGCGGCCCGGCGCAGGCAGGCCGTCGAAAGCCCCGCCATGCGATAGGCCGGGTTTGCATGCGTGCTCAGCACGCTGGCCGCCAGGTTCAGCACCGTCCGCGTGCTGGCCCGGTGCTGGTCCAGGACGTCGAGCATCTCCTCGCCGTAGCGATCCCGCCAGCGCCGGGGGTGGCAGCTAGCCAGGAAACGGCACAGCCGGGCGGCCGACCCGGGTCGCATCACGCGCCCCGAGCCGTGGCGGTGCGCAGCCGGGCGACTTGCACTATCTGCTGCATCGTCTTGACCTGCTCAGCCAGAACCTCCCGGCCGGCCGCAGTGATTTCATACGGGCGGCGGCGCTCGGCGGTGGCCAGCGGGCGGACCCAGCCGCGGCGCTCCAGCCTGGGCAGCGCGCCGTACAAGGTACCCGGCTCCATGCTGACGCCGCTGAACGCAGCGACATCGGTCATGATCGCGTAGCCGTGCTTGGGTCCGTCGGCCAGGCTGGTCAAGATCAGCAGCGACGGGTCGGCGAACCGGCCGAGGCCGTCGAGCCTTCCGTGCATACCCATCCCTTACTCATCAGTACCGCGTAGTAAGTTGTAGTGAACAACATGCAGGTCTGTCAACTGCGGTGGCTACGCGTGACCGGCCGGGCGGCGAAGGGCGGGACCTGCTGCATCGTTGTGACTGACCCGGCATGGCCAGGCGGCAGCGATTTCATACGGGCGGCGGCGCTCGGCGTTGAGCAGCGGGCGGACCCAGCCGCGCCGCTCCAGCCGGGACAGCGCGCGGTACAAGGTGCCCGGCTCCATGCGGACGCCGCTGAACGCAGCGATATCGGTCATGATCGCGTAGCCGTGCTTGGGTCCGTCGGCCAGGCTGGTCAAGACGAGCAGCCACGGCTCGGTGAACCGGCCGAGGCCTTCGAAGTCGCCCCGCACTCCGGCCACCTCCGATTACTCAACACCACTTACTACGGTGCATTGAATAACTCGGCGGGCAGGCTGTCAACCCAGCCCTGCGGCACCGGTGGCCACCGGCGCCAACGGGCCGGAAGCAGGCGCAAATCCCGCGCCCCAACCAGGCGGTTACCACCCGGCCCGCTGACGACAGCGCCTAGCGATTCTCTGAAATGACCGAACAGGCAGATGGGGACCTTGGCCCGATCTGTCTGCGGCCAGCACTAACTTGGAATGGCTGCGACAGCGCTGCAGTATTGGGCAGGCGCGGAGGTCTGCGGCGCGCTGCTCGACAAGTGCGGGTGGAAGAGGGGCGTCAACACGGAGGTCAAGCGGCTCCCGCTCGCGGTGATCTTCCGCCACGGCTGCCAGTGGTTCAGCTGCGCACCGACGAGGGGAACGGACGGTCGGCCGCCGCGAGCCTTCACGCGCAGCCGCACGTGTCGCCGACCGCCAGCGCGGTCGGCAACACGACGCTGAGTTCCGTGCGATGGCCGTTCCAGGGCTGAAGCGCGTCTAGTGCCTGGACCGCCAGATCGTGTAGGGGAACCGAGATAGTCGTGAGCCGCACCCGGCCGTGCAGGGCCTCATGCACTCCGTCGAATCCGATCAGGGCCATGTGCTCAGGCACCCGGATTCCCAGGCTGTCGGCCGCCCGCATCGTCGCCAGCGCCAGCTCGTCTGTGGTCGCGAAGACAGCACGCGGGTACGGGTCAGCGGTGTTCAGCACATCCCTCAGGCGATGCTCGGCCTGCACCCGCTCGAACGGCACGCGATGCAGCCTGCCGCGCCTGGGCAGTCCGGCGCTGGCAAGCGCGCGCGCCCATCCCGCCTTCCGCTGGCCCGCCGGACCGAAGTCATCGGGTCCGGTGAAGCAGTGGATATCTCGGTGGTCATGCCAGCGCAGGTGCTCGACCGCCGTCATGGCGCCTTTCAGGTCATCGAATACGACGGACGGACCGGCCACTCCGGCCGGCTTGGAGTAAACATAGACCCGCGGGCAGTCATCCACGGGTCCGGCGACGGCGGAAATGCTCGTGACCAGCGTGCCCAGCACGCGCAGGTCAGCGAATGCCGCTTCATAGTCCTGCTCGACGGCAGGGTGATAACTCGTGTTGCCGAGCAGCATGAGCAGACCGCGCTGCCGGGCTTGCTGTTCAATCTGCCGCGCCATCTCACTGAAGAAAGCGTTCGACGAGTCGGGCACGAGCAGGCCAACCAGGTTCGTCCGGCCTGCGCTGAGCGCTCCGGCGAGCGGGTTGCGGCGATAGCTGAGGTCGCGGATCGCGCGCTCGACCTGCGCTCGGGTACCCGCCGCCACGGGCCGCGGTCCCCCGTTGACCACATAACTGACGACCGCGGTCGACGTCCCTGCGTGCCGTGCAACATCGGCCATGGTGGGTCGGCGGCTACTGTCCATGCCACTCCGGACTGCGCGGACGAAACCTATTGACGGGCTGAAGTTCTATGCGCTTAGACTAATCGAAATTCTGGCCGGCTACCGAGGCGCCCGGCTCGATGTTCGTTCAAGCAGATCGCGTCGACTGTGCCGACCGGCCGTGCGACGGCAGATGGAGCTAGTAATCGTGGATGATGTCGGGCGAGGTGCGGCGCCAGCTCCGGGATCACTTCGCTCGGACAGAGCTGACGCGTCCGTCGGACACGCACAGATCGAATGGGTGCGGCGGCATTCGCCAGTGCTCGACGGCTTCACCCGCGAGCGGCTCAGCGACGGTGCCCTGAGCGGCGTGCGGCTAGCCGTGGTGGTGCATCTCGAAGCCAAGACTGCCTTCCTTGCGACGGTGCTAGCCGACGCGGGGGCGAGCGTCGTGGTCGCCGGCAGTAACCCGCGGACCACCAGAGGCGACATCGTCCGAGCGCTCGCCGAGCGCGGGATGACTGTCGTCGCGACATCCGGCGGCGACTACGACAGCTGGCACGCCGAATTGCTGGCTGCCGCGGACACCCAGCCCGAATACGTCATCGACGACGGCGCCGAGCTCACCATGCGGATGGAGCGCCATCGCCCTGACCTGTTCGCCCGGCTCAAGGGAGTGTCAGAGGAGACCACGACAGGAACCACGCGGCTGCAGGCTATGGCCCGCGATGGCAGGCTGCCATTCCCGGCGCTCACGGCCAACAACGCACGGTGCAAGCACCTGTTCGACAATGTCTACGGCACCGGCCAGACGACCTTGCAGGCGCTGCTCAGACTGACCAACAGGCAGATCGCAGCCGCCCATCTTGCGGTCATCGGATACGGCTTCGTCGGCCGTGGCATCGCCAGATACGCCAGGGCGATGGGCGCCAGAACGTATGTGGTCGAGTTCGACCCGGTCCGAGCGCTCGAAGCGCACATGGACGGACACGCGGTCGGATCGGCGAGGGATATGCTGCCCGCCGCGACGATGGTAGTTACAGCGACGGGCGGCGTCCGCGCGATCGGGGCGCCAGAGTTCGCGATGCTCCGCGGCGACGTCGTACTGGCCAATGCCGGACATCATGATCTTGAGATCGACGTACATGCACTCGCGGCTACCGCGACAGCCATCAGGCCTGCCCGCGACGGCGTGATCAGCTACCAGCTGGGCGACAGGGAGATCCACCTGCTGGTAGCAGGCGCCCTCGTCAACATCGCCGGCGGCATGGGCCACCCGGTCGAAATCATGGATCTGTCGTTTGCGGTGCAGGGGCTGGGCATCCACCACCTGGCGACGACGCAGCTCGCGCCGGGCCTCCATGTCATCCCGCGGGACCTGGACGACGCAATCGCGACGGCGAAGCTCGCCAGCATCGGGGTGAGCCTTGGCCGACCCCGGGCGGACCAGCAGGATGACGTCGCCGGGATCGAGGGCGGCCACGAGGACGCCAGTATCCGGCCCGAGCCGGATGAAAGGCTCGAGGGGCGGCGACGTATCGCCTGGGCTGGCCGGGCGATGCCGGTACTTAGCTCGATCTCCCGGCGCTTCGCCGCGGAGAAGGTGCTGGACGGACTGCACGTTGGCGTCGGCTTGGTACTCGAGCCGAAGACCGCTAACCTCGCCCTTGCGCTGCAGGCTGCCGGGGCACAGGTAAGCCTCTACTGCCCGGCCAGGTCGACGACTCCGTCCGTGGCGCAAGCGCTCCAGGACGCCGGGCTGCCGGTCTTCGCCGACCCTGACGGCGACGACAGGAAGGACGAAGAGCTTGCCCGCGCCTTCCTGCGAACCGGGCCGGACATCCTGCTCGATGACGGGGCGTCGCTCATCCGGCTCGCCCACCGCGAGTTCCCCGACCTTGTATCCGCCATGCTGGGCGCGGCCGAGGAGACGACCAGCGGTGTCCGGCCACTGCGCGTCATGCACGAAGCGGGCGAGCTTGCGCTGCCGGTGATCGCTGTCAACGATGCCCGCACTAAGTACCTGTTCGACAACGTCTATGGCACCGGCCAGTCGTGTGTCATGGCATTGCTCGACATCACGAATCTGCAGCTAGCCGGACGGACCGTGGTGGTCGTCGGGTTCGGGCCGGTAGGCCAAGGCGTCGCCGGGCATGCCGCCGCGCTCGGTGCCAGGGTCATCGTGTCCGAGATCGACGCCATCCGTGGCCTGCAGGCGATGCACGAGGGCTATGCCGTGCAGTGCCTCGCTGACGCGGCGCAGACTGCGGAGGTCGTGTTCGCTGCGTCCGGCATCGCCGGGGCCGTCACAGCCGATCATCTTGCCCGGATGCGCGATGGCGTCATCCTGTGCACGGCCGGCGGCGGCTCGTTCGAACTGCCGATGCACTACCTCGACTCGCTCGTAACCGCAACCGAGGTCCGGCAGGCGGTCACCGAATACGTCCTGCCTAATGGCCGCACCTTGCTGGTGATCAGCGAGGGCGACTGCCTGAACTGCGCGGCCGCCGAGGGTAACCCGATCGAGGTGATGGACCTGTCCCTGTCCTTGCAGGGACTAGCCGCCGAATGTATAGCCACCGAGGCCAGGAACTGGCGGCCTGGCGTCTATCCCGTCACATCGCAGATGGAGACGGCAGTTGCCCAGGCCCGGCTCAGGCACGACGGATCCAGCCTTGAGCAGATCACCGACAAGTTGTCCGCTGCCATGCGTAGCTGGTAGCACGAAAGGACGCCCATGCACGGCAAAATCTCCCGCAGGCGAGGTCTGGTCGCCGCCACCGCGATCAGCTGCCTGGCACTGCTACTGGCCGCGTGCGGCACCACCACGGGCACAGCGACGACCACGAGCTCCTCGCTGACGGCCCCGGTCCCCAAAACGAAAGTGACGCTGACCGTGTGGACGTTCATGCCGGGCGAATACACCAACGGCGTAGCAGCCTACAACGACGTAGTCAAGGCGTTCGAGGCCAAGTACCCGCAGGTCACGGTCAAGCTCGTGAACATCCCTTATCCCACCTACTTCCAGCGGGTCAGGGACGCGACGATCGCGAGGACTGGACCTGACGTGATCACGATGTACGGGGGTGCCCAGGCCTACAGCTACCGCAACGGACTGGACCCGCTGCAGAACGGCATGCAGCCTGCGATCAAGTCTGACCTGAAGTTCGTCAACGACAACGAGTCCAAGGACGGCAACCTCTACATCCTGCCGACAGGCACCTACGGGTACGCGCTGATGGTGAACAAGAACCTGTTCGCGAAGGCGCACGTCGACCCGGCGACCGCACTGCAGTCGTGGCCGAGCTTCCTTTCCGCCTGCAAGACGCTGAGCGCGAAGGGCATCCAGCCCATCGCGTCGGGCTGGAAGGACGGGTACATGTTCGAGACGTTCATGTACATGATGTCCAGCCAGATGATGGATCCCACCACGCTTGCCCAGTGGGTGGCAGGCAAGATCCAGGTCAGCGCGCCGATGTTCGTCGCCGCCACCAACGACATACTGGCCATGAACAAGGCTGGCTGCTTCGGCAACGTGGCCGCGTCACTGGGGCGCAACATGTATGACGACTCGTTCAACCAGTACTTCGCCGGCCAGACGGCCATGATGGTGACTGGCAATGTCAGCACGGCCGAGACGGCGTTCCAGCATGTGCCTAACTCCACGATCATGCGGCTGCCGCAAGTCCCCGGCTCGAAGTACACCAGCCTGATCGACGCGGGCGCAGAGACCGGCTGGGGGATCACGAAGTGGACGAAGCTGCCGCAGGCCGCTGACGCATTCGTCAACTTCCTGGCAGGCCCGCAGGCGCAGCAGATCATCTTCGCCAATGTCGGAGTGGCGCCGAACCTCACGAACGTGACGGTTCAGGGCGTCAACGCGGCCCAGAACGCTTACCTACCGCTGGTGGAGAACCCCGTGAACCACACGGGCTTCGAAGCGTTCCCGCTTACCGTCCTCGCCGTCTATGAACGGAACGCGGCTCTGCTCATCTCGGGCACTATGTCAGTAACAACCTTTACCAGCCAGGCAGAGACTGCCTTCCAGCAGTCCCACTAGCGCGAGGCGGCATCGGCAAGCTAATGGCAGCGGACGTAGGCAGCAGGGCGACCGGACCGGCGCGAATACTCCGGTCCGGTTTCTCGCTGAACAAGGACAAGTTCCTCAGCCCGAGCCTGATGCTGCTGGGCCCGCTAGTCATTCTCGAGGTCGCGGTCTTCTTCCTGCCGCTGATCTTCATCGCGGTGAAGTCGTTCTATAACTGGCAACCGGGAGCGGCGTCCCCGTTCGTGGGCTTCGGGAACTACACCACGCTCTTTGGCCAGCCTGCCTTCTGGCAGGTAGTGCGCAACCAGCTCTTCTACCTGCTTGGCGTTCCGCTGTGGGTGATCGCGCCGCTGCTTATGGCCTACATGCTGCGGGAGCAAGTGCGCTTCGCGGGGGTATTCCGCACCATCTACTTCATCCCGGCGGTGATGTCGCCTGCGATCGTCGGCCTGGTATTCAGGTCCCTGCTCGCCGATGGCGGGCCGGTCGATGCGTCGTTGCCGAAGATCGGCCTCGGCTTCCTGGCCAAGCCGTGGCTGACGGACGCAACGCTGGTCAAGCCCGTGATCATCGTGCTGGTGCTCTGGGGCGGGTTCGGCACCGGCGTGCTGATCTTCTCCGCGGCGCTGAACGCGGTGCCGCAGGACATCTTCGAGGCGAGTCGGCTCGATGGCGCAGGATTCTGGACCGAGCTGGGGCGCATCGCGCTGCCCAGCATCTGGCCGACCGTGCTGCTGTGGACAATGTTCCAGGTTCTGTCGATCTTCCTGTTCATGTTCTCGTGGATCTTCGTTCTGACCAACGGAGGTCCGGGTCTGGCGAGCACCACTATGGACTTCTCGGTGTACCAGACGTTCTTCACCTTCGGATTCTTCGGAGCCGCCGCGGCGCAGTCGGTAGTGCTGATGATCATGATCATCGTGGTGGCAGTGGTGTTCGCCCTGATCTCATGGCTCGTCCGCCGCGCCCTCAGCCGACGTGGCGCCGAGCCGGCGGGTGCGCGGCGATGAGGACCGTCCAGGCCGGACGCCAGCTGAAAACAGCGATCGCGCTGATCATCACGATTCCGTTCATCGTGCCGTTCCTGATGCTCATTGCCACCGCCTTCCGCACCCCGCGGGACTACCTCGACAACCCGGGCGGGCTGCCCAGGGCCTTCACGCTCAGCAACCTGACCAGTGCGTGGTCGGGCGCGAATCTCGGCCTCGCCGTGCTGTCCACGCTGATCACCTGCGTCGTCGCCTGCGTCGTGTGCGGCGCGGTCGCGCTCGCCGGCGGGTACTGGTTCCGCATCCACCAGAGCTGGTCGGCCGGATGGCTGCGATGGATCCTGGTGTCTTGCTACGCGATCCCGACCGTCGCCTGGCTGATCCCGGTGTTCGTCGCGGTCTCCCAGGTTGGCTTCAGCAACAGCCGGGTCATCACCGGGGCCGTGGACGGCGTGTCCAGCCTGCCGTTTGCCTTCTACCTTGTGCACACCTACTTCCGGCAGGTGCTCACGACCGACCTGCTGGAGGCCGCGACCCTGGACGGCGCGGGCGTGCTGGCGACGTTCCGCCGCATCGCCGTTCCGATCGCACGGCCGGTCATGGCTTCGGTCACCGCCCTGGTATTCGTCTGGACGTTTGGCGACCTGCTGATCGCGGCGGTCTTGCTGCAGGACCCGTCGGTCAACACGCTGACTCTGGCCACGGCCTTCCTTGCTAACAAGGAGAACCTGAATCTGCAGGACCAGGCGGCAGCCGGCTTGGTGGCCCTGCTGCCGACCCTGGTCGTCTTCCTCGTCGCGCAGAAGGCGCTGGCCAGGGGGTTCGGAGCGGCAAGTGGCAGGTAACGTCTTCGCCGCCGACTGGGTCGTCCCGATTGCCTCGCCGCCGATCAGGGACGGTGCCGTAGCGATCGACGGCGACAGGGTCGCGTGGCTCGGCCCTGTCGCGAAGCTGCCTGCGCACTGGTCGGCGGCGAGCCTGCACCAGCGGCCAGGGGTCATCACGCCGGGGCTGGTGAACGCGCATACTCACCTTCAGTACACCTCGTTCGCTCATCTCGGCCAGCGGCAGTACGCAGGCTTCGAGGAGTGGTCGTTCGAGTTCGAGGCCGCCTATCACGCTGTCACGGATCCGGGATACTGGGCTGCGTCGGCGCTCGATGGCGTGCGTCAGGCGGTCGCCGCCGGCAGCACCGTGTTCGCCGAGATCATCACCAGCGATGAGGCGCGCGGGGCCCTCGCGGCCTGCGGCGTCATCGGGGTCGAGTATCTCGAGGCGATCGGGCATGTTGAGCGGCACTGGCAGAACGGCGGCCGTGCCGATTTTGTGGCCAGGCTGCAGCGGTCCGGCGCTACGCCGTGGGGCATATCTCCGCACGCGCCGTACAGCCTCGATGGCTCCGTGATCAAGGACCTCATGGCAATCGCCGCCAAGCACGCCGTGCGGGTGCACCTGCATCTCGGCGAATCCGCGCGTGAGCTCGACCTGTACCAGCGCGGCGAGCGGTCCATGCTGGATATCTACGGCGGCTTGCGGGACGAGTTCGAACTCGTCCGTCGAGGCGGCGCCGGACAGGACACGGCAGCATACGCGGACTCGCTGGGGGTGCTTGTCCCCACTGCCCATCTGGCACACGCGATCTACCTCGACCGGAAAGGGCGAGACCTGATCGCGCAGCGCGGCACTCAGGTTGCACTGTGCCCGCGGTCCAATGCCGTTCTCGGGCTCGGCCCGGCGCCGGTTGCCGCGTACCTGTCCGAAGGGCACGAGATCGCGGTGGGGACGGACTCGCTGGCGTCCACGCCATCGCTCGACCTGATGGCGGACGTGGCACTGCTTGCGCGCATCGCGCGCGAGCAGGGATACCTCGGCGATGACCTGGCGGCGCGGCTGCTGCGGGCGGCCACCTTCGGCGGCGCCAAGGCAATGGGGCTGGACCGCGACGGCTACGGGACGCTCGTGCCCGGCGGCCCAGCCGATCTGGCGATCTTCGACGTGACCGTCGAAGATCGCCAGGCCCCGGAGCCAGCACTGGTTGCGAACGGCGCGGGCCACTGCACGTTCACTATGGCCGCAGGCGCCGCGCTGCACGACTCCGCCGCCAGGACGCGCGGGGCCGACCCTGGAAAGAGCCAGCCATGGAGCGAGGTACACGCTGAGCTGGATGTTGAAGTCTGACGGCTCGCCGGGCAAGGACGCGCACGTCACCGTGATTACGAACCGAGACACCTGACGAGCGGAGAGCTGCTGGCAGTAAGCAGGCCATCAGGCAGATCCGCATGCTGGTTGGCCAGGTCAGGGAGGCCCGCCGCAGAGCCGACACCAACATCGGCGCACATGAGAGACTGCGGCCCGGTTCTTAATTCCACGGCCCACGTGGAAAGGCTGCCCTGTCAAGCCGGGGACCGCGGGTTCTGCGAGAGGTGAACCCAGTCCGGCGCCCCGGCTGCAGCCGCGGGATGTGGCCGCGGTCTCGTAGGCCACGCTGGCCAGGAGAGCTATAACTTCGGGACGTTGGGATGGCGAGCCGCCCAGGGCCGCTCTCAGCCAGCGTCAGCCGGACATTGACATCGCTCGCTCGCCATCTGGCGGATGAAGGAGGTATAGGGAAAGACCGCAGGTCAGCGGCCAGGTGCGCACGTCACGGCCGTGTTCGGCTACGATGCACCGAGTCCCCGCCGGTGTAGCTCAGTTGGCAGAGCAGCCGTCTTGTAAACGGCAGGTCAGCGGTTCGATCCCGCTCACCGGCTCCCAGGTCAGAGGTGGTTCGCCGCGCTGGTTCGCCCGCCGACGAGGCGGATGAGGGAGTTGCGGTCGGGGAAAATGCCGACGACGTCGCGCAGCCCAATGCTCTGCCCGCACAGAAATCGAGGTGCCCTGAGGGCAGGCGGAAGCCCAAGAGGACGGCTATGTTCTGTCTCGTGGTGGTGTCAGACGACTCACGGAAGGCGACGAGCTCCGACATGGACGGTCCTGGGAATCCGAGCCAGGCGTGGCCAGAACTCGCTCCAGACTACGAGCGGGCCCGAAGCAGGGAGGATTCGCTGGATCGGCTCGTCGAGTGGCCGGCGCAGCGAGACCTTCTAGGCGATGTCACTGGGCGTTCGGTGCTCGATGTCGGTTGTGGCAACGGCGGCAAGCTTGTTGAGCTGGTTGGAGACGGCGCGACCGCCTCCGTAGGTGTCGATGTCAGTGGCAACTTCCTCGGCGCGCCGCCGCCTGGCTTGGAACTCATCCGAGGCGATCTCAATGAGCTGGATTCGATGCCAGGGCTTGCCGGTCGCACGTTCGACCGGATCTTGTTCCTGCAGTCTTTCGGCTACGCGAAGGATCCAGTTCGCACCCTGCAGACAGCGCGAGCGATGCTGGCCGACAATGGATTCATCCTGCTGACCAAGACGCAACCGATCCGATACGCCGTCGAGCGGGCTGAACAGAATGAGACCTCCTTGGGCGAAGAGTATTTCTCCACCGCCCGGTTCTCCTACCTCAGCGGCTGGAACGACCAGATCACACTCACCAAACGTCCCTACACCATCTCTGACCTGATCAACGTGTTCAGTGCCGCAGAGCTGTGGATCGAGACCGCGATCGAGCCTCAACTATCCGAGGACGCCCGACGCAGTTACCCGCATAAGCAGGCGTGGATGAACAAGTACCTCGGCATCCTGATCTTCAAGCTCCGGCCCTATTCCGGCCAGTAGCCGCGTCCTGAGTGCTTGCTACGGGCTACTGATGCGTCCGCCGGCAGACGCACTATTCCGGCAAGATCGCTGACGTAGTCGCCTGCGCGATCCGCGGCAAAGTAGTGTGTCCATCTGGCGGCGCACACCTGGTCTCGCGTTATGTTTGCGCCAGACGGAGGCGTTTCTCAATTCCGTCAGCATCCAGTTGACCTGCGGCGACGGACATTGTGAGGTCGAACGCTTCATCGTCGGTCAGGTCCAGACGGTGGCCGTTGATACGCAGGAACACGACGGTGGCGAGCAGCGCGAGCCGCCTGTTGCCGTCGACCAGAGCTTGGTTGCAGGCGAGCGAATGCATCAGGGCAGCTGCCTTGCCAGACAGGGTCGGGTATGCCTCCTGCCCGAAGAACCCGGCCCGCGGACGGTGACACCCGGAGTCGAGCAGGCCAAGATCCCGCACCGGCCCGGCGCCAAGCGCGTTCACAAGGCCCAGAACGTCCTCAAGAGTGAGGTACTCGACGGCCCGGACGTCGTTCACGCGCGGCCCAGCCGGTCGAGCACCTCTCCCCAGCGGTCGACCATCTCGGCAGTGGCCTCGCGCACTCGCTCAGTGTGCGCTACCTCACGGGCACTGCGGCGGATAGCTCGCAGGACGGCCTCGTGCATCGATACATGCTCTGCCGCAGCCAGCGCCCTGAGCAGGGAACTGTCTTCTTCGTCGAGCCGAAGATTCATCGCCATAACCAAATGGTACCAGAGTGGTACCATGGTCGTCGGGCCCGTTGTTCGGACCACGCCGTCAGCGGCCGGATGTCTCGTTCTCGTTAGTCTCGCATCACTATGCAGCCCGCACGGTAACCATCACGATGGAGTTCGGTGGGTGCTTTCCTTGTCATGCTGGCCGTTGATCTGACGAAGCGACGCGACAAGCTCGTCGAAAGTCGTGCCTTGATTCACCGGCTGAGGCGCATTTTCGACTCGAGTCGCGCGGGCTCGTGCAGTTTCACAGCCGGGATCTCAGCACGGCGACCTCGGGGAACTCCTCGGGCGAGCCGTAGCCGTGCTCGGCCAGCCAGCGGACGTTAGTCAGGCATCGCAACGACTTGACGGTGGCTGCACCGTCCAGCCCAACCCCATCTTCACGCGGGTCGAACAGGTCGGCGAGCTGGCAAGGTTCGGTAGGGCGCTGCGCCTCGCGGTCTGGGGGATAGGGAAGGGCCCCGACAGTGAGCGTGACGGCGTCTGCGAAGCGCTGGTGCAGATCCTCAGCGGTCGCGGCGGCCCATGATGCCAGCCGATGGTGAACGGCGGTTGCCTGGCCTCATCGGCGTCAAGCGTCGGGTAGGACATCAGCGCGCCCGGCTGCTCATCGCGCAGCCTGGCCAGGATCACCTTCAACTCATCCCAGACCGCCACATGCGCAAGTTAGCGCAGATGCAGGCAGCAGGCCTAGACGAACGCTGGTACGGCTCGCGTAACCAGCGCGAAACAGCAGGCCAACCACACACTGCTCAGAAGGTGAACGGCCAGCTCATCTCCGTATACCTGGCCACGCAGCCGTCCCCTGTAAAACCGTCGGCTCTGCCTTGCAGCCAACTGTGCAGCCAAGGGTGTGCACGGAGCGGCTGCGACGATCAGGTATCGAGCATCTGATCGTACGTCGCCGGAGTGCGCTGCCTTGTCCGCGACCGACGCCACCAACTCGACGGATCGCGGGCCATCAGTACGAGAGGCTGCTTGCTGGCACCGTCGTCCCGTCGCCCGGCCCCCGACTTTGCGCCACAAAGTTCCTAGGGGTAAACCCTTGACTTTGCGCCGTAAAGTAGCGTCTACTTTGTGGCATAGAGTAGATGGAGGGAGACACCATGAACCACTCACCCGACAACACGACAACCGCCGACAACGGCGGCACCTTCGACCCCCGGCAGGCCGCTGTCCTGCTTGAGCAGACCACCCAGCAGACGCGGCGCCGGCTCCAGCCCTATCCGCCGTGGCTCCTGGTGCTCAGGGGGGTCGGCGCGCTGGCCGTCTTCGGCGCCATCTGGCTATCGGTGCGCGGACAACACCCCTACAAGTACCCGACTAGTTCGGTCGTTCCGGTCGCGATTGCGTTCGGGGTAGTCAACCTCACCGCAACCGTCGCGGTTGCCAGGCGCGCCACCGCGGGGGTGAGCGGGAGATCCCGGCTGCGCCCGGGCGAGCTCCTCATCCTGACAGCGGCGTGGCTCGGCGTGTTCGTGGTCATGGCGATCCTCGCTGCGGCCGGAGTGAGCGACGGGCTCGTCTATGGCACGTATCCGGCAACGGTGCCGCTGATGGTGGCCGGCGTGGCCTGGGCAGCGGTCATGGCGGCGCGGGCCAACTGGCGCGCCTGCGGTTCTGGCGTCGCGATCGCCGTCGTAGGTGCCGTGGGCGCCTTCGCGGGGCCGGCCGGGGCGTGGGCGGTTGCCGGGGTGGGCATCTGCCTCGAGCTCCTCGCCACCGCCGCCATCATTGCCTGGCAGCAGCGTCGCAGTGTGGTCCGGTCATGACTACCGACGAGCTCGACCCGCTGATCCACGTGCCTACCCGGCTGAAGATCGTCGCGACGCTGGCGGCCCTGCCCGACGGCGACGTGCTGTCCTTCACCCGACTGCAGGACATGATCGGGCTGACCCCCGGCAACCTGATCATCCACCTGCGCAAGCTCGAAGAAGCCGGCTACCTCAGTAGCGAGAAGACGAAGAACGGGACAGCACCGAGAACGACGGTGGCGCTGACGAGCCAAGGCCGCAAGGCACTCGAGGCCTACACCCAGGCGCTGCGCGACCTGCTCGGCGGCCTGTGATCGGCCCGGCTGGCCCCGGTCTTCACTGACAGCCCCTCGACGAGGGGCTGTCAGTCGTTGCCGATCCGCGCAGCCCGGCACAGATCCACAGTCGATCGGCAGTGAATGCGGATAGCCGCAGCCACGCCCAGGACCAGGTGCAGCCCTTGCGGGCTGCCGTCAGCCGATGCGCAGCGGAAGGCTTCGCGGCCCCCTGATCTGACCCGCAGACCACGTCACGCCGGACGGGTCGGCGAGGCTGAACTCCGGTATCCGCTCGAGCCATACCTGCAGCGCGACCCGCAGTTCCATCCGGGCCAGATGCGAGCCGACGCAGCGGTGAATGCCGAGGCCGAAGGCGGCATGCCGGTTAACCTCGCGGTCGATAACGACCTCGCCAGCCCGGTCGAACTGCGCGGCATCGCGGTTCGCCGCCGGGAAGGACAGCAGGATCCAGTCCTCCGCCTTCATGTCCACGCCGTGCCAGTTCATGTCGTCCTTCACCAGCCGCGCCATCGTCACCGGCGCGTATGCCCGGAGGAACTCCTCCATGGCGGTCGGCAGCAGGGCACTATCGGCGACCAGCCGCTCGCGGTCCGCGGGCGTCTTCGCCAGATGCCACAGTGACGATCCGATCGCGCTCCACGTAGTGTCGATGCCGGCGATGAGCAGCAACGTCATCGCGCCAACGACGTGCGAAGGCTCGAGCTTGCGCCCGTAGAGCTCGGCGTCGATCAGGTAGCTGGTGAGATCTTCCCGCGGGTTAGCCAGATGATCGTGAATCTGGTCGAGCAGGTAATCAAACAGCTTGGTCATCCGCGCGATGCGCTCTTCCGGCGGCAGGTTGATGCCTTCGAGCGTGTTCTCGACGAACTCACGGAACTGCGGCCCGTCCTCGGGCGGGAAGCCGAGCATGTCGGCGATCACCCGCATCGGGATGTGCTGCGCGTAGTCGAACGCGGCGTCGACGACCTCCTGGCCCTCGAACGTGTCGATCAGCGAGTGGCAGAACGCGCGCGTGGCCGCTTCTTGCTTTCCGACCGCGGTCTTGGTGAACGCCGGGAGCAGCAGCTTGCGAGCGTCGTGGTGGAAGGGCGGATCAGAAGAGATCGGCGGCGCGCCGCCGATCGGCGCCAGCTCCTTCGGCGGCCGGAAGTTGCTCATGATGATGGACCGCGACGAGAAGCGCTCGGTGTCGTAGGCGATGGCGGCGACGTCCTCGTACCTGGTCGGCAGCCACCCGCCGCCGAACCGGTCGGTGTGCGCGATCGGGCAGCGCTGCCGCAGGTCGTCCTGGATCACGTAGGGGTCGGCGGACCACTCGGGCTCCAGGTGGGAGAAGTCGGTCGCCCAGTCCGACACCGGTCCGGTCACGATCTCGCTGCGGGTGCCCAGCGGCGGGCCCTCGCGCTCGGCGGCGCCGTCCCTGGTAAAACGATCATCGACAGTCATGTCAGCTCTCCTCGACCAGGTCGATCGCGCGTTCTGGGCAGTTGGCAATGGCGAGGCCTGCCTCGCGTTCCTTGCCGGCCGGCGCGACGCCGTCGCCGCGGACCTTGCCGAAGCCCTCGTCGTCGTCGCCGAACAGGTCAGGGGACAGGTCATAACAGCGGCCGTGGCCTTGGCACTTCTCCGGATCGATCCGCAGCTTCATGAGGCGGTTCCTGTCTGTGCTGAGATGACGTCCGGGGCGAGCGCCGCGACCACTCGGGCGAGCACCTTGGCCCATTCGTCGTCGTCGACGGGATGCAGATCAGGCGTGACTAGCGCGCTGCCCATCGCGAGCAGCAGGCAGAAATGAGCAAGCGCATCTGGCGACAAGGCCGCGTCGATCTCGCCGTCGGCCTGGGCGGTCCGCATCAGCTCGGCCAGCCAGTCGCCGCGCTCGCCCATGTAGGAGCGCATCTGGCCGGCGACTTCGGCGTCCCGGCGGGCAGCGACGAGCGCCTCGACGATGAGGTAACGACCAGGGCGGAGCAGGCTCTGGCCGATGGCCAGCAGCAGATCGGTGATCGACCGGTCCGGGTCCGCGGTGAACATGTCGGCGAGCAGCCGCCGTCCGTGCGTGCGGAGCGCATCCACCAGCAACTCCGCCTTCGAGCCGAAGTGCGCGTACAGCGCGCCGTTGCTCACCCCGGCGGTGGTGGCGATATCGGCGACTCGGGTCCCGTCATATCCGCGGTCGGCGAAGACCCCGGCGGCCGCGCGCAGCAGGCGTTCGCGTGTCTCTGCGGCGGCGACGCCAGCGATGCGACCCATAGGAAGAATTAAATGAACGTTCACCCGATTCGTCAAGACCCTGGCAGGCTGCCTTTGCCTGAAGGAACGTGGCCGCGTCTGCCGGTGCCCGGGCAGCGGGCATGGACAAATCGTCTATTTGCCATATTATATGAACAGCTGGCCAGGGGCTGACCGGCCAGAAATACGGGCGGATCGAGGTTGGCGGAGCTAGCTGCAGTGAAATTCGACGAGTCCCTGCCGGGCATGCCAGTAGACGGAACTGGCTGGCTCCGCGCCGCGGGCATCAGCGTCCCGGCCAGGCTGGATCACCTGCCGGACGGGAAGCCGGCGTTGGTGATCGGCGACGTCACCAGCTATTCAGCCTTCAACCACCTGCAGGGCGACAACCCCGAGCACGACGGCGGAGATTGCGGCATCGTGTGCTGCGCCGATGTGCTGAATCAGTTCGGCATCGGCCTGACCGAGGCTGAGGTCATCAGGCATGCCACCCGGCGCGGTGAACTTCATGTCGTGGCCGGCCATCCGGAAGAGTCTGGCTGGACCCTGCCCGCTGAGCAGGCCGCCATCCTGGCGGACTATGGGGTGCCCGCGCACTGCGCCGCGGAGCAGTCAGTGGAGCAGCTGGCCGCTGCCGTGCAGGCCGGCCGCGGCGTGATCGCAGCTGTCAATGCCGGGGTGCTCTGGAGCGATGCGCGTGTCCTCGGGCACGGGCAGGCCAACCATGTCGTTACTGTCACCGGCGTTGCCCGCGATCTCTACGACGGCGCGCTGCAGGGCCTCTATATCAACGACAGCGGCAGCGGGCGGTCGGCGGAGTTCGTCAGCGTGCACCTGATGATGACTGCCTTCGAGCGTACCGGCGGGTTCTGCGTCATCACCGACATCGGGCACAGGGCGCAGCTTGCTGACTGACGCTAGCGTCGCCAGGTGGCCATCTCCAGCCGCCGGCCTTTGCGCTCGCGCACTCGGTGCGGCTCATCAGTCAGGCTGAATCCGGCGCCGAGCGCCACGCTCTGGCTCGCCAAGTTGGCTGCCGAGATCTTGAGCACGAAGCCAGTAATCCCGCAGCGACTCGCTGCGTAGTCCATCGTGAGCAGGACCGCCCGCACCGCCAGTCTCCGCCCGCGGAACTGCAGTCCGGTCGCGTAGGCGAGCTCGGCCTCGCCGGGACCTGAGCCGTCGAAGAGCAGTACCTCCCCGAGCGGGGCCATCCCGTCGGTCGTGATCGCCAGCTGGACGCCGAGCCTCTGCTCGCGCAGCCGGCCTGGTCACGGTAACGTCGCGCGGCGTCGGCATCGAACGGTGATTCCAGCGGAGTCCAGTCGTCGATCGACTGCTCATCAAACAGCTCCACCATCGCGGGAATGTCGGCTGCGGTCCACTCGCGCAGGACGAGTCCGTCGCCGCTGATCACGATGTCGCCGTCCGGGAGCATCATGGGCCCTTTCCCTCCTGCTGGGTGTCATGCCGCCGTCAGCGTGCCGTCGACCGAAGCAACTGCCTGATTCTCCAGGATTGCCAGCACTGTCTGCTCCGGGGTCATCGTGGAGTTGTCCAGCCAGAGCCCAACCCGCGGCGTGGCGGCCAGGTGCTCGTCGAGATCTTCCGGAGTGAACTCTCCCGGCCGGTAAGCGGTCTTGCCGGTGGCCGCGTGCCTGGTCAGCTCGCGCGCCCGCACAACGCCAAGTGACGGCCGGAGGACCACCAGGTGCCTTGGCCTGGCCTGCACGGACTCGAGCCACCGCGCTACGTCAGCACCGAAGATGTTGTCCTGCACCACGGCGGCGAAGCCGGCCGCGAAGTACTCATCAGCCACCCGGGCAGAGAGCCGGTAGCGCAGATCCAGCAACCGCCTTGCCTCTGCGGCCCTGGCGTCGCCAGCATGCACCCAGCCGCGGACCGCCCAGCGGTAGAACTGCCCGCCCCGAATATGCACGCCGCGCTCGAACTGCCTGGCCAGCAAGTCGGCTGTCGTCGATTTCCCGGCCGCCTGCACTCCGGTCACCAGCCAGACTCCGTCACTCACTGTCCCGCCCAACCGAGGCAACTGCGGCCGCGACCAGCGGGTCCTGACCGGCGAACTGGTAATGCTCGGTGTAAATGGCCCTGACGAGCACGGCAAGGTCAGCAGCGGCCAGCGGCACCTCACGGTCAGGGTCGGCGGCCATCAAGATCATCGGCTCCGGTTCGCCGAGCTCGGTGAGCGCGGGCATCACGTAGCCAGCGACCGGCAGGATCTCGGCGCCGCAGTTGCGCCAGAACGCAATGCGGTCCTGCCGGTTCTGGCGCTCGGCAGCGTCGCCGGCGACCTCCGCCGGATCTTCGACCTCAAAGGCAATCCTGGCGGGCCAGCCGCTGTCCGCGACGGCTCGCTGCAGCTGCCGCCAGGCCCGGATGCCGAGCCGCTGCCGGCGACGGTCGGCGGCGACACCGAAGTAGCGAAGGAAGACCCAGCTGGCCCGGGGGAGCAGCCTGCAGGCCGCGAAGCCGACAGGCTCCGCGTCAGCCAGGGCGACGAGCAGCTGGTCGCGCGGCGCCGGAGCGGCGAGCGTAGCCAGCGGTACTCGCAGGCGGGCCGGGAAGGCTTGCTGGTAGACGACCCGGAGCTGATCGAGCTGGCGTGCCGACAGCTCCGCGGCCCGCACGAGGCGCAGTTGGCCGGAGGCATCGCAGCCGCCGTCGGCACCACGCCTGGCGGCGCTGGGCTCAGCTTGCATGACCACCATCGGCCGCCAGGCCAAACATCGGCAGGCAGGGCTCGAGGCACCCGATCTCGACCGGCAGGCTGCGCGTTGCCAGCCAGCCTTCCCTGTCCAGCCGCAAGCGCAGCAGGGTTGCGGGTCGCCCCCGGCTGGCCTTCCGCTCGATGCCGTCGGGCGCGTAGCCGAGCTTGCGTGACACGCCCTGCGAGGCGAGATTGTCGCTGAACGCCGCGCTGACGGCGTACTGCGCGCCAAGACCAGCGAACGCCAGGTGGAGGACGGCAGCTCGCATCTCGGCGCCGATCCCCTGGCCGTGATAAGCCTGCCCGAGCCAGGAGCCGGTGCTCACCTCGCGGAGCACGGCGAAGTCGCGCGCCCCGATGCTCTGGGCGCCGACCACGGTTCCGCTCTCTAGCACCACCAGCTCCAGCGACCAGTTCTGCGGCGTCCACGCAGCCCACTGCGACCAGTGATATTGCAGCGTGCTGCGGGCACGGTCCGCAGGCGGGACGTCGGTCCACGGGACGGAGAACGGCTGCACCGCGGCGTCGTGCACCCCTGCCGCCGCGAGGCTGGCCAGCGCATCCAGCTCTGTTTCCGACGGCAGCCGCAGCTCGAGGCGGGGCGTCCGCAGCCGGAGGTCGGTCAGTGGCCACCAGGCAGAACTCATCCGCCAATTGTGACGGACCGGCCCGGAGCCGGGCACCCCAATTTGCCGCCGGGCGGATACGGTAGCGAACGTGAAGTCGCGGGCGGCCAGGGTGCTGATCCTCGCCTGGGCCATGCTGCTGGGGCTCGGTGCGGGAGCTGCAGTGCTGCTGCCGGCCGCTCCGGCGGCGGCGGCGACCCGCGCCCAGCCGGCCGGCGCTGACCAGCCAGGTCCGGTGGTCCTGATCGGCATTCCTGGTCTGCGCTGGACCGATATCTCCCCCTCGGCTACCCCGGCACTCTGGCGGCTGGCGGAGCGCGGCTCAGTAGGCTCACTCTCGGTGCACGCGGTGCGCAGCGGGGCCAACTGCCCCGCCGATGCCTGGCTCACGATCAACGCTGGCGCGAGAGCGACCGCAGGGCCGCCGCCCTGCGCCCTGCCCGCCGTCACAGTGTCACCGGCCGGACTGGCGGGCGTTGTGGCAGCGGCGGCCGTTCCGGCCATGACCAGACTCGTGCGCAGCAACGGCCAGTACTGCTACAACCCGTACTGGGGGGTCCTGACAGGTCCGGCTAAAGCCTGGGGCTGCGGCACGCAGACCGGAAAGGCCACGCCGCCGCCGGCTGGCTGCGCCCTGGCCATCGGTCCCGGTGCAGCTCTGGCGCTAGCCAGTCCAGCGGGTGACGTCGCCAGGTACGTGGCATCGGCGGGGAGCCGGCCACGTTCCCTGCTGAGCCAATGCCCGCTGACGATGGCCGATCTTGGCGCGCTACCGCCTGCCAGGCCAGGCCAGCACTCTGCTGCACGCGCCGCTGCGCTGCGGGCAGCCGATACCGAAGCCGGCCTGCTCGCCGCCGCCGCGCCGGCCGGCGCCCGCATCGTGGTGGCGGGCCTCGGCGACGACGCCAGCGCGCAGTTGCGCACGATCATCATCGCCGGCCCTGGCTTCGGGCCCGGCCTGCTGCAGGCGAACTCAACCCGTCAGCCCGGCATCGTCACGATCACCGACCTGACGCCCAGCCTGCTGACCTGGCGCGGCGCAGTTCCGCCTGCCGGACTCACCGGGTCGCTGATCACGAGCGGCGCCCGCAGTTCGCTCACCTCGGCAATCCGCGGCCTGATCGGACAGAACACCGCGGCACAGGTCTACGCAAGCACGCTCGGCTGGTTTTTCCTGATCTACGGGGCGACCGAAATCGTGGTATTTGCCCTGCTCGCGGTCGTGCTGCGAGGAGAAGAGCCACGGCGCCGCCGGCGGCGCGTCGCCGCCTACCGGACAGCGGGCGTGGCGGCTGCGGCGGTCCCGGCGGGCACGTTCCTGGCCAGCCTGGTGCCCTGGCCCGTGCTGCCCCACCCGGCAGTATTGCTGTACGGGCTCGGGCTCACCTTCGCCGCCGTGATCGCGGTCATCGCGCTGACCGGGCCATGGCGTCGTAGCACCCTGGGGTCACCTGGCGTGGTCTGCGCGATCACGGTGGCCGTCATCGGCCTGGACGTGATAACCGGCTCGCATCTGCAACTCGGCACGCCGTTCGGACTGTCAGCGCTCGAGGCCGGCCGGTTCTACGGGATCGGCAACAACGCCCTCGGCGTTTACGCGCCTGCAGCGATCCTGACCGGGGCAGCCGCGGGCCTGGCCGGTCGCACCGGGCCAGGCGGGTCGAAGCGCCGCGGCGTCGCAGTTGCCGCGGCGGTTGCCGTCGCGGTCGTCCTCGTCTGCGGCTGGCCGGGGTTCGGCGCCAAGGTGGGCGGCACCATCGCGCTGGTGCCCGCGTTCCTGGTCCTGCTGGCGGGCCTGGCTAGCGTCAGGATCTCGGCCAGGCTGGCTGCGCTCGTCCTGGTCAGCGGCCTGGTGGTGATTACTCTCATCGCGGTGATCAGCTACAACCTCCGGACCGGCCCGTCGGACATCAGCGACTTCGTCCGGCAGATCCTGCACGGGGACGCGCTCGCGATCTTGCGCCGCAAGGCAAACGCGAACGTGGGCTCGCTGACAGAGAGCTGGTTGACCCCGCTGGTACCGCTGGTCGTCGTGATCACTGGCGCCATGCTGGCCTGGCCAGGCCGGATGCGGCAGCGTACGCTCGCCGCGGCGGTCCGCGGCCAGCCCGCGCTGCGGACTGTGCTGTTCGCGGTCTGGCTGGTCTGCCTGCTGGGCTGGCTGGCCGACGATTCCGGGGTCAGCGTGACCGCTGCCGCGATGACTCTGGCGTTGCCGCTGGCCGTGGTGCTGTCGACCGGATTCGCCGCCGACTCTGCCGGTGCGGGAGTCGGCGCCAGTGTCGGAGTCAATGCCGGTCAGCCGCAGCACGGTGGGCCGCAGCATGGTGGGCCGCAGCATGATGGGCCGCAGGCAGGCGGCACCTCGCCTGGTCACCCGCTGAGCACCGAAGGCCCAGTCCAGGCACCGGGCAGGCCGGGCTAATCTGTGACGTGCCGCGCGGGCCGATCTAAAACACCCGCGCACGTTCAGCCGGGAGGCCGCGTGCAGTATCAGACATCCAGGATGGTCGCCGGACCGCTCCTGCGGATGCTGGCCAGGCCCTCGGTTGTGGGTGCCGAGCACATCCCCGCGACCGGCGCCGCCATCCTGGCGTCTAATCACCTGTCCGTGGTCGACTCGATCTACCTGCCGCTGATGCTGGAACGACCGGTGAGCTTCGCCGCTAAGTCGGAGTACTTCACCGGTACCCGGCTGCGCGACAAGGTCGTGGGGGCGTACTTGCGGGCCACTAACCAGCTGTCCACTGACCGGGCCGGCGGACGGGCCGCGCAGGCGATGCTCGAGGCCGCACTTGAGCACCTGAGTTCGGGCCAGCTCTTCGGCATCTACCCGGAGGGAACGCGGTCGCCGGACGGGCGGCTGTACCGCGGCAGGACTGGTATCGGGTTTCTGGCGCTGCATTCCGGCGTGCCGGTCATCCCGGTCGCGATGGTCGGCACCGAGAAGATCCTGCCGCCGGGGAGCCGGGTGCCGCGGCCAGGCCGGATCGAGATCAGGATCGGTGAGCCGATGCCGTTCACTGAGTTCCAGGGCCAGCCGGCTGGTGCCCGGCAGCGGCGTGCCGTCACCGACGAGGTGATTCAGGCCATCCAGAAGTTGTCAGGACAAGAACTAGTGCCGATGTATGCCTCGGTCCGCAAGGAAGAACTGGCCGCCACCACCGGCGCGGCGAAGGCACGCTGACAGCCAGCAGGCCGTGATCGGCCATCGATGGCTGGTGGCGGTGCTCGCGGCGGATCAGGCGACAGCGGGACTTCAGCGCTCTTGCTGCCAGCCGGGCTGCTCGGGGCCGCCCCACTCGGCGAGTTCCTGGCGTAGCTCGGCTGGCAGGCCAGGGAACGACTCGGTCTGCTCAGGGCCTGGCGGACCCCACTGATAGATCGGCTGGTGGCCAGCGCCCGGCGCAGCCTCGCCCTGGAACCTCGTGTCCTGCTGGAACCGGCCGTCGTGCTGGAACTGCGTGTCGTGCTGGAACTGCGTGTCGTGCTGGAACTGCGTGTCCTGCTGGAACTGGGCATCGTGCCGGAACTGGGTGCCCTGCTGGAACTGCGTCTCCTGCTGGTACTGCGAGCCCTGCTGGAATTGGGCGTCGTCCTGGAATCGGCCGTCGTCCTGGAACTGGCTGTCGTTCTGGAACTGGGCGCTGTGCTGGAACCGCTCGTCATTCTGGTATGTCGCGTGCTCGCGCTCGATCGGCTCCCAGAGCGAGCCGCTGGGCGACATCGGGGCCTGCACGGCCTGGCCCGGCGTCCTGACCGGGAGTCCCGACGGCGCTATGACGGGGGGCTCTTGCTGGGTGTCCTGATGCAGGGCGTGCCAGGCAGGGCTTTGCTCCCGCCAGGAATGCAGTTGGTCCTGCTCGACTTGCGGCTGGTCCGGCCAGCTGAACGGCAGATCCTGCGGTGGCTCATGCCACTGGTTCTGGCGCGGGTGCGGCCAGTCCTGGCCCGTGGGGCTGTGGCCTGCCTGCCCTGGGCCGGCCGGACTCGCGCCGACGGGGCCAGCGCCGCCGAGACCCTGACCGCCGAGACCCTGACCGCCGAGACCCTGACCGCCAGCCCGCAGCGCATGGGCGCCGCTGCGACTGGCGGCGATGTAACCAGCAGCACCGCCCGCGCTGGGCTGCCGACTGGCCGGCTGCGGCCAGTCGCCCTCGCGGTCGTCATACTGGCCTTGCTGCTCGTCCGGCGCACCGAACTGCGAGTCGTCGCCCGGCGCGGGCTGCCAATTCTGCTGGGCGGTGGCCGCAGCTGGCAGAGCCGGAATGGCCGGCCGCCCGCCAGCGGAGTGCCGCCCAGGAGCCGCATTCCACGGAAGCTCCCCGGCCGGGGCTGACGCGGGCTCCCAGGGCGGCGCCCCGGAGACCGCAGGCTGCCTGGTCACGGCGCGCGAAGCCGGGCTCACCAGCCGGTTGGTGTCTGGCGGGGCGATGGCGCGCCCGCCCGCGCCGAAGACTCCCTGGTTGTCCCTGATGACCCGGCCTGGCACTACGTTGGCCGGCCCGGCCGTCCGGTGCGGCTGGGCGGCGGGCGCGGCGAAAAACTCCAGCATCCGGTCAGCGTCACCAGGTCCGGCCTGCGGATACCGGGACTGGGCCGGCCGTGGCGTCCACTCGGTCGCTACGAGCGCCGCGCTCTTCGGTCGGCGCCGGCCTGTCGCCCCGTACGCGGCTATCAGCAGCAACAGCACCACGAGCACGGCGCCGGAGGTCTTGCCTGCCTGGATCAACTGGTGGCCGAACCCGGCCGCGGACGAAGCTACGGGGATATTCGCGGGGGCCACCAGTGCCTGGGCGCGGGCGCCGGCCAGATCGGACTGAGGGGTCGACAGCCGGGCGGCGGCCTCCATCGCCCGGTCCGCGTTGACGGTTCCGTAGCCAGAGCCGTCGGCCTTACCGTCGGCAGGCCGGTACACAGTGCTGCTGGTGAGAACCTGCTTGATCTGGTCCACCGACAGTGCAGGGTACCTGGACCTGATCAGCGCGGCGATTCCGGCCACGATGGCGCTGGCCGCGCTAGTGCTGTTCATGGTCCGGTAGCCGCCGCTGCTGGCGGCCGCGATGACACCCGCTCCGGCGGCCGTCAGCATGACGTAGCTCTGATGGCTGGACCACGGCGCCTTGTTGAAGGCCGAGTCGAAGGCGCCGACGGCGATCACGCCGGGGTAGGCAGCCGGGTAGTTCGGGGCGTCGGCCGTCGTGCCCGCGTTGTCGCCGGCCGGCGCGACAAGCACGACATGGTGCGCCAGCGCGTTGCTGACGGCTGCGTGCTCGGCTGCGCTTCCGCCAGCGGCCGCAGCGGCGCCGCCCGTCCCGCTAACGCCTGGCTGACCCGGATCGAGCGGCAGGTCGATGACCGTGGCGCCGTGACCGACGGCGTAGTTGATTCCAGCCGCGATGGCGTCAGGGATCGCTGTGGCGACCGACGACTGGCTGAGCTCCGGGTCTGCGGGCGGCAGCGTGACCGGCACCGACAAGATCTGCGCCTTCGGCGCCACGCCGATAATGCCGGACCCGCCGCCCGAGGCGTGGCCGCGGCCAGCGATCAGGCTGGCAATCGCGGTGCCCTGCACGCCGAAGTACTGGCCGGTGGCGACCGGCGCCCCGGCCAGGTGCGGACCCTGGGTGATCGCCGACGTCAGATCGGCCTGGCTGGCATCGACGCCGTCACTGAGGACCGCGACGGTGATGCCGGCACCCTGCGAGGACGCCCAGGCACCGGTCACGCCGAGCGAGGTGAGCCACCACTCTTTGTGCCTGACCTGGTCGGCGGAAGCAGGCATGGCCGAAAGGCCGATCGAGATGACCGCGATGCCAGTGGCAACGAGTGCCATGACGGGGCGGGGGAACCTCAGTGGCACGCCGTCCTAGCCTTCCGTGATGGGTACGTACATTGTGCCATGTTCAAGCTATTTGCGTGCTATCTGAGCGAAGATAGCGGCCTGCCTGCAAGAACGAAGGCGAGCTGAACCCGCGGCATGGCGCGCGGTCGCTGCCGGCTAGCTGACGTGGGCCGGCGTCAGCCGGACATGCGCGCCCGGCGGCAAACCGAGTTGCTGCGCGGCGTCCCCTGAGTTCACGGCAAGCGAGATCAGCCCCGCGCTGTCGGTGAAGGCGACGATCTCGCCGGGCGCCCCGGCGGCGAAGGTATCCAGGTAGGGCACGGTCAGCTGGCGGCGCCCGCACAGCACGACCAGCGGCGAGCCGATCCCGATGCCCAGCCGGCCGGCGTCGGCGGCGGGGATGGACAGCTGGACATTGCCGAACCGGTCGACCGACATCACCTCGCCCTCGGCGGAGCTGTGATGCAGCCGGCTGGTCGGCGCCGGCAGCGCTACCAGGTCGGCCACGCTGATCTCGTCCCCGGCGTCGTTCAGGTCGATCCCGGCGGCCAGGTGCGCGGCGACCGGCATAAAGATGTCCCTTCCCTGGAACGTGGCCGACACCGGATGCAGCCATAGCTCGCCATTGGTGAGCTGAATGGCGGACTTAGCGCCGCCGAGCGCGGCTATCGCCCAGGACAGCAGGCCGTTGTCGGGGCCGACCAGAATGCTGTCGCCGACGGCGATGGCGACGGCCCGGCGCGCGGTGCCGACGCCGGGGTCCACGACGGCGACGTGTACCGACGGAGGCAGGTAGGCAATCGTCTGGGCAAGAACCGCGGCGCCGCGGCGAACGTCGCCTGGCGGCACCAGATGAGTGATGTCGATGATCCTGGCGGCAGGCGCTATCTTTGCCGCCGCGCCATGGCACGCCGCGACGAACCCGTCTTCCAGTCCGTAGTCCGTCAGGAAGCTCATGTAGTGATAGACGGTCACGACTGGTGAGCGTACGTCGCCAGCGGCTCCGCGCATAGGGACGAATGGGAACGCCTGGCAGGAAACTCGCGGCTTAAGATGTGATCGGGCGCAGGTTGCCGGGAGGCCAGATGGCTGGATTGTCCGAGCGTGATATGCGCATCCTGGCCTTCGAACGGAGCTGGTGGCGGCTGGCTGGTGCCAAGGAGCGGGACATCCTTGAGGTCTTCGGCGTGCCCGTGACCCGGTACTACCAGTTGCTCAACGAGCTGATCGACCGGCCGGATGCTGCTGAGTTCGACCCCGTGCTGGTGACGAGGCTGCGCCGGCAGCGCAGCAGGCGGCAGCGGATGCGCTCAGCCAGGCCGGACTGAGGCGCGCGGCGCCCACGCGGGCGGGCTAGCTGACGGCGATGTTGTCCAGCGCGTGCAGCTGATCGGAGAACCAGCGCGTCGGTGGCATGGACGCTGCAATAGCTGCTAGCGCCGCGCTGCGCCTGGTCCGCTCCGCGTCGCTCATCGCCAGCGCGTCATGCAGTGCCTGCGCGGTCTGCGACACGTCGTACGGATTCACCATCAGTGCGTGCTGGCTGAGCTCGGCCGCAGCTCCGGCCTCGGTCGACAGGACAACGGCGCAACCGCGATCGGCCAGGATCGGCCCTTCCTTAGCCACCAGGTTCATGCCGTCCCTGATCGGGTTCACCAGCATCACGTCCGCGATCCGGCAGGCAGCCAGCGAGCGCGGGTAGTCGTCATTGACCTCCAGTAGCAGCGGGTCCCAGCCAGGCACGGCGAACTCGTCGGAGATCTGCCTGGCCAGTCGCTGCACCGAGGCGGTGTACTCGCGGTATTCGGGCAGGTCGTGCCGCGACGGGTAGGCAAAGGCCAGGTGCACCACTTTGCCGTGCCACTCCGGCCGGGTCCGCAGCAGTTCGCGGTAGGCCTCCAGCCCGCGGACGATGTTCTTGGACAACTCGGTCCTGTCCACCCGGACGATCAGCTTGCGGCCGGCCGTCGCGTTCAGTAGCGAGGCTCTTCTGGTCAGCACATCCCGCTGCGCCGCGCGGGCCCGCAACTGGTCGGCGTCCACGCCAAGCGGGTGCACGCCGATGCTGGTGACGTGGCCGCGGTAGCTGACCTGGCGGCGGTCGCGGTCGGTCTCGGCGCCCAGGATCGCCGTGCAGCAGTCCACAAAGCTGTCGGCCCACCGCTGGCACAGGAAACCAGCGTGATCGGCGCCGAGGATGCCAGTCAGGACCTCGCGGCCAATCTCGTCTGGGAGCATCCGGTAGTAATCGGGCGGTGCCCACGGGGTATGCGAGAAATGCGCGATCTGAATGCCGGGTGCGAGCTCGGCGAGCATCCGGGGCGCCAGGCAGAGGTGATAGTCCTGGATAACCGCGCGGACTCCGGCCCGGCCCGATGCGTTGCTCGCCAGCGCCGCCGCGAACGTCTGGTTGTAGGAGCAGAACGCCTGCCAGTCCCGTCGGAAGCCTGGCCCGAAACTGGGGGCGTTCGGGGTGTCGTAGAGCATATGGTGCACGAACCACAGCGTCGAATTGGCGACCGCATTGTAGGCACGCTGAAAGACGGCAGGCGGAATGTCGAGCATCTGGACCGCCGTCCCCGCTTGCTCGGGGTCGATCAGCCCGCCCGGCGCTGCGCCGGCCGCGGCCCGGTCGGCATCGCTCAGGGCCGCGCAGACCCAGAGCATGTCGGCATCCTCGGTGACCGTCGACAGGCCGGACACCATCCCGCCGCCGCCGCGCTTAGCCGACAGCTGGCCGTCGTCACCTTGCGTGAAGGAGACCGGCCCCCTGTTGGACGCGATGAGTACCTGCCCGCCGGCTTCTGCTTCGCCCATGTACCGCCAGATTAACTCGCGTGCCGCCGGGCGTCAGGGGCCGGCCCGGCGAAGTGACCGGCGCGGCGCTCGCCGGATTGGGCAGGCTGGCCTTCGCCAGTTAAGCTTGAGGCCACAACTTCATATTGCTCATCCAGAGGGGTGGAGGGAACGGCCCGATGAAGCCCCGGCAACCATCACGTTGATGCGTCGCAGCTCGTCGCCAGTGCTGCCTTAGCAGCGAGGTCGTCACGTGACAGGTGCCAACTCCGGCCCGCGGCATCAGCCGTCGGGGCAGATGAGGAGAGAGGCCTCGCACGTGACTACTGCGCCCACCACCGCAGCATCTAACCGCATCCCGTCATCGAGCACCGCACCGAGCGGTCGCTTCGGTTACGCAACCCACCTGTCCTGCCGTGAATGCGGGCATACCTGCCCGCTCGGTCTCACGCACGCCTGCGCCGAGTGTTTCGGCCCGCTTGAAGTGGCCTATGACCTGCCGCGGCTCACCAGGGAATCGATTGAGTCGGGCCCGCTGAGCATCTGGCGCTATGCCAGCCTGCTGCCGGTCCCGCCGGACGTCGCCAGCCGGCCGAACCTTGACCCTGGCTGGACCAGGCTGGTCCGGGCCGATCAGCTCGCGCAGACACTCGGCATGCGCGAGCTCTGGATCAAGGACGAGCGCGGTAATCCCACGCACTCGTTCAAGGATCGTGTCGTCGGTGTCGCCCTGGCCGCGGCACTGGAACTCGGTTACAAGGTGCTGGCCTGCCCGTCCACCGGAAACCTCGGCAACGCGGTGGCCGCGGCCGCCGCGCGAGCCGGCATCAGGTCAGTCGTGCTCATACCGGCGGACCTCGAGCCGCAGAAGGTCATCGGCTCGGCGGTGTACGGCGGCTCGCTGGTCGCTGTGCGTGGCAGTTACGACGACGTGAACCGGCTGGCTTCCGAGCTGGCCGACGAGCACGAGGACTGGGCGTTCGTCAACGTCAACGTCCGGCCTTACTACGCCGAGGGGTCCAAGACCATCGGCTTCGAGATCGCCGAGCAGCTCGGCTGGCAGCTGCCCGAGCAGATCGTCGTGCCGGTGGCGTCCGGCGCGCAGCTGGTGAAGATTGACAAGGGATTCCGGGAGCTCGTCGCCGCTGGCCTGCTGGACGACTCGCCGTACCGCGTCTTCGGGGCGCAGGCCACGGGCTGCTCGCCGGTCTCCGCGGCGTTCCGTGCCGGTCATGATGTCGTGCAGCCGGTGCGGCCCGCGACCATCGCCAAGTCGCTGGCGATCGGCAATCCGGCCGACGGCCCCTATGTGCTGGACGTCGTTCGCCGCACCGGCGGCAGCGTGGCCGATGTCAGCGACGACGAACTGGTGGACGCGATCCGGTTGCTGGCCTCGGCGGAAGGCATCTTCGCCGAGACGGCCGGCGGCGTGACGCTCGCGGTACTGCGCCAGCTGCTCAAGGAGGGTCAGATCGACCCGGAGGCGCGGACAGTCATCATCAACTCAGGCGACGGCCTCAAGACTCCGGACGCGGTCGCCCCGATGTTCGCCGCCAGCGCTCCCATCGCGGCCACGCTGGCGGCGTTTGCCGCGCGGGAGAACTCGGTGCTGCAGCCAGTATCGCGAGAGGCAGGTTGAGAATGTCGGTGTCCGTGCGCATCCCCACGATCCTGAGGACCTATACGGGCGGGAACGCGGTCGTCACCATCACGGCCGGCAGCCTGCGCGAGGTCATCGCGGGCCTGGATGCTGACTACCCGGGTATCGGCAGCAGGCTGCTCGACGACTCCGGGCAGCTGCGCCGGTTCGTGAATGTCTACGTCGGTGAGGAAGACGTGCGGCTCGCGCAGGGCCTGGACACTCCTGTCCCGGCCGGCGGTTCGGTGTCGGTGATCCCGGCGGTAGCGGGCGGCTGACGCCGGTCCGGCGCGGACCACACGATTCCAGGTGCTAACGGTCGGCGCGGCGGTTCCTGGTCACCGCCGCGTTCAGAGCACATTGCACCCAAGACAGGCACAAGTCGCCGCACACGTGTTACGCACGATGTAAAGTCATCTCCGGTCGCTGTTGGTACGAGGAAGAGCGGCAAGCCAAGCTTGCTGGTGAGGCCAAGCACTGCGTCGCGATCAAACGCGTTCCGCATAGCAAGGGCGGGACGCGCAGCCCGAGCAGAGTTAGGGAGTTGTTGGTAATGGCTCAGGGCACCGTCAAATGGTTCAACGCGGACAAAGGCTACGGCTTCATCGCGGTCGACGGTGGTAGGGACGTTTTCGTCCACTTCTCAGCTATCCAGGCGGATGGCTACCGCAGCCTTGAAGAAGGCCAGCGGGTCGAGTTCGAAATCACGCAGAGCGACCGCGGCCCGCAGGCTGATGCCGTGCGGACCGTCTAGGTTCTCTGTAAGACTGCCGGAAAGGCCCGGTACCCGCTCGCGGGTACCGGGCTTTTCGTATCCGTTGCGAATCACCAAGAATCCGGACACCACGTTCCTGACCTGCAGGAATGCCTCTTGAGGGGCCCCTTCGCTTGCACTCGCGATACGAGAGTGCTAAACATAACGTTGGCACTCTCGGGGTGAGAGTGACAACGCAGTGACGTGATCGGGGCGATGAGGCCCATCTGGCAGGCGGGCAGGGACTGACCGCCAGGTATGGCCGTCCGTCGCGGGCGTCGGCCCGGTCGGCACGCAGGCACAAAGTTCCGGGAGGACTGGAAGCCTATGGCAGCGAAGATGATCGCGTTCAACGAGGAAGCCCGGCGCGGCCTCGAGCGCGGCATGAACCAGCTAGCCGACGCCGTGAAGGTAACCCTAGGCCCTAAGGGCCGCAACGTGGTTCTCGAGAAGAAGTGGGGAGCCCCCACGATCACCAACGATGGTGTGTCCATCGCCAAGGAGATCGAGCTCGAGGACCCGTGGGAGAAGATCGGCGCCGAGCTTGTCAAGGAAGTCGCCAAGAAGACCGACGATGTCGCGGGCGACGGAACCACTACGGCGACGGTGCTCGCCCAGGCGCTGGTCCGCGAGGGCCTGCGCAACGTTGCCGCGGGTGCCAACCCGATGTCGCTCAAGCGCGGCATCGAGGCAGCCGTGGAGCGGGTGAGCGAGGAACTGTCCAAGCTGGCCAAGGACGTGGAGACCAAGGAGCAGATTGCTTCGACGGCCTCTATCTCCGCTGGCGACCCCGCGATCGGCGAGATGATCGCCGAAGCGATGGACAAGGTCGGCAAGGAAGGCGTCATCACCGTCGAGGAGAGCAACACCTTCGGCCTCGAGCTTGAGCTCACCGAGGGCATGCGCTTCGACAAGGGCTACATCTCGCACTACTTCGTGACTGACCCTGAGCGGATGGAGGCAGTCCTCGAGGACCCCTACATCCTGATCGTCAACTCGAAGGTGTCGGCGAACAAGGACCTGCTGCCGCTGCTCGACAAGGTCGTTCAGTCGGGCAAGCCGCTGGTCATCATCGCCGAGGACGTTGAGGGCGAGGCCCTGGCGACGCTGGTCGTCAACAAGATCCGCGGGCTGTTCAAGTCGGTTGCGGTGAAGGCACCTGGTTTCGGTGACCGTCGCAAGGCCATGCTCGGCGACATCGCGATCCTGGCCGGCGGCCAGGTCATCAGCGAGGAAGTCGGTCTGAAGCTGGAGAACGCCGACACCGACCTGCTCGGGCGGGCTCGCAAGGTCGTCGTGACCAAGGACGAGACGACCATCGTTGACGGTGCCGGTGACGCAGAGCAGATCTCCGGCCGGGTGAACCAGATCCGCGCGGAGATCGAGAACACCGACTCCGACTACGACCGCGAGAAGCTGCAGGAGCGGCTCGCCAAGCTGGCTGGCGGCGTTGCCGTCATCAAGGCCGGCGCGGCGACTGAGGTCGAGCTGAAGGAGCGCAAGCACCGCATCGAGGACGCGGTGCGCAACGCCAAGGCTGCCGTGGAGGAGGGCATCGTCCCCGGTGGCGGTGTTGCTCTGCTGCAGGCTGGCAAGAAGGCGTTCGAGAAGCTGGACCTGGTCGGCGACGAGGCAACTGGCGCGCAGATCGTGCGCCGGGCGCTGGAGGAGCCGCTGAAGCAGATCGCGATCAACGCCGGCCTTGAGGGCGGCGTCGTGGTCGAGAAGGTGCGCAACCTGCCTGCAGGTCATGGGCTGGACGCGTCCGACGGCGAGTACGTCGACATGTTCAAGTCCGGGATCATCGACCCGGCGAAGGTCACGCGTTCTGCGCTGCAGAACGCCGCATCGATCGCCGCGTTGTTCCTGACGACCGAGGCCGTCATCGCCGAGAAGCCGGAGAAGGATAAGGCTCCGGCCGCTCCGGGCGGCGGTGACATGGACTTCTAATTCGGTTCCGCTCGCACTGGCGAGCGTCGCTGAAGAAGTCTCGCAAGGCCGGATTCGGCTAAGCGCAGGAGGCGGTTCCGGTTCGCCGGGACCGCCTCCTGGCACATCTGGTCACGGTCGGCTACGGTTTCGCTGCCGCCGCTTCTTTCTCACGCGTGCCGGCTCCACAATCCACGCCGGAAGGGGGATTATCAGGCCATGAGCCCCCCTGCCGAGCAGCTCATCCGCGACTACCTCAACCGGCTCTCGGTTGCGGCCCGCGGGCAGCTCAGCCCGGACGACCGGCGCGCCCTGACGACGCGCACGCGCGACTTCATCGAGCGCAAGACCGGACTGGCCGGCCCGCCTACCGCGGTGGAAGTCGCCAAGCTGCTGTCGGGTCTCGGCGACCCGGCGGGGCTGGTCAGCCAGGAGGTCAGGCGGCTCGCAGTACTGCGCGGCGAGGACGTGTCCGAGCCCGTCGGCCAGAATGGCTTCCTGGCCAGAGTGCTGCGCCGCGACCCCGCCGCGCCGGCCAGCTGGCACTGGCCGTCCCAGCCAGGCAGCCGGACCGACCTGCAGCTCCGGCTGATGGATTCGGCTGCCGCGGCCGCCGCCGACAGCGCGCAGCTGGCCGCCCCGGAGGAGCCGTCGGTGCTGGTACCAGCGCAGCCGGCTGGCCAGGACAGGCCAGCGCCGAGGCTGACCATCGTGCCCGCGCCGGAACCGGCCGAGGCGCCCGGCCACGAGTCGACATCAGCGCCGTTGGCGGGCAAGCCGCGCTGGCCGCCGGACGAGCCCGGTGCTGGCGACGAAACTCCGGAAGCCGGCGACGAAACTCCGGAAGCCGGCGACGAAACTCCGAAGCCGGCGATCCGGCCACGGCAGAGCCACGCGCCCCCCGTCCTGGCGAGCGGGTCAGGGCGCTGACCGGAGTGGTCGCCGTCTGGGCACGGCGGATGCCGCTGGAGGCCAGCGCTGTCGCCCTGCTCGGGATCGGCGGCGCCAGCTTTCCGCCGGTCTGGCTGCTGGGCGCGGCGCTCGCGCCGGCGTCCAAGGTCTGGCACTACCGGGACAAGTGGCTTGGCCTCGGCGGGCCGGTCTTGCTGACTATTGTCGGCATTGCCGCCGGCCTCGGAGCGGCGGGCAAGCACGGGACGCTCGGCGACCATATTCACGTTGGCTGGGTCTGTGCCGTCATCTGCAGCCGGGTTTCTGCCGCGATCGGTGCGGCTTACCTCGCCTGGCGGTCGGTGTACGTCAGGAAGCCGCCGCAGGTCCCGCCCTGGAACAAGCCGCACCGGGTCGCCTGACGGCTGTGCGGTCCTGGCTTTCTCCCGTGCTCTCGGTCGCGCCCGCGATGGCGTCTTGCGGTGTCCGCGAGGTCCCGGTTGGCGCTGCCCTGCCTGGGTACAGGTGCGGCTGTCCTGCGCGGTCGCGAGCGGGACGGTGATCGCAGCCGCGACCGCGAGGATGCAGTTGTTAACCGATAGCCTTACTCGCACGCCTCCGGGCATGCTGTCTTCATTGTTCCTCTCGCGTAAGGTCTCGCTCGTGCCTACTGGCAAGGTCAAGTGGTATGACGTCGATAAGGGCTTCGGCTTCCTCACCCGTGATGACGGAGGTGAGGTGTTCGTGCACTCGACGGCGCTCGAACCCGCCGGGACGGCGCTGCGGCCTGGCCAGCGGGTAGAGTTCGGCGTCGCCGAGGGCCGCCGCGGCACCCAGGCGCTTCAGGTCAAGGTGCTCGAGCCACCGCCGACGGTGACCAAGGTCCCGCGCAAGAGCCCGGATGAGATGATCTTGATAATCGAGGATCTGATCAAGCTGCTGGACGGGGTGTCGAATACCTACCGCCGGGCCAAGCAGCCAGACAGCCGGGAAGCCAAGCAGATCGGCGCCGTGCTGCGCGCCGTGGCCAGCGACCTGGAAGGCTGACAAACCGCCGTCGCGGGGCAGGCTTCACCTGGCCGCGTACGTCGCCCGCCGGCGTGCGCGCATGACCCGGCGGCGGCGGACAAGCAGCAGCGCGCATAGCGCCAGCGCCAGTCCGACGGCAGCGACAGTCAGGCCGGCAAAGCCGCTGCCGGTCAGTGACAGCAGCAGCCCGATCAGGCCGCCGCCGACGAGTGCGAGCTGATGAATCGTCTCGGAGAACGCGAACGTCGATGACCTGGTGTCCTCGGGGATCTCGCGTTGCAGAACCGAATCGAGCGCGACCTTCACGAGCGTCTGGCTGATCGCCGCTGCCAGCGCGACGGCCAGCACTGACCACAGGCCGAAGAACACGGCGCAGGCCGTGCTCGCCGCCGTCGCCAGGCCGAGGATCGTGAACATCATGACCTCTGGGGCCCGCGATCGCAGGGCGGAGCCGATGCCGGTACCGAGCATGCCGCCGATGGCGATGGCTATGGCCAGCCCGACCAGAGCGACCTTGTCGGAGGTGTGGCCGAACGTCTCGCTGCGCAGAATGAACGCCAGGAAGAAAATCATAAATCCGTAAAAGACCCGGATTGCAGCGTTGGCGGCCATGGCTTCGGCCACCATCGGCCCGACCTTCGGCACGGTGAAGACCTTGCGGCGCCCGCGGTTCGGTGCCGTCGCCGTGGCCTGCGCCGGCGGCGGCGAGCCGCCGTCACCGTTCCCCTCGCCAGGAGCGCCGTTATGCGCCCAGTCACCGGGTACGCCGGCGTCCTGCGTACTGAAGGGGATCGTGCCGCCAGGCGACGACGGTGCTTGCCAGGCACCGTATGAAGCATCCACCCGGTCGGGCAGCCGCAGGCCGAGGACCATGGCGCCGAGATACACCGCGGTGCCGAGCCGCAGCACCCAGGCGGCGCCGTGCACTCCGCCGCCCGTCAGGTTGTCGATGCCCAGCGCCAGGACCGCGCCAGCCGAGGTGGCGAGCAGCGAGCCGAGATTGGACCGCGCGTTAGCGGTGACCAGCGAGATCTCCGACGGCAGCAGGCGAGGCGTGACCGCGGCCCTGGTGACCCCGTAAGCCTTTTGCAGCACGAGCACGCCGAATGCCGCGGGCAGCAGTGTCACCGAGTCGTTGAGGGCACCCGACATCCCCCAGCACAGCAGACCGCGGGCGAGCAGGGTGCCCATCAGGATGTACCGGTTGCCCTGCTTGACGCGATCGAGCAGCGGGCCGACCAGCGGGGCAAGAATCGCATAGGGAGCAATGGTGATGAGCAGCGCAACGGCCGCGCGGCTCCGCGCGTGCTCCACGGATGTGCTGAAGAACAGGCTTCCGGCCAGCGCCACCGCGACGAAAGCGTCGCCGACACTGGCGGCGGCGGTCAGCTCAATGAGGTTGGACAGGCCGGTCCGGCCAGCACCGGAGGCACCGCTCATCTTGTGCACGAAACGGCTGGCGCCGCCCGCCGCGGCGGCACTGGCCCGCCCGGCCCGCTGCGAGGCAGTGAACATTGTCCGACCGGCTCGCCTGGCCCGCTCCCCCGTGCCAGTGTCTCCCATGGCTCAAGTATTCTTCCTCGGCGGGCCTTCACGACACTGCCCGGCAGCATCAGCTATCAGATAACCGACTTGACCAGGCGTGCACACCTTCGGATGAGGAACAATTACCTAACGTGAGCCCTACTCGCGTACGTACCGCTGTCCTCGATGACGCCTGTGTCCAGGCGACCGATCTGGCCAGGAGCGCAGCCGAGGAACTGGCCGGCCTGGGCAAGGTCGGCGAGCACGTCGGCGTGGAAGCCGACGACGAGCGGGTGGTCACTCACCTGTTCCGCAGCACGGACCTCGCTTATACCGGCTGGCGCTGGGCGGTCACGGTCAACCGCGCTTCGCGGGCCAAGAGCGTGACCGTCAGCGAAGTCGTCCTCGTACCAGGGCCTGAATCGCTGCTGGCGCCTGACTGGGTGCCCTGGAGCGAACGCGTCCGGCCAGGTGACATTGGCGTCGGGGACCTGATGCCAGCCTCCGACGACGACGAGCGCCTGGTGCCCGTCAGCGTGCTTGAAGGCGACGACGGCGTGCTGGACTGGGACGACGTGAACTGGGAGGAAGGCAGGGCACTAGCCGCCTCCGTGGGCCTGATGGCCGGACCCGACGAGGACGCGCCACCTGCCTCAGGCCCGGCCAGGGTGCTGTCGGCTATCGGGCGGGACCTCACGGCGGAGCGGTGGTATTCCAGCGAGCACGGACCAGGTACGCCGCTGGCCCGCGCCGCTCCGGGACCCTGCGCGACGTGTGGTTTCCTGACGCCGCTGGCCGGGCCGCTCGGCCGGGTCTTCGGGGCCTGCGCCAACGAATACGCCCCTGACGACGGCCGGGTCGTGTCGCTCGATCACGGGTGCGGCGCGCATTCGGAGGCTGTTGCTAACAAGGCGGGACAGAGTGCCGTCGCGCCGGTCATCGATGAGGTGGGGTACGACCTGGTGGACATGCCAGGCGTCGCGATGGCCGACACCGTCTTCGAGTCCTTGGACCACGAACAGTAGCTGGCACTCGGGTCCAGGCCAGCGCGTCCGCCAGGGACGCGGCGCGCTCTGAGGGGCCGCGGGCCGGTGTCCGTCCTGCCAGTCCTGCTAGCCGTGCGTGGCTTGCTGGCCAGGTTCCCTGGCCCCGCGGCGCTCAGCCGCCCGGCTCCGCGATCGCTTCAGGTACGGCACGTAGGCGAGGCCGAACAGGCCAAGCCCGGTGCCAGCTACCGCTACCCAGATCCACCAGCGATCGGCTGCCGGCAGGTGCGTCCGCAGAACCAGCAGCACCACGAGGGCAACCACCCATCCCGCAGTGATCACTGCGGTGATGAGCCGGTCATCGCCCTCCAGCGGAGGCGGGACCGGCCGCTCGGGACGGCTCACCTGCCCAGGCTAGCGGATGCGCGACCCCGGTCCGCGGGTCACGCGGAGTAAGTAGCTGCTGGCTCAGCGCGACAACTGGCGCACTGGAAGCCGGATTACCCGCGGCCAGCCGGTGCCGGCGGCAAATGGCGCGGTCATCAAGGTGAGGTGCTGCTGCGCCGCGCCCGTCATCGTGCGACGATGC
>CAVYDE010000005.1:0-642767 GCA_963767215.1 uncultured Actinomycetota bacterium
CCGGCAGGCCACCATCCTCCGCCCGCGAGCCAACCTTGGCGTATCCGAGGAACAGCACCCCGCTGACGAGCGTCACCAGAATCCAGGCGACGTGGCCGTTGACCGGGCCCCAGTCGTTAAGGCCGTGCAGGATAGCGGCAGCCGCCACGCCTATCCACGCGACGGCATACCATTTGTCCGGCTCGTGACGGCCAAGCCGATGAAGTAACCGGTGAGGCCCGACCAGCATGCATGGCTGATGGGGTCGGTCAGGAACCGCCACACGAAGTTGAGGATGAAGTCGAGCACCGGGCCGATCAGCGCGGAGAATAGCGCGGTCGTGGCCGAGTTTCCGGTATTGATCAGGTGGTCGATGGTCGGCAGCGCGGATTGCACTGTCAGGTAGAACTGGTCGACGCCGTAGATCGTGAAGTACCGCACGACCTCGCTGGCGCCGAAGACAAGCCCGCTGACCGCGCCGAGGAACAGATAATCCCTGGGCGCCAGGGCGTGCCGGCGCCGATAGATCAGCGCGACGACCACGATCGGCAGCGCTTTCACCAGTTCCTCAGGCAGGCCGATGGTAAAGATGCTGCTGGCCAGGTTCGCATTGCTGTCGTGTAGTGCAGTCTCCAGCGCCAGTGCCAGCGGTATTTCGGTGATCAGCGCAGTGACGATGATCACCGCCAGCATCTTCCTGGTCACGTGCTCTGGCCGAACGATGACGCCCAGCAGCAGTAGCCACGCCACAGCGAAGTAAGCGGCGAAAATCCAGGCGACTTCGCCGAAAGTATTGGGACTGGCACTGGCCCCGAGCAGCACAAGCGCGCACGAGGGTATGCAGATCAGGGCCAAGAAGAGCAGTACCGGCCAGCTGCGCAGCGAGTCATGCCGGAGCCAGTCGCCGAGCGGCAGCAGGTCACTGGCCGGCGGCATCCCGCGCTGAGCGCCCGCTGGCGGGGGCGGGCCAGGTGCAGGCGGGCCTTGCGATCCGGCTGGATACTCGGGACCCATCGGTAACTTATCCCCCAGCACATTCTCCCTACCCCTCCTGTATGCCGGGACCAAGGACCGCGGTGGCCATTCGCGGCAACTGGCCGCACGGTTCTCAGGCCAATCCGCTCGGACTGATCGGCTCGATCTGACATTCTGGGGCGCTAGGCGGCACGTCCCTGGCTTCTGCGCCGCCGGCAGGTGTGTGAGCCCGGAAGCGGGAGCGCGATGCAGGCGTGGTGGGGAATCTGCGTAGCACTGGCGGCACTTTTCGTTGCCTGTGATTCAGTACCGGCTCCCGTAGTCATCCACCGCTCCGGCTGGTCCGCAGGTTCCGCGGCGACACTGGCCGCTGTGGTCATGCTTGGGCCGGTTGCAGGTGCCGTCGTCGGCGGCTCGGCAGTTGCGAGCCTCCGGCGGCTGCATGAGCGGGGCTCGCGCGCAGGCGGTGACGGTCGCCGGGCTGCTCCATGACGTCGGCAAGCTTGGCGTGTCCACGAAGGTCCTGCAGAAAAACGGACCAATGACAGATGAGGAACAAGCAGCGATGCAACTTCATCCCGTCGCCGGGCTGAATATCGTTGCCGGGATCGAATTCCTGGACGAGGCGTTGAGCGGAATCATGCACCACCACGAGCGCATGGACGGGCGCGGTTACCCGATGGGCCTTGCTGGCGACGAGATCCCTGAATTTGCCAGGATCATCGCCGTGGCTGACGCATTCGACTCGATGACGTTCGACCGGTCATACCGCAAGGCGCTGAGCACCGGCGAGGCCATCTCCGAACTGCGCAGGTGCGCGGGGTCGCAGTTCGACCCCGTCATGGTCGATGCCTTCATATTGGCGCAACAGGAACCAGGCCGCTAACTTTCTCCTCATGGCCGGAGTGCGAAGCTGCTGAGTGAGCATGCGCGGCGGGCCGCGCTCACCTACGGTGCCGCGGCCGATCATTACGGCCTCGCCCCGCTTGCTTTCTGGGACCGGTTCGGCGCTGAGACGGTGTCGAGGCTCCTGCTCGGTCCCGGCGGCACCGTACTCGACCTGTGCTGCGGCCACGGCGCATCGACGATTCCGGCAGCCCGTGTCGTCGGCGCGACAGGGCGGGTGCTTGGCGTCGACGTCGCGCAGCCGTTGCTGGAACTGGCCATGACTCGGGCGGCAAGCGAGGGTCTGTCCAATATCGATTTCCGCCAGGGCGACGCGACCTGCACCGGACTGCCCGCTGGCGGCTTCGACGCAGTCATATGCGTCTTCGGCGTTTTCTTCGCCGCCGACATGAAGGCGTTCATTGCCGAAATGTGGCGGCTGGTACGTCCTGGCGGACGGCTGGCGGTCACTACCTGGGGTCCTGGACTATTCAGCCGGCCAATAGCCTCCTCTGGGAATCTGTCGGCGCGATAGAGCCGTCGTTGTTCAAGGCATTCAACCCGTGGGACCAGATCACCAGCCCAGGGGCCCTCGAGGACCTGTTCGCTCGGGCTGGCGTCGCGCCAGTGCGGGTACAGGCCGCTTCGGGTAGACATTCCCTAGCCCACCCGGACAGCTTCTGGGAGATCGTCCTCGGATCGGGCTACCGAGCCACCATCGATGGCCTCAGCCCAGAGCAATGCGACAGACTGTGCACCCGCCTTCTCAGCCAGCTGCGATCACGCGCCGTCACAACGCTGCGAACTGACGTCGTCTTCGGCACCGCGACGCGAGCGAAGTAAGGCCTACTTCAGCTCCGGGCGGACAGGACGCAGAATTCATTTCCCTCGGGGTCGGCCAACACTACCCATGCCTGTGAGCCCTGGCCGACGTCTGCCCTGCTAGCCCCCGCTCGGAGAAAACGCTCGACCTCAGCCTCCTGATCAAGGGGCCGGAAGTCCAGGTGGAGCCGGTTCTTGGAGTCCTTGGCCGCTGGCACCGGCACAAAGACCAGTCCTGGCAACCGGTCCACAGCCGGCCGGATCTCAAATTCCTCCGGCGAGTCGTTAAGGACGACCCAGCCCAGCGCGTTTGCCCACCACCGCCCAAGCCCAGCAGCGTCCGATGCGTCCACGACGACTTGCTCCCATTCCATGCTCACCGGCCAACCCTACGACCCGCACGTCCGTTGGACGAGCAGGTTTCGTGACGGCGCAGACGCGGGGTTCCTCAGGAATCCGGCGAGGCGAGCGCGTTGTCGACCCAGGCCCGCAAGGCGGGCAGCGGGGCAGCGCCTGTCTGCCGGGCCGCGACCCGCCCGCCGCTGAGCACCAGCAGGGTGGGGATGGCCTGGGCCTGGAACCGCTGCGAGATCTGCGGCGAGACGTCGACATTCACTTTGACCAGCTTCACCTGCCCTGCCAGGTCGCGGGCCAGCTGTTCAAGCGCCGGGCTGACCATCCGGCAGGGCCCGCACCAGGGAGCCCACAAATCGACGATGACGGGAATCTTGGCGGCCTCGGCGACCTCGGCGAAGGTTGTGTCGTCGGCGTCGGCTATCCACGGCAATGGCTGATGGCACTTGCCGCAGCGGGGCGTCCCGGCCGCCGCGGCTGGTACCCGGTTCACCTGGCCGCAGTGCCCGCACCGGACTCTGCCGCTCGTCATGGCTTCATTATCCGCTCGTCCTGCGAGTGATCACGGCTGAGGTAGTCGCGGCTGGTTGACCGTTGCACCCGGCCGGTCTCTGTGCCAGGCATAGCGACGCGATGTGCAGCTGTGAGCGTGAGAGGCTGAAAGTATGGCGGGTCTGTTCCTCCGTGGCAGACGGCGGTTTGGCGGGCGTCGCTACAGCGTGGTGATCGAGGTCACCCACGCCGGCGGCCCGCTCGCCGATGATCTGCGCGAGATGCTGACTGCTGAGGTCAGCATTCCCGGCGTCCGAGGCGACCAAGACGTCGCGGTCGTGGTATCGCCTGAGCGGGCCAGCATCCTGATCGTCAGCGCCGCGGTGGAAGCCGCCAACCCTCGGGCCGCGCTAGCGCTCGTGGACGAGGCGCTGGACCGGGCCCTGATGACGATCGGCCTGTTCGAGGAATTCGACGTCACCGGCAAGGTCCTGCGCGTCGCGCCGCTAGAGCAGGCCTTCTGGCCTGGCTCGCAGCCAGGCCAGACCAGGCCAACCGCCGGTGAGCGCTAGGTCGCCGCCCTTTGCCGCAAGAGCAACAGCCCGCGACGTGCGGGGCCGAGCATGAACTCGTCATCTACCCGCGTGAGGGACACGGGTTCGTGGAGCGCAATCACCAGCTCGATCTGCTCCGGCGCACGCGTGCATGGTTCGACCGGTGGCTTCGCGATGAAGCGTCCGGTGGTCGAGGATCACCGGCTTGACCAGCGGGCGCCCTGCCCTCCTCACTGCGCGCGGTGCCAGCCGCGGTCAGCCAGCCGGGACCAGTATGCGGTAGAGCTGGAGAGCCTGATTCTTGCTCAGGAAAGCGATCTGGAGCTGCTGACCTGGGAATGGCCCGGCTACCTGGGGGGCTTGCCAGAGCTTGCCGGCGGCGCTGAGGCCGAAAGCCTCCCTGGAGTGATAGGCGCGGGTGATAAGCGCTGTCACGGCCGGCGCATCGGCAGCGGGCACGCCGATGGTGAATCCGTACTGGGCGGGCGCTGCCGGCTGGCCTTGCGGGGCCTGCGGCGGCGTGTAGGAGACCGGGGAGACCGCCGCGGAGGTGATCGTTACCGCTGTACCGATCGGGCTGTAACACCCCAGGGTGGGAGCGCCCGGCGGCACGAAGACCGCGACCGAGCCGGCCGGGCACGCGCCCGGTGCCGTGGCTGGCTGGCCGCGCATGACTTGCAGGATCATCGGTGACCCTAGCTGGCGTGCTGGCGGCATGGCGGTTGTAGCCGGGTCTGGCCCTAGCGGGGTTATGTGGCTGCAGCCGGCGGCGGTGAGCATGATGCCCGCGGCGACCAGCACGCTAGCCAGGACCGGCCACGGGCGCGGGGGCTGGAACGACATGTCCTGGGTTCTCCCTGGGTCGGCCTTCGGTTTTCATACCGGGCGCGGATACGGGCGGCGGTGCGGGCGTGGCCCGCTGGGCGCGGGCGGCGTCGGGGATGATCAGCGCGACGGCGGCCGCCAGGATGAGCAGTTCGGCCAGGCTGACGGTGATCAGGTGCGGGTCGTGCAGGTAGTCGGCGAGCGAGAAGATCCGGTAGGCACCGGCGTCGGCGGCCAGCAGGACCAGGGTCAGCGACCACACTCCCTGGCCGGCCAGCCGGCGGGACCAGGCCCTGGGCGCGCGGGCCAGGCAGGCCAGGGCAACCAGGAGGCAGTACAGCCCGGAAAAGTCCGGCAGCCACGCGGAGTTGCCGGTCGCCAGCAGCGCCAGCAGCGGCACGTATACCAGGAAGAAGGCGGCCGGCAGTGCCAGCAGCCAGGGCCAGCCGGCAGCCCGCGGGGCGTGGCGGTGCAACGCGGTCATGGCCAGGACCGGGGCAAGGTTGATCAGGACAAAGAAGGCCCACGGCCCGGTGGAGAGGGCCGGCCACCGGCCGGTGAGCTGGCCCTGCAGCACAATGACCAGGTCGGGGACGATGGCCAGCGCCGCGATGACCCGGGCAGTCCGGTAATACCGCAGGACCAGCAGCACGAAGACCACGATCCAGGCGTAGGCAACCAGGTACCACACCGCCGGCGGCAAGACGCCGCCCGGCGTGCCCGGCACGATGTTCGCGGGCGGCGCGGGCAGCCAGCCGAACAGGCGACGGCCCCAGACCGTCCGCACGAGAATGTCCAGGCCCCGCAGCGCCTGGACCAGTGTCACCGCGAGCACCGCGCGCCGTAGGGCCTGTCCCCTGGCGAACCGGCGCGCGGTGCCCGCGCCGCCCAGGTACAGCCCGGCCAGCACGGCCACGCTGGCCACCTCCGCCCAGCCCGGCCCGGCAACTCTGGTGATGTACTCGTCTGCCGCCGGGTCGCCGGTCAGCCAGCTGTCCAGGAACGCGGCGACCATGTCCTGTTCCCACTTGTCCCGGTACCAGCCGGGCAGCAGCCGCAGCACCCGCCGGTACCGCCGCTCCAGATTGCCGCTCACCCGGCCGCCTGCCCGCCCGCCAGGCCCAGCCTCGCCCGCACCACCCGGGCGGTAGCAGCGCGAAGCTCGGCCTCCTCCGCCAGCGCGTGCCTGCCATCCAGAGTCAGCCGGTAATAACGGCGCAGCCGGCCGTCGCGCGCTTCCTCCCGGTCCCGCTCGATCAGCCCCTCCGCTGCCAGCCGCTCCAGCACCCCGTACAAGCCGCCGATCTTCAGCTGCACCCGCCCGAGCGACAGCTCCGACACCTCACCCACGATGCCGTACCCGTGCCGCGGCCCGTCGGCCAGCGCGGTCAGCACGAAGAACGCCTGCCCGGTCATGGACGTGCCTGCCATGCCGTCAATATATTGGAAGCCAGGATATTAGTCGAGGGTGACTGCAGGCTCCCGACCGCGTAGCCGGAGGCTTGCACGTCAAGGCAAGACGATCGGATGAGCACGATGATGAGTGTCTGGTCAGTCCGCTGGGGTTTGCCGCCACAGTGGTCGGACGCCCGGCCCCGGCACACCAGTGCGTCTGATCGTGCCGGGCCTGAGCTGACCGGACAGGCAGTCCCGGCCGCCACGGAGGTATCGGTCAGGGCACGGCATGAGCACAGAAGCTGGCGCGATGTGCCGACCTGGCACCGTATGCCTGACCAGGTATGGCGACGTCGTCTTGCCCTGGCCGCGATCGCGGCTCTGGCGGGCCTGCTGTACGCCTGGGCGATGGGCCGCGGCACGCTCGAGTACTACTACGCCGCCGCTGACCGTAGCATGGCCATGAGCTGGCATAACTTCGTCTTCGGCGCCTTCGACCCGGCGGGAACCATCACCGTGGATAAGCTGCCTGGCGCATTGTGGCTCCAGGCGCTTTCGGTGCGGACGTTCGGCCTGCACACCTGGGCGCTCATCCTGCCGCAGGTCATCGAGGGCATCCTGACCGTGCTCGTGCTCTACCGGGCAGTGCACCGGCTGGCCGGGCCTGCCGCCGGCCTGATCGCGGCGCTAGTCCTGACGGTCAGCCCGGCCACGGTGGCTCTGGACCGCGAGAACATCTCCGACTCGCTGCTGATCTTGCTGCTGGTCCTGGCGGCCGACGCCGTCTCGGGGGCCATCGCCGGGCTGGCCGCTGGCCGCGGAGGCAGCCAGACGACGCCAAGTACCAGCGACGCGGATGCGCCGTCGCCCGGCGGCGCCGGCGGTGGTCATCTGGTAGCCGGCGAGCGAACCGCTCCCGCCCGGCGGGGTGCCGGCCAGGGCGACTCCGGCCGCCCTGCCGACGGCGACGCCCGGCGCCGCCGACCAGGGGGGACGCTGGGCCGGCTCATCCTGGCCGGCTTGTGGGCGGGTCTGGCCTTCCAGGCGAAGGAGATCGAGGCGTGGATGGTGCTGCCCGCGCTGGCCGTGGCCTACCTGCTGTCGGGTCCTGGCCCCGTGGTGCGGCGCGCCGGTCATCTCGCGGCCGCCGCTGTGATCCTCGCGCTGGTCTCGGTGTCCTGGATGACTGCTGTTTCGCTCGTGCCAGCCGCACACCGGCCTTATGTCGACGGTAGTCACGACAACTCCGTCTTCGAGCAGGTCTTCTCCTATAACGGGTTCGGAAGGTTCGGCGATCAGACGCCATTGCAGGTGCAGGCCGCGCAACTCGCGCCCGGTGCCGTCGTCCGCGTCCCGGCGCGTGCCGCCGGCCGGCTGCTGAGCGGCACCCTAGGCCTGGATACCGGCTGGCTGATCCCGGCCGCCGCCGTCGTGGCTGCGTGGGGCATCGCCAGCCAGCGCCGGCAGCCGCGCGGTGACCCGCTGCGGGCCTGTTTCATCTTGTGGAGCGGCTGGCTGCTGACCTTCTTCGCGGTTTTTTCAGTGGTCACCACACTCTGGCCCTATTACACCGCGGCGCTGTCCCCGGCGGCCGCGGCCATTATCGGGGCCGGCGTCGCCGCTGCCCGGTCACGGGACCGGGCCCCCGTCAGCTGGACGATAGGCCTGGCCGTCATCGTCGCGGGCACCGCCGCCTACGGGGCCTGGCTGGTGTCCTCCTCCGCCCGCGCGCCAGGCTGGCTGTTCCCGGCCATCATCGGCGCCGGCACCGCCGCGACCGGCTTGATCGTCTGGTCGCTGGCGGGCCGCCGCACCGTCCCGTTCACCGCGGCGCTCCTCGCGGGCCTAGGCGCCGTATTGCTGGTGCCGGCCGTCGCCTCGATCAGCCTGGCGGATCACGGCCAGGGTGCTTTTGATACTCCGTTCGAGTCGGCGCGGGCGCAGGAGGCGGTCGCCATCGGCACGGGCAACCATGCGGTCGTCGCCGTCCGGGCTACGATCCCCTTCTGGCAGCAGGCCTCGCACGGAACCCCCTACCTGATGGCTGCGCAGAGCGCGGCGCTGCCGTCATTGATCATCTATGACACCGGCCTCGAGGCGCTCCCCATCGGCGGGTTCGACGGCACGACTCCGTCGCCGACCCTTGCCCAGCTTCAGGCCGACATCCGGCATGGGCTCTTCCACCTCGTCTGGATAGCCTCCGCCACCAGCCCGCGGCTGGGGTGGATCACCACGCACTGCACCCAGCTCACCAAGCGGCTGTATGACTGCGGCGCGGTTCGGGGGCAACTACCCGTGACCAGGCCGGCCCCTGTGCAGCAGGCCGTTCCCGTGCCAGAAACAGGGTCGACGACCACCTCGTGACTTCGACGAGGGGGCCGGTCCTTCAGGCACCCGCGGTAGCTCCGGGTGCCTCCACGGGTCCGCCCCCGAGCAGGGTCTGGGTCAGCGCGTTGCGCGTGCTAAGGAGCTGGTCCAGCGCCAGGTCGAGATGCGCGTCAGTGATCCGGATCGGCGCTTGGCTGCCGGCGTCGAAGTGGTCCTCCTCGGCCGCCACGAGCGCGGCTCGCCGCAGTAGTTCCTTGATGAACGACGCCGTCACCCCTTCGGTCCTGGCGATGACCACGTCAGGGTCTGTCAGGTCCAGGTCGAGCTGACCACGGTAGAGCCGCAACAGCCGGCCGCGGGCATCGGCGTCGGGCACGGGCAGCATCGCAGCATGATCGACCCGGCCAGGCCGCGCCGCCAGCGCCGCCTCCAGCAGATCTGCGCGGTTGGTCGTCAGCAGGAACGTCACATCGATATCGCTGCCCAGGCCGTCCATCTCATTGAGGAGCCCGAACAGCAGCGGGTTGGTGCCCGGGTGACGCTCTCGCTCCTCAGCGATGAGGTCGACGTCCTCGACGACCACGACCGCGGGCTGAAGCGCACGGGCAACCGAGCACGCCTCAGAGATCATCCGAAGCGCCGCGCCAGAAAGGACGACGACGGTCACTCCTGGCAACCTGCCCAGCAGGTACCGGACGGTGTGGGTCTTGCCGGTACCCGGCACCCCGTACAGCAGCACGCCGCGGCGCAAATGCTGGCCACTGGCCAGCAGCCGCGATGAGTGCTTGGCGACTCCGAGCACCTGACGTTCGATGCCGTCCAGGACCTGCGGCGGCAGGATCACCTGATCACGCGCGATGTCCGGGCGGTCCAGGAAACTCAGCAGCGCGCTGCGATGGCGGCCGAAGACCTCGTCGCCGAAGGAGATCACATGGCCGCGGAAGACGTTGTGCTCCAGGCTGAGCTGCCTTATCTCAGCGACCACCTGCGCCGCACGCCCAGGGCCGGCGCAGACCACCTCGATGGTCACGCCTTCGTTCATGCCGTGCTCCTCCGGCCCGCGGACCAGCAGCGCTACGGCACCGGCGGCGTCGGCTGTGAGGTAGATCCCGCACTGCACGCACGGCCGCGTCAGCCCGCCAGGTCCGGCAGGCAGCGCCTCAGTCTCGACGTTGCCAATCCCCGGCCCCCACCGCTCGCTGCGCTGCAACAGATCAGCCAGCCCGAAGTCCGTGTGCCGGTACTTGGTCAGCCCCACCAGCCGGTGCGTTCGGCCAGGCTCGGCCAGCCACACTTCCAGGCCCGTCTGCACGTTCACCCGGTCATACCCCGGCCACGAACCCTTGGCCACGGGCAGCTCGGCAGCATGGCCGCCCAGGTGATCGGCAAGAAGCCGGCCGACCGAGTCCTCATCCTCCCTGGCAACCGCCACCGCGCGCCGCACGACACGCCTGGCCAGGCGTCCGACATCAGCGAACTCCGGTCCGCCAGAACTCCCGGTCGCTGCGCCGGCGCCACTCGCTGCGATGACCTGGTCGCTTCGCCCGCCGCCAATGTCCACACCGGCAGCATAAACAAGGTTGCCCATTTTCTTGAGCTGGGCCTCGCGCTCGGCTGACCGTGCGCCCGGGCTGCCGCCTGTACCCGCGGCGGCAGCTGAGCCCGGCCGTCAGCTCGTGATGTCGGCGGAGGTAAACCTGGCCCACGCGATCGCGCCGAAGATGGCCGCGTACACGGCGAAGGACACCAGCCCGTGCGCCATGCCGGACAGGTCGGCCGGGCTGCGGAAAAGTCCGTCCCACGACAGCCACCAGTGCGTCGGCAGGTAGCGGTGGATGGCCGACAACTGCTGCACCGAGTCGCAGATCTCGCTGGCCAACGTCACCACGAGCACGGACGCGATGGCGCCGACCGGGTGCTGGGTCAGCGTCGAGGCTGCCAGCCCGATCGTGCCGAGCGACGCCAGCGCCGCCGCGCTGTACAGCGCGACCAGCAGCACGCGCAGCACACCGGAGCCGAGCGACACGGTGTTGCCGGACAGCGCGTGACGGGGCCGGTATGGAACAAGATCAACCCCATGATCAGCGCGATCACCGTCACCAGCAGGCATGCGGCCGCGCTGAACACGACGATCGCGCCGAACTTCACCAGCAGCAGCCGGGTCCGGCCGGCTGGCACGGTGAGCAGGCCCCGCAGCGTGCCGAGACTCGCCTCGCCCGCGATAGCATCGCCGGCCACGACCGCGACGGCCAGCGGCAGCATGCAGCACGGTCAGGGTCAGGAACAGCACCACCAGCGCCAGGAACACCCCGTTCCCCGTCAGCTGATTGAGGAACGCCGGGCCGTGCCGCCGCCAGGGCCCGTTGCCGGACGGACAACGTCAGCCGGAACACGATGCCGAAGAAGACCGGGACGATCGCGAGCACGCCGAGCAAGGCCAGATTCCGCGGCCGGCCGAACACCAGCCGGAGCTCGGACCAGAAAAATCTCACCCAAGCCGGAACGCGGCCACCCGGCGCGCTGTCGCCGGGCGGGTGCGCAGCTGCGCGGGGCCGGACGCCAGGCTGGCGGCCGTCGCCCGGCCGTTCATTGTGCGCCGCGGCCGGACTGGCGCCACCTGGCAGTACGTCATGCTCGACGACCTGGCGAACGCCGCCTGGCCGCTCGTCCCGCTCAGCCGACATCGAATCCCTCGCCGGTCAGCTCGACGAACTCGTCCTCCAGGCTGCGCCGCGGCGTCTCCAGGCCGGCGACCGGCACGCCCGCGTAGACCAGCTTGTCGCAGACGACTTCTGGCAGCAGGCTGCCAAGTTCGGCGCTGACCTCGTTCCCGCCTGCCGTGATCGTCGGCCAGGCCCAGTCCGGCCAGCAACTTGGGCGGCGAGTTCCGGCTGCGGCGTGCGGACCAGCAACCGCGCCGCGCCGGTGCCGCGCAGTTCGGCCAGCGGGCCCTGGTAGACCAGCCGTCCGGCGCGCATGACGCCGAGGTGGGTGCATACCTGCTCGACCTCGGCCAGCAGGTGCGAGGAAACGAAGACCGTGGCGCCGTCGGCGGCGATCTGCCGGATCAGCGACGCGCACCTCGCGGGTGCCCTGCGGGTCCAGGCCGTTAGTCGGCTCGTCCAGGATGACCAGCTCGCGCGGCCGGAGCAGGCTGGTCGCGATGGCCAGCCGCTGCTTCATGCCGAGCGAGTAGGCGCGGTACCGCTTGTCCGCGGCGGCCAGCAGGCCGACCCGGTCCAGTGCCTCGTCGATCCTGACCCTGGCGGTGGCCGGGCTCGCGGTGCGGTCGGCCGCGTCCAGCCTGGCCAGGTTGGCCCGGCCGGACAGGTACGGGTAGAACGCCGGGCCTTCGACGAGGGAGCCGACCAGCGGCAGCGCCGCGGCCAGGCCGTCGGGCATCGGCTCGCCGAGCACTTCGTGGCTGCCGGACGTCGGCTCGATCAGCCCAAGCAGCATCCTGATCGTCGTGGTCTTGCCCGACCCGTTCGGGCCGAGGAACCCGTAGACCGAGCCGGCCGGCACGGCCAGGTCGATGCCGTCCACCGCGAGCTGCCCGCCGCGGAACTGCTTGGTCAGCCCGCTGCTGGCCAGAGCGAGCCTCGCGTCCGGCAGTACTGCCGGCTGACCGCCGGGCGAGTTCATGATCACCTGAAGCTCACCAGCAACAGGACCGCTGGGCGTGCCGGCCGGCGACCTGACCGGCACGGTCATCCGGCATCCTTGACGACGTCCTGGTACAGCACCGCGGGGCTGACCGCGCCGGCCAGGATGCGGCCGTCGCTGGTGACCAGCACCGTCAGCAGCTTGGTCTGCAGCAGCCGGCCGCTGCCCCACGATCCGTGCACCGGCGTGCTGGCCCTGCAGCAGCGCGCGCAGCGCGGCCAGGTCTGGCCCGGCGGCCCGGCGGGGCCCGCCGGGATCGTCAGCGTAGAGCCGTAGGCACTGCCGAACTTGAGGACTGGAGCGCCGAGCCGCCAGCCGACGACGTGCTGACCGGCGCAGGATGCGCGCTGAGCAACTGCTGAACCGCGGCGGCGACCTGCGGGTTAGCCGGGGTTGCCAGGACCGACAACCAGCCGGTGCCGAGCACCCGCGGCACGCCGGCCTGCGGCCTGACGAAGCCGCCGCCGTTCTGGCCGGCAGGCAGATCCGAGAGCGGGCCAGCCGGGCCCTGAGCGCTTATCTGCTGGCCGGCCTGAGCTTCGAACGCCTTGATGGCCCTCGCCCGCTGTGCCGCGGTCAGCCCCTTCGGCAGGCTCTTGGCGAACTGCGCAAGGATCTGCTTCAGCCGGCCTTCGGCAGGTGCGCCTGCCCGCCGGGCACCAGGGTCACAGCGCGCGGTCCTGCGCCGCCGCCGCTGGCCGCCGCGGATCCGAGGCCGCCGAGGTTCAGCGAGCCGAGGCTGGCCGGCTGCCGTTTAGGCAGCAGCCCCTGCGGGCTGTTCGGCACGGTCACGGGTCTTCACCGTCGCGCCGGGCGGCGGGGTGAAGCTGAAGTTGGACGCGGCCGGCACGCCGAAGGCGAGCGACGTGAAGCCGATGCTGTACGCCGGGCTGGACGAGCCGCGCGCGAACACCTGCACCCGCAGCGGGATATGCTTGCTCGCGTCGATCGCGATCAGGACCTGGCCGACCAGCGACTGGCTGCTCTTCGGCACCAGCGCGAGCTGATAGGCCGCGCGCCCGGCCACGTAGAGGTTGCGCTGAACGCTCACGGCACGGTGGTCGGGCCGACGGCGTTGAGCACCTGGTTCGCGGCGGCGAGCGGGCTGTCGGGCAGCGTGCCGTGCTTCGGGCGGTCCCGGCGCGACCGGCGGCGGGCGCCGGGCGGCGCGGCCACGTTCCCGCCATGAAGAGCTGCGCTGGGCCGGCAGCGCTACGTCGCGTCGCCGTCTGGGTCTTGCTGCTCCACAGCCACAGCGTCCGGCCGTCCAGCCGGTAGTCGGTCTCGCCGTGCCTGGACCGGCTCGGCCAGCCGGATGTGCTGCGGGTCGCGGTACCAGATGCGGATCGACTGGGTGCCTGCCAGCGGGGCAGAGCCCGGGCCGCTCGCGCTGCGGCGCCGCCGCGGCAGCTGCGGCAGCCCGAGGTCGGCGGTCTCCTGCACGGTCGCGGTCAGCGGGCCGAGCGGCTTGCCGCCGCTGCTGCGACCGCGGCCAGCAACTGCGCCGCGGTCTTGGCCGGCAGCGACGGCGCGGCCTCGGCGCTGGCCACCGCGGACGCCGCGATGACGACGCCGACGGCGTCACGACTCCGGCCGGTACCGCCCACCTCGCCCGGCGCCGTGCTTACGCATCTGCTCACCCCGCCGTAACTTGCAGGCACCACCCCGGATGAGCTCCACAATAGCGGCCGCCCCGCATCCGCCGCCCGGGTCACCTGTCGTCCGGCCGAGGCTAGCCGAGCCGTAGTCTGCTACTGGCCGCGGTACCGCGACGCCCTCGCCCGAACGGGTCGCCGACGTGCCTCGTGCATCGAGTGCCAGGTTGTCGTGCGCCGGGTACTTGGCGGCGGCAGGGCCGTCGGCGAACGCGCGTCAGCACGTTGGAGGTCACCCGCCTGGTGAACCGGGTGGCCGACCGCGGCAGACCCCAGCCATAGCCGGGCGGCGCGAACGCCTCGACCCAGCGCATGGTGCCGGCAGTTGAACACCCCGGCGCCGCCCTGGTGGGTGTAGTAGGCGGAGTCGGCGAAGCTGTCGACGCCCTTGCAGACCAGCGGCGAGTGCGACAGCACCTGGATCGGCCGCTGGACCGGGAAGCCGGGAGTGACCCGGTCGTACTCGACGCCGATGAGGTTGCCGAAAGTGGTTCCCTTGCGCACGCCGGTGCCCGCGAACATCCAGGCGTCCGGCGTGTGCACGACGAAGTCAGCGATCGCCGGGTAGCCCTCGTACAGCGGTGCCGATGAGCGACGGACTCGGGGTCGGGATGCGGCGGCTCGCGCCAGTCGCTGGTGACCAGGTCGTCGTGCTTGCCGTACATCGGGTCCAGCTCGTAGCTGGTCTTGTAGCAGACGACCTGCCGGTTCGCGCCGAGCGGGCTGGCTTGCAGCCTGGTCCGGCGGAACATCGCGTTCGCGCCGAGGAAAGCCAGGTTGACGCCGCGGTCGCGGGCGGCGGTGACGGTCGCCCGCTCCTGCGGGGACCAGTACTCGTCGTGGCCAGGCGAGATCAGCGCGCTCGCGCCGTCCAGCGAGTGCGGATCGCCGGCGATGTCCATGCTGGTCAGGTAGGCCAGCGGCAGCCCGAGCCGCTCGGCCAGGTTGACCAGCTTGCGCTCGTAGACCATGAAGAGGTACGCGCCGTCGACGTCACCTGGCCGGTCCAGGCTGACTACATAGGACCGGTTGGCGTAGCCGCCGCCGGGCCCCTGATACAGGTCGTACTCGCCCCAGGTGTTGTAGGCCTGCCAGGTCGGCACCGCGTTCTTCAGCACTACCTTGCCGGCCGTGCTGGCGGACCGGACTGTCAGCGGCACGTACCGCTGCGCGCCGGAATCGGCAGTCCAGCCGGAACAGGTAACAGCCGGGCGGCCAGTCGTCGGTCGGCACCGTCAGCGAGACGCCCCACCGGGTGTGCACGGTCCTGGTGTCGCCGGTCGAAGCTCGCGGCCGGCGCTGCCGGTGGCCCTTGACGGCGCCGGACCGCCAGACCTTCCTGGCCAGGTCACCGCGGTACCAGCCGATGCGGAACGCCGTGACCTTGAACTCGCGCGCCGTCGTCGACACGTACAGGTGCACCGGCTCGCCTGGCAGCACGCTGGCCTGGCCCGCGTAGCCCAGTGATCGCGTCCGGGGCGCCGAGCTTGCGTGATCCACCAGTGCGGGTCGCCCGGCTTGGCATTCTCCGTCTTGATCGTCGGCGACGGCAGCGCCTGGGTCGCGTGCTTGTGCCCGGTACCGCGGTGCCGGTCGCGCGACATTGCGGTCCGACCGCGACTCCGACGACGACGGCCGCCGGCACCGCGGCGGCCGCTGCTGCGCGGCCGAGGAATGCGCGGCGGGTCCAGGCCATGCCACTTAAGCATGGCCCGAAGCTCGCATACGATAAGTCAACGACTCGTAATTTTCCGTAATATCGTCGCGGGTCGCGGCTGGCTGCTGCCAGCGATGCGGGTGCGGATGCGGGTGACTCTCAGCGGCACGGCAGAAGTTACCAGCGGTGCCAGGGCAGCAGCGCGGCTACGGCGACCGCCGCGAACAGCAGCGTCAGGTACACGATCGACAGGTGGAACAGCCGCATCGGCGCGCGGTGCGCTGCCGGCCGCGATCCGGCCCGCGCAGCCGGTGCGCCTCGGCCAGGAACCAGCCGCCGAGGCCCGACCGCGCAGCAGCCGTAGATCCAGCCCGCATACGGGGTCAGCAGCAGCGTGGCCGCGACCATCGCGTAGGAGTAGAGGACGATCTTGCGCGGCCACCGCGGCCGGCGATGCGACCACCGGCAGCATCGGCACGTTCGCCGCCGCGTAGTCGTCCTTGAACTTCATCGCCAGCGCCCAGAAGTGCGGCGGCGTCCAGAAGAAGATCACGGCGAACAGCACGCCAGCCCACCAGCTGACCTTGCCGGTCACCGCCGCCCAGCCCACCAGCACCGGGAAGCAGCCGGCCGCGCCGCCGATCACGATGTTGGACGCGGTGCGGCGCTTCAGCCCGAGCGTGTAGACGAAGACATAGAACAAGATCGCGGCGTCGGCCAGCACCGCCGCCAGCCAGTTCGCGGCGAGCCCGAGCAGCAGCGTGGAGGCGGCGCCCAGCAGGATGCCGGAGACCAGCGCCTCGCCGGGCTTGACCGCCGTGCTGCCTTCGGCACCGGATCCGCCGTGCACGCTGGCCCGCGCCACTAGCGGGCGTCCCCTGGTGCGCTTCATCACCGCGTCGATGTCGCGGTCGATGTAGCAGTTCAGCGTGTTCGCGCTGCCGGCCGCCAGCGCCCCGCCGACCAGCGTGACGCCGATCAGCCAGACCGACGGCAGGCCGCGGTCGGCGAGCATCATCGTCGGCAGTGTGGTGACCAGGAGCAGTTCGATGATGCGCGGCTTGGTCAGCAGGAACAGGCTGCGCGCGATCAGCCTGGCGGGCCGGCGGCCTGGCGTGACGTCAGCACCCAGCGCCTCGGCCGCGCCGGGCCCGAGCGCGCCTGTCACCTGAGTCACTCGCCTGCCTCCGCCATTGTCTGCGCTATGTCCGCCACCGAGCCGTCTGCCCCCTGACACCCCGCCGCCGCACGGGCGAGCGGGCGACGGCCACCGCGTCAGCAGACACGTTACCCGCTCAGCCGTCCGGGCCGGCGGCGGCCCGCAGCCGATGCCATTGTGTGTTCAGTCGAGCACGCAAAGCTATACCTCGCGGGTGCACTGCGGTCCGCGCGCTAGATTCGGTCTCAGCCATCGGGCCGCCGGCCCGGCCGCGACACCCGTCAGGAGTCACCGGAATGGATAGCCCGCCGGAAACCGCAGCGGGTCCGGCTGCCGCCACGGCCGACGGCGGCACCGCTGCCCCCGGCCGTCGGTTCCGCCCCGTCCTGACGATCTCGCTGGCGGCGGTGGCGACCATCGCCGTGGTCGCGGCCCTGCTCGCGGTCGGCCGGCCTGCCGCTTCCCGGCCGGCCGCCACAGCAGCCAAGGCCTTCGCACTGCCTGAGCTCGGTCACCAGGGTGGCCGGGTGTCACTGGCGGCGTTCACCGGCCGCGCCGTCATCGTGAACTTCTTCGCCTCCTGGTGCGCGCCGTGCAAGCGCGAGACACCGCTGCTGGCGGATTTCTACCGCGAACAGCACGGCCGGGTCGCGATCATCGGCGTGGATTCCAACGACGAGTCCGCCGCCGCGCTGGCCTTCCTGAAGTCCGAGGGCGTCAGTTATCCCGTCGGCTTCGACCCGTTCCCTGCCACGGTCACCACGTCCTACGGCGTCATTTCCCTGCCGCAAACGTTCCTGCTCAACAGCAAGCACCAGATCGTCAAGCACATCATCGGCGCGGTGACGCAACAGGAACTGAACGCCTGGGCCGCCAGTGCGGTCCGAACCTGACGATCTAGAGGCCGCAGCTGCTGAGCGCCGCGCCGAAGGCAGACTCCCAGTCGCCCTTGGACCCGACCGGGCTCGCCGGAGCCGGCTTGGCCCGGTCCAGGGCGGCCAGCGCACACCTGGTGACATCCGCGGCGGCCGCGGAGGTGACCATGGCGTCGCCCAGCTCGAGTTCGTGCTGCAGATTGTCCCGGCCGTGGCCTTGCACGACGTCCAGCAGCAGCAGCGGCCTGCCCACGGTCCTCGCCTCTGCACAGGTATCACCTGAGCTGGTGATGACCAGGTCGGCCGCGCCCATCAGTTCCGGGATCCGGTCGGTGAATCCGAACGCCCGCACCCTTGGCTGCCGCGCGGCGACCGCGGACAGCTTCGCGGCCAGCCGCTCGTTCTTGCCGGCGACGGCCAGCACGGTCACGCCCGCGTCGGCGATGGACTCGGCCGCCTCGGCTACCGGACCGAGGCCCCAGGCCCCCGACATCAGCAGCACGCACCGCTCGCCGGCCGGGATGCCGAGCGCGGCCCGCGCCACTGCCTGGCTCTGCGGCCGGTAGAACTGCGGTCTGACCGGCGGCGGCACGACCTCGACCCTGGCATCGGGAGCGAACCTGAGCACGGCCAGCTCGCCCACTGCCGCGGTTACCAGATACAGGTCCACGTTGGGGTGCACCCAGAGGCGGTGCGGCGTGACGTCGGTGCAGAAAACGATGTGACGCATCGCCGGGTACCGGTCCGCCAGCTCGCTCGCGGCCGCCGCTCCGGTGGCGAACACCGAGATCAGCAGGTCAGCCGGGTGAGCGTCCAGGTAGTCGCGCAGCCTCGGCACCAGCTGGCGCCTGGCCGCGGCGTCGGCCAGCCTGGCCACCCTGCCGCCGGTACGCAGCACCGAGTAGTGGAAAGCGTCATACAGGCCGGGCACGCCAAGCATCGCCCGGAAGATCCCCTCGCCCGCTGAACCGCGGCCACGGCCCATCATTCTGATCGCGTCCAGCGTCGCCGTCGTCCAGTCGTGCGCCTCCAGCGACGCCGAGCACGCGGAGGCCAGCGCGTCATGCCCCATGCCGATGGACCCGGACAACAACACCGCGGACCGGCTGCCGGTCATCGCTGCACCCCTGCCGTCTGCTCTGCCAGCCAGTCCAGGTACAGCCGGACACCTGCCGAAAACGAGGTCACCGGTGCCCAGTCCAGTAGTTCCTTGGCCAGCCGCGCCGAGATCGCGACGCCCTGGTAGTCGGCCGGCCTGGCCGGCTCGTGCCTGACCTGAACCGGGCGGACGAGGCTGCATACGGTGTCGGCGATCTCCCGCACGGACACCGGAGTGCCGCCCTCAAGCGCCAGCGTCTGATCCACCGCGGCGGGCGCCAGCGCCCGGACATGCGCGTCTGCGAGGTCTTCGACATAGACGTAGTTGCGCTGCTGCTCGCCGGTACCGGCGATGGTGATCGGCTGTCCGTCGAGCGCCGCCCTGACGAAGCGCGCTACCACCAGCGCGTCGCGCATCCGGGGTCCGTACGGGATCCCGTAGCGCAAGATGGTGAAGTGCTGACCGAACATCTCCCGGTAGGAGTGCACCAGCAGTTCGGCCGCCAGCTTGGTGGCCACGTACACGTGGCCCGGATTGCGCAGGTCGACAGGAACGTCCTCTGGCAGCTCACCCCGGCCGACAGCAGCGCCGTAGACCCAGACCGTGCTAGCGAACAGGAACCTGCTGACGTCGCTGCGCCTGGCCGCCTCCAGCACCCGCGCGGTGCCTTCTACGTTCAGCCGCACCGCGCCGACCGGTTCGGCGGCCACGTCGTTCACATCCGAGGCGCCGGCCAGGTGGAATACCGCCTCGGCGCCAGCCAGCGTGGCCGTTAGCGCCTGGTCATCGAAGATGTCTGCCTGCCGGTACTGCGCGGCCGGATTCCGCCAGCGATCGCCGACGTCGAGGACCGCCACCTCGTGCCCGGCGGTGACCAGGTGATCGACGACGTGCGAGCCGATGAACCCGCAGCCCCCGGTTACCGCGATACGCATGGGAGCACCCCTACCCTCGTGGCCGCATCGGATACCAGCGACATACCTCACACCGCCGCCATAGCGCCGTACACCGCCGCCACCGCGCCAAGAACCTGGTCCACCTCATCGCCGGTCATATCAGAATGAACCGGAAGGCAGATATGACGCGCGCAGAGGTCCTCGGCCACCGGCAGCGGCGCGCCGGCGAACTCGGCGAACACCGGCTGCCGGTGCAGCGGAACGTCATAGACCTCGCCCGCCAGCCGGACCTGGTAGTCCTCGGCGACCCGCCGCTTGAACTCAGCCCGGTCGGTACCAGCAGGCAGAACGGCGATGTACTTGTAGAAGTTGCTGCGACAGCCTGGCAACCGAGGCAGGGGTTCAATCCCGTCCAGTTGCTCGAGCGCCTTGTCATACCGGCCGGCCACGCTGCGCCGGTGCTCGATGAACTCAGCCAGCCGCCGCAGGTGCACTAGCCCGGTCACCGCCGCCTGCTCCGGCATCCGCCAGGCGTACCCGTGCAGCACGTGATGGTTGGCGCTCGTACTTGCTTTGCCCTGATCGCGGTAGATCCTGGCATCCCGTTCGATCGGCTGCGAGGCGGTCAAGATGATGCCGCCCTCGCCGCAGGTGATCACTTTGGTCGGAAAGAAGGAGAAGCCGGCCGCCAGTCCGAAGGAGCCCGCCGGTCGGCCGTCATAGCTGGCACCGTGCGCGTGCGCCGCGTCTTCCACCAGGACGATGCCCCGGTCGGCGCACATCTTGTGCAGTTCGTCGACGTGCGGGGTGATCAGCCCGCCGATATGCACCAGCACGACCGCGGCCACTCGCGGCGTCAGCGCGGCCGCCAGGGTCTGCGGGCTCAAGGCGAAAGTCAGCGGGTCAACATCGGCGAAGACGGGCCTGCCGCCGGCCCGCAACGCGGCCTCGGCTGTGGCGAAGAATGTGTTCGCCGGGACTATGACCTCGCGGCGGGCCACGCCGGCGCTCCGCAAGATGATCTCCAGCGCCGCGGTCCCGCTGGCGACAGCCACGGCCAGCGGCTGTGCCGCGCCCGGCGCGGTGTGCGCGGCGGCAAATGCCGCTTCGAATTGCTGGGTATAACGACCAAGCGTCAGATTGCCACTGGCCAGGATCTCCGCAGTAGCCGTTGCGATCTCGTCGCGATCTGCCGCCGGGAAGACGACACGAGCTGCTTGAACTGCCAAACCGGGCGCCCCTTAGCCTCGGCACAATCCAACGAACTAGTAAACTTTTGTGAAATAATATCGTGCAATGCATTATAGCCGGTCGCGGCCGTTTATTGTTGGCCAGCCCTCATGACCTGGCAATTGCGCCGCCGCCGCGGACATGATCTCAGGTAATGACCCGGTGCGCTGGGACGTTGACGTGCGTGTCACCTTTGTGGTTGGCGAAAGGCAGCACTTCGATGACACGCGTGTCACCTTTGCCAGGGCTATTCCCTTATCACACGCGTCACCGGCCCTACTCTGTACTGACCACGCAATTCCAGGCGTCCCAACTGGCCGGCTGGCGGCAAGGACGACCGATGGCTGCACACCGCGATGACAGCGCCAGGCCGGCCAGGCGCGCGGCCTGGCTGACTGCGGCTGTGCTGGCCGGCGCTGGAATCGCGCAGGCCGGGCCCGGTATTACCGGGCTCGGGCCGGTCCGCAGGCTGCTGCGCAGCCCGCTCACCGGGTCTGGTGCTGCCGACCACGTAGCCCTGACTTTCGACGACGGACCCGACCCTGCCTCGAGCCCGCAGTTCGTCAGGCAGCTAGCGGACCGCAATGTCAAGGCCACGTTCTTCATGCTGGGCAGCATGGTCGCCAGAGCACCGGGGCTAGCGGCTGAAATCGCCGCAGCTGGGCACGAAATCGGCGTGCACGGGTTCGACCATCGTTACCTGCCAGCCCGCGGGCCGCGAGCCGCCTGGACCGACCTGCACCGCGCCACGGACCTGATCGCCGACGTCACTGGCGTCCGGCCGGTGTTGTTCCGGCCCCCCTATGGCGTGCTGAGCGGCCCGTCGCTAGTCGCTGCGCGCAGTCTGCGGCTGACGCCAGTGCTGTGGGGAACGTGGGGCAGGGAATGGGCACCTGGCGCCACCGGTGACTCCGTCTTCGCGACGCTGGCCAAGAACCTGGCGGGCGGAGTCACCGCGCTGTTGCATGATTCCGGCTGTACCTCGCCACCTGGCTCCTGGCAGGCCGCCCTGGCGGCGCTGCCGCTGCTGCTTGACGAGTGCGACCAGCGCGGGCTGCGGGTGGGACCGCTGAGCGAGCACGGCCTTTAGGCAGGCTAGTCCGAGCCGCACCGCGGCGCGATGGGCGGGCCAGACAGGTGCGGTTAGCCCGCGACTGTCTGGCCCTGGTCCTGGGCGCCTGGTCCTGGCTGCCTCTGCTTAGCGCTGGTCGTCCCCGCGCGGCCGCACCACAGCTCCGATGACGCCGGTCGCGCCGAAGGCCAGCGCGCCGTGCCAGATGGCGGTGAAGGCGCTGCCGAACACGCCGCTGCCGTGCAGGACGGTGAGGACGAAGACAAGGATCGCGGTGGCGGCTCCCGGCGCGACGGCGAATCGCCACGGCCGGTTGCGAGCCCAGCGCAGCGCACGGCTATGCCGGCTGCGAACCAGGGCACCGGCCCCGGCAACCGCGAAGAAAGCGGCGATCCCCATCGACACCGGGGTCAGGAACTCAAGGTGGAAGAACAGCAGGTGCGCGAGCATGTCTCCGCCCGCGACGACGGCGCCAGCCGCTCCGGCCAGCTTCCATGGCGCTTCCGACATCGCCGCGCCGGAAACTGCCATCTCTTCCTTGCGGCTCAGGTTTGCTTGGTACGTGCTGGGCGATGCTGACATCTCGACTCCTGGGTGCGGCTGGGCCCTACGCTCTCAAGATATATCGTCAGGCCTGGAGACACAAGATATATCTCCTTCGCGGCTACGAGTCCAGGATCAGGGTAAGCAGCCACGCATCGGCGCTACGCGATAGGTGATCCCCAGTGCTCGTTCAGCTAACGTCCAGGTCAGTAGTGCTTAATTGATGTGTCGGCCGCGCGACCACCGCGCGCAGCCGATGAGGGGCCTTGCGGGCTGCCAGACATAGGCTGGCGTGGCACTGGGCAAAGGATGATGGAGATGGACGAGCAGAACAGCGACAGGCAGCAGCCTGGCACATGGGAGTCCTGGTCATCGCCTTCTGGCGAGCCTCCTGCGGCCGGCCAGCCCGGCGATGACCAGCCGGGCGAGCGCGGCAGCGATGGCGAGACCACGCCGCCCGACGCTCTCAGCCAGCAGGCCTTTACCCAGCCCCTTGGATACCCGCAGCAGGACTACGGCCAGCCGCAGCCGCCGCCGGGCTACGACCAGCCCGGCTACGGCCAGCAGGGTTCCGGCGAGCCCGGTTACGGCCAGCCCGGTTACGGACAGCAGGGTCCCGGCCAGCCCGGCTACGGGCCGCCCGGTTACGGGCAGCCCGGCTACGGGCAGCCCGGCTACGGACAGCCTGGTTACGGCCAGCCCGGCTACGGACAGCAGGGTCCCGGCCAGCCCGGCTACGGGCAGCCAGGCGGTGGCTTCGGCGCTCCGCCGCCCGGCTACGGCGGCCAGGGCGGCTACGGCCAAGGCGGCGGTTACGGCGGACCAGGCGGCTACGGCGTACCGGGCGGCTACGGCCAGCCGCCGGCCCCGCGCCGTCGCGGTCTGACCACGGCGATCACCTATGTCGCTGTCGCCGCCATGGCAGCTGCCGCCGGCGGCCTTGTCGTCGCATTCGCCAACACCAGCAACAGCCAGCCCAGCGCAAGCTCCGGGCTGAACAACGGCGGCGGATTCAACCAGCCCAACAACGGGTTCAACCAGCCCAACAACGGGCTCGGCACCGGCAGCGGGAACGGCAACGGCCTCGGCAATCAAGGCACGCCGATCAGCCGCGCCACCCTGCAGCGGGTCCAGGCGGCGGTCGAGCCAAGCCTGGTCGTCATCACCAGCAACCTGAAGTACGACGGATCGGGCGCCGCCGCCGCGGCGACCGGCATGATCATCAGCAAATCCGGCCTGGTACTGACCAACAACCATGTCATTAACGGCACTACTGGCCTGATGGCCACCGTGATGGGCACCCAGAAGCACTACCAAGCCAGGTGGATCGGCTACGACAAGGGCTCAGACGTCGCGGTCATCCAGCTGGAAGGCGCATCGGGTCTGACGACCGCCCCGCTCGGGAACTCCTCGAACGTCAAAGTCGGCGACAGCGTCATCGGCATGGGCAACGCCGGCGGGACCGGGACCATCACCTCGGTGACGGGTGCAGTCACCGGCCTCAACCAGACCATCACCGCCAGTGACGACGGTAGCGGCGTTCAGCCGGAGCGGCTGACCGGGATGATCCAGACCAACGCCAACATCATCCCTGGTGACTCGGGCGGCCCGCTGGCCAGCACCGACGGCAAGGTCATCGCCATGGACACGGCCGCGAGCACCACCAGCATCGCCAACGACCAGGAGAGCGTCGGGTTCGCCATCCCGATCAACAAGGCACTGACCATCGCGGACCAGATCATCTCCGGCAAGGGCAGTTCCAGCGTGAAGGTCGGCACGTCCGGTTTCGTCGGCGTGCTGGTGCCGAGCGGGCCAAGAACGGCGCGCAGAGCACCGAGACGAACCCGAGGCTGCAACTGCAGCAGCAGCGAGAAGCACAGAACTTCGGCGAGGGCGGAGTCGCGCCGAATACGTGCCTTGCTAACGACGCGGGCGCTGGCATGCCTGCCAAGATCGCGCCGATCAGCTCGGGCACGCTGGTCCTCGGTGCGCTCTGCAGGACCCCGGCGGCTTCGGCTGGCCTCATCCCTGGCGACGTCATCATCAAGGTGAACTCGCAGTCGGTGTCCTCGCCATCGACGCTGATGAACATCCTGCTGGCGATCCCGGGCGGCAAGTCGATCTCGCTGACCTGGGTGACGCCGTCTGACCAAACAGTGACACACACGATCACCTTGACTCCGGCGCCGCCGCAGTAGCCGACGGCATTTCCGTGAGACCTGGCGGGGGAGCAACGGCGTTCCGGGCGCCGCAGCTCCCCCGCTCTGGCATTCCCGGGTTAGCCGCCGAGCCAGGCGAGCATCCGCGCCTCGCACTGCTCGATCTGCGCCAGCGGGACATGCTCGTTCCTGGTGTGCGCGAGCTGCGGATCGCCAGGGCCGTAGTTGACCGCGGCGATGCCGAGTGCATCGAACCTAGCCACATCGGTCCAGCCGAGCTTGGCTCGCGGCTCGCCGCCCATCGCCGCCACAAACGAGGCCGCGGCCGACTGACCCAGGCCAGGCCGCGCGCCGCCCGCGGCATCGGTCACCCGGACTTCCCAGCCGGCGAAGACCTCGCGAACGTAGTCGGCAGCCTGCTCGGCGGACCTGTCGGGAGCGAACCTGAAGTTCACGCTGACCGTGCACTCGTCCGGGATCACGTTCCCGGCTACCCCGCCGCGTGATCCCGACCGCGTTCAGCCCTTCGTGATAGCTCAGCCCGTCCACCACCGGCTCGCGGGCGGAGTATCCGCGCAGCACATCCAGGATGCCGCCGGCCGCATGGATGGCGTTGTTACCGAGCCAAGACCTGGCGCTGTGCGCCCGTTCGCCGCGAGGCGATGACATCCGCGCGCAGCGTGCCCTGGCAGCCGCCTTCCACAACTGCGCCGGTCGGCTCCAGCAGCACCGCGAAGTCGGCGGTGAGCAACTCCGGGCTGTTGCGGTGATACGCAGCAGCCCGTTGCGCTCGGCCTCGACTTCCTCGCAGTCATAGAAAACATAGGTGACGTCCCGGTTGGCCGCCGTCAGCTGCGCGGCCAGCCGCAGCTGCACAGCCACGCCTGACTTCATGTCGCAGCTGCCGCAGCCATACAGCATGCCGTCGCTGACGCGCGACGGGCAGGTTACCCGGCGACCGGCACGGTATCGATATGGCCCGCCAGCACGACCCGCTCGCCGCGGCCGAAGCTGGTCCTGGCGACGATCGCGTTGCCGTCGCGGTGCAGGCTGAGATGCGGCAGCGCGGCCAGCGCGTCATCGATAGCGTCGGCAAGCGGCCCTCGGTCCCGCTGACAGACTCCTTATCGACGAGCTGCGCGGTCAGTTCTGCGGCAGGCTGGGAAAGATCAAGTTTCACGGCGGCAGCTTAGCCAGCCACCGCGCAGCTGGCAGCGCCACCCTGAACAGACCGGGCGCCGCGACTTCGCCGCGTGCCACGCTGGCGGTTCGCCGCAGGTCAGGAACGGAGGTTCATGTTCGGAGTCGACTCCGAGGTGGGCGTGCTCCGCCAGGTGATCGTGCACAGGCCAGGACTGGAGCTCAAGCGGCTAACTCCTGACAACGCCGCCGGGTTGCTCTTCGACGAGGTGCTCTGGGTCGCGGAGGCGCAGGCCGAGCACGACGACTTCACCGCGATCATGCGGGCCAGCGGGGTGACGGTGCACTACTACACCGACTTGCTCGAGCAGACCCTGGCCGTCGAGGCGGCCAGGAATTACGTGCTGGACCGGATCATCGACTACCGGCTGCACGGGCCGCTGGCGATTGACGCGTTGCGCCGCGCGTTCGCCGAGCTGGATCCGGCCACTTTGACCACGTTCCTGATTGGCGGGATTACCAAGAAAGAGTTTGCCGAGCTGGCCGCCGAGCCGCGGAGCATCGCCTACCGCTCGCTGGACCCTGACGGGTTCGTGCTCTCGCCGCTGCCGAACCTGCTCTATCAGCGTGACACCTCGGCGTGGATCTACCGTGGCGTTTCGGTGAGTTCCATGCGCAAGCGGGCCAGGATCCGGGAGACCATCAGCGACGAGGCCATTTATCACTGGCATCCGATGTTCATCGACGGCGGGTTCGAGGTCTGGTACCACGGCGCGGACAGCGGCCCTGCCTCGCTCGAGGGCGGCGATGTCCTGGTCATAGGGAACGGGGCGGTGCTCGTGGGAATGAGCGAGCGCACCCAGCCGCAGTCGGTGGAGATGCTGGCGCTGCGGCTGTTCGGGGCCGGGGCGGCGGCATGCGTGCTGGCCGTCGATATGCCGAAAACGCGCGCGTTCATGCACCTGGACACGGTGCTGACGATGGCCGACTACGGCGTGTTCGTGAAGTACGCCGGCATGGGCATGCTGCCCTCCTACACGATCGAGCCGGGCAACGGGCCGCGCGAACTGAAGATCACCGACCACCTGCCCGAGCAGATGCACGACGCGATCGCGGCCGCTCTCGGCCTGCCGTCGATCACCGTTCTGACCGCCACGCAGGACGTGCACTCGGCTAAGCGGGAGCAATGGGACGACGGCTGCAACGTGCTCGCCCTGGCGCCCGGCAAGGTGGTCGCCTACGAGCGCAACGTCACCACGAACACCTACCTGCGCGACAACGGCATCGAGGTGCTGACCATCCGGGGCAGTGAGCTAGGCCGGGGTCGCGGCGGCCCGCGATGCATGACCTGCCCGATCGAGCGAGCGGGTTGAGCGGACCGGCGGCTAGCCTGCCTGGCTGTCGCCGTCCTCCGCCAGCCTGCCGCCGCCGGGCAGGGCGCGGGCAGCGGTGGTCAGCGCCCTGATGATGACCGCGACCGACGGCCTGCGCACCGAAGACGCCCTGGCCACCGCGTACAGATCGCGGGCCGGGCTGGTGCCTGGCAACTCGCGGACCGCGACCCTGGCGTCGCCGGCGGCCAGCGCGAGCCTCGGCAGGATGGCTACCCCGATGCCGCGGGCTACCAGGCTCAGGATCGTCGCCAGGCCCTCGAACTCTGACGGCGCCTCTGCCACTCCCCCGGCACCGGCCAGCACCTGATCAACAGCCCGCCTGGACGCCTCGCCGGCCGGCGGCGCCAGCCACGGCTCGTCTCGCAACCGGTGCAGCGTCACCGGAACCCGCGGATCTGCGGCCCAGTGACCGCGCGGCACCACGAGCACCAGCGGGTCGGTGACCAGCGGATAGAACCGGAGCGCGGCATGCTGGCCGGGCGCGATCCGGCCGGTCCAGTCGTCCACGATCGCCACGTCGACCTGACCGGCCTTCACCATCCGCAGTACCTCACCGCCGGCGGTCTGCCGCAGCAGCAAGCTGAGTCCGGGGTGCGCACGTACCGTCCTCGTCAGGGCCGGGGCGAACGCCACCGCCGCGGTGGGAAACGCCGAGATGGCGACCCGGCCGGCTCAGGTGCCGCAAGATCTGCCTCGGCGGCTTCGATCATCGCCAGGATCTCGGCCGCGTGGGCCGCCAGCCGGCGTCCGTCCCCGGTCAGCTCGGCTGCCCTGGCGGTCCGGTCGAGCAGCGCTGTCCCCGCTTCCCGTTCCAGCGCTGCAAGTTGCTGGGAGACTGCCGACGGTGTGTAGCCGAGCGCTGCCGCGGTGGCAGCGATCGTGCCTCGCTCGGCGAACTCGAGCAGCAGCCGGAGCCGATGGACATCAAGCATATTTCTAGCGTAAGTCATACTTACCCTTTGCGATAGACATCCTCGCTTGTACTAATGCTTACTCCCGGACAGGCTGGTCAGGGAGTCAGAGGCAGGTAGCCTCGCGACTGAGGACCGGCTGAACGCTGATCTGACACGGCTACAAACGGCACCACAACTTGCCCCGCAGCAAGGAGCTTTTGCCATGCCCTGGGCTGGCCCAGTTACCCTCACCGAGCCAACGTCCGCCCCCGGAGGATCCGCCCGCGCCGGCACTGTGCGTGTACCGGTCTCGGCCACTCTGGCCGCCAACGAGGCGATGGCGATCCGGCGCCGGCGTGGTGAACCGGTCCTTCCCCTCGCGTTCGGCGAGTCCGGCCTGCCGGTACATCCGCGGCTGATCGCTGAGCTGGCGGCGATGGCCGGGGCCGGCGCCTACGGTCCCGTCGCCGGCTCGGTCCGGCTCCGTGCCGCCGCGGCCGGCTACTGGAACAGGCGCAGTCTGCCGACCAGCCAGGAGGCTGTCGTGGCGGGCCCCGGCAGCAAGGCGTTGCTGTTCGCGCTGCTGCTCGCGCTTGGCGGCGACGTGGCGATGCCCAGGCCCAGCTGGGTCAGCTACGCGGCACAGGCGCGACTCATCGGCGTGACCCCGCATTTCGTGCCGGCTGCGCCGGGTGAAGGCGGCTGCTGTGACCCGGCCGAGCTGGACGCCAGGGCCAGCGCGAGCCGTGCCAGCGGCAGGCCATTCGCGGCCGTCGTGGTGACGATGCCGGACAACCCGACAGGCAGGCTGGCCAGCCCGGCGACGATCCGCGAGCTGTGCGCCGTCGCCGAGCGGCACGACATGGTCATCATCAGCGACGAGATCTACCGTGACCTGGTGCACGATCCGGCGGCCGAGTTCCTCAGCCCGGCGCAGGTCGCCCCGGACCGCACTGTCGTGACGACAGCACTGAGCAAGAGCCTGTCGGTAGGCGGCTGGCGAATTGGCGTGGCCAGGATGCCCGATGGCAAGGCCGGGGCCGCGCTGGCCGACCGGCTGCTGGGCATCGCCAGTGAGATCTGGTCGGCCGCCGCCGCGCCGGTGCAGCAGGCCGCCGCGGTGGCACTGGAGGAACCAGCTGAGCTCGCCGAGCGGGTGTCCGCCAGCAGGTCGCTGCACGCCGAGGTCTGCCAGGAGGCGGCCATCATCTGCGCCGCGGCCGGGCTGGACGTGCCGATCCCGCAGGCTGCCTTCTACCTGTATCCGGATTTCGCGCCGTGGCGGGAGCACCTGCAGACCGCGTTCGGCGTCAGCACCGGGGCAGGCCTGTCCGCACTGCTGCTCGAGCGGTACGGCGCCGGGACGCTGCCAGCCAGCGCGTTCGGCGAGAGCCCGGCGGCGCTGCGGCTGCGCCTTGCCACCGGCCTGCTCTACGGCGACACCGATGAGCAGCGGGAGGCCGCGCTGGCGTCGGACGCGCCGCTGACGCTGCCCTGGATCAGCTCCGCGCTCGGCCGGCTCGCCGCGATCCTGGCCGACCTGCAGCCCGCCTGCGGCTGAGTCCTACGGCCGACCCTGGCAGGGCCTCGGGGATGCCGACCGATAACGGATCCGCGGATGAAGGGCGGTTGCATGATGGCGCCATGCCTAGTGTGCAGATCAAGGACGTTCAGGAGCACACCCACGCCGTCCCGCGCCGGCGCGCGGCCGCAGCGCACCAGTCGCTCCAGGAGTACCTGCGCGCCTGGCCCATCGATGAGGCCAGCGAGCTAACTCTTGATGAGGTCCTGGACCGCGCACGCGGCTCGGTGCCGTTGAAGGCGGCCGCGGCGGCGGTACGCGCCGATCGTGATCGTCACTGACGCCAGCGTCCTGGCCGTCGCGCTTACCGACGACGGACCGGACGGCGACTACGCCCCCGCCCGCCTGCGCGGAGAGCGGCTGACCGCACCCGAGCTCGTCGATCTGGAGGTCATCTCCGTCTGGCGGCGACAGGCACGGGCAGGCGCCCTGGATGCCCGCCGGGCGGCGCTGGCCGACCTCACCGGCCTTCCGCTCCGGCGGGCCGCGCACCGCCCGCTCCTGGCCCGCTGCTGGGAGCTGTGCGACAACCTGACCGTCTACGACGCCGCCTACGTCGCGCTAGCCGAGGCATTGGACGTGACCCTGCTCACCGGAGACGGATGGCTAGCCAGGGCCGCCGGCCCCCGCTGCCACATCGAAGTACTGCGCTCAGCATCCTGAAGCAGTGAGCCGTGGTTTTCCGGTCGTGCGGCGAGCAGCGTGCGAATATCTGAGGGTATGCGCCGGCTGTGCAGCTGCGCCAGGCCACGTGCCCGGCGTGCTGCCGCGGCGTGCCGCGCAGCAAGGAAGGAGCCTCGGGTGACCCAGGCCGTGCCATCGCCGCTGTTTGACCCGTTCGCGCCGGGCTTCACCGATGACCCATATCCGCAGTATGCGGTGCTGCGGGCTGAAGCGCCCGTGTATCAACACCCGTTCGGGTTCTGGCTGCTCACCCGATACGACGATGTGTCGTGGCTGCTGCGCGCCGGGCTCTCGGTGGACGACCGCAATGTCGCCGACGGCCCCTTCCGGCAGCTGCGGGACCAGATGTCCGGCGGCCAGCAGCCGGACACCGACAGGCGATCCATGCTTGATCGGGACCCGCCCGACCACACCAGGCTGCGCCGGCTGGTGTCGAAAGCTTTCACGCCACGGGCCGCCGAGGCATTGCGGCCGCGCATCACCGGGCTGGTCGAAGGCATGCTCGATGCGGCCGAAGGACAGGGCCGGTTTGATCTGGTCGATGCCCTGGCGTTTCCCCTGCCCTTCGCCGTGATCGCCGAGATGCTCGGCACGCCGCCTGCCGATCACGAACGCATCAGGCAGCTGAGCGGCACGGTGGTCCGGTCGCTGGAGCCGGTGGCCGATCCTGCCTTGGTTGCGGCAATAGCGGCCGCTGACGCCGAGCTGACTGCCATCGCGGCCGACATGATCGCGTGGAAGCGCCGCAACCCTGCTGACGACCTGCTCACCGCGCTCATCGCCGCCGAGGACGACGGCGACGCACTCAGCGACGACGAGCTGATCGCGCAGACCTTGCTGCTGTACATCGCCGGGCACGAGACGACGGTCAACCTCATCGCCGGCGGTGGCCTCGCGCTACTGCGCAACCCTGGTCAGCTCGAGTTGCTGCGCGGCGACCCAGCTCTCGCCGCCAGTGCCGTCGAGGAACTGCTGCGCTACGACAGCCCCGTGCAGGCAAGCAGGAGAATCACCTTCGAACCAGTCACGATCCGCGGCACTGTCATACCGGCCGGAGCCTTCGTCATGGCAAGCCTCGGCTCGGCTAACCGGGACGAGCTCTTCTGGGGCGTCGACGCCGCCGAGGTCAAGCTCAGCCGCCACAACGCACGCCATCACGTGTCGTTCGGCGCCGGGCCGCATCATTGCCTGGGCGCGTCCCTGGCCCGGCTGGAAGCCTCGATCGCTCTCGCGCGGCTCGCGGCGCGCTTCCCCGGCCTGGCCCTGGACGGCGACGTGGCCTGGAACGGCCGGATCAACCTGCGCGGACCAGCGCACCTTCCGGTGTCAGTCGGCTAGCTAGGCCGCACTGGCATCGGACGTGCTGCCCGCTCGGCTCGCGGTACCCGGATGACGCCCGAGCACTGGCGGTCCGCCGACCTCGGCAAGGCCGGGGGATAGCGACGCGCCGGCGCCTCGGCCAGCATTCATCGGGCCACCGGCCCGCTGCCATCGGGCCGTTGTGAATTGACTCGAGGCTAATCCTGTCTCCCGGATCGCCCATCGACCGGGTGGTGTCACGCGCGTGATCCCCCGCGGCGATCATGGCCCGTTGTCCCCGATGATCCAGATGACCGACGCATTCCTGATTCCAGGTGGCCGCCGCTAACCCAACGGCGGGGTAAGACGCCGAGCCACGTTCCCGGTCCTCGCTGGGTTTCCGCATGGATCTTGTTAGGAATCACCTCAGGGCCGCATGGGACTCGTTTGGGCAGCCGGTTTCGCCTGCTCACCGCGGTTTTATGAAACATCTACTTCGCACTGCTCGGCGTCCGCTGGAGGACCCCAATGCAAGATCTCGCATACATCGGCCTCACGGTCCTGGTGTTTGGCGTGCTCTACCTCATCCTCAAGGGGGTTGAGCGCTTTGAGCGTTGAGAACTGGATCGGCCTCATCGCCGGCTTCCTGCTCGTGCTCTACCTATTCCTCGCCCTCGTCCTCCCTGAGAGGTTCTGATGAGTTCCGCCACCGCTGGCTGGCTCCAACTCGGCTTGCTCGTAGTCGCGCTTGGTGCCTGCTATGTGCCCATCGGCAACTACATGGCCCACATCTTCACGACGGAAAAGCACTGGCGGGTGGAGCGCGGGTTCTACAAGATCATCGGCGTCAATCCGGAGAACGACCAGAAATGGAGCAACTATCTCCGGAGCATGCTGGCGTTCTCGTTGATCAGCGTGCTGTTCCTGTACGGGATCGAGCGGCTGCAGCAGTACCTGTTGCTGTCGGAGGGCATGAAGGGCGTACCGCCTGCGCTCGCCTGGAACACGGCTGCTTCCTTCGTCACTAACACGAACTGGCAGAACTATTCAGGCGAGTCCACGATGGGCTACCTGACGCAGATGAGCGGCCTCGCCGTGCAGAACTTCATGTCAGCCGCCGTCGGCATCGTCGTCGCCATCGCGCTGGTCCGCGGCTTCATGCGGTCCAGGACCGACAAGCTCGGCAACTTCTGGGTGGACACCACCAGGATCACGGTCCGCTACCTGATCCCGCTGGCCGTGGTCGGTGGCATCATCCTGATGGCCGCTGGCGTCATCGACAACCTCACTAGCTATCACACGGTGACCACACTGTCGGGCGCGCACCAGACGATCGTCGGCGGACCAGTAGCGTCCCAGGAGGTCATCAAGGACGCGGGCAACAACGGCGGCGGCTTCTTCAACGCCAACTCCGCGCACCCGTTCGAGAACCCGAACCCGTTCACGAACTGGTTCGAGATCTTCCTCCTGCTGCTGACCGCGTTCTGCCTGCCGCGCACCTTCGGCAAGATGGTCAAGGACAACCGGCAGGGCTTTGCGCTGCTGGCCGTCATGGTGGTCATCTGGCTGGCGGCGGTCGGCGGGATCTCCTTCTTCGAGGCGCAGGGCGCCGGCCTGGCGCCGCAACTCGCGCACGGCGCGATGGAAGGCAAGAACGTCGTCTTCGGCACTTCAGGGTCCTCGCTGTTTGCCGCGTCGACCACAGTGACCTCGACCGGAGCGGTGAACTCCTTCCACGACTCGTTCACCCCCTTCGGCGGCGGCATAGCCCTGTTCGACATTGCCCTCGGCGAAGTCGCGCCAGGCGGCGTCGGTGCCGGGCTCTACGGCATCCTCGTGCTGGCCATGGTGACGGTCTTCGTCGGCGGCCTGATGGTCGGCCGCACGCCCGAGTACATCGGCAAGAAGATCCGCCCGGTCGAGATGAAATACGCCGCGCTTGTACTTCCTGACCTTGCCGGTGACGATCCTGACCGCGGCCGGGCTGTCGATCGCCATGAAGACACCGCAGGCCTCGATCCTCAATCCTGGCCCGCACGGCCTGACCGAGATCATGTACGCCTTCACCTCGATGGCGAACAACAACGGATCGGCGTTCGCGGGCCTGACGACCAATACCGACTGGTACAACACGGTCGGCGGGATCGTGATGCTGATCGGCAGATTCGCTCCTGAGATCTTCGCCCTCGGCCTGGCTGGCTCGCTGGCCAGACAGCAGCCCGTGCCGGCCAGCGCCGGAACCCTGGAGACGCATAAGCCGCTCTTCGTCGGCATGCTCGTCGGCGTCATCCTCGTCCTCGTCGGCCTGACCTACTTCCCCGCCCTCGCGCTGGGCCCGTTCGCAGAAGGACTGCACTGACATGTCTGTGACAATTTCGCAAGAGGTTCCGGGCAGCAGCCCCGCGCCTAAGGCGAGGGGCGAGGCCGCGCAGCGGCGGGTGGGCGGCGGCCTGCTCGATCCGAAGATGCTCTGGAAGTCACTTCCCGAAGCCGTCAAGAAACTGGACCCGCGGGTCCAGGTCAAGAACCCTGTCATGTTCGTGGTCGAGATCGGCGCCACGCTGACCCTGTATACCGCCATCACCAAGCCGTCCATCTTCAACTGGACGATCGTGGTCTGGCTGTGGCTGACCGTGATCTTCGCCAACGTCGCTGAGGCCGTGGCCGAGGGTCGCGGCAAGGCGCAGGCCGAGACGCTCCGCAAGACCAAGCGGGAGACCGTCGCCAGACGGCTGGTCAACTGGCAGCCTGGCCACGCGCAGGCCACCGAGGAAGAGGTGCCCGGCACCCAGCTGACCCTCGGCGACCACGTCGTCGTCGAGGCCGGCCAGATCATCCCCGGCGACGGTGACGTCGTCGAAGGCGTGGCCTCGGTCGACGAGTCGGCCATCACCGGCGAGTCGGCCCCGGTCATCCGCGAGTCCGGCGGCGACCGGTCCGCGGTCACCGGCGGCACCAAGGTGCTGTCCGACCGGATCGTCGTGAAGATCACGTCCAAGCCGGGCGAGACCTTCATCGACCGGATGATCGCCCTCGTCGAGGGCGCTAAGCGGCAGAAGACGCCGAACGAGATCGCGCTGAACATCCTGCTGGCCTCGCTGACGATCATCTTCATGCTGGCCGTCATCACACTCCAGCCGATGGCCTTCTACTCCAAGGCACCGCAGACGCTGGTCGTCCTCGTGGCCCTGCTCGTCGCGCTGATCCCGACCACAATCGGGGCACTGCTGTCGGCGATCGGCATCGCCGGCATGGACCGGCTGGTGCAGCGCAACGTGCTGGCCATGTCCGGCCGCGCGGTCGAGGCGGCAGGCGACGTCAACACGCTGCTGCTGGACAAGACCGGCACGATCACCATCGGCAACCGGCAGGCGACCGAGTTCCTGCCCGTGGCCGGCGTGTCCGCGGACGAGCTTGCCAACGCCGCGCAGCTGTCCAGCATGGCCGACTACACGCCGGAAGGCCGCTCCATCGCGGTGCTCGCCAAGGAGAAGTACGGCCTGCGCGAGCGGGCCGAGGGCGAACTGCAGGGCGCGGAATTCGTCGAGTTCACCGCGCAGACCAGGATGAGCGGCATCGACCTGGCCACCGGCCGGGAAGTCCGCAAGGGCGCGGCCGCGTCGGTCGCGCAGTGGGTCCGCGACAACGGCGGGACACCGCCCGACGAGCTCGGTTCCATGGTGGACGGGATCTCCGGGGTCGGCGGCACGCCGCTGGTGGTCGCCGAGAAGTCCGGCGGCTCCGCCAGAGCCCTCGGCGTGATCTACCTGAAGGACATCGTCAAGGAGGGGATCGCCGAGCGGTTCGCCGAGATGCGCAAGATGGGCATCAGGACCGTCATGATCACCGGCGACAACCCGCTGACCGCCAAGGCCATCGCGGATGAGTCTGGCGTGGACGACTTCCTCGCCGAGGCCACGCCGGAAGACAAGATGGCGCTGATCAAGAAGGAGCAGGAAGGCGGCAAGCTGGTCGCGATGACCGGCGACGGCACCAACGATGCCCCGGCACTGGCCCAGGCCGACGTCGGCGTGGCCATGAACACCGGTACCTCGGCCGCCAAGGAGGCCGGGAACATGGTGGACCTGGACTCCAACCCGACCAAGCTCATCGAGATCGTGGAGATCGGCAAGCAGCTGCTCATTACCCGCGGCGCGCTGACGACCTTCTCCATCACCAACGATGTGGCGAAGTACTTCGCCATCATCCCTGCGATGTTCGAGGGCGTAATCCCTGGCCTGGCCAAGCTGAACATCCTGCACCTGCACAGCGCGCAGTCGGCCATTACCTCGGCGATCATCTTCAACGCGCTGATCATCGTCGCGCTGATCCCGCTCGCGCTGCGCGGTGTCAAGTACCGGCCGTCGTCGGCTGCCGCCATGCTCCGCAGGAACCTGTGGATCTACGGCGTCGGCGGTCTCATTGTCCCGTTCATCGGGATCAAGGCCATCGACCTCATCATCCAGTTCATCCCCGGATTCAGGTGATCTGACAATGAACCGCCTCCCCGGCTTCGTCCGCCAGCACATCGCGGCGCTGCGTGGCCTCCTGCTCTTCACGGTGCTGACCGGCATCATCTATCCGCTGGCCATGCTCGGTGTCGCACAGGGTCTGTTCAACCACCAGGCCAACGGCTCGCTGGTCAGTTTCCATCACAGCGTGGTCGGATCGAGCTTGCTCTGCCAGGAGTTCGTCGATGCCAAGGGCAACCCGCTGCCGCAGTATTTCCAGCCACGGCCGTCAGCCGCGACAAGCGGCGCAAGCAACGACTACGGCTGCAACCCGCTGTTCTCTGCCGCGTCGAACCTCGGGCCTAACAACCAGAAGCTCGTGCAGGAGATCAAGCAGCGTCAGGCGCAGGTCGCGGCGTTCGACCACGTGAAGATCTCGGCGATCCCGCCGGACGCGGTGACGGCTTCGGCCTCTGGCCTCGAACCGTTCATCTCCCCGGCGAACGCGGCCATCCAGGTGGACCGCGTCGCGGCTGCCCGGAGCATCACGCCTGCGCAGGTGCAGGCGCTAGTGGCCACGTACACGGAGGGCCGCACGATCGGGATCCTCGGCGAGCCGACGGTCAACGTGCTGCTGCTGAACATCGCGCTCGATGCGAAGTACCCGGTCTGATGCCGTGCGCGTCCTCGTCGTCGAGGATGAGCCAGCCCTGCTGCGCGCTTTGCAGATTAACCTCCGGGCCCGCGGTTACGCGGTGACCACCGCCGCCGCGGGCTCGGAGGCCCTGGCCGAGGCAGCCCGTCGTCCGCCGGACGCCGTGCTGCTCGACCTGGGGCTGCCAGACACCGACGGCACCGACGTGATACGTCAGCTCAGGACCTGGTCGCAGATCCCGGTGATCGTGCTCTCCGGCCGCACTGGCTCCGGTGACAAGATCGGCGCGCTGGACGCCGGCGCGGACGACTACGTGACCAAGCCGTTCTCGATGGAGGAACTGATGGCCAGGCTCCGGGCGGCCCTGCGCCGGGAGCCGCACCTTGCTCCCGGTCCTGAATACACCGTGGGAAGCTGCCTGGTCGACCTGACCGCCCATACCGTCGTGCGACAGATCGACGGCAGGCCGGACGAGCCGGTGCACCTGACCAAGACCGAGTGGCGGATGCTGGAAGTCCTGCTGCGCAGCCACGGCCAGCTGGTGCCTTCGGCCAGGCTACTGGCCGAGCTATGGGGACCAGAGGCGCAGAACAGCACGCACTACCTGCGATTCCACATGGCGAGGCTGCGGCGCAAGCTCGAGGACGACCCGCCGCGGCCGAGGCATTTGCTGACCGAGCCCGGCATGGGCTATCGCTACCAAGCGTGAGACGCTGCCAGCAGGAGTTGATATGAGCTCGGAGGGTCTCGGCGACGTGAAGGCCGCCAGGGTGCCTGGCGGCCGTGGCCAGCTGCGCATTTACCTCGGATCCGCGGCAGGCGTCGGCAAGACCTTCGCCCTGCTCAACGAGGGCCACCGGCGCAAGGATCGCGGCACTGACGTGGTCATCGGCTACGTCGAGACCCACGGCAGGCCGCACACCGCCGAGCTGGTCAGCGGGCTGGAAGTCGTGCCACGCGCCGAGCTCCCCTACCGCGGCTCGGTGTTCGAGGAAATGGACCTGGGCGCCGTCCTCTCCAGGCATCCGGAGGTCGCGCTTGTCGACGAGTTCGCGCACACCAACGTGCCGGGCTCGCGGAACGAGAAACGGTGGCAGGACGTCCAGGAACTGCTGGACGCCGGCATTGACGTGATCTCGGCGGTCAACATCCAGCACCTGGAGTCGCTGAACGACGTGGTGGAGAAGATCACCGGCGTGCCGCAGCGGGAGACCGTGCCGGACGCGATGGTGCGCGCCGCCGATCAGGTCGAGCTGGTGGACATGACGCCGGAGGCGCTGCGCCGCCGCATGGCGCACGGCAACATCTATAAGGCCGAGAAGATCGACGCCGCGCTCACGAACTACTTCCGCATCGGCAACCTGTCAGCCCTGCGCGAGCTCGCCCTGCTGTGGCTGGCCGACAAGGTCGACGAGGGCCTGCAGCGGTACCGGGAAGCACACGGCATCCACGACACCTGGGAAGCCAGGGAACGGGTGGTCGTCGCGCTGACCGGCGGGCCGGAGGGTGACACGCTGGTCCGGCGCGCGGGCAGGATCGCCGCGCGGACGGCGGGCGGAGACTTGCTGGCCGTGCACGTCACCAGTTCCGATGGCCTGACCGGCTCCGATCCGGCCGCGCTGGCCAGCCAGCGGCGGCTGGCAGAGTCGCTCGGCGGCAGCTACCACCAGGTCGTCGGCGATAACGTCTCCGACGCGCTGCTGACCTTCGCCAGGGCGGAGAACGCCACCCAGCTGGTGCTCGGCGTCAGCCGGCGCGGCTGGCTCGCGTCGCTGCTCACCGGGCCGGGCGTGAGCATGCGCACGATGCGCGAGTCCGGCGACATCGATGTGCACATGGTCACGCACTCCTATGTCGGGCGGGGCCGGTCCTTGCCCAGGGTGACCGGCGGCCTGAACAGGCGGCGCAAGCTGGCCGGCTACGCCCTTGCCATCGCGCTGCTGCCGCTGCTGACGCTCGCGCTGGCGAGCATGCGCGGCGACATCAACCTGACCAGCGACGTGCTGGTCTTCCTCGCGGGCGTCATCGCGGTCGCGCTGGTCGGCGGGTTCATCCCGGCGCTGCTCGCCGCCGTGGCAGGCTCCCTGCTGCTGAACTACTACTTCACGCCGCCGCTGTACAAATTCACCATCGCGCAGGCCAACAACGCCCTCGCGCTCGGCATCTTCGTTGCCGTCGGCCTGGTCGTCAGCTCGGTGGTGGACACCGCCGCCCGGCGGACCAGCCAGGCAGCCAGGTCGGGGGCGGAGTCTGAGCTGCTGGCGACCACGGCAGGCAGTGTGCTGCGCGGTCAGCGAGCGCTCGCCGCGGTGCTGGACCGGGTACGCGAGGCGTTCGGGATGGATTCGGTCACACTGCTCGAGCTATCCGGCACCGCGGGCACCCGGCTGTGGACAGCTGTCGGCGTATCCGGCGAGCCTGCCGTCAGCAAAACGGAGGAAGCCGACGTCGAGATGCCGATCGGCGACGACCTGATCCTGGCACTGCGCGGCCGGACGCTGCCCGCCACCGACCGCCGGGTACTCGGTGCGTTCGCCAGTTACGCTGCCGCCGCGCTCGAACAGGGCCGTCTCGCCGCGGCCGCGGAGGCCGCGCGGCCGATCGCCGAAGCGGACCGGGTCCGTACCGCGCTGCTCGCCGCGGTCAGCCACGACCTGCGCACGCCGCTGGCCTCCGCGAAGGCCGCGGTGACCAGCCTGCGCTCGAGCGAGATCGAGTGGGATGCCGAGGATAACGACGAGCTGCTGGCCACGGCGGACGAGTCGCTGGACCGGCTCGCGCATCTGGTGGACAACCTGCTGGACATGAGCAGGCTGCAGGCAGGCGCGCTCGCGGTCTTCCCGCGCCCGGCCGACCTGGCCGAGATCGTGGCGCGCTCGCTGGACGACCTGGGCCCCGCCGCCAAGGTGGTCCGGGTGGACATTCCTGACGACCTGCCCGAGATCGCGGTCGACCCCGGCATCCTGGAGCGGGTGATCGCCAATCTGACCGCCAACGCGCTGCGCTACTCGCCTGCCGGCGTCACCGCCGGCGCTCACCGGCAGCGCGCTGCGGGACCGGGTGGAGCTGCGGATCATCGACCGCGGGCCCGGCATCCCGCAGGAACACAGGGACCAGATGTTCGTGCCGTTCCAGCGCCTCGGTGACACCGACAACACCACGGGCGTCGGCCTCGGGCTCGCGCTGTCTCGCGGGCTGACCGAGGCGATGGGCGGCACGCTGGAGCCGGACGAGACGCCGGGTGGCGGGCTGACGATGACGCTGTCGCTGCCCGCCGCTCCCGGCCCGGCAGGCCTGCCGCACGCCAGGCCCGGCTCCGGCGCTGCCGAGGACACCAGCAACTTCGGCGACAGCGGCGCGGCCGGCGCGACAGCGGCGCGACCGGCCACAGCGGCGCGACCGGCGACAGCGGCGCAGCCCGCTGACCGCCAGCCCGCATGACAAGGTGGTGGCGTGACAACGGTTCTGGTCGTCGACGACGAGCCGCAGATTCTCAGGGCGCTGCGGATCAACTTGCGGGTGCGCCACTACGACGTGCATACCGCGGGGTCGGGCAGCGAGGCGCTGGAGATTGCCGCCCGTCACCCGCCCGACCTGGTCATCCTGGACCTGGGGCTGCCCGATCTGGACGGCGTGCAGGTAATTCAGGGCCTGCGCGGCTGGACCGACGCGCCGATCATCGTGCTGTCTGGCCGGGCCGACAGCATCGACAAGGTCGAGGCCCTGGACGCCGGCGCCGACGACTACGTCACCAAGCCGTTCGGGATGGACGAACTGCTGGCCCGGATGCGCGCGGTCAGCCGCCGGACCACCGCCGACGGCGACGTGCCGCAGATCCGGCTCGGCGACCTGCTCGTCGATCTGGCCGCCAAGCGCGTGCTGCGCGGCGAGCAAGACCTCAACCCGACCAGGCAGGGAACGCGGACGTCACGGCTGACTCCCACGGAATGGCATCTGCTCGAGGTGCTGCTCCGCAATCCCGGCAAGCTGCTCAGCCAGCAGCAGCTGCTGGCCGAGGTATGGGGTCCCGGCTACGCCGACGCCGCCGGGCAATCTCCGCCTGTACATGGCGCAGCTGCGGCGCAAGCTCGAGCCAGACCCGGCCCGACCGCGCTGGCTGCTGACCGAACCGGGCATGGGCTACCGGTTCCAGCCCGAACCGGACGCCTTCCTGGCGGCTAGGCGCACGTCAGCTGGCGCACCTGCTCGGACGGGCTCGTCCGGCGGCTCGGCAGCGGCCGCGACCGCGGCCAGCCGGTAGTGCAGGCGGCAGATCACCACGTTCCGGGTGCCGTGCGTGATCGCCTGCTCCAGCACGAACCCGCGCTGGTTATGCAGCACCCGCCGCCAGGGCTTGGCCGACTGGACCTCCGGGATCAGCACGATCAGCTGGTCGTGTGTGGCCTGCTGCTCGAGCCCGTTCAGGTACTCGACCAGCCGGCTGGCCGAGCGAGCGCTGATTACTGTGCAGGGTGACCAGCGGCACGCCTGGGTGCCATTGCGTCCCACTGCTTCGCGCAGCTTGGTGTCGTCGGCGTGAGCCTCGGGATCGTCGTAGCAGACCGTCACCGCGACGACCTCGTCGCCCATGCGACAGCGCCGCCGAGATCCCTTCCCGGACCAGCGTCGACATGCCGCCGACCGGCACCACGACCATCGAGTTGCGCCGCTGCGGCGGTCCGGCACCTGGCCGATCTGCAGCGCCGCTGCCGATCCGCTGGTAGATCGTGTGGACCCGGGAGAACATCAGCACCAGGCGCAGGCACGACGATCACGATCAGCCAGGCACCCTCGGTGAACTTGCTGAGCAGCTCGATGGCGAGCGCGGCCAGGGTAAACACCGCGCCGACGCCGTTGATGATTGCCCGGGTCTGCCAGCCCGAGCTCCGCCGCTCGCGCCAGTGCCGGACCATCCCCGCCTGCGACAGGGTGAAGCCGACGAAGACGCCGATCGCGAACAGCGGCACCAGCGCCTGAGTGTCGCCGCGGGAGGCCACCAGCAAGATGGCGGCCGCAATGGCCAGCACGACCACCCCGTACCGGTGCACCTGCCGCTGCGCCCGCAGGAAGAACAGGTGCGGCAGGAAGTTATCGGTGGCCAGCAGCGAGGCCAGCACAGGCAGCCCGCCGAACGAGGTGTTCGCAGCCAGCGCCAGCAGCACAGTGGTGATCAGCTGGATCGCGTAGAAGATGAAGTTATGGCCGAGCGAGGCCGCGGTCAGCTGGGCCAGCGTCGTCGTGGTCTTCGAGGGCAGGGTGTGGTACTTCTCCGCCAGGACCGCGATGCCGATCAGCATCAGGCCGAGGATGACGCCGAGCCCCACCTCGGTGTGCTGGGCCCGGCGCGCCCGCGGCTTGCGGAACTCCGGCACCGCGTTCGCGATCGCCTCGACCCCGGTCAGCGCCGAGCAGCCGGAGGCGAACGCCTTCAGCAGCAGGAGCAAGCCGATGCGTCGCCGGCACCGAAGCGGCGGTCCCCTGCGGGAACGGCAGCGGGTTGACTGCGGAGCAGGCCCGCCCACGATGACGGCGAAGATCGCTGCGATGAACAGGACAGTCGGCAGCGATGAACAGCCGGGCCGACTCGGCGACGCCCCACAGGTTCGCCGCGGTGATAGCTGCGAGCACGGCCAGGCATATCCAGGTCCGCTCGGGATACAGACGCAGGGAATGCCGACGTCAGCGCTTCGACGCCGGCCGAGACGCCGACCGCCGCGTTCAGGATGTAGTCGACCACCAGCGACGCCGCGGCGATCAGGCTTGGCTTGACGCCCAGATGCGCCTTGGCCACTGCGTAAGCGCCGCCGCCGTTAGGGAAGGCCTCGATCACCTGCCGGTAGGAGACGACGAGCACGCCGAGCAGGAGCACGATGGCGAGGGTGACGGGAAGGGTGTAGTGCAGCGCGACTGCCCCGGCCGTCGCCAGCACGATGATGATGGCCTGCGGGCCGTACGCTACCGACGACAGCGCGTCCAGCGATAGCGCGGCCAGGCCTTCAAGCGCAGTGAGCCGATGCTTCTCTTCGTCATCGTGCGGCTCGAAGGCGTCCGGCACTACCGGCCCAGCGGTCATGACAGCCAATACAAGCATGCCGCCGTGGCGGTGTGGTCAGCCGGGACTGGTGGTCAGGCGATCTTGGCAATCACGACGATGAGGATCAGCAGCACGACAGCCGCCGCGACGATCAGGCCCGTCATCCGCCTGGTACTGCGGGCCGGCACCGGTACGTTCCACTGCCCGGTCTGCGGCCGGTTGTCGGCGAACGCCTGAAACTGAGCAGTGTTCGCAGAGATATCTGGCGTGGCACGGAACTCGCCAGTGTTCGTCGGCCGGGCAGCCGCAGCTTCGTCCTGACGCTCAGTCATGGCCAAGACTGTAGCCGATCCTGTCCACCAGAACCGCCAGTCAGCAGATATCCAGCCGAAGCGGGACCGAACTGCTGTTCTAGCTCTCGTTGCCGGTGGAGAGCAGGTCAGGACCGTGCACCAGCCTCGACAACACGATGACACTGCGTGTCCTGACGACGAACGGCTCGGCGCCGATCCGTTCCACGACCTGCTCGAAGTGCCGGACATCGGACGCCCTGATGTGCAGCAGTGCGTCCGCTTCGCCGGTGATGGTGCAGGCGTCGATGACCTCCGGGTACCGGCTGACGCTCGCCGCGATGTCGGCCGGAGACGTGCGGCCGCGGCAGAACAGCTCCACGTAGGCCTCGGTAGTCCAGCCGAGCGCCGACGGGTCCACCTGGGCGGTAAACCCCGTGATCGCGCCGGAGTCACGCAGCCGGTCCACCCGGCGCTTGACGGCCGGCGCCGAGAGCCCGACCAGCGTGCCGACCTCGGCATAGGTCGCGCGCGCGTCCGCGACCAGCGCTGCCACGATCTTGCGGTCCAGCTCGTCGAATCTCATCGCCCGCCGCCGACGCGTGCCCGGTCAGCCGACCAGGCGCGGCACGCAAGTTCGCCAGCTCGGCCTGCCGCAGCCCGTGCTGCTGCAGGTAGCCGTTCGACCGATCCGGCCGCGGCGCGCACCTGCGCCAGGACCTGCAGGATCAGCGCGGGCGGGCTGCTGAGCAACGCCACGGTCAGCCGGTCGCCCAGTCCGGTGCTGGCCTGCAGCCGGCCGATCGCCGGCGTGCGCTGCGGGTCCAGATAGATCGAGCTGAGTGCGTAGTCGGCGGCGATGAACTCATCGGGCACACCGGCCACAGCCAGTATCAGCGCGCTGACGATGCCGGTGCGGTCCTTGCCAGCGCTGCAATGCACCAGCGCCGGCATCGCCTCGTCGGCGCACAGCACCCTGACCGCGTCGGCGATCGCCCCGCCGCATTTGGCGACGATGTACCGGTAGATCGCCGCCAGTTCCAGCGGCAGGGCCTGCAGGTCGCCGCCGAGCAGCGAGATGTGCGTCGTCCTGGCGGCCAGTCCGGCCACCGCGCTCGGCGCCATCTCGGCTTCGACGTGGGTGCGCAGGTCGACGATCGTCCGCAGGCTCCAGGCGCGGCCAGCGCGGCGACGCCGCGTGCTATCGAGCTGGTTGAGCGCGTCCGGCGCGCAGCAGCGTGCGCCACGGATGCTGCCGCCGCCCGCAGCCGGGTAGCCGCCGAGGTCACGCAGGTTGAACACGCCAGGCAGGGCCAGGTGCCGCCCGTCGGCCATGGCGAGCGCGGTCACCCGCGGCGAAGCCCAGGCCTGCCGAGTCGTCGCCGACATTGCTGCCGGCCTGCCCGGCAATCTGCGTCAACGCCTGCTCCGTTCCTGTCGGCAACTGCACTGGCACGATCTCACACCGAGCCGGCCGGGCGGCTGGCTACTCCCCACTGCGGCCGCTGCCGTTGCCCGCCTGGACGCGCCGGGATACGGTTGGCGCTAGCGGAAAGGATCGCGCGATGACGCGGCTCGGCGGAATGTACGGCCCGGACGCCACCTTCCTCGGCGTCGACACGCGCCGACCTGGCCGAGCCCGCTTCCTGGGCGGGTACGGACATCATGATCATCGGGGCGCCGTTCGACGGCGGCACCTCGCACCGGCCCGGCGCCCGATTCGGCCCGCAGGCGATCAGGTTCACCGATTACCTGCCGCACGACGGGTCACGGCCGCACCTGGCGCTCGGCGTCGACCCGCTGGTCGAGCTGCGGGTCGCCGACGCCGGCGACGTCGAGATGCCGTCCGGCGACACCGAGCTGTCGCTGCAGCGGCTAGAGGAAGCCGTGCACCAGGCCATGCCGGGCGGCGCGCATCCCGGTCATCCTCGGCGGTGATCACACGATCGCGCTGCCGGACGCCACCGGCGTGGCCCGGCAGGTCGGCTGGGGCCGGGTTTCGATGATCCACTTCGACGCGCACGCCGACACCGGCGACACTCAGTTCGGCGCGCTGCACGGGCATGGCACGCCGATGCGCCGGCTGATCGAGTCCGGCGCGGTCCGCGGCGACCGGTTCCTGCAGATCGGCCTGCGCGGCTACTGGCCGGAGCCGGAGACGCTGGACTGGATGGCCGGCCAGCGGATGCGCAGCTTCGAGATGACCGAGGTCGTGACCAGGGGCCTGGACGAGTGCCTGACCGAGGCGTTCGCCATCGCGACCGACGAGTGTGACGGCGTCTTCCTCTCCGTCGACGTCGACGTCGTCGATCCGGGCATGGCGCCGGGCACCGGCACGCCCGAGCCAGGCGGCCTCACCGGGCGGCAGTTGCTGGACGCGGTACGCCGGATCGCCATGGAACTGCCGCTGGCCGGCATCGACGTGGTCGAGGTGGCGCCGCCCTACGACCACGCCGAGGTGACCGCCTTCCTCGCCAACCGGGTGGTGCTCGAGGCGCTGTCCGGCATCGCCTGGCGTCGGCGCCGGCTGGCGGCCGACCCGGCCCGGCCAGCTCGTGATCCGGCCTCGCCGCTGCTGGAGGGCCGCGGCCCGGCTTAGTGGTGGCCGACGATCACGATGGCGATCAGGAAGGCCACCGAGTCGTAGAGGAAATGCGCGAGGATCGGCCTGCTCAGTTTGCGGTGCTTCTGGAACGACCTGGTCATCGAGCCAGCCGAACGGCAAGGTGAGCACCACGGCGACGCCGTAGTAGAGGTGATAGCTCGTGCGCAGCGCCAGGCTGAGCCAAAAGGCCCTGGCCGGGGACCAGCCGAGCTGGTCGAGCCGGGTGAGCAGGTAGCCGTTCACGATGACCTCTTCGGCCACCGCCGTCGTCAGCGCCATGGAGAGGGCCAAGATCAGGTAGTACGCGGGGACGTGCAGCTTGCCAGCGGTGTTGTCCAGCCTGGTGTGCTGGAGCGGGACTAGCCCGATGGCCAGCACGAGCTCGAGGCCGAACGCCGCGGCGGTGATGCCCGACGGCAACCCCGAAGTCTGACCAGCGCATCCTGGTCAGGCCGAGGTTGGAGGGCGGCTGACCCGGTCCGCAGCAGGAGCAGCAGGACGAGCGGCACGGCGGCCGCGGTGGGCAGGTAGGCCAGGAATCCGAGGACGACGTTCAGGGCACGGCTGGTGCGGGGTGATGGATGGCAGCTGCGTCAGGCCGTTGCCCGTGGCCAGGTGAGCCACCAGCACAACAACGGCGCTCGCGATGAACGGGAAGAGGCCGGCGATCATGACCAGCTTGGTCTCCAGCGCCAGACTCTGCCTGGTCATCTCCGCAGGCACAACCGGAGCGGCGGACGGCCGCGGCACCCAGAAGGCCCAGTCCGCGGGCGCGGCGGGCCAGTCAGGGGGCGGGCTCCAGCCCTGCGGTGGCGTCCAGCCGGGCGGTGCCTCCGGCCAGCCAGGAGCCGGCTGCCAGATCAGGTTCTGCGCGCGCACCTGTCCATGATGCAGGACTTACCCGGCAAAACCTATCCAGTACCCACGCAAAGCCTGCGGCGGCGCCCGGCAGCGACAGGTTGATGGGATGTGGCTGTTACAACGAGCAGATTTATAGTTGGTGGATGCTGGACGTGACCAGGCTTCGGGTACTGGTCGCGGTGGCGCGGCACGGCTCGGTGACCGCGGCGGCGCGCGCGCTCAACTATGCCCAGCCATCGATCAGCCACCACATCGCCAGGCTCGAGGCCGAGACCGGCTCGCAACTGCTCGAGCGAGTGGGTCGCGGTGTCCGGCTGACCGACGCCGGCCGTCTGCTGGCTGAGCGCGCGGAAGAGATCATCGGCCGGCTGGACGCGGCAGAGGCCGAACTGGCCGCGCATGTAGGGCTGCGGGCGGGCCGGGTGCGGCTGGCCGCGTTCCCCTCTGCGCTCGGCACGCTGGTGCCGGCGGCGGCCGGGCGGCTGACGGCCCAGACGCCTGGCGTGGACTTCATGCTGACCGAGGCCGAGCCGCCGGAAGCACTGCGGATGCTGCGCGCCGGGTACGTCGACATCGCCATCGTCTTCCAGCACTACCAGTCCGATCTCGACCCGGCGCCGCCGGACCCTGGCCAGGACGGAATCAGGGCGAGGCTGCTACTCGACGAGCCCGTGCACCTGGTGACGGCCGCCGGATCCGGGCAGTCAGAGCCCGACCCCGACCTCGCCGCGCACGCCGCCAGCCGCTGGATCGCCGGCTGCGAACGATGCCGCAGCTACCTGCTGCGGCAGTGCGAACTCGCCGGTTTCACCCCGAAGATCTCGTTTACGACCGACGACTACCTGGCGGTGCAGGCGCTGGTAGCGGCGGGGCTCGGCGTCACGACGCTGCCCGAGCTGTGCCTGCGGGCGGCCCGCCACCCCGGTATCGCCACGGTCGCGCTGCCCGGCGCGCGGCGGCACATCTTCGCGCTGACGTACGGCCAGGCGCCTGATCCGGCGATCACCACCAGGCTGATCGATGCGCTGGCCGCGGTGTGCGCGGCGAACTCTGACTAGCTGCCGCGACGTGGCGAGTAATCGGAGCCAGGTCAGATCTTGGTCTCCTGGCCTGCCCAGTACGGATCGCGGAGCTTGCGCTTGAGCAGCTTGCCGCTCGGGTCCCTCGGCAACTCGGCGACGAAGTCGATGGACTTGGGCCATTTCATCTTGGCCAGCCTGCCTTCCAGCCCGGCCAGGATGTCGGCGGCGAGCTGGTCGCCAGGCTCGACGCCGGCGGCGGCCTCGATCACCGCCTTGATCTGCTCGCCCCACTCCTCGTCCGGAATGCCGAAGACGGCAACGTCAGCGACCTTCGGGTTCATGATGATCTCGGCTTCAATCTCCGCCGGGTAGATGTTGGTACCGCCGGAGATGATCATGTCGGCCTTGCGGTCGCACAGGAACAGGAAACCGTCCTCGGTCAGGTAGCCGATGTCGCCGACGGTGAAATAGCCCTTGAGCCTGTTGGCCTCGGTTTTGTCCATGTCGCCGTAGTACTCGAACTCCGCCGCGCCCATCTTCATGTAGATGGTGCCTGGCGTGCCGGTCGGCAGCGAGTTTCCGTCCTCGTCGGCGATCAGCAGCTCACTGATCGGCCAGGCGTTGCCGACAGTGCCCGGGTGGGCCAGCCAGTCGTGCGGCGAGGCGATTGTGCCGCCGCCCTCGGTCGCGGCGTAGTACTCCCAGATGCACGGGCCCCACCAGTCCAGCATCTGTTGCTTGATCCCGACCGGGCAGGGCGCGGCAGCGTGGATCAGCCAGCGCATGGCGGACAGGTCGTACTTGGCCTTGACCTCGTCCGGCAGCGAGAGCATTCGCTTGAACTGGGTCGGCACCATGTGCGAGTTCGTGCAGTGATAGCGCTCGGTGAGCGCCAGCGCGGTCTCGGCGTCGAACCCCTCCATACAGACCAGGGTGTGGCCAAGGTGCAGGGCGCCGCCGCCGAAGACGGTGACCGCAGTGTGGTAGTTAGGCGAGGTGAGCAGGTGCGCGTTGGGCTGGCCCTCGGTGACTCCGAAGAACATCAGCAAGAACACGGCCAGCGCCATCGCCTCGTCCGGGTCCATGCCGGACAGCGCGCGCCTGACGCCTTTCGGCCGGCCGGTCGTGCCCGAGGTGTAGTGCATCGTCGTCCCGGCCGTCCGCTCGGCCGGCAGCGTCTTCGGCTGCCCTGCCCGCAACTCCTCGACGCTGGTGAAGCCGGCCACGTCGCCGAAACTGAACCTGGCGTCCGCCGGGATGCCGGCCTGGTCGGCGGTGTCGGTGCCGAGGCTGGCATAGCGCTCGTGCACGAAGAACGCCTTCGCGCCGCAGTCCGACGCGATATAGGCAGCCTCAGGAGCGGTGAAATGCCAGTTGATCGGAGTCAGGTACCAGCCTGACTGCAGCGCGGCCAGGTAAACCTCAACAGGGGCGACCCCGTTCGGCAGCAGTGCGGCGATGCCATCGCCAGGCTGCAAGCCGCGTGCCCGGAGGGCGTGGGTCAGCTGATTGGCCCTGGCCAGCAAGTCGCCCGCTGTGTGCTCGGTGCCGTCAGGATCTACTACCGCGATCCAGCCCGGATCCTCCTCCGCCCGGCGCCAGAACCCTTTCGATCCCACTGCATACCTCCAGGCCAGTTCACGTGGTGTCGGTCCAGACTAGAACAGGTTCTAGCCTAGGACGCTGCGTAGGGATAGAACACCACAGCTCAGGCCTGACAGGCTAGAGGCACAAGCTACTAACAAGTAGTTAAATATTGTGACAGAACAGGTACTCTGTGCGAATGCTGACCCGGCTCACGCGGCTTGCGGGCAACCCCTGGCTGCGGGCCGGTCTGCTCGGGCTCGTACTTGCCGTGTGCGGCTACGGCCTGGACACGCAGTGGCCAGGCGTGGCTGCCGGGCTTGACCGGCTGCACTGGTATGCCGTGGCGCTGGCGCTGCTCGCGGCCGTCGCGGGCACGAGCTGCATGATGCTTGCGTGGCGGGCGGTGCTCGCCGATCTCGGCTCGCCGCTGCCGCTAGCCCCGGCCGCCAGGGTCAATTTCCTGGCTCACCTTGCCAAATATCTGCCGGGGGCCGTCTGGTCCCTGGCCACTCAGATAGAACTCGGCCACGACCGGGGCGTGCCGCGACAACGCGGCGTCGCGTCGTCAGTGATCTCGCTGACCATCGCCATCGGCGGCGGGCTTGCGGTCGCCGCGCTGGCGCTGCCGCTGGCGTCCCCCGCGATGGCCAGGCAGTTCTGGTGGGTGCTGGCCGTCGTCCCGCTGATCGCGGCCGGCCTCTGCCCGCCGGTCCTCGGGCGGGTCATCGATCGTGCGCTGTCGCTGGCCAGGCAGCCACCGCTGGAACGGCGGCCGAGCTGGCGCGGGCTCGGCGTGGCGGTTGTCTGGACGCTGACCGGCTGGGTGCTGCTGGGCGTGCAGGTATGGCTGGTCATGGCCAGCATGACGGGCCGCCGCGGCGATCTGCTGCTGGCGACCGGCGGCTACGCTCTTGCCTTCTGCATCGGGCTGCTGCTCGTGGTCTTCCCGAGCGGCATCGGTGCCCGCGAACTCATCCTCGTCGGGGCGCTCGCGGCCGTGGTGCCGCACGGCACCGCAGTGGCCATTGCCCTCGTCACCAGGGTCGTCACGACTGGCGCCGATCTTGCCTGCGGCGGCGTCGGGCTGGCGCTCGGTCGGGCCGACCGGCGCAACGCCAGCGTTCCGGCCAGTTCGCAGCGGGGCAGGCACCGCAAGGCAATCGCCGACTAGCCGGGCGCAAGCCGGCGCCGGTTGCGCCGGAACCCGACTGTGCCAGGAACGCGGTGTGCGGGGAACGCGGTGAACTCGGGGCCTTCAACAGTGAACTGGCCGCCGGCGGGCCCCCTCGGACTCGCCGGCCGGCCAGCGCCAGCGTGACAACTGCTGCCAGGTCGCGGCCTAGGCAGTGACCTCGCCGGTCTCGTACTCCTCGTCGTACCCGCTCTCGTACTCATCGGCGCGGCGCGACATCGTCAGCATGATGCCCATGACCAGCAGGATGAGACCTGCGAGCCCGAGGACCACGGGCAGGATGACAGAGACCAGCAAAATCTCGCCGTCATAGTGCTTGGCGGTCTTGACCGTGCTTGCGACCGAGGCCGCCGACGTCACGAAGTTGGCGTCCAGCAGGGTCAGCACGGGGCCGCCGCTGTTGACCAGGTACAAGTCCTGGCTCGATTGAGCTTCGACCGGGGCGCCGGTCACCGGGTCGACGTACTCGGTTGTCGTTGAGTGGTCGTACTCAGCCAGCGTGACCGACTGAGCGTCATTGACGCCGACCAGCGAACCGGGCAGCGTCTGGGTACCGATCTGGGTCGGCTGCACGGTCTCGACGTACTTGTTGGTGGTGATGCCGTCAACGACCGCAGTGCCAGCGAAACTGGAAGGCGCCGGCTTGAGCAGCGTCGTATCGAAAACTGAATATGTCTTCTGCTGAGAGTTCAGCGGCCACACAAACCCCTGGCCGGACATCTGGACCGAGGCGTTCGTCCCGATGTGGACACCGCAGCAATTGACAAGTTCGCCAGTGCGGCGATCGAACGCCATCCGCTCAGTCCCGTACTGCACGGCCTGCTTATTGGTCTCGTCGTAGACGTAGCTGAACTCGTCCCACACGGCCCGGCTGGAGTTGCCCGCCGCGTTGTCGCCCTGCACGGTCAGGGTGTCCTGCATGGTCACCCCGGTCAGTTCGGCAAGCTTGGCAACACTGAAATAGCTCGCGTCGTTGGCTACCAGAGTGGTGATCTCGTTCTCGTTCAGCGGGAACTTAACTGCCTCGCCGACCACTACGAAGCGGATGAACAGGGCGAGCACAAGCAAGAAGGTCCCAAAGCCAGTCAGCACGAGCCCGGCAACCCTGCGCATCCGTCCTCCATAGCGGGGAACTAGGTCAAGAGATACCCTTGTAGGGGGTATCGGAGGATCATAGTCCGATCCACGGGCATGTTAGCGATAATCAGGACACATGGCGATAACAGGTTCTGATCTTGGCAGCTGGCCGTGGAACAGGACCGTTCCGTCAGCGCAGCCCGGCCTGCCAGGTCCCGGTGACTACCTCCCGGCCCTCGATGGCGTGCGGGTCGCAGCGGCTCTTGCGGTCACCGTCAGCCTGGTGGGCGCGGTGTCTGGTTACACCCTCACCGGCTCTCCAGAAGCAGCGGCCGTCAGCCGGTGTGACGTGGGCATCGCCTTGTTCTTCTGCCTCTCTGGGTTCCTGCTGTTCCGGCCGTGGGCTGCCGCGGCGCTCGGCGTCGGCCAACCGCCCCGGCTGACCGCCTACCTGAGCCGCCGGGCAGTGCGGATCTTGCCCGCGTACTGGGCTGTCGTGATCGTGGCGCTGATCGTGGTCGACCGGCAGCACGCGCGGTCCGGTTCCGCCTGGGCTCCGTACGTGCTGCTGTTCCAGGACTACGACCGGCATCCGTGGTGGACAGGAACGGGCGCACCCGGCCTCGAGCAACTCTGGACGGTGCCGGTGCAGGCGTCGTTCTACCTCCTGCTGCCGGTGCTCGCCGGACTGCTGAGCTGGGGCGCCAGGCTGGGCACCCCGAGCCGCGCCGCCGTCGCGCTCCGCCTGCTTGTCACCATCACGGTGCTCGCACTTGCCTCGTGCGCGCTGACAGCTCTCGAGTACCTGCCGCCTGCCCGGCCGTGGCTGGGCGAGACCGGGCCCGCGCTGTTCGCATGGTTCGCGCCGGGGATGGGCCTTGCCGTTGTTTCGGCCTGGGCACACGCCGACGACTCGGCGGACGGACGGGCCGCGATCATCTGCCGCACGATTGCGTCGAGTACCTGGCCTTGTCTGGGCATCGCGGGCTGCACCTTCGTGATCGCCTGCACGCCGGTGGCCGGACCATCCGGTCTGGCCTTGCCTGGCCCGGCCGCTGCTGTCACCAAGGTCGTGCTCTACACGATCATCGTGACGGCCCTGATAGCTCCTGCTGCCTTGCAGCCTGGCCGCCGGAACTTCGGCAGCAACGATCAGCGGCGGGGCCGTCGTGCGCCGGCTAGCCAGGATCAGCTATGGCTGGTTCTTGTGGGAGGCGCTGATTATTTATGCCGCCGCCAAGGTCTTCCGGCTCACCGGACTCGATCAGAGTTCGCCGTTCGGCGGGCTCGAGTTCGCCGGCGCCGCGCTCGCGACCATCGCGCTGGCAATCGCGGCGGGCACGGTGAGCTACTGGTGCCTGGAACTGCCCGCGACCGCGGCGGCCAGGCGAGCGCGCCGGCGCCCGCGACACGCCGCGGCCGGTTAGCGGCGGTGCCGCGGCGAAGTCCGGCCGCGGTCGGGGCTGCGCCGGGTCTGCCACTCAGCCAGAGGCGGCTCAGGCCCGATCAGCGCAGCCGCCAGCCGCGCCACAATGACCAGGCAGATGACCTGCGGCCAGGTGCTTTCCAGCTGGCCGGCCATGGCACTGCTCGCGCTGGCCGCGGTCAGCAGTTCACCGGCCGCGACGCAGCCGGCCGCCGCGACCAGCAGCGCGAAGGGAATCCACGGGCGGGACAGTTCCAGCCAGGCCCGGCCGCGGCCGCTGCGCGCGAGGGCCAGCGCGAAGATGCCGGTGACGGCCGGCAGGCCGATGGCGGCAGGATAGCCGCCGAGCCAGAGTCCGGCAGCGCAGAGAAGTACGAAGCTGGCGAACGGCAGCAATACCACCGCGACTAGCCGTCGCCAGCGACCGCCAGCCGCCACTGCGACAGCTTCCAGCGGGATGGTCAGCGCATCGCCAGACTCGGGTGCCGCGGCACGAGCCTGCCCGACATGCTCAGCCTGCCCGACATACTCAGGCTGGCCGGCTAGCGCCGCTGGCGCGCCGCGCTCAGTGCCGACGGTGATGACGGCGCCGCGGGCGCGCCGCCGTCGCCCGGCGAGAACCGCGCACAGCAGCACGAGCGCGAGCAGGCCGAACCCGACGACGAGCCAGGCCCGGTACGTCGCATCAGGCAGGAAGGTCAGCGTGACCAGGCCACTGGTGCCAGCGGGCAGCAGCCAGGCTTGCTTCCAGCCGTCAAGCTCGACCGGACTGAGCACCCGGCCGCCAGTCCTGGCCTGCCAGCCGGCGTTGTAGTTCTGGTCGAGCACCAGGTAGGAAGCCTGCGCGGCCGAGACCCTGACGGCCCTGGCTGAGTTCGTCCAGTGCACGACCTTCGCCGGAGCACTGACCACTGGCTTGACCGCCGTGACCGCGGCTGGCCCGGTCTGGTCGATGACGGCGGCCTGAATTTCGAAGTTGTCCGCGGCCGGCTCCACCATCCGGTTCTGTCCTGCCTGCACGGTGACCAGGCCGCAGGCTTTGTACTTGATCGGCTGGCCAGTCAGCAACTGCCGGACGGTACCGGCCGCGCTCGTGCGGATGGCGACGCCATTCAGCTGGACCTGCGGACCGAGCCCGCAGTGCAGCCGGACCGGCGCGCTCGGGTCAGCGGCCAGCGGCTGTACGCCGGGAATGAATACGTCGCTTACCTGCATCGGCAAGACTGTCGGCGTGAACCTGAAGGTCAGGCTCCGGGTCCGGATCGGCGCGAACTTCAAGACGCCGGAGGCGCCGATGATGCCGCCCCTCAGCTGGCGATGAGATCCGGTGATCAGGACCTGCGCGGGCGCCGCGGCGCCGCCTGGCCGCACGATGTTGACCGCGCTGATGACGTGCGAGCTGTGCCACCGGATAGTCAGCCTCGGGTACAACGTCGTCGGCCCGGAGATCCAGGTGGTCGCGAGGTTGCCGTCGAACGCCGCCGCAGGCATGTCCTCAGGATCCGCGGTGTAGCTGGCCGACCCTGATACCTGGGGCTGTCCCGGCCACTTGTAGATGTACCTGTTGATCAGTGCCTGGCTGCTCAGGACCGCCGTCCCGGTCAGCGTGCCGGCTTCGCCGGCCGCCGCGGTGAAGCCCTCGTCGAACCCGTACTGCTCCTCAGTCGGCTTGACCAGGCTGGGCGAGCAGGCCCACCGCACCGAGGTCAGCATGCAGCCACTGGGCTGCGGCTCGGCCTTGGCCAGTACGACCGCGCTGGGGTCGCCGCCGCCTGGCATCGGCACATCGGGCGCGACGATGGTCCTGGCCGCTCGCACTCCGGGGATCGCGATCTCGGCGATGCCGACCTGGCTGCCGTAGAGCGGGTTTGCCTGCCAGGCAGTGCCGGTCACCGTGATCCGGATCCAGGTCGAGCTGCCGGCTGGTGCCTGGGCTGACTGATAGTTGCCAGTCTGCCGGACAAGATCGGTCCGGCGGCCGATCGCCGAGCTCACGGAGATCCTGGCAACCGGTGGGCCGATCGCGGCATTGTCAGCGAAGGCGACCCGGATCGCGGACAGCCGCACCGGCCGGCCGAAGTCCACCTGAATCCACTGGCCGATAGGCCCGGTCGTCCCGCCGGACTCCCACATCGTCTCCAGGTTGCCGTCGATGGCCGAGAACGGAAGCAGGCCGGTGGCACTCTGCGTGGGAATCGCGCTGATGTCGGCCGCCGAGGATGACGCGGTGACGTCGGCGATGCCCTGATACTGCGCGACGCTCAGGTAAGGCCGCCAGCCAGGCTGGAGAAAGTCATCGGCAGCATCGAAGGTTTGCGCCTGGTCCGCCGCGGTCAAGGTGGGCGAGTATTCGACCCGGATCTCGCCGAAGTTGCGCACCCGCCGGCGCAGCGAATCAGTGACCACGCTCTGGCTCACCGCCACGCCGGCCGGATCGGCGTTGAGCACGACTGGCCGGCCCCGCAAGAGCCCGGCATCGGCGAGGTTCAGCAGCGACTCCGGCCCGCCGTAGACGCGCAACGTGCTCGCAGCCGCTACCACTTCGGCAGCCGCCTGCGCGCCGGCTGACCTGATAGATCTGCACCGGCGGGTAAGGCGTGTCGAAATTGGTGGTCGCGGTGTCCGGCTCGTCGCTGCCGACAAACCCTGACCCGAACTGCGCCGCCAGCGTGATACCGGGCGAGCCGGCCAGCGCCGCGTGGACCCTGGCCGGCCACGCCCCGCGCAAGTCGGACCTGATCAGGTCGTTGCGCACCACGATGTACCTGACACCCATCCGGGCCAGCACCTGAGTCAGGCCAGCCGAGCCGTCGCCGGCTGAGATGCGCTGGTCGATCGCCTGCAGCAGCCGCTCGTTGCCAGCCGATCCGACCGCCGCCAGCTGCATGCTCGCCCAGTCCCCGGTCGACAGCGCCTCCAGTACGTCGTCCATCGGCTGGCCCCAGAGGTACTGACCGAACCTGGCTCCAGGCTCTGCCAGCACGACCTGGTTGGCGGCATGCTGGTTCAGCCAGTCGGCCGCGCTGACCCAGTACCCGGGAAAAGCCGTGAATGCGCCGGGCGTCGTCGTGCCGCTGGCGAAGGCTGGCAGCGCCAGGCCCGCGATCGAGACGGCGGCCGCCGCGCTGACTGTCCGGTGCAGCCAGGACAGCCTGGTCAGCCTCGGAACTCGCACGGCAGCCAGCAGACCGGCCAGTCCGAGTGCGACCGGCATCCTGATCAGCGGGTCGAATCGCCGCAGGTTCCGCAACGGCCCGAGCGGTCCGTTGATCAGATGGTCAATCGTTGCCGCTAGCGGATTGCCGAGTCCGCTGACGTAGCCGGACGCGACGAGCACCACGCCGGTCAGCAGCATGCAGAGCAGAAACCTGCGGGTTGCGCGCGGCAGGCGCAGCAGGCCCGCCAGGCCGAGCGCCGCCCCGACGCCGGACAAGATCGTGGGCACCACGGCGGTGCTGATCGCGAAGGCGACAGGCCACCACGCCTGCCCGTTGACGACGAGGTAGCCGACCCAGTTCTCGGTGCCGCGGAAGACGTCCACGAGGCTCGTGACGCTCGTGGTGACCGCGGCGCTCTCGGTATAAGGCAGGACCGAGACGCCGTATCTACCCAGCAGCGCGAGCGGGACCAGCCACCACGTGCAGGCTGCCAGCACGGCCGGCACCCAGCAGGCAAGCAGCCGCCAGCGCCGGGCCGGACGGGCGGCGGTGAGCAGGTAGATCCCGGCCGGGATGGTGACCGCGAAAGTAGCTGTCGCGTTGATGCCGCTGCACAGCGCAACCGCTGCCGCCGACTGCGCGGCGGCCCTGATCATCCCGCCCGTGGAGCGGTTATCCCTGATCGCCCTGACCAGCGGCACCAGGATCCACGGAGCCATCGCCGTGGACAGGTACTCCGCCGACAGCACGCCGAGCAGGCTGAGCGCGGCCGGTGAGAGCGCATAAGCGAGGCCGGCCACGATCTGAGTGCCGGGCGAGCCGATCTGCAATCTGCGCGCGAGCGCGACGATGCCGAGGAACGCAGCGCTGGCCACCGCGCTCATGAACAGGCGCTGGGTCACCCAGCCCGGCACCGCCAGCAGCTTCCCGACGAGGAAGAACGGCCCTACCGGGAAGAAGTAGCCGGTCGCCTGATCCTGCAGCTGACCGAATTGCGACGGGTCCCACAGATGCGCGGCTCGCATCAGGAACTGGGCAGGATCGATCGCCATGTCGATCTTCGTGTCGGCGATGATGCTGCCTGGCCTGGTGGCGAACGCCGCCGCCGTCAGCAGCAGGCAGCAAGCGACCAGCTGAAGGCGGCGGCGAAGGCGCTCGTCGATCCCGCGACTGGCGTCCGCGGTGCCGAGACCGCCGGGCTGGCCGCCCGCCGGCGGACCGATGTGCCCGCCGCGGTCGGTCTGGCTCCGCTGCTCCGCATCAATCATTGCTGGTCTCTAGGCCGGCCGCGGCGGTTCGGCCGGCCGGCTGACTGGCAGCTGCGCGGCGATCAGCTCGGCGAACTGGCCAGCACTGCGATCCCAGTCGAACCGAGCTGCCCAGGCGCGGCATGCCGAGGCAACCTCGGCCCGGCGCGTCGGGTCGGCAAGCTCCTTCAGCGCCCGCTCGGTAACATCCTCGATTCGCTCGCCGGTCCTGACAAGCCAGCCAGTCTCGCCGTGCCGGACCGCATCCCGCAAGCCATCAACGTCGAAGGCCACCGTCGGCACGCCAAGAGCCGCCGCCTCCAGCACGCAAAGACCCCAGCCTTCGCCCAGGGAGGTGTTCAGGTGCAGCACCGACCTGGCGACTGCGGACTGCTTCAGCTCCTCAGGCAAAAACCCGCGCAGCAGCACCACCCGCTGCAGGCCACGGCGCGCAACCTCGGCCGCCAGCGCGGCGCTGCCAGGACCACGGCCGATAATGTCGACGGTCAGGCCGGCCTCGCCGACCCGCTCGGCCACGTCGAGCGCCAGCTCGGCTCGTTTATGCACGACGATGCGCCCGACCCAGGTGATCGCTGACGGGGCCGGCTCCTCCGGCCCGCCCGCGCTCGCCGGGCCAGCCCCCGCTGCTTGGCCAGCCCCGGTCACCGCGGCAGCCACGTGGTCAGATGGCGCGATCAGGCCGTTCGGGATGATGTCCACCTGGCCGGTCCACCGCAGCCGCGACGTCATCGCCGCTGCCGTCGACTCCGATACCGCCACGCACTGCTGGCGGCGGTAGGCGCGGCGTGCCACCGGGCCTTCCAGCACCCGGCCGATAGCTGCTACCAGCGGCGAGAAATGCGCACCGAACTGCGCGTCGTGCACATGGTGCATGACGCAGAAGACCGGTACCTGCCGTGGCAGCACCCAGGGCGTGAAGAAGGGAATGCCGTTCTGGCAGTCAATCACCGCGTCGAATGCCCGGCGTCGCGGCAAGATCCAGCCGAGCACGCGCGGGTAGACGGTGAACCTCTTGCCGACCCGGACGATTCTGATGCCGTCGCGGGTCTCATCGGCGATCTGCCCGGCAGCTCGGGCGGTCAGGAAGGTCATATCGGCGCCGCGGCGCCGCAGGCCGCGGGCGACCTGCCAGGCATAGGTTTCCGCCCCGCCGGCCTCGGGATGCCAGGGGTCGCGCCAGTTCACCACCACGATCCGCAGGCCGTCCACCGGCGAGGTCCGGTTGCGGCTCTGCGCGGTCACAGCGGGCCAACTGCCTCTATCCCCGCCGACACCGGGGCGCCGAGCGCCTGGCCGTAGGCCGGGCCTGGCACGTCGGCAGCCGCGTCGTGCTGCCCGGCGTGGCGCCGCAAGGCCAGCCAGATCGCCGCGACCTCGGCAAAGGCAGCGAAGGAGTGCTTCCAGACCGAGAAGGTCGAGCCTGGCATGTCCCGCCAGCTCACCGGGATCTCGATCACGTCGGCGCCGAGCTGCTTGCACCGGGCGAGCAGCTCGATGTCAAAGGCGAAGCCTGCGGCGCCGAGGTCTCTGGCTGCCTGCCTCGCGACCGGGCCGGCAAAGAACTTGAAGCCGCATTGCGTGTCACCCACTCCCGGCGCGACGACCCTCGCCAGGGTCCGGAAGAGCGCCGCGCCAGCTTTCCGCACGACGCTGTGCCGGACCTCGACCTCCGACAAGGCGTGGGCCCGCGATCCGATGACCACCTGCAGGCCGGCCGCGAGCTTGTCGATCGCGAGGTCGAGTCCGGACAGATCCGATGCCATGTCCGCATCACAGAAGCCAACAAAAGGTGCACGGGTAGCCAGCAGACCGGCTCGCACGGCGACGCCCTTGCCCGGCCGGTCACACCGGATCAACCGGATCGGCACCGGACCATGCTGGCGCTGCAAGACGATGTTCGCCGTCTGATCCGTGCTTGCGCTGTCGACGACGATGATCTCGATACCAGCCGGCAGCGTTGCCGCCTTGCGTACCAGCTTGTCGAGTCCGGCCGCCAGTCGCTGTTCCTCGTTCCGCGCCGGAACGACGATCTCTAGCCAGGCGAGATCAGGCCCGCTGATCTGGGCTGTCACGGTCGATGCATGGCGTCAGCGACGTCAGCGCTGGCCGTAGTTATAGAGCTGGGTGTTGGCGGGCTTGCCGTTGGCGACTCCGGCAAGGAGCGCGCCTGTGCCGAGGCCGGCGCCCACCGCCAGCACGACACCCAGCGCCACCGCGACTAGCAACGCCCTCATGTCTCTCCCCTTCGCCAGACTCGCGCTCAGCGTAGCCGCAAGATCGGGTGACTTAGTAAAACTTCGTCAAAAAACCCTAATCCGTCAGTTCTCGCCCACGACGGCGGCTACGGAACCTGGCCCGATGGCAAGAACAGCACTGAATTGACGTACCGGGGATAGGGCCACAGCGTCCGCCACAGCAGCCCTCGATCTGCCGCGTGACTGCTGGCCGCCTGGGCTCCGACCAGGTCAAAGCGGGTGAGCGGTACCCAGCGCCGGCCAGGCAGCACCCAGCCCTGATAGCCCCAGCCGGTCAGCAGGCCGATCACCTTGGCCGTCGGCTCGAAACGTTCCTCGATCTCGATGAATAGCCGCGGCTTATCACGCTCAATGAGACCAGCGGCGCCGTGCAGGACGGCAAGCTCGTGGCCCTCGACGTCGATCTTGACGAATGTCACGTGCTCAAGGCCGAGGCTGTCGAGACTGACCAACGGCACCCGGGCGGAGGTGCAGTGCACAGCGCGCTGATGCAGGGACCCGAACCCGCCTTTGCCGCCACCGGCCTGCGACAGCCAGATCTCCGCCTCACCGCAGCTGTCAGAAGCAGCCGCCGCGATGACCTCGACCGACGATGGCAGCGTCGCGCGAAGCACCTGGTGCAGCCAGGTCGGTTCGATGACGACGACCTTGTCAGCGCGGCGGGCGAGCCGGCGAGCCCACGGTCCGTACCAGCCGCCCACGTCGACCATCGTGCCGCCGCGGCCCGCCATCTCATCAAGCCGCCTGGTCTCGGGCTCGAACCGCCAGTAGGCCAGGCTGACAATCCTGGCCAGCAGCTGGTCGGGGATACGCGCGCCGACCCGCTGGCCAAGCGTCATGCTGGCATCGATCGCGAGTGCAGCACGCGGGCCGGGCTCGGGAATCAGCGCTGGCCGTAGTTGTAGAGCTGAGTGTTAGCCGGCTTGCCGTTCGCCACCCCGGACAGCAGCGCTCCGGTGCCAAGCCCGGCACCGACGGCCAGCACAACGCCAATCGCTACGGCGACTAGCAACGCTCTCATGAGCTTTCTCCTTCACCAGGCTCGCGTTTAGCGTAGCGGGCTCATTGCGGGGTGCGCAGGCGGAAGTAACCGCGAAAGGTAATAATAAGGCAGTTTCCAGCTCAGGACTGGCCAGCACTGGCCGGCCGCGCCGGATCCGGCACGAGATAGACCACCAGGCCGGGGCCGGACGCGACGATCGTGCAGCCAGCCAGCCTGCTGCGAAACGGGTAGGCGCCGCCGGATCCCGGGCCCGAGTCGGCCGGCCCGAAGCCCGCGTCGACGATCACATACCGGTATCCCGACGACGCCAGCACACCGGTCAGCGGCGCTGCCGAGGTCACCGCGCTGCCGATCGCCTGTGCGGCCGGGTCTTCGGGCGGAATGCTGGTCGAGCCCACCTGGACGCCGTCGTCGGTAACGACCTGCCTGGACAGCAGCCGTGGCCAGGGATCAAGCACCGCCGCCGCGTTGTTCCAGCTGAACCTTCGGTAGGCGCCCCACGGCAGCAGCAGCGCCTTACCCGGCCGCGGATCGGCGTTCATCAGCCGCCTGGCGGCCAGCCAGTCCGCCGGATACTGCACAGGACGCAGCCGGTCGGCCGCGCCGACGGCCAGACCTGGCAGGAACAGCACGGGCAGAACTGCCAGCAAGGCCGCCACCGCGATGCTGCAGTCCCGCAAGATGGCCGGCCGTCGCAGCCGCTGCACCTGCGCCACCACGAGCCCGAATCCTGCGGCTTCGGCCAGTGCGAGCGGTGCGATGAACTGCTGGCCGTCTCTGAGCACGGCGAATCCTGGCCAGAACGTGATCATGGCGGTCAGCAACTGCCGGCCAGGGCCGGCGACGCCAAGCAGCGCGATCAGCAGGCCGGCCGCGGCCGCCAGGCCAAGTCCCGGCCAGCGCCGGCGGCCGAGGGCCAGATATCCGGCTAGCCCGGCCAGCGCCACGCACAGCCACAGCGCCGAGGCTGCGCCGCCGTACCCGGCCGGCGTTGTCTGCGCATTCCACTCGCCGCCGAGCAAGAGCAAGCTGCCGACGGTACCGAACGGGGTATCGGCCCTGGCTGCGAACGCCGCCACGCCAGCCGGGCTGGTATGCACCTGGCGGGCGAGAGACGGGATGAGCCAGGGCAGGCTCAGCACGCCGAGTATCAGCAACGCAGCGGCCAGCCGGGCGAGCCGCTGCCTGGCTGCCCCGGCCCGGCAGACGGCGGCAGGAACGGCTACCAGCGCCGAGATGCACATCGCCGCGAAGCCGCCCACGGCCGCCGGGAGCAAGGCGGCGACCTGGCGCGGCCAGCGGCGGCCAGGCTCCTCGGCTGATCCGGCGAAGGCGGCCAGCACCCAGGGCAGCCCGGCGTAACCGAGCAAGAGCGCCCACTGGCCGATCAGCAGTCGTTCTGCCAGGAACGGGTTCCAGACGTAGAACACTCCGGCCGCGAGCCTCACGAGCCAGTGCTGTCCGGCGAGCAGTCGCGCCGCGCCGGCGCAGGCCAGCACGAAAATCGCCAGCAGCACAGCCTTCTGGACCAGGTCGGCCGGCGCGATTCTCGCCAGCACGGCAATCACCGCGTCGCTCGGCACCGCCCTCGGCAGGACGCCGGACAGGCCGAACATGGCGGCATTGAACTGCGGCGCAGGCACGAAGACCATGTCGTAACTGAGCAGGTAACCGGGCCAAAGGCCAGGTCCGAGGGCCAGCAAGCCCAGGCAGAGACCAGCAGCGGCCGCCGCTGCGTCACGGGGCAGGCGGATCCTCCGCACCTGCTCGGCCGTCGCCAGCGACATCGTGCTCACGCCCCAAATCCGCCCAACCCCGGCGGCCACGAGTGTAACGATGGCCCCGGACTTCTCCGGCTCGCACCGCAGCGAGCAAAGTGGCCTGGCAAACCGGACTCCTGGCCTAAAGTAGGAGATCTTGCCGGAGTGTGCTGCCCGTCACGGGCGGGCCAGAGGTAGCGGAGGACTCATGAGCCGGCCATCGCCGCTGCGCCGCCCGCGGGCCACAGCGGACGCGCAGGCAAGTCCGCCGGCCCTGACTCGATCACCGCAGCCCTTCGACGTCGTCGATGAAGTGGCCAGCTACCTCGACAAGCCGGGTGAACCCAACAACATCCATCTCGAGCTCAGGCTGCCTGGCCCCCTGGACGAGCGCGCGTTCCGCGCCGCGGTCAGCCAGGCGATCACCGGGTTGCCGCGCGCAGGGGCACGCCGGTCGGCAAGGAGTTCGTGGCGCCCGCGTTCTGTGTGGGAGTTTCCCGATCAGCTGGATTGCGATCCTGTCTCCTTCGGAACGTGGCCCGACAAGGCCGGCCTCGACCGGCTGCGCGAGTCGTTCATGGCCAGCGCACCGTCGCTCAGCGCGGCGCCCCCGCTGCGCCTGCTGGTCGCCGAGGGCCCGGCCGAGTGCTGCGTCATTCTCAATGCCCACCATGCCGCCCTGGACGGCATCTCCGATATCGAGTTCATGCGCAGGGTCGCGGCCGGCTATCACCAACCGGATCAGCCCGCGAGCCCGCAGCGCAGCGAGCCGGCAGACGGACCAGGACCGGCCGGCCAGAACGGCAGCCCTTCGGTCGCCGCGCGCTCGACCCGCCGGATGCCATCCGCGCGCCGCCCGGCAGCGGGGCGCAACGTCACCAGGATCGCGGCCGAGCCCGGCGCGGATCCGGCCGGCTACGGCTTTCAGTTGCTGCCCCTCCGGCCGGTGCCGGCCCTCAGAAAGGGCCGCCCCGGCGCCCCGGTCACCGTCAACGATGTGCTCATCGCCGCGCACATCCTGACGATCTGGCGCTGGAACACCGCCCATGGCTGGCCCGCCAGCAACATCCGCGTCACCATTCCCATCAATACGCGGCCACCAGGCCAGGATCGCACCGCCGGCAACCTGACCCGGCTGGCGACGATCACCGTCAAGCTGCCGCCAGGGACCGAGCCGGCCACGGCCGGCTTGCTCACCGAGGTAGCCAGGCAGACCCAGTGGTCCAAGGACCATCCAGGCCCTGAGGCCGACCCGCTGTCGCGCCTTCTTGTCGTCGCCTGGCTGCCCCGTTCGGTCAAGCGGCTGGCGCTGCGAACCTTGCTGCGGGTGGCCGGGCCCTACATCTGCGATACCTCGCTCGTCACCAATCTCGGTAACGTCGCCGATCCGCCGCGGTTCGGCAAGCACGCCATCACGCGGATGGCCATTACCGCGCCCGCGCATATGCCGCGAGGCCTGTCGGTCAGCGCTATCACTGTCGACGGTCGGTTTCAGCTGTGCGTGCGCTTCCGGTATGCCCTGCTCAGCCGCGCAGCAGCAGCAGAATTTGCCGGACTGTACGGCGCGACGGTCGACGAACTCACCGCAGCGGCTAACGCCGTCGCTGTTAGCGCCGAGTCACTCGCGGTCCCGTGATGACAATGCCGGGCAGCAGCATCTCGTAGGCCGCCAGGTCCGCCTCGCCGTCGAAGGACACCGAGGCAGCCAGCGCCACGGCGTGCCTGAGCATGTCCGGCCAGGACCAGGCGAGCGCGATGCCCGGCACGAAGCCCGCGACCAGCGCGTCCCGGAACGCGGCAGGGTCCTGGCCCGCAGCCTCGCGGTGGGCCCGGCCGCCCGCTGCCGCCGCGCTGGTCGCACCGACTTCGGCCAGCCACTCCCCGTCCGCCGTCAGCGCCCGCACGCCGCCGCGCGCGAGGACGACCACCGAACTACCCGCCGCTTCCAGCCCGGCATCGGCGACGTCGGGTATCACGAGGGCCGGGCCGCGCGCCGCGCCGTGCCGCAGCGCGCTGCCACCCGCGTCCAGGATCACCGGGACTCCTGCGCTGGCCGCATAGCTCGTGAGCGAGCCGTAGATCTCTGGCGGCAACCCGTCAGGCAGGCTGCCGCACAGCACTACGGCGGTCGCGCCGTCGAGCATGCCGCGGTAGTCGGCGGCGAACCTGCCGAGTTCCTCGGTGGTGATGTACGGGCTCGGCTCATCGAAGCTGGTCGCGGTGCCCGCCACGGTGTCGGCGATCCTGACCGCCCGCCGGGATTCCGCAGTGATCTTGGTGAACTGAGTCGGCACGCCGGCCCTGGCCAGCTCGGTGCGGATAAGTTCCCCCGCGGACCCGCCTGCCAACCCGGTCGCAGTCACCTCGTGCCCGAACTTCTGCACAAACCTGGCGACGGCCAGGCCCCGGCCGCCCGCTGCGTACCGGACCCGGCTGACCTGGTTGGTGCCGCCGAGGACGACCCGCTCGGCGTCGTACCGCACGTGCAAGACCGGATTCAGCGTGACTGTGACGATCACCCGGCAACCTCCGCGGCCAGCAGCGCGCCGAGTTCCCAGCACGCCGCCAAGTCCGCCTTGCCCGGCGCACCCGTGACCGTCACGGCGGGCCGCACCTGCCGCCACTGCAGGCCGGTGGCGATCGACTCCACCGCCCGGACCGCGCCGCCCGTGTCGCTGGCGCCGTGTACGTACAGTCCGTACGGCCGCCGCCTGGTCGCCTCCAGGCAGGGGTAATAGATGCCGTCAAAGAAGTGCTTAAGCGCACCTGACATGTAGCCGATATTCGCCGGGGTGCCGAGCAGGTAGCCGTCCGCGGTCAGCACGTCCGCGGCCGCGGCGGTCAGCGCCGGCCGCACCAGCACCCGCACGCCCTCGATTCCGTCGGTACCCGCGCCGCTTGCCGCGGACTCGAACATGGCTTGCAGCGCTGGCGACGGCGTGTGGTGCACGATCAGCAACGTCGGCATATGTCCCGAGCGTAGACCGTCGTCGGTGCCGGCCAGGCGGCACCCGCTGGCCAGGACCTCGGCTACCGTGGCCGGATGCGAAGGACGGCCGCCAGCTCGGTGCTCGACATCTGCTGCGTGCTGCTGTTCGTCGTGATCGGCCGGAATGCGCATCACCACGGAGACGGCCTCGCCGGAGTCTGGCAGACTGCCTGGCCCTTCCTGACCGGCCTCTGGATCGGCCTGATCACCGCGCGATTCTGGCGGCGGCCTGCCGCGATCATCCCGGCCGGGCTCGGCGCGTGGGCTGGCGCGGCCGGTGCGGGCATGGTGATCAGAGTGCTGGCGGGTCAGGGCACCGCGGCCGCATTCATCGTGGTGACCTTCGCGTTTCTCGGCCTGTTCCTGCTCGGCTGGCGGGCGGCGACCCGCGCGGCCCTGTCGGTGGCCAGCCGCTAGCCCTGCAGCCGGGCCAGGTCAGGATCTGTCGTCCCGGCCTGGCCCGTCATGCGAACCTTGCACAGCGGCTAGCGGACGATCTCCAGGTAGTCAAGGACGCTGCCGTCCTCAGCAAGTCCTGTCACCTTCAGCGTGGACTTCGCGCCGGGGCGCCAGCCAGGTTCGCTGTCCACGACCAGCAGGCAATAGCCGGTGTACCTGCTGCGGGACCAGTTCACCGTGACGTTGGTGATCCCGCCGTTGGTGTCCGAATTGATATAGGTCGGCACCGCGCTGTCGTTGTTGACGTGACCGAGGTAGCTGTCGGGGACTGCCACCGTGTCGACGGAGTTTCCGTCGAAGTCGTACAGGCTCTCGCCCGCGGCGCCGGCCACGATGTAGGTCGTGCCGGCCGACGGGCCGGACGACGGGTTGTTGTTGAGCACCGTGCCGATGGGCGCGGTCTCCGTCGCGACCCCGGCCACGAGCGGGTCGGTCCGCTCGTAGATGTGGTTATGCCCGTTGACGACCAGGTCGACGGTGTACTTGTCGAACAGCGGGACGAAGAACTTGTCCACGCCGCCGTCCGAGCCGTGCACTGAGCAGGTGGTGAAGGCGCAGTGGTGGAAGTAGGCCACGATGAAGTCGATCTCGGGGTTGGCCCGCAGCGCCTTCAGCGTCTTGTCCAGCCAGGAAACCTGGGCGCCGCCCGAATAGCCGAAGTTGGCCGGAATCTCGAAGGAGACATCGTTGGCGTCGAGGCTGACGATGCCTACGTTGCCGTAGCTGAAGGAGTAGTAGACCGGCGGCGCCGAGCTGCTGGCCTCGCCGGGGAAGTCCCAGCGTGCTCGCTGCGCGCCGTAGCCGTCGGCCGAATACCAGGGCTCGAGCTCGTGGTTGCCCATGGCGACCTGCCAGGGTATTCCCGCGGCCGCGTTCTCGACCTCGGTGAACCAGGCGTCCCACACTCGCGGGTCGTACTGGTCGGTGATAAGGCCGCTGCCGTCGTCCTCGGCGTAGGAGATATCGCCAGCGTGCAGGTGGAATGCCGGGTTCTGGGTCCTGATCAAGTTGGTCGTACCGACCGCGTCGTACGTCACACCCTGGTCGCCGAACGCGGTGAAGCGGAACGGCGACCTGCCGCTGGGCGCGGTCGTGAAGGTACCCAGCGTGGAGACGTCGCCGGAGAAGTCCCAGCCGTCGTGACCGATGCTGTAAAAGTAAGTCTGGCCAGGCCGCAGCCCGCCGACGGTGGCATGCACGTAGTACTGCTCGATCGAGCTCTTGCTGGCCGTCACGGCCGGCGGGACCGAGTCATCCGGGCTGCTGGTCGCGCTGTCCCAGACGCTGAACGGCGTGGTGACGGGGCGGATCTCCGCGCCGATCCGCCCGCTCAGCCCGAACGGCGAGGACCCGACCCTGATGAACGGGTTGCGGACCGGCGCGGCCACCTGCCACGCCACCGCGATCTCTGTGGTCGGATTGGCGCCGAAGGCGATGTGCCGGCCGAACGGCGCCAGCGAGCTGCCGCCCGGCCAGTCAGCACGGGTGACTAGATGCGGCACCCCCTTGCGGACCGCGGCCGGGGTGGTACTGGCGTCGGCGCTGCCAGAGAGCAGCGCGGGGGCGGCCAGGGCGGCGCCGGCGCCGAGGGCGCCGCCGCGGAGCAACGAGCGCCGGGAGGTAGCACGACGGAACCACTCGTGCTGCTCGGCGAGGCTGAGACGACTTGCTTGCTCGGGAGTCATGCGTGAGGACGTCATGAGCGGACGCTAAGAGCCGGGGGTGACTGGCGAACATCGCCGCCGTGAACCACAGCAGAATCCCTACCTAAGCTCTACAGGACGCGGTCAGCCTGCCTCGAGCAGCGTGCCTACCGCTGCTGTCACCTGATCAAGCCGCACGGTGAGCTGCTCGCGGGTGCGAAGGTCACGGACGGTGAGTTCACCACGTTCCCCGTCATCGGGTCCGACGATCACGGCGACCGCGGCCCCTGACTGGGCAGCGCGCTTGAGCTCGGATCCTGAGTTTGCGCGCCTCGAGCGGCACCGTGACCCGGAGCCCCGCCGCGCGCAGTCCGGCGGCGACACCGCGCGCCGCCGGGTGCTGCGCGTCCTGCACCGGGAGCACTACGACCTCGCTGCCAGCCTCGGGCGCTGGCAGCAGGCCGTGCACTTCCAGGAAGTCCATCAGCGTGACATCGCCCATCGCGAAGCCGATGCCGGGAATGCGCTGAGGTGAGAACAGGCTGGTCAGGTCGTCGTAACGACCGCCGCCGAACAGCGACCTGAGGTTGGCGGAGTGGGTGTCGAATACCTCGAACACGGTCGAGGTGTAGTAGTCGAAGCCGCGCACGATCAGCGGGTCGAAGATTACCAGGCCGCTGTCATCGCCGGTGAGGATCGCGGCCAGCGTGGAGCGCTGCACAACCTGCGCGGGCAGCAGCGTCAGCATGCCAGTTCCGGCGCTCAGCGCCTCCTCGAGCTGGCCGAACTGGACAGCCGACAGCCCGGTCTTCCGAGCCGCGGCGAGCAGTTCCGCGCGCGGGTACTTGGCCCAGCGGTCCAGGATCGCCGACACCGCCCGCGTCTGCTCCGCGGGGACTCCGACAACGTCGGTGAGCAGGCTGTCTAGCAGGGTCCGGTCGTTAGCGCGCAGCTGGTACATGTCCCGGCTCGCGCCGGCGCTGGCGAACATCGCGTGCACTAGCTCGAACATCTCCAGCTCGCAGTTCGGGCTATCGGATCCGAAAATGTCGACGTTGAGCTGCCAGTGCTCGCGGGTCCTGCCGCGCTGCGGGCGCTGATAACGGTGGCAGTTGACGTTGCAGTACCAGCGCACAGGGAACTGCAGCTTGCCCGCGTTCCCGGCGATGATCCTGGCCACCGACGGGGTCATCTCTGGCCGGATCGCCAGCCGGCGACCGCCGCGGTCGGTCAGCGAGTACAGCTCCTGATGCGCGATCTCCTGCCCGGATTTGGCCTCGTAGATCTCGGCCGACTCCAGCAGCGGACCGTCGTAGCGCTGGTACCCGAACCGCTCCACGCACCGATGCAGAGTGCCGAAGACCTGCTCGCGTACCGACATCTCGGCCGGCAGGAAATCACGGGTACCCCGGTAGGGCACCGTCGGCAGGTACTGCTGCATGGCGGGCGGTTCTGCGGTCACCCGCCCGAGCGTATTGCCGCGCCAGCGGGTGAGCCACCTGAAGTCCGGCTCCCGGAGTTACCGGGCACTGACTGAACAGACACTCAATTTGGTCCTTGTCAGGCCGTGATCTGGACCTTTAGACTGAACATTCAGTCAACCGCGTTGGGAGCGCGATAACCATGGCCACGACACAGGCCAGACCGACCGATCCGAACTCTGCCCCGACCATCGCGACCAGCATGGCCAAGCGGCACCTGCCCGCGCGGCCTCCGGTCCAGCGGCGGGTGGCAGCAAGGCCGACGCTGGCCAGCATCATCGCGGCGCAGGAGGAGATCTTCATCAGGCGTCAGCCGGAATCGGCGCGGCTGGCTGGCCTGGCCAGCGGCTCGCTGGCCGGCGGCGTTGTCTCCAGCTGGCAGATCTCCCGGCCGCAGCCGGTCTGGCTGAGCCACGGCAGCGGCTCCAAGCTGTTTGACGTCGACGGCAACGCCTACGTCGATCTGCACGGGGGCTACGGCGTCTCGCTGGCCGGCCACGGTCATCCCGCCATCGTCGAGGCGGTACGCGCCCAGATCGGCCGGGGCACTCACTTCGCCCAGCCGACCGAGGCAGCGATGGCGGCCGCCGCGGAACTGTCCCGCCGGTTCGGCCTGCCGCAGTGGCGGTTCGCCAACTCCGGCACCGAGGCCACCATGGATGCCGTCCACCTGATGCGCGCCATCACCGGCCGCGACAAGATCATCAAGGTAGAGGGCTGCTACCACGGTCACCACGACTCGGTCCAGGTCTCGGTCTGCCCCGACGGAGCGGACGACGACCGCGGCCCGGCCGCGGCGCCGCACGGCGTTCCCTCGAGTTCCGGCATCCCGCAGGCGATCACCGACCTGACCCTGATCGTGAGCTACAACGACCTGGCTGGCGTCGAGCGCCGTCTGGCGGAGAACCCTGGCCAGGTGGCCGGCATGATCCTCGAGCCGATCATGATGAACGCCGGCATCATCAAGCCCGAGCCCGGTTACCTGGCCGGGCTGAAGGAACTGCTGCACTCCCACGGCGCGCTGCTGACCTTCGACGAGGTGAAGACCGGGCTGACCGCAGGACCTGGCGGCGCCTCCGGCGTCACCGGCGTGATCCCCGACATCGTCTGCCTGGCCAAGGCCATCGGCGGCGGCATCGCGGTGGCGGCCATCGGCGGCACGCACGAGGTCATGGACCACGTGGCCAACGGCGACTACGACCAGGTCGGCACCTTCAACGGGAACCCGCTGGCGATGGCCGCGTGCCTGGCCATGCTGACCGAGGTCGCGACCGACGACGCCTACGAGCGGCTGGACAAGCTGCGGCGGCGCGCCGTCGAAGGCCTGGAGCGCGAGATCGAACGCAACGGCCTGGATGCGCAGGTAGTGTCGGTCGGCGCCAAGGGCTGCGTCGTCTTCTCCTCCAAGCCGGTCCGCAATTTCCGCGACTTCCTCCGCGTGCGGGATTCCTTCAGCCATGCCCACTGGCTGTTCCAGCACAACGGCGGGGTCTTCCTGCCGCCGTGGGGCAAGATCGAGCAGTGGCTGATGTCGGTCCAGCACGATGAAGCCGATATCGACAGGTTCATTGACAACTTCGCGACCTTTGCTGCTGCAGTCGGGCCATAATTCGACTGAATCAGCAAGACTGGGTCCCGGTTGCGGCGAACGCCTTGCGCCGGGGCCCGAATCAGGGACATTCTGGGCAGGTATAACGACAGACTGACGAGACTGGCGAAACGTTCACTCGGGCACGATTCGAGTTGACGACAGCAAGTCGCGGGCGGTGGCAGGCACTCAGGAAGGCGGCGGTACATGCACCCTCGAGAGGGCTGGCAGCCCGACGGAACCCGTCGGCGGCCTGAACTCTCCCGGCGCGACGCGCTGAAGCGCGGCCTGGCGGCCGCGCTGCTGGCGGGTGGCGGCGGAACGGTGCTCGAGGCCTGCGCGCCCTACCTGGTCGGACCGACCAACACGCCGCTGCCGCGGCCGAGCAGTCCGGTGCGGTGGCCGGTCACAGGCAACGCCGCGATCGCCAGCAACCTGCCGCCGGAGACCGGCGCTACCCTCCAGGTCTACAACTGGGTGGCGTACATCAACCAGGCCTGCGTCAACAGCTTCGCCAAGAAGTACAACTGCAAGGTCGAGGTCACCACGTTCAACACCATGGACGAGGCCCTGTCGAAGCTGAACAGCGGGCTGAAGTTCGACGTGTTCATGGGCGCCACTGTCGATGTGCTCGGGCCGCTGATCGAGTCCAAGCTGATCCAGCCTCTCAACCACAGCTACATCACCAACATCGGGCAGGCCTGGCCAGACTTCCAGAACCCGTTCTACGACCAGGGCTGGCAGTACACGGTGCCCTACACGATTTACACCACCGGCATCTCCTGGCGTAAGGACAAGGTCGACCTCAACCCGTACGCGATGGCGAACCCGTGGAAGGAGATGTTCTTCCAGCCCAAGTACAAGGGCAAGATCGCCGTCCTGGACGACTACCGCGAAAGTCCGGCCCTCGGCCTGATGATGAACGGGATCTACGACCTGAACACCACGAGCAAGGACCAGATCGACGTGTCCAGGCAGACGCTGGAGGATCTCGTCGCGGCGGTCGACCTGCACATCGACAACAACGACTACAGCGAGATCCCGACCGGGCAGACCTGGATCCACCATGCCTGGTCTGGCGACATGGCGGCCGCGCCGAGCTACATGCCGAAGGGCGTGCCGGTGGAAGTTGTCGGGTACTGGTTCCCCAGCGGACGGCATCGGACCGGTCGCCAACGACACCAACACAGTGCTGCGCTCGGCCGCAAGCCCGGTGCTGGCGCACTTGTTCGTCAACTACCTGATGGATGAGCAGGTCGCGCTCGAGAACATCGGCTGGAACGGCTACATGCAGCCGGTGACCGCGATTACCCCGGAGCTGCTGGTGAAGGAACAGATCCTCCCGCCGAGCCTCGATGTCGACCGCCGTGCTGCCGTCGGACTTCCGCCGCGGCCTCGGCGAGCTGGCGCTGCCGGTCGACGCCGACGCGCTGTGGCATCAGGCCTGGCTCGTCGTGAGCGGCGGGGTGTAGCCGATGAGCATCCAGGCACCGCCACAGCCGCCGGCCACGGCTCCGCCATCGGCCGCCCCCAGGCCAGGACCCGGCCGGGCTCGCAAGTGCCAAGCCCTACCAGCCGAACAAGTGGTTCTGGGTGCTGATCGCCGTGCCCGGCATGATCTGGCTGCCGTGCTGTTCGTCATCCCGTTCTACGCGGTGCTGGCGATCGGCGAGGGCAAGCTCAACGTCAAGACCGAAGTCGCCGATCGCGGTCTATAACCCGTTCTCCTGGAGCTCGGCGAACCTGTCCAACGTCATCCACGACATCGTCGGCAAGGCGTCGTTCGTGCTCCCGATCGTCTGGACCACGATCTGGTACGTCGCCGCCGCCTCGCTGCTCAGCCTGCTCATCGGCTATCCGGCCGCGTACTTTGTGGCCAGGTTCGCCGGCCGGCGCAAGGGATTCTTCCTGGTGCTGCTGATCGCCCCGTTCTGGATCAGCTACATGATGCGGATGCTCGCCTGGATCGACCTCCTGCAGACCAACGGCTACGTGAACAAGGGACTGGCGTTCATCGGCCTCGGCTCGCCTGACTGGCTCGGCGGGCACTCGATCACGGTGATCCTCGGCTTGGTCTACGGCTATATCCCTTACCTGATCCTGGTGCTGTACGCCGGCCTTGACCGTATCGATCCTTCGTTGCTGGAAGCCGGCCGCGACCTCGGCCTCAGCCGGGTGGCGACGTTCTGGCGGGTGACCCTGCCGTTGTCCAGGCAGCCCATCCTCACCGGCTTGCTCATCACGGTGCTGCCGATGCTGGGCGACTACTTCACCAACCAGCTGCTGTCCGGCTCGCCGCACACCTCGATGATCGGCAACGTCATCGACGGCCAGCTCACGACGCCCTACGCTGCCGGGCAGGGCGCGATCTTGTCGCTCCTGGTGCTCGGGGTGCTGCTCGTGCCGATGATCTACTACGTGATCCAGACCAACCGGGCTTCCCAGGCGGCGTCATGACCAGCACGGTAGTCTCGCCCGCGGATTTCTCCTGACGCGGGAACGAGGTCGACCTAAGGCTCGAGTTCTTCCGCAATCCCTGGCGCCATCCGTGGCTGTTGGAAGGCTTCACCTGGCTCTACCTGATCTGGTCGCTCGCGCCGATCGCACTCGCGGTCTTGTTCTCGTTCAACAACGGCAAGTCCCAGGCCGTCTACCAGGGCCTGTCACTGCGCTGGTACTGGGGGGACAAGGTCAACTCGATCTGGTACAACCCCCAGCTGCACAGCGCGATCTTCGTGACGCTGAAGCTGTCCGCGCTGGCGACCATCATCGCGGTGCCGATCGGCGTCGGCTTCGCGCTCGGCATCAACCGCTGGCGCGGCGTTCTCCCGTCGAGCTTCAACTTCATCATGATCTTGTCGTTCGTCGTGCCCGAGCTGATCTTCGGTGTCGCGATGTACTTCATCTTCACCCAGCTGCCCGGGCTGAAGGTGCACCCTGGTCTCGGCTTGTGGGCAGAGGTGCTCGGCCTGGTCAGTCTGGAACGTCAGCTGGCCCGCGATCATCGTGCAGGCCAGGCTGGTGACGATCGGCAAGCACTACGAGGAGGCCTCGGCAGACCTCGGCTGTACCCAGTTCCAGACCATCCGCCGGGTGATGCTACCGCTGCTGACGCCCGCCATCTTCGCTAGCGCGATCCTGGTCTTCTCCGGCGTCATCGACGACTTCGTCATCGTCGACCTGCTGTCCTCCAACGCGTCCAATACGCCAATGTCGGTGATCATCTACTCGACCCAGCACGGCGGCAACGGCGGCCCGGCACTGAACGCGCTGGCGACGGTCATGCTGCTGATGTCGTTCGTGGTCGCGGGCGTCGGCTATCTCGGCTACCGGCTGATCTCCAGAGGCCAGCGAGTCGACGGCCAGCAGGCGCTGATCGCCGTGGCCGGCGGCGAGAGCTAGCTGCTGTCGGTAACCACGCTCACCGCCGGCTGGCTCGGCTGCCGGGCGGGCTCGCCGAACCGCGCGGGCCGTGCGGAGCAGACTGGCGAGATGCCAGCAGCCTGGTCAGTCTGACGCTGCCCTCCGCCCGGGCGCTGGCCAGGCCGCCGACGGGCCGGGGCGGCCGCCGCGCCGGACCGAGCGACTGACGGGCTGGGGCCGGATCGCGCCGAGCGTGGCCCTGGTCGCCGAGCCGCGGAGCGCGGATCAGATCGCCGCGCTGCTGGCGGCGCCGCCGCCGGGCGGCATCATCGCTCGTGGCCTCGGCCGGAGTTACAACAACGCCGCGCAGAACGACGGCGGCTGTGTCATCGCGACCGGCCGGCTGAACCGGATCATCTCCCTCGACGCCGCCAGCGGCGTCGTGACCTGCGAGGCGGGCACCAGTCTTGAACAGCTGATGGTCACCGGCCTGGCCGCTGGCTGGTTCGTACCGGTGTCCCCCGGCACCCGGCAGGTGAGTGTCGGCGGCGCCATCGCGGCGGACGTGCACGGCAAGAACCACCACGTCGCCGGGAGCTTCTGCAGCCACGTCCTGTGGTTCGACGTGCTGCTGCCGGGCGGCGAGCAGCGCCGGGTAAGCCCGTCCGCCGACGCCGCGCTGTTCTGGGCGACGGCGGGCGGGATGGGGCTGACCGGCGTGATCCTGCGCGCGGCTATCCAGCTCAAGAAGGTGGCGACCTCCCGGTTGCTCGTCGATACCGTCAGGGCCGCCGACCTCGATGCGGCGATGGCGCATCTGGCGCGGCCGACGGCAGGTACGCGATACACGGTGGCGTGGCTGGACTGCCTGGCCAAGGGTACGAGCCTCGGCCGCTCCGTCATCACCAGCGGTGATTTCGCGGCGGTCGGTGACCTGCCGCCGAAGGACAGGCGGACTCCGCTGTCGTTCCGCCCGGCGGCCAGGCTCGGCGTCCGCTGACGGCTGGCCGCGCGGCCTGATCAACAGGCACACTGTCGCGCTCGCCAACGAGGTCTGGTACCGCAAGGCGCCGCGGCGAGGGACGGCGCAGATCCAGACGATCGGCGCGTTCTTCCATCCGCTGGACGGGATCAGGAACTGGAACCGGGTATACGGGCCCGCTGGGTTCCGGCAGTACCAGTTCGTGGTGCCGTTCGGCGAGGAGCAGACGCTGCGCAGGTCAATGGAGCGGATCAGCCAGCAGCGCGCGCCGTCGTTCGTCACGGTGCTCAAGCGCTTCGGCCAGGCGATCAGGGCTATCTGTCCTTCCCGATGCCGGGGTGGACCCTGGCGCTGGACTTCCCGGCCGCGACGCCGGGCTTGGCCGACTTGCTGGACTGGCTGGACGACCAGGTACTGGCCGCGGGCGGGCGGGTGTACCTGGCTAAAGACTCACGCGTGCGGCCGGAGATGCTGGCCAGGATGTACCCGCGGCTGGCGGAATTCCGCGAGCTGCGTGCTGAGTCGACCCGGCGGCCTGCTGGCCTCGGACTTGTCCCGCCGCCTCGGGTTCTGAACCCGCCCGTGCCCGAGCGCAACCGTGCGGCCGCGCTCTCGAGGGGCGTGGCTGGGCATCTGCTGCCCATACAGGGGCGGGCGGCGCCTAACCACGCCCTTCGGCCGGTGCTATTCATGGCGCCGGCCGCCAGCTAATCCGGGCCGGGCCGGTCAGGGCGGCGTGCAGCCTTGCGCGCAGATCCGGTGGGTCATTCCCTTGATGAAGATCGCGCCCACTTCTGCCGGGTTACTGATCTCGTAGGCGACACCGTCGGTGGCCTGGCGATCTCTTGAGCCCGGCGAAATCACCCTGCGTGCCGAACATGATCACGACGATCTCGATGCTGCGGTTCGGATTGAACAACTTCTGCGGCTTGCTGACGAGCGTGCTGAGCGGCAGGTCGTGGCGCTTGTCGTCGACACCGGCGGTGAGCACCACCAGGGCGTTGACGTCTTGAGTGCATACGTGGCGGTCATGGACTTGTACGCGGCCAGGATCGCGTCATTGAGCGCCTCGTGCTTCGGTGCCGGCCTGCAGGTTCATGGCGACCTGCGACATCTGCTCACTGCGGCTGAGCAAGCCGACCGGCGCGGAGATGGGACCCATGGGCACCAGCTCCTGGTAGCCCTTGCCCGAGCCGAGGCCCTCGGCGACCTGCCACATGCCGACAACGCTGTCCTCGGGGAACAGGCCCACGCCGATCGACGCGGTAGCCGTCAGCTCCTGCTCAAGGGTCTGGGTGCCGTTGCCGTCCAGCATGCGCATCGCCGACGAGACGTCGATGAGGAACAGCTCCCTGGTACCGAGCCCCAGCGCCTTCCAGCTCTGCAGGTTAGTCGCGGCCTCGGTGGCGGTCGGCTGGGTCGCCAGCTGGAGCGGCTGAGCCGCCAGGCCGGTCCAGGCGGGCATGACGTCGGGTTCCCCGTTGGCCGAGCGGAAGCCGTAGTACCTGACAGTCGACGCCGCGTACCCTCGCGCAGCGCCGCCCCGAACTCGCTGGCGGCTTGTATTTCCACCGACCCCGAGGTCGTCAGCACATACGGATAGTCGAGCTCCGGGACTGCCGAACACGTGGCTCGGTGCCGACCGGGTACCGGGCCACCAGCGGCTGGCCGGGATTGGCCCGGTCATAGGCCAGCACCGCTTGCTCAGACGACACGGTCACCGACCGCTGATTGAAGGGCGCGCCAGTACTGCTCACAAAGCTCGCCAGCGACGTCGGCGAGTTGAATTCCGCGGTTGGCTCGATGCTGTAGACGAACTTAGTAAACGCCTGCCGGGCCGTCACGCCGGCGCCGAGTTGCCTGTTCACTTCGATGATCGAGGACAGGCCGACTGCGCTGTTCGCCGGATCGGGCAGATCAACACCGACGTGCTGGCTGGCCGGGATGCCGCCAGCGGAGGACGGAAGCAGCAGGTTCCAGCCGACCGGGGCGGCCAGGACGCTCGTCCGGGCCTCGACCGACGGCGAGGTCACGATCATCAGCGGCGAACTGGCGACCTCGATGCCCGTCGGCTGCGCGACTCTGCGCACCGACCGGATAGCTGCGCACGACATTGAGCCAGAGGCTGGAGTCGGGGATCCAGGCATCGAATCCCGCCATGGCGGCCACCGGCGCCTGCCCGTCAACCTGGCCAGCCACGACCGAGGAGTCGACCTCGTTGACCTGTACCTCGACACAACGGCCGTCAGCGAGTGGTTCTGGCGTTGAAGGTCCTTGCCACGGCCTGGATGGCTGGCGCTATGTCGGTACTGACCGCCATGTTGACCAGGACCGGGCGGGACGTGCAGGACGGCCTGGCGATGACCGCGCGCGCGTCAGCACGACCATCAGGCACGCCGAGATCACCACGGCTATCACGACCAGCACGCCGGTGCTGACCCGGCGATAGCGAACGCGGCGGCCGGAGCCTCGCCCTGCTGAGCCTAGTAACACCGGGCGTCCTCTGATCGCAGCCGCGCAATGGTGATGCGCATGCTGGAATGGCTGGATATATCGAACCTTCAGCGGCAGATCTGCCTACTTACCCCTTTGTTCGCGCGGCTCTCTGCCGGCGCCAGCTCAGCGAGCGCGCGCGGGATCGCCAGGCGCGTCGACCGCAACGGCGCCTGCCGGGCCGCAAATCAGCGGGTTGATGTCGAGCTCCGCCAGGTAATCGCCAAGTTCGAGAGCGAGCAGCGACAACGCCGCGATGGCTCGCGTGACGGCGATCAGGTCGGCCGGCAGAGCGCCGCGCACGCCCGCCAGCAGCTTCGCTACGCGCAGGCCGCCGACGATGTCCGCCGCCTGGCCGGCGGAGCACGGGCGGCAGCGCGACAGCGCTGATCGGCAAGCAGTTCGACAAGCACTCCGCCGGCACCGACCACGATCAGCGGGCCGAGTTCGGGATCTGCACCAGGCCCAGGGCGAGCTCTGTCCCGGCCGGTACGGTCTGGCAGATCAGCGCGCGGCCGCCCAGCCGGCCAGCGAGATCCGGTAGGCGGCGGCAGCTGCGCCGGGTCGCGGCGACGCCGGGTACAACGCCGCCGACATCAGATTTGTGCGCGATGCCGGCTCGTCGGTCTTCAGCACGACCGGGTAACCGATCGGCCTGCGGCCGCGAGCGCACCGTCCAGATCGGCGGCAGGCAGGGTCGCGGGCGGCGGCGATGCCGTAGTCGGCGAGCAGATTCAGCAACGCCGCGCCGGTCACCGTGCCCGAGGTGAGCAGCGCGGTGCCGCGAGCTTGGCGCGCGGTATCGATAGGCGGCCTGAGGTCGTGCCGGCACGCCGTCGCGACGACGCCTTCGACGCTGTCGCCGCAACGCAGGCGTGATCGAGCAGGTGCCGCAGGGCCAGCAGGCCGGAGCGCGTTCCTTCCAGCACCGGTATGCCCTGACCGCGCAGCTGTCTGGCCAGCTCGGGATCGATGACGCTGCTGAGGTTGCTGAGCACCGCGAGGGGCTTGCCGGTCCGCTCGGCGACATCCAGCAACGCCAGCGGATAGGAATGGTCGCCGTCCAGTTCGTGCACCAGATCGACGGCCAGCGCCACCGCTCGACAGCGGGATCGTCGGCCAGTGCCTGCAGGCAGCCGCCGAACAGGTCCCTGGTGCCGCGCCGGTGCCCCAGACGTCGAGCGGGTTCGCCGGGGCCAAACCGGATCGAGCAGCCCGGCAAGCCGCGCATTGTCGCTGGGCTCGAGCTGCGCGAACGGAACGCCGAGCGACTCGGCGACGTCGACCACGTGCGCCCGCTCCAGTCCGGAGTCGTGCACCGCCGCGATACCGCGCCGGAGCCGGGCCGCCCGGCCCGCAGCAACGCCCCCGGACGCCGGCGGCCTCGGCTCCGCCGGCGGCCTGCACGCGGCCGCGCGCGACCCGGCGGCCGATGGCGAACATTTCGACCGTGTCGCAGAATTCGGCCAGATCGGCGACCCGGTGCACGCCGTAAGCCCGGGCCAGCGCCTCCCAGCCGCCGTCGGCACCGGCCAGCGCGCCCGAATGCGCGGCCACCATGGCCCGGCCGCTGTCGGAAGTGCCCGCGGTCAGCAGCACCACCGGGATGTCGGCTCGGCGGGCCGCGGCGTCGAGCACGCCGCGCAGCGCGGCGCCGTCCCTGATCGCCTCCAGCACGAGCGCGAGCACGCCGGTCTCGCGGCAGGCTCAGCGCGTAGCGCGACGTAGTCGGCCGCGGTGCAGTCACCAGTTCCTGGCCCGAGGACACAGCCAGCGTGAACCCGAAGCCGCGGCGCGCGCGCAGCAGCGCGGAGAACACCGAGCCGGAGTGCGTGACCAGCGCGACCGGGCCGGCCGGGACCGGATCAGGCTCGGTATAGCCGATCGCCCGCAGTCCGCGCGCGACGTTCACAAAGCCCATGCAGCCCGCGCCGCACAGCGCCATCCCGGCCGAACTGCGCGATCGCGGCCAGCCGGTCCCGCAGCCCGGGGCCCTGCCTGGTCGGGCAGCCGGTGCTCGTGTGCGTTGCCGAAGATGACAGCGCCCCTGCTGCCGAGGCTGGCCGCCAGGCTCAGCTGCTCCTCGAGCGCCGGGTCCGGCACCGCGAGCAGGGCCAGGTCGGGCGCCTCAGGCAGATCGGCCAGCGAGCGTAGCAGCGGCTGCCACCGATCTGGTCGTAGCGCGGGTTGACGGGATAGATCCCGGCCGCATGTGCTCTTGCCCGCTTCCTCGAGCATCCGGGCGCCGAACGTACCTGGCCGCGGCGACGCACCGACCAGCGCGAGACTGCGCGCCTCGAGCATCGCCTCGACAGGCGCCGCCGGCGCTAGGTGCCGTCGGCCGCCGGGGTGGCCGGGCCCGGCGGCCGCCCGGCCGCCGCCCTCCCGGTCCTGACGGGGTGGAACAGCTGCGTCATGACCGCCCGCGGGCCTTGCGCGATCCGCTCCGCAAGGCCGACTTACGATCGGCGATCGCCGCCTTGGCCGCCTGCCAGCCGGGAATGCCGCAGACGCCGCCGCCGGCGTGGGTCGCCGAGCTGCCGTAGTACAGGCCGTCGACGGGCGTGCGGTAGTCGGCGAAGCCGGGAGCCGGGCGCATGTGGAACAGCTGCTCCAGCGACAGCTCGCCATGGAAGATGTTGCCGCCGATCAGGCCGTAGTCGTGCTCCATCTCGTAAGGCCCGACGATGTCGCGGTGCAGGATCGAGCCCTTGAAGTTTGGCGCGAGCTCGTTGTAGCAGTCGATCATCCGGTCGGCGTAGGCCTCGAGTTCCGCGGTGTGCGGCTCCTCATTCCAGTCCGCGGGCACCCACTGGGTAAACAGCGACATGATGTGCGTGCCCTCGGGGCTGAGCGTCTTGTCGAACGCCGTCGGGATCACGCCGTCGCTGAACGGGCGGACCGCGGCCTTGCCGTCGCGCGCGTCCTGGAAGGCCCGCTCGATGTACTCCATCGTCGGCGCCATCTCGACGGAGCCGGTGTGGTGCTCCTGCAGGTTCGCGCCGGGGTCGGCGATGAAGTCCGGCAGCTCGGCGAGCGCCAGGTTGATCTTGACGACGCCGCTGCGGGACTTCCACCGCTCGATGTCGGTGCTGAAGTCGGCCGGCAGGTTTTCCTTGCCCACCTGGTCAAGGAACGCAGTCTTCGGGTGCAAGGTCGACACGATCACCTTGGCCCTGATCTCATCGCCGTTGGCCAGCACGACGCCCACGGCCCTGCCGCCCTCGATCAAGATCCTGGCGACTGGCGCGTTGAGCCTGATCTCGGCGCCGTGCTCGCGCGCGGCCAGCTCGATGGCGGTCGACACCGCGCCCATGCCGCCTTCCTGGAAGCCCCAGTTGCCGAGGTGCCCGTCGCCGACGTCGCCGATCGAGTGATGCGCCATCACGTACGCGGTGCCAGGCTCGTACGGGCCTGCCCAGGTGCCGATCACGCCGTTGACCGCCAGCGCGCCCTTGACCTGCGGTGACTCGAACCAGTCATCCAGCAGGTCGGCGATGCTCATGGTCATCAGCCTGGTCACGTCCGCGATCGTGCGGACGTCAAGGCCGCGGTTCTGCCAGGCCAGCTTGAGCGTGCCGGCCAGGTCACGCGGCTTGCGGGAGCCGATGGCAGGCGGCACGGTAAGCAGCAGCGGGCCGAGCACGTCGGCCAGGCCGGCCAGCCAGGCGTCCCACTGCGGCATCGCGTCGGCGTCCTTCTTGGACCACTGCGACACCGACTCGTGGTTGCGCTTGGCGTCGTCGGCATACAGCTTGATCGATCCGCCCTCGGGGAACGCCTGGTAGTAAGGCCCCATCGGGTAGATCTTGTAGCCGTGCCGGTCCAGCTCCAGCTCCTTGATGATCGTCGGCGGCAGCAGGCTCATCACGTAGGAGAGCCTGGTGACCTTGAACTCGGGCGCGTCCTCCCACGGCGACTCGGTGGTCGCCGCGCCGCCGGTCTTGTGCCTGCCCTCCAGCACTAGGGTCCTGGCCCCGGACCTGGCCAGGTAGGCAGCCGCGACCAGGCCGTTGTGCCCGCCGCCCACCACAATCGCGTCGTATGTTGCGGTCATGAATCCGCCTTCCCTAGGGTTGCGGTCACGCAGCCGCAAGTGTTGATCGCGCCTCGGCGCAATGTTTGACTGAATGTTCAGTTTAGAAACCTGCTAGCCTCTAGGCAAGAGGAAACCGAGCTTTCGGGCTCGAACTCGCCGATCTAACAAGCCGGACAAGAAGCAGACAGACGGCGAGCAGAGCAGGAATTATTGCCGTCATGAGAGGAACTGCCGCGATGACTGCTCGCGCAGCTGACGGCGCCGAGGCGCCGGGGACCGCCGACCAGCGCCGGGTGCAGATGCTGCACGCCGCGCTCGAGGTCATCTCTGCGCGCGGCTATGCCGACACCAGGATCGCTGACGTGGCCGAGCGGGCCGGCGTCAGCCCCGCGCTGGTCATCTATTACTTCAAGACCAAAGACCAGCTGCTGACCGAGGCGATCAGGCATTACGAGGACACCTGGTACGCGGTCGGCCAGAGCCGGATGGCGGGCCTGCCGTCGGCCGCGGCCCGGCTCGAGGAATTCGTCGCGATGAGCTGCCTGTCGGAGTCCGATCCTGAGCCGGACAGTTCCTGGCAGCTGTGGCTGGACTTCTGGGCCCAGGCGGCCAGGAACGAGGAAGTCGCCAAGGTCCGGCAGAAGTCGGACGAGCGCTGGCGCGATGTGATCGCTGCCCTGGTGCACGACGGGCAGGAGGCTGGCGAGTTCCGGGCAATCGACCCGGCAAATTTCGCCATCTACCTGTCGACGTTGCTGGACGGGCTGACAATTCAGATCGCGCTGAACGACCCGATAGTTGACGCCGTGAGTGCTTTTGAGCTAAGTATGCGGTTTGTAGCTGATCAGCTCGGCTTCGAGTGGAAGCCCGGCCGCGGCCGGGACCGCGCGAAGCCGGAAGGTATCGCAGAAGGTAGGTAGCCGACGTGCCAGGTGGCCGCATCGAGCTTGTCTCGCTGACCAAGCGCTTCGCCGAGGTCGCGGTCGACAACATCGACCTGCAGATCGCCAGCGGTGAGTTCTTCTCGCTGCTCGGCCCCTCGGGCTGCGGTAAGACAACGACGCTGCGGCTCATCGCCGGCTTCGAGCAGCCGACCTCCGGGCGGATCCTGCTGGACGGGCAGGACGTCTCGGTGGTCCCGCCGCATAAGCGCAACGTCAACACCGTGTTCCAGAGCTACGCGCTGTTCCCGTTCCTGACCGTGCACGACAACGTCGCGTTCGGCCTGCGGAACAAGAAGCTGCAAAAGGCCGAGTTGGACCGGCGGGTAGGCGACGCGCTGGAGCTGGTCAGCCTGCGGTCGTTCGAGAAGCGGCGGCCAGGCCAGCTGTCCGGCGGCCAGCAGCAGCGCGTCGCGCTCGCCCGTGCGCTGGTGCTGCAGCCAGCGGTTCTGCTGCTGGACGAGCCGCTCGGGGCGCTGGACGCCAAGCTGCGCCGCTCACTCAAGGTGGAACTCAAGGCGCTGCAGGAGCGAGTGGGCATCACCTTCCTCTACGTCACCCACGACCAGGAGGAAGCGCTGACCATGTCGGACCGGCTGGCGGTGATGCGGGACGGCAAGATCGTCCAGATCGGCCCGCCGACGGAGGTCTACGAGGAACCTGCCGACACCTATGTGGCCGACTTCCTCGGCGTGTCCAACCTGATGCCGGTAAACGTGGTGTCCCGCGGTCCCGGCGGAAAATGCCAGGTCCAGCTCGGCGAGGCTGTGCTCGCGGTCGAGCACGGCGGCGAGGACGCGCCAGAGCACGCGCACGCGGTCATCCGGCCTGAGCGAGTGCGGATCGAGGAGTTCGGCTCGACCGGACCCAACAGGGTCCCCGCGATGGTGGAGCGCCTGGTGTACCTCGGGTCGTCGACGCAGGTGTTCTTGCGGCTGGCGGCGGGCGCGACGGTGCAGGTATTGCTGCCGAACGACGGCGACCGGACGCACTCGCGCAGGGCACGCCGGTGCATGCCTATCTCGCACCGGACGCGCTGCGCGTACTCAGTGGCGGCGCGCCCGCGACCGACCTCGCCGCAACTGACGCCGACCGCGAGGAAGTCCGCCAGGCCAGCTGACGGCGGGCGACCCGCCCGGCAATGTCGCGAGTGCCACTGATTGCTGGCTTCGCCCGTAAGTCTGCCCTTATGATCAGGCCACAGCAGGCTTCTCGGGGGTCATCGGTGTTTGCGTCCTGACTCCCTGGGTTCTCTTTTGTGCAGGGAACGGGGTCGTCACATGGCATCAGTCGTCAGCCGCGCGCGGGTCACCAGGCTGCGGAACCGGCTCGCAGCAGTGGCGGCCGAGCCGGGCCGCGCTCTCCGAGTGACAACGGCGGCGGCCACCGCGGTCATACTTGCGCTCGGACTGGCCGCCATCCCGGCGGCCGCCGGCGCGGCCGTGGCTACCCCGCCCGCCGCAACCACAGCGACCACCGCAACTTCGGCCACCACCATCGGCACCGGGCCGCGAGGCGCGAGCCAGCACGCGGCGCCCGCGGGCCAGCTGACCATGCTGGCCGCCGCGACGGCGCGACTGCGCACCCAAGCAGCTGGCGGGCACTGGATGCCAGGCACCGACGTCGCGCTGGCCGTGCTGGCGCAGCGGGCCAGGGCGGCCGTGCGCACCACCGCGGCCCGGTCCGGCGGGATCACCGGCCTGGTCGTCGGCGCTGGCGGCCTGCCCGTCGCCGGAGCCTGCGTGACCGCCGTCGGGCCGGACGGCAGTCAGACCGCGACCGCCGCGCCGGACGGCACCTTCCAGCTCAGCGGGCTTCAGGCTGGCAGCTATGCGCTGGAGTACCGCGACTGCGCGACGGCCCGTCAGTACCGCGACGTCTGGTCGGGCGGGGCCGGATGGCAGAGCGCTGCGTCCCGATTCCTCGTAAGCGCGGGCCAGGTCCGCCGCGTCCCCGCCATGATGCTGGTACCCGCCACCAGCACCACGGCGGCAGCCGGCCGTGCCTTGTTCGGACGCCTGCTAGCGCACTCGGCCGAGGCCGGCCTGACGGCCGCCACGGCGGCCAGGACCGGCAAGATAGCGGGCCTGGTCACCGGCAAGGGTCACCCGCTCCGTGGCATCTGCGTCGCCGCGTTCCCCGTCGACGGAGGTGTCGGGTACGGCGCCACCACGGCGAAGAACGGTACCTACACGGTGCGGCACGTCAAGCCAGGCCGGTACGTCGTGCTGTTCGCGCTCGAAGGCTGCGGCCGCAACTGGCTGCAGCAGGCCTATCCCGATGCCAGCGGCCCGTTCGCCGGGTTCGGCGGCGGCGGCGCCAGGGCCATCACGGTCACCAGCGGCAAGACCACCCGCGGGATCAACGCGAAGCTGCTGCTCGGCGGCGAAATCTCCGGCACCGTCACGGCCAAGTCAGGCCGCAAGCTCGGCGGCATCTGCGTCCAGGCGATCGGCCGGGTACGCGGCGGCGAAGTCGGCTTCGAGGTCGGCACGTCCGGCAACGGCCGCTACGACCTGCCTGCGCTGTTCCCCGGCACCTACCGGCTGGCGTTCACCACCGGCTGCCCGTCGAAGGCTAACTACGCGCCAGCCAGCCACCGGCCGGTCAAGATCGGGTCCGGGCAGGACGTCGGCAACGTCAGCGTCTCGCTCGGCACCGGCGCCGTCGTGACCGGCACAGTGACGCTGGGCAGCAGTTCAGGCACACCGCTGCCCGGCATGTGCGTGTTCGCGAGCAACAGCGACGGCTCGGTCAACTCCGCAGGGTCGACCGGCACCGACGGCAGCTACCGGGTCCGCGGTCTCGGCACCGGCAGGTACGAGGTCGACATCTCGCCGGGCTGCAACAACGAGGGCAACTACACAGGGACGCAGCTCACCGCGCGCACCACCGCAGGTAAGGTAACCAGCGGTGTTAACGCGATCCTGCAGGTCGGCGCGCAGATCTCCGGCACCGTCACTGATAGCAACGGCGACCAGGTGGCCGGGATGTGCATCGCCTTGGCGGGCACTGGCGATAGCGAGTTCGCCGACATCCCTGGTTCGACAGGTGAGGGCGCGACGCCGGGCGGCTACCAGATCACCGGCCTGCCCGCCGGCACCTATGAGCTGGGTTTCGAGGCCGGCTGCGGCAACTCGGGCAGCTACGCCCCTTACTGGTATGACGGCCAGACCAGCGAAGGACTGGCGACCCCGATCGTGCTGGCGGGTGGCGGGAGCGCGACGATCAACGCGCAACTGCAGCCAGGCGCGACGATCACCGGCAAGGTGACCAACGCGGCCGGCCACGGCCTGTCTGGCCTGTGCGTCTACGCGGCCACGGCGCAGCAGGCCGAGCTTGGCGAGGTCTTCCAGGCCGACGCGGGGACGCATGACGGCACCTATTCGATCCGCGACCTCGCGCCAGGCCAGTACCTGGTGGATTTCGGTTGCGGCCAGGACGCGCGCTACGCCGACCAGTGGTTCGACGGCGCGCCAGATTCAGGCTCTGCCGCGCTGGTCTCGGCGAGCGCCGGGCGTACCACAGGCATCAGCGCGGTGCTGCGGCCAGGCGGCACCATCAGCGGGGTGGTCACCGGCAAGTCAGGGCGGCCGCTCGCCGGCGTGTGCGCGACCGCGGTCAGCGCCGGGCAGGCAGCGACGCAAGGCGCGGGCTTCGTGCTCGGTACTCCCGAGACCAACGCCCGCGGCCAGTACCGGATCACCGGCCTCGCAGCCGGCCGCTACGACGTCGCGTTCAGCCCGTGTACAGAGAGCTCCCCTTACGCCATGCGGTGGTACCGGGGCACGGCCTCGCCGCTGTCGGCGACCGCGGTCAAGGTCAGCTCAGGCAAGACGACCGCGGGGATTAATGTCCGGCTGGTCACCGGCGGGACGGTGTCGGGCGAAGTCCTCACCGCCACGCACGCGCCGCTGCGCAACGTCTGCGTTTTCGCCTTCGACGCCAGGACCGGGTCCGTCGGTTTCGGGTTTACCGGCAAGGCCGGCACCTACAAGCTCACCGGCCTGAGCAGCGGCGGCTACACCGTGGAATTCGAGCCCTGTGACAACCGCAACCTGGTCTCTGTCCTGTCCCGCGCCAAGGTCACCGCGCCGCACGCCACGACGGGGATTGATGCCACCTTGGCGCCGGGTGGTTCGGTGGCCGGTGTCGTCACGACCGCTGGCGTGCCGGTGACTAATGCGTGCGTCGAGGTCGTCAGCAGCAACCCCGCTAACCCCGGCGCCTTCACCGGCACCGGACAGGGCGGCAGTTACCTGGCCACCGGTCTCGCGGCGGGCAACTACCAGGTCGAGTTCAATAACCCGCAGTGCGTTCTGGACGGAGGACTGGCGCCGCAGTGGTACGACGACCAGCCGACACAAGCGACCGCGGCCATGGTGCCGGTCACCGTCGGCCAGACCACGCCGTCGATCAACGCAGAACTGGGCACCGACGGCGCGATCACAGGGACCGTGTCTGGCCCGTCGGCGACGCCGGTCGACGGCGTCTGCGTGACGGCGCTGCCAGTGCCGCTGGATGGTTCGCGGCCGATCGTCGCGGTCAGCGGCAGCGGCGGATACACGCTGACGAATCTGATCCCTGGCCAGTACGAGGTGAAGTTCTCCTCCGGCTGCGGCGCGACGGGTTACGCCACCCAGTGGTGGCAGGACGCCAGCTCGCAGGCGCAGGCGACGGTCATCACCGTCGGGACCGGTCAGGTCGTCTCCGGCAAAAACGCCACGCTGACTGGCTGAGCTGCCTGAGCTGCCCGGCTGGCTAGTCCGACCGGGCTACGGGCTAGAAGAGGACGAAGACCTTGCGGATCGTCGAGTGGATCTGCCACGTCCCGGCCCAGCCGTTGGCGAAGAACGCGGTGTCGCCCGCATTGATGTCCAGCGGCTCGCCGCCGTCCGGCGTGACGGTCATCGAGCCGGACAGGATGTGCACGAACTCGTGTTGCTCGAGCTTCCAGTACGACGGGCCCGCGGCGCACTCCCAGATGCCGATCTCCTGGCCGTCCTGCTGCCAGAGGTATGCGCCGCTGGTCTGCATCGGCTCGCCGGTCGCCTCTTCCAGCGGGCCCCAGTCCTCGAGCTCCGCGGTCGCAGCCGAGGCCAGGTGGGGGGTCAGGTCGGTCATGGTCATGTTCCTTTCTGATGCAGTGGACACAAGGTAAGTCGTGGCCGGGCGCTAGGCCTGGTTTAAGAGAGCGTCAGCTTGCCAGGCGCCTGCGGCGCGTGCTCGGGGAACGGCAGCGCGATCGGGTCGGTACCGAGGCGCGAGTTGCCGGCTGCGTCGAACCTGTCGAGACCGAGTTCGGACACGTCGACCACCTCCGACGATCCGGTCAGCGCGACGTCGGCGGCGGCGCGCGCCACGGCGGGGCCCCACATCATCCCCGCGCCGCCCGCGCTGACCACCGTCGCACCGCCGATGACCTGCCCGGCGGCTAGCGCCGGGCCGATGATCGGCAGATGATCGGGGGTGTAGTCGATGGTCGCCGCCCAGGTCCTGCGCAGCCCGAGGCCCGCGGTGACCGGGACCAGCTCGGCCAGCCGCTGCCGCATCATCGCCAGGTACGGCTCGTCGATACAGGTGGCTTTGCCCGGCAGCTCGTCCGGGTTGCTCATGCCGAACAGCAGGCCGCCTTCCTCAGGACGCCAGTACAGCCCGGCGCTCAGGTCGAAGACCATCGGCACCCGCTCAGCGGCGAGGTCCGGATGCGCCTGCGTGACCGCTACCTGATGCCGGACGCCGCCGGCCGGTACCAGCACGCCGGCCCGCGCGGCTACCTCGGCCAGCTCGGGCCCGCCGGTGAGCACGACCAGGCCAGTGCTGATCGGCCCGGCCGTGGTCTGTACGCCGGTCACCCGATCATCGCGGATATCCAGGTCAAGGAACGTGGTCCGCTCCCGGATCTGCACACCGGCGGTGGCCAGCGCGACCGCGTAAGCCGTGACGTTGCGCGGCGGCGTGAGGTAACCGTCTTCTGCGCAGTACGTGCCGCCAAGCGTGAGGCCGGGCGCGAGGGTGGGGTTGAGCGCGTCGAGCTGGCCTGGCTCCAGCCAGCGCACCGAGATGCCGACGTCGTTCTGCATCGCCATCCGCTCGCGAGCCGCGGCCATGTCGGCGTCGGTGAAGCAGGGCAGCAGATACCCCTGCGGGGTGAAGCCGGAGTCGATGCCGATCTCGTCGTGCTGGCTCAGGTAGAACTTGCGGGACCACTCGCCGAGTTGCACGGCCCAGACAGTGCCGCCCTGGGTGCGGACCACGCCGGCGGCACGACTGCTGGCACCTTGCCCGAGCGTCCGCTTGTCCAGGAGGACTACCTTGTTCAGGCCGCTTCGGCGCAGGAAGTAGGCGCACCAGCCACCTACCGTGCCGCCGCCGACGACGACCGCGTCCGCGGTCTCGGTTCCCTGCATGTGCACCGGTCCGTCCGTCTTGTCGTATGCCGAGCCGCGCACCCGCGAGCTATCCTGCCAAGCCGTCGGGCAGCCTGCATACCCGCCCGATCCTTCCATGGACTGAATGTTCAGTCAACAGGTTCTCCGCTGTCTCGCGGCCGCAGACGGCGGGAGGCGGCGGTCCCCCGCGCGGGTGACCGCCGCCTCGTTTTCCCGCAACCAAAAGGTGCGAGTCTGTCTGGCGTGCGCTAGCTGGAGCGGCCCCGCCGCATCATGCCGCGCTGCCGCTGCTTGTGCTTGGACATCATCTTGGACCGGACAAGGCCCGTCATCGTGAGCATGGCCGCGCAGACAGCCGCGATCGCCATGACAGACTTCATGAAGCGCATGTGCGATTTCCTCCCCCGATGCGACTACATGCTCCGTTCGTGCAACTCTTCCGAGCCGGAGCCTCTCGCCCGGCCGGCACGACGGCGCTGTAGATCAGTCCGGGGGTACCCGGCCGTGGGGCCGAGAAAACGGGGACACGCCGACCGCCGGCAAAGTTAGCTGCGGGCGAATCGCTTCGTCGCCCGTTGGCAAGAGCGCGCTGCCGCACCTAGACTGAACATTCAGTCAATGCCGCCGAGGGCGGCTGGGCTGCACGGCACGAGCAGCGAACCGCGCGAAGGGGCACGATGTACGGATTGTCAGCCGAGGACCTGGACATCCAGGACCGCGCCAGGACTTTCGCCGATGAGCTCATCCCGTTCGAGGTGGCAGCGGAGCTGAACAACGGTGACCTGCCGAAGGACCTGGTCGCCGGGCACAAGGCCAGGGCCGTGGAGCTCGGCCTGTACGCGACGAACATGCCTGCCGCACTCGGCGGCCGCGGCTGCAGCTCACTGCAGCAGGTCCTCGTGCAAGAGCAAGTCGGCCGGGTCACCAATGCGCTGGCCTGGGTAGCCGCCACGCCACCGTCCTGGCTGCCTGGCGTGGCGACGCCCTATCAGCTGGAGAAGTTCGTGCTGCCGACGGTCCGCGGCGAGCGCGAGGAGTGCTACGCGATCACTGAGGAAGGTGCAGGCTCGGACGTCGACGGCATCGTCGCGACCGCGGTGCGTGACGGTGACGAGTACCTGCTCAACGGGGAGAAGTGGCACGTCACCTCCTATAACACCGCCGACTACGCGTTTTTCCAGGGGAAGCTGCCGACCGGCGACCACGCCATGTTCCTGGTGGACCTGCCGAGCCCCGGCGTGACTGTCGTCAGGACGCCCGCCTATACCCACACGATCAGCCACCACCACCCGATAGTCGCCTTCACCGACGTTCGGGTACCGGCCGCGCACCTGGTCGGCGCCGAGGGCGACGGGATGAGTTTCGCCTACGAGTGGTTCAGGTTCGAGCGCATGATGGTCGCCGCGCGTTGCCTCGGCGGTGCAGAGCGCCTGGTCGAGGAAATGACGGCCTTCGCGGCGCAGCGTGCTGTCCAGGGCAGGCCGATCGCCCAGCTCGGCGCGATCCAGGCGATGCTGGCCGACAGCTTGACCGAGCTGTTCGCCGCCCGGTCACTCGTCTACGAGACGGCTCGCGGCATCGACGCCGGTACCGACGTCAAGGTGCAGCACGCGCAGTGCTCGATGGCCAAGCTCTACGCCTCGGAGATGGCCGGCCGGGTCGCCGACCGGGCGGTTCAGGTCTTCGGCGGTCGCGGCTACATGCGGGAGAACGTGGCCGAGCGGTTCTTCCGCGAGCTGCGAGTGGAGCGAATCTGGGAAGGCACCAGCGAAATCCAGCGGTCGATCATCTCCGACCAGATGATCAAGCGCGGCCCGCGCAACCTGGCCTGAACCGAGACCGACTGTCGGTACCCGCGCTTAGGCTGCTGCCATGGGCAGCGCCGTCAAACACCCGACCGCCGGGCGGCTGCTGGCGGCCGGCTATCGCGAGTGGCTGCCACCGGCCGGCCTGCGCGGCGCGCTGACCTGTTTCTGGGTCAGCGTGGTCCCGCCTGATGCCGCGCCGTCGGTGACCGCGGTAATGCCCGACGGTTGCGTCGACCTGATCTGGCAGAACGGCCACGGCGCCTTTGTCGCGGGCCCGGACACCGGCCCGTGTCCGGTCACCGATCCGCCTGGCACGGTGTACGTCGGCGCCAGATTCCGGCCGGGAGCGGGCGGCCCCGCGCTCGGCGTGCCGCTGGCCCGGCTGCGTGATCAGCGAGTTGACCTTGCCGACCTGCTGCCTGCGCTGGCCGGGCGGCTGCCCGCTGGCCTGCCGCCGCAGATCGCCTTGCTGACAACGATTCGGCTGGCTGCCGAGCTGGTCACTGCCGGGCCACCCGATCCGCTCGTCGTGCAGGCAACCAGCCTGCTGGCACGCGGGCGGTCCAACGTGGCTGAGCTCGGCCGGGAGCTTGCCGTCAGCGAGCGCCAGCTGCGCCGCAGGTTCGACGACGCTGTTGGTTACGGTCCGAAGATGATGCACAGAGTGCTCAGGTTCCGTCAGGTAGTGCACCAGCTCAGCGCCGGGCGCCGGGCTGTCGACCTCGCCAGCCTGGCGGCTCAGGCAGGCTATGCCGACCAGGCGCACCTGACCAGGGAGACCACGCAGCTGGCAGGCCTGCCACCGGCCGCGCTGGCCAGGACTTTCGCTGCGCCGCTGACGTCCCTGACAGCAGCCAGAGTCTCCAGCCAGCTCTTGACAGAAATAGTGTCGTCCACGACGTACCGGAAGTCGGGTGCGGCGGTGCCGACGGCGACGTGGATCGTGCAGCTGGATGGCGGCCAGGTGGGTTTCTGGACTTCTTCCGCGTCCGGCAAGTTCAAGCGACTGCGCAACAACTCACGTATCGCGCTGCAGCCCGCCGACAGCCGGGGCAAGGTTAAGCCGGGTACCAGCCCGGTCGACGGCTCGGCAGAGCTGATCACATCGGGGCCGGTGTTCGACTCGCTGCGGGCCAAGGTCCGCGCGAAGTACGGATTCATGGTGCAGATCTCGAGCTTCTTCAACATCATCGGGCACCTCGGCAAGGGCCGGTTCCCGTACGGCGACGTGGCAGTCGTGGTGACCTTGTCGGGTCAGGACGGTGCCGCCTGAGGGACGGTGCCGCCTGAGGGACGGTGCCGCCTGAGGGACCGGACCGCCGGGGAACCGCGCCGTCACCGGACGGGCACCCGGTCAAGGCGAATCCCGAAGTAGTCGCGGTAGGCGGCAAGCACCGCGTCGTCGCCGGACAGTTGCTGCTCCTCCCGGCCGCCGGCGCCGGTCCTGATCAGCATCCGCCCGGCGATGGAGACGCGGCCGTCAAGGCTGAGCAGCGAGCAGATGCTGCCCTGGGTGAAATGCGAGTCTGGCGACGTTGCCTGATACCAGCAGGTGGGCAGGAAGTCAGGCAGCGAGCGCACCCGCCGTTCGACCAGGTACTGCGGCGCGTCACCCCTGAGTACCTCGACGTCGCCGCTGTCCGTGTCGGACAACAGGAATTCAGCCGCCGGATCATCTTGCCGGTCCCGGCTGTCGAACAACAGCGGGTAATTGCTGTGACTGCCGAAGCCGACATCCGCCAGCCACGGGCCGGTCCCGTCGGCGAGCTCGACGATGAGCGCGAGGTGGTCGAAAGGCGGGCCGAGGCCGCTTGCCCCGTGTACCCGGGCGGCGACCCTCGAGACTGTCGCGCCGAGCGACTCGAGCAAGAGCGCAAAGGCACCGTTGAGCTCGTAACAGAATCCGCCCCGGCGTCGCCCGACGATCTTGGCGATCAGATCGTCAGGCTCGAGCGAGATCGGCTCGTCCAGATGGATGCTCAGGTTCTCGAACGGCACCGTCATCAGGTGGGCGACATGCAGCGCCCGCAGCGCCGCCGCGTCCAGCACCGGCGGACGCCCGGCACCGATCCTGGCCAGGTAGGCCTCGACGTCCTGGTTGGTCAGGGCGGGCGTGGCGATGCTCATCACGGTGCCAGCACGGCCTGGATAGCGGTGGTCCGGGCAACCAGCCGGTCCTGGTCGTCGTGCGACCTCGTTTGCACCGTCACTGTTCGGGCGGGTCTGCCGCGTTAGATGCTCGGCAGGTTCGCCTCGATGGCCGATACCAGCTCAGGCGCGTCGGGTGCGGTCATCGGGCGGAATCGGGCCCGCACAGTTCCGTCAGGACCCACCAGGAACTTCTCGAAGTTCCACTGGATGTCACCAGCTTCGCCCTCGGCGTCCGGGGTAGCGGTCAGCTCGGTGTAGATGGCGTGCCTGCCTGGCCCGTTGACCTCGATCTTCTCGAACATCGGGAAGCTGACACCGTAGGTGGCCGAGCAGAACTCGGCGATCTCCTCGGCGCTGCCAGGCTCCTGCCCGCCGAACTGATTACAGGGAAACCCGACGACGGAGAACCCGCGGTCGGCGAACTGCTTCTGCAGTTCTTCGAGCCCGGTGTATTGCGGAGTCAGCCCGCACTTGGATGCGACGTTGACAACGAGCAGCGTCTTGCCTTCCAGTTCGCCGAGTGACGACGGCTGGCCGGTGAGGGTGTTCACGGGAATGTCACGCAGAGTCACGTCGATGTCCTCACAGTCGGGATGCAACTGCCAATTGAGTGGGTCGGCACACGGCGTGCCGGTAGCAGAATCTCACAACGTCGAAGGTCCCGCAGATATGCCGCAAGCCCGGGCCGAGCACGGTCACGCCATCCACCCGATTGTCCGCGCCGGGTGCTAGCCGACCGGCGTGGCCTGGTGTTCGGCTGTCCAGACCGGCTGGCCCGTGTATCCGCGCGCGACCCTGGTAACGAACTGGTAGACCGCATCTTCGTCCGGGGAGAGCGGTCCGGCCACGGCGTGCGCCGAGCTCAGCCCACGCTGCACCGACTCACACGCGCCCCAGTCCTGCTGGTTGGTGATGTCCCAGAACTCGACGGCGTACCCGGGGTCGAAATCTGGCCGATCGAGCGCCTCGGGCGCGAACGCCCAGGTGCACTCGATCATCGTACGGTCCACCGCCAGGGGCGTCAGCCGGTGCGTCATCACGTAGTCCGGGTGCAGGCTGAGCAGCACGTTAGGGAAGATGTTGACGTAGATAACGGTGCGCAGGCCAACCGCATCCAGGCCGCGCAGCGGCACACCCAGGCTAGTGCCGTCCAGCGACATGGTGGTCATTCCGTCACGCAGGTCCATCCAGCCGCCTACCCACGGCCCGGCGGCCTGATAGTTCTCACCGCTCTTGGGCGGGCTGACCTTGCAGAGTTCGGGGTGAATCATCGGGCAGTGGTAGCACTCGTGGTAGTTCTCGGTAAGGATCTTCCAGTTCGCGCCGGCGTCATAGTTGTGCCGGCCGGCGATGACCAGGCGCTCCGGCTCGTACGGTGCGATCAGCGCGTCGAGTTCGGCGAGCGCGGGCTCCAGCGGCCCGGCGGAGCCTCCGCCGTCCACGAAGATCAGGCCGTGCCAGTCCGTGACCGGCAGCGCGACCAGGCCCCAGCGGGCTTCCTCGAAGCCGGATGTGCCCTTGAACCCCTTGGCCGACCTGAGTTCGCCATCCAGGCCGTAGGCCCAGGAGTGGTAGGGGCAGACGATCGACTGGCGCTGCGCCGAACCACCGCACGGCAGCAGTTCGTGCCCACGGTGGCGGCAGAAGTTGGCGAACGCGTGCAGCCGGCCTTCGTCATCGCGGGTCAGCAGCACGCTGCCCTCGCCGATCCGCACCGCCCGCTGGTCACCTGGATCGGCCAGCTCAGCGCTGAACCCGACACAGCTCCAGCCACCGCCGAAGAAGTGCTTTTGTTCCCAGCCAAATACGGCCGGGTCGACGTAGGCGGGGCTTGGCAGCATCCGGCTTTCGCCGAATGGCTTGAGTGCATCGTGCACGCCTGCGGGGTCAAGCGGGGCAAGCGGGAACCGTGACTGACTGACCATACAGTCAATGCTAGGCCAGGCCCGGGCAGGTGTCCAGACGGGTGTGCGGTCTAGCGACAAAGATCGTCATACAGCCTAATATCTGTCAGTACTCGGCACCGCACTGGACCGCCGCCCGTATCCATCGGACACTGAGTTTGCCTCGCCGACACGGAGCACCGCTTGACCGAGATCCCCGCGCCGCAGGCTGGCCCTGCCTGGCCCGGCGGCCAGCAGTCACCCGCCGATGACCCGTACGCGCTGGCGCCGGTTCTTGTCGGTTTCGCCGGCCCGGCGCGACAGCGCCGGGCCACCGTTCTGGTCCGGCTCATCCTGGCAGTTCCGCACCTGACGGTGCTTGCGTTCATCGGCGTGGTGAGCTTTGTCATCGCGGTAGCCGGCTGGTGCCTTGCGCTCGTGACCGGACGGCTACCGCAGTTCGCCGGCGAGTACCTGACTGGCTTCCTGCGCTGGCAAACCCGCGTCACGGCATACCTGCTGCTGCTGACCGACGCGTATCCGCCGTTCTCCTTCGGGGACGCCGACTATCCGGTCCGGCTGTACACCAAGCCGGTGAGGCTGAACCGGGCAGCCGTGGCATTCCGATTGATCCTGGTATTGCCAGCGGCCTTGATCAACCTGCTGACGGCGGCCGGACTACTGCTCTGGTCCGTCGTCAACTGGCTGATCGTGCTGGTCGGCGGCCGTATCCCCGCCTCGCTCTATCAGGCGATCGCGGCGGCCGTTCGCTTCAATGCGCGCTACAACGGCTACGCGCTGCTGCTGACGGCGCAGTACCCGACCGGGTTGCTCGGCGACCGGCCGGCCAACCAGGAGCCCGCCAGCCAGGAACCGGCCAATCCGGAGCCCGCCAGCCAGGAGCCCGCCGATCCCTGGATCCTGGTACTGACGGGACGGGCCAAGGTGATCGTCGCGGCCTGCCTGGCCAGCGGCGTCCTGCTGACGGCAGGGTATATCGCGGCCGTCGCCGGCCTGGCCGCTAACGACGCTAGCCAGGCAGGCGCCGCCAGCGGGTCCCTCCGGCCGTCGCCCGCAGTGCCGCCTGGTTCTTCGCATTCTCCGGCCACGACCCTCGTCAAGCTGCACCAGGCCTACGTCGCCCTCCAGCAGGCAGTCGACACCGCCGATGCCGCCGCCGCCAGGTGCGGTGGTGACCACCACTGCATCGGCCTCGAACTGGACAACATCGGATCTGACTTCAGCGCCTTCAGCGCAGGGGTTGAGAACGCACTGGAAGGCATCCACGTGCCGGCCGGGGCAGCCAGCGCCGCCGGTGATCTGGAGTACCAGGCCAGCCAGGCGACGGTTGAATTCGCCGTGCTCGGCCAAGCCACCTCCAGCAAGCAGTTCCAGCGCGAGTTCAAGACCGGTGGCGCAGCGCAGACGCTGAACCAGATGGGAGCTGACTTCGCCGCGCTCGTCGGCGCGCTGAGCCAGCGGGCAGGTGCGGACTGATAGCTGGCAGCACCGCCCTGCTGCCGGTAGCCCTCGGACGACCGGGTTTCAGTCGCCGCGCGCCGCCAGGTTGACGCGCTCCGCCGTGGTCAGCGGATCCGCGCCCGCTCCGCTTCGCAGCACCACCCGCCGCAGCACCCCGGTGAACGGGAACGGTGGTTCGTAATCGTCGTTGAACGGCAGCCCGCCGTCCCGGCCAATCAGCATCCTGGCGCCCGCGGTCGCCAGCGCCGGGAACATGGCGGGCCCGTCATGCCTGGCCTCCGCGACCGCGACGCCTGACAGTCACCTGGTGAGCACCGGCCGGCACTGGCTCAGCGGCGGCTACCCGGCTGGACCTGCCGAACGAGACAAGCGTGCTGACCGGGCGCCCGTCGACCAGGTAGAACGACCACCCGCCATTCAGGTCGCCCAGCGCGCAGATGACCCCTGCACAGGCGCGCCGACCGGAATCTCGATCTCGGCCAGTGCACTGAACCCGCCCAGCAGCTGCGGGAGTTGCGCCTCGCAGATCCCGCCGCCGCCAGGCACGTAGCTGGCCGACAAAGGCGGCGGGTACTCGCCGGGGTGCAGCGGAGTGCGCGACGCCGGGCCTTCCCACAGCGGCAGCACCTGATTGCGCCCGGCCTCGGCCCACCACAGCTCTCGCAGCGCCGTCAGCCGGCGTGGCTCGGCGGCACCCAGATCCTGAGCCTCAGCGAAGTCCGACTCCAGGTCGAACAAGGACCACCGGTCTTCGTCCAGGTCGTGGCTGCCGCTGAGGTGCCTGCGCTCGCCGAACAGCGGAGATACGTAGTCAGTAGTCGCCTTCCAGCCGTCGTGGTAGATGCCGCGCGAGCCGTGCATCTCGAAGTACTGGGTCCGCCGCGGGCTGGCCGCCGTGGCGTCGCCGAACGTGGCCGCAATGCTCGCGCCGTCAACCGGCTGCTGCGCTACCCCGTCCACGATGCGCGGCGCCTCGATACCGACGGCGGCAAGGACCGTGGGGAACACGTCGACCGCGTGGCAGAACTGATCCCTGATCTCGCCAGGCCCGGCAATCCGGCCAGGCCAGGCCACGATGAGCGGCGTCGCACCCCGCCGAGCCAGGCGTAGCGCTTCCACAACTGCAGCGGCGTGTTCCCTGCCCACGCCCAGCCCCACGGGTAATGGTTGAAGGCCAGGTGACCGCCCAGTTCATCCAGATGGCGTAGCGACTCTGACACCTCCTCCGGCCGGCCGAGCCACGCGTGCGGCTCCTGGCGAAGAGCCGCCGCTCGTCGGCCGGCAGGACGTCGGAGTCCGGCACCCAGCCGGGCCTGCCGGTCAGGATCGTCTCAGCCGGCACGAGGCCGGCCGCACGCTGGCGCGCGAAGGCCGCGGCGCGCTCTGACTCCCAGCCGTGGTCGAGGGCGCCGGCATACTGCTCGATCCACTCCCGCGGTACCTGATGCGGGGCATGAGCCGCGCCAACCGCGAGGTAGCAGAAGAACGGCTTGTCCTCCGTCGCCTGCCGCTGGTCGAGCACCATCCGGATTGCCTGATCAGCCAGGTCCTCGCTTGCCGGCCGCCATCGTGCTGTAGCCGCAATCGCGCAGCAGCCGTGGCAGCAGCGCGGCCGACTTCGGGATCCGGCCGGTGTAGCCAGGAAAGCCGAGCGGCGTCTCCATCGTCATGCCCATCCCGACCGCGTGGGTGATTACGCCCGCTGAGCAAGGCGGCCCTCGTCGAGGAGCAGATCGAGGTGACGTGGAACCGGTTGTACCGCAGCCCGCCCGCCGCCAGCCGGTCCATGTTCGGCGTGGCGATCGAGGAACCGACGGCGGGCAATTGGCTGCGGCAGTTCCGGCACGTGCGGCCTCCTGGTGCCCGCTGCAGGCCCGCGGAAAATCGTGGTCTGCGGCGGATCATAACTATCTGCCTGCTATTTGGTTCGGCAAGCTATTTAATCGCCGCGAGTGCGGTCTATGCTCTCACCGCGCATTGCAGTCTGACGAATTCTGAACTTGCAACGGGGGTCAGCGACGTGGGTCTCAGCACGCCGTTCCGCAGTGCCATCACCGCAGCAATTGCAGCGATTTGCATGCTCGGTGCGACTGCGGCGGCAGGTCCCGCGCTTGCGGGCTCGACGGTGGCAGGGGCGGCCGGAAGCCACACCCCGGCCGCTGCGAAGCTGCCGCTGTCCGCGGCCCAGTTGCGCGCCGATCAGCGTGCGCGCGAGATGACCGCCAAGTCCGGCGGCTCGATTACCGGCATTGCCGAGACGGCTGCCGGAACGCCGCTGGCCGGCATCTGCGTGACCGCCTACGGCCCGGCCGGCCAGAAGTCGGCAGTGACCAGGCAGGCTGGCCAGTTCCTGCTGTCTGGGCTGCGGCCCGGCAGGTACCAGCTGCACTACCGCAGCTGCGATCCGGCCGCTCCTTACCTGCCCGAGTGGTACGGCGACACCATTGACCGCGGTCAGTCAAACTCTGTGGTCGTTTCTGGCTTGCAGCTACAGCCAGTCCGCCCGGTCACGCTGTATCCGGTCGGCGCCAGCAGCGGTCTGGCCTGGCCGAGCGCGGCCGATCCGCGGGACCAGGCCAGCCAGATAGCCGCCGACCCGTTCGGCAGCAGGTCCGCCGATCCGACCAATCCAAGCGCCGTGCTGCGCTCGCTAGTCGGACCCGCCAAGGTCTCCGGCGCTGCGCAGCCTGCCAGCGGCGCGACCGCCAAACACGGGCGAATCAGCGGCATTGTCACCAGCCCGGCAGGCAAGGGTCTGGCTGGTATCTGCGTCGAAGCCGGGGCCACCGGGCCGACGGGCGGCTTCGGGGAAGCAGCGACCAGTACCGCCGGGCGGTACACGATCGGCAGGCTGCCGCCAGGCACCTACGAGGTGATCTTCATAGCGCATTGCGGCAGCACGGGCAACTGGCTGGCCCAGGTGTACAAGGGCAAGGACACCGTCAACAACCCCACGCCGGTGCGCGTCAGAGCAGCGAAGACAACATCGGGCATCAACGCTGTCCTGCGACGGGGCGGTGAGATCTCCGGTACCGTGACCGGGCCAGAGGGCAAGAAGCTCAACGGCATCTGCGTCGACCCGCTGCTGAGTAACAACGCTATCTCCAGCAACGGGCTGCCGGTATTCGGCGCAGTATCCCGTGCCGGTGTCTACCACGTCCGCGGCATTCCTGCGGGGTCGTACCAGCTGGGTTTCGCCCCGTGCAATAACGCCAATTATGCTCCGACGCTCTGGCCGGGAACCCAGAACTTCCAGGCGGCGGCCACCATCGTGATCAAGCCACCAGAGACCGTCACGAACATCGACGAGGTTATGCAGCTGGGCGGCACCATCAAGGGCACCGTGACCAGTGCCGCCGATCCGTCGGTCAAGCTCGGCGGCATGTGCGTGATCGTGCAAGAGCTCAACGGCCTGGGCGACGGCGGACTCGCCGTTACCGACGCGGCCGGCAACTACGTGATGAAGGGCCTCGCGGCAGGCTCCTATGCCGTGGCTGTCCAGGCAGGCTGCGGGAACAACGGCAATTACGTAGGCGCCAACTATCCGAGCAACGTCACAGTGACGAGCGGGGTCACCGCGTCCGGTATCGACGTCGCGCTGCCCACCGGTGCGATCATTTCCGGCATCGTAACCGGCGCGCAGAGCCACCTGCCGATCGCCGGCATCTGCGTTGACCTGCTGCAAGACAACGAGCCTGTCGAGCAGGTCGAGACGGCACGGCAGCCGCTCGGCAGCTACTCGGTGAACCAGCTCCCGGCCGGGACCTATGAGGTGCAGTTCGGCGGCGGCTGCGGCAATACCGGCAGCTACGCGCCGCAGGGTTACGACAACACCAGCGTGCTGTTCCCGCAGGACATCGTCGTGGCCGCCGCGGCCGACCTCACCGGGATCGACGCGGCGATGCAGCCGGGCCCCACGATCTCCGGCACGGTGACCAGCAGCACAGGCGCCAAGCTCAGCGGCATCTGCGCCCTCGCCATCTCGCCGGGCGGGATCGAGTACGGTGGCACCGCCAGTTCCGGCGGGCGGTACGAGCTGGCCAACCTGGCCCCCGGCCAGTACCAGGTCGGCTTCGGTCCCGGCTGCGGCAACAACGCCGACCTCGCGGCGCAGTGGTTCAGGTCGCAGGCCAGCGAGAACACCGCGGCGCTGGTGTCCGCGGCATCCGGCGCGGTCACTGGCATTGACGCGGTGCTGCCGAGAGCAGGCGGCATTTCCGGCCACCTGAAGTCGAAGAGCGGCCACAATCTGCAGGGCGCCTGCATGCAGCTCAGCGGCGTCTCCGGCGCTGCCCGATCGCTGTCGGCCTTTATCTTCGTCTTCGGCAGCCAGTACGAGATCACCGGCATGCCACTGGGCTCCTATCAGGTCGTCTTCGAGCCCAACTGCCTCAGCAGCGGCTATGCGACGGAGTGGTACAAGGATCAGCCGAGCCCCGCCCGCGCGACCAACGTGACGGTGCAAGCCGGCCGAATTCATCGCCACATCGACAGCGCGGTGGTTGTCGGCGGCACAGTCGCCGGACAGGTCACGAAGACCAACGGCGAGCCAGCCCGCAACGTCTGCGTTTTCGCGCAGAACGTCTCGCAGCCTCACGTGTCCGGTGGCGCCATCACCAACAAGGGCGGTCATTACACGATCAAGGGGCTGAACACCGGCCGGTACGAACTGGACCTGTCGCCCTGCGGCAGCGGCACCAGCGGCCTGGCCAACGCGATCGCGCCGAAGCTGGCAGCGGTCACCGCGTCGCGCCTGACCACCGTCAATGCGGTGATACCAGCTGGCGGATCGGTGCGGGGTACCGTGCTCGGCGAGTCGCCGGCGGCTGCGCAGCCGGGCGTATGCGTGCTGGCACAGCAGGTCGGCGGAGTCAACGGCGGCATCACCACGACCATCGCCAACGGCAGCTACACGATCTCCAACCTGCCGGCCGGACGATATCAGGTGTTCCTCGGTGATCCTGCCTGCGGCATCGGCGCGCCGGACCTCGCCCCGCAGTGGTACCCCGACAGTCAGACAGAGCTGACCGCCGAGGCGGTGACAGTCACCGCCGGGACCATCAACCTGCTGACGGCCACCACGCTGAGCTCGGACGGCTCGATCGCCGGGACCGTGACCGCCGCTGGCAAACCGCTGGCTGGTGTCTGTGTGGCGGCGGCGCCTCCTGGCGCGGGCCAGACTCCGATCTACGCCGTCACCGGCAGCGACGGGTCCTACGGCATCGCGGACGTGACGCCTGGTCAGTACCTGGTCCAGTTCAGCTCCGGCTGCGGCGCCTCCGGATACCTGACCCAATGGTGGCGGGCCGCGGCCTCCGCCAAGACCGCCAAGCAGGTCAGCGTGCAGCCTGGTACTCCGGTCACCAACATCAACGCCGCGGTCAAGAAATAGCGGGAGCGAGCAGCGTCAGCACCCAGGCAAATGCCCGGGCCACAACGTGGCCCGGGCATTGTGCAGAACCCGGTCATACCGAGTCACATCAGGTGGAGGTGGCGGGAATCGAACCCGCGTCCTTCAGTACATCACCAGGGCTTCTCCGGGTGCAGCTCTGCTGCGCTTTTCTCAGCCCCGGCAGTCTCGCAGGCAAGCTGCCGACAGGCTCAGCCGCTGTTTGGTGTCCCTGTTAGCCCCGCGACCGGGCTAACAGGTGGATCCTCCTAGCTGATGCCAGGCACCGGGCCGGAGGCGCTCCCGGGCTGACAGCCTCTTAGTGCTCTAGCGGTTTATTAGGCCGCGAGGGCGAGGCGAGTGCGCGTTGAGTTGGCACTTATTAGTTTGCGGTCACAGTGTTAACGAGGTTATGTCCGCCGTCCTCGACCCGCTTCCCCTGGATCAACTACCGAAGTCGAAGCCAGTCACCCCCTCTTGAGTTGTACCAGCTAAGGTACCCGATCTATGCCCGCCAGGGCGAACCTAAGGCCAGCCGCTATGAGCGCAGAATGCCCGACGGGCTGTCCGCAGAGCGCGGTCCCCATCGGGCATCCATCAGAAAGTGATGAGAATGCCCCCGTGAGCGCTGGCGGTGGCCGAAGTGCACCCACGGGGGCCTGACCGGCAGGGTCGGGGCCGGTCTCAAAGGCCGGGCCTCCCCCGAGATGAGGCCCGGTTCTCATCACGACGACTGGGCCGCAACCCCCCGAGCGGCACCCCAGTCACTAGGAAAGACGCCGCTGGGTAACCATAAGGTTGCTTGGAGTGACTAAAAGAGTATTCATGAACTGGTCAGGATCCAGTCTGGAGATTCCGCAGGAAGCGGCCCGCCAGCGGCGCCGCCGAGCCTGCCGCCGACTTGGTCAGCTCGACCACGGCGAACGCGATGTCACCCTGGTAGCCGACAAACCAGCTGATCCGCAGCTTGCGGCCGTCCGGCGCGTTGCCGGACTGCGCGTAGACGTCGCCGTCGATGTCTGCCACCTTGTTCTGACCGTGAGCGGCAGACTGCTGCATCAGTTCCCTGAGCTCGGCTAGCACCTGCTGGCTTTCCACCGTGCGCGGCGAGGATGCCGGGTCGGGCTGGTCGCTGACCAGTGACGGCGCATGCCATTTGCCCGAGTCGACGACCGCTGCTGCCAGTGCCATGCCGACCGGGCTGACCTGCACTCCGCCGGTGCCCGCCATGGCGGCGGCGAGGCCGCTGCTGGCGGTCGAGACCTGCCCCGGGTTGTAGTCGCTGACCGGCAGCGACCAGGCACCGACGCCAATCCCGAAGCCACCGCCCGCGTCGGCGAGCAGGCTAGGCGTGAGCCACTGCGAGAGCCCGGCGAATGCCGTCGAACACTGATCGGCGAAATCCCGCATGAAGGTGGCCTTAGCACCCAGCAGCTGCTGCGGCGGGTCATTAACCACGTTGAGGTTGCGCTGATAGCAGGTCAACGGCGCCGCGGGTTTGGTGCCCTTGGCCTGGATGACCGCAGCAGACGACACGATGGTGAACGCCTGGCCAGGCTGGTACTTGCCCGCCAGCGGGTCGACCGCAGGCAATCTGCCCGCGGTGCGGCTGGCCACCGCGAGGATCTTGCTGGTGCTGGCCTGTACTGCCACGATCGCCGCCGACCCTGGCACGCCAGCGAGGGCCCTGCTGGCCGCGACCTGGATACTCGCGTTCAGCGTCGTGCGTTCCGGCGTGCCCTTGTCGCCGTCCCACCCGTGCAGCGAAACCCACGCCCCGGTAGCACCCTGCAGGACGACCGTGGTGGTCGCGGTGCCGGTCAACTGCCGCTGGTACGTCTGCTCCAGCCCTGACAGCCCGACAGTCGTGCCCGGCCGGTACGGCACCCCGTTGGTACGCAGCACGCTCGCGATCTCGGTACCCACCTGGCCGACCACGTCCGGCGCGATGCTGCGAAACAGCCGCAACCGCGCAGGCCGGACAACCACGCCTGGGATCTTGGCGAGCCGGGCAGCTCGCGCCGCATAGTCGCCGGGCGACAAAACCATCAAGGACAGGAAACCCTGCTGGATGGCCGACTGGATCTGGCCCTCGATCTGGCTAGGCTGAATGCCCGTCGCCGCCCCGAGCATGTCTGCTGTGACCACCGGGTTGGCCACCATCCTCGGAATGACGCCGATCTTGTAAGCCAGCGAATCGACGAGCAGCGACTGCCCAGAGGAGTCGAGCAGCGGAGCGCGCCCCGGCAGCGAGCTCACCACCGCAAGCTGCTCATGGTCGCTCATTCCTGGCACGATGACCGACGGACTCCACACCACGCGCCAGCCCTTGCGTGTGTCCCGCAGCCCGAAGTTACCCTGATATGACCAGGTATGCCCGCTCCCGCCGAGATCGATCGACGCGTTGAACTGAGCGGTGGCGTTCTTGCCCTCCTGCCTCACGCTCTTCATCGCCAGGTTCAGGTCGCTGGCATCCAGCCGCTGATACGCATCCGCCAGCGCGGTCGCGACAACCGCGGGCGGCCCAGTCGTCAGTTCGGCAGCGGCCAGGTAGTTCCTGGATTCCCAGGCGAGCAGGAAATTGGTGACCGTCGGCTCGGGCGACGACACGCCAGGCTTGATGAGCCCTGCGCCGACAACCGCGCCCAGCAGGACAACAGCGGACGTCCGAGCCAGCATGTTCCGTGACCGAGTGCCCACCCCGAATACCCCGGATTTGCCTTTGTCCCCTGCCTTGCTGGCCTGGGATCGCCGCACCGGCGAGGAAGTCCGAGGAGCGCGGTGCGCCCCGACACGCGGGCCACTGTCATTACCGGAGCGGAGCGTATCCGTCACGACGCTATCTCCGCCGCCGGAAATGCCGCTCGATCTCCCTCGCAGCATCCCGCTTGGCAAGGTCTTGCCGCTTGTCGTAGCTGCGCTTGCCTCGCGCTAGCCCTAGCTCGATTTTGACCTTCCCGTCCTTGAAGTACAAGGACAGCGGTACGAGAGTGAGCCCCTGCTCCCTGATCGAGCGGGCGAGCTTGTCGATCTCCTTGCGGTGCAGCAGCAGCTTACGTATCCGCCGTGGCTCGTGGTTGGTCCAGGTGCCCTGGATGTACTGCGGGATGTGGACGTTGTGTAGCCAGATCTCGTCATCAGAGATCTGGCCGAAGCCGTCGGCGAGGTTGGCCCGGCCCTCCCGCAGGGACTTCACCTCGGTTCCGGTCAGCACCAGCCCGGCCTCGACAACGTCCTCGATGGCGTAGTCGTGCCGGGCTCGCCGGTTACTGGCAATGATCTTCTTGCCCTGTTCCGCTGCCACAGCTCGCTGATTCTAGCTGTCAGACGCGGAGGTAACGCCGGAGCGTCAGGAACGAGGTGCTGCCGCAGATCAGCAGGCCAGTGATCAACGCCACGATGATCACCTCCACCACGTCGGCAGTACGGAGCGGGACCCCGTAGGGGAACAGGCGCTGCAGGCTGTTCAGCATCAGCGCCTTCACCAGCACCAGCAGGCCGGTCGCCACCAGCCAGCCGATCAGGCCAGCGATCATGCCCTCGACCAGGAAGGGCAGCTGCACGTAGAAGTTCGAGGCACCGACCAGCCGCATGATGCTGGTCTCCCGGCGCCGGTTGAACGCCGACAGCCGGATCGTGTTGGCCACGAGCAAGATGGCGGCGACCAGCAGGAAGATGGCGATGATGACGACCGCGTTCCGGCGCCGTCGAGCAGCTTGTAGAAACCCGCCGAGGATGGCAGAGTCGTCCACCACTTCTGAGACGCCGGGATAGCCGTTGACCACCTGCTGACCGGCAGGGCGTCGGTCTCAGTGTTCCGCAGCCTGATCTCGAACGAGGCAGGGATCTGGCCCTTGGTCGTGTACTTGACGAACGGCGAGTTGGGCGGGAACTCCGTCCTGAACTGCTGGTAGTTCGCATCCGCCGAGACGAATACGGCGGACCGGACATACTTGTTGCCGCTCAGTTCCTGCTGGATCGCCTGGACCTCGGAATCGGTGACGGCTCCGTTCTTGGCGCAGCTACCGCCAAGGTCAGACTGGGTGCACAGGTACACAGAAAGCTCGACCCGGCTCGTCCAGTACGTCCTGGTGTTATCAACCTGCTTGACGAACAGCAACCCGGTGCCCAGCAGCGACAGGCTGATCGCGACGACAACCACCAGCGCCACTGTCATCGTCAGATTCCGGCGAAGGCCGATCCACACCTCATGCAAGACAAACTGGGCACGCATAGCGCTGAATCCTCTTGTTATCCGTCTCGGGGCGGTCAGTAGGCCTGGCCGTAGACCCCGCGGGACTGGTCACGGACGACCTTGCCGTACTCAAGCTCGATGACTCGCTTGCGCATGGAGTCGACGATGGCAGCGTCATGCGTTGCCATCACCACGGTCGTGCCGGTCCGGTTGATCCGGTCGAGCACTTTCATGATGCCGATGGACGTGGCGGGGTCGATGTTTCCGGTGGGCTCATCAGCCAGCAAGATCATGGGCCGATTGACGAACGCCCTGGCCATGGCCACCCGCTGCTGCTCACCACCGGACAGCTCATCGGGCATGCGGTCCCGCTTGCCTTCCAGGCCAACCAGGTCGATGACCTCGGGCACGACCTTCCTGATGAACCGGCGCGGCTTGCCGATCACCTCAAGCGCGAAGGCAATGTTCTGATAGACGTTTTTGTTCGGCAGCAGCCGGAAATCCTGGAAGACACAGCCGATCCGGCGGCGGAGGTGCGGCACTTTCCAGTTCGTCAGCCGGGCAAGGTCCTTACCCGCCACGTGAATCCGGCCCGCGGTGGGGCGCTCCTCTTTCAGCACAAGCCGGAGGAAGGTGGACTTGCCGGAGCCGGACGGACCCACAAGAAAGACAAACTCGCCCTTCTCGACATCTAGGTTCACGTTCTCCAGGGCCGGTCGGCCCTGATTCGCGTACGTCTTGGTGACGTTATCGAAGTGGATCACTGGCCCATCACACGTGGTAGACGAGATACTGACATGGTTGCCGGGACTTCTCACCTGCCCCGGTTTGGCCTCGGGCCAGTCTAGGGGGGAAACTGGCCTGGAACGTCCAACATCGACGAAGTAGCCTAGCGACCACCGAGCCCGGTAGGAGTCGGATGAGCTGCGAGCACCTGATCTGCGCCCAGTGCGCTGGGCCGGTAGCGGAAGGTCGATGCGCGACCTGCCGTGCGGCCCGCGCGCAGGTCCACCAGCACAGCCACGGCATGAGCGTTCAGCTGATCGCGGCGGTTCTGCTCGTGCTGGCCCTGCTGACGGTAGCCGCGATGCACCTAGGGCACTAGCCTGCGCATTCTGGCCGGACCTGCCTACAGGCCCTGGGTCCTCAGCCAGCGGATCTCGGCCTCGATGAAGTCGTCGATCTCGCCGTCCATGACGGCCGCGGTGTTGCCGGTCTCGTAGCCAGTCCTGACGTCCTTGATGTTCTGATAAGGATGCAGGACGTAGTTGCGGATCTGCGTCCCCCAGCTCCGGCCGCCGTCGCCGCGCAGCTCATTCATCTTGGCCGCCTGCTCCTCGCGCTTGCGCTCCAGCAGCTTGGACTGCAGTACGGCCATCGCGGTGGCCTTGTTCTGGATCTGGCTCCGCTCGTTCTGGCAGGACACCACGATGCCGGTGGGCAGGTGAGTGATCCTGACCGCCGAGTCGGTGGTATTCACGCCCTGACCGCCAGGGCCGCTGGAGCGGAACACGTCGATTCGCATCTCGTCCTCAGGGATATCGATGCGATCGACCTGCTGGACTACCGGTAGCACGTCCACCATGGCGAACGAGGTCTGCCGGCGCCCCTGGTTGTCGTACTTGGAGATCCGCACCATCCGGTGGGTCCCGTGCTCGCCGCGTAGCGTGCCGTAGGCGTACGGCGCCTTGACCGCGAACGTGGTCGACTTGATCCCGGCCTCTTCCGCGTAGGACGTGTCGTAGACCTCGGTCGAGTAGCCGTGCCGCTCAGCCCAGCGCAGGTAGATCCGCTGCAGCCCCTCGGTCCAGTCGGCCGCGTCCGCTCCGCCGGCGCCGGCATTGATGCTGATCAGGGCCTCGCGGGCGTCATACTCGCCGCTCAGCAAGGTCCTGATCTCCAGCGTGTCGATCTCCTTGCGCAGCGCCGCCAGCTCCCGTTCGGCCTCCGCCCTGGTCGGCTCGTCGTGCTCGCTTTCGGCCAGCTCGAACATGACGCCGGTGTCGTCCAGGCGGCTGTGCAAGGCGTCCAGCCTGGCCAGCTCGGCGTCGAGATAGGACAGCCGCCTGGTGACCTCCTGGGCCTGCTCCTGGTCTTCCCACAGCCCGGGATCGAGCGAGCGCTCGCGCAGCGCGTCGGCTTCCTTTCCCATCGCGCCTAGGTCGAGAACCGCCTCTACACTGGCGAGAGTCGCCGCGAGCGCGGAGATCTCGTTAGCGGAGTCGGTGGCCATGAGAGCAGCCTACGCGAGACGACGATGCAACTGTTTCCGGATGCTGACTGACGCGCCAGACAGCATTGGCGCGACCCGCTACCTGGCGCCATTCTTCGGCAGTTTGACCACGGTGACCTTGGCGCCCGCGGCAGCCGGAACGCGCCGGCCGACGGTGCCGTGGAATACGAGATGATCTCGAACGCCGTCGACTCGCTCGCCACGTTGACGTAGCCGAGCAGGTGCTGGGCGGTCGTGCAGATCTTGCTCTTGCCAGGGACGCCGGAAGCGACGAAGTCGACGCAGCTCATGGTGAAGCCATGGACGGTGATCGTCGACGTCGAGATCTTGTCCCCGGCAAATCCGGCGGCCAGTGAGAACTCCTTGAGGAACGACACCCAGTGCGCCGGGGTGTAGAAGTTGAGGATCTTCTCCTGCGCGGCGGCCTGCGTCCTTGGCACCTTCTCGCACGACCAGCTGGCTTTGGCGAAGGCCAGGGTGCAGCCGAACACCCCGGCTGAGTTCACGATCAGCCTGGCCTGGTTGGCCCGGCGCGCCAGGTCCTGTCGCCGAGTCGCTGAAGGCGAGGTCATGCGGCGGCTGGACCGCGTAGATGATCTTCGAAGGACTACTTCCCGTGGTCACGTACGTCACCTGGAACTGCGTCGGCTGGCCCGACTTCAGCTTGGCGGTGAACAGGTCGATGACGGAGGAATTGGCGTGCACGGTGTCGGCGCACCTTGTGGACGGCGCCGACCAGCCCGCAGCCGGTGAACCCGAAGCCCAGCACCAGCGCCGCAACCACGGTGCGGGCAGTCAGCCTGACCCCGCTGGTTCGGCGGCCAGTGCCGCATGCTGCCGCTGCTCATGGCGTGGCCCCTCCTCGATCGGTCGGCTCAGGCAGGCAGTGTGGCGGTGGCCACCAGCGTCCGGACGGCGCGGACCGCGACCGACAGCGTGGCGACGGTGAACGCGTTGCTCTCCCAGATCTCAGTCAGCGTCTGCGTCGCCCTGCGCACGGCCAGGTCGTTGCGAGACACCCAGACGGCCAGTCGCTCCTCCGGGCTGCCGGAGGAGGTCACGGTCAGCACGTCCCTGGCGAGCGCCGCGTGCGCCGCGTAGAGATCGTCACGGATCGCGCCCCTGGCCATGGTGTTCCACCTGTCGTCGCGCGGCAACGCCGTGATCATGTCGCGCAGCCTGGCGATCTGCAGCCTGTCGGCCAGGTCGAAGTAGACCTCAGCGGTCTCCTCGACCGACCTGCCGGTGCCGCGGGCGATGTCCACGATGTCGAACGCCGAGTAAGCGGGCACCATCGCGGCGATCCGGTCGGCCAGGTCTGCTGGCACGCCGCGCGAGGCGTAGACCTCGCGGCGCTCGCCGAACCCGGCCAGATCTCGTCCGGCCAGTATCCCTGGCAGCCCCGTCGCGACCGTCAGCACGCCCGCGCCGAAGAAGTCGATCGTGGCCTGCACGTCGAACGGCGGCCGCCGGAAGGCCAGCAGCCAGCGAGCCGCCCGCTCGGTGAGCTTTCGCCCTTCCAGCATGGCCAGGATCTGCAACCCGGTGTCGACCTGCCCGTCCAGCGCCTCGACCTTGGCCCAGAAGCCGGGCATATCGAAGACCGCGCGGGACACGAGCCAGGCCGCGGTGATCTCCGGTATGGAGGCACCGGTCTCCTCGTTCAGCCGGAAGGCAAAGGTGATGCCTGACCGGTCGACCATATCGTTGACGACCGAGGTGGTAATGATCTCCCGGTGCAGCCGGTGGTCGCGCATCCGGTCGGCGTAGCGCTGCCGCAGCGGAGTCGGGAAGTAGTCGACCAGCACGTGCCGCAGGTACACGTCGTCGGGCAGCGCGGATGCCAGCACTTCCTGCGCGGCCGAGATCTTGGTGTGCGCCAGCAGCACGGAGAACTCGGGGATCACCAGGCCGGTGCCCGCCGACCTGCGCTCGGCGATCTCCCGGTCTCCTGGCAGCACGTCAAGCCGCCGCCGGATCCTGCCGTCCCGTTCCAGCTTGCGGATGTAGCGGGTGTGCACGTGCAGCATCTGGGCCGATTGCGCCCAGGCAGCGGCGAGCGTGCGGTTCTGCTGATAGTTGTGCTCAAGCACGTGCTCGGCGACCTCGCCAGTCATCTGCTGCAGCAACTCGTTGCGCCCGTCGGCGGTCAGGTTCTGCGCGCGGACCTCGCGATCCAGCAAGATCTTGATGTTGACCTCGTGGTCTGAGGTGTCCACGCCGGCGGAGTTGTCGATGAAATCGGTGCATACCAGGCCGCCGGCCAGCGCGAACTCAACCCTCGCCTCCTGCGTCAGGCCGAGGTTGCCGCCCTCTCCGACCACCTTGGCGCGCAGCGCCGATGCGTCGACCCGGACCGCGTCGTTCGACCTGTCCCCCACATCGGCGTTGGACTGGCTGGTCGCCTTGACGTACGTGCCGATCCCGCCGTTCCAGAGCAAGTCGACAGGCGCGGCCAGCATCGCCGCGATCAGCGCATCGGGGGCCAGTGCGGTCTCCCGATCGCCGAGCCCGAGCACCTCGCGGACCTGCGGCGACAGGTGCACGGACTTCGCCGATCGCGGCCAGATCCCGCCGCCGGCCGAGATGATCCTCTGGTCGTAATCCGCCCACGACGACCGCGGCAACTCAAACAGCCGCCGCCGCTCGGCGAAGCTCACCGCCGGGTCGGGATCGGGATCGAGGAACACGTGCCGGTGATCGAAGGCGGCGACCAGCTTGATGTGCGGCGACAGCAGCATGCCGTTGCCGAACACGTCGCCGGACATGTCGCCGATACCGAGCACGGTGAAGTCGTCGGTATCGACATTCACCCCGTGGGTGCTGAAATGATACTTAACCGACTCCCAGGCGCCGCGCGCGGTGATGCCCATCTTCTTGTGGTCGTAGCCCTCAGAGCCGCCGGAGGCGAACGCGTCGCCCAGCCAGAAACCGCGGCTGGTCGCGATCTCGTTGGCAGTGTCGGAGAACGTGGCGGTGCCCTTGTCAGCGGCCACGACCAGGTAAGGGTCGTCGTCGTCGTGCCTGACCACGTCCGCTGGCGGTACGACGTGACCCGCCTCGAGGTTGTCGGTCACGTCCAGCATCGCCGAGATGAACATCCGGTAGCAGGCCAGCACCTCGGCCTGGTAGGCCTCGCGGTCGGCCGGGTCGGGGAGCTGCTTGCAGACGAACCCGCCCTTAGCGCCGGACGGCACGATGACCGAGTTCTTGACCTCCTGCGCCTTGGCCAGGCCGAGGATCTCGGTCCTGAAGTCCTCGCGCCGGTCCGACCAGCGCAGCCCGCCGCGCGCGACGCTGGCGAACCGCAGGTGGACGCCCTCGAACCGGGGCGCGTACACGAACATCTCAAACTGCGGCCGTGGCGCAGGCAGGTCTGGCACCTGCTGTGCGTTGAGCTTGAACACCAGGTAAGGAACGTGGCCCGTGCCGCTGCTGTAGTAGTTAGTGCGCAGTGTCGCCGCGATCAGGCCCAGGTAGGACCGCAGGATGCGGTCCTCGTCCAGGCTGGCCACGCTGTCCAGTGCACCGGCCACCTCCTCGGCGATGGCCTCGCTCCGCTCGGCTTCCCCGGCCGCCTTGGCCGGGTCGAACCTCGACTCGAACAGCCGGACCAGCAGCCTGGTGATCGAGGCGTTGGAGCGCAGCACGCTCTCGATGTAGTCCTGGCTGAAGGTGACGTTGGCCTGCCGCAGGTACTTGGCGTAGGCGCGCAGCATCACGACCTGACGCCAGGTCAGGTGCGCGTCCAGGACCAGGGCGTTGAAACCGTCGTCCTCGATCCTGCCGTCCCACAACGCCGCCAGCGCACCCTCGACCTGCTCGGCGACCTGGCCGATCATGACCGGCTCACCGTGCCCGGAGATCGGCGCGCGGCGCAGGCCGAAGTCGTAGATCCAGAACGGCTCGGCGGCCGGGAATTCATAGGGATGCTCATCCACCACGTCAACGCCCATGTGCTGCAGCCGCGGCAGCACGTCGGTCAGCGTGATCGGGCCGCCGGTCCGGTAGATCGTCAGTCGCCAGACCCGCTCGCCGCCCGCGTCCCGGCCAGCACCGTCCAGACCAGCCAGAGCGTGCCGCCCGACACCTCGCCCGCGTCCCGGCTGGCCGCCTCCCGCCGCTGGCCACGTCGGCGTCGCCGTCGTCCGTCTCGATCGGGATGCCGCCGACGTAGCCCTCGGACTCCCATAGCTCGAACGCGACGTCCCGGCCGGACTCGCGCAGCTCGGAGACTTGTTGAAGTCGCTGATCGCCGCCGAAGCGGGCACATCGGTCTTGTAGGTAGCCGGGATGACATCGCCGATCTGAGTGATCAGCTTGCGGCTGCGCTGCGGCCCGTAGCACGGCCGCGGCCTCATCGGCAAGGTCGTCGTCCCAGGACCTGACCGCGGCCGCCACCTGCCGCTCCAGCTCGGGCCTGGTCGGCGTCGGTCAGCTGGCCGCCGCGCTCGGCCCTGGCCACCAGGTGGAGCCTGGCCACCGGGGACTCGCCAACCTGCACGCTGTAGTCAATCTGGGCGGCACCGAAGGCGCGCCGCATCACGTCCTGGGTCCGCATCCTGACCTGCGTGGTGTAGCGGTCCCTTGGCAGGTACACCAGGCAGGACACGTACCGCCCGTAGATGTCCTTGCGCAGGAACAGCTTGGTCTGGCGCCGCTCCCGCAGCACGTGCACTCCCGCCGCGATGGCGGCCAGGTCCGCCACCGAGGTCATGAACAGTTCCTCGCGCGGGTAGAAGTCGAGCACCTCGGCGACTTCCTTGCCGTCGTGGCTGTCGGCGGCCATGCCGGACAGCGCAAGCACCTCGGCCAGCTTGCGCCGCAGCACCGGGATGCCCTTGATCGTCTCGGAGAAGGCCGCGTGCGTATACAGGCCGAGGAACCGGTACTCCCCGGTCACCGTGCCGTCCGCCGATAGCTTCTTCACCGCGACATAGTCCAGGTAACTCGGCCGGTGCACGGTCGACCGCGAGTTCGCCTTGGTGACGATCAGCCGCTGCGGGTCCAGCGCGCGCGCCTTTACCTCCTCGGGCAGCGTGGCGAACGAGCCAGGCCCTGCCGGTCATGCCGCAGGATGCCCAGGCCCGTGCCCGGCACCGCGTTCAGCGTCATGCCGTCAGAACCGGCCTCCAGGTCGTACTCCCGGTAGCCAAGGAAGGTGAAGTGCTGATCGGCCAGCCAGCGCAGCAGCCGGGCGATCTCGGCCGGGGAGTCCGCGCCGCCGCCGTCCTCGCCCTCTGGTGCCAGCACCTCGTCGGCGAGCGCGACGGCCTTGCTCCGCATCCTGGCGTAGTCCTCGACCGCCACCCGGACGTCGCCGAGCACCCGGAGCAGGTCCGCGGTGATGACCTCCGCCTCTCCCTCGGCCAGCGGCGGGATCTCGATGTGAGTCCAGGATTCGGCCAGCTCGTCATGGCTCGGCTGGGCGGCCCGCTGCATCCGGGCCGGCGCCGACCTGGCCGACGATCTCGCGCAGCGCGCCGGTAACGTCGCGCCGCACCCGCAGCTGCGGGTGCACGACTAGCCGGGCCGACAGGCCGTGGTTGGCCAGCTCCATCGTGATCGAGTCGACCAGGAATGGCATGTCGTCGGTGACGATGTCGATGACGTCGGCAGGCGGGTCAAGCACTGCCTCGCCGCCCGGCCGGACATCGACCAGGGCCCGGCCCTGCGGCCGGTTCTCCGCGAACGCGACATGCCGCGCGGTGACCGCAGCCAGCCGTTCCGGGCCGGCCGCGTTCAGATCATCCGCGGCCACATGCCGGTAATAGGCCTGCAGGCACTTGGCGACGTCCCCGGCGCCTGGTACCTGGCCGGCGCACGCCGCTGCCTCGGACAGCAGGCGTCCTTGCGTCGGCGCTGGCCCGGCACCGTCTGGCAGTTGACTGTCGCGATGTCTGCAGTGTCCGCGACGCGGTCCGACATGACTTCCACTCCCCTTAAAACGGCAGCTCTGCCGCCCTGGCTGGCACTACAACGAATCCCGCAACTCCCACAGCAGCGGGTAATAACGCATAGGTACCCGGCGGTGCAGGTAGGGTGCGCCTGTCGATCCGCCGGTACCGGATTTGGTACCGATCTGCCGCTCCACCATCTGCACATGCCGAGCCCGCCATAGGCCCGCCAGTTCGTCGTGCGTGAGCAGATCCTCCGCGAGCTGCCAGAGATCGTCGTGATGCGGCCGGTCCCTGGCCACGCTGACCAGCGAGGACAGGATCTGCTTGTCGTCGCCGACGGGCAGCCCGCGGGAAGCGAGCAGGCCGGTAAAGGCATCCCACAGCGACGGTTCGGCGAGCCGTCGTCTCCAGGCGGTGCCGCTCGTCGTCGGTCAGCGACCGGAACCGCCGGATGAAGCCGGCGTCCTTCGCGCCGGACAGGAACTCCAGCTCGCGGAATTGCACAGACTGGAACCCGCTGGCGGGCGCCAGCGCGGCGCGGAACTCGCAGGAAATCTTGCGGCGTCATCGTCTCCAGCACGTCGATCTGATTCACCAGCAGCCGCTCGATCACGTGCACCCGGTGCAGCAGGTGCCGGGCCAGCCAGGTCTGCGCGTCGCGCGAGTCGGCCGGCTGATCGCGTCGCGGACCGCGGTCAGTTCGTGCAGTAATTGCTTAAACCACAGCTCATAGGTCTGGTGCACGATGATGAACAGCAGCTCATCGTGGGCCGGCGGGGTCACTTCGGGTACCTGCTGCGCGAGCAACTGCGGCACCCGAAGGTAGCTGCCGTAGGTCAGCAGGCCGCCTTCCTCGCCGAAGCTGCGCCCGCCAGGCTCGGTCATGCCGGTGCCCGCGGGGCGAAGTAGGCCAGCACCTCGGGGTTGGCCAGCGCATCACGGTCCGCCGCGGCCGCCACGGCGGTGCCGAGCAGGATCCGGCGGACCGGCACCTCGAGCTTCTTGCCGGACAGCGTGCGCGGGATGCCTGGCACCTGGATAACTTCGTCAGGAACGTGGCGCGGCGACAACTCGGTCCTGAGCAACGACCGGATCCTGGCGATCAGGTCCGCATCGAGTTCGCGGCCCGCGGCAGGCACTATGTACAAGATCAGCCGGCCCTCGCGGCCGAGCGTGCCGGTGTCGACGACCAGGCTGTCGGCCACGTCGGGCAGCCGCTCCACCACCCGGTAGAACTCGCTCGTGCCCATCCGGACGCCGCCGCGGTTCAACGTCGCGTCAGACCGGCCGTAAATCACGCAGCCGCCATCCGGCAAGATCATGATCCAGTCCCCGTGCCGCCACACGCCCGGGTAGTCGGCGAAGTAACTGGCCAGATACCGCTCGCCGCCTTCGTCGTTCCAGAAGCCGACCGGCATCGACGGCATCGGCTCGGTCAGCACGAGCTCGCCCACTTCGCCGATGACCGGATGACCGTCCTGATCGAACGACTCGACCCGCGCGCCGAGACAAGGGCCCGAGATCACGCCGGCGCGCACGGGCAGCAGCGGCGACGGGCCGACGAATCCGGTGCACAGGTCGGTGCCGCCCGAGAACGAGCCGAGAATCAGCCCCGATGACCACGTTCCCAGCTCCTGGTAGACCCAGCGGAAACCTTCAGGCGGAAGCGGTGAGCCGGTGGAACCCACGCCTTTGAGGTTCGGCAGCTCGCCGGGGCGGACGCCCTCCTTCATGCAGGCCAGCAGGTAGGGCGCACCCGTGCCGGCGTAGGTAACGCCCTCGGTTGCCACGAGCCGCCACAGCGCGCCGGTGTCCGGGTGCACCGCGCTGCCGTCGTACAGCACCACGGTGCCGCCGGTCAGCAGGCCGCCGATCAGGAAGTTCCACATCATCCAGCCGGTCGTGGTGTACCAGAAGAAGGTGTCCGCGCTGGTCAGATCCAGATGCAGGGCAAGAGCCTTGAGGTGCTCCAGCACGATGCCGCCGTGACTGTGCACGATCGGCTTGGGCAGGCCGGTGGTACCGGAGGAGTACAGCACCCAGAGCGGATGCGAGAACGGCACCTCGGCGAATTCAAGTTCGCCCGGCTGGCCGGCGGCCTGGCCAAGGTCGGCCCAGCTCAGCACGGGGGCGGCGATATCGCCGGGAGCGGTCTGGCCGCCGAGGTAGTCGACCACGATCACGGCCTGCAGGCCGGGTAGTTCGGCGGCGATCGCGGTCACCTCGGCCCGCCGGTCGAACCGCTTGCCACCGTAGGCGTAGCCGTCGACGCCGATCAGCACCTTCGGCGAGACCTGGGCGAACCTGTCGATCACGCTGTGCGCGCCGAAATCCGGGGAGCACGACGTCCAGATCGCGCCGAGGCTCGCGGTGGCCAGCACAGCGACCAGCGCCTCTGGCGAATTCGGCAGGTAGGCAGCGACCCGGTCGCCGAGGCCGACACCGAGGGCTGCCAGCCCGGCCGCGACCCTGGCCACCTCGGCGCGCAGTTCGCCGTGCGTGAGCTGCCCGGCGCGGCCGGTCTCGGCGCTGTACTTGACCGCGATGGCGTCCGGCTGCGCGGCGGCCACGTGCAGGGCGTTCCGCGCGTAGTTCAGCGTGCTGCCGGCGAACCAGCTGACCTCGGGCATCTGCCCGGCCAGTACCTGACCGTCGCCGCGAGTGCCGAGCACACCGAAGAAATCCCAGATCGACGACCAGAACGCAGCGGGTTCGTCGACCGACCACTGCCACAGGTCGCGGTAGCTGGGGATCGAGGTGCCGTCACCGGCCGCGTCGTCGGATCCGGGCGTGACCGGGCCGCCGTGGCTGGCGAGCCAGCGGGCGTAACGGGTGATCTCGGCGCGCGCAGCCGACTCGGCCGTCGGCGCCCAGAGGGTGTCACCGTAGTCGCGCCCGGCCGCGGGCGTCAGGTCGTCACCCACGGCTCACGTTCCGGAAGCTCATGCCCAGTCCTGTCGTCGCTGACGAGCTACAGCATAGGCGGCACGAGGCAGCCGGAGCCTCCAGGTCACAGTGTGGCGAACTTCACTAATGCCGCTGCCGCGACTGCGCTGCTAGGCCCTGCTGGCCGCGCAAGCAGTCGCCTCATGCACCGCGTTTGCGCTGGTAGAGTCGGTGCGGGTCGAAATCACTCGGGTGTGCGCGGCTGGTGCGATCACCTGGACGCGCCAGCCGTCATCGGCGGGCAGGGACGCGGCAGTCACTGAGCTATCAGTGCTGCCAATGATCTCCTGGGCAAAACGGCTAAGCATGCGCAAACCGATCTGCCGTACGTGTACGTTCCACCTGGGAACTTCCCTCGTGGCCAACCGGAGGTCAAGCTCAGTTGAGCCAGCAGGACGCCAGCGGCGCGGAGGGGCCGGCTACCGGCGCGGTGGGGCCGGCCACCGGCCAGCTCGGCACCCTCGAACGAGGCGGCAGGCATGCGGTCAGGCCAGCCGGCTGGCTGCAACGGCTCGCCGGGCGCGCCTGGACCCGCGAGACCCTGGTGCTCCTGCTCCTCCTGGCCGCGGGAATCGCGACGACCTGGCCACGGGCTTCGCTGCTGGCGGGCAGGCTCCCGCTCGACTCCGACCAGTCGCAGGATGTCTGGAGCTTCTGGTGGGTCGCCAAGCAGCTCATTCACCTGCACAATCCCTGGTTCACTAGCTATCTCGCCGCGCCGGTCGGCGTTCAGCTCGGTTATGACACGCTCAGCCCGCTGCTCGGCGTCATCATGGCACCCGTCACTTTGATCTTCGGGCCGTCTGCCGCTTACAACCTGCTGGTCATCGCGGCTCCTGGCCTCGCGGCTTACACGATGTACCGGGCGGCCAGGCTCTGGCTCACGAGCTTGATCGGCGCCATGGCCGCCGGCGCGTTCTTCGGGCTGTCGGCCATGCTGACCTCGCAGGACTGGAGCCACATGCACACGGCTGTGGGCTGTGTGTTCCTGCCGCTGACGCTGGAGGCGACTGTCCGGTTGCGGCGCAGTCCGTCCGTCGGCCGCGGCGTCCTGGCTGGCGCGATTGTCGGCGCCTGCGTGCTGGTGGACCAGGAATCGGCGGTACTGGTCGCGGTCCTCGCAGCCCTCGTCCTGCTGCCCTGGCTGCTGCGGCGGCCGGAGTTCCAGGTGCTGAAAGTAACGGCGGCCGGTGCCGTCACGGCGCTCGTTGTCGCCAGCCCGCAGCTGGTCGCCATGATGGTGGCAGGTGGCAACGGCGGTCCGAAAGCGCCGCCAGCCAGGAACTATGTCCAGGACGCCGCCGAACTGCCCGGACTGTTCTCGCCGTCTCCCCGCCTGGGCAATTACGGGCTCGGCTGGCTCGCGTCTGGCTACACCGCCCATAACGACGTCGAGATGACGGCGACGTTCGGCGTTGTGCTGACGCTGCTGGCGCTACTCGGCCTGGTCGTCAGCTGGCGCCGGGCGGCTGCCTGGAAGCTGGCTTTGCTGTGGCTCGGCTGCGCGGCGATCGCGCTCGGACCCACTTTGTATATTGCCGGCCGCCAGTACGTGCCGCTCGGTCATACCTGGCGCGGGTTGCGGGTTTCCTTGCTGATGCCGTACTCCTGGCTGATCCGGCTGCCCGGGCTGGCCTCGTTCCGCGAGGCGGACCGCTGGGCACTGCTCGGTCTGCTCGGCGCCGCGCTGCTGGCCGGCGCCGGAGTCGACTGGCTACGCCGGCGCAGCTTGTCCGCGATCGTCGTGGTCGCGGTACTCGGCGCGCTAGAGGCGGGCTGGGCAGGCCCGGCGACGCTGACCACGGTGCCCACGACGATGCCCGCGCTCGACGCCCCGATCGCCGCCGATCACTCTGGTTCGGTCGTGGTAGATATCCCGTTCGTGATCCGCGGTCCGCACCGGTTCGGTGGCACCGCCGCCGCAGATTACCCGCTCGTGCTGGCGACCGAGGACCAGCATCCTCGTGCTATTGCCTATACCGCCGGGATGCCGCAGCGCACCCTCGACGGAGTCAGGAAACATAAGTTCTACGGCGACCTGGTGCGCGCCGGGGACGGTGCGACGATCAGTCCGGCCGGGCTGGCCGCGGCGCGCGCGGATCTGAGCACCCTGCATATCGGCTGGGCGCTGGTCTGGACCAGGCAATGGGCCGGGCCGACCGATCAGAACCGGTCGGCTCGGTACTACCGGAACATTGAGCAGTACCTCACAGAGACCGGCTTCAAGCTCGACTACACCGCCGACGGCGTGATGGTGTATCGCCCCGCCGCCGGCTAGGCCGTGGCCGGCAGCGCTCTCTTCAGCTGAGCCCAGTCGAGACGCCGGCACGAGCGACAGCCGTCAGTCGGATACACCACGACATCGCCGACGTCGTACCCGATCAGGCCTAGATGCCGGAAGATCGCCGCCCAGCGCGGCTCATGCCGGACGTCCACCACGATCGCGCCGATCTTGGCCGCTCCGACGTACTGCTCGAAGCTCGCGATGGAAGAAGGCGAGGCGTGCGAGAGATCCTGCACCTGCGGCGGCAGGTCAGTCCGGTGGGTGAAGCCCTCGTTGAGGAACCCGCCGGATAGCCGCAGGTAGAAATCCGAGTCGGCCTGCCACAACATGCCGGCATTGCGCACCGTCGAGACCACCACGACAATCTCACCTGGCGAGAGCTGGCGGCGGTACTGCCCAGAGCTGATGAATGGCGGCACGGTGGTGTGGCGGGCGATCTGGATAGCCGGAACATCCAGGGCTATAGCCGCGATGACCAGCACCGCCAGCGGCCAGCGAGCCCACCTCGTCCACGTGGCAGGGCCTGCCAGGAATAGCGCCGTAGCCACGGCCAGGACCAGGAACGCGAACAGCATCAGGCGGGACGGGAAGGAGTTCTGCACCAGCCGCAGGCGGAATAGGGCGGCCCAGGGCAGCGATCCGACAGGCCGGCCTTCCAGGAACAGTATTGGGCCCAGGGAGGCGGCTATCACGAGGATCAGCAGGCAGCTCAGGAACCGCACAAGCCGGCTGGACCAGCACGTCGCCGCGAGCAGAACGGCGAGCACAAGCAACGGGATTCCGATGTAACCGCCGGCCGACACCGGATGCGGCCCGGCCGCAGCGCGCGCCAGCCACGCGATGCCGAGAGTATGACCGGGCGGCGGTATCACCAGGGCGGCCAGGTCCATCGCGGTGACCTTCGCTGGCGCCGGCGGCTTGGTGGCCAGCACATAGCCCAGGTACGGCGCCGCCAGCACCAGGGCGATCACATACGCCACAGCCGTCAGCCTCGCGAGCCGCAGCACGTTCGGCCGGCCGACCCGTCCGGCTAGCGCAAGGCCGAGCAGGAAGGACACGACCAGGATCGCGGTCATGTCGGCGAAGGTCTCAAGGAACAGGTAGAACTGCACCGCGATCGCGACCGCCGCCAGAATGACGAACGCGCGGGAGCTGATGCCCTCCTGCCAGCGGACCACGATCAGGTAGGCCAGCAACGGAACCAGCAGGCTGTAGGTCAGGTTGACCTGCCCGGCGCCGTAGTGGCTCAATTCGTAGGCCGAGAAGCCGAACACCGCGCCGCCGACCAGCGCGGGCCAGAACTTCCCGGTCAGGCGCCTGCATAGCGCGAAGGCAGCCCACGCCGAGACCGGAAGCGCGGCCGCCACGAGCAGGTTGAACGCCACGATCGGTCCGGCGGCCACAGTGAGCGGCGAGGCCAGCACAGCCAGCGCCGGCGCGGTGGTGACCCAGACCAGGGCGTGGCCGGCCGGCGCGCCGATCTCGTGGGTGTAGAGCGGGTTCAGCCCGTGCGAGAGCGCGTACGGCCACCAGCGCAGGCTCCATACGTAGAAGTTCGGGTCAGGGCTCGCCTGGTCGAGCTGGGCCCTGGCCGGGTGATGAACAAGTTGCCTGGCCCCGACCGGCACCCAGACAAGGAGGTAGATTCCGAGAGCCAGCAAGCCCTGGACCGCAGGGGACTCGGCCCGTGCGCGCAGGTTCGTCAGCCACGTGGTCTCGGTCTGATCCCCGTTCACATGCTCCGCGCTCTCAGCGCTGAGCTGCCCCCGTACTGCACAAACAACAGCCCTCCGCTGCGAAAAAGTGAACATCAGCCGCGACGAAGCTAGGCGGGCACATCCGACCCACCATGCGACTTTGCCGCAAATTGATAGATTCCAGGGCAGATGTATGCGCCAGCCCGCAAGGGCAACCATCCTCGGCCCCGTTTACCCAGTGTGAGTGTGCCACGCGGAAGGGCCGGCCCCCGGTGAACGCGCCTCGACGGAAAGCGGCTAACTGAGCCTGGACCTCGACGTTCGCCGCAGGAACGACGCGCCGCCGGCCGTGTGCCTCAGCGGCCTGCCGGCACCCTAGTCAGCCGGTCGATGGCGCTGATCAGCTGATCGGTGTCGGACAGGTCCGCTAGCACCAGGTCAGCACCTGTCTCTCGGAGCTCCGCCACCGTAGACCGGCCGGTGGCCACCCCGATGCAGCGGGCGCCACCGATCCTGGCCGCCTCGACGTCGCGAACCGTGTCGGCCAGGTAGACCGCGGAGTCCTCGGTGATCGTGGCGCCGTACTTCTCACTGGCCTGCGTGCGTGCCTGCAGTAGCTGCGAGCCCCGCGGGTAGGCATCCGAGCCATAGCCGCCGATCTCCAGGTCGAAGAACTTGTCCAGGCCGAAAGCGCGCAGCTTGGTGGCAGCGTTGGGCTTGATGGTCCCGGTCAGCACCGTCTGAACGACCCCTGGCAGGGCAGCGGCGGCGGTGACCGCAGCTTGGGCTCCCGGCAACAGCCGTCCGCGCTGCTGCAATTCGGCCTGGCGCGCGGTGAACGCCGCCTCTAGTTCCCAGCAGTACCTGGCCAGCAGCTCCGCGTCGGCGATCTCGTCCGTGCCGGTCGGCACATCGTTGAGGAATAGCGATTCGAAGAAGATCTCGGTGTCGCTGCGTCCCGCCAGTTGCGGCAGAGCCGCCAGCGACCGGCCAGTGACCCGGCGGAAGGCATCCGCGTAGGCGTCCCGGGAAACTCTGCCGACGTCGAGCAGCGTCAGATCGATATTCCAGAGGACCAAGCGGTCCATGGCAGACCTCCGGGCGGACCGCGGCGGGTCCTGTAACGCGCGGCCGGACGGGTTCACTCCCATCCGATGGCAGCGAGCGTACCCGCCGGATCGGACAAGTAGCCCAATTAACTCAACATTCCGCAGAATTCGGCCGCGGCGCCGAACTAACCGCTGGCCGTGACCGAGATCGAATACGACCCCGACGGTCGAAAGCAACCCAAGTGCTCGGGAGTGCCCCGGGGTGCGGCAGCGGGCTGGCACAGGCTGGCGCATGCCTTTGATGTCAGGCCCGAGGCGGGCAGGGCGGTGGCTTGGCGCGGGCAACGTGACGCCCGCTGCCGCACCCGGCGCATCCCCGAACTGTGCCCGTGGTCGGGTATCCGGGCATGCCGGTGCCGGGCATGCCGGTGCCGGGCAGGCCGGTGCCGGGCAGGCCGGGGCCGGGCCTGCCCGGTCACCGCCGGACGCGGGTTAGTACTCGATGTCAGAACGGGCAGGGTTCGAGGTCGGGTCTGGTGACGGCTCCGGGTCTGGTGACGGCTCCGGGCTTGGTTACCGGTGGTTCGGGTTCGGGTTCGGGTTCGGTGACGGGTTCTGGTCTGGTCTGGTAGGTCCGGCCGCTGGGCAGGGTCCAGGTCAGGTGCCCGGGCTCGGGCTGGTCGAGATGCCAGCCGTCGGCTTGCTTGGCCCGGTGATGCCGGCGGCACAGCGGCGACAAATTACATTCACAGGTCCTGCCGCCATGGTCGAAGGCCAGCGTGTGGTCCAGGTCGCAGCGGCCCGCCGGACGCCGGCAGCCGGGGAACGAGCAGGTCCGCTGCCGGATCCTGATCAGGCTGACCAGCGGCCCGGCCGGCCGGTAGGACGCCGACTCACGGGCATGATCACAGGTCCCCGCCGCGAGCAGCTGCAGCCGGTCCCGCAGCCCGGCGGCCCAGGAGATGACCGGCTGGCCTGGCGCGGGCCCGGACCGGGCCCGGGCGTGCCCGGCAGCCCGCCCGGCGGTGTCGGTGAGGGTCAGCGACCAGCGTGCCGCCGGGCCGGCCGCGATCAGCGCGGCCAGGTCCCGGCCCGCCGCCGCGTCGACCGGCCCGTAGCCGGGCACCTCAGCGGGCGCATCCGACAGGCCGAGCCAGGTCGCCAGCGGCAGCGTCAGGTTGATCTCCCCGCCCAGTCCCGGCCAGCCGCCCAGTCCCGGCCGGCGCCTGGTCCGCCGCGTCCGTGCCCGGCAGTACTCCAGAAGGCAGCATGCCGGGGAGTGAGGTGCCGGGAGGCAGCGGGCCGGTCCGCCGGCCCGCTGCCGGGAGGCATGGCGGCGGGGAGCACGGCGGCGGGGAGCAGGGCGGTGACCGGCAGACCGGCCAGCAGGGCCAGGTACACCCTGGACCGCAGGAACTCCAGTGTCCCGGCCGCGCCCCGGCCCCGCAGCCAGCGCGCCAGCGCGGTCAGCCGCTGATCCGCCGCGACCGTGTCAGCAGCCGGCAGTTCCCGCCCGGCCAGGCACCAGTTCCCCGACCCTTCCCGCCACGCCTGCACCCCCGCGTCCTTCCGCGCCTCTTCCTGCCGGTCCCGCGCCGCGGCCGGGTCAGCGGCCAGCACCGCCCGGCCAAGCGCCGCCCGCAACTGCCCCGTCGTCGCCTCCCCCGCCCCGGCCAGCAGCCGGCCCGCGATCCCCGCCGCCACGCTGCCGTCCAGGCCGGCCAGCTCATCCGCGAACAACGCCGCCTTCGGCCAGTCGATCACGCCCGCAGACAAGGCACCGCACACCGCCGGCAGTCGCCCCAACCGCACCGACACCTCCACCAGCCGCCCCGCCGCCCGGCCCGTCAGCGCCAGCGCCGCCGCCACCTCATCCCCCACATGCTCCGCCGCGTGCTTCGACCCCCGAGCGATTGCCTGGTCATCCCGGCGGCGCGCCACCTCCCGCACCGCCGCCGCCTCACCGGCCGCCGCCCACGACGCCACCCGCCGCCACCCGCACAACACCCCGATCAGCTCCGACTCCCCCAGCCCCCGCTCACCACCCGCCGTCACCGCCGCCAGCGACCCCGCCAGCCACTCCCCCGGCGCCAGCTCGTCCAGCGGACCACCCGCCGCGAACCCCGCCCCGGCCCGCCCGCCCCGGTCCCGGTGCGTGAACCCCGGCGGCACCGCCTCACCCTCCCCCGTATACGGCCCCGCCAGAAACTCCTCGCGGATGTCATCAGGCAGCCCCGCCAGCCACCCCCGGTAGTCCTCCGGGCCATCGTCTGGATCCCACGGATCCGCCACATCACCCGGCTCACACTCCGGCGGCACCCACCCCTCCGGCCACCCCGCCCGCGCCTCCCACTCCGCCACCCGTTCTTCCCCCGCCCGCGCCACCGCCCGCCGCACCCGGTTCCTCGCCTCCGCCGACGCCAGCGACCACCCCGCGAGCGCCCTGCCCCACTGCTCCGCAATCACCGCGAACGCCCCCGGCCCGCAAGACCCGCCAGCCGCAGCTCTGGCCGCGGCGGCAGAAGCCGATCTGGATGCAGGTCCCCCAGCCGTGGCCGACGCCGAAGCCGATGTGGAAGCAGGTCCCCCAGCCGTGGCCGACGCCGAAGCCGATGTGGAGGCAGGTCCAGCAACAGTGGCGGACGCCGACGCCGGTGTGGAAACAGATCCAGCAACGGTCGCGGATGCCGAAGCCGAAAGCGCAATGGCGTCCGGCGGCAGAACCTCGTCGAGGTTCAGCTGCATCTGGGTCTGCACGTTATCGATCATCTGTTCACCACCAAGTGACCAGCAAGGCTACCTATCGCATATACTATCGAGCGGCTCTGACATTCCGCCGGACCTTGCACCGGCTTTGGAGAGCGACATTGAGGGCCGTGGCCGTGCTCACCTGCGGCAGTCAGCGGGCGAGGCGGCGGGGACCGCGCGGTACTGGCCGGAGGCCGGCGACCCGTTCGGGGCCGTCGCGATCGGCCGCGAGGACCGGCAGCCCACGCCCGGGCCGCTCATCCAGGCTCCGACATCGTCCGCCCCGCACGCCCCATGGGAATGGCCGCAACGACGGACCGTGTCTTGGCGCAGCAGTCCGATAGACGCTGCGATGTCATAGCGCTCAGCGCGCGCCTGCGTAACGAGCCAGCAGCTCGGCCTGGTCGGCGTAGGCGTCAGCTGGCCGATGCGTCGCCGGGCCCCCGTCAGCCGCTAGAGCTAGCGCTGGGCTGGTAGCCGCGGCGCCACTTCAAGTGCTGCTGTCGTCAAGGCCGGCAGTTCGAGTTCAGCGCGGCGCGCAACGATGCCGGCATCGATCTCCGCAGGGCTCCGCGTCGAATCAGCGTCGCCCGCCGCGCGCCCGTCAACAGGTGCCCGAGCCGCCGACGCATCCTCGGACGCCGCTGGCCCTGCCTCGGACGCCGCTGCCCTGCCTCCGACACCGCTGGCCCTGCCCCTGACACCGCTGGCCCTGCCCCTGACGCCGCCGGTTCTGCCTCCGACACCGCCGGTTCTGCCTCCGACACCGCCGGTTCTGCCTCCGGCACTGGTGGCTCTGCCTCGGATACCGCTTGCAGATAGGCGTCCCTGACCTTGGCAACCTCGGCGTCCGGATTCCGGAACCAGTTCGTTGACCAGAGCCGGTGGTAACGCCAGCCGAGGCGCTGGAGGTGCTCACCGCGCAGCCGGTCTCTGTCGCGGACGCTGCCAGCCTGCCGGTAGGAGGCGCCGTCAGCCTCGATGGCCAGGACCATCCGCCCCGGATCCTGCGGGTGCGTGGCGGCGAAGTCGACTCGGTATCCGCCGACGCCGTACTGCGGCACCACCATGATTCCGGCCGCGGCCAGCCGGTCCCGGACGTCAGCCTCGAACGGATCGAGTTTGCTGGCGCCCGACGCCTCTTGTGGCGATCCGCCTGAGCTGGCGTATTCCAGATACTCGGCGAGCATCCTGGCGCCGGCCTTGGTCACCCGGTCCGGGTCTACATCGTGGCCGGAGAACGAACTGACCAGCGTCAGCCGGTGCTTGGCCCTAGTCGCGGCGACATTCAGCCTGCGCTCTCCGCCGTCTCGCAGCAACGGTCCCCACTGGTACCGCATCCGGCCGTCACGGTGCTTGCCGTAGCCGATGGACAAGATGATGGCGTCCCTTTCGTCGCCCTGCACTCGCTCAAGGTTCTTGACGAAGAACGGCTCTGGCACATCCTCGGCGAAGAAGGCCTCTAGCCGCCTGCTCTCCACCGTGGCCAACGTGGCCCGTAGCGAGGCATCGATGCGCTCAGCGTGCTTGATGCCGAGCGCGATGACGCCGAGCGACTCGTCCGGATGCTCGCGCGCGTGCTCGAGAATCAGCTCGATGACCTTCCTCACCTCGGCGTCGACCGAGGCTTCCTGACCCGAGCCAGGACCTTGATCGACCACCACATGACGCAGGCAATCGCTACGGAACACGCCGGGGAACGTGGTCAACGCACCGCCGTAGATCCTGGTATTCGAGAAGGCCACCAGTCGCTCGTCGCGGCTGCGGTAATGCCACGCAAGCGGCGCCGTCGGCAGCAGCGGGCGGAGCGCGTCCAGCACGGACTCGAAGCCGGCGCCGAAGGACACCAGGTTCTCGTCCTCGTCCCCTGAGTCGTCGTCAGCATCCCCGACCTGGCGGAAGAAGTTAGTCGGCGGCAGTTGCCGGTCATCACCGGCCACCACGATCTGATGGCCGCGCATGATCGACGGGACCGCATCCGCGGGCACGATCTGGCTCGCCTCGTCGAAGATCACTACATCGAACAGCCTGGCGACCGGCAGTACCTGGCTGACCATGAGCGGCGACATGGCCCAGCATGGCTTCACCGCGAACAGCACGTCACTTGCCTGGTCGAGCAGCCGCCGGAGCGGCAGGTGGCCGCGGCGCAAGGCGGCCTGCTTGCGGACGACCCTGGCTTGCAGCGGGTGCCGGTCGCTGGCCTCGAGCAGCGCCTCAGCCCACGCGCGGCGGACCCTGGCCCGGTTGGCAGTGAGGTGCTGGATGTCCCGTACCCGGAAGTCCCCGGCGACGTCATCCAACGCGTTGCCACGGTCGGCGGCGTACCTCGGGTCGAGCACGCGCATCTCGTCCAGGATGGCGGTGTACCAGGCGTAGTCGAACGCAGCGGCCGCGAGATCCGGCTCTACCTCACGGCGGGCAAGCTCATCAAGCAGCGGGCCTAGGCACAGGTCGCCGAACCTGTTGGCTAGTTCGTACAAGCGTGGCAGCCGCCAGGCGCTCTCCTCGTCGGCAGCGAGCTCCGCCAGGAACTGCTGCGGATCGGCCGGCAGCGATATCACCGGTCGCAGCATGTCCAGTTGCGCGGCACAGTCGGACCACAGCGCGGCGAGTTCCCCCCGTTCGGCGGGCAGCCGCGGCAGGCCCTCATCGGTGCGCAGCTCAGTCCACCGGCTCAGCTGATCAGCGGCCTCGGCGAGTGCGGCCGACAACTGCTGATCCGTCAGCTCCGCACGCGTTGCCGACGCCCCGGGTCTGGCCGACTCCGTCTCCGCGGCGGCCTCCGGCCTGATCAGCGACCTGGCCTGCTTGCGCAGCGCCCGGCGCTCGCGGAAGGTCAGGCCGTCGCCATCGCCGGTCGCGACCGCCAGCCGGGCCGGGTCCGTCGACCACACCTCGGCCGCCAGCGTCCGGGCGGTGACCGTGAGACCGGCGAAGAGCCGCATCCGGTCGACTGCCTCTGGATAGCAGGTGGCAGGCGCAGGCCCACCTGCTCGCAAGCCCGACCCACCCGATCGACGAAGAGCGGCAGTCCTCGGCCGCTGAGGCGCCTGGCGAGCTCGCAGGCCTGCCTGACATCTCTCGGCTCCTGCAGTCGCGCGCCGAACCACGGTGTGCTGCCCGGCCGGAGCGTGAAGCCGCCGAGGTGCGCGAACTCGCGCAGTTCGTCCCTGATCTGGTCGGCCTGCTCGCGGCCGATCTGCGTCCGGGTTGTCGATCCGCACCTCGATGCGCGCCTCGGCTGGCACGCCAAGCAACGCGGACTGGACCGCGAACGGGGTCAGGCCCCACGGCTGGTGTGGCTGGTGCAGCGCTGACACGTGCCGGCTGAGCCGCCGGTGCCGGTCGCTCAGCCGCCTGTGCAGATCGCCAACGTCAGGTTCCGGGGTGCGCACGGCCTCGTCCATCGCGTCGCCGAGGTCGCGCGCGATTCGCATCCGGTCCTTGGTGCCCTCATGAATGTCGAGCACGACCTCACCGAGGTTGGCCGTCTTCAGCCGGGACAGCACAGCGTCGATCGCGGCCCGCTTCTCGGCGACGAACAGCACCTTCCTTCCCCTTGCCACCAGCGAAGCGATCAGGTTGGCGATGGTCTGGCTCTTGCCGGTGCCAGGCGGCCCGTGGATCACCAGGCTGCGACCGGCCAGCACGGTGTCGATGGCGTGGCGCTGTGAGGAGTCGGCGTCGAGCACCGAATAATCTTCCTCGGGCGACTCCAGCGCCGCGGCTCCGTCCTCGGCAGCGGCCAGTTGCTCCTGCGCTTCCGGGTCGCCCGCGATCGCCGCCACCACGTCACTGTCGGCGAGCAACTCACCTGCCCCCTGCAGGTCCTGCACCATCGGCAGCTTCGCGTAGGTGAACGTGCCGACGACCACCCGGTCGAGCACCGCGAAGCCTGGGACCTCGGCGTCTGCTGCCGCCTGAGTCAGCAAGTCGTTGATCTTCTCGGGCGACGCTTCCGCGAGCTCGCCGGTCGCCGCTCCGAATACGCTGGCGAGCTTGTGCAGCAAGACGGGGTTGACCTCGAAGTCGTCCTCCAGCAGCAGGTCGAAGTCGTCGTGCCTGGCCCTGGTCGGCGAAATGGTCAGGCCTCGCAGCAGTACTGGCGCGCACGGTTCGAGGAACAGTTCGTCCCACCTGGCCATGCCGGTGGCCAGGAAGCCGACCCGGATGCCGCGCTCTTCCAGCAGCTCGCGAGCCTTGCGGTAGATGACCTGAACCCGGCGGATCGCATCGGCCCGCAGATCGACGTCGTGGAACAGCCGGGTCAGCCGGATCGAGCCGGCGGCCAGGAAGCGGTCGAGCGCGGCCGGGTCGGCTCCAGCCAGGTCCAGGGTCCCGGCCCGCCGGTCTTTGTAGTACAGCAGCGTGTTCCGGCCGCCGAGGTCGGTGAGCGCGTCGATCCAGCGCGCTTGCGCCGCGGCGACCAGACCGTTGCGCAACGTGTCGTGGCCGGAGGCAGGTTCCCCTGACTCGTTGTTACCGGTGCTCTCCGCTGCGCTGTGCCGCTCTGGCCTTGGTTCGACCATGTCCTCGGTCATGCCTGTCCTCCGCTGCGCAAACCAGTTGGCGACCGCCTAGATTGCCCAGCATTCGGGCAAGCATGCGCGGGCCGCCGACGAGTTTTGTCAGGGCGGCTGGCCGGTACCGGAGAGCTGGTGGCCTCGCTAGCCCATGTGCGGGTAGCGGTGGTCGACTGGCGGCACGAATGTCTCCTTGATCGTCCGTGCGTTGACCCAGCGGATCAGGTTGAAGATCGACCCGGCCTTGTCGTTGGTGCCGCTCGCCCTCGCGCCGCCGAAGGGCTGCTGACCGACGACGGCCCCGGTCGGCTTGTCATTGATGTAGAAGTTGCCCGCCGAGAACCTGAGCACCTCGCTCGCGTGCGCGATCGCCGCGCGGTCCTGGGCAATGATCGAGCCGGTCAGTGCGTACGGGGCGATGTCGGCGGCCTCCGTCAGCACGCTCTCGTAGGCGGCGTCGTCGAAGACGTGCACGCCGAGAATCGGGCCGAAGTACTCGCGAGTGAAGATCTCATCTGTCGGGTCGGTCGAAGTCAGCACCGTCGGTTCGACGAAATAACCTTCTGAATCGTTCGTGCCGCCACCGGTCAGCACCTCGATCGACGGCCTGCTCCTCGCCCTGGCGAGGGCGTTGACGTGCCGGCCGAAGGCGCGCTCGTCGATGACCGCGCCCATGAACGTCGACAGATCGGCGGCCACGTCGCCCATGGTGAGTGATTCGGTGGCGCTGACCAGCCGGTCCTTCATCTTGGCCCAGACGCTGCGCGGGATGTACGCGCGCGAGGCGGCCGAGCATTTCTGCCCCTGGTATTCGAACGCGCCGCGAACCAGGGCAGTGCTCAGCACCTCGGGGTCTGCCGATGGATGCGCGATAACGAAGTCCTTGCCGCCGGTCTCGCCGACCAGCCGCGGGTAGCCGCGGTAACCAGAGATGTTCTCCCCGACCGTCCGCCACAGGTGCTGGAAGGTCCCGGTCGAGCCGGTGAAGTGGATACCGGCGAGATCTCGGTGCCGCAGGGCGACGTTGGAGACCGCAGTCCCGTCGCCGGTCACCATGTTGATGACGCCTGGCGGCAGGCCCGCCGCTTCCAGCAGCCGCATCAAGTAGTGCGCGGACAGTTGCTGGGTCGGCGACGGCTTCCAGATCACGACGTTGCCCATCAGCGCGACCGACGTCGGCAGGTTGGCCGCGATCGAGGTGAAATTAAACGGCGTGATGGCCAGCACGAAGCCTTCGAGCGGCCGGTACTCAAGCCGGTTCCAGACACCCGGCGCGTTGCCAGGCTGCTCGGCCAGCAGTCGCCTGCCGTAGTGGACGTTGTATTTCCAGAAATCGATGAGCTCGCACGCGGCGTCGATCTCGGACTGAAACGCCGATTTGGACTGGCCGAGGACGGTGGAGGCGTTGATGACCTGCCGCCACGGGCCGGCCAGCAGATCCGCGGCCTTCACGAAGATCGCGGCCCGGTCGTCGTACGACAGCGCCCGCCAGCCAGGGCCGCCCGGTGTGCTGCCGCGATGGCGGCGGAGACGTCGGCGTCGGTGGCGTTGCGTAGCTGGCCCAGCACGTGGCGGTGGTTGTGCGGCTGGACGATGTCGACGGGCTGGCCGCCGCCATGGCGCTGCTCGCCGCCGATGGTCATCGTCAGCTCGGCTGCGCTCGCCGCGCCAGTTCCTTGATCTTCTGCTCGAGCGCAGCGCGCTCCGGGCTGCCCGGGGCGTATCCCTTGATCGGCTCGTTACCCGGAACCGGGACATTTGTTACTGCATCCATCAAGTTCGCTCCCTGCGACTCCGACATCGACGGCGGCATCCCCATCGTGCCATGCAGGTCCAAATGGAACAGTTCTGAGGGCGAAGCTGGAGCGTATCTCTGCAGGTCAAATGCCATAGAGGGCCGGGAACGCGGTCGACTAGTCTGATCCGCTGGTCAGCTCGCCGAGCTCCTGGGTCGCGTACCAGAGCAGCTCATGGCCCTCCGCTCCGTCGACCAGGAACCTGGCGTCATCGTCGCCCGCGTCGGCCGCAGGCAGGGCGGCCACCGCGGCCTCGATCTCGGCCTGCGCCGCCGGATCATCCACATGACCGGCCTTGATGTGCCGGACTGGACCGGGCCGGTAACCACGACGACCAGGGCGGGCTCGTCAAAGCTCTCGGCCGCGAACCCGAGGCGAATTGCTGGTCGCCGATCTCCGCGGCCAGGACCACCCGGCGTCGCGGCGCCGACGGGTCGGCGGCAAGCAATCGCAGCGACTCCCGTGCGGCGTGCATCATCGCCACGTACTCAAGCTCCTCGATGTCACCGCTCGAGTACCACTCCCTGAGCGCGGGCGTCACTGTATAGCCGCGGACTGGCGACCCTTCGATCTGACCGGAGCGCAGCAATCCGGCGACGGCCGGGAGGGTAGACGGCACGTACACGCGCACAACAGGCCCCGCAGCGCAAACGAATGACAAGCACGCGAATAGATAACTGAGTGTGCCAGGCGCAGGGCAGCGCGGTCAGCCGATTGCGCGGCTCCGCCTGGCTAGCCCGCGACACTCCTGCGGCGGCCCTCCGGCCCGGCCGCGGCCGAGTCAGCCAGCGCGCCGATGACGACCTCCACGGCCGCCTCCAGCGATTCGTGCTCCCAGACCCGGACCACGTTCCATCCGGCTGCCGCCAAAGCGTCGTCGGCGGCTCTGTCACGCTCCACGTTGCGGGCCAGCTTGGGCTGCCAGTACCAGGTGTTGTTGGCCGGCTGGCTGCCGTGCACCGGGCAACAGTGCCAGAAGCACCCGTCGACGAACACCGCGACCCGGCGCGCGGTGAAGGCGATGTCCGGCCGAACCCGGGCGCCGGTCAGGTCGAGCCGGTAATCCTTGCGGTACCGGTAGCCGCGAGCGTGCAGCGCGCGGCGCAGCGCCAGTTCCGGCTTGGTGTCCTTACGCCTGTTGGCCCGCATGTTCGCCGACCGGCCGGCATTCAGCGGGTGCGGGTAATCAGCCACAGCCGACAGGCTAGGGCCAGCCCAGCCCGCCGCGCTGCGCCCTTGCGGGGTCAGGTCGCGATCCTGCTGCCCGCGCAGGCAGCGCGCGGGCGCCACGGCATCTATCCCGGACAGCCGCGTTCCTCTAGCATGCGTGTCATTCAGGTAGGGGGGGCTCGCCATCAGCATGATCGCCGTTCTCGGCGACGCGCATCTCGACGTTGTCGTCAAGGTTGCCTGGCCGTTGGCGGAGGAGACCGACACCCCCGCAGAGACGCACGTCGGCGTCGGCGGGCAAGCGGCCAACGTGGCCGCCTGGGTCTGCGCGCTCGGCGGGGCGAGCCGGCTCATCGCCGCTTGCGGCACTGACCTAGGCGCCCGGTTCGTCGCCGAGGACCTGCGCGGTCGAGGCGTGCAGCTGGTCGGGCCGGTCCTGCCAGGCCCGACCGGTGTGGTCGTCTCGCTGTCCGACGGCGGGCACCAACGCTCGATGCTGACCGATCGCGGTGTGGGGACTGAACTCACCGCGGCAGCGCTGCGAGCGGAATGGCTGGACGGCTGCGACTGGCTGCACCTGCCCGGCTATTGCCTGGCGCGCGAGCCGGTCCGTGGCGCGGCGATCGCGGCCGCCCGCTGGGCACGGGAGCGCTCAGTGCGGTGCAGCGTCGACCTGTCCTCGACCGCGCTGATCGAGGCGGTCGGCGTGGAGCAGTTCCGCGAGCTGATCGCGCTGCTGGCTCCCGACACCGTGTTTGGCAATGCGGCGGAGGCCGCGCTGATCGGCGAAAGCTCGCCGGACCGGATGATCGTTAAGCTAGGCGCGGCTGGAGTGCGCGCAGCCGGGAATCATTTCCCCGCGTTGCCCACCACGCCAGTCGATGCGACCGGGGCGGGCGATGCGTTCGCGGCCGGCTACCTGCTCGGCGGCATCGACCTCGGGCTGGTGGCGGCGGCTCGGGCGGTAGCGAAGATGGGAGCGATGCCATGAACTTTGCACCGCAGCTGTCGCCGCAGGTGGCCGACGCGCTGGCCGCAGGGCTACCCGTCGTCGCGCTGGAGACGACACTGGTCTCGCACGGGTTCTCGGCTGGCCGCGGGCTGGCCGCGGCTCTCGATGCTGAACGGCGGGTCCTGGCCGAAGGCGCGATGCCGGCCACGATCGGCGTCGTCGACGGCGTCATCCGGGTCGGGCTGACCACGGCCGAGCTCGAGCGGTTCGCCGAAGCCGGGACCGGGGCGCGCAAGGCAGGAGCACGCGACCTGGCCGCCTGCGTCGTGCAGGGTGCGCTCGGCTCGACGACCGTCGGTGGCACGCTGGCCGTGTGCCGGGCCGTCGGCATCCGCTTCGTCGGCACCGGCGGTATCGGCGGCGTGCATCGCGGGTTCGCCGAGACCCTGGACATCTCGGCCGACCTGCCGCAGCTGGCTCGCACGCCCGCCCTGGTGGTGTGCTCGGGCGCCAAGTCGATCCTGGATGTCGGCGCGACGTCAGAACTGCTGGAGACCCTGGGCGTGCCGGTACTCGGCTGGCGGACACCGACGCTGCCGCTGTTCTATCGCGCCGACGGCGGTCCCGCGGTGTCGGCGACGGTGACGCGGGCCGCGGAAGCTGCCAGGGTTGCGGCGGTGCATTGGCAGCTCAGCCCCGCATCGGGCCTCATCCTTGCCCGCCCGCCCGAGGCTGGGCTTGACCTCAGCGACGTGGTCGACCGCGCGGTGGCGCTGGTCAGGAGTGCAGGCGTCACGGGTCAGGCGGTCACGCCAGCGATCTTGACCGCGGTGGAGGAGCTGAGCGACGGTCGCAGCGTCGAGGTGAACCGGCGGCTGATCGCCGACAACGCGGCCCTGGCCGCGCGGGTGGCGGTGGCCTACGCGGCCGGCCTCAGCTGAGGTCGACGCCGAGCAGCTCGGCGACCCGGCTGGCCGTGCCCGCGGCCTGATCGTGCAGCACGCCGGTGAAGCCGATCCGCTCGGCCGCGTCGATGTTGGCTTGAATGTCATCGACGAAGATGCACTCTTGCGGCTCGAGTCGAAGCAAGGCGGCGGCGTGCAGGAAGATCCTGGCCTCTGGCTTGCGCATGCCAACCTCGGCGGAGATCACCACCGCGTCGAACATGTCGGGGAACAGCTCGCGCGGATAGCCGCCGCCCCAGGAATTCGATAGCAGGCCGGTCGGCACACCGCGCGCGTGCAGCTTGCGGAAAAGATCAAGCATGGCGTCATCAAGCGCCGAGCCCGCGAACATCCGCTCCAGCAGTCCGGTCCCGTCGACCGGGCTGCCGTCTGCCAATCTCAGGTGGGCGGCCAGCGCCAGCTCGAACTCAGCGTTCGTGCACTCGCCCCGCTCCAGGGCGTGAATCGGATTGTCGTCCTGACCGTCGGCATAGGCCTGATGAACCCATTGCCGCATGACAGTCAGGTAGCTGGGCCTGTCAATGCCGTCTGCTGCGAGCCAGGCGTTGACAGAATCGACGATGGGGTTGGTCAGCACGCCGCCCCAGTCCGTGATCACACCGCGCAGATCAGCCACCTGCTGATGTTAAGCGATCATTCCGCCGCCTCGCGCGGGGCTGTGGACGGGCTGCTGGCAGAATCGCGGCATGGAGCGCACAGCGGTAGTGACCGGGGCAAGCAGCGGCATCGGGGCGGCGACCGCCCGCCAGCTGGCGGCGGCCGGGTATCAGGTAGTGCTGATTGCCAGGCGCCTGGACCGGCTGACCGAGCTTGCCGAACAGATCGCCACCAAGGGCGGCGCCGCGGTGATTCGCCAGCTTGACGTCACCGACAAGGCCGCGGTGGACGAACTGGCCGCATCGCTCGGCCGGTGTGACGTGCTGGTCGCTAACGCCGGCGGCGCCATTGGTGCTGAGACGGTTGCCACGGCCGCGGCCGCTGACTGGCAGGCCATGTTCAACGTCAATGTCATCGGCACGCTGCTCGTCGTCCAGGCATTGCTGCCGAAGCTGATCGACAGCGGCGCGGGCACGATCGTGCTGATGGGCTCCACCGCCGGGCTGATCAGCTACGAGGGCGGCGGCGGATACGTCGCGGCGAAGCACGGCACGCACGCAGTTGCGGAGACGCTGCGGCTCGAACTGTCCGGCGAGCCCGTTCGGGTGATCGAGATCGCGCCTGGCATGGTGAAGACTGCCGAATTCGCCGTCAACAGGTTCCGCGGCGACGCCGAGAAGGCGGCCGCCGTCTACGCAGGCGTGGCCGAGCCGCTCACCGACGAAGACGTGGCTGACACGGTGGTCTGGGCGGTGACGCGCCCCGCGCATGTGAACGTGGATCTCCTGGTCCTGCGGCCGCTGGCGCAGGCGGCACAGCACAAGGTGCACCGGGTCCAGTAGCGGCTGACCGCCGGCCGTCGGCACCGCCTTGGCCCGAGCCGCGGGCATGCCTAGGATGCCGGAGTGACCTCAGCAACGACCGCAGCGGAAGCGGCGGCCAGGTCGGCCCTGATCGACGTCCGGTCATACCACGTCCACCTCGACCTGACGGCAGGCCCTGAGTCAGTCAGATCCCTGACCGAGATCGAGTTCGGCTGCCGCCGGCCAGGCGCGACGACATTCGCGGACCTGGATCCCGTCGCGATCACCCGCGCACTACTCAACGGCGCTGCGATCAGCCACCAGGCGGCAGCCGCGGACGGCCGCCTCCAGCTGAGCGACCTCGCCGCCGAGAACACCCTTGTTGTCGACGCGATCGTCGCGGCAGCTCCCGGCGGCCGCGGCCTGGCCTGGTACACCGACCCCGCGGACGGCGGCCAGTATGTCCTGGTCAGCTGCTACCCCACCGACGCCAGCCGGGTGTTCTGCTGCTTCGACCAGCTCGACCTGCGCGCCGACCTGACCCTCACGGTGACAGCCCCGGCAGGCTGGCAGTGCGTCGCAAGCGGCACTGTCATCGAGCGCCCGGCACCAGGATCGGCGGGCGTCTGGCGGTTCTCACCCGCCCGCGCGATCAAGCCCTACGACCTCACGCTGTGCGCCGGCCCGTACCTGACCGCGCCTGGCGCCGACGCCCCAACACCAGTGCCGCTGACCGTGCGCAGCCGGGCCAGCCTGGCCGGAGCACCTAGCCTGAGCCGGATCGCGGTCATCGTCGCCGCGACGCTGCGCTACTACGAGCAGTTGCTCAGCGTGCCCTGCCCGTACGACAAGGTGGACGTCGTCTTCGTGCCCGAGGCCTGGTTCCCTGGCATGCAGGTTCCCGGCTTGATGTGCATGAGCGAGCAATGGCTTCAGCAGGCCGCCGATCCGGACGACAACCACGCAGCCGTGGTGGTCGCGCACGAGGTCGCGCACCTGTGGTTCGGCGGGCTCGTCGACTGTCGCTGGTGGGATGACCTTTGGCTGTCCGAGGCGCTGGCGAATTACCTGGGTTACCGCGCCGCCGAGGCGGTGCTCGGCCAGCATGACGCCTGGGCCGAATTCGGCATGGCCGGGCAGGAGAACGCCTACCGCGCCGACAGCCTGCCGAACACCCAGCCGGTGTCGTCTGCCGTCGCCCGCGCGCTTGACGCGCTGACCAGACCGACTGCGATCACCTACAGCAAGGGCACTGCGGTGCTGCGCCAGCTGGCGGCGCAGATTGGCGAGGAGTCGATGCGCGCCGGGCTGACGGACTACCTGACCCGCTTTGCCTGGTCAGCTGCGACGCTCACCGACCTGATCGGCTGCTGGTCGACGGCAAGCGGCCGCGACCTGACCAACTGGGCGCGGCAGTGGCTGCAGTCGGCCGGAGTCAACACGCTGCGGCCCCATATCGCCCTCGGCGACAGTGGCGAGGCAGTTGCGGTGACCATCGTGCAGGAGCCGCCGGCCTACGGGGGGACAGCCAGCGGACCGCTGCGACAGCATGTGCTCACGGTTGGCTGTTACGAGCGGGCCGGGACCCGGCTGGTGCGTACCAGCCGCCGCACGGCCCGCGCTGACGGGCCAGCGACGTCGCTGCCCGCGCTACCCGGCCGCGTCCGGCCCGCCGCGCTGATCCTGAACGACGCCGACCTTACCTTCGCCAAGATCCGCTTTGACCCTGACTCGTTCCGGGCGCTGACCGAGGCAGCGATGGACGTGTCAGATCCGCTCGCCGAGTCGGTGTGCTGGAACGCGTCCTTCGACATGGTGCAGACCGCGGAACTCAGGGCCGCCGACTTCGCCACCCTGGTGGCCAGCAGGATCTCCGGCGGCGGGCCGGCCGCGGCTGCTGGTCAGCTGCTGGACCGCGCAATCACCGCCGCCGGCTTGTTCGCGGGCCCTGGCCAGCGACCGGCAATCCTGCAGCAACTGGCGGCGGCCGCGCTGAGCGCCGCCCGGGATAGCGAGGCCGGCAGCAAGCACCAGCGCGCGCTGATCGCCGGATTCGCCAGTTGCGCGAGCAGCGACGATCAGCTGGAAGAAGTTCGGGGCTGGCTCGATGGCGGCGGCAGCCTGCTGCCAGGAGGCGTGTTCGTCGACTTGGAGCTGCGTGCCAGGGCGCTGGCGAACCTGGCTGCGCACGACCGCGTCAGCGACAGCGACCTGGCCGGCTACGCGGCCGCCGACCCGGTCGGCGGCGCCATCGTGACCGCGACCTGCGCGGCGCGCCGGCCCATCGCGGCCGCCAAGCAAGCGGCCTGGCAGGCAGCCATCACGACCGACAGGTTCCGGCTGGCACAAGCGCACGCGACCGGGTTCTGGGTGCCCGGTCAGGAGGAACTAACCGCAGGTTTCCGAGATAGGTTCTTTGCCGAGGCGCTGCCCGCGTTCGGCCGGCATGACGCCCGCAGCGCGCAGCGGCTGGCACGGGCGCTATACCCGGTGACCCTTGCCGACGACGCCACGCTGGCCTGCACCGACGCAGCGATCGCGCGCACGGACGGCGCCGACCCAGTGCACGCCGTCCTGGTCGAGCAACGGGCCGTAGTCCGGCAGATCATCGCCGCCCGCGCGGCTAGCCGACCTGACTGACCTGGTCAGGCCTGATGGCGAGCGCTACTGGCCGGTCTGGGTGACCTTACTGAGCCCGCGCGGCTGATCGGGGTTGATGCCGAGCCTGCGAGCCAGCGCCTCGGTGAGCAGTTGCCCTGGCACGATCAAGCCGATCGGCGCCAGCCACTCAGGCAGCGCCGGGCCAGGCAGTGCCAGCGTGCACGCGTCAGCCAGCGCGGCTCCGCCGCCGATGCCGAACGCCTTCGCCCCGGCGCCGGTCACCCGGCTGGCCAGCTCGACGGTGCCCGCCAGCGTCGGCCCGGATTCGGCCGCGACGACGATGGCCGGGGTGTCAGCGTCGACTACCGCGATCGGCCCGTGCAGCAGGTCTGCGTAGGACAGCCCCATCGCGTGCAGGTAACACGCTTCCTTCAGCTTGATCGCCAGTTCCAGCGCGGCCGCGTACGCCATCCCGCGGCCGGACACCACGACGCCCGGCACCTTGGCTAGCTCGGTCACTATCGGGTCAAGCGCAGCCGGCCCGACAGCCCTGGCGCCGGTAAGCAGCTCGGTGATGGCGTCCGGCACAGCGCGCAGCTCACCGGGGTCAAGCCGCGCCCCGAGGCCAAGGCCGAGCACCGCCAACGCGACCAGCTGGGTGGTGAAAGTCTTCGTCGCGGGTACCGCCCGCTCGGTCCCTGCCTGCGTCACGAAGGCGACCTCGGCCGCCTCCGCGAGCGGCGAAGCCGCGCCGCCGTTGGTGATGGCCAGCGTCCTGGCGCCGCACGACTTCGCCCAGGTCAGGGTCTCGACGATCTCCTCGGTCCGGCCGGACTGAGACAGCGCGACCGCCAGCACGCCGTCCAGATCGATCCGGCTGCGGTACGTCGTGGCGATCGACGGCGAGGCAAGCGACGCCAGCCGGCCAGCATGCGCCTGAATCAGGTAACTGCCGTAGACCGCCGCGTTGTCCGAGGTCCCGCGCGCGATGAACAGCACCGACTTGGTCTGCTCGGCAAGCGCCCTGACTTCGTCCTGGCGCGGCAGCAGCGCGTCGATGGTGGCCTTGAGTGCGGCCGGCTGCTGCTCGATCTCCTGGCGCATCAACGACGGCGCGACCACGTTCCCTGCCTGCATGCTGTTGACCTTAGGACCCTTCGTTTACTGGCGCACAGCGGCCAGCGTGGCTGCCGCGCCATCTGTATACACGAGCTGACCGGCTATCCACGTCGCCCTGGTGCGCAATTGCGGGCTGAGCCAGACCAGGTCGGCGGCGGCGCCCGCGCTGATCCTGCCAAGGTCGGGGCGGCCGACCAGGTCCGCCGGGATTCTGGTAGCCGCCGCCACCGCGTCGCCGAGCGGGACGCCGCAGCTCACCGAGTTGGCCACTGCCACGTCCATGCGCAGCGCCGAGCCCGCCAGCGTGCCGTCGGCGCGTACCGGCGGCGCACCTTCCTCGGGCGGCAGCGTGATCGGCTCGCCGCCGAGCAGGTACTCGCCCGGCGCCATGCCCGCCGGGGCAGCGGCGTCGCTGACCAGCGCGATCCTGCCTGGCGCGGCTCGGAACGCGAGTGCGCAGATGCTGCCCGCCACGTGATGCAGGTCGGCGATCAGGCCGCTGGTCAGCCGGTCGTCGGTCAGCGCCTGGCCGACGACGCCTGGTTCCCGGTGGCGAAGCGGCCGCTGTCCGTTGAACAAGTGCGTCACCATCGAGGCACCGCGCCCGGCTGCCGCCGCGACCTGCTCGCCGGTCGCGTCGCTGTGCCCGACGCTCACCAGCACTCCGGCGGCAGTCAGCTGCTCGATCGCGGCGAGGCCGCCCGGCAGCTCAGGCGCGAGCGTCACCAGCCTGAGCAGCCCGGCGCCGGCTTCGATCAGCTCTGCTATCGACTCAGGGGTCGGCTCCCTGATCCAGGCCTGATTGTGCGCGCCGCGGCGCAGCGGGGAGATGAACGGCCCTTCGAGGTGCACCCCAAGCACCCGCGCGCCGCCGGCCGGCAGGTCAGGGACGAAACCGGCTGCCTTACTCAGCGCCTCCGCCAGCGCGGCGACCGGAGCGGTGATCAGCGTCGGCAGCAACGCGGTCGTCCCCGTCGACGGGAGCCGGCTGACCACCCGCGACCAGCTGGCCGCCTCGGCGGTCTGGAACTCCTCGCCGAAATAGCCGTTGACCTGCAAGTCCACGAACCCGGGCAGGAGCAGCCCGTCAGGGAGCTCAACCTCGGCCGTCCTGGCCGGCGGCCCTGGCCAGACCTCGGTCAGCACGCCCCCGGCAAGGTCAAGAACCATCGGGCCGGGAACGAGGTCACTCCCGCTCTCGGCGGTCAGTACCTGCGCGGCAGCGATCAGCACGGAATCATGCTATTGGTACCGAAATGCCGACGTCAGCCGGATACCCCGCTCAGCGCCGCGCGGCCCTCCTCAGCGGCAGCGGCACCCAGCAGGAACTCGCGCATCTCGTGCTCGACGAGGTCAGGGCGCTCCATCATCGCGACGTGGCCGACCTTCGGCAGCACCACGACCCGGCAGTTCGGGTAGGTGCGGGCGGCGCGGCCGGCGGTACCAGGATTGACCAGGCGGTCGTGACTGCCGTGGATGACCAGCGTCGGCGCGCTCACCCTCGCTGCGTCGTGCCACAGTGACCCGCGGCCTGGCCTGGTGTACTCGCTGACCAGGGCGCGGCCCGAGCCAAGGAGCGCGTCCATCGCATAGTCCAGGCCGTCCCGGCGGAGTACCTCGGCGATGGCCTCGTCCCGGCGCTGCGGGTGCAGGACGGCCGGATTGGCATACAACTCGGCGATCGACCGGTCGGTGCGCTGGCTCGCCGGCATGGCCACCATCTTGTTGAGCAGGAAGCGCCCGACGCCCGGCATGCTGACCAGGGCGAGCCGCATCGGCAGCAGCCGGGGGCGCAGGTCGGGCATCGCGGGCGAGATCAGCGTGAGGGTCTTGACTAGCTCGGGGCGGCGGGCCGCGACCCTGGTGCTGACCGCGCCGCCCAGCGAATTGCCGACCAGGTGCACTGGCCCGCTGGCGCGCTCCTCGATCAGTCCGATGACGGTGGCGACCCTGGCGTTCAGTGAGTAATCGCGATCGGCCGGCGGCGGCGAGAATCCGAAACCGGGCAGGTCGAGAGCATGACCCGCGAGCACCGGCAGGCCAGCGAAGGCGGGTCCTGATCCGTTGCCGCGGCCGGCTGGCTCAGGAGGCCCATCAGGTCAGTCCAGTTGAGTGCGGATCCGCCGAGTCCGTGGACGTAGACGGCGAGCTCCGCGCCGGGCTGTGCCGGAGTCGACCTGACGAAGACCTCGCCGCGATCCAGCTGCACTAGCTGGCCGGGCCACGGCCGACTCGGCGCGGCTGCGGCGGTCACGGCACCAGGGCGCGCCGCGCTGGCGGCAGGTACGGCAACGGCAGGTTCGGCTGCTCCGGGCACATCGCTGGCGGCGGGTACAACACCGCCGGGCACGGTGCCGACCGGCGCAGCGCCGACCGGCCCCGGCGGGACGGTCTCAGTCCCGGTGGCAGCCGCGCTCTCAGCTGGGGTGATCGGCTTGGTCATGAAGAGTTAGCGTACCTGCAGGTATCCGGGGCAGCGCCCGGCCCCCGGCCGCGTTACCGCAGGCCAGCCCGCCAGCTCAGCTCGCCTTCCGGGACCGGGTGGTCTTGCTCTCCGCAGTGTCGGCCGGCGCCGCCTTGGCTGCCGCGGTTCTGGCCGGACCGGCCTTGGTCCCTGCAGTCTTGGCCGCCGCGGTCTTGGCTGCAGCAGTTCTGGCTGGCGCGGACTTGGCTGCCGCGGTCTTGGCTGCAGCCGTCTTGGCGGGCGCGGTCTTCGCCGCAGCCGTCTTGGCAGGCGCGGTCCTACTTGTCGATCGCCCGGTGCCTGTGGTGCTCGCCGTCGTTCTGGTTGCTTCCGACTTGCTCACTGCGCCGGACCTCGCCGCTGCGGGTTTCGCCGGGCTCGCCTTCGCGGTCGCGGTCTTGGCAGCGCCGCCGCCCGTGCTACTTCTGGCGCCCGTGCTACTCCTGGCCCTGGCAGGTGCGGGCGCCTCCTCTTCTTCGTCCGCTCCGCTCTCATCGGGCACCGCACCGAGCCGACCGCCCTTGGCCGCGGCCAGGCTGGCGCGCAAGGCGTCCGCCAGGCTGGATACCGGGCCGCTGTCAGCCTCCGCGGCCACCGGCTGCAGTACTTCGCGGCCCTCGGTCTTGGCCGCCACCAGTTCCAGCAGTGCCTCGCGGTAGCCGTCGTGGAACTCGTCAGCATCGAAATCGACCGTCATCGAGTCGATCAGCGAGCTTGCCATCCGCAGTTCCTGCGGCCTGACGTCGATGTTGTCGTCCAGGAACGAGAAGGCAGGCTCTCTGATCTCATCCGGCCACAGCAGCGTCTCCAGCACGAGGACGCCGTCGCGGGTCCGCAGCACCGCCAGCGACTCGCGCTGGCGCAGCGCCACTTGCGCGATAGCGATCTTGCCGGACTGCTCAAGCGCGTCGCGCAGCAGACAGTACGCGCGGACGCCGGCCGTCTCCGGCTCGACGTAGTAGCTCTTGTTGAACAAGATCGGATCGAGTTGCTCGGTGGGGCAGAACTGTACGACTTCAATGTTCCTGGTCGTCGGCAACGGCAGGTCAGCCATGTCGTCGTCGGTGAGGACGACGACTTCGCCATCGGCAAGTTCGTAGCCCTTGGCGATGTCCTCGTAGGGCACTTCCTGCTCGTCGATGGTGCAGAACCGGCGGAACCTGATGCGGCCGCCATCGTCTCGATGAACCTGGCGGAACGCGACGTCCTTCTGTTCGGTAGCCGTGTAGAGCTTCACCGGGATCATGACGAGCCCGAAGGAGACGGCACCCTTCCACATGCTGCGCATGGCATCCCCTTACCCCGTGCTTGATCGACTACTAATTCTGACGTTGATCTAGCGCGAATGTCAGTCCCTGTCGGGTACTGATACAAGCAGTGTTGTCTCACGGCAGTTGTCGGCACCTACCAGCAGTGTTGTCGACATCTAGTCGTTCGGCAATATGTTCGAGTGGTTGAATGAGGCGAGGGGGGCAGCTATGAGCGATCTGAGTATTGAGGCTCCGGACGCTGACTCGGCCGAGCAGGACCGTGACGTCGTTCTTGAGGCCACCGATGCCGAGGAGCCTGCTGAGGGCGGCGGGACGCCGCTCGAGGCGGACCAGGCCGACACTGCCGAGCAGGCCCGTGAACTCGGCCTCGACGATGACGAATACCGCTAACCGGGCTGTACGGCTGCCCGGTCGTAGGATGGCTGGCTGAAGGGTGCGGCTCATGCCGCACCGGGTAGCACCATCGGAGCCGATGTTGACCGCATCACCGCAAGCCAAGGCAGGCAGCACACGGCTGCCGCGCCCCGCGCGCAGGTTGCAGTTGCTGGGCGCGGCTCGTGACGTCTTCGTCGCTCAGGGCTATCACGCTGCCGCAATGGACGAGATAGCCGAGCGTGCGGGCGTCAGCAAGCCAGTGCTCTACCAGCACTTCCCTGGCAAATTGGAGCTCTACCTGGCCTTGCTCGACGAAAGCGCTGAGCAGCTTGTCGGCACTATGAGCGAGGCGCTGTCGTCCACGACCGATAACAGGCAGCGGGTTCCGGCCACGTTTAAGGCGTTCTACGACTTCGTCGGCCGGCACCGGCGAGGCTTTCCGGCTGGTCTTCGAGTCCGACCTGAGCAACGAACCCGCGGTCCGGCAGCGGCTGGACAAGGCCATGTCCGACTGTGCCGACATGGTCAGCCAGTTCATCCGTGAGGATGCCGGGGTGAGCGATGCGGAAGCCCATCTGCTCGGCATGGCTCTTGTCGGCATGGCCCAGGTCACCGCGCGGTACTGGCTGAGCACCGACCAGGTGATTCCCAAGGACGAGGCCGAGCAGATGATCGCCAAGCTCGCCTGGCGGGGCATCAGCGGCTGGCCGCTGACCACCTGACCGGCCGGCGGTCGCTCGCGGGGTGACACTGGTAGCACCCGTTCGCTCGCCCCACGGGTCAGCGGACTAACCTTCGACTGCTGGCAGGCCTCGGACTGCGAAGAGGAGAGCTGTGGAAGTCAAGATCGGAATCCAGTCCGTGCCGCGTGAACTCATCCTCGAGACCGAGTCCGGCGAGGATGCGGTCGAGGCGGCGCTGAAGGCCGCCGTAGCAGATGACGGCGTCTTCGTCCTGGCTGACGCCAAGGGGCGGCAAGGTACTCGTGCCTGCCAAGAAGATCGCCTACGTGGAGTTCGGCGCCAACGAGCCGCGCAGAGTCGGCTTCAGCAACCTGTAGAAACGCCCTAGGCGGCCAGGCCTAGCGCCGCCATCCTGGCTGCGTGCGCGTCGGTGAGCTCGGCAAACATGCGGCCCATGTCACCGAGCTGGCTCGCCGCCCCGCCGGCCAGCATCCTGGCGAGCGGCTCGCGCTCGGCCGCGACCCGCTGCGCCTGACCAAGCGCTTCGCCCAGAATCCGCCGCGCCCATAGCGCCAGCCGTCCAGCCACTCGCGGGTCCGCCTCAATAGCCTGACGCACCCTGGCGATGACGAACTCGGCATGGCCTGTGTCGGCAAGCACGGTCAGTACCAGGTCACGAGTAGCAGGCTCCAGCAACTGGGCCACGGTCTGGTAGAAGTCGGCGGCGATGCCGTCACCGACGTAAGCCTTGACCAGGCCCTCCAGCCAGTCGCCGGCGCCGTCCTGGCGTGAAAAGCATCGACCGCCGCGACGAACGGCTGCATGACGACCTTGGGGTCTGCCGCCATCTCCTCGATCCGGGTCCGCAGTAGCTGGAAATGCCCGAATTCGGCCACCGCCATCTCGGCCAGTGCTGTCTTGTCGGACAAGGAGATAGCCAGCGCAGCGTCGTCGCACAGCCGGAAGAACGCCGTCAGCGAGGCGTAGGCGAGCAGGCCAAGCAGGTCGAGCACTCCGGCGGTCGCCGCGGGCGAAGCTGCCTGCGGCTGCCCTGGACCGCCCTTCTGTTCTGCGTCACTCACAGCCGCAGCGTAACAAGCGGCGACCCTCCGGACGCGCTCACCAGCGGGCTGACGAGGTCTTGCTACACTGGCAGACGATCCACATCAGGAATGTGGTCGCCCCCGACCGCGTTATATACGACGTTAGGCGTGACGATCGTCGAGCTGTTGCTGCTCAGAGGATAAAGCGCCGCTTCTTCTCCGCGAGAGCGTGGCCCGAGCTGCGCGATGGCGAGCCTGCCCCGCCGGAGGAGTCAGATGCCTGCCCGCGGCAGCCAGTGCCGGCGATAACCGCCGGAAGCCGCAGGCCATTACTGGAGGCGTGAGCCCTGAGTACGTATACGACGAGCATGGACGACAACCCGCCCGCCGAGGTGGAGATCTCCGAGCTGACCACGACCGCTGAGCTGCATGCGACTGCTGAGCTGACCACGACCGACGAGCTGGATGCGACCGCTGAGCTGGACGCGGCGGCCGTGCTGACCACGGCTGGCGAGCTCGTTACTGCCGCCGAGCTGAACACCAGCGCCAAGACCTTCCGCGACTTCGGCATTGCCGAGCCAATCTGCGCGGCACTCGAGGCGGAGGGCATTACCACCGCCTTCCCGATCCAGGCCCTCACTTTGCCAGTGGCGCTGGACGGCCATGACCTCATCGGCCAGGCCAGGACGGGGACCGGCAAGACCTTCGCGTTCGGGATCCCGATCCTGGAACGCCTCGACGAGGCCCCGCGCGTGCCTGCCACACCGCGAGCTCTGATCGTGGTGCCGACCCGCGAGCTCGCGATCCAAGTCGCCGACGACATCCGAGTCGCAGGCAGCAGGATGGGCGCCAACGTAGTGACGCTCTACGGCGGCCGTGCCTACGAGCCCCAGATCGACGCCCTGGCCACTGTGGACATAGTCGTCGGCACGCCTGGCCGGCTGCTCGACTTGGCCCGCCAGGGCCACCTCAAGCTCGGCAAGGTCCGCCAGCTGGTGCTGGACGAGGCCGACAAGATGCTGGACCTGGGCTTCCTGCCCGACGTCGAGCGCATCCTGCAGCTGACCCCGCCAGGCAGGCAGACCATGCTGTTCTCCGCCACGATGCCAGGCGAGATCGTGACGCTGGCCAGGCGGCACCTCAGCCGGCCCATGCACATCAGGGCCGAGCAGCACGACGAGCCGGTCCTTGTGCCGAGCACGCAACAGCACGTGTTCAGGGCGCACCAGATGGACAAGGTCGAGGTGCTGTCCAGGGTCCTGCAGGCCGAGGGCCGCGGGCTGACCATCGTGTTCTGCCGGACCAAGCGGTCCTGCGACCAGGTATCCACCACCTTGACCACCAAGGGGTTCGCGGCCGCGGCTGTGCACGGTGATCTCGGCCAGAGCCAGCGCGAGCGCGCCATGCGAGCCTTCAGGTCAGGCAAGGTTGACGTGCTCGTCGCGACCGACGTCGCGGCGCGCGGCCTGGATGTCGAGGACGTGACGCACGTGATCAACTACGAGTGTCCAGAGGACGAGAAGGCGTACCTGCACAGGATCGGCCGGACCGGACGGGCCGGGCGCGAGGGCGTCGCCGTCACCTTCGTGGACTGGAACGACCTGCAGCGCTGGAAAACCATCAACGAGCTGCTGAAGCTGGACTTCCCCGACCCGGTCGAGACCTACTCCACCTCTGATCACCTGTACGAGGCGCTGAGCATCCCGCGTAGTGCGACCGGCGTCCTCCCGCGCGCCAGGCGCGACCGGGCTGGACTCGAGGCCGAGTCGCTGGAGGACATCGGCGAGACAGGCAAGACTCGCTCGCGCAGCGAATCAGGGCCGGGCGGCCGCTCGGCAGCGCGCAGCGACGGCCCAGCCAGTCCGCGCGAGCCCAGGCCGCGCACCGAGCGCAACCGCCGCAGGACCAGGTCGGGACAGGCAGCAGGCGGGGCCACGGCTGCCGGACCGACGCCGGACGTCGCCGCGGGGACCGCGCAGGCCGACTCCGACAGTGCGAGCGGCACGGCGGCGGAGACCTCTTCTGACCAGGCGCCCGGCCAACCACGCCGGCGGCCGCGCCGACGGCGTTCGCGTGGCGGCGCCGGGCAGCGCGCCGGGCAGCCTGGATCCAGCGAAGACGCCGCTGCCGCAGCGGCGACCGACTGACGGCTTGCCCCGCCGAGGCCGTCGGCCGGTCAGTCTTGGTGCTGTGGACGCACCGCCCTAGCGGGCTGACCTGGCGCTGAGCTGCGGGCCGGAACTCTTTCAGTGAACCCTGCGTTATTCGCCTGTTATATTTCAGCTAATTCTCGGTAGGCTGCCACCCCGTGAGCACCATCAGGTCCCTGCAGTTGCCCGAGCGCGTCAGGTCGGTATCGCTGGCCACCGCTCGCGGCCGCTTCGCTGTGCTTGAGGCACAGCCCACTCGAGGCGTCCCTCATCGCAGGCCCGCCGTCCTTGTTCCCGGCTACACCGGCAGCAAGGAGAACTTCCTGCCGATCCTGGAGCCGCTGGCGGCGGACGGGCGGACGGTCGTGGCCGTCGACCTGCGCGGGCAGTACCAGAGCCCGCACGCGACCGCGCGCGCCGGGTACGCCCCGGCCGAGATGGCGGCTGACGTGCTCGCGATCACCGATGCTGTCGCCCGCGATCCTGGCGGTGCGCACCTGGTCGGCCACTCACTCGGCGGGCTGATCGCCAGGGACGCCGTGCTGCAGCGATCCGCTGGCGTCTTGTCGCTGACGCTGCTCGGGTCCGGGCCTGGCATCATCGGCGGCCAGCGGGCGGCGGCGCTTGGCCAGCTGATCGCCGTGCTCGACCCGGCAGGCGCGGCCTCCGCCGACGACAAGGACCAGCTGAGCGCGGCGATCCGGCAGGCATGGCACGACGACCACGAGCCACAGGCCAGGGCCGACGGCAACGACGAGCACATCATTGCCTTCCTGCGGGAACGCACCCTGCGGACCTGCCCGCTCCACCTGATCATGCTGGCCAGGTTCTTGCTGGACTGCCCGGACCGTACCGACGAACTGGCCTCGGTCATCGCCGCCGGGCTGCCGGCCATGGTCGTCTACGGCGAGAACGACGACGCGTGGCCACCCGACATCCAGGACCTGATGGCCAGGCAGCTCGGTGCCGAGCGGTCGTGCATTCCCGGCGCCGCGCATTCCCCGGCGCTGGACGCACCGGTCACGACGGCGAGCACGCTGACCAAGTTCTGGAACGCGGCCGAGCGGCAGCAGCCGACCGTGCACGTCTGCGGCCGCGCCACTCACCGCGCCACCGCCGCTCGCCGGCCCGCCGGGACCGTCAGCGCGGATCTGGCCGCGAACGCGCTGCCGGGGTCTTCGGCCGAGCCGACGGCAACCGCCAGCCAGCCCTGACGCAGGCTCACTACCTGGCTGGCTGCCAGTCGTCAGCTGCCGCGCTGAGCGCCGGAGCTGCCGCCCGGTCCGCAGCTACCTGCGGCGCGGGCGCCGGCGCTTCGTCGGCGGCGCTGAGGCCGTCCCAGGGGCGCCTGCGCGGCGATGCCGCGCTGCCTTCCGGGCACTGGCCGCGAAAGTCGCACCAGCCGCAGCCGGGACCCGGCCTTGGCTCGAAAACCTCGTCGGCGGGCGGCCCGCCTGCCGCTGCCTCCTGATAGCGCCGGTCGGCCTCGGCGCACTCCGCCGCGATGGCCTCAGCCCGGCCCAGCTGCCTGGCTAGCGACTCTGCCGTGTGCTCCCAGGCAAGCACTCGTCCCGTCGGCAGATGATGCAGCTCCACCGTCCGGCAGGGCCGCCGCAGTACCCGCCCGGCTGCCAGCGCGTACAGCGCGAGGGCCAGCGAGGTGCGCGCGTCATCGACTGTCAGCTCGTGCCTGCCTGTCTTGTAATCCACCACCGTCAGGTCGCCGGGCTGGCCGCCGGGCGGCCTGCGGTCGTCGAGCCTGTCTATCCGGCCAGATACCGCGATCAGGTCAGTCTTGGTCGCCACGGTCCGCTCGACACCGGCGGGCTCGGTCAGCGGGTCCAGGCCGGACACGTAACCCTCGACTAGCTGGCGGCACCGCTGCCGGTGCGCCGCCGATTGCGCCGGGTCGGCATAACCGTCCGACAGCCAGCCAGAATCGAGCAAGTCCCCGGCCGTCTCGACCGACCGCTGCCGCGGCGGCAACCGCCACCAGCCCGCGAGCGCGTTGTGCACGCTGGCGCCAAGGCTGTTGTGCGCCCAGGGCGGTCCTTTGGGCGGCACCGGCCGGTCCAGGTAACTCATCCGGTACCGGCGCGGGCAGTCCAGCCAGGTGCTCAGGCGGGTCGGCGTGCACGGGTAGAGCCGACGCGGCATTCCCTCGAACCCGAGCTGCTCCATCTGACCATCCTCGCCCGCCTGCGTGCCACCGCCAACCGGACCCGCGCGCCGCGCGGGCCGGACTGGCTACTCAGCATCCTCCAGCTCGGGACTGACAATCTGGTCCTGCCCGGCCGACACCCACGAGTTGAAGCGCTTCTCCGCGTCGGCGACGGTGAACTCCCGGCCGTGACCAGGCAGCAGCCGGGTGTCCGCCGGCAGCGTCAGCACCGTCGCGCCGATTGCGTCGAGCTGCCTGCCCCAGTTCGGGAAGCCGTCTTCGCGGGCCACCGGCCCGGTCGCGCTCACGACGTCGCCGGTAAAGGCCACCTCAAGTTCCTCGCAGTACAGCACCACGGAGCCGCGGCTGTGGCCAGGCGCGTGCAGTACTTCGAGCGTGACGCCGGCGACCTCGAATCTGCCCCCGTCCTCCATCTCGATCGCCGGGTCTTCCGAGTGCAGCTCGCGCCAGGCTGACCTGTCGGCGGGATGCAGCGCCACCGGCGCCTCGTCGCGCGCGGCCACTGCGAGGGCGGCGCCAGCGTGCCCGGCGTGGCCGTGGGTGCAGATCACCGCGAGGATTTGCCGGTCACCTACGCCGCCGAGAGTGGCCGCGGCGTCGTCGCCCGGGTCAATCACGATGACCTCGTCGTCGTTCCCGACGATCCACGTGTTGGCGGTACCTCTCACGCTGTCGATCCGAGCGTCGCTGCTGCTGCCCATCGGCCATGCTGCCTTCCGTCAGTCGGTGGCCCGCCGGCATGCTGGAACCGGAGCGGGTTAGCTCTGCAGCACCATAGCCCGCCCCGCACACCCGCGATGAGGTGAACCGCGGTCAGCGACGGCAGCCTGCCGCAGATCGGCGCGGGCAGGCGGGCCGCAGCCGACGACGCGGAGCGGCCTCTGTCGGCCCGCGCCCGGTCAGGCCCGGCCGTTCCGCGGACTTGCCACCCGCTCGGCGGCGCGCACGACCTGCGCATCCGAGGCGTCGATCGCGGTCGGGCCACCCGGTATCGGGACGAACCAGACGTGCATCATCGCCGGGGTCACCCGGTTCCGCGAACCGGCCGGGCATCCCGGCGTTGCCCCGCCGACGATGCCGACCACTCCGCCGCCCCGCTGCAGGCACAGGTTGGTGTGCACATGCCACTGGGTGAGACAGCCGCCTGGCTGCGGAGTAGCGCCGCCAGGCGTGGTGATGTACATGGCCGCGGCCAGCACGGCGCCGCGCGGGGTGTTGGCATACACCAGTGACTGCGGCTGGCCAAAGTCGAGGATCGGGCCGCCGAGCAGCGTGGCCAGGTACGCCGATCTGCTCAGGTAGTGCACGACGGGCGCTCCGGTCGGGGTGATCGGCACGTACCCCGCGGCCTTGGCGGCAGCCAGGCTCTGGTACTTCCTTGCCTGACTCCAGCTGGTATTCACCATCTGGACCGCGGCCCGCTGTTGTCCGTTCGTCGGGACCGCGACACATGCCACCGAGCTCGCCATCCTCATCCCGGCGGCCATCTGCATGCCGGGGCTGGGCATGGTGATGTCGCCGGCCGGGGAGTCGGTAGGCAGCTTGATCGCCGCCGCGGGCGCGGCGGACATCTGCATTCCCGACGATGCCGCTGCCGGGCCCGCCGCGGCGCTCGCGCTCATCACCATCTCCGGGCCGCCGGCCACCAGCGCGATGCTGAGCAGGGCAGCCGTTACCGTGCCTGTGACCGATGAGATCAGGACGAGCTCGCGCCGCCGCACCAGGCGATCAGACTGGCCTGCCAGCAGCCAGAGGCAGCCGGCCACGATGGCCGCCTCCAGGACGGTGCACAGCCCGTCGCCGAAACCGAACGGCTCCACCTCGTGCGGCGTCGGCCCGACGACATCCCCGATGGTCCTGGTGACGATGTAGACGGCGATCACGCCGGCATTCACCACCGCCCCGCCCCACAGCAACAGCCGGGCCGGCCTGGTCATGGCAAGGATCGCCCACAGCAGTTGCAGCCACGCGACGACCAGCATGAAAACGCCGAACAGCCAGTACTCCTGAAAATGCTCCCCCGCTACCGCAAAGTGGATGACCGCGGTAGCCACGCTGATAATCGCCAGGCAGGACACGACGACTGTGCGCCCTGGAACGGTCGCCGAGCCCGTTTCGGCTGGCCGCTCGGGGCCGCCGGTCACATTATCTGTCACACCTGACAGATTAGTGGGAACTGTCAGGTGTGACAAGTCGCTGGCAGGAGCGATCCGCGCCGCGGCGCTGGGATTTGCGCGCCACCCCGTCCGGCCGCCGGCGACTACTTCCCTGTCACCGGGGTGGCGCCGGTTGCCTGCCCGATCAGCGCCTCGTAGCCGCCGTCGGGCGCCATCTCGGTACCGATACGGAAGCCGGTCAGTGACCCGTGGTCATCGCTGCCGCCCGATGCGGCCAAGCCGAGACCATGCGCGAGCTCGGCCAGGCGGCCACGTTCCTTGTCGTCTGTGCTGTGGGTGGTTGACCTCAATGCCGGTCAGCCCGGCGCGGGCCAGATCGGCGATGACCCCGTCCGGGATCTGCCAGCCGCGGCCGGCCCCGCGCGGGTGCGCCAGCACCGAGACCCCGCCGGCCGCGCGGATCAGCCGGATCGCCTTGACCGGGTCGAGCGCGTACCTGGTCACGTGCGCGCGGCCGCCGGGCCCGATCCATTCCGGCGTGAAAGCCTCGTCGATGCTGGCGACGACTCCGGCCTCGATCATCGCCCTGGCGATGTGCGGGCGGCCCACGACGCCGCCGCCGGCGATCTCGCTGACCTGCTCCCAGGTCACCGGGACGCCAAGGGCGGCGAGCTTGTCGACCATGGCCCGGGCGCGGAACAGGCGGCTCTCCCTGATCTCGGCCATCTCGCCGGCCAGCGCGTCGTTCTCCGGATCGAACAGGTAGGCCAGCAGGTGCACGCTGTGCCCGTCCAGGCGGCAGGACAGTTCCATGCCCGGCAGCAGGGTCAGCCCGGCGGGCAGCGCGCCGGCCGCCTCCCGGTGCCCGGCGACCGTGTCGTGGTCGGTCAGCGCGATGACGTCCAGGCCGGCCTCGGCGGCGCGGCGGATGACGACGGCGGGCGGCTCGGTGCCGTCAGAGACACTGCTGTGGCTGTGCAGATCGGCGCGCACCCTGGCGAGACTAGCCCGGAAGCTGCGGCGACGGGGCGCCGAACGGAAGGTCCAGGTCCTGGCCGGGATCGCGCAGATCGCGCAGCTCCAGCGGCTCCACCATCAGCATCCCGGCGGTGTGCGGCCACATGACCAGCCAGAGCCAGCTGCCGCTGACCTCGCCGGCGAACGCGGCCGGGCCTGTGCGTCTCGACGTTCCACAGCGGGAACTCGTGGTTGCGCGAACTCGACGGCAGCGGCGGGCGGACCGGTGTTGAACTGCGCACCAGGATCCGGACCGCCGAGGCCGGCGAACCTGGCGCCGAGGCCGACGCCCGGCTCTTCCGAGATGACCATCATCTCGGCCGGGCCGTCGCCGATCGGGTTGGGTCCCGGACAGCGCGACCGAGCAGCCGCGGGTGCCCGTTCGCTCGTCGCCAGCGGCAGCGAATCCGGTGACCAGCCAGCCGGGCGGCAGCGGCCAGGGCAGCCATACCGGCACCTCGGCACCGCGCAGCACGCCGTCCAGGCCCTCCTGGGACGGGCTCAGCGCGGACCTGCAGCGGGTGCACTTCCCCGTGCTGCTCGCAGTGATAGGCGCTCGACCACACGCTGGGTTCGCGCACGGCGCAGTCACATCGCGGACAGCTGAGTACGGGTCTCATATCACTCAGGGTTATCCCCAGGATCCGCAGCGTCAAATACCTACCGGCCAGTAGTCTGCCCGCCAGGACATAATGCGATGCGTGTCACAGGCTGCCACGCCGATGCGGCGAAACCGCCAGCTCAGCGCCCCGGGTTCAGTGCGTTGGGGCGGTCATCATCGACGAATCAAGGCGAATGCTGCTGATTTTGCGCGGGCACGAGCCGGGCAAGGGCTTGTGGTCGATCCCCGGCGGCCGGATCGAGCCAGGCGAGAGCGATGCGGCAGGCCGTCATCCGCGAGGTCAGCGAGGAGACGGGTCTGCGAGTGACCTGCGGGCGGCTGCTCGGCACGGCCGAACTGCCTGGCCTGGCCGGTGCCGTCATCGAGGTCCGCGACTACCTGGCTGTCGTCGTTGCCGGGCCGCCGGCAGTGGCCGCGACGGCCGGCGACGACGCCGCCGACGTGCGGTGGGTGACGCCATCGCAGAGCCGACGTGATGGACGCGCGGGGCGAGCTGACCCCCGGCTTGCTGGCCACCCTGCGCCGCTGGCTCTAGCTCAGGCCAGCCAGTACCGATGTCCTGGCGGCGATCGCCGAGCCGCGCGCTCCTGCCATGTCCAGGTCCGGCACGAGCGCGATCGAGGACACCAGCTTCTGCTCGTCGCGCCGCAACGTGTGCGCACTTACCCGGTCGAGGAACCAGTCGCGGAACTCCGGTGCCGCTTCCACGACGCCGCCGCCGAGCAGGTATACGTGCGGATCGGTGAAGTTCGCGGCGATAGTCAGCAGCCTGCCGATGGCCATCGCCTGCTGCTCGAAGATCCGCAGGGCCAGCTCGTCACCTGCCTCGCCGTACCCGCGGACCCGCTTGGCGGCAGCGCTCGCGGGCAGGCCGGCGAGGTCGTGGCCGGGGAACTGGGTCAGCCAGAACGGCAGCAGGTTCTTCTCGATACCGGTCAGCGAGGCGATGCTCTCTGCGTCGCCCGGCAAGCCGCAGTTGCATACCGGCACCGGCTGGCCAGGTGCGAGCAGCCCCTCCATCGGCAGCCAGATGTGCCCGAGTTCGCCAGCCATGCCGGCCGCTCCCCTGACGACCTGGCCGGACTCCACGACGCCGCCGCCGAGACCCGTGCCGACGATGACAGAGACCGAAGACCGCAGCGGCGCTTCGTCTGGCCCGAAGTGCTCGTGGTGCGCGTACAGCGCCGCGGCGTTGGCGTCGTTGTTGAACACAACAGGGATGCGGAGGCGCGCCTGCAAGGCGCTGCGGATGTCGAAGCCGCGCCAGCGCGGATCGGCGAAATTCGTCGCTCCCCTGGAGGAGATGACACCGTCAGCGGTGACTGGCCCCGGCGTGTCGAGGCCGACTGCCAGCACCTGACCGCGGTCGGTACCTGCGGTATCCAGCGCGTCAAAGAGCGACCTCGCCAGCGCCTCGATCGCCAGATCCGGGCCTTCGCGGACGCAGCTCGGGCACTCGGCCATCTCGGTCACCAGGAACCGGCCCTTGCCGTCGAGCAGGGTCGAGTTGATCGTGGTGCCGCCGACGTCTAGTCCGGCAACTAGCCACTGATCGGATTCCAGCATCTGCCTGCCTTCCGCGCCGCGCCCGCCGGAGCCTTCGGGCCGCGGGCTGGGCCGCCCCGGCCGTCACTGCTGCCTAGTTTCGCAGTTCGGAACATCCCGCGTCACGTGCTAGCCTGCCGCGCGCTGACTCAGGTGATCGGCGGCCGCGACCGCGATGACCACTGCCGCCGCGGCTGCGCTGAGCGCGAGTGCGGACACCAGCGGCACGATCAGGCCGAGCAGCGCGAGCGCGGCGAGCGCCAGCAGCCGCGGCTCAGGCGGCGCCACACCGCCAGCTTGAATGCCAGGTGCCCGAGAATGAACAGGCCGGTGCCGCCGAGGATCAGCCACGCCATCGCGGCATCGCCGACGACGTCGGGCCGTCGCAGGACCAGGTCGTCGGCCGCCGCCGCATCAGCCTGGCACCTTCCCTTCCTCCGCGCTCCGGTCGAAGTACAGCCACCACAGCGCCGCGGTGCCAGCGAACGCGACGATGAACGCGGTGACGGTCGCGGCGCTCGCGCCAGGCAGCAGGCCGGTGAAACTCGCCCCGGTCACGACAAGCGACTCCCCGAGCGCGATCAGGATGAACGCCTGGCAGCGCTCGGCGAAGTGACCGCCTTCGATGTTCCAGTCCAGCGTCCTCGCCGGGCCGAGGACCGGGGTCCAGAAGCCGACCGCGCCGCCGAGCAGATCAACACCGACCGCAGCGAGCCACAGCAGCGCGCGCGGCAGCACGCTGGCGGTCACGCCGCCGAGCACCGCGAGCGCGCCGCTGACACAGCACCACGTCAGGATGCGCTGGAAATTGGTCACCAGCGGCTGTCCGCGCAGCGCCCAGACCGCGAACACGCTGCGCCCGATCTGCATGACCGCGTACCCGCAGCCGACCAGCAATCCGCTGTCGGTGAAGGCCCGCGGCAGCGCCGCCGACATGACCAGGCTGGCGAGCGTCAGACCAAGGAGCAGCAGCCGGACCGGGATCCGCTCCGGGTCGAGCCAGTTGGTGACCCAGGTGGTGTACGCCCACAGCTGCCATACCATCGCCAGCAGCACCGCGGCCTGGAGGGCGGCGGCTAGCGTGCGGTCGTGGATCAGGTAATGCGACAGCTGCGTGACCGCGAACACGTAGACGAGGTCGAAGAACAGCTCGATGTTGGTGACGCGCTGCCGTCCGTCGCCGCGCTCGCGCATCAGCTCTCGCGGCGCGTCGGCCGCCTCAGCCACCGTTCACCTCCGGCAGCACGTCACGCTGACAGTCAGCCCAGCGGTTCAAGCGGCGGTTCGAAACTGCGGGTGCGCAGCATCCCGGCCGCCCGGCCGCGCGCCGCCGATACCAGCGCCAGCTTCCTGGACGCCTCGTCGATCATCTCGCCGTCCAGCATGGCAGCGCCGCGCCTGCGCACGGTGCGGTAGTACTCATAGGCCTCGATGATCAGCTCAGCCCGGTCGAAGTCCGCCTGCGAGGGCGAGAACTCGGCGTTGACCGGCTCGACCTGGCTGGGATGCAGCACCCATTTCCCGTCAAAGCCGATGGCGGCTGCGCTCGCGGCGCTGGCCGTCAGGCCGTCCACGTCGCCGATCGCCGCGAACGGCCCGTCGATGGCCTGCAGTCTGTTCGCCCGCGCGGCGGTCAGAATCCGCATGTGCGCGTAGTGGAACGCATCGCCCGGGTACCCGGCTGGCTGCGCGCCGACCGTGAGCGAGCGCATTCCCATGCTGGCCATGAAATCGGCAGGCCCGAAGATCAGCGACTCCAGCCGCGGCGAGGCAGCGGCGATCTCGTCCACCCTGGCCAGGCCGGCCGCGTCCTCGATCTGCGCCTCAATCGCGATCTTGCCGGGCTGCAGCCCGGTGGCCTGCTCGATCTGGTTCAGCAGCAGATCGAGCCAGCCCACGTCCAGCGGCCCGGTGACCTTAGGCAGCACGATCGCGTCCAGGAACTCGCCGGCCTGTTCCACCAGGTCGACCACGTCGCGATAGGCCCAGCCGGTTGTCGCGTCGTTGACACGGACCGCCCTGATCTTGCTGCCCCAGCCACCGTCGCGCAGCGCGCCGGCTACCAGCGCCCGGCTTTGCTGCTTCTCGGCTGGCGCGACCGCGTCCTCCAGATCAAGAAAAAACTCATCGACGGCAAGTTCGCGCGCCTTGACCAGGAATCTCCGATTGCTACCGGGCACCGCCAGGGTGGTCCGCCTGGGCCGGTAAGCGCGCGCCGTCACGCCGACCGAGCATACCGATGAGGCGGGCGGGCCGCGCAGCCGGAGCGCTAAGGCTGGCCGCGTACCAGCCGCAGCACCGGTGCCTGCTCCGCCGGCTGAGCAAACTCCTCACTGCACAGCGACCGGAACTCGCGGGCGGCCTCGGACTGACCCGAGTAGTCGCAGACCTGCGCCAGCACGTCGAGCAGCCCGTCGATCCGCTCGTCGAGGCGGCGTACATCGAGTTCCGTCAGCGCGAGCCGCGCATACTCCTGCTGCCGTCGCAGCCGAGGCCGCCACGCTCGGCAGCGCAGTAAGACACCGGCGACGGCTGCCCTGGCGGTACTTGGTCGCACAGCAATGTGGGCCATACAACTTCCTTTCCACGGAACGTGGTCGGCCGCGCGCGTGGCCGCACGTCAGCTGGCTGCCTGCAGGACATTCGGCTACGCCGGGTAACCGTCCGGCTCCCTGAGCCATGATGACGTGGTCACGCCGATCACGCCCGGTGATTGAGGCGGAGAGCCGGGCGCCAGTTCGCGCGGCCCGGTCAGTCCGTAACCCGACTGGCCCGGATATCAGCATTTCGCTGGCGGGCTACGGCAGGACTCGCCTGGTCAGCCACACCCGGCCGGGGCCTAGCATGGGGTGCATGTCCACAGATTCAATGCCAGGCGCAGGCGGCATCGTCCTGCCGACCGCTGAGCAGGTGACTCAGGCGCTCGCGACGGTGAACGACCCCGAGATCCACCGGCCGATCACCGACCTCGGCATGGTCAAGAGCGTCGAGATAACCCCCGGCGGCGTGATCCTGGTCGGCGTCTGGCTCACGGTCTCTGGCTGTCCGCTGCGGGACACCATCACCCGCGAAGTGACGGCCGCGGTGAGCAAGCTGCCAGGCGTCACGGCGGTGAGGGTCGAACTGGACGTGATGAGCGAGGAGCAGCGGCGCGAACTGCAAACCACGCTGCGCGGCGGCAAGCCGGATAAAGAGATCCCGTTTGCCAAGCCAGGCTCGCTGACCAAGGTCTACGCCATCGCCAGCGGCAAGGGCGGCGTCGGCAAGTCGTCGGTGACTGTGAACCTGGCAGTTGCGCTGGCCCAGCTTGGCCTGAACGTGGGGCTGCTGGATGCCGATATCTACGGCCACTCGGTGCCGAGGATGCTCGGCGTCACCGACCGCCCGACCCAGGTCGAGCAGATGATCATGCCGCCGACCGCGTATGGCGTGCGGGCGATCTCCAGCGGCATGCTCAAGAAGGGTAATGAGCCGCTGCCGCTGCGCGGCCCGATCCTGCACCGGCTGCTGCAGCAGTTCCTGGCCGATGTCTTCTGGGGTGACCTGGACGTCTTGCTGCTGGACCTGCCGCCTGGCACCGGCGACGTGGCGATCTCCGCCGCGCACCTGGTGCCGGCGAGCGAGCTGATCGTGGTGACCACGCCACAGCTAGCCTCCTCCGAGGTGGCCGAACGGGCCGGCACGCTCGCGACACAACTGCACCAGCGGGTGGTCGGCGTGATCGAGAACATGTCGTACTTGCCCTGCCCGCATTGCGGGGAGCGGGTGGAGGTCTTCGGCAGCGGTGGCGGCGCCGCGGTTGCTGACACCCTGACCCGGCTGACCGGCACTGAGGTGCCGCTGCTGGGCGAGGTGCCGATCGACACCCGGCTACGCGAGGCGGGTGATACCGGCTTTCCGCTCGTGCTGTCCGACCCAGACGCACCGGCGGCACTGCAGCTCCGCAAGATCGCCGAGACCCTGGCAGGCCGGTCGCGCAGCCTGGCAGGCCGTCAGCTGGGCCTGACGCCCGGTCTGAGACTGTTCCAGGAAAGTCCTGGTCAGGTGGCTTCTGCGTCGAACGGCGGCGTCTCGCCCGCCGGCAGCGACGGCATGCGCGAGCCGGCCGGCATGCCGAGGCTGGCCCCCGCCGACCCGTTGCCGCTGCCATTGCCCGTTCCGTTATCGGCCACCGCGCCGAGCAGCACGCCGTCACCTGTCAGCTCGTCCAGCAGGTGCTTGCGCACGAAGTGCTTAGGGTTGAGATCAGCTATGTCGAACTCGGCTGAACTCAGGACCGAGGTTCTCCTTCAGCTCAGACTTGGCACCCTCGGCCATCCTGCGCAGCTCGCGCAGCGCCCTCCCGGCCTGCGCCGCCAGCGCTGGCAGCCGTTCCGGCCCGAAAACGACCAGTGCGATGACGCCAAGCAGCAGCAGCTTGGGTAGCTGACAGGTCGAGGAACACCGGCAGGCTCCAGTAGGGCTCAGGACCACGCAGGCTGCGGCCCGCTCTGACAGCGTAGCCCGAGACAGGCCATCCTCAGAATCCCCTGACCGGAACGGTCGCGGGCCGGCCGGTCGCCGTTCACCTGGCGATGTTTGCCGGCAGCCGCGGCGGTCAGGACTGGGCAGAACCGAGCGTGATCACAGCTTCGCGAGTCTTACCTTGCCGGACGAACGTCACCTGGACCTGTGCCCCCGGCGCCTGCGACCTGATCGCGTCCAGCAGCGAGTAGGCAGTGCTGATCGGCAGGCCAGCGAACCTGACGATGACATCGCCGGACCGCAGGCCGGCCACGGCCGCGGGGCCGCCCGGCACCACGTCCGGCGTGCCGCCCCGGCGGGCGGTCATGATCTGCGCGCCGGCTCCGGAGAAACTCTGGTTGAGCGTCGCGCCGATGACCGAGTGAGTCGCGTGCCCGGTCCTGATCAGCTCGACCACCACCCGCCGCGCCTGATCGATGGGAATGGCGAAGCCGAGGCCGATGCTGCCACCCTGGGTGCCGGTGATCGGGTCGTCGCCGAGCGTGTCGATAGCCGCATCGACGCCGATGACCTGGCCCTGGGCGTTGACCAGCGGCCCGCCCGAGTTACCTGGATTGATAGGAGCGTCGGTCTGGATCGCGTCGAAGAAGACCTGCGGGGCTGGCCCGTTGGCCGGGGCTGGCTGCACAGGACGCTCAAGCGCGCTGACAATCCCGCTGGTCACCGTGTCAGACAGGCCGAGTGGCGAGCCGATGGCGATCACCGGGTCGCCCACGTCCACGCTTGCCGAGTTACCCAGCGTCAGGGCCGGCAGGCGGGCGACGTCGGGTGCCTTGATGACCGCAATGTCAGAGTAGGGATCCCGGCCGACGAGCACGCCGGTAACTGACTTGCCGGTGCTGAAATACACGCGGAGTGGCGCGTTGCTGACCAGGCCGTCCAGCGTCACCACGTGGTTAGCGGTCACGATGTAGCCGCCGGCCACGACGAATCCCGAACCGGTGCCCTGCCCGCCGTTGACCTTGATCATGACGACGCTGGGGGTGTCCCTGGCGGCGATCCCGGCTATCGAACTCGCGGGCCGGTCCTTCAGCGCCGGCGGCACCGGCCCCAGGCTGTAGCTAGGGTCGGTCTGGCCGTCGACGGTGCGCACGGCGACGATGCCGCCGATCACGCCGCCGAGAGCCGTGCACGCCACGGCCAGGCCAAGCGCCGCGGCCCCTAGCCGCCGGCCGCGGGGCCAGTCGCGGCCAGACCCTGGCTTGCGCCAGCTGTGCCGACGGTGCGACGCACTTCCCCCCGCCGCTGCCCCTGGCCCGCCAGCCAGGTCAGGGTCGGCAAACCAGTCGAACCTGCCAAAATCGCTGATTCCTTCTTGAGTGGACGCCGACTCGTCAGTATCGGCTTCCGGCCCGCTAGGCCATGCTCCGGCTGCCTGACCACCAGGCTGCTCGGGCTGCTCGGGCTGCTCGGGCTGCTCGGGCTGCTCGGGCTGCTCGGGCTGCTCGGGCTGCCCGGGCTGCTCGGACATCGTCTGCCTCCCCGCGACGGCAAGGGTAGGCGCGACACCAGCTTGGCGTGACACCGACCGTCATCGGATTCCTGCCCGAAAGCGGCAGGGACTAGGCATAGCAAACCGAAGCAGATTGTTCGGTCCCGCCGGGCCAGCGACGTTAGCCTGTCCGAAACCGCGGGCCAGCGCTAGCGAGCGATCGCGACTACCTCGGGCCGCCGGGCAGCGGCTGCACCGGCCCGAGGCTCTCCGGACGCACCCGGCTATCAGGCGCGGCGGGGGTGCCATTCAGCTCACGGGAGGACAGCTGGACATCGACCGACGGTCGGACCGGCGGCGCGGGCGCCTGGGCCTGCGGTTCGCCGCCCGCGATAAACGCCGCGGTGCCGAGGCCAGCCAGGAACACAGCCAGGGAACCGGCCAGGAAATACCGGCCAGACTTGGTCTCGCGACTGACATATCCGGCCGGCTGACTGCCGTATCCGGCGGCAGGCTCGCCATCGTATCCGTCTGACGACCATGAGCCAGTCGCGGGCGGCCACATGGTGCCTACGCCGCGTCCTGAGCTGAGCCCCATCAGCCGGCCAGTCAGGCCCGCCCCGGCGGCCCCGGCGGCGGCCTCGCCCAGCGCGTTCATCCGCCGCTTGAGCATCCGCAGTGCCGCTGTCTCATCCTGGCAGGATCGGCACTTGGTCATGTGCACGAGTACGCGCTCGCGCTCGCTAACGTCGAGTTCGCCGTCGATGAGCGCGGACAGTTGCTGTCCGAGGTGGGTCACGGCTGGCCCCCCTGGGTTACTGGCAGATCGATCTGCAGCCGGGGCTGCGGGACTGCGGCACCGAGACGGCGCGGCCTGCGGTGCTCGAGCGCCTGGCGGAGCTGCGCCCGGCCCCGGTGGATTCGGCTGCGTACGGTACCGAGCTTGACCCCGAGAGTGTCGGCGATCTCCTCGTAGGACAGTCCTTCGATGTCGCAGAGGATGACGGCCGCCCGGTACTCAGGCGCCAGCGCCATCAGCGCAGCGTGGATGTCACCGTCGAGGTGCCGGTCATCGAAAGCCTGAGCCGGAGTCGGTTCGGAACCGCCGAGCCGTGCCTCGGTCTCGTCGGCCAGGCCCTCGAACCTGATCCGCTGCCGCCTTCTGGCCATGTCCAGGAACAGGTTGGTGGTGATGCGGTGCAGCCAGCCCTCGAAGGTCCCTGGAATGTAACTGTCCAGCGACCTGAAGACCCGGACGAAGACCTCCTGGGTCAGATCCTCGGCATCGTGGCTATTGCCAGTGAGCCGGTAGGCCAGCCGGTAGACCCGGGCGGAGTGCTCGCGCACGACCGCTTCCCAGCTAGGCGGCGTCCAGGCCGGAATCTCAGCGTCTTGGACCGCCGGCGCCTGTTCCACCGTGTCCCCCTGCACCCGCAGTCACCCTCCAAGGCCCGTCGAAGAGACAAACCATGACCGGCCAGGCCTTGTTCCTGCGGCTCGCCACCCGGCGCTGCCGGATCCTGACATTTCCCAGCTTGCCGCCGCAGAACCGCTGACCTGGCACTAGCTGCCTCGCCTGCCTCTGCTGCCGTTAACGTACGAGGTTACCTGGCCGGTTCCCTGATGACCGTAGCGGCCGCTAGGCTGCCGCCCTGAAGGACTACGTCGCCTGGCTCTCGGGAGGTAGCGATTTCCATTACCGCGGGCACGCTCGCCTATATCGACGAGTTCCTGCCCGAGGACGATGCCCTGATCCTGGCCAGGCGGAATGCGGCCGAAGTGGGCGGAGCAGCCCCGGTCAGCCCGCTCACCGGCGGCACGCTGCGGTTTACCGCAGCCGCCATCGGAGCCAGGGCAGTGGTGGAGATTGGCACCGGCTGCGGCGCCTCCGGCATCTGGCTATTGCGTGGCATGCGGGCTGGTGCCGTGCTGACCTCGGTCGACGTGGAACCTGAGCACCAGCGGCTAGCCCGTGCCGCCTTCGTGACCGCCGGCTTCCCGTCCAGCCGGTACCGGCTCATCGGCGGCCTGGCGCTGGAGGTGCTGCCCCGGCTCGCCGATGCCGCCTACGACATGGTGTTCTGCGACGCTGACCGGGAGGAGTTCGGCGAGTACCTGACCGGCGCACTGCGCCTGCTCAGACCGGGCGGCATTGTGATCTTCAACGCGGTTCTGCCCGGCAGTACGACCAGTGAGCGGATGCCCACTGATGCCGAAGCTACCGCGGCAGCAGACCTGCGCGATCAGGTGCGAGCGGACGAGCAGCTCGTGCCGGTGCTGCTGCCAGTCGGAGCCGGGCTGCTGGCGGCTGTCCGCCAGCCTGGCTGACCCTGCCGACGCCATCCAGGGCCAGGACATTTCCCTGGCGGAGCAGTCTTCCAGGCCGGACACGGCCAGCTTGTCCGGATTAGCCAGCTTGCCTGGCCACACCCGGATTGCAGGTTCAGCGGACGCTGGGTTAGCCGACGGCGGTCTTCAGTGCCTCGCCGAGCGCGCGAGCCTCGTCCGGGGTCAACTCGACCACCAGCCGGCCACCGCCTTCCAGGGGCACGCGCATGACGATGCCGCGACCCTCCTTGGTGACCTCGAGCGGACCGTCACCCGTCCGCGGCTTCATCGCCGCCATCCTGCTCCCCTTCCCAGCCCTTTGGCCGCACCGAACCACAACCGCGACCGCCGGATTTGGCCCGCCGGGCGGTGCCTGGCGGTACTCCAGCCAGCCACATACATCTCGATCAGTCCCTCTATTATCCAGTGTTCGGCCGCCCGATGGTAACGATCAGCGTTCCCGCCCGTTCTACCGCGATACCGGGTGAGATCAGGACACACTTCGGAAGCTGGGCGACAGCTCCGCCGGGGCATTCTGCCCGGTATCAGATCGGACTACCCGAGGGCCAGGTGTTGCCCTTGAGCCGGTGCTCAGGCATGCTCAGCCACGACGTGCCCGCATCCGCTGATAGCGGCCAGAGGGAAGGAAGCCCAGTGAGCGATAGCGTGCTGTACGAGGTCGACGGCGCCGTTGCCACGATCACTATCAACCGGCCTGCCGCCAGGAACGCGCTCACGGCCGAGACCAAGGTCGCGCTGCTGGACGCGCTGCGCAACGCCAGCGCCGACCAGGCTGTCCGAGCCGTGATCCTGACCGGCTCGGGGACGGCGTTTTGTGCCGGCCAGGATCTGCGTGAGCACTCAGAACTGCTGGCCGCCGGGGCGGCGCCGCTGGACACCGTCCGGCAGCACTATAACCCGATCATCGAGACGATCACCGGCATGGCCAAGCCCGTCGTCGCGGCCCTGCCGGGCGTCGCGGCTGGGGCCGGCGCGTCGCTGGCCTTCGCCTGCGACTTCCGGATCGCCGCGGAGCGGGCCAGCCTGCTACTGGCCTTCGCCAGAGTCGGACTCGGTGCTGATTCTGGCGCCTCCTGGACCCTCCAGCGCCTGATCGGAGCCGCCAGGGCAGCCGAGATGCTGATGCTGGCCGAGCCAGTTGACTCCGCGACAGCACTCCGCCTCGGCCTGCTGACATCGGTAGTAACCGACGATGAACTGGCGGCTGCGGCGGCAGCCTTTGCCGCGCGCCTGGCGAGCGGACCGACGCTGGCGTACGCGGCCATCAAGGAAAGCCTCAGTTACGCCAGCAGCCACGGCCTCGGCGAATCGCTGGAAAGGGAAGCCGAGCTGCAAACCATGCTGGGCGCAACGGCCGACCATCTGCAGGCGACCGAGGCCTTTGTAAACAAGCAGCCACCCGTCTACCTGGGCAAGTAGCGGCCTGCCGCAGGGGCGGGCTAGAGCGCACCGACGGCGCCGATGGCCGCCAGTTCATGCGCGCAGACGATTTGCTCGGCGACGTCGACCAAGTCGCCTAGGTCCATCTGCTGGTAATGGCCAGCCCTGCTGCGCCACGACACCGTGTTGCCGTGCCGCCACACCGTCAGGTGCCGGCTGATGGACAGCACCGAGATGCCGTCGGCATCGGCACGCACGATGCTGCCGGGTAGCCCTCGCTCAGCCAGCATCGTTTCCAGCTCGTCAACGAGCCAGTCCGGGCCGTAGCGCGGCAAGCCGATATGGTCGGGCAACGTCGCCGGCGGGATCCGGAGCGCGAACCACACCGCCTTGCCAGGCACCCTCCAGTTGCCCAGCCGGGCCCTGGTGAGATGACAGCCCCACTGACCCGCCGACAGTCCAGCCACCACCTGCAGGCCGCGGCCGTTGACTGAGTCGAGCGGCGCCTTCGACATGCCGCGATCGGCGCCCGCCGTCCAGCTCCGCTCGGTGTCGAACACCTTGCAGACCAGCTCACGCGTCCGACCCGTGCCGCGAAGGTAGAGCCAGATCTCCGGTACCCCGGCCGCCGCGAGCTGCCGCGCCGACGCCTGGCTGCGCTGAGCGTGCAGCGTATTGGCAGCTAGTTCGCTGGCCATCGTGACGCCATCGTGCACCAGCCCGCTGGGCAACGCCAGGCTCGACAGCGCCTCCCGGAAGAAGCGCCTGGCCGCCGCGCCGCAGGTCGGGTCGGTCGGCAGCGGCCGGACGAAGCAACCGCCACCGCTGATGCCCGCCTCGGAAATACGGCCCGTGTGCTCTGCCCGGATTGCCAGCGCCTCCGCGACGGGCGATGCGAGGAAGCCAGCCGCCGCGGAAGCAGGCACGCCAGTACTACGCGCGTGGCCGTTGACCACCGGGCTGCCTAGCACGCTCCCGCCGCTATCGGCAGGCGTTGGCGGCCGCATGCTCCTCCGCCCTCCCGGGTAAGGCTTCCGTGAGGACAGATTATGGGAATTGTGCGAAGTTTCGCAATGGGATCGCGCGAATGTCCCATGAAATGGACGAAGTGTTCTAGTCGCACCGGCCTCGCGGGGACCGGGCAGCTGCAGCCGAGTCGCAGAGCATTTCGCCCATTTCCGTCGGTTCGCCAGGCCACCGCACCTCATCGCGATCTCGGCCAGATCGCCGATCCGGACGGTGTCGCCAAACAGGAAGCACCTGCCGGCTCTTGTCCGTGACCGTTAATCACGTTCCTGGCGAGAAGTCAAGGGCCGCCGACGTCAACGGTGCCAGCCCGCACCGGGCGCACGCCCTGTCGCCAGAGTAGCTATAACATTGCCGGGAGTTAATGTGTACTGGAATAGCCCGGTCTATTATTAATGGCCGCCGCTCCGAGTACCACTCGGCAAAGGACGCAACACGGCGTTCAGGCAACTCGCGTTACCCAGCTATTGCCGTTGGCCGGTGTAATTCTCGGCACCAGCCAAAGACCAGGCTAACCACCGGCCCCGGCCGCAGCCCGGCTGATGCAGTCGGCTAGATGGTCATTGACGACGCCGCACGCCTGCATCATCGCGTACGCGGTGGTCGGGCCAGTGAACCTAAAACCGCGCTTCCGCAGGTCCTTGGACAATGCCTTAGAGGCGATGGTCTGCGAGGGCACATCGTCCAGGCTGACCGGCGCGACCGCGGAATCGTCGGCGTACTGCCACACCAGGCTGGCGAGTCCGTCCGGCAGCTCGAGCGCTGCGCGCGCATTAGCGATGGCCGCCTCGATCTTGGCCCGGTTACGCACGATGCCGGCGTCGCCGAGCATCCTGACGACATCAGCCTGGCCGAACCCTGCCACCTCCGCCAACTCGAAATTCGCGAATGCTGTCCGGAAGTTATCCCGCTTGCGCAAGATCGTCAGCCAGGACAGACCGGACTGAAAGGCCTCCAGGCAGAGCCGCTCGTACATTCCGGTGTCATCGCGCACCGGGCGGCCCCATTCCTGGTCGTGATAGCTCAGGTTGTCAGGACTGCCCAGGCTCCACGGACACCGCAGCAGGCCATCTGGACCCGGCGAAGGCAGCCTGGAGATCACCTGTCGTCGCCTACCCGCGGCGCGGGCGTCTGCCGTGCGATAAAGCCTGCCTGCAGAGCTGGCCGGCTGCCGCTGGCTGGCCTGTCCGACCAACCGGGCTGGCCGCCGAGATCCACCGGTTCGGCGTCGCTGGCCGCGGCTACGCGCGCGCCGTCCGGGCCTAGCACAGGCAAGTCCAGGGCAGTTATGTCAGCTGGATCCTGGTCCGCCAGCTGGTCGTCGGCCGCGACCGCAGCTGGCGGGTCAGGCTCGGGCGCGTCAGCCTCGGCCGCGTCAGCCAGCGGAAAGTCGGCCTCGGACAGGTCTACCGCCGATATGTCGGCCTCGGACAGTCCAGCCACGGACAGGTCAGAGCCAGCCAGGTCAGCGCCATCCAGGTCAGCGCCATCCAGGTCAGCGCCAGCCGGGTCCACACCGGACAGGTCAGCCACCGGCAAGTCAGCGCCAGCCGGGGCCGCACCGGACAGCTCAGCACCGGAGAGCTCAGCGCCGGAAGGCTCGGCGGCTGACAAGTCGGGGGTGGGGCCGACACCGGCCTCGGCCAGCCGACTGCGCAGCCAGGCGATCTCCGCGTCGCGCTCGGCCAGCGTCCTGGCTATCAGCGAGAGCGCCTGTTCCGTCGTCGCCGCGTGGTAGCCAAGCAGCGCGGCTGGCGGCCGGTACCTTGCCACATCGGACCAGGTGCGGAAGTCTGCTTGGCGCGGCGCATCGCCCCTGTTCTTGGCCAGTTCGCCGCCGCGGCCCATGGCCACGGCGACTACGCCACCCAGGATCAGGGCGGCAATCAAGATGATGACGACTGGCACATCGCCATCGTAGTCATTCACGCGCGGGCATATTGCGGCACTGCAGAGCCTCGCCGCGGGACTCAGGTCATGTCCAGGAAGTTCTTCCTGTCGGTGTTCATGCTGTGCGCCTCGGAAATGATCCTGACCACTTCGGCCGGATCGTCAACCACCTGAACCAGGTCGGGGTCTGCTGCCGATATCTTGCCGGCCGGCAGCATCGTCTCCTGGATCCAGGCGTTCAGGCCTTTCCAGTACTCGCTGCCAACCAGCACAATCGGGAACCTGGTGATCTTGCCGGTCTGCACCAGCGTGACCGCCTCGAACAATTCGTCAAGCGTGCCGAACCCGCCGGGCAGCACGACGAATGCCTGGGAGTACTTCACGAAGACCGTCTTGCGCACGAAGAAATAACGGAATTCCAGCCCGATCTCGACATAGTCGTTCAGGCCTTGCTCCATCGGCAGTTCAATGCCAAGTCCGACGGAGACGCCGCCCGCCCCGGCCGCCCCCTTGTTCGCTGCCTCCATAATGCCGGGACCACCGCCGGTGATCACCGCATAGCCAGCCTTGGCCAGGCCTGCGCCGATCTGCTCCGCGCGCTCGTACTCAGGACTCGTGGCCGGTGTCCTGGCCGAACCGAACACCGACACCGCCTGGCCGAGTTCGGCCAGCAACCCGAAGCCCTCGACGAACTCAGCCTGGATACGCAGCACTCGCCACGGATCGGTATGCACCCAGTCGCTCGGGCCGCGCCAGTCCAGCAGACGCTGGTCGGTGGTCGTTTTAGGGATGTGCTTGCCCCGCAGGGTCGCGGGACCCTGGCGGCGCAGCCGACGGCGCGGCTCTGAGTGCAGGCTCATGGCCAATAAGGTAGCTGCCCGTCAGTTCTGGATCGGCTCAGACACCCGGCGGATGCGGGCGCAGGGCGGACGCCCAGCCGGGCGATTCACGCCGACAGCAGGCCTATTCGCGGGTTATGAATATTCCATTCATGATCGCGATAGCGAGCCAGATGACCAGCACAACCACCGTCATACCGGTCCCGCCGCCTCTGTCGTCGGAGAGTACGACTGCCGTGGCGGCTACCCCGAGGCCCATGGAGCCGAGCGCCATGACCATGATCGCGAAGGTGCCCGGCCGACCCGGCCGAGCCTGCTTGCGCGGGCGGCGATCGAGTCTGTCCAGCCTGGCATCGACCCGCTTGTCAATCTCGGCTCCGATTCGTTCGACAAGCCCCTCGGCCACTGCATGGTCATAGTCACGCCCAAGCTCCGCGTGCACTGCGGCGGAGGCGTTGATTTCATCGCGCGTTCCTTGCTCCACGCAGAACAAGATACATCGCGAACTGAACGACAGTCCAGCATCCCACCGTGCCGCCGCGCCGACCAAAAAGTCTGGCGTCAAGCCGCCGCGGCGGCCGCGCCCGTCGGCGTGCCTGACCGCGAGGCGGCCTAAGAGCTGAGCCCGTGACCACGCAAGATGTCGTTGAGCGCAGCCTTGTCGTGTGCTTCGCCCGCCGGCAGCCGCTTGAGCACAAGAACGCAAGGCATGCCGAATTCACCGCCGCCGAAGGTGCGCGGTCTGGTGCCGCTGACGCTGACCGACCAGGCTGGCACCTCGCCGCGCGGCAGTTCCTGGCCGGTTTCCACGTCGATGACGTGCATGGTCCTGGTCAAGATTGTGCCCGCGCCGAGGACCGCGCCGGTCCGCACCCGGCTCCCTTCGACCACCATGCTCCGCGACCCGATCAGCGCCTCGTCTTCGATCACCACCGGGACAGCGTTCGGCGGCTCGAGCACGCCGCCGATGCCCACACCACCAGACAGGTGCACATTCTTGCCGACCTGAGCGCACGAGCCGACAGTCGCCCAGGTGTCGACCATCGTCCCTGAGTCGACGTGCGCGCCGATGTTGACGAACGATGGCATGAGCACCGCGCCGGGCGCCACGTAGGCGCCCCAGCGCACGATTGAGCCTGCCACCGCCCTGACCCCGTCGAGCTGGGTAGTCAGCGGCACCCGGTCGTGATACCGGAAGTCGCCGACCTGCGTCTTGACCATCGGCAGCAGCTTGAACGCCAGCAGAATCGCGCGCTTAGCGCGCTCGTCTACGACCACCTCGTCGCTCATCTGGTCGACGATGGCGACTCTGGCGGCGCCGGTGTCGATCAGATCGACGGCGGCAACTACGAGATCGCGAGCCGTGGTGTCGGCCGGGTTCAGCTCGGCCCGGCGTTCCCACAAGTCATCGATCTCAGCGGGCAAGACGGACGCGGTGGCAGGGCCGGCGGGCGCACGAGTCATGCCCAGGAGCGTAACTCCTCAGGCGGCGAGCCCTCGGTCAGCGGGTAACGACGATGACCGAGCGGGTAACTTCGTAACGTGCCGCGCACCCGCAAGCCTGCCCAAGCGCACCGGCCGTCTCAGCTTGCAGCCGCAACAGTGATCTTGATCGTCGGGGCCGTCGTCGGATATCTCGCCATCGGGCACACCCCGCCGAGCCTGATCCAGCCGACGGCCTGCACGGCAGGGACGGGACCTGATGGTGTGCAACTCGCCGTGGGGCAGGCCAGCATCGCCGCTACCATCGCCGGCGTCGCCGACCGCCAGCACATGCCGACCAGAGCGGTAGCCATCGCCTACGCAACTGCGCTGCAGGAGTCAGACCTGGCCGACCTGCACTACGGCGACCGCGATTCCGTCGGCATCTTCCAGCAGCGGCCATCGCAGGGGTGGGGTACTGACAAGGAGATCGAGAATCCGGTCTACGCCTCCAGCAGGTTCTTCACGGCGCTGACCAAGGTGCCTGGCTACAGGCACCTGCCTATCTCCAAGGCAGCCCAGGACGTGCAGCACAGCGCGGACGGCTCCGCCTACGGTCAGTACGCCGCCGCGGGCACGCAGCTTGCCACGGCATTCACCGGCACGGTCCCGCACGCCGTCTGGTGCAGCTACGGCTCGCCCGTCGGCAAGGCCAGGCTGGCTGCGGCCAGAAAGGCCCTGACCGGCACGTTCGGGCGGCTTGGTGGCCGGGCTTCCGCCGATCCCGCGGTGAGCGGTGAACTCGCCGACGCGAGGCAGGGCTGGGCAGTAGCCGCATGGCTGGTGACAAATGCGGCCGACTTATGGCATCGCCGACGTCCACTATCAGGGCTACAGTGGCAAGCCAGCAGGGTTCTGGCGCACTGGACGGCGGTCAAGACCACGCTGCGGACGCCGGCTGCCCCCGCCGATGTGGTCTTCGGCTGATAGCCTGCGAATCCCCGGGATGGGGCGCTCGCGCCGATCCATCCAGGAACGCGATACTGGTGTTTTGCCGCGACACTTGGGTCAGCCGCACCGGTGAGTGCACCAGGGCGCGGAAGGAAGAGGAGCCCGGAAGTGACCTACATCATCACGCAGCCTTGCGTCGATGTGATCGACAAGGCCTGCATCGAAGAGTGCCCGGTCGACTGCATCTACGAGGGCGAGCGGATGCTCTATATCCACCCGGACGAGTGCGTTGACTGCGGTGCCTGCGAACCCGTCTGCCCGGTGGAGGCCATCTTCTACGAGGACGATGTGCCCGATCAGTGGAAGGACTACTACAAGGCCAACGTCGAGTTCTTCAGTGACCTCGGCTCGCCCGGCGGTGCTTCCAAGACCGGCAAGATCAACGCTGATCATCCGATCGTCGCGGCGCTGCCGCCGCAGGAGACGACAGAGCATTAGCAGCGGAACGTAGTCGTGACGGCTAGCGGCACCACCGATCCCCCGGCGCCTGTCCCCCGGACGCGCGGCGTCGGGTCGAGGGGAGCGCTGGCCGCTCGGCTTCCCCAGTTTCCCTGGGACTCACTGGCCGACGCCGCCCAGCTAGCACGCGCGCACCCTGGCGGGATCGTCGACCTTTCGATCGGCACGCCAGTCGACCCGGTGCCTGAGCTCATTCAGGCTGCGCTGGCGCTGGCTGCCGACTCACCCGGCTATCCCCAGACAGCGGGAACTCCGGCGCTGCGGGAGGCCGCCGCGGGCTGGTTGTCCCGCCGGCACGGCGTTACCGTCGATCCCGCCGCCGTGCTGCCCGTGATCGGCACCAAGGAGCTGATCGCCTGGCTGCCGACGCTGCTTGGCTGCGGTCCTGGCGATATCGTCACCCATCCGGCGCTGGCCTACCCGACCTACGAGGCCGGCGCGCGGCTAGCCGGCGCGACGGCAGTCGGCACCGACGGCCTGGTGTCGCTGGGGCCCGAGCGCGTCGCCCTGGCCTGGCTCAATTCGCCGTCGAATCCCACCGGGCAAGTGCTGCCCGCCGAGCACCTGCGCAAGGTGGTCGCGTGGGCCCGCGAGCGGGGCACGGTGGTGGCATCCGACGAGTGCTACATCGAACTCGGCTTCGAAGAGACGGCGCTTTCGGTCCTGCATCCCGACGCCTGCGACGGCACGCATGCGGGCCTGCTGGCGGTCCATTCGCTGTCCAAGCGCTCCAATCTGGCCGGCTACCGGGCCGGCTTCGTCACCGGGGACCCAGCCCTGGTCGCCGAACTACTCGAGGTACGCAAGCACGCAGGGATGATCGTCCCGGCTCCGGTACAGGCGGCCATGACCGTTGCTCTCGCCGACGACGCGCACTCCGACGAGCAGCGTGCCAGGTACGCGGGTCGCCGCGACCGGCTACGGCCAGCGCTGGCGGCGGCTGGCTGGGCGGTGACGCACTCCAGTGCCGGGCTGTACCTGTGGGCGAGCCACCCCGACCTGGACTGCAGCGAATCTGTGCTCCGGCTGGCCAGGGCAGGCATCCTGGTGGCGCCCGGCGAGTTCTACGGACCTCAGGGCGGCCCGGCACATCCGGGTCGCGCTCACCGCGACTGACGAGCGGATTGACGCCGCGGTCGGCCGGCTCGCCAACTTCGCCTAACCTAGGCAAAGCTGATACCGATGGACTTCATCGGTTAAATAACGATCCGGGTATAGCGGAACCGCTGCGCGGCCTCGTGTGGCTGTCTGGTGCAGCGAACCCGGCAGGATTCGGCCCGACGGCTGAGCAGGAGGTACAGCGGGCATGCCCGACGCAGAGACCTTCGACGCCTTCTATGCGCGGACCGTGTGGAACGTGACCAGCCAGATGCACGAGCTGGCCGAAGGTGACGGCGCGGCCGATCACGCTATCCGCGAGGCATATGCCCGCGCCTATCAGCAGTGGTACGAGATCTCGGCACTGCCCGACACCGAAGGCTGGGTGCTAGCCGTCGCTAAGGATGGCTATCAGCGGCGGCGCCCTGACGCGGTGCTCGGCTCGGGCCAGCCTGCCGGGCCGGGCCAGCGGACGGCGGCGACGGTGGCGGCGACCCGGCGGCGGCTGGACTGGCGATGACGGCACGGGGCAGCGCGCGGAGCGAGGCCCAGACCGACTCGACCTGGCCCGGCATCTACCGGCCGCGAGTGGCCGCGCCCGCCGCCGAGGCAGCCGATCCGGACGCGACGATCGCGCCGCCCGCGGCAGCACGCGGCGAGAGGGCAGCGCAGGCGAGCCGGTTCTTCGGCCGCGGGCAGCGTACTCAGACCCGCGGCATCCAGGCGCAAGGCAGCCGGGCACGACACCACCAGGCGTCCGGCGGTCAGGGGTCTCCCGGCCAGCCGCAGGGCAGCCAGGCGCCAGGCAACCAGGCGCAAGGCAACGAGCCGGGCGGCCAGCCAGGATCGCACGACGGCGCGCTCGGGACGGCCAGTCGTCCGCGCCAAGCCGTCTTGGGTGGCGGCAGCTCCCGGCCTGGCCTCCGCGCCTGGCAGGCGTGGCGCGGCGATCGCCGCACGGTCATCGCCGGCGCCGTCGTCGTCGCGGTTCTGATCGGCGCCGCCGTGTACCTGACCCTGGGCAGCAACAAAGCGGCTCCGGCCGCGGGCAATGCGGCGGCCGCCAAGGTCCACGCCAAGGCGACGGTGCGGATGTTGCTGGCGGCGACACCGGCACAAGGTCCGATATCCCGTGGTCGCTGATCGGCACGGGCTGGACGCTCGCCGAAACATCGACCGCCGCGCCGAACCAGGACGGCCAGGCAACTGGAGGCGGCACTTACACCAGCTACCTGGTCGATCCCGCGGGCGGCCGGTACCAGATCTCCGCCACGCAGGCCAGCGCTCCGCCGGAGCTGCTGGCGTGGTCCGGCGATGCGCATTCTGCCTTGTATGCCGTACCAGCCGGCCAGCCGCCGAACCAGACAGTCAGCTACAGCGTGCTGTCGATCTCGTCCGGCCAGCTGAGCGCGCTGCCGCTGCCGGACGGCGTCAGCGCGGTAGGGTTCACCAGGCCGCACGGCCAGAACATCCTGGCGGTCCGGCAGGCGCACAACAAATACCAGCTCCAGCGCTACGACCTGCGGGGCGCTTACCAGGCCACGCTCGGCACCATCGCGCACCGTGGCGACCAGCCCGCCTGGGGGCTGGCTTCCTGCGGCTCCGGCTGCAACGCGCTGAGCTCGCCGGACGGCGACACGGCTGTCTGGGGCGTGGCGGGTGACGAGATGCAACTAGTCGGCAACCGCGGCGGCCTGATCAGCAAGCTGCACGTGCCTGGCAGCGGCAAGCCGCCGTCTTGCGTGCCGCTCAGCTGGTGGAACAGCACCGAGGTGCTGGCGGACTGTGGCGTCGCTGCCGCGTCGGCGAGCGGCAACGATGCCAGTCAGCTCTGGCTGGTACCCACGGACGGCGCGCAACCGACCGCCCTCGCTCCGGTATCCGGGTCGGCGTCCGGCAGCGATGACATCAACGGCGCCTGGCAGGCAGGCAGCGCGGTCTACGTGACATCGACCAGCGCGGCACAATGCCCGAACGCGGCCACCGGGCTTGGCGGCCTTGACGTCCTCAGCGTGAGCCAGGGCCAGTCGACAAGCCCGGTGACGATCCCGCAAACCACCGGCTACCACGCAGCCATCGTGGCCGGTGTCGGCAGCCAGTTGCTACTGCTGGCGCAGACGCACTGCCCAGGAACATCCTCGCTGCTGTGGTACTACCCGGCCAAGCACACCACGCAGACGCTGCTCGCCGGCTCGGCGGGCCAGGTCGGCGTCATCGCCGCAGTGCCGTACGGCAACGGGCCTACAGCCTTCACCGAAGGCAGCTTCTGACCAGCGCTGGCTACGCAGAGGGTTCGACCGGCCCGCCAATGCGCCAGTACTCGCCGCCGGCGCGGTCCATGAATCCCTCGTCGACCAGGTAGCGCCGGAGCGTGGCGCAATCTGAATAGATGGCGCTGAGCAGTTGGTTCACGACTGGCTCTGGATACCGGATGCCCGGCTCGAAGACCTGGGCTACCTCGTCGAGCAGAAGCCTGCGCCGGGACCGCCTGGCCGGCATCGTCTGGATCCGGCCCCGGTACAGATACCCGCGCAGCTGGTGATGGCGCGCCAGCGCGTTGAGCACGGCTTCGGGACTGCAGGCAGTCATGCGGGCATACTGCCCGGCGGCTGAACCTGATTCAATCGCTTTTCCCTGCCACTTCGGCAGCCGCCAGCCAGGGGCCCACGACCTCGAGCATGCCGTCTGGATTGTCGAGCGTGATGCTGTGACCGCAGTCAGGAACGCTTGCCATGCTCGCGCGGGGGTTCTCGGCCAGCATCCGCTCGGCTGTCTCGGCTGCCAGAACGTCGCTGTCGGCACCGCGCACCAGCAGGACCGGGCAGCTCACGGCTCGCCAGGCTCGCCAGAGCTCCGCGGCGGTGTGATCGAAGAGGTTCCCTGGATTGTTGAGCGCGTCGTCATATTTGACGGTGAACGTGCCGTCCGGCAGCGCGCGCAGGTTGTGCGATACCCGATGGCGGACTCTTTCGTCAGTCGGCCTCGGGTTGCCGGCCCGGGCCGCTGCGAACGCTTCCGCCGCGGAGCTGAAGGTGTGCTTGGCGGCCAGCGCGCTGGCGACGTTCGCCGCGCCCGCCGGGGCGATCTCTGGCCCGATGTCCATCACGACAAGGCGCGAGACGCGCTCGGGGTGGGCAGCCGCGAACACGAAAGAGACAAGCCCGCCCATGGAGAGGCCCATCAGCGTCACTTCGCGCAGATCCAGAGCGTCGAGGAAGCCGAGGAGATCTTGCGCCATCGGAGACAAGCCGTAGCGCGGCGCCCAGTCGGTGTCGCCGTGACCGCGCTGGTCAAGAGCGAGCACGCGGTAGCGGCTGCTGAGCGGGGCCGCCGTGTCATCCCAGGTGCGGGCGTGGCCGGACAATCCGTGCAGCATCACCAGCGGCGGCCCCTCGCCGCCCCAGTCTGTGTAGTGGAACCCCAGCCCGCCGATCTCGACGTTGGAAGAAACCATGCCCGCTGGTGCCATCCCTTGCCTCCAGCTCATCTGCGAGGGATCCAGGCTAACGGCTACCGTCCATGACAGACCACCGTCGGGACGCTCGCCCTCGTACCGTCACGCGCACCTTAACGCCCACCGCACAGCAGCGGGCGCCGCTGTTCCGCCTAAGCTGGCAACCGTGTTCAGCCTCTACGACACCAGGCTGCGGGGCGTCGCCGAGATCTCGCCGGCCCGCCATGGTCAGCTGCGGATGTACGCGTGCGGTCCGACCGTCTACCGGTTCGCGCATCTCGGCAACCTGCGCACGTTCCTGCTTCCTGATCTCATCAGGCGGAACGCCGAACGGCACAAGCTGTCGGTCGTCGTCTGCCAGAACATCACCGATGTCGGCCACCTGGCCGACGACGCCGAGATCGACCCGGCCGGCGAGGACAAGATCCTGGCGCAGGCCAGAGCCGAGGGTAAGTCGGCGCTGGACATCGCCAGGTTCTACGAGGCCGCGTTCCTGGCCGACTGCGCCCTGCTCAACATCCTGCCGCCGGACTACGCGCCGCGGGCGTCGGACTCGATCGAGCTGATGATCGACATGATCGGCAAGCTGATCGAGGCGGGCACGCCTACGTCGCTGGCACCGGCTCGGTCTACTTCGACGCCCGCAGCGTGCCCGACTACGGCGTGTTGTCCGGCAACCGGCTGGATGAGCTGCGGCCTGGCCACCGGTTCGACGGCGGCGTGGATGAGAACAAGCGGTTCCACGCCGACTGGGCGCTGTGGAAGGGCGCGCCGGGCGGCCGCGAGCTGACCTGGCAGACGCCGTGGGGTACCGGGTTCCCCGGCTGGCATACCGAGTGCTCGGCGATGTCGTTGCAGTTCCTCGGCGACTGCGATCGATATCCATACCGGCGGCATCGACCTGCAGGTTCCCGCACCACGAGGACGAACGGGCCCAGTCCAACGCCGTCGCCGGGCACGACGTGGTGCGGCACTGGGTGCACGGCGAGCATGTCCTGTTCGAGGGCCGGAAGATGGCCAAGTCGACAGGCAACGTTGTGCTGCTCTCGGACGTCGCCGACCGCGGCCTCGACCCGCTCGCCGCCCGGCTCGCTTTCCTCGAGCACCGGTACCGGCAGCAGCTGAACCTGACCTGGGAAACCCTGACGGCTGCCGACGGCACCGTGCGGCGCTGGCGGGAACTCGTCGCCGACTGGGCGACGAGCCGAGCAAGCCCATATGCGCTGAGTACTCGCCACGGATCACGGCGGCGCTGGACGACGACCTGGACACTCCGGCGGCACTGCGGGTGCTGCGAGAGCTGGCCAAGGACAGTGCGATCCCGGCCGGATCCAAGTTCGAGACATTTGCTGCAGCCGACAGGGTGCTCGGCCTTGACCTGGTCAGCCTGGTCGGCAGGCCGCGCCCGGCCGCCGTGCTGCCGGCCGGGGCGCAGCAAGGCTGGATGAGCGGGCCGATGCCCGCGCTGCGCAAGGACTTCGCCAGCTCAGACCGGCTGCGAGCAGAGCTTGATGAGCTCGGGGTGCTGGTCGCTGACACTCCGGACGGGCAGACCTGGACACTGGCGGGCGGGCTCGCTGACTTCGCGGGCTATCCGGAGCGGCCGCTGGTCAGGGTCCGCGGCGCAATAGATCGCTGTCCGGAATTCGACTACGCAACAGATCGTCGCCCATGCGCATGAGGCACCAGCGCATCCGGGTACATGCGACTCCTACGCTGGACTCAGCAAAGATCATCAGCCGAGACGGGGAGCCGACGCCATGACGGATGCCGCCATGACCGACACCACGCGCCGCCACAACACGCACGCCGGACTTATCTGATGTGCCCGCCGGAGTATTTCGCGGTGGAATACGCCATTAATCCCTGGATGGATCCCAGCAGGCCGGTCGACGTCGCGCTGGCCATGCAGCAGTGGCGAGCGGCTCGCCGGGCCTACGTCGGTCTCGGCCACACCGTTCGCCGATCACGGCGCGAGCCTGGCCTGCCGGACATGGTTTTCGCCGCCAACGGCGCGACGGTCATCGACGGCAAGGTGCTCGGCGCCCGGTTCAGGTACGCCGAGCGGCAGCCGGAGGCCGCTGCCTACCTGAACTGGTTCCGCGGCCACGGCTACCAGCAGATCGCGAGTCGCAGGTGACGAACGAGGGCGAAGGTGACATTGTCTTCGCCGGGAGGGCGATTCTGGCGGGCCACGGATTCCGCAGTGATGTGGCGTGCGGCCGGAGCTGACAGAACTGTTCGGCCTGCCTGTATCAGCCTGCGCCTGGTGGATCCGCGGTTCTACCACTTGACACCGCTCTGGTGGTGCTGGACGCCGACACCGTGGCTTACTACCCGGCAGCGTTCGACGACGCCAGCCGGGCCGCGATCGCCTCGCACTTTGCCGAGCTGATCGAGGTCAAGGACGAGGACGCGGAGGTACTCGGCCTCAATGCGATCAGCGACGGCCGCAACGTCGTCTGCCGATCCAGGCGGCCGGCCTGGTCGGGCAGTTGACTGCCGCTGGCTTTAACCCGGTGCGGGTAGACCTGTCGGAGCTGCTGAAGGCCGGCGGCGGGCCGAAATGCTGCACCCTGGAACTGCGGTAGCCGCCGCCACCGGCGGCAGCAAGAACCGCAGGAAACGCCCGAATCAGGAGGCGAGGAATGGCAAGCACAGTCGGTAAGCCCACGGCGGCGGTGACGGCAGACCAGCTGCGCGCGCAGTCGGCCGCCCACAGCGCGCACAACTACCACCCGATCCCGGTCGTGGTCGCCGACGGGGAAGGGGCCTGGGTCACCGACGTCGACGGACGGCGCTATCTCGACATGCTCGCCGCGTACTCGGCGATCAACTTCGGACATCGCCATCCCCGGCTGGTCGCGGCTGCGCAGCGGCAACTGGAGCGGGTCACGCTGGTCAGCCGCGCCTTCGAGCACGACCAGTTCGGACCGTTCTGCGCCGAGCTTGCCGCGCTGGCCGGCATGGAGATGGTGCTCCCGATGAACACCGGCGCCGAGGCTGTCGAGACGGCGATCAAGACGGCGCGCAAATGGGGCTACGAGGCCAAGGGCGTTCCGGACGGCGAGGCTGTCATCGTGGTCTTCGACGGCAACTTCCATGGCCGCACTACGACGATCATCAGCTTCTCCACCGATCCGGATGCTCGCGACGGCTTCGGCCCCTACACCCCCGGCTTCCGCATCGTGCCCTACGGCAACCTCGATGCGCTGGCCGGCGCGATGGACGAGAAGGTTGTCGCCGTGCTGGCCGAGCCCATCCAGGGCGAGGCCGGCGTGCTGGTTCCGCCGCCCGGTTTCCTTGCCGGAGTCCGCGACCTGTGCACCAGCCACGGCGCTCTGTTCATCGCCGATGAGATTCAGTCTGGCCTCGGCCGGACCGGCACGACCTTCGCGTGCGAGCACGACGAAGTCGTGCCGGACATGTACATCCTGGGCAAGGCGCTCGGCGGCGGCATCGTTCCGGTCTCAGCGGTCATCTCATCAGCTGAGGTGCTGGGCGTCTTCAAGCCGGGGCAGCACGGCTCGACGTTCGGTGGCAACCCGCTCGCTTGCGCGGTCGCGCGCGAGGTGATCGCCATGCTGTCGACGGGTGAGTTCCAGGAGCGATCGGCCAAGCTCGGCGCGCACATGCATGACCGGCTGAACGCGCTGCCGGAGAGCAAGGTGAGCCACGTGCGCGGCCGCGGCCTGTGGGCTGGCGTCGAATTCGCCGAACTGCCCGGGCGCGTCGCCTGTGAGCAGCTCGCCGAGCGCGGCGTGCTGGCCAAGGACACGCACGGCTCCACGATCAGGCTCGCGCCTCCCCTGGTGATCAGCGAGGACGATCTCGACTGGGCGCTTGATCAGGTCGAGACACTGGTTCGCTGACCGGAATACTCGGTCACGGTCGTTGCGCGGTCAGCCGCAGCACCGACCAGCCACCGGCGACGGGTAGCTCAACCTGCACGCTGGTGCCCTCGCGGTGCGGCTCGCGCCGGGTACGCGGGCAGATCACTGTCAAGCCCTCTTCACCATTTAGTCCCGGCGGCAACGCGCACCGGCGCTCCGCAGTCACGGTCGGTCAGTCCCACCGCGGATCCGTCAGAGCAGCCGACTTCTTGTCGGAACTAACGGCGCCTCGCGCGGCGTTGCCGAAGCGTCACCACCAGGTGGCTGGGGATCACCAGCGATGCGTCGAAGGATCCGGCTTTGCCGATACAGATTGTCTGCGAGACGCACTCCGTCACCGAGGACAACGAGAACGGGATCGCGACGGGCTGGCTGCCCGGCCGACTGTCGGCGACTGGCCGGCAGCTCGCGGCCGACTTGGGCAAGCGGCGCGCCACCGACGGCATCGCCGCCGTGTTCTGTTCCGACCTGGCCAGATCGACGCAGACCGCCCACATCGCGTTCGAGGGCTCCGGCATCCCGGTCCTGATCGACTGGCGGCTGCGCGAATGCGACTACGGCGAGCTGAACGGCACGTCTGCGCCGGCCATGAATGCACGTCGCGCGGAACACCTGGACGTCCGGTATCCAGGTGGCGAGAGCTGGCGGCAGGCGGTGACCAGGATCGGCCGCTTCCTCCAGGACTTGCCGCTGCGCTGGTCCGGCCAGCGCGTCCTCGTCATCGGCCACGTTGCCACTCGCTGGGGACTTGACCACGCGCTGCACGGCGTGCCGCTGGAGGACCTGGCAGCGGCCGAGTTTGCCTGGCAGCCTGGCTGGGAGTACACCCTGCGCTAATTCGATCAGGCGAAGGACGCGGCCGCACGCGGCTGGTCGGTCGCGTCGAACAGTCGCAGCCGGTGCGCGGTTGCAGCCGCCTCGCCCCGGCTGGCCACGCCGAGCTTGGCCAGGATGTTGGAGACGTGCACGCTGACGGTCTTGGCCGAGATGAACAGTTCCGCGGCGACCGCGGCGTTGCTGTGCCCGGCTGCGACCAGCCGCAGCACTTCGAACTCGCGCGGCGTCAGCCCTGCCCGGTCAGATTGTCCAGCCGGACCAGGCAGTCGCCCCGCTGCGCCGTCGGAGGTCTGACCGTCATGCGCGCCGCCCGGCACGGCGATCCTGGCCCGCCTGGCCAGGATCGCGATCTGCTCAGCCAGCCTCGCAGCACCGAGCTTTCCGGCCAGTTCCGCGGCCGACACGATGGCCGCGGCCGCGGTGTCCCGCCGGCCAGGCTGAGCGAGCGCAGCCTCGCATACCCGGTACTGCGCCGTGGCGAGCGCATAGGGCTCAGCGAGGGCTGCCCACGCGACTGCGGCCTGCAGCCATAGCTCAACCTGGTCCTGGCTCTGGACCTGGTCCTCGCTCCGGACCTGGTCCTGGCTCCGGACCTGGTCCAGGCTCCGGACCTGGTCCAGGCTCCGGCCGGCCCTGGCCAGCTCGGCCTGCACCGTGAGTCGCAGCGCCGCCTGGGATGGCCCGCTCACTTCGAGTTTCCCTGCTTCGACCCTGACGAGCTGCAGCACGGTCTCGGCCAGTAGCGCATCCGCCTGGCTACCGACCGCGGGCGGCAGGCCCGTCACGTCCGCAGCAACCGCGGCCGCGGCGGCAAGGAACTGCCAGGCGTACCGCGGACTCGCCTGCAGGTCATATCTGCTGAACGAGTCCTGCGCGTGCGTCAGCGCGGCGGTGAATTCGCCAGTCGCGCCCCGGAGGCCGATCAGCAGCCTGGCATAAGGCAGGTGGCTCTGATCGCGGTAGGACATCGGCGCCAGCAGCGCGCCGGCCCGCGACAGCGCATCGGTTGCCGCGGTCAGATCCCCGCGGGCCAGCGCAAGGTCACCCGCGAGCCGCCACAGGGACTCGCGATGCGAGCCGGTCGTCGGCGTGGTCAGCGCGACCGCCAGCACGCTGCTGGCGCGCTGCCACTCACCGGCCGCGACGAGCGGCTCCACCACGTTCACCGCGAGCACGGCGCCGTTGGTACGGGAGAGCCCGAATTTCTCAGCTTCAGCGAGACCGAGACCGGCCACCTCGGCCGCGCGCAGGTGCTCGCCTATCCCCTCGAGCGCATGGGACTCGTTGATGCTGGCCGTCAGCAACAGGTGGTAATCCTGCACCTGCTCGGCCGCGGCCCGTGCCTGCGCCAGCAACTCCAGCACGCCGGCGTAGCTCGTGCCGGTGCAGCCATCGAGCATGGCCAGCGTCAGCAGCGCCCGCGACTGAATGCCAAGATCGCCTTCCTGCCTGGCCAGGGCAAGTGCCTCCTCGGCAGCTGCGCGGGCGGTGCCGTCGGCACGCTCCTTGTACAGCAAGTGCGACAGGCTGGCCAGGACTCGCGCGCGCTCGCGTTCATGCTCGCCATTGCTGACCAGCGCCAGTGCCGCGCGCAGGTCGTCAATGCCGACCCGGCGGCCGGAGATGGCGGCAAGATTGGCGCGCTGATCGAGCAGCCAGGCGGCTCTGGCCGGCGCGGCAGTCACGTCGAGTTCGGCCAGTGCGCTGGTGGCAAGGGCGATTCCCCGGTCGGCCTCGGCGGTGAGGTGCGACACCCGAACCGCGGCTTCCAGCACGCTGACGTGATCCGCGCCGATCCGGTCCGCCGCATCCGGCACGCTGTCCCACAGCTCAAGCACTCTGGACAGCATGCTCAGCTGCTCAGAATGCGCGAGCACGCGGCCCGCTTCTGCCGCCGCCTGCCAGGCGCTGATCAGCGCCCAGGTCACATCATGCGCCGAGTACCAGTGGTGGGCGAGCGAAATTGGCGCGCGGCCAGCCGGCACTAGCGAAGAATCGGCTGAGATCGCCCCGGCATAGCGCGCGTGCAGCCGGCTGTGCTCGCCCGGCAGCAGATCCTCGTGCATGACCTCCTGGATCAGCGCGTGCCTGAACTGGTACCCGTCGGCGTCAGCCAGCAGCACGTTGCCCGCCACGGCGGGCCGCAATGCGCGCGACAGGTCATCCTCGTCCAGCCCGCTGATCCTGGCCAGCAGCGCATGCCCGCACTCGCGGGCCGGCCGGGCTCGCAACCCGCAGTACTTCCCTGGTCTCTTCCGGCAGCCGCTGCATGCTCGCCAGCACCAGGTCGCGCAGTGACTCAGGCACCTCCGACTCGCAGCCGATGAGGTGCTCCACGAACAGCGGATTGCCCTCACTGCGGCGGAATACCGTGTCCACCAGCCCGGTGGGCGGCTCGTGCCCCAAGATCGCGGTGATCTGCTCGGCTGCTTCCTGCCCGCTCAGCCTCGGCACTTCGATCCGGTCGACCCAGCCGATCCGGCCCAGCTCGGCCAGCAGCGGCCGCAGCGGGTGCGTGCGGTGCAGCTCGTCAGAGCGGAAGGTCACGACGATCAGCAGGCGGGCAGTACCTGCTGATTGCCGATCAGGAAGGTCAGCAGGTCCATGGTGGACCGGTCCGCCCAGTGCGCGTCCTCGATGATCAGGGTGAGCGGGCCATCCTGCGGCCAGCCGCTCGAACAGGGCAAGCATCTGCTCAAACAGCCTGGCCCGCGCCTCGCCCTTGATAAGCCTCGCCGTCGTGGCCGGCCGCCTCGCCAAGCTCGGGCAGCAGCCGGCCGAGCTCCCGGCTCGCTCGGCCAGCCAGCAGCTCGCCGATGCCGGCCGGCGCCGAGCTCTCGCACAAGCTGCCGCAGGATCGCGGTGAACGGCGCGAACGGCAGCCCGGATGCGCCAAGCTCTAGGCAGCCACCGATGAGCAGCGCGATCGCCACCGGCCTGCGTGGCTGGCGAACTCCGTCATCAGCCGCGTCTTGCCGACTCCCGCCTCGCCGCCGATCAGCAGCGCGGCCGGCTGGCCGGCCTGACTGCGGCCGGCGCCTCGCCTAGTGTGCCGAGATACTCGGCCCGGCCGACCAGGACTGGGCTTACGCGGCAGGTGCTCACGTCATCCAGCATGCCAGCGGCTGCTGACAGTTCTGGCCGGCGAGGCGTCGCCAGTACCGACTTGGTCCACATCGCTTCTTCCTGCCAGCTCGGCTAGCAGACGGACTGGCAATCGGATTTGCCGCCGGCCATGGCGGGCTCGTCCTGCTGGTGCTGGGCAGGCGCGCCCGCACCTTGGCCGGCCACGTGAACCAGCGTCAGCCGAGGTGAGCCGGTCTGGCCCCGCCGGCCGGCAGCGCTGGCGCCGGACCGGCCGGCCAGTGTCGATCCGGACCGCCGCGACGCAGTGACGCCGGCTGCTGCCGGCCGCCGTGACACCCATCCGGTCTGCCGCCGTAACGCCCGCCCGGTCTGCCGCCGTAACGCCCGCCCGGTCTGCCGCCGTAACGCCCATCCGGTCTGCCGCCGTAACGCCCATCCGGTCTGCGGCCGTGACGCTCGTCTGGTCCGCGGCTCCTGTGTTGGCGCTGCGGGCCAGCCGGTAGGCAGCCGCTGCCCGCCGCATGTCCGCGCTGCGCTGGTCGGCGATGGCCTTGGTGATGCTCGGATGCATCGTTTCCTCCTGGTGACTGGACCTGGTCTAGGTCCGCACTATGGAGACTCGTCCTAAGGCCGGGTCGGCCGGATCGGAAGCACTCCCTATTTTTGGGCCTCGCGCCGCCTTAGCTGGCGACTGGAAGGCGCCCGCCAGCTGACAAGCCGCCTCGTCAGCCGAACCGGACGGTCATGGCGCTGATCAGTCCATCGCTGGCTACCCTCAGCCGCATGGTGCCGCAGGCCCCGTCATCTCGCCAGCTGGGCGCAGCCCGCGGTCAGGCACGGGGACGGCGCAGCCTGCGCGGCCCGGCCCAGCGGGCGAAAGCATAAACAGCCCCGGCTGCCGCGGTCACCGCGCCGCCGAACAGGAACCACTTGCCGGCCGGAGTGGCGGCAATCAGCACGCTTCCGCCCGCCGAAGCGCTGCTGAGCAGCAGCGTCGCGAGGAGCCAGCCCGCGGCTGGCAGTACGCCGCCGGCCGCAGTGCGCATCCCCGCCGAACCGAGGACGCAGGTAGCCAGGATGGCCAGATCGAACAAGATCGCGGCAAGCGGTACCGGTCCGCGGCTGTACTGGAACGTGCCGATAAGGCCCTGAACCACCCCGAGCAGGAACAACGCCACGTACGCCGCGACGGTTACCAGGAGCGAATCGCCAGCGCGAGGCTCGGAACTACCGGTTCGGATCTTGTGCGTGCTGTCCACACCGGAAAGGCTATTGCCCGTGCCCGGCTGGACGCGTCGGCGCCAGCCGAAAAGGCAGCCAACCAGGCGCACCACCGGCGACCGCCGTTACGTGCGCAGGCAGTCCGGCAGATCAGGCGCCTGGCGGATCCGGCGTCCAGACCGCTGATCAGGCCTTGAGTCCGGTGGATCGAGCGTCCAGACCGGTGATCAAGGGTCCAGGCCGGTGATCAAGCGGTCAGGCCGGTGATCAAGCGGTCAGACCAGTGATCAAGCGTCCAGTCCGGCGAACAGGTCAGGCTCCCTGCCTGGCCCGGTCCAGCCAGGCCCGGCCAGCAAGGTGTAGTACTCCGTGCCCAGCGCCTTGCGACCGACCATGTCCGAGAGCGCGAAGAACGGGCTGTCCACCGCTATCTGGGTGACGTGCGCGCGCATCGCTGCCAGCTTGGCGTCCAGGAAGTCCCTCGGCGTCGATGCCGGTCGTTACCTTGTCGTCGTCCGTGCCGAACGGTAGCTCGTTCACCGACTCGACCCTGCTGAAATCGGCACCGCCGAGTTCCTGCCGCTGCTCACCGCCGGCCTGCTGGATCATCGCCATCGACTCGGCCAGTACCGACCGCGGCACGGCCGTGGCGTAGAACTTGCTGACCAGGCCGTCGGCAAGCTCGAACGCGCGCCAGGCAACCCGGTGCGCCTGAATGTGGTCGGGATGACCGTAAAAGCCGTTGTCGTCGTAGGTCACCAGCACCTGCGGCTGCACCTGGCTGATGACCGTGAGTAGCTCGCGTGCGGCCACATCGACGTCGGCCTGCCAGAAACAGCCGGGGTCCTCGTTCTGCGGCGTGCCCATCATGCCGGAGTCGCGCCACCGGCCTGGCCCGCCGAGGAACCGGTGGTCGGTCACCCCTAGAATCTGGCAGGCCGCTGCCAGCTCGCCGATCCGGTGCTGCCCGAGACCGCCATCGCATCCGTGCGCGAGATGCGCGAGCTCTGCGGGATCACCTCGCCGAGTTCTCCCAGCGTGCACGTGACGAGCGTGACGGAAGCGCCCTGCGCCGCGTACTTCGCCATCGTCGCGCCGGTGCCGATGGACTCGTCATCGGGGTGGGCGTGCACCAGCAACAGCCGCCTGCCGTCCGATTTGGTCATATCCCGAGCCTACCGACCGGGCCCGACATCGAAGCTGGCAGGATCTAGGGCGTGACTGATTCATTCCCTCGCCAGGCCGCCCGCACCAGGAACTTCTCGCTCGGCGCACCGCGCTCATTCCGGCTCGCTCCCGACGGCCAGACCGTCATTTTCCTCGGTCCCGCGGCGGCACCGACCCGGTGACCTGCCTGTGGGCGCTGGATGTCGGCACCGGCCAGGAGCGGCTGATCGCCGACCCCGCCGACCTCGGCAAGGCAGGGGCGCCAGGAGGATCCGATCGAGAAGGCACGCAGGGAACGTGCTCGGGAGCGGGCCGGCGGGCATCGTCGCGTTCGCGACCGACGGCGACTGCACACGTCGCCGCGTTCACGCTCGCGGGCGTCGTCTACCTCGCCGACTCTGCGGCCGGGCGGCGACGGCGTGCGGATACTCGGCGCCAGGACGCCGGCCGCCGATCCGCGGCCTGACCCGGCCGGCCGGGCTGTCGCTTACGTCAGCAACGGCGCGCTGCGGGTGTATGACATCGCCACCGGCGAGGACCGGGTGATCGCGGACCCGGCCGGGCGCGGACGGCATCACCTTCGGGCTGGCCGAGTTCATCGCCGCCGAGGAAATGGACCGGACCCGCGGCTACTGGTGGGCGCCGGACGGCTCGGCCGATCCTGACCGCGCGCGTCGACGAGACGCCGGTCCAGTTCTGGCACATCGCCGATCCGGCGAACCCGAGCAAGCCCGCCAACGCGGTCCGCTATCCGGCGGCCGGGACTGCCAACGCCGTCGTTACGGTCTTCGTCGCACGCCTGGACGGCAGCCTGACGCAGGTCAGCTGGGACAACCAGGCACTGCCTTACCTGGTCACAGCCAGCTGGGACGCGACAGGCCCGCTGCTGGTGGTGGCGAGCCGCGACCAGCGGGACATGCGCATTGTGCGGGCCGATCCGGTCACCGGCCAGACCAGCCTGGTGCGAGCCGGGACACCGACCCGTCCTGGGTGGACATCGTCCGCGGCGTGCCGGCCAGCACGGCCGACGGCCGGATCGTCTGGACGGCCGACATCGACGGCGCGAAGCGGCTGGTCGCGGGCACCGCCGCCGAGCACGCTGACGGCAGCGCACCGGAAATCTTGACCCCGACGACACTGAACCTGGTCGAGGTGCAGGGCAGTAGACGGCGACACGATCCTGTTCGCCGCCTGCGCCGATGGCGATGCCGCCTCCACTCGGTGTGGACGGCAGGTCCCGGACGGCCTGAACCGGGTCAGCCCGGCCGAGGGGATGCACAGCGGCCAACTGGCCGCCGGCACGCTGCTGCTGACCAGCCGGCAGCATCGACCGGAGCGGGCCGCCGGTCACCGTGCTGCGGCCCGACGAGCGACTGCACCTCGGCCGCGGTCGCGCGCATCGGCTCGGGCGCGGAGGCCCCCGACCTGCCGCGCCCAGGCCGGTGCTGAGTCTGGTCGGCCGGCCCGAGCCGGATCCGGACCGCGGTCCTGCTGCCGTCCTGGCACGAGCCGGGCTCGGCGCGGCTGCCGGTCCTGTGCGATCCCTACGGCGGCCCGCACGGCAAGCGGGTGATGACGCCGGACGCCGCCTATCTGAGCTCGCAGTGGTTCGCCGAGCAGGGCTTCGCCGTCGTCATCGCGGACGGCCGCGGCACGCCCGGCCGCGGCCCGGCCTGGGATCGCGCAGTCACCGGCGACCTGGCCACGCCGGTCCTGGACGACCAGGTCGAGGCGCTGCACGTCGGCCGCCGACGCAGTGCCCGAGACCTGGACCTGACCAAGGTGGGCATCCGGGGCTGGTCGTTCGGCGGCTACCTGGCGGCGCTGGCGGTACTGCGCCGGCCCGACGTCTTCCACGCCGGCGTGGCTGGCGCGCCGCCGACCGACTGGCGGCTGTACGACACCTGTTACACCGAGCGCTATCTCGGCCATCCCGACACCGACCCGGAGAACTACGAGCGCAGCTCGCTGCTGGCCGACGCGCCGAACTGGCCGGCCGCTGCATGCTCATCCACGGCCTGGCCGACGACAACGTCGTCGGTCGCGCACACGCTGCGGCTTGTCCTCGGCGCTGCTGGCCGCCGGCCGCCCGCACACCGTGCTGCCGCTGTCCGGGGTGACCCACATGGCCTCGCAGGAGGACGTCGCGGAGAACCTGCTGCTGCTGCAGGTGGACTTCCTGCGCACCGCGCTGGGTATACCAGCCAGCTGGCCAAGCCGACTGACAACCCGCGAGCAGAGGATCGACACCGTGCCCATGCTGATCGGCGGCTATTCCGGCGACTAAAGGCAGGGGCACCGGGCATCACCGTGCTGCAGGACGACCAGGTCATGGCGACCATCCCGGCCGAGTCGCCGTCCTGGATCGCCCGGCACCCGAGCTGCCGGTGCTGTACGCGGTGGCCGAGACCGATGACGGCCGGTGCACGCCTGGGCGCTGGCCGACGGCGTGCCGGCCGGGAGCTCGGCGCCGGGGAGACCGGCGGCGCCGAGCCCGCGCACCTGGCGGTCGACGGCTCCGGCCGGTTCCTGATCACCGCCAACTACACCGGCGGCAGCATCAGCGTGCACCGGCTGGGCCCGGACGGCAGCATCGGCGAGCGCACCGACCTGGTCAGCATGAGCGCAGCGGCGACCACCCGCGGCAGGAGCAGGCGCACCCGCACATGATCCGGGTCGTCGGCGGGGACCTGCTGGTCGTCGACCTCGGCGGCGATGCCATCTACCGGTACCGGCTCAGCGACGACGGCCGGCTGACGCTGGACGGACACGTCGAGCGCCAGCCGGGTCGGGCCCGCGGCACGTGCTGCCAGCCGGCGACCGGTTCTACCTGACCGCCGAGCTGAGCGGCCAGGTGCTGGTCTACGACGAGGGCTGGCAGCTGCTCGGCGCGGTCCCGGCCAGCGCCGGCCGCGCCCATAACCAGCCATCGGAGCTCGCCAGCAACGGCCGGCTACCTCTACGTCGCCAACCGCGGCCCCGACACGGTCAGCGTGTTCGCGCTCGACGGCGGCGCGCTGCCCCGACTACCTGACCGAGGTGCAGGCCGGCAACTGGCCGCGGCACATCGCGCTCGACGGCGACGACTGTACGTCGCCAGCGAGCGGTCGCACGAGGTAATGCGGATGCGGATCGACCCAGTCGACCGGCATCCCGGCACTAGTGAGTGCAGTCACGGTGCCAAGCCCGACCGTCGTCCTGCCGTGACCGAGGCGGCCGCCAGCGCCGCAGGGACCCGCCAGCCGGGCCGCGAACGCCGCGCCCGCGCCCGCGATCTCGGCCTGGCGCCCGGCACGCTCATGCCGGGCCCGGTGAACGCGATCACCGACGTGCCCGGCGTCCGGGTCGGCCACGCCACCTTGATCGAGGGCACCGACATCAGGACCGGGGTAACTGCCATCGTGCATGACACTTTGCTCGGCGCGCGGACCTGGCGCCAGCGAACGCTGCCCGCAGGGCTCGCCGTCTTCAACGGCTTCGGCAAGATGACCGGCAGCACACAGATCGCCGAGCTCGGCACGATCGAGACGCCGGTGCTGCTCACCGCCACGCTGTCGGTGTTCCGGGTCGGCCGACGCGCTGCTCAGCTACCTGCACGAACGGCGGGCGCTATCCGGCACCGGGCACGCTGAACCCGGTCGTCGCCGAGACCAACGACAGCTATCTGTCCGACATCTGGGCCCGGCCGGTCACCGCCGGCGCACGTCGCGCAGGCGCTGGACAGCGCGCGGCCGGACCGGTCGCCGAAGGCTGCGTCGGCGCGGGGACCGGGACAAGCGCGCTCGGCTTCAAGGCGGGCATCGGCACCTCGTCCGCGCGTGCTCGAGCTGGCCGCCGGGCAGGTCACGCTCGGCGTGCTGGTGCAGGCGAACTTCGGCGGCGAGCTGACGGTGCTCGGCGTGCCAGTGCCCCGGCCGCCAGGTCAGACGGCCGCGCCGGCCTGTTGCCCGGCCAGGCCAAGGAAGCGGCCGCGGCCGAGGCGGAGCCGGACGGCGGGCCGGGTTCTGGCTCCTGCGTGATCGTGCTGGCCACCGACGCGGCGACTCGGTTCGCGGCAGTTGCAGCGGCTGGCCAGCCGGGCCTTCGCCGGGATGGCCAGGACCGGGTCGGACTTCTCCGGCCGCAGCGGCGACTACGCGCTGGCCGTTCAGCACCGCGACCGGACGGGCGGCAGCGGAGCGCGGCCGGCCACGTTCCCGAAAAGGATCTTGATCTGCTGTTCCTGGCGGCGATCGAGGCGACCGAGGAGGCCATCCTCAACTCCCTCTTCATGGCCGAGACCACGACCGGCTACCGAGGGCACGTCAGGCAGGCGGTGCCGCTGGACTACGTCAGCGAGCTCGTTAGCGGACAGATCAGCAGGCCGGAGTGGGTCGTGATGCGGAACGTGCCGTCCGGGCCGAACAGCACGCGGTCCGCCACCGCCGCCGTGAAAGCCGCCGGGTCCTGGCAGTCGCCTGGGTGGCCCGCATGCTGGCCACGTAGGCGGCGACCGGCGCGGCCGAGGGCAGCACGAGCTGGCCGGGAAATCGTGCCGCTGCACTGAGCCGAACACCTGGGACAGCAGCTCGGCGCCTGTGTCCAGCGTCATCGCCTGGTAGGTCTGGTACTCGGCCAGGAAGCCCGGCGTCGGGCAGCCCAAGCTCAGCCGCGGCGCGCGACCGAGCTGGCCGAGCTCGGCGGTGTGGTCGGCGCCGTTCAGCACGACCAGCACCTGGCCGCCTGGCCGGGTGATCCGGCGGAACTCGCGGACCGCGGCCGCCCGGTCCGGCACGTGGTAGAGCATGTGCGGCGCCAGCGTCACGTCGCAGCGCGGCGTCGGCCAGCGGCAGCCTGGCCGCGTCGGCGACGGTCACGGCCGCCCCTGGCGCAGCATCGCGAGCGGCCGCGAGCATGCCGGGCGACAGGTCGGCGCCGAGGATCCGGCCCCCGTGCCCGCGCCTGGCCAGCCCGGCCAGGTAGATCCCGTTCCCGCAGCCGATATCGGCTACGGTCTCGTGGCCCGCCAGCCCGGCCAGGTCCAGCACCGCCTGGATCAGGTCGATGCGCGGCTGCTGGTAGTCGTAGATCGACTGGCGGGCGGCCAGGTTGGCGTCGGTGCGGTACTGGACCTGGTCAGGTACGTCCTGTCGGTCAGGATGTCGAAGGACATGCCCTGGATCTTAGCGCGGTTTGCCCCGCTTCGTGAGCTACGTAACACCCCGGCAGCGCGGCTCGCATCGGGTGCGGGGAGCACTGCGGAGTCTGGGTGTACCCCTGGCTACAGGCAATTCACACAGTTGCCGCTGGCGGCCGCCGCAGCGGGCGGATCGGGTCACGCGGGACCCGGAGAACGGCTTTATGTAGCGAGTGTCACATACGAGGAAGCTCGACCTGCGGCCGCAGAGTGGTATCTCGTGGAATAGGGTTTCTGACGCGACGCGAGCCCGCCAAGACCCGGCCGTTCGCCCTTTACGGGCGGCTCCCGAACCTCCCCGGCGGACCCGGAGCGATCCCAGTGAGTTTCAGGGCGGAGACGTCGACGAATGACGGATATTACGCAGGCCCCAGCTAAGACCAGGGCTCAGATCACCGCGAAGACCCTGCGCACCGACAACTGGTGGAAGCAGCCGGCCATTAACGCGGCGGCGCTGACCGCGGTGGTGATCTACCTCACCTGGGCTTCGCTGATCAACAAGGACTATTTCTACAAGCCCCTTGTCTCGCCACTGTATTCGCCTTGCCTGGCGCACACGTGCCCGGGCGGATCGGGCTGGAGCTGGATCCCGTGGGCGGGCTGGCTGACGCCCGCGATCCTGATCATCTGGGGGCCGATGGGCTTCCGGTTCACCTGCTACTACTACCGCAAGGCCTACTACCGGGCCTTCTGGCGGGCACCCGCCTCCTGCGCGGTTAAAGAGCCGCACGCCAAGTACACCGGCGAGACCCGGCTGCCGCTGATCCTGCAGAACGCGCACCGGTACTTCTTCTACGTCGCGCTGATCTTCAACGTCATCCTGACCTGGGACGCGGTCCAGGCCTTCCGCAACCATGGCGGCCAGTGGGGGCACATGAGCCTCGGCACGCTGGTGCTGATCGTCAACGCCGCGCTGCTGTGGCTGTACTCGCTGTCCTGCCACGCCTGCCGGCACATCACCGGCGGCAGGCTGAAGCACTTCTCCAAGCACCCGGTCCGGTACTGGGGGTGGACGCAGGTCTCCAAGCTGAACGCCAAGCACCAGCAACTCGCCTGGGTGTCGCTGTTCTTCGTGCTGTTCACCGACCTGTACATCCGGCTCGTGGCGTCGGGCGCGTTCTCAGATCCCCGGTTCTTCTAAGCCATCAGGCAAGAGGTCATTGACATGACAGACATCGAGCGGCTCCCCTACGACGTCGTAGTGATCGGCGCCGGCGGCTCCGGCCTGCGCGCGGCGATCGAGGCGCGGCTGGCAGGCAAGAAGACCGCGATCATCTCCAAGTCGCTGTTCGGCAAGGCGCACACCGTCATGGCCGAGGGCGGCTGCGCCGCGGCCATGGGCAACATGAACCCGCACGACAACTGGATGGTGCATTTCCGCGACACCATGCGCGGCGGCAAGTTCCTGAACAACCCGCGGATGGCCGAACTGCACGCCAAGGAGGCTCCGGACCGGGTCTACGAGCTCGAAGCCTGGGGCGCGGTGTTCGACCGCACGCCCGAGGGCAAGATCAGCCAGCGGAACTTCGGCGGGCACGAATACCCGCGGCTGGCCCACGTCGGCGACCGGACCGGCCTGGAGATGATCCGCACCCTGCAGCAGAAGGTCGTCGCGCTGCAGCAGGAAGACGCGGTCAGCCACGGTGACCCGGAGGCGATGATCAAGGTCTACTCCGAGACCACGATTACCCGGCTGATCAAGGACGGCGAGGGCCGGATGGCCGGCGCGTTCGGCTACATCAGGGAATCCGGCCAGTTCGTCGTGTTCGAGGCGCCGACCGTCATCCTGGCCACCGGCGGCATCGGCAAGACCTTCAAGGTCAGCTCCAACTCGTGGGAGTACACCGGCGACGGGCATGCGCTCGCGCTGCTGGCCGGCGCCAAGCTGCTGAACATGGAGTTCGTCCAGTTCCACCCGACGCACATGGTCTGGCCGATCTCGGTCCGCGGCCTGCTGGTCACCGAGTCGGTCCGCGGCGACGGCGGGGTGCTGAAGAACTCCGAGGGCAAGCGGTACATGTTCAACTACGTGCCCGACGTCTTCCGCGCCCAGTACGCCGAGACCGAGGAAGAGGCGGATCGCTGGTACACCGACCCCGACAACAACCGCCGGCCGCCCGAGCTGCTGCCGCGAGACGAGGTAGCCAGGGCCAATAACGCCGAGGTCAAGGCGGGCCGCGGGTCACCGCACGGCGGCGTATTCCTGGACATCGCCTCGCGCCGCCCGGCCGAGGAGATCCTCAAGCGGCTGCCCTCGATGTACCACCAGTTCAAGGAACTGGCCGACGTCGACATCACCAAGGAGCCGATGGAGGTCGGGCCGGCCCAGCATTACGTGATGGGCGGTGTCGAGGTCGACCCGGACAGCGGCGAGTCGTGCGTGCCCGGCCTGTTCGCGGCCGGCGAGGTATCCGGCGGCATGCACGGCTCCAACCGGCTCGGCGGCAACTCGCTGTCTGACCTGCTGGTTTTCGGCCGCCGTGCTGGCCAGGGCGCCGCCGAACTACCTGAACCGGCTCGGCACCAAGCTGCCGGTGCCCGACGAGGGCGAGATCGCGGCGGCCGCAGGCCGAGGCGCTGGCTCCGCTGCAGCCGGCCAGCCGGCGAGAACCCGTACACGGTGCACGGCGAGGTCCAGGACACGATGAGCAACCTGGTCGGCATCATCAGGACCGAGACCGAGATCAAGCAGGCGCTCGCCGAGCTGGACAAGCTCGGCGAGCGGGCCGCGGCGGTGTCGGCCGCGGGCGGCAGCGCCTACAACCCCGGCTGGCACCTGGCCCTGGACATGCGCAACATCATGCTGATGGCGCGATGCGTCGCGCAGGCGGCGCTGGAGCGGCAGGAGAGCCGCGGCGGCCACACCCGCGATGACTATCCGGGCATGCGGCCGGACTGGCGCAAGATCAACATCGTCTGCGGGCTCGACGGCGACGCCATCACCCTGACCCGGCAGCCGACCCCGGCCATGCGGGACGACCTGATCGCGCTGTTCGACCGGTCCGAGCTGAAGAAGTACCTGTCCGAGGAGGAGATGGCGGCCATGCCGGCCGAAGCTCCCGCCGCGGCTGCTGTTACCGAGGAGACGCACTGATGGCATACAAGGCAGCGCTGCGGGTCTGGCGCGGCGACAAGGGCCGGGGTGAGCTCGCCGACTACACGGTCGAGGTGAACGAGGGCGAGGTCGTCCTCGACGTGCTGCACCGGCTGCAGGCCACCCAGGCTGGCGACCTGGCCATCCGGTGGAACTGCAAGGCCGGCAAGTGCGGGTCCTGCTCGATGGAGATCAACGGCCGTCCGCGGCTGGCGTGCATGACCCGGATGTCGACGTTCACCGAGGAGGAGACGCTGACGATCACGCCGCTGCGCACCTTCCCGGTGATCAGGGACCTGGTGACCGACGTCTCGTTCAACTACGCCAAGGCGCGGGAGATCCCGTCGTTCACGCCGGACCCGTCGGTCGGGCTCGGCGAGTTCCGGATGCAGCAGGTCGATGTCGAGCGCTCGCAGGAGTTCCGTAAGTGCATCGAGTGCTACCTGTGCCAGAACACCTGCCACGTCATCCGTGACCACCCGGAGAACGAGGACGCGTTCGCCGGCCCGCGGTTCCTGATGCGGATCGCCGAGCTGGAGATGCACCCGGCCGACACCGCCGACCGGCGCTAGATCGCGCAGGACGACTTCGGCCTCGGCCTGTGCAACATCACCAAGTGCTGCACCGAGGTCTGCCCGGAGGGCATCAAGATCACCGACAACGCGCTCATCCCGATGAAGGAGCGCGTGGTCGGCCGCAAGTACGACCCGCTGGTCTGGCTTGGCAGCAAGATCTCCCGCCGGCCGCGCGGCGCCGACACCCCGCAGGTGCCGGGCAAGCAGAACTGAACCTGCCCGGGCACGGCGACATAGCAGCGGATCACCAGCGAACAACCTGAGGCAGGATGCCTAGGCCTGGTACCTGGCGACGGCGGTCTCCGAAGCCTTGCCGATCGAGGTGGGATTCAGGCCCACGTCGGCGAACAGGGACCGGGTGCCGGGGATCAGGCTGAGGCCGCCGCCTTGGGCCGTAAAACCACGTTTCCCCGGTTCAGCTGACCGCGACAGCCGTCCGGAACCGAAAGTGCAGCAGGTCCGCTTTGCCCGTCGAGGCGCGCATCGCCTGAATCCAGAGGCCGCCATGACCGTCGGACGCCAGCGCGCCCTGGTAGATGTCGGCGGCGTCGGTCACCACGTCAGTCCAGTGATGCCCGTTCCAATGCATGATGCGCATCGGCCCGGCGCTATGGGCTGACCCGGTCCCGACCGGCGGGCCGACAGGCTCCTCGACTGCCCATAGGCTGCCCGCGGCCGTGGCCGCTGCCGCTATCACGAAGTCGCCGGCGGCGCGCGGGATCCGCTGCGTGTGCCAGCGGTGCCCGCGCCAGTGCATCGCCACAACGTCCTGGCCGGCGCGGCCGTCGATCGCCGTTCTCGCCGTCGGGCCGAAGGCCCAGATATCGTTCGCCGACAGCGCGCTCACGTTAACGGGCACGCCTGGCATCGACGCTCGCGTCCACTTGCGTGCCGTTGAACCGCGCGACGTAAGGCGGGCCGCTGCCCAGGCCGTTCTTGCGGCCGGCGCCTGGCCGAAGACCCAGGCATCGGAGCCACTGAAGACCGCGGTGCCAAAGATCGCGGCGGATCCGCGCAACCTGTACTGGCGCCAGCCGCTGGCGGTCCAGTGCAGCGCGTACTGGCCGCTTCCGGTCGCCGGGAACGTCCACATGTCGGTGCCGGAAGAGGATCCGACCACGCTGTCGCTTACGGTGACGCCGTTCTCGGCAAACTTGGCCGGCGGTTCGATAGCTGCCCAGCGCGCGCCAGTCCAGTGCTCGACCGACAAGGTCGCCGGCGCGGTCTGACCCACGAGCCACGCGTCAGCTGGCCCCGAGGCCGACAGGCCTTCGTAATTGGGGTACTGGTAGGACGCGCCGAACACCTTGATGATGTGCCAGCCGGGCCCGCTCGCTCCCGCGGCGCTGGCTGGCAGCGCGCCAGCGGAGACGACCACGGCCCCGGCCGCCCCGAATGCGATCAACGCTGTCAGCACTCGCCGCAGACGTACGCTCATGCCAGCCTCCGACTGCCCCCGGTCCTGCACCTTCGCGCGACGCGCGTTAACTCCGTTGATATCACCACAAAGGTACGAGTGCAATAAAGGCGCGCTAAATCCTGTCATGTGCGGTCAGCGGCTGTATGTGTACAGCAGCATGCGCGCTCGCGCGTTGCCGTCGTTGGTGCCGCCGTAGCCTGCCGCCCACATGGTGGCAGTCGCCGCCGGGGTTGCCAGCGAGGTGATAATGGCGTTTCGACCCGGCTTGGCCAGGATCTGTGGCCGCGACAAGACTCCGCCGCGGTAGTCGTACAGCGCACTGCCGTATCTGCGCCCGGTGGCGTCGGCGATCCAGATTCCGCCGTGTCCGTCCGCGGCCATCGTCGAGATCCGGGTGACAGGCCAGCGCGGAACAGCCAACCGGGTGCCAGCGCGCTCGCGGCAGTCGGCGCGCGCCAGCGGCTGCCATCCCAGTGCCGCACCACGACAGGGCCGCTCTGGCCGCCTGCCAGCCACGCCCTGCGTGAGTTCGTCGTGCTGATGTCGTCAACCGCACCGGGACTGAAGGTGCGGCTCAGCCGCCAGGACGCAGAGCGCGCAGCCGATGCGGCGACCGCGGCCTAGGTAGCGGCGGCTCGCCTGGCTGGCAATGCCGCCGCCGGAGTATGCGCGAGGACAGCAACGCCGGCCAGGATCACCGCTAGCGCCACCGCGGCGGCAGCTGCCAGCTGGGCAGTCAGGTGCCGATGGCTCACGGCCACTACCTTCGCGTGCCGAGGCTGACCGCGCAAGCCAGAACGTACTGGCGGAGCGCGGCACTACGCGACGGGTCAGCGGCGGTAGTCCAGGACGACACCCTGCGTGGTACCGCCTTCGTTCGGCACCATGTCACCTACCGCCCACACCGACGACGTGCCGGGCTGATGGGCGACCGCCTGCACCTCTGTTCCGTCGCCCGGATGTGACGGCATCAGCATGCGCGTCCACCGGCCAGCGTTGAGGTGGTACATGTACTGCAGCAGGCCATCATCGGCGGTCGTCGCGATCCAGATTCCGCCGCGGCCATCGGAGGTCATGCTGCTCATCAGGAAAGTCGACTTGAAGGGCACCGACACGCGAGCCCAGGTGCTGCCGTTGTAGTGCAGCAGGACCGCGCCAGGAGCGACGCCTTCGCCCTTCGACAACCCGAAGTCCACCCAGACGTTGCGGGGCCCGAGCGCTAGTACCTGCGAGGTGAAGGCGGCCGTTCCCGACGGCAGCTTCAGCTTCGGGAACTTCCGCAGATGCCAGGCACCACGGCTCCAGACCGCGGCCTCGTACAGGGGGTGAGCAGTGAGCAGTGTCTTGGCGGTCGGGCCGACGATCCACACATTCCCCGGCGCGGTCGCGCTGGCGGAGTCCGGCTGGATGGGGGTGTGCACCGTGTGCCAGCTTGTCCCGTTGAAGTGCCGGACATACGGTCCGGACTTGCCCTCGAAGAACTCGCCGAATGCCCAGGCATCGGCCGGGCCGAGGACAGCCGCCGCGTTGATGTTGGTGTTGTTGGCGAACCGGAATGGCTTCCATCCGCTGCCGGTCCATTGCAGCGCCGTATCGCCGTTCTTACTGCCCTCGGTGTTCGCGAACGCCCAGACCGCCGTGGCGGAGTTAGCCGAGATCACCGTGCTGCTCACGTTGGTCACCGACGCCGGCACCGGCTCGGTAGCCCAGCGGCTGCCGGTCCAGCGCCGGACGAGCAGTCCTGAAGCCGGTGTGGCACCGGCCAGCCACGCATCACGGCTGCTGACTGCCGTCACGCTGAAAATGGTGCTGCCCATACTGAAAGTCCTGGAGATGTGCCAGGAAGCGGCACTGGCGGCCGGAGCGGCAGCGGCGGAGGCAGCCGACGGCAGCAGCGCGCCGGCGAGGACGACCGGGGTCGCCACCAGGGTGGTACGCAGCAACAGCCAGTGCTTCAGCATCGCGGTGATCTCCTCGTGATTCGTCCCGTTGCACCATAGCCCCATCAGCACAATGCGCCGTATTCCTGCTACAAGCAACTCTTACCGGGAAATTTACGGTCCACCCGCCGCGCTGGCGGCCAGATAGGGGAGTAACGCTCGTTGCGCTGGCCGTCTCGCTAGTCTGACTGGGCGCGTCTACCCGTACGTGTGTGGCAGACGAAGTGACGAGAGGCTGTACATGTCCCACATGACGTACCCCGAGGCGATAGTCGTCGGGTTCATTCAGGGCGTCACCGAGCTGTTCCCGGTCTCCAGCCTGGGGCACAACGTCCTGATCCCGGCACTGATCGGGGGCAGCTGGGCAGCTGACCTCAACGTCGCGGCGACCACCTCGCCGTACCTGGCTTTCATCGTCGGCCTGCACGTCGCCACCGCCATCGGGATCATGATCTACTTCTGGCGCGACTGGCTGCGCATCATCGGCGGGTTTTTCAGTTCGCTGAAGGAGCGGGATATCCGCACCGTCGACCAGAAGCTGGCCTGGATGCTGATCGTCGCGACCATCCCGGTCGGGCTTGTCGGACTCGTCTTCGAGCATGAATTCCGGGTGCTGTTCGGCAAGCCGATCAGGGCCGCCATCTTTCTCATCGTCAACGGCCTGATCCTGTACGCGGGCGAGCGGTTCAGAACCAAGCGGTCCAAGCAGGCAGATGCCGAACTTGAGGCAGAGCGCGAAGCGCGGCAAGGTCAGCTGACCAGGACGAGCTCGGCGCACGCCTCTGGCACCAGGGCGGCCAGGCTGAACGAGATCGAGCTGGCCAAGCAGGCCGATGCGCGGCTCGCCGCCATGGACTATCTGCCAGCGTTGCTGATCGGCGCCTCGCAGATCCTCGCCTTGCTGGCCGGCATCAGCCGGGACGGCGTCACCATGGTGGCAGGCATGTTGCGCGGGCTGTCACGGGAGGACGCGGCCCGGTTCGCGTTCTTGCTGGCGACGCCCGTGATCCTGGCCGCTGGCGTGCTCAAGGTCCCCGACCTGATCAAGTACGGTCACGGCATCTATGGTCAGGTCCTGGTCGGGAGCATCCTGTCCGGCGTGGGCGCCTATGTCTCTGTGCGGTTCCTGGTCAAGTATTTCCAGACCAGGACGCTGACACCGTTCGCCATCTACTGCGTTCTGTTCGGCCTCGGCAGCGCCATCTACCTCCAGGTGAAGTAGCGGCGCGCACCGGCCGGTGCCGCGCGCAGGTTGCCGATGCCGGCGCTGGCGAGATGCCGGTGATCAAGGTCCGTAGCGGTCGATGATGGCGTCATAGCCATCGGTGACGAAGGTGCCAACCGCCCATACCGATGTCGTGCCGGGGATCACGGTGATGGACGACATCAGCGCCGCCGGGGCTGGCACAGGCGACGGTGGCAACGGGACTGCAGTCAGCTGCCAGGCACCGCCGCCGAAGTGGACGAAGCTCTCCGGTGCGCCCGTGGTGAGGTCCGTCATCCACAAGCCGCCAGCGCCGTCGGTGGTGATCAGGCCCAGCGACACCGGGCTGCCGAATACCTGCCACCGCTTACCAGTCCAGTGCAGCAGCCGGTGCCGCAGCACTTGCCCGCCACCGGACGCTCGCTGCACATCGCCAGTTATCCAGACGCCGTCTGTCCTGGTAGCTACGACGCCGACCGGAGCGAACTGCTCAGCCTTCGTCATGCGGAGTCCAGGAAACTTCACCGACGACCAGGCCTTCCCGTTCCACCGCATCAGCACGTCTCTGGCCGGGCCGAAGGACGAACCACCAGCGGAAGCAACGGTCGGTCCGACCGCGTAGATGTCGTTCCAGGACACCGAACTCTCCGCCAGCGGAGTCGCGGGCAGCGTGAACTTGATCCACCGATGCCCGTTGAAGCGCCTGGCAAATGGCCCGAAGGAACCGGTCGAGGCGAATACCCAGACGTCCTTGCGTGACTCGACGGCAATGCCGCAGTCCGTCAGGTACTGATGGAAGGAGTACTTCGTCCAGCTGGATCCGTTCCATCGCATGGCGTAGCCGTTGGTAACGCTGCCCACCATGGCCCAGACGTTCGTACTCGACGTGGCTCCGATCGCGTCAGCACTGTCGCCCGATGTCTGGAACTGCGCACCTGTCGGGGTCACGTCCTGCCACGACGCGCCGGTCCAGTGCTCGATCAGCGGCGTGCCGTTGGTGCCGCTGGCCCAGGCGTTACCGGGGCCTAGCGCGACCACGTCGCCGAGCTGTCCGATGCCGCTGGGCTGAGGCAGGTCCGCCACTATCTGCCAGCTCTGGGCTGGCGTCGCCGCCGATGCCTGGGCTGGTGAGCCGCCAGGCAGCAGGCTCAGGCAGGTCAGGCCGCAAACTGCTGCGGCGGCTCGGGCCGGAACCGATCGCATCGTGCCCCCAGGAGCGCTGGACCGCTATCTGCAGGCAGCGCTCTAGCATTATGGCCCGACGCCTTCACCCGGACAATACGGCTACGGGAAAAATATACTGGAATAGTCGGTTTTACTGTGGTTCACGAGACCGACGGCCGCGCTGGCGGCCGCGTTCCTTCTGATCGAGGAGTGTCTTGCGCATCCGCACCGCAACGCGGGGTCACTTCCACGCACTCGTCATCGCACAGAACTCCAGCGCCTGCTCCAGGCTAAGCAGGCGCGGCGGGACCAGCCGCTCGGTTTCCTCGCGAGCGGACTCGCGCACGTTGGAGAGCTTCTTCTCCTTGGCGATGTTGACGTCCATGTCGTCGGACCTGGAGTTCTCTCCGACGATCATGCCCTCGTAGACCACGGTACCCGGCTCGACGAACAGACTGCCGCGCTCTTGCAGGGCGAACATCGCGTACGCGGTGGCGGTGCCGGTCCGGTCGGCCACCAGCGACCCGGTCGGCCTGGCGCGCATGTCGCCGAACCACGGCTCGAAACCGTCGAAGACATGGTGCGCGATGCCGGTGCCGCGAGTCTCGGTGAGGAACTGGGTCCGGAACCCGATCAGGCCTCGCGAGCGGAACAGTAAAGTCCAGCCGGACCCAGCCGGTGCCGTGGTTGGACATGTTCTCCATCCGGCCCTTGCGGACGGCAAGCAGCGAGGTAACCGTGCCGAGGTACTCCTCCGGGCAGTCAACGGTGAGCCGCTCAACTGGCTCGTGCAGCTTGCCGTCGATGGTCGCGGGTGACCACCTTCGGCCGGCCGACGGTCAGCTCATAGCCTTCCCGCCGCATCTGCTCGACCAGCACGGCCAGCGCCAGCTCGCCGCGGCCCTGCACTTCCCAGGTGTCGGGCCGCTCGGTCGGCTGCCACGATCAGCGACACATTGCCGACCAGCTCGCGGTCAAGCCGGTCCTTGACCATCCGGGCGGTGACCTTGGAGCCCTTGGACCTGCCCGACTAGCGGCGAGGTATTCACGCCGAGCGTCATCGAGATCGCCGGCTCGTCGACGGTGATCAGCGGCAGCGGACGCGGGTCGTCCGGGTCGGCCAGCGTCTCGCCGATCATGATGTCGGCGATGCCCGCGACCGCGATGATGTCGCCGGGGCCCGCCCTGGCGACCGGCACCCGGTCCAGCGCCTCGGTCAGGTACAGCTCAGTGATCTTGACTCGCTGGATGGACCCGTCCCGGCGGCACCAGGCGACCTGCTGGCCCTTGGCGATCTCGCCGCTGAAGATCCGGCACAGCGCGATCCGGCCGAGGTAAGACGAGGCGTCGAGGTTGGCGACGTGCGCGCGCAGCGGAGCGGCCGGGTCGTAGGTCAGGGCGCTGGCACGCACTCGCGCAGCACGCTGGAAGAGCGGCTCGAGGTCCGGCGAGTCCGGCATCGTGCCATCCGCTGGCCGGTTGAGCGACGCGCGGCCTGCCCTGGCGGAGGCGTACACAATCGGAAACTCGATCTGGTCCTCGGTGGCGTCCAGGTCCATGAACAGCTCGTAGCAGGCATCGACGACCTCGGCGATGCGTGCGTCCGGGCGGTCCACCTTGTTGATGACGACGATCACCGGCAGCTTGGCCTCAAGGGTCTTGCGCAGCACGAACCTGGTCTGCGGCAGCGGGCCCTCGCTGGCGTCCACCAGCAGCACAACGCCGTCCACCATGGTCAGGCCGCGCTCGACTTCGCCGCCGAAGTCAGCGTGACCGGGAGTGTCGATGATGTTGATCGTCGTGCCGCCGTGCAGCACCGCGGTGTTCTTGGCCAGGATCGTGATGCCCTTCTCCCGCTCCAGGTCGCCGGAGTCCATCACCCGCTCGGCTACCTGGGCACCGCCCGGAAGGCGCCGGACTGCCAGAGCATGGCGTCGACCAGCGTCGTCTTGCCGTGGTCGACGTGCGCCACGATCGCGACGTTGCGCAGATCGTCGCGGGTGGCGAGCTGGCCGGCGTCACGGCGCGGGCGGTGTCTGTGCTGGCAGGCATGGCGGAGAGGCTCCGGTAACTGTGGGATGCGCCGGGATTACGGCGTGCTGCCAATTCTAGTCGGTCCCGGGCGGCTATTGGGCGGCGCATGCCTGACCTGCGGCTGCCGCCCTGTCACCACCCTGAGAAAGTACTATATAGAAACTCTGTTCGATCGAAGCTATGCTGAGGTAGCGTGGCAGCGGATTTGTCCCGACAGGCTGGCCGGACGGAGTTCACCCGCCCGGCAACCCCGGGCTTCGAGCAGACAGCGGTCAACTGGCTGCTCGAGCAGGTGCCGCCCGACTACCGTCTGCATGGCGTGCTGGTGCGCCATCCGGCGGCACTGGCCGCACTCGCCAGGCATCACCTGGCTGCTTGCGTCGAAGGCGCACGGCAGGGTTACCGGTGCGCACGGGCCGAGCTTGGCAACGACCTGCCGCCTGGCGGGCTTGCCGCGGTGCTGGCTGCCTACCAGACGGAAGGCCGGCGTCTGGTCGCGGCCGCCACCGCGACCGAACTCATCAGCCGGGCATTGCACGGCGAGACGTTCGTACCGCAACTCGGCGGCACCCAAGACCCGGCCCGGCGCGCCGGAGATAACCGGCCGCCTCGGCGCGCCCGGCCTGATCCGCCGCAAACTGCAGCACCCCATCTTCAGCCCCGCAGCCTGCGCCCCCGCGGTCAGCTCCGCGACGCAAAGCTGGGTAGCCGAGCGAGTATCAGTGTTCAGTGATATCGCCGCTGACCAATAAGCCCAGGTCATCCTCGAGCTGGCCAGGGCCGGAAGCGGGCAGCAGGCCGCCGGGCGCAGGGGCCGCCCGGCCGCTGCCGGGCACGTACTCGCGGATGACCTTCGCCGGGACGCCGCCCACGACCGCGTGATCAGGCACCGTGCCGCGGACGACGGCGCCGGCCGCTACGACCACGTTCCTGCCGATAACGGCGCCTGGCAGCACGACCGCGCCGGTGCCCAGCCACGTGCCGGAGCCGATGGACACGCCGCGTTCACCGGCCACTGCCGCCCGACGGGAGCCTGCGTGTCGGCGTAGCTGTGGTTCTGATCGGTGATGTAGACATACGGGCCGGTGAAGACGTCGTCGCCGATCTCGATCGAGTGATGCGCGACGATGTGGCTGCCGCGGCCGATCACGCACCGGTCGCCGATGCGCACGACCGGCTCAGGCCCGAGATCCTGTCCGGGCGCCATGCCCGCGCAGAGCGTGACGAACTCGGCGATCATGCACTGGTCGCCGATCTCGATCCAGGCCTCACCGTAGACCGAGCCGGTCGGGAACGCCATCAGCGAGCCAGGTCCGAACGCGGCGAACCTGCGCCCGGCCGGGGACTCGGCCGTCACGGTCCCGGCCTGCTGCATCCGCCGCCAGCCGCTCTGCAGCGCGCCCGCGACCAGGCCCGTCGCCGTTTGCCGAGTTCGTGCTTCCACGCCATGGCCGCTAACGTACTCCGGCCCCGGTCCGCCCGGAAGGTCGGCGGCCTTGACCCGCGGGTGGCGCGCTCGCTCACGGGCTACTGGCCGGGCACCGCTGCCGGGCAACGCTGCCGCAGGAGCGGCAGCGGGCCCGGCAACTAACAGCTCTGACTTCCCGAGCCGAGCGTTTCTACTCGGAACTCTTGCGGAACTGCTCCCCGAATCCGGCCATGCCCGAGCCGGTAGGCAAGCCTGGCCTGGCGAACGGGCGGGTGTGCTCGGCGGCTTGCCGAACCTGACAGGCCGCGGCGACACCGACTGCACGCTGGCCGCGCTGCAGATGGCCGCGGCGTCGTCGGCCGGTCCCGGTACCTCGCTGCTGGTCGGGATGGCGCCGGCCGGCACCGACGGCCGCGTGAACGGCAGCCAGCACCTCGCCGAGGTTCAGCGTGTTGAGCGTCCCGTGCGGTCAGCGACTGCAGGCCGAACGTCGACTCGATCAGTTTCAGCGACGAGGTGTGCTCGAACGGGCCATGGTGGATCACGCCGCCGCTGGCCCGGTTCGAGACCACGATCATCGGCACCCGGAAGCCGAGCTGGGTGTAGTCGGGAATGAGCTGGCCATCGGTCGGCGTGGTGCTGTCACCAGCGTGTGATCGACGTCTGGCCGGGTTGGTGTCGTCGATGACATGCGGCGGCGGCACGTGATCGTAGAAGCCGCCCCACTCATCGAAGGTGACGATGAAGACGGTGTTGTCCAGGTAACCGGCGCTCGCCAGCGCGTGATAGGCGTCCGCGATGAACCGCTCGCCGAGCCGGATGTCGGCCAGCGGGTGGTCATCCGCTGACGTGCCGTTGCCTTCGGTGTCGAACGCCGGGTCGATGAAGCTCGACGTTCGGCAAGTTCCCCGCGGCGACAGTGTCGATGAACGACGGGGTGGCTAGCGGGATACCGACGGCGTCGATGTCACCGGCCGCGAACGGGTGCCAGAACGGGAAGTACTTGGTCCCCCACAGCGCCAGGAACGGCAGGTCGCGGAAGAAGTAACCGCCGGTCGGGACGCCGCTGATTGTTCGGGATCGGCGACAGCTGGTCCCAGATCGTCGGCAGGCGGAGAGCGTATTGCTGTTGTGGTCGCGGTCGGTCTGCGCGGCGTGCTGGTAGAACCGGTTCGGGAACGTCTCGCCGGCGAATGAGCAGAAGTAGCGGTCCAGCACCGTGTAGTGCTCGGCCAGGGCGCCGATGACCGGCAGGTCGGGCGCGGACTTGCGGCTGGAGTCGTGATGGAAATTGGTGTAGTACCCGACCGGGAAGGTGTTGGCGTCCGCCAGCGTCACGCCGGGTTGTCGGCCGGTGCGGTCGGCCGCTGCAGGAAGCCGTCCATCCTGCCGTTGTTGTGCTGGACGAGGAAGCCCTCCCAGCTGTGGTCAGGGTCGCTGTAGCCGCAGCCCTGGAAGTCCGGAGCCAGCGGGTAATTCGGGTAGAAGTTGCCGTCGGTGGCCTGGTAGATCAGGTCGTGGCGGCCGTCGGCGCCGGGCAGCCAGCCGAGGAAATGGTCGAACGAGCGGTTTTCCATCATGAGGATGACCACGTGCTCGATGCCGTTGGACCGTTCGGGGTCAGGGCGGGGGCGGCATTGGCCGCCGTCTGGGCGAGAAATTCCGCACCGGAGACCGCAAGGCCGGCGGAGGCTGCCATGAGCTGCAGAACAGAGCGACGAGTCAGCATAACGACCAGTGTGAGTAAAGGACTGAAAAAGTGCAAGCCGGTCATATGGCGTCGTGATGACAATGCTGACGAATGGCGGGCGAACAAAGCCGCCGCACCGGGAGACGGGCGTCACTCCTCAGGCCTCAGGGCCAGGCCGTTCAGCCGTTCAGGCCTCAGCGGGGCCGGTAGCGGCGGCGAGCTGGCCGCACGCGCCGTCGATCTGGTCGCCCCTGGTGTCGCGCACTGTGACCGGGATGCCGCGCGGAGGCAATCCGGTCGAAGAATTCCTGCGCTACGGCCGGGTCGGATGCCGTCCATTTCGATCCTGGTGTCGGGTTCAGCGGGATCAGGTTGACGTGCGCCAGCCGCCCGGCCAGCAGACTCGCCAGCAGGTCGGCCCGCCAGGCGTGGTCGTTGATGTCGCGGATCATCGCGTACTCGATCGACACCCGGCGGCCGGTCGCGGCCGCGTAGCCCCAGGCGGCATCGAGCACCTCGGCCACGTTCCAGCGGCTGTTCACCGGCACCAGCTCGTCCCGCAAGTTCGTCGTCGGGCGCGTGCAGTGACACTGCGAGCCGCACCGACAGGCTCTCGGCCGCGAGCCGGTTGATGGCCGGCACCAGGCCCACGGTCGAGACGGTCACCGAGCGCTGCGAGATGCCGAGCCCGGCCGGGGCCGGATCAGTGATCCGCCGCACCGCGGTCAGCACGCGGTGTAGTTAGCCAGCGGCTCGCCCATGCCCATGAACACGACGTTGGAGACCCGGCCCGCGCCGCCGGGGACCTGGCCGGTCGCCATCGCCCTGGCCCCGGCGAACACCTGAGTCACGATCTCGGCGGCCGACAGGTTCCTCGTCAGCCCGGCCTGGCCGGTCGCGCAGAACGGGCAGGCCATGCCGCAGCCGGCCTGCGACGACACGCACATCGTCACCCGGTCGGGGTAGCGCATCAGGACAGACTCGACGAAGGCTCCGTCGGACGCCCGCCACAGCGTCTTGCGCGTCGTCCCGCCGTCACACTCCAGCTCACGCTGCGCGGTCAGCAGCGGCGGCAGCAGCGCCGCGGCCAGTTCGCTCGCGCACCGGAACGGGCAGGTCGGTCATGTCCGCCGGATCGTCAGTCAGCCTGGCGAAGTAGTGCCGGGATAGCTGGTCGGCGCGGTAACCGGGCTGGCCCAGCTCGGTCACGGCGGCGCGCCGCCCGGCCGTGTCGAGGTCGGCCAGATGCCGGCGCGGCTTCGCCCGTCGCAACCGCGGCCCGGCGGTCGCCAGCCCCGGCGCGCCGCCCCGCTCGTCGTCCGGCCGGTCGTCCGCCAGGTCGTCCGGCCGGTCGTCCGGCTCGTCGTCGTCCGACAGCCGCGTCAGCCCGATCGGCAGCAACTCGATCGACTCGGCCACGCTGCGCTCACCTCCGCTCCTGCTCCGGCCGAAGCCCTCGGGCTTCGGCGCACAACGATTCTGCACATCGGCCTAATGACCTGCGAGAAGTCGGTAGATTTCAGCATGTGCCGACGTTGCGCAAAGGGCCAGGTCAGGGCTCCAGGATATCCGGAGTCCCCGGCAGGCCAGTCGTGCTGCTCGACAGCGTCAGCCCCTACGGCAGCCGCCGGGTGCTCGTGGAGTACGACGGCACGACGACGTCGGCCTACCTGCACGACAAGACGGGCGCGATCGCGGCCACCTGGATCGCCAATCACGCGCAGGCACCGGACACCGTGGACCTGGCCAGGATCAGGTCGGGTCAGTCGCCGGAAATGCCCGCGGCGCACACCAAGTACCCGGCCGGCCGCCGCCGTTGCAGGCTGAGTCGCTGACCGCGGTCTGGCTGGAGGAAGGCGACGGCGTCGGCATCCTGGAGCGCGGCCACCCGGTCGCGGTGATCCCCGGCTGGGCAGACCTGACCAAGGGCATGCCGGGCTACAGCCGCGACGTGATCGGCCAGACCCCGTTCGGCTGGTCGCTGGACGACGCGCTCGAGGGACTCGGTCAGCGGCTGGACCAGTCGGCCCAGTTCTGGCGCTGGCGGGCCAGCAACGGATCCTGGGCGCTGTTCCAGCAGGCGCTGCTCGGCCATCTGCTCACCAGGCTCGGGCCTGGCGGCGGTTACTGGGATGTCAGCGGCGGCAAGACGCCGACGGTCGGCGTGTCGGAGCGGCCCGCCGTGCCGCAAGCGCCCTTTCACCGTGCTGTCCACTATCGGCATGAGCTGCCAGCGGATGCCGGTCGTCGAGCAAACCGGCGAGGGCGCAGCGGGCCGGTCCCGGATCGAGCTGGTGCTGGCCACGACGATGCCGAGCGCCGAGGCTGCCAGGATCTTCCTCTGGCTGGCCCAGTTTCCCTGGCGCGAGGTGACGCTGGCTCGGCTCTGGACACAGCATCCCTTGGTACCACGAGCCTGCGACATTCCCGCTCGGCGGCGGCAACGAGGCCGTTCTGCTCATCGACGATCCGTCCCGGCTGCCTGGCCCTGATGTACCGCGGCTGGACGGCTTCCGCACCAGCAACGAGCCGGTGCGCTGGCTGTGGATCGTGCCGATCAACGAGCGCGAGCGCCGGGTGGCACGGGAGCGAAACTCATCCAGCCTGATCACCCAGCTCGCCGCGCAGCGCCGCAGCTGGGTCTACGCACCGTAACCAAGAACCAGGCATCAAGGAACGTGGCCGCGGCGATCTCGGCCACTCGCCGGGACCGCGGTGCCAGGGTCCGCTCAGTCAGCGGCGGGGCTTTTGCGTCACGCCGAACACTCGGGCGAGCAGCGACAGCGGGTCGAGTTCGCCGGTCCGTGCTGGCGGGACGCTGCCGCACCAGTCCTGCGGCGGCTTGACGTCCTTGCACCAGCCAGGCTCTGGCACGGAGCCGCCGCACCAGTCGCCTGGCGATCGCCGCTGCCCGCCGTCCGGCACACCAAATCGAGATCTCGGCACCTGTGACCCACCTCCCTGCTTTGCCGATCACTTCATTCTGCCCCGCCGGGCCGCGGTTAGGAAGGACCGGCCGGCGCCGTGGTCCCGCCGGCCTGGGCACTGGCCGCCAGCTGCCACGTTCCCGGCCAAGCTAGACCGCGTGGCCGTTCGGCACGAACACGGCGAGCAGCAGCCAGATCACCGGGGCCATGACCAGCAGCGAGTCGATCCTGTCCATCATGCCGCCATGGCCTGGCAGCAGGTGACCCATATCCTTGATCTCCAGATCCCGCTTGATCATGGACTCGGCCAGGTCGCCGAGGGTCGCCGCGCCGACGGCGGCCACGCCGAGCAGCAGGCCCTGCCAGAGGCGGCCGTCCGAGCAGGTCCGGCACCATGATCGCGCCAGCCGCGAGGCAGAAGACCAGCGAGCCGCCCAGGCCCTCCCAGGTCTTCTTCGGGCTGATGCGACGGCACCATCGGGTGCTTGCCGACCAGGATGCCCGCGGCGTAGCCGCCGGTGTCGCTGCACACGGTGAGCACCACGAAGATCAGCGCCCGGCGGGAGCCATCGGGCTCGGCCAGCATCAGCGCGACGAACACCGCCATCAGCGGCAGGTACAGCAGGGTGAACAAGCCAGCCGTGACGTCCCTGACGTAGCCGGCCGCGCCGCCCGGCAGCCGCCAGGCAAGGACCGCGATCCCGGCCAGCGCCAGCGCGGCGAGCACCCACCTGACCTGCGTCAGGTAGGCAAGAGTGACCATCGCGATCCCGCCGGCCGCGATCGGGATCAGCGGCAGGTGGATATCGCGGGACCGCAGCGCGTGACTGAGCTCCCAGAACGCGACCGAGACGATAATCCCGACATAGATCAGGAACGTGAACTTGATCGTGAACAGCGTGACCAGCACCAGGCCGCCGAGGATGACACTGACGCCGATGGCGGCGGGCAGGTTCCGGCCGGTCTTGATCGGCTTTCGCTCGGTCATCGCAGCCACCTCCGCCCCATCCGGCACCGCCTCATCCGGCAGGACGTGCTGCTGCTGACCAGCATCCTGCTGCCCGTTCATCGCCTGCCGGGGGGACGCCCCCGGCAGAACCAGAAACTTCAGGGTCGGTTCCGGCTTCCTTCTCCGACCGCAAGCTAGACCTCGAGGAGCTCGGATTCCTTGTGCTTGAGCAGCTCGTCGACCTGGCCAGTGTAGGTGTGGGTCAGCTCGTCCAGTTCGCGCTCGGCCCGTCTGCCGTCGTCCTCGCCAGCCTCGCCGGCCTTGACCAGCTTGTCGATCGAGTCCTTGGCGTGGCGGCGGATGTTGCGGATGGAGACCCGGCTGTCCTCGGCCTTGTTCTTGGCCACCTTGATGAACTCCCGGCGGCGTTCCTCGGACAGCTCAGGGAAGTTCACCCGGATGATCGAGCCATCGTTGGTCGGATTGACGCCCAGGTCAGAGTTCCTGATCGCCTTCTCGATGGCGGCCATCGAGCCCTTGTCGTAGGGCTGCACGATCACCATCCGCGGCTCAGGCAGGTGGAACGATGCGAGCTGGTTCACTGGGGTCAGCGTGCCGTAGTACTCGGCGAGGATCTTGTTGAACATGGACGGGTGAGCCCGGCCGGTCCGGATGCCGTTGAAGTCTTCCTTGGCAACCGCGACTGCCTTCTCCATCTTCTCCTCGGCTTCGAGGAGACTGTCGTCAATCACTGCGGCTCCTGAGCGTTTCTCGACGTGGTGTCTGGCGCTTTCCGTGACGCGCTTCCGGCATAGGGCGTGGGCGTAAGGCGAAGGCCTAGGTCTATGGTGCGCCTGCACACCGCGACTCGGCGACCTGACGCGGCCATCGCGGCATTCCCGGTCATCGTGCCGACCGGCTGACCAGCGTGCCGATCCGCTCGCCGCGGACAGCCCGCACTACATTGCCTGCTCCCATCAGGTCGAACACGACGATCGGCAGGTCATTGTCCATGCAGAGGCTGACCGCCGTGGCATCCATTACCCGCAGCTCACGGCGCAGCACCTCGGTGTAATCCAGGTGATGGAACAGCACGGCATCGGCGTGTTTCCGCGGGTCAGCGTCGTAGACGCCGTCGACCTGGGTACCTTTCAGCACTGCCTCCGCGCCGATCTCCAGTGCACGCTGCGCGGCGCAGGTGTCGGTGGAGAAAAACGGCGCACCGAGGCCAGCGCCGAAGATCACGACCCGGCCCTTCTCCAGGTGCCTGATCGCGCGCCTCGGGATGTAGGGTTCGGCCACCTGACCCATCGTGATCGCGGTCTGGACCCTGGTCTCGACGCCGAGCTTCTCCAGTACATCCTGCAGGGCCAGGCAGTTGATGACGGTGCCGAGCATCCCCATGTAGTCGGCGCGGGAGCGGTCGATGCCGCGCTCGGAGAGCACGGCTCCGCGGAACATGTTGCCGCCGCCGACGACGACCGCGATCTGAAAGCCTTCTCGTGCGGCGGCCGTGATCTCGCGGGCGAGATGGATGACCACGTCCGGAGAGATACCGAGTGGCTCGCTGCCGGCGAATGCCTCGCCGGAGAGCTTGAGCACGACCCGCCGCCAGTGCGGCCGCGGCCTGGAGTCAGCCTGCTGGACTGGCTGGCCCAGCTAGCCGGCACCGGCCCTGCGGCCAGGCTCTGTTGGGCAGGCTCGGCCTGCTGGGCTTCGCCCTCCTGCGTGCTCGCTGCCACCGCGGTACCGTCCTCCGCCAGCGTCAACCTGCCTGGCCGATCTGGAACCTGACGAATTCCTTCACGCTGGCTCCGTTTTCGGTCAGCAGTTGCTTGACCGACTTCTTCTGATCGCGCACCGAGGGCTGCTCGACCAGCACGATGTCTTTCAGGAACGCGTTCAGGCGGCCCTCGACGATCTTGGGAATGGCCTGCTCGGGCTTGCCCTCGTCCCTGGTGACCTGCTCGGCGATGCGGCGCTCGTTGGCCATCACGTCAGCGGGGACCTGCTCGCGGGTCACGAACTGCGGCCGCATGGCAGCTATCTGCTGCGCGACGTCCTGGCCAACGCCCGCCCCGCCCTGGTCCAGCTGGACCAGCACGCCGATTGTGGGCGGCAGACTCGGATCGGACTTGTGCAGGTAGCTGGTCACGAAACCGCCGGCGTACCTGGTGTAACGGCCGAGTTCCAGCTTCTCCTGGAGCGCGGCGCCCGCCTCTTCGATCAGCTCCTGAGCGGTCTGGCCGGGCCTGACCTCCAGGCTCAGCACGGCCAGCCGGTCGGCGGCGCCCGCCTTGAGCGCAGCCGCGGCGATGTCACCGGCGACCTGCTGGAACCTGTCGGTCTTGGCGACGAAGTCGGTCTCGCAGTTCAGCTCGAGCAGTACCCCGGCGCTGGTGCCGTCCAGCTGGGCGGTAACCAGGCCCTGCGCGGCGGTGCGCTCGGACCGCTTGTTGTTCGCCTTGGCGCCCTTGATGCGCAGTGCCTCGATCGCAGCGTCGAAGTTGCCGTCGGCGTCGACGAGCGCGTTCTTGCAGTCGAGCATGCCTGCTCCGGTCTGCTCGCGGAGCTTCTTCACATCAGCGGCGGTGTAGTTCGCCATGTCCCCATCTTTCCTTGTCGTGATGCCGGCGGCGCGCGGCTCCGGGCCCGGCTGGCCCCGTCGCCGCCGCGACGTCCTGGCTGCCGTCTGGCTGCCGTCTGGCGGGTCGTCTGCTCCGCGGCGGCAACCGCTCGGCAGCTGTCCCGGCAGCGCTACTCGGCAGGCGCGGCGGTATCGCCGTCGGCCTCCGCCGCAGCGGCGGTGCCTGCCTCGGCGGGGGTGCCTGCCTCGGCGGGAGTGCTCGCCTCGGCGGGAGTGCTCGCCTCGGCGTCGGTGTCCGCCGGAGCGGAGGTGCCCGCCGCGGCGTCGGTGTCTGCCTGAGCGGCCGGCGTTACTGCCTCGGCGGAGGTGTCGGCCGGAGCGGAGGTGTCTTCCGGAGCTGAGGTATCTGCCGCGGCAGCTGCGCCGTTGGCGCTCGCGACGTCAGTGGTCTCTGCCTCGGCGGCGGTGTCCGCCGGCGCGGTCGAGCCGTTGGCGGCCTCCGCCTCAGGAGCCGGGGCCGCGCCGTTAGCGCGTGCGCCGTTAGCGCGCGCACCATTGGCGTGCACAGCGTTAGCGCTCGCGTCCTGGCCAGCCTCGCCCTTGCCCTCCAGCAGTTCCCGCTCCCACTCGGCCAGCGGTTCGGTGGTACCCAGCACGCCGTCAGCGCCCTCGACAGCAGGCTTGTCGTCCGACTGAGCCGCGCCGGCCCTGGCGATGAGCCCGTCGGCCACGGCGTCGGCGATCACCCTGGTGAGCAGCGCAACACTGCGGATCGCGTCGTCGTTGCCGGGGATCGGGTACTGCACCTCGTCGGGATCGCAGTTGGTGTCCAGGATCGCGATGACCGGGATGCCCAGCTTGCGTGCCTCGCTGACCGCGATGTGCTCTTTCTTGGTGTCCACTACCCACAGCGCGCTCGGCACCCTGGCCATGTCCCTGATGCCGCCGAGGGAGCGCTCAAGCTTGTCCCGCTCACGGCGCAGCTGCAGCAGTTCCTTCTTGGTCAGGTTGGAGCCGGCCACGTCGTCGAAGTCGATCTCTTCGAGTTCCTTCAGCCGCTGCAGCCGCTTGTAGACGGTGCCGAAGTTGGTGAGCATCCCGCCCAGCCAGCGCTGGTTCACGTAGGGCATGCCGACCCGGCGCGCCTGCTCGGCGATCGCCTCCTGGGCCTGCTTCTTGGTGCCGACGTACAGCACCGAGCCGCCGTGCGCGACGGTCTCCTTGATGAAGTCGTAGGCAGTGTCGATGAATGCCAGCGACTGCTGCAGGTCAATGATGTAGATGCCGTTGCGCTCGGTGAAGATGAAGCGCTTCATCTTCGGGTTCCAGCGGCGGGTCTGGTGCCCGAAGTGGACGCCGCTTTCCAGCAGCTGGCGCATGGTGACGACCGGAGCCATGCCGGTGTCCCCTTCCTGTTCAGGGCGCCTTGCCCATGCGGGCAGGCGCCACCCGGTTGGGTCCTGGCGTCCGTACGCCCTTCGCCGCGGGATTGATCTCCCGCGGACCGGTGAAGAGCGTCCTGTGCGGAGCCTGAGCCGGGACCTGCGGGTCCTGGGCGGGCATGCCGCGCAGCGAGCGGACGCGCGAATTTTGGTCGCCGGGACGCACGCGAACGCGGACTCATGGCTGACCGAGGCTAAGTCTACATCCCAGGACGGGCCGGGATGTCCGACAGCCAGCCGGCTCGGGCCGAGGCCGAGTCCGCGCGGCGGCGCAGCCCAGTCCTGCCGGCATCTGTGGCCGCCGCAAAGCTGGCGCTCAGGCCCGCGGGTGCGCCTGGTGGTAGACGGAGATCAGCCTTTCTATACTCACATGCGTATATATCTGCGTAGTGGACAGTGATGCATGGCCGAGGATTTCCTGCACGCTGCGCAGGTCGGCGCCGCCCTCAAGCAGGTGCGTGGCAGCGTGTGCCGCAGCCCGTGCGGCCCGGTGTCTGGCACCGCCCCGGCGGCGGCGATCCGGTTGATGCACCACCCGGCGGACGGCCGCGGGTCGACCCGGCCGCCCTTCGCGCCGAGGAACAGCGCTGGGCCGGAGCGCGCTGCGGCCAGCACGGGCCGGCCGCCGTCCTGCCAGGCCCGCGCTGCTCGCAGCGCCGGGAATGCCCGACCGGCACGACCCGCTCTTTGCTGCCCTTGCCAAGGACGCGGACGGTCCGGCGGCCTGGTCAAGGTCGCCGAGATTAGTCCGCACAGCTCGCTGACCCTGATCCCGGCGGCATACAGCAGCTCCAGGATGGCCAGGTCACGCAGGCCGATCGCCGCCACCGCCTTTCGCGCGAGCTGGACGCCGGACCGCCTGCTGGCCGATACCGCGGTCGCCGCAGCCTGGCTAGCTGCCCCGCTGCTGGCCGCCGCGTTTCCTGTCGCCTCGCCGCTGCCGCCCCGCTGCCCGATGCCTCGCCCCCTGCTGCCCCGCTCCGTGTTGCCCCGGCTCCTGCCGCCGCGACTGCGGGCCGCGCCGTCGTCGCGAGCAGCGCCGCGACCTGGTCTTGGGCCAGGACCTGCGGCAGATGCCTGCGAACCTTGGGCGACCGGAGCGGGCGCCCGGATCGCTGGCCAGCAGTCCGCGCTGGAAGGCAAACGCGGTGAATGCGCGTGCAGAGGCGGCGCGGCGGGCGATGTCGCGCGCGCCTGCCCGGCCCTGTGCTGGCTGCCCAGCCAGCCGCGCAGCACACCTATGTCCAGGTCGGCCAGCTCGCCGCACTGCCCGGCCGCGGCATAGTTCAGCAGCGAGGAGATGTCGCCTAGGTAGGCGCGGACGGTGTGCGCGGACAGGCCGCGCTCCGAGCGCCAGGTGCCGTTCGAAGTCGGCCAGCGCCGCTGCCAGCGGGCCGGGCAAGTGGGCTGCGCGCTCGCCGCGCCAGCGGCCCGGTGCCAGCTGGCCCGGTGCCAGCCGGTGCCGTGCCAGCCGGATCCGCCATGACGTCAGTCTGCGGCACGGACACGCCGCCCCGCAGGATGCCGCGCCGCGCGGACGATGACGGGGACGCCACCAGGGGTGAGGTGCCGGGCCGGCGGTCACTCCACCGTGACGCTCTTGGCCAGGTTCCGGGGCTTGTCCACATCGTTACCCAGGGCGACTGCAGCGTGGTAGGCCAGCAGCTGCAGCGGCACGGACAGCAGGATCGGGTCAAGTTCCGGCTCGTTCTTGGGGACGACAGCACGTCGTTGGCAAGCCCCGCGCCCGGTGCCGAGTGCCCGACGCAGATCACCCGGCCGCGCCGGGCCTGGATCTCACCGAGCGTTGCCCAGTTCTTCTCGACCAGCTCGTCATCAGGCACGATCGCGATGGTCGGCAGCTCCGGGCCCGACCAGCGCCAGCGGGCCGTGCTTCAGCTCGCTCGCCGGGTAGGCCTCGGCATGCAGGTAGGAGACCTCCTTCAGTTTCTGCGCGCCCTCCCTGGCCACTGGCCAGCCGCGGACCCGGCCGACGAAGAACATGCCGGGATAGCCGGCGAGCTCCTTGGCCAGCGCCGCGATCTCCTCCTCCATCGCCAGGATCTGCGCGATCTGCTCGGGCAGCTTGCGGAGCCCGGAGCTGATCCGGCGGCCGTCAGCCGGGGACAGGTCATGGATCCTGGCCAGATGCAGCGCGAGCAGGGCGAAGACCGTGGCCGTTGCCGTGAAGGTCTTCGTCGAGGTGACCGAAACTTCAGGACCGGCGTGCAGGTAGACGCCGCCGTCCACCTCCCGCGCGATGGTGCTGCCGACGGTGTTGACGACGCCGAGCACCTGGCCGCCCTTGCGCTTGACCTCCTGCACCGCGGCTAGCGTGTCGTAGGTCTCGCCGGACTGGCTGACGCCGATGTACAGGGTGCCCTCCTCGATGACCGGGCTGCGGTAGCGGAACTCCGAGGCGGGCTCGGCGTCGGCGGGCACCCTGGCGAGTTCTTCGATGAGCTGGGCGCCGAGGACCCCGGAGTAGTAGGCCGAGCCGCAGCCGAGGATCTTCACCCGCTTGATCGCCCGCGCGTCGCGCGGATCAAGGTTGAGCCCGCCCAGGTGGGCGGTGTTGAACCGGTCGTCCAGGCGCCCGCGCAGGACCCGCTCGACGACGCCGGGCTGCTCGTGGATTTCCTTATGCATGAAGTGCGCGTGGCCGTCCGCGTCATAGCTGGCGGCGTCGGCCTCTACCAGCGCAGGCGTGTGCGTGGTGCGCGCCGGGCGTCCAGGGTCGAAGTACGGAAGCCGTCAGCGCGCACCGTCGCGATCTCGCCGTCGTCCAGATGGACGACCTGGCGGGTGTAGCGGACCAGCGCGGCAACATCCGAGGCGGCGAACATCTCCTTGTCGCCGATGCCGAGCAGCACCGGGCTGCCATTGCGGGCGACGACGAGCCGGTCCGGGCTGCGGGCATCGAGCACAGCCAGTCCGTAGGTGCCGACAACGGACTTCAGCGCGCGCCGGACCGCTTCCTCAAGGTCGATACCGGGCGTCTCGCCGTCGTCGCTCGGCGCGCCAGTTCGGCCGCGATCAGGTGCGCGAAGATCTCGCTGTCGGTCTGCGAGGTGAATACGGCGCCCGCCGCGAGCAGTCCGGCGCTGAGTTCCTCGGCGTTCTCGATGATCCCGTTGTGCACGATCGCGATCGGCCCGCAGACGTGCGGATGAGCGTTCTCGTCGCTGGGCTCGCCGTGCGTGGCCCACCGGGTATGCCCGATGCCAGGGCTGCCCTTGAGCCTGGCCGGCACATCGGCGGCAACCTCGGCGACCCGGCCCTTGGCCTTCCGTACCCGCAGGTCGCCGCCCCGGCCCACGACCGCGATGCCGGCCGAGTCATAGCCGCGGTACTCCAGCCGGGCAAGGCCTTCCAGCAAGATCGGAACACTGTCCCTGGCCCCGATGTAGGCGACGATTCCGCACACAGTTCAAGCTCCTCATCCGTAGACAATTCTGCGCAGCTGCCGCAGCGAAAGTCCGGCGGCACATAGCGCCGGTGCGGGATCTCAGCCGCGATCAGTCCGAAGGCCTGATCATTGGTGAGCCCTCGCGCCTTGAGCTCGCGATGCCGCCGGCGGACGTAATCTTCCGGCGATTCGGAAAAATAGCCCAATACGTCCGCCACCACGCGGGCGGCCTCGGTCGGGCTGAGCGGACAGGCTCCGACCAGGTACTCAACCAGGTCGCTATGAGACTGCTCTCCGGGCACGCAGACCATCATCAGCGCCGACACCACAATAATGCAAGGATCCTGCCCGAAATCGGGCAGGATTGTTGGCGTTGGTTAGGTCTTTGGTAGCGGGATGGCCCGCCAGCCGTGGTCGGACCATTGCACCAAGCCGCCCGCTGCAAGCAGCCCGAGGCACCTGATCGCGGTGTCCAGGTCCACGTCGGCACGCATTGCGATGCTCGCGGGCCCGCGCCCGCCGCGGACGGGGACCTGCTCGAGCACCGCCACGCTGGCCGGGTCGAGGAAGTCCCTGGCGGTCGCGGGTCCGCGCCGCAGCCCGGCCAGCGGCCCGGCCCCCGGCGGGGCGACATGCTCGATGACGTCGTCAGCGCAGGTGACGCACATTGCGCCGTAGTCCCTGATCAGCTCGTGACACCCGGCAGACTGCTCGGAGGTGACAGGACCCGGTACCGCCATCACCGGCCGGCACAGCTCGCGGGCATGCCGGGCGGTGTTGAGCGCGCCGCTGCGCAGCGCGGCCTCCACCACCACGGTGCCGCGGCTGAGCGCCGCGATGATCCGGTTCCTGATCAGGAACCCGGGCCTGGTCGGTCCGGCGTCAGGCGGGCACTCGCTGACCAGGACACCTTGCGCGGCGATCGCCTCGAACAGCTGGCCGTGGCCACGCGGATACCCGAAGTCCAGGCCGCCTGCCAGCACCGCCACCGTCAGCCCGGCGCCGGCCAGGGCACCGCGGTGCGAGCTGGCGTCGACGCCGAACGCGCCGCCAGACACGATGCCGATCCCCTGGCCGGTCAGCCCGGCCGCCATCTCGACCGCGACGTGGTTCCCGTAGCCGGTCGCTGCCCTGGACCCGACCATGGAAACCGAGCCTGCGCACGACTGCCCCAGATCCGCGCTGCCGCGCGCCCACAACACGACGGGGCGCAGGTCCCCCAGATCGTCGAGCTGGGCCGGCCACTCCTCGTCACCGGGTACCAGCAGCCGCAGCCCGGTAGCCTGCCAGGCGGCGAGCCTGGCCACAGCAGGCACCTGACCGAGCTTGTCCCGCCACCGGCGCAACGCCCTGAGCAGCGCCGGGTCCAAGACCCTGTCGGTCAGTACCGCCCCGCCGCAGCCGTCTGAACCGGTCGTAGCCGCCAGGATCTCCGCGGCCGGCATCACGCGCAGCGCGGCGCCTAGCACCGGATCGCCAGGGCTGGCCAGGAAGCTCAGCGCTAGCCGCGAGCGCCGTTCGGCGTCGCCCGCGCCGCTCATCTGCCTGCTGCCGGGCCGGACACCGGACCGTCCGCAGCGCGCCGCCTGGCTGCGCTGGCGGCCAGCTCACTCATCGGGTTCATCCTGATCACCTCCGCTGCACGATCGTGCCGAACCCGAGCCGCCGTCGGCCGCCTGCCGACCGCGGTTGTGGAGGAGCGGCTGAGCGATGATCACGCATGTGGATCCAGCTGCCGGACTGTCAGAACGACGTGCTTCAATCAGCGCCTTCACCCGTCGCCAGCCGGCGCGAACCGATGGCGGTTGTGAGCAGGCGGCGCAGCGTGCGGGCGGTCAGGGGCGGGAGCGTGCCAGCCAGCCCTTTCCGGTGGCCTGCGAACGGCAGTAGCATGCAGCACGCCCACGACCTGTCGACTACGGCAGAGAAATGCATGGTCGAGCAGGTGAACGAGAGTCTTCTGCTGGTCGAGGACGACGCATCGATCCGCGAGATCGCCGCCATCGGGCTCAAGGCTGTCGGCTTCCGGGTGGCGACCGCTGGCGACGGCAGGCAGGCTCTGACGAGGATCCTGGCTGAACGATTCGATGCGGTGATCCTCGATGTCATGCTGCCCTCCCTCGACGGGTTCGAGGTATGCCGTGAGGTCAGGAAGTCGAGCAGCGTTCCGATCCTGATGCTGACGGCCAGGAGCGACACCATTGACATCGTTGTCGGCCTGGAGTCAGGCGCAGACGACTACGTCACCAAGCCGTTCGAGATGCCTGAGCTGCTGGCCAGGGTCCGAGCGCTGCTCCGACGCGCGTCAGCTCCGGTCGGCGATCGCACGATCCTGGTCGCGGACGTCGAGATCGATCCGGTTGCCTTCATCGCGCGCAAGGGCGGCTCCGAGCTGGCGCTCACCGCGACCGAGTTCCGCTTGCTACTTGAGCTGGCGAGTCGGCCAGGACAGGTCTTCACCAGGGAGATGCTGCTGGAGCGCGTCTGGGATTACGACTATCTCGGGGAATCGCACCTGGTGGACGTAGCGATCCAGCGGCTGCGCGCGAAGGTGGAGGATGACCCGGCCCGGCCCAGCCTGATTAAGACGGTCAGGGGTGTCGGGTACCGCGTGGACCGGGCGTGATCCGATGGGCCGTCGGCTGACCTGGGCAGCCGGCATCCGCGGCCGGCTGGTCGTCGCGTTCGTGCTGGTAGCCGGGATGTCGGCCGGCGCTCTTGCGCTGGGCTCGTACCTGCTCGTGCGAGATGCCCGACTTCAGGGCTCCCGCGACCTAGCGCAGGCCGAGGCGCGGTCCGACCTAGACCTGGCCTTCGGGCTGAAGCCAGGCAGCGGCACCCTTGATCCGAACGGTTTCGTGCAGGGGTATGAGAAGCGCGGCGTCCACGCGGTCCTGATCTTCCCAGGACGGCCCAGCGTCGCATCCGATCCGCTGGTGCACCCCCCGCTTCCCGCCAGCCTCAGGCATCTGGTGCACGGGGGCCAGCTGGCGTACGTCCGGATGCGAGTTGCCGGGGCTCCGTACCTCGTGATCGGGAGCACCGCGCCGGGGTCGGACGTGCAGATGTACTTCTTCTTCTCAGAAAGTGCCATCGCGCAGAACCTGGCCCAGCTGAGGAATGTGCTGCTCGCCGTGTGGGCGGCGGTGATCTTGGCGGCCGGCCTAGTCGGGCGCCTGCTTGCCAGGCGCACGCTGGAGCCGGTGGCCAGAGCAAGCGAAGCGGCCAGGCTGATGGCCTCCGGGCAGCTGGCGACCCGCCTGCCGGTCGTGGCGCGTGACGAGTTCGGCAGCTGGGCGGCCTCGTTCAACGAGATGGCCGACGCCCTGGAGACGAAGATCGCCGCGCTGTCTGCAGCCGAGGCCCGAGAGCGCCAGTTCACCTCCGATGTATCGCATGAGCTGCGCACCCCCCTCACCGCCCTGGTCGCTGAGGCTTCCCTGCTCCGAGGGCACCTCAGCCAGATGCCCGATGAAGTCCGCCGTCCGACCGAGCTGCTGATCGGGGACGTGACCAGGCTGCGGACCCTCGTCGACGAGCTGATGGAAATCTCCAGGCTGGACGCAGGCACCGAATCGGTCCGCAGCGAGCTCACCGACGTCCGGTCGCTGGTGGCCGCAGTGCTCCGCGTACGGGGATGGACAGATCGTGCCGAGCTGCTCGACGGAGACCAGGTAGTCGTCCACACCGACCCACGACGGCTGGAGCGGATCGTGGCAAATCTGGTGGGAAATGCGATCGAGCATGGCGGGAACGGGGTCCGGATCGACGCGGCCAAGGACGGCGCCAGCGCCGTGATCCGGGTGTCCGACGAAGGTCAGGGGATTGCTCCAGAACACCTGGCCCACGTCTTCGAAAGGTTCTACAAGGCCGATTCCTCCCGGGCGGGCTCGGGTAGCGGGCTCGGCCTTGCCATCGCCCAGCAGAACGCCAGGCTGCTCGGAGGTGACGTCCAGGTGCGGAGCGAACTGGCAGTCGGATCGCAGTTCCAGCTCGTTCTGCCGCTTTCCAGGCCGGGCGCTGTGAACGAACTGTGAGGTGACGGTGAGCCGCCGGTTGGCCGGGATGCCCACTGTGGGGTGGGACAACGGAAGAAGGAGGTTCCACGATGAAGCGTCTCGCCACCCTGATCGCCGGGCTCGGCCTGGTCACGGCGGCCTGCGGGTCTGGAGCAGCAACGTCGCTTGGCCCGGCCCCGACTGGCGCTGCGCCGTCAGGGTCCTCGTCTGCGCCAGGTGCCTCGCCCACGGGCGTCACGGCCTCCACCAGCAGCTCCGCCAGTCCGGCAACCAGTTCCGGGCAGCCGTCAGCAGCGCCCACGCACGTTGTTGGCCTGCAGGTATGGCTTATCCGGGCGGGAAAGCTCTTCGTCAGCCAGCGCACCGAGCCGTACGGCCCGGCCGTCGGGACCGCCGCCCTGAGCGCCATGCTGAACGGCCCGACCGCGGCGGAACGGGCAGCCGGGCTGCGGTCAGCGATTCCGGCCGGCACCACGCTGCTGAGCATGAAGATCGCTCGCGGCACGGCCACAGTGGACTTCAGCTCGGCGTTCGAATCCGCTGCGACCCCGTCGACGATGCCGGTCCGGCTAGCTCAGGTCGTCTACACCATCACGCAGTTCCCGACGGTGACGAGCGTACGGTTCCAGATAGACGGCCAGGGCCGCACCGTCATCGGCGGGGTGCCTGTGGCGAGCCCCCAGACCCGGGCGATGTTCGGCTCGTACCTCCCCGCGATCACCGTGGCGAGCCCGGTAGTCGGTGCGCAGGTGTCCAGTCCGGTGACCATCTCCGGCACTGCCGCGGTGTTCGAGGCCGTGGTGAGCGTCCGCATCCTGGATGCGGCGGGCAACGAGATCGCCAGGACGTTCACGAACGCGACCTGCGGCACCGGATGCCGCGGCGGCTACTCGGTAGCGGTCGCCTATTCGGTGGGCCACGTCGAGCCCGGCACCATCGAGGTGTTCGAGGCCTCCGCCAAAGACGGATCGCCGGTCAACGTGCAGTCAATACCCGTCACTCTCGTGCCGTAGTCCTGACCACGGGCCAAGGGACTCATCCCCGCCCGGTGAGCGGATATTCTGGATGACATGGACAGCCGGGCGAGTGACAAACTCCCCGGAGCCAGGGTGCGCTTCACCCGGCGTGCACCAGCCCAGCCATCATCAGACGCCAGGCCGCGGGAGTGGCTGGCGCTAGCTGACGGAGCTGTTCAGGAAGCAAGGACTGAGGGACCCGCTCTAGCCCTTATCGGACAGCCGCTGCCGTACCAGCCGGGTCGCGCCGAGCGGCGCAGCGGCGTGCCCGCCGAGATCATCACTTCCGAGCGCGTGCCTAACGCCTGTACCTGCTCTTGGGCATATGCCCAAGGAAAGCTGACCTTGAAGCACTACAACGCGGCATGCCCGGTGCACCTGGAGATCCTCGGTCGCTAACGCAGGAAAAGCGCAACACGCCATTCCTGGTGTGCGCGAGAACCTGGGCCATGCTGACCCGAACGCGGTCGTACGCGGCAGCGTTCGACAATGTTCGACATTGGCACTGGGACGGTTCTGAATCCGCGCACAGTGACACAGTTCTCAGCAGGAGTGAACGGCTCCTCGTCTGCCACGTCCGGACAGGGGCCAGGAGAAGCGAGCCGCACACGCCTATCGGCGGAGCAGGGACCGAAGAGGGGGGCGGCCCCTGCTCCCGCCAGCGCAGGTCAGTTCGGGCAGTGCGTCCGCGCGGATCGCTGACGTGCCGGCTGGTCTGCGTGGATCATGGTGAGTATCTCGGCAGGTACGCAGACATGCGCACATCGGCGCACCGAGATACGCCATGACGCCGACAGGCGGCGGGAGGTAGCCAGCAGGTGGCCAGGCGGAAACCTTCCCGGCAATCGATGTCGGTTCTCGCCGCTGAGCTGGAGGGCCTGCGAGTCTCATGCGGCAGTCCGCCGTACGCGCAGCTCTACAAGATTTCGGCGATGCTGCCTCCGGCCACTGTCAGCGGCGTGCTGAATGCCAGGACCGCGCCGAAGCTCGCCTTCCTTCTTGCCTTCGTGCGCGCAGTACTGGCCCACGCCGATGCCAACGATCTGCCCGTTCCCGCCGCCGAACGCGATCTTGCCAAGTGGAGGAGCCGCTGGGGACAGCTCTACGCCCCGGCCTCCGCACCTGACAGAGCGCGCGTGGCCGATGACTGGCAGGCATCACCACGGCCGCAGGATCAGCCCCGAGCAACAGTGCCGTGGCAGTTGCCCGCAGCACCGCGGCTTCTGCTGGGCCGTGAACGGGAGTTGGCCAGGCTTGACGAGTTCTGTCAGCAAGCCAGCGACGACTCGGGGCCGCTGACGCTGATCCTGCACGGCCGGGCGGGCATCGGCAAGACAGCGCTCGCACTTGGCTGGGCGCACCGCCGCCGTGATCAGTTCCCCGACGGCCAGCTCTACGCCGACTTTTCTGCCGGGACCGGCGTGCGCGAGCTGACCACGGCAGAGGTGCTCATCGGCTTCCTCGCCGCCCTGGGATACAGCCCGGGTGATCTGCCAGCCGACGAGTCCGGCATGGCTGGCATGTTCCGCTCCGCTGTGGCAGCGAGGACGCTGCTGGTCGTCCTGGAGAACGCCGAACGGGCCAGCGACGTGCGACCGTTCCTGCCTGGCAGCGGCCGGTCGATCGTCCTCGTCACAGCACGGGACAGGATTCGGGGCCTTGTCATCTATGACGGTGCCTCGACCGAACCGGTGCCCGAGCTATCGCCCGTCGCGGCGGTCGAGTTACTCAAACGCCACGCACCCAGCCTCACCGTTGAGCAGGCTCACGTCCTCGCCGGGGCGTGCGGCTACCTGCCACTTCCGATGCGAATCGCCGCCGACACGCTGCAGGGCGAGGACGGCAGCGCCGCTCTCCTGGAACTTGTCAACAGCCTGACGAGCGAACAGCATGCTGGCGACGCACCGCCGCTGGGCGCGATTCTGACCTGGTCACTCGGGGCCCGCTCGCGGGCCGAGACGGCGGCCTTCGCCGCGCTCTCACTGCTGTCAGGAAGGACGTTCGATCTGCACGAAGCGGCCGCACTGCTGGGGATGTCCTCGGCTGATGCCCTGCGGATTGTCTCGATGCTGGCCAGCAACCATCTGATCTCCGCCATTGGCTCCCGGCACTACGAGCTGCATCCGCTGGTGCGGGAGTGGGTGAGCCGAGTCGTGGCCGATGAGCTCAGCGCCGAGTCCTGCCAAGAGGCGCGCAAGCGTCTGTTCGGCTACTACCTCTGGACTGCCGACGCTATGGACCGGATGATCCTGCCGCAGCGGCGCCGGCCGCCCATGGTGACGAGCCTCCCTCGGCCGGCGTCCGCGCCCCGGCTGGCGACCCCGGCCGCCGCGTGCTCCTGGGCAGAGTCCAACCTGTCGAACATGACCACTGCTGTCGTCCAGGCCGAGCGCTCCGACGATCAGTTCGCGTACCTGCTGCCGCACGTGCTGACCAGCTTCCTCAATCTCCGCAAACCGTGGCCGCAGTGGAAGCAGATGTGTCAATCAGGAGTCCGGGTCGCGAGTCGGCACGGCCGGTCAGAAGACGTCGGCCACCTCACGTTGTCCCTTGGCATCGTGCTTCGTGAAACTCAACGGCCGGCCGAGGCCGCTGCGGCATTTCGCCGCGCGCGCAGCTCGTACGGCCGCGCGGGCAATCCCGCGGGCCAGGCCATGGCCTTGAACAATCTGGCCACCGTCTATAGCCAGTTGCACCACCCAGGGCAAGCAGTGACCGCCCTGACCAAGGCGCTGGCGCTTCTCGACCAGACACAGGAGCCGTTTAGGACGGCGATCGCGCTGCACAACCTGGCCGAGGCTGAACTACAGACAGGGCAACTCGACAGCGCACTCGAGCACGTCAAGCGTGCCCGTGACATCGCGCTGGAGGTTGAGGATCGCGCTGGCGCTGCCCTGAGCCTGGCCACGCTGGCCGACGTCTACGACCGGCTCGGTCAGTGGTCAGAGGCGGTTACCCAGTACCGCAACGCCCTGGCTGCCCAGGCCGAGACCGGCGACAGTTTCGGGCAGATCAACGCGCACAGGAAGCTCGGGCAGCTCCTGATCCGGCACGGGCATCCGGCGAGCGGTGCCGTGCATCTCGACAATGCAGCGCGCATCGAGGAATCACTGGGCAGCCTGGGTAATCCGGTCGCTGTCGCAACTGCCCAGGGCGAGTAGGTCGTGGGTACGTAGCGGATACCCGCGGAATGGATACCCATCGAGAGCTGCGCCGATCAAGGGATAGCTTGATCGCGGTCATTCCCGGGTGAGTTGTGCTGTCGCCGGGCCGCCCATTCCGGTCGGGTTATTGTGTACACGACCCACTCACGGCCGTACTCGGTCAGTGATCCGGCAAGCCGCCAGCCGACCCGCAGGAAGACCGTTCGCATCGCGACATTGTCGGGATCGGTCGGAGCCTCGGCAGCCGCTGCCGCCGCATGCTCGAACAGCCAGTCCGTCAGTAGCGCGAGCGCTTCGCGTCCGTAACCTTTGCTCCGGGCTTCTTCCCGCAAGCCGATACCCACCTCGAAGGTTCCCGGAGCGAGCGGCCGACCCGGCGGCACGAACGTCTGGATACGCCCGATAGACACGCCATCGAGGTCGATGCAAAGATCGAGCCGGCCATCGTCCAGGTCACCCGATCGCTGGAGGCGGGCCTTGAAGCTGGCCTCCTCAGGGAGATCGGCGACGGCCATAGGGCCCGCGGTGACCATAGCCCGCCATTCTTCTTCGATTTCGGCGGCCCGCAGCGCCCGCAGCAGTAGCCGCGACCCGCGGATCTGGACGTTCCTGATGCCTGCTGTCGCGTCCTGCCCATCCCGCCGATCCATAGGCCTAAAGTAATCCGGCCACGGCACCGTACGGTCTCGCGGTCGGCGCTACCAGAGGGTCGTCGTCACCGGCCCCCATGAAGCCCCCGGCTTTGCCCAGCGCCCACCCGTCGGCAAGTGCCGAGGCTCCGCGAGGGAAGCGGTCACCGGTGACCCCGTCGCCGGTGACGGCGCCTCAGCGGCGCGGGCTTTTGATGGTGGCCATCACCGCGTACTGGCAGCACGTTGTCGTGGATGACCGCACCTGCCCGGTCGCCGCCCTGTAGGCCCACATTTGCTCACCGGGACCCTGGTAGAACAGCCACGAGCTGTCTGGCGACCATGCGGTCACCGACAGGAGGAAAGCAGCCGACGACGGAACCGCTGTCGCCTGCGGGTCACGGCCGGTCAGGTGAAGAATGAATACGCGGGCGATGCCCTGGCTCTCCGGCGGCACCACCGCCTCGGCCGCCATCATCAGGCCTGACGGCGCTATCTCGCTGGCAGACCAGGCCCAGTTACCGCCGTGGGTCGGCACCCACCCGGTTGTTCCCGGCGGCGCTGCGAACGACCGGAGCCGACCGGTGACGACATCGAAAACCAATAGAGTCCGGCAGGCGTAATAGCCGAAATTACCTCCGTAGCTCAGGCTCTGCGCCGTCGACGGGTTCGCGCATTTACTGCCATAGGCGACCAGCCGCGGACTGACATCGAAGCCGTCAGCGGTCGACGAATCCGGCAGTGCTTTCGGCGCCGTACCAGGAGTCCACAACCAGAAGGGGCCGCCCACCTCGCCAAAGCGCGGCTCAAGCAGCAGGCCAGCGTCCGTTCCGGCGATCAGCTCAGTCCCCTTGGGCAAGGTGATCGGCGGCCCAGGCCTGCCGCTGGCCACCGCCACGGACCGAACCGTCACTGCGGCCGCGCCGGACTGGTAGTAGCCGTATTCGAGCCACACGTCGCCGGCTGCGGCGGACGGGGCGAATGCCGGCGTTTTGCCGAGCATCTGCGTCTTGCCGGTCGCCACATCGGCAGCCAGGACGCTGTTGTTGCTGACGAAGACGATCCGGCCGCTGACCAGCATGATCGGCTGGTACTCGCCGGGGTCGGCAACCGGAGCAGCCCGCCCATGCTGTCCGGTGCGCAGGTTGTCGAGGTCGATCGTGCCGTTCTGTCCCCCCGTCGTCGGCCACATCACTACCGTCGTGTCGACGCTCCTCGGGATGGGACCGGGTACGTGCAGACCTGCGGACGGCGCGGCCGCAGGCGCGAGCCGGGGCAGGCTCGCGCGCCGTGGCCCGGAGCCTCCGCGCAGACCTGCGGACGCGCCAAGCGCCGCGGCGAGCACGGCCGCTACCGCGACGCCGGTCGCAACGTAGCGCCTGCGCCGGCGCTGCCGCGCCTCCTTGATGAGCGCCTCGACGCCAGGGCCCGGCGCAGGCAACACGGCAGTGCTCTTCACGGCTAGCTCCTAGGACACGTACGCGATGATCTCGGCCGGCTCTTCCGGCCCGTACCCGAAATGCCGGGCCAGCGCGACCAGCTCGCGCGCCTTGGCCACCGCGGCGCTACGCTCCGGCCCGATGCCGCTCACCGGCACGCCCCGCCCGCGGCGGAATTCCACTAGCCCCTCGTCCCGCGGCGTCCGCAGTCCTCTGAACACCGTGTTGGCGCCCACTACGGATCTGGTGCTAGTCACATTGGCATCATAGCGCCACCGAACTCCGTCCGCACGCTGCCGCCTCCCGATACTCCGGGCACCTGACAGTGCACTAGGAATCTGCCAGCCACGCCAGCAAGCGGCCCTGTGACCAGCAACGGCCAACGGCCTCGGCGTGCAGAGCCGACCCGTCGAACACCGCCACGCCGATGGTGCTGTGGCCAGAGGCGCGACGATCGCCAAGTGTCGGTATCGCCGGCGCGACTCCGACCCCTTCCGCTGACACCCACGCCACCGTCCGGTGGGCCGCCGCCTCGTCAAGGCGGTGCAGGAAGCGCAGGCGGCCCTCGAGCGGGAAGTGTGACAGCGCCCACGTCGTGATCACGACAGGCAGGGCGCCTGCGGGTACCCGGGCGAAGGCGTCGCGCACCACCTCGGCGGCGTCATCCTGCAGCATCAGTGGAGGGGCCGTCGCCGCCAGCGCCATCTCCGCTTCGAGCCTCGCGACCCGCTCCGGCTGAGCCGGCCAGATGCAGGCGCGCAACCATCGGGCGTCATCGGCATCGGTCACGTCGACCGGATCGCGGTCGACGCCGATCCGGGCGACGACCTCAGGCATCGACCGCGCCGGGACGGCCCGGCCTCCTACGATCGAAGCCGGCAGCTGCACGGGAGATGACGGGTCGCCCAGCGATTGCCCGTTGCTGTACGTGATGCCAACGCGATCGACATTGAGATTGAACCCTGCCGAACAAGCCACGTCGATCAGCCCGACCGCGTCCGCGCCTACCCGGCGCGCCACCTCGGCAATGGCCGGGTACAGCACGGCGCAGCGTCCGGTCTCATTGGTCCGCGTCTCGCGGCGCGCGGCGATAGCCACGACCGAATCGGTCATTCGCAGCAGGGTGTCGATCGCCGCGCCAGCGGCAGCGTCGCCGTTCGCAGCGGCGTAAGCCGCGGCAAGCGCCGGCGCGCGTCCGGCGAGGGCGAGGTCGTGCAGCGCGGCGAGGATCACCGTTGGGTGCCGCTTGCGCGCCGGCGCCGCCTCGATGGCGCGCAGCGCCTCGCCGGACTCGCTCAGGGCGACGGCGACGGCCTCGTACAGCGGCGATGTTTCGGCGGCATCGACCTCACCGAAGTGTCGGTACACCTGAGCGAGCGTGCGGGCCCTGCCCACGGGGACGGCACCTCCTGACACGGGGCTTTCTGCGGTCGGCCCCGGCATCCCGACGATTTTAGCCAGTGGAACGACACACCCGGCCCTTCACCTGGCAAGAGAGCGCCGCGGCGATCCTCGACGCAGCAAAGACCGGCTAGTTCGTGCGGTGGCGGCTTGTCCGGGTTCCACGGCGGATGAGCAAACCTGGGCCCTTCCGATCCGGTGATCTGCATTGCCCCGTGCCGCCGCGTCTAAGCTCTTCGGTAACACAGAACTGAAGGGAAACCCTGTCGTGACTGACCAGTGGCCAGCGGGCGGAACCGAACAGCAGCAAGAGGTTCCGGCAGGGATCGATACCAGTAGAGCGCATCAAGCGCGGATCTACGACTACTGGCTGGGCGGGAAAGACAACTTCGCGGTCGATCGCGAGGCAGCGCAGCAGGCGCTTGCCGCGTACCCCGGGCTCCGTCGCGGCGTCCTCGCTCAGCGGGCCTTCTTGGCGCGCGCCGTGGAATATCTGGCCGGCGCAGCAGGCGTCCGCCAGTTTCTCGACATCGGTACCGGCATCCCGACCGCGAACAATACCCACGAGGTGGCGCAGTCCGTCGCCGCGAAGGCTCGCATCGTCTACGTGGACAACGATCCCATGGTGCTGGCCCACGCCCGCGCATTGCTGACCAGCGCACCCTCTGGCGCCACCAGTTATCTGGACGCAGACCTGCGTGACACGGAGACGATTCTCAGCGCGGCGGCCGACCTCCTGGATTTCCGCACGCCGGTCGCGATACTTCTCATCGGCATACTGCAGCTCATCCCTGACGAGGACAATCCCCGGGCGATCGTCGCAAGGCTGGTGGAGGCAATCCCGCCAGGCAGCTGGCTTGCCGTCTTTCACCCTGCCAGCGACATACTGGCGGATCAGATCGGGGAGGCGGCACGCCGCGTCAGCGCGCGCTCGGCGAGCAGGACGACGCTGCGCAGTCACGCCGAGGTCGCGCGGTTCTTCGACGGCCTGCATCTCATGGAACCTGGCTTGGTGCAGGTTCACAGGTGGCAGCCAGGCTCCGCCGCACCCGATGACGGCGAGCAAGTCGCCGGTTACGCGGGACTTGCACGCAAGCCCTGAACAGCACGATGCCATCCGGGACGCGGCGTTGAGGACACCGACGAACTGCCATCCCTCATGCTGCGCCGCGAACCAGTCGTCCGTCCGCGTAGACAGCGCGGATGTTCGCCTTCAGGCTGGCAAAATCGAAGGGGTCACCGGCAACGACAACCACATCCGCCCCCTTGCCCGGTGTGAGCGTGCCGTATTGCTGCTCCAGCCTGAGCAGCTTCGCCGCTGACCGCGTCGTGGCCACGAGCACGTCCGGCGGCGTCATTCCGCCCGCCGCCATCAGCGCCAGCTCGCCGAGGTTACTGCCGTGCGGACCGACGCCGCTGTCGGTGCCCATCGCTATCTTGACCCCGGCGGCTACCGCGGCCGCGAACGACGCGTTGTGCGCCTCGACAACCGCCTGCGCCTTGGCCAGCACGCCAGCGGGCAACTCAATCCCGTTCTTCGCCGCCTCGATGACGCTAGCGGGCGCTGACAACGTCGGCACCAGCCACGTGCCGGCCGCCAGCATCATCGCGATCGCCTCGTCGTCCAGGTAGATGCCGTGCTCGATGGACCGGATGCCAGCACGGATGGCGGCCTTGATGCCATCCGTTGCCTGTGCGTGCGCCATCACGGGAAGATCGGCGGCAGCGGCCTCGGCGGCCAGCGCCGCGAGCTCGTCCGGCCGGAAATGAGCGTGCCGAGGGCTATCACCCGGCGACAGCACGCCGCCCGATGTGCAGACCTTGATGACGTTCGCGCCCGCCCTGACGATTTCCCGCACGCGCTTGCGCATTTCCTCTGGACCATCAACGATCCCCGATGGCACACCCGGATGCGGGACATCCAGTACCACTCCGGACGGGAGCCAGCCGTCACCATGGCCGGCCGTCTGGCTGAGGATCGTGATCGCGATCTGCATCCTGGGCCCGCTGATCAGCCGGTCCTCGACCGCTCGCTGGATGCCCAGGTCCGCTCCCCCTGCGTCACGGACCGTCGTGATGCCGCAATCCAGCGTCGCCGCCAGATTCCTCGCCGCCTCGTAGAACTGATAGGAGAAGGGCTGCTGGAGGTATTTCATCCAGCTGAGGCCCGACATGGTGACGTGTACGTGGCAGTCGAACAGACCGGGCAGCAGCGTGCACCCGGACACGTCGGTTTGCTCGTCCCCGTCCAATCCGACACCGACGTCGACGATCCGGCCGTCCTCGATGGCCAGATCACCGTCGGCGATCGGGCTCCCGCTGCCGTCAAAGATCCGTCCGCCGCGCAGGACCATCCTCGTCACCTGGGTCTCCTCCCGCTCACAAAACGCGACCAGTGTCGCAGAAGGAGGTACATCATGCGCCTTTCCTGTCGGCGCGCTCACGATGGCCGCGGTCAGCGAACCTCAGATCCCGGTGTGCTCAGCCCGGACGGGATCGGGGTCAGGTACGTGCGGCATCAGCGCATGCGGCGGGATGCTGCCGAAACGACCGGCCTGGAAGTCCTCCAGAGCCTGCATCACTTCCTCGCGCGTGTTCATCACGAACGGCCCGTAATGGGCTACCGGCTCGCCGATAGGCCGGCCCCCGAGCAAGAGAATCTCCAGATTGACTGCACGGGAATCCTGACGGTCGTCGGCCCGGAGTGACACCCAGTCACCCGGGCCAAACGCGACCAACTGGCCGGGCCGCACCGGCCTGCCGTCGCCGCCGGCTCGGCCGGATCCGGCCAGTACGTAGACGAGCGCGTTGAAGCCCGGATCCCACGGGAGTTCTAGGAGTGCCCCTGGCGAAACGGTGGCATGCATCAGCGCCATAGGGGTGTGGGTAGACCCCGGGCCGCGGTGCTCACTGAGGTGGCCGGCGATCACCCGTACCAGGCTGCCGCCGTCGGCGGAGGACAGCAGCGCGACCTGGCCGGGCTCGAGGCTCTGGTAAGCAGGCGGGATCAGCTTGTCCCTGGCCGGCAGGTTCACCCACAGTTGGATGCCATGGAAGAGGCCACCTGAGACGACAAGATCCTCGGGCGGTGTCTCGATGTGCAAGATCCCGCCGCCTGCGGTCATCCACTGCGTGGCGCCGTTGGTGATCAGGCCGCCGCCTCCTTGGGAGTCCTGGTGGGCGAAGGTCCCGTCGATCATGTACGTCACGGTCTCGAATCCGCGGTGCGGGTGCCATGGTGTGCCCTTGGGCTCGCCGGGCGCGTAGTCGACTTCGCCCATCTGGTCCATGTGGACGAACGGGTCCAGGGACTGCAGGCTCATCCCGGCGAAGGCCCGGCGCACCGGGAATCCCTCGCCTTCGAATCCGGCAGGCGCGGTGGTTACCGAGACCACTGGACGCTCGGCCGCCAGCGCGGGATCCGGGACTGAAATTCGCGGCAGCCGAGCCATGTCACTGACCCTCACTGCGGGCATCGGGTCCTCCCATCGAGCGCCGCAAAACGATGCGGGGCAGGCCAGGAACGAGGTTCGCAACGTGCGCAGGCTGTCGACCAGGCGGCGTCTCGCGATAGCTGTACCCCGCTGGGTCGCGGCGGTAAACGGCCGGCGCCACGACGCCTTGACTGCCGCCCGCCAAAAGCGCAAGCTGGCATGCACGGGAAGGGCGACCACGTTGTCGGCCTCAGGGCCTGACTTACCTACCGCACAGACGGTCTTGTCGGCGCCCTTCCCGCCCAGCGTCCGCCTGGTCAGCGGGACTCACCATGGTCGCCGACCGCGAGACGCACCCGCCGTTGGCATGGTCACCGCGCGAACTCCCCCTACCTTGGCCGTTCGCCAGGACTGCTGGCCTGCTTACCGGTACCGGAAACCGTCGAGGAAACGGCGGAAGACGCCGCCTTCGCGGGCGAGGGCAGGGCCAGGTGCGGGCGCATCGGTGCGCTGGCGGGCGACGGGCTGGTTGTAGTCCGTGCGGCCGATGGCGTCAACGATGCGGGATTCATCAAAGTCCTCAGAACCTTCGATCCGGGGCACGTAGCCGACGAGCATGCCATCACGCATGACCTGGGCTTCAAGGCCAGCCGTGCCGTCGGTGTCCCACTCGGCATCTCGGCCGCCGGGAAGCGACACGCGAACGCCGAACTGGCCGATGCCGCCTCGGAGCAGGTGAGCATTGACGCCGCGGTCACGCAGGGAGTCGACCACGCGGCGGGCCCGGAATTCGTCCATCCCCAGAAAGTAGTTTTTGCTCCTGAAGAATCGCTGAACGTTCGCGCTGATGTCTGAATGCTCCGTAAAGCGCACCCCTTGCCCGGCCCGGCAATGATCAGGTGATCTTGCGTGCGAGCACCGGGGCTTCCGGTCCTGGCACCCGTCCGCCGCCGCTCAGCCTGCGCGTACACGCGCGTCAGGTGTTCCGCCTCGCATTGCCCGGGTGCGGCTGGTACAAGGCCGCGGACTCGGCCACCGCCGGGAGCAGCGCCGGGCTGACAAGCGAGCTTCCCGCCGGGCCGGCCTCGACCGCATCGCCGGTGGCGCTGCCGCGCAGCCATTGCGGCCAGGACACGAACCACTCGGTCCAGCCATTGCCCGGTGTGCCGGCGGCCGGACTGCCGGTGATCGTAACCGGATCCCCCGGCTCCGCCATCTTGTAGTAGGTCTCGGCATGCGCGGGCGAGGTGTTAACGCAGCCGTGGCTGACGTTAGCGGCACCCTGCACGCCGACCGACCACCAGGCGTCGTGGATGAAGTCGCCGCTATAGGTGAAGTCGACAGACCACGGCACCAGCAGGTCGTAGCCGGGACCGATCATGCGCTGCGGGTTGTTCTTGAAGGTCGTCAGGTAAGTCCCGTCGGGCGTGTCATCGCCCGGCCTGCCAGTACTGATCGGCCACCGGCCGAAGAGCCGGTTCTTGTAGTACACCGTCATGACGTGAGTGCGGGCACTGGCAACGACGATCAGCGACGGGCCGATGGAAAGGCTCTGGTGCACGTCCTGGCCGCCGTAGACGCCGGGCGCCCCTTCGACGCCGTCAAAGTTGCCATCGACGGTCACCGTCGTGTCCTGCGGCCAGTACTGCCGCGGCCGGAAGATCACTGTCTTATCGTCCTGCCAGTACCAGGCACCGACGACAGGCCTGGAGCTGCGCAGCTGGAGAGCACGCTCGACTGCTGCCTTGTCGGTGATCGGCCGGCTGAACGTGACGGTGACCGGAATGCCGACACCGTACTGCCGGGCGGCGATCTCCGAGGCAATATTCTGATCCGTTCCGGTGGCGGTGATCGACGCCCGGAACGTCCGGTGCGGCGTCAGCGTCTGGAAAGTCGTCGAGCTGGTGATCTTCTTCTGGTTCATGCCGACCGCGGTCGCGGTCACCGTGTAGCTCGTGCCCGTGGCAAGTGGTTTCGCGCTGCGCCAAGAGCCGTTGGCACCGAGAACACCGCGGACGGGCCGGCGGCTGTCGCCACCGTCACGTCCCGCAGCTTCCCGTTCCTTGCCGCGACAACGACGGCCGCCCCGGCAGGACGCCCTGCGACCCGTTAGCCGGTGAGATGACCAGCGTCGGCGGCGGGATCGTTTTGGCATTACTCGCCGTGCAACCCGCGGCGACCAGCGCAGCCACCGAAAACAGCAACGCGACGGCGACCGGACTGCGCCGGCCATCAGACCTGATTTCTCCCGGCCGCACGCGGACCGCCTTTCCTATCACGATTGACTCCCGGCGCGCCGATACCCAGGTCAGATGCCAGGCATGCCGCACCTGCCGCAGCCTTTACCTGGCCCGTGGAAAGAGTTCACCCTCGCCCCCCGAGCGCGACCGATACAGGCGGGCGTTACCGCCAGCCGGCTAGCGCGCAGCGTCGGCTACCTTCCCGGGCACGAAGAGCGGATGTGCAGGCTCGGTGCCGGCGAGCGCGGAACGAACGCGGCGCCTCGCGCGATCAAGACGCGGTGAACCTCGTGGATCTGGCACTTGTACCAGTCGCCGACCCGGCGCGTCGCCCTCGGCACCTCAGTCAAGCGGGGTCAGGCATCCGGCGTTCGATGGCCGCGGCTAGTGCCCTGGCCTGGTCAAGACTGGCCACCATCGGGTTGGCGAGCAGGGCGCGGGTCAGCCCGGCCGTGGTCGGCTGGCCGGCCAGCGCCTGGACGGCCAGCCGCTCGTAGGCGGCGTGCTGCGCCAGCAGGCCGCGCGGCAGATCGGGCAGCGCGATGACCGGCTGGGCCTCGATCCGGCCAGGGACCTGCGCCAGTACCGGACCCTCGATGATGACGTCAGGCGCCAGCCACGGGACACGGCCGGAGTTCGGCAAGCCGATGATGAGCGTGCGGTCAGTGCCGTTCAGCCAGGCATCGATCAGGGGGACGACCGCGACGCCATACCAGGGCGCTTTGCGCTGCCAGGTTGCTGGCAGTGCGCCCTGGCGGTAGGAGTTCATCGTTTCCTGCTGTATCGCCAGCAGTTGCTCAGCGCGGGTAGGCGTCCCGAGCTGCGCGGCCAGCAAGCGGTCAGGGTGCGTGTAGTAGCGCAGGTAGGGACCGGGCATCGCCGCGTGCAATGTTGCCATCTCGGGATCCAGCCCGTCGGCGAGGTCGCTGAGCCGGTCAAGTTCACCGAGATCGGTTGGCACATACCAGCCCACGTGGTTCATGCCGACGTACCGGGACCGCACGTCATCGTCGGGCCAGCCGCCGGCGGGCGACGCTGTCGAGCAGTCCGAGCGGCGAGTCGCACACGGTGACGATGCGGAAGGCCGGCCTCAGTCCGCGCTGCCTGCTGGACGATGCCGGCCGGGTTGGTGAGGTTGATGACGAGCGCCGCGGGCGCACGGCGCGCCACCTGAGCCCAGAACGGCCGCAGTGCACCGATCGTGCGGACGGCGCAGGCCAGCCCGCCAGGACCCATGGTCTCCTCGCCGGGGATGCCGAAGTCCCGTGGAAACGACTCGTCTACCGAGCGCGCTTGCAGGCCGCCCGCCCTGATCTGGTTCAGCACCAGGTCAGCCCCGTCCAGGGCCGCGGCCAGTTCCCTCTCGCTGCGCACGCTGAGTGGCACGTCGACGGCGCGGGCCCGCATCCGGCAGGCATCAGCGACCGCCTCAAGCCGCCAGGACCTGCCGTGCAGGACAAGCTCGAGGGCGTCCGGCCGCCTGGCGTGGCCTCCAGGCCAGTCAGCCAGCGCGTCCACTAGCTGGACGGTCGAGACCGCGCTGCCGCCCAGTACGACCAGACGGCAGCTCACGCGGTGCGTTCGAAGTCGTAACGCAGGCCGACGGCTCGCCGCCAGCGGTCCAGCGTCCGCATGTTGGCCAGGGTGTCCGCCCAGGGCACCAGCGGAGACTGGCCGGCACTGATCGACTGTGCCACGTGATCGGCCTCATAGGCGAAGATCCCCTGATCGGCTACCACCTCGACCACGCTTGTTGCCCCATCCGATTCGACTTCGATGACCGAGGTGCCAGCAGCGCGGTGCTCCTCCAGCCATGATGGCCGCGGCACGACTACCCGGCCGTTGCTGCCGAACACGCGGATTGCGTCGTCGAGCCGCGTCGTCACGCTCGAGCCGATCTGCGCGAGCAGACCGCCAGGGAACGACAGCACGGCCATCGCGACATGGTCCACACGATCCTGCGGGCCTATTCGCGCGCAGCCAACTACCTCGTCGGGTTCGGCCGCCTGCTCGCCCAGCGCGACCGCGGCGACCAGACGCGCCACCGACACCGCGTAGCATCCCACGTCCAGGATGCCCCCGCCGCCAAGCTCGGCGTCGGTGACGCGGCCAGCCTCCCAGCTGGTGGCCGGGCGGTAGCCGAAGCTGACCGATAGCGCGCGGACCTCCCCGATCACTCCCGATTTCAGGATGTCCAGCAGGATCGCTGTCTGCGGGTGCGCGCGGTACATGAACGCTTCCATCAGGAAGACGCCAGACTCCCGCGCCGCAGCCACGACAGCCTCCGCCTCGCCGAGGCTGACGGTCAGCGGCTTCTCGCACAGCACGTGCTTGCCGGCTCTGGCGGCCTTGATGGCCCACTCGGCGTGCAATGGGTGCGGCGTGGCGACGTAGACGATGTCGACGCCAGGATCAGCGAGCAGGTCCTCGTAGCTGCCGTACCAGGTACTTACCTGGTGAGCGGCGGCGAATCGTCCGGCCTTGGCGCGGCTCCGCGAAGCGACAGCATGCACCACCCCGGTCCTGGATGCCGCAACGCCGTCACTGAACTCGCCGGCGATAGCGCCCGCGCCGAGGATCCCCCACCGCAGGGTTTTCGAGTGGCTAATTCTTGAGGCCACTAAAGGCAATCCCTCTGACGAGATGTCGCTGGGCGGCTACGAACAGTATGAGCGTCGGGATCATGAAGATCAGCGAAGCGGCCATCAGTAGTTAAAAGCAGTGAAGTGCGTGCTGATGATATTGCTCCAGACCGAGTGACAGCGTGAACTCCGACTGAACCAGCTGGGCGTGCGTTGGCTGTCGTGCGCCCGATGTCACGCCTTGACCTTGAACCGCCAGGTGTAAGTGATCTTCGACGTGTCGAAGATCGTCACTTTGTAGCCGCCATTGAGCAGCTGGCCGCTCGGGAACAGCAGGACAGCGTCGTCGCCCTTCAGGATGTCAAGCCCGGTCGGCCCGTAGACCTTATCGGTCGAGTGGTAGGTGAACTCGTCGACCACGCACAAGGTACCGGCACCGGGGCGCTCGACTTTGCCGCCTGGCCACCAGAGCGAGGCGGACAGGTGCCTGGACGGAGCGGCCGGCAGCAGGGCGATGATGGGGAGCCCGACCGGCTTCCGGTCAAAGGACTTCCGGCAGCTCTGGAGCGGGTTTGGCAACTCGTCGCCTGCATAGCCGGTCAGGTTAGTGGTCACATTGTTGCCTGGGAACAGGACCGGCTTACGGTCAGGCGCTGCGGCCGTGAGCCCGCCGAGTACATCAAGGCCGGCGCCGATGTAGCCCGCAGCGAACGCGACGCGTCTGAGGTTGCTTCTCAGCATCCCGATGGCATGAAATGGGGCCGCCAGCCAGTCGTCGATGTCGGCACGAGCACCTCCGGCCGAGCCTAGTAGAAGGTCGCTGCGAGAGCCCTCCCGTGCACCTGACGCGGTGTAGTAAGGACTCGCGGGGTTCTCCGTGTGAAAACTCTGATACTGACCAGTGAGATATCTCGCTGGCGTGTCCTCCAGGTACTTCAGGTGATTAAGGATTCCCCGATCCCACGAGCGGTTGTTCGATGCCGCCTTCAGGCCAGCACCGAGCCGGTAATAGTTGATCTCGCTGAGCCACGATCGCGCGCGGCAGCGGCTGCCGCGCCGGGCGCCGTCCCTGTGAGAGGATGCGCCCGAACCAGGCCGCCGGCTTGCGATCCCGCTCCCGCCGTGCTCCGCGCCGCACCGCTTGCCGTCGGTGCGCACAGAACCGCGACACTCAGCGCCGGGACTAAGACGGCAATAAACCAGCGGGTGAGCCGCGTGCCCGCTGGCCTGCCCGATGTAGCCGGCGAAGTCATACTTACCTCCTATGAGTCCGGCGTCGGCCGCATAGTACTACGAGGCATGCCAGCACCTCATCCGCCGCCTTACCGGCCCGCCACCGTTGTGCTACGCGGCCCGCGTTCCGCGATGTCGTCGCCGTCGAGCACGAACCGCCGAACCCGGCGCAGGTCCGCGCCCAGCCGGACAAGAACCTGAGCGGCCACGCCCTCGCCTTCGGCGATCAGACCAAGCAGGATATGCCCGGCGCCGACCGAGCGGTCGCCGATCCGCAGCGCCTCGTGCCGCGACAGTTCCAGCGACCTTCTTGCCCGGGGCGTGAACTGTATGTCGCCGGCCGGGGCGTGAGCACAAACGCCGATGATTTCCTCAACCCGCTCGCGTCCACACGGCTCAAGTTACGCCGCGGGCGATTGAGCGTCCGGCCGATAGCTGAGCTCGTGTCTCGGTTTGTAGCAGACCGACCCGCAGCCGGCCGTGTGGGTGGACACCCGAATGGGCGCGTAGCCGCTGCCCCGCTTGCCACAACTATGGCGATTGCCCTCCCGCGGACTGGAATCACCGTATAATGCCCTTTTGTGGGATCCTTCTCGCGCCGGGTGCAGCAGGTCCTCCTCGCCGTGATCGCGCTGGCAATCGTCCTTGTTGCCGTGTACGCCACCTTCCCCCCGCTCCAGTGCGCACCTGGGTCCGGGGCGTCGCCGGCCGCAGCCTGCGCTGTAGCGCCGGCCAGGAATCCAACTGGCCCGTGATCCGCAGCCGCAGGCACGGCTGGGCTGTCTTCGGCCAGGCACTGGAAGCCGCGGCCGCTTACGAATGACTCGCTCGGCGGCATGAGCGGTGAAGACAACTTGGTCAGACTAGCCGCGGCGCGCTGGATCTTGGCGAACCATCGTCCGATCTAGTGATCAGCCCGGTTCGCCCGCTCCTGAACAGCTCGGATCGTGCCAATCAGCCAAGTGATCATTCCGATCGTGACGGCTGCCAGGGCGATCGACAAGTCCATCACCGTCCGGTAGCGAGTGTGACCGTATATGAGTCCCAGAAGGACTATGAGCAGTATGGCTGGCACGACCGGGAGCCCAGAGAGAACCTAGAGCCTGCGTGGCAGCGCGAGCCAACGTGACTTCACGTGACCTCCGGTGCGCCTAATGCGTGAAGACATGCTAAATCATGCCAACCCGCCTCGCCAAGCTGTCGGACGGTGCCTCACTCTCGAGCACGGAGCGAGTGGACGCGGGTTGGTTCTTGGGATCGAGGAGTCTCTGGTACGGAGGAGATCCTCGGTGCGGACGATCTGGTGCGCACTTGCGCGATCCGGACGTTGATCCCATACGCGGCACGACCGCCGCGTTCAATCAAGAGAGAGCGATAGAGAGATCGCGTACGCGGGGCTTCGGGCCAGGCCGGGCGTGACCGCCGCCTAAGGGTAAGCACGAGAAGGCCGGGCTAGGCCGGGCGCATTGCTGCGCCCGGCCCCCCTCAGAACCGGATGTGCACGTTTCCGTGCATCCGGCTCAAGCAAGCCCGTGGTCTCGCTGGCGGGCAGAAGTGCTGGGCTGGTGTTGTTCCGGGCGTAGCGCCGGTGGCAGCAGGCGTGCGGGAGGCGGAAGGTTGCTTCGTCCGGTGTGCGGTCCGGCCGCCACAACGATGGCATTACGGACCATCGCCTTGCGGCTGACCGTCAGCCACTGTTCCCACTTGCGCGGGGTTTGCGGCGGGCGGTCGGCGTCGAGGAACAGGCCCTGGCACAACGGGCGCCTGCTCTGCTCCGCTCGCTCTCACTACTGGGAGGGGATCCGCCTCTCAGCCAAGATTGCTGCGGACTCGCTCCGCATCGGGGTGGCCTAGGTCGTCGAGTATGGCCAAAGCCCGGTGCCAGGCGTCGCGGGCCGCGTCCAGGTCGCCTGCGGCTTGCTTGACGTCAGCCATATGCGTGAACGTATCGGCCTGGTAATAGCGGTGCCCGCCTTCCTCATAGATTTCGAGCGCATGCTGGTAGCAGTCGACTGCCAGGCCGTGATTGCCCATCTGATGACGGATATAGCCCAGGCTGTCCCACGTGGCAGCCTCCCCCGGCTTGTCACTGAGTTCCCGGTGCAAGACCAACGCCTGCTGGCAGTAGGAGAGGGCCTCGCGATGATGCCCTAGCTTCGCGTGCTGCCAGCCGACCGAGTTGAGGCTGTTCGCCTCTCCGGAACGGCTGCCCGCGGTCCGGTACAGGCTCAGTGCGCTCAGGTTGTGCTGAAGCGCCTCGCGGTGACGGTCCTGGAGCTCGCATGCGCGGGCCAGGCTCAGGTGGGCCGTCGCCTGACCTATCCGGTCGCCACGCTGGCGGTGAAGGTCCAGAGCCTTCTTCAGATGCTCGTGGCCACGGTCCCAGGAGCCGAGACGGATGTAGGTTCGCCCAAGCAGACGGTGAGCCCGGGCCTGCTCGGCGTCGTCGCGGAGCTGCTGCGCGGCTGTCAGCGCAGCGTTCTGCGTGGCGATAATGTCACCCCAGTGCCCTCGCCGGTCAAGGAAGTCAACCATTGTCCACGGGATTCGCATCGCGTGGCTGTGAGAGCCGGTCTCGGCGAGCTGACTGACAATAGCCAGCAGCACCTGGTGCTCAGCCTCGAACCACGCGACGGCTTCGCCCTGGCTCGCCAGCTGTTGGAGAATGACGCCAGCCCGAGGCTCATCCAGCATGATCGGCTCCCGTGCCGGGTACACGAGGCGATTGGCCGCATAGGCCGTGTGCTGGTAGTGGTCGGCTACCCGGTGGATCGCGGCGACACAGCCAGCCGCGTGATCGGTAGTCTCGGCCTGCTCGCTGGCATAGGCCCGCAGTAGGTCGTGCAGCTCGAAACGGCCTGGCACGTTCTCGCCGACCAGGTGGGCGTCGGTAAGCTCCCTCAGCGCCTTACTCGCCTGCGGCAATGGAAGCCCTGCCAGACTGCCAGCCGCGGACATACTGATGTCAGGGCCCGGGTGCGCTCCGAGCAGCCGGAACATCCTCGCTGCCGGTTCGCTCAGGTCCTGGTATGACCACGAGAACACGGCGCGTGCGCTGGCAGCCGACTCGCCGGCGTCGAGGCCGTCCAGGCGACTTCGCTCATCTCGCATCTCCGCCGCCAGCGCAGCTAGTGCCATGCACGGGCTGCTCACTGCGCGCGCGGCCGCGATGGCCAGAGCGATGGGAAGCCCCCCGCAGAGCCGTATCAGCTCGGCGACGGCTTCCGGCTCGCTCTCCAGAGGTTCGTCGCCCATTCGGCGGCGCAGCAGCTCGAGTGATTCTGCCTCCGTCAGCGTGTGCAGGTCGAGCAGATGGGCGCCTTCGGCCACGACGAGTCCAGCGAGCCGACGGCGGCTGGTGACTAACGCCAGGCATCCCGGCGTGCCGGGCAGCAGTGGTCGTACCTGCTCGGCATCTCTGGCGTTGTCCAGAACGACGAGCACCCGCCGACCAGCTACCAGGCTGCGGTAGAGCCCGGCCTGCGCGTCCAGCCCGACCGGAATCCGGTCGGGCGGTACACCTAGCGCATCAAGGAACCCGCGGACCGTCGCGGACGGTGACGTCGGCGTTCCCGAGGGGTCGAACCCGCGCAAGTTTGCGTACAACTGCCCGTCCGGGAACTGGTCGGCAATGCGGTACGCCCAATGCACAGCCAGAGCTGTCTTGCCGATCCCAGGAGTCCCGCCGATCGCTGAGATCACTACAGCCCGGGCCTCCAACATGCCGTCCTCTAAGAGTGCGGTCAGAGTCGCCAGCTCGGCGGAACGGCCCACGAAGTCCGACGTCCCGACCGGCAGTTGCCGCGGATTGGCATATTCCGCTGACCGGACAGGCCCAGCGAGGTCTGCATCGCCCGCCAGAATGCGCCGGTGCACTGCCTGCAACTCAGGCCCGGGCTCTATGCCAAGCTCGTCGACCAGTTCGCGGCGAGCGCGCCGGTAAACGGCTAATGCCTCAGCCGACCGGCCACACCCGGCAAGGGCCAGCATTAACTGCAGGTGAAAACGCTCTGTCAAGGGATTCTCCGCGGCGAGCACCTGCAGTTCAGGAACCAGCCGAGCGGCGTGGCCCAGGTGCAGATCTGCCTCGATGCGCCACTCGGTAGCCTGGAGTCGCAACTGCTCCATCCGCGGCACCTCGCTGTTACGCAACACCGTCGATGCAACATCCTCGAGGGCCGCACCCCGCCACAAGCTCAGCGCCTCCGCCAGCATGTCTGAAGCCTGCTGCCACGCGTCCGCGCGCATCGCCGCGCCCCCGGTGCGCCAGAGTGCGGCCAGACGCGCTAAGTCCACCTCATCATCAGTGGCATTGATCAGATATCCGGGCGCGCGAGTCACGATGCGAGCTCCCGCTACTGGCCCGAGGACATGCCGCAACCTTGCGACGTAGCTGCGCAGTGTCACGTGCGCTCCTGCTGGCGGCGCGCCATCCCAGACTGTCTCAGCAAGTTCGGCCGACGGGACCACCCGGCCGAAACGAACGAGCAGAGCCGCCAGTAGCACGCGCTGCTTCGCGGCGGGCACAGGTATGTCGGCACCCTGATGGCTCACGCACAGCGGACCTAGTAGTCCGAACCACATGATCGACCTCTTGCGGCGTTCAGGACGGTGACGCGACACCGCACCCTCGGCAGCGAACACGCAGCTGACATGAGGCACAGTATCGCCAATCAACCAAATCACTGCGATCTAGTGAACTTAGGTGTCGTGACGAAGCCAGTTCGGCGGCATTCGGGACGAGCTGGATGGCACTGGTCTTTCTTCACGAATCATGGCCCCACCTGGGTGGTGATCACGTCGGGTGGTGGGCGGCGTGTCGTCACCAATTCTGGCCTCACCCAGGGTTCGGATTATCTGCGTTGTTGTCGCCGGCGCGGAGGTCCGGGAGTGGCGCGGTCACGAGTGGAGCTGTTCGAGCAGATCAGGAAAGGCAGCCGGGCCGAGGGGTCCTCGATCCGGGAGCTGGCGGACCGGCATCACGTGCACCGGCGGACGGTGCGCCAGGCGCTTGCCTCGGCGGTGCCGCCGCCGCGGAAGGCGTATCCGCAGCGGACCCGTCCGGCGATCGATGCGTACGCAGACATAATTGACGGCTAGCTGCTGGCCGACAAGGAAGTGCCGCGCAAGCAGCGGCACACCGCGCGGCGGGTCTGGCAGCGGGGCCGCGTGCGAGCAAGGCCGCCAGGTCCGCCCAGCTGGTCAACGAGCTCGCCGAAGCTGCCGACAACCGGCAGCTGTCCCGCGTCGTGGCTCGCTACGGCCGCCTCGACCTGCTCTTGCTCGACGAGTTCGGCCAAGTCCAGCTCGACCCCCGTGGCGCCGAGCTGCTGTTCCAGATCATCACCGAACGCGATGAGAAAGCCGCCATCGGGCTGGCGACCAACCTGCCGTTCAGCGAATGAGGAACCGTCTTCCAGGACCAGCGGCTCGTCGCCGCCATCGTCGACCGCGTCACGTGCAACGCCCACATCCTCGAAACCGGCACGCAGTCCTACCGGCTCGCCACCAGCAAAACCAGCCAGCGCACCAGGTCACCGCAGCCCAGGCGACAGGCAAGTGAAAGGCGTTCGTCAGCGGCCAGACCTATAAGTCCTGAAATGCCTATCCCGCCGCACGTTGCCGAACTCCGCGCCCGCATAGGGCATGCCCTGCTGTGGCTCGCAACCGTTAGGGCGGTCACTATCGACGACCACGGCCACGTCCTCCTGGGCCGCTACCCGGGCAGTGACGAGTGGACGATTCCAGGCGGCGTCATCGACCCCGGCGAGCAGCCAGGCGACGCAGCCGTGCGCGAGTGTTACGAAGAAACCGGCGAATTCCAGGACGTGCGCTGGCACCACGCAGACGCGCTGCCTGCGCTTCCGCCTACGAGCAGGGCATCGTCTATCAGGCCCTCCGCGGCGACAGCCAGCCCGCTTACACCTTCTCCGGCACATCCACACGGCCAAAACACTCCGCACTAACCCAGCTCGCGACAAGTAAGCAGCCCGGCGACTGGCCCTGGGGCCGGAATTCATGACGGCTAGTGGAGCGAAGTCACTTGACGACACTCACTGTTCGAAGACGCGCGTCAGCAGATCGTCTCACGCCAATGGCGAGCGACGGTCTGTATCGAGCCGGAGCGTCCGGACCAGCTCATGCGGCAAGTGAAGGCCGCACGCCAAACGGTCCATCGCGATCGCTTACCTGGCGAAGGGTCTTCTTCTTTGCTCTTCTGACGGCGCATATGCCGCGAGCAGGAAGCGCGCCGTCGGGGCCTGAGGTGCGACTCGCTAGCCATCACGCGCACAGGCGGCCGTCCGGGCACAGGCCGGCGCCGCACCAGTCGCAGGAGTCTCAATCCGGACGAATGGATCCGTGACACTTCAACGCCACCCCGACGCCACACGTGAAGTGCAGTCTGAGGCAATAAACACAGGCCAGACTAATTGGAGGTTCCGTGCGCCTATCCGCACGATCGCTTACCGCATCTGCAGTTGCGCTTACCCTCTCTCTTGCCATCCCGGTCGTACTGGCTGATTCTGCCGCCAATGCGGCCACGACCTCCGCCTCGGCAATATCGATGGCAAGGCAGCCGTCCCTCAACTCTGGCCTTTCTCCTCATATGCATGACGCGGGCCAGAAGTGCGTGACGGTCAGCTCCCAGAACAACTGGAAGGCTACGATCTGCGCCATTACCAATGCAGACGACCAGACGGCAGAGCAGACCAGCCAGGCATTGATCACATACACGATCAATTCGGGCAGCCTCTCAGAGATCGAGGCCAGTGGCATCTGGATCTGGGCATGCCTTACGTCCTGCCTCCGGCAGCATCCGATCTATAGCACCTACAAGCTGCTGAGTGGAGGGAAAACTTCCTTCCTCAGCAATCCATTCACGTCAGATTTCAATGACACCGTTCAAGCTGTTGTTAATAAGCCGTGCGTCTTCTGGACCAACGGCCAGGTGGCTTGTTACAACGGAACCATCAGAGACAAGACTATATCCACTCATTAATCTTGCGGCGCACGCCGAGGCTGGCCGTCACTGTCAACACCCGGCCAGCCTCGGGCGATCACCGGCGTCCGGCCGCAGCCGCCGGTGCGTGCCGTCCTGAGCGTCGCCTGCGCCCAACTGGAGGCGACAGCATCGACGTCGGGCACGCGGCGAGATGACTGATGTGACTCACGTTAATAGTGGGACCGCTTTGCGAGATCGACCCGTGATAAGCCCTGCTTAGATTCGCCGCAGTCGCGTGCGCGCAACTGGCGCCCGAAGCTGGGAGAGTCGGCAACGGCCGGCCGGCCAGCGCGGAAGATGTCACCATCCGACGCGGCCGCCGCTCTCAATGGTGGTCAGACTGGCGACGGCGGCGGACCACTCTTGGAGTTACACTCCAAAGACCTCAGCGCCCCCGCCGACATCGCGTACTGCGCCGGTCGACCGGCGCAGCTGATAAGGCGGCGCGGGCCTGAGGGCTCTGCGACCAGTCCGGCCGAGCGGCAAGACGGTACGGCTCGAGGCGTCAACGATCTCCTAGTTGCGCGGGGACCTCGCCCGTGTCGTCGACTTCGATGACGTCCACGTGGAGTTGCTCGCGTACCCAGGCCGGTACTCGCAGAGCGGGGTTGACCGCCACGGTCGGCACAGCGACTACGTATCGCGCGGCGAGCGCTGGGTCTTTCATCCGCCTAAGCAGCTGGCCGTAGAGAGTGTCGATATCCCGGGCGATCTCGGTGGTCCGGCCCTCGGCCCCGGCGTACAGCTTCTCCTGCCCGCGCTCTGCATAGATGTGGACGACTCGACCTCGCGTGCAACAGTCCAACTGTTCTGCTCAAGCCTGCAGGCGTATGCCGCCACAACTCGTTCCTCATCGCCCGGCCGCGATCACCATCCAGGCGGGGCCGAAATTCCTGGACAACAACCACCGATCGGGGGCAAGTTCAGGTGATCACACTCACAGTGCCGAGTGCTGCTGCGTCTTCCCGCGCCCGTTGGCGCCGCTGCCGTTGGCCTGGGCATCCCCGCGGTGACTCTGCCGTGCGCTTAGGGTTTGACTGTCGCGGCAGGCTGAATGTTCTGGTTGATGTGGAAGGTGTTGTCCGGGTCGTAGCGGCGCTTGATCCTGGTGAGCCGCTCGTAATTCCCGCGGTAGGACGCTTCGACTCGGTCCTGACCCTCATCCATCAGGAAGTTCACGTAGGCGCCGCCTGCTGAGCTTGGGTGCAGTTCCTGCCAGTAGTCCCTGGCCCATTGCGAGATGAGGTCGGCGTTGCCGGGGTCTGGATCGACGCCCACGATGACCCCTGCCCAGCCGCCGCCCCGGTAAGCGAAGGCGGTCGCGTCCGCCCGGACCCGGCTGGCTGCCCCATCGATCGGATAGAGGTGCATGGTGGAATGGCCGGTTGGCAGTTGCTCGCCATACTTGAGATGCACGTCGATCGCTGCGTCGGAGATCTCGTTGAAGAAGTCTGCTCGCCAGTACCATTGCAGCCCGGCCGGGTACAGGCCGTCGAACGCGCGCTGCAGCATGCTGAACGGCATGTCGTGCAAGCCAACTACCAGCGGCGAGCCGTATGTCCTGACTGGCTCGAGCACCTGGTCCGCGTTGTCGTGCGGACCGGTGTAACACCAGACGATGGCGCAGGACTTGCGGCCCCACAGCGCCTCCGGGAACGGGGGGGCGGGGGGAATGGTGATGAGCCCGATCCAGCCGCTGAGCTCCTCCGGCAACGATGGCAGCAGTTCCCGGTACCAGCGCATCACCTCGGCGGTGTCGGCGAAGTCGTACAGCACGGGACCGCCGATGATGACGCCACCTTCGCCGATGTCGTGGCAGCGGAAGGTGAACGAGGTGACCACGCCGTAGTTACCGCCGCCACCGCGCAAGGCCCAGAACAGGTCGCTGTGAGAGTTCTCGCTGGCTGTCACCAACGTGCCGTCGGCGAGTACGACGTCGGCCGCAAGTAGGTTGTCGATCGTCAGGCCGAAGCGCCGGGACAGATAGCCGATGCCGCCACCGAGCGTGAGGCCGGCCACTCCGGTGGAGGCGAGGAAGCCTGAGGGAGTAGCCATGCCGAAGGCCACGGTCGCGTGATCGACATCTCCCCAGGTGCACCCCGGGTCGGCGCGGACAGTGTGATCCCTCGGGCTGACCGTGGTGCTGCGCATCAGCGAGAAGTCAATGACCAGGGCGTCGTCCCAGATCCCGAGGCCACCGGCACTGTGACCGCCGCCGCGGACAGCGATCTCGACGCCGTGCTCGCGGCCGAAGCGCACGCACGCGACAACATCGGCAGCGTCCCTGCACCGGGCGATAGCCGCCGGGCGCTTGTCGATCATGGCATTGTAAACCGCGCGCGCCTGGTCATAACCCGATTCGCTGGGCAAGATCAGGTCACCGCGCAGGGCCGCGGCCAGATCTGGGTAAGGTGCGGTGGCAATACCGTCAGCCGTCGTGGTCATGCGGGTCCTCCTCTGGATTCCTCGCCCGTCGGTCAGGCATACCGAACGTAGTGCGCGCACCGTTCGCGTAGCGTTCGGGCACAACGCTCGTATCAGTCGACGGCAGCAACGCCCCGGTCCGGGGCCGAACGCCTCGGACCGCCAAGTCTTGCTCGCAGCGCCTGAGCAACGCGACGCTGCCATGCGACTCCGCTAGTTGTGCGGCGGAGCGCAGTCGCGAGATGGCGGCCTCATTGCCGTCATGGACTGCACGCAGCCGCATCACCTCCGGCAGCCACCATAGATCGTCATGGGCCTGCGCGGCGATCAGGGCGGCGTCGAGGGTTGCCCTGGCGGCTCCTGGCTGGTTGTCGCGCAGCAGCAGGTCGGCGAGCAGCGACAGCCAGAACGGCATACGGGTGAACGAGCCCTGCGACCTGAGGTTGTCGATGCCTTGCTGTGCGAGAGCTATACCCGAGCCGTCTGTGCGGGACCAGCCGTCCAGGAGAAGCGCCCACTCCCGGTAGTAGGCGAAGCCGTGCCGGTCACACAACTCGCGCAGCTCACGGACAGCATCCATAAGCTGGGGCCTATCGTGGCGAAACTGCTGGGTAATGCCGCCGAAAGCAAGGGCCACGGCAAGGCTGTACGGGTGGTCGATAGACCGGGCCAGTTTTATGGCGTCATAACAGCTGGACAAGGCTTCCCGGTCGTGCCCCAGCAGCCAGTGAGCGTGAGCTGCCCAGGCCGTGCCGTGTACGTCCGGCCTGGTGCCGACGCTCAGGGAGATCGCTGCGCTCGCATGCTCGGCAACTACCCGGAGATGACGTAGTCCCTCTTGCGGCATGCCGAGGCTCACGGCCGACCCGCCCACCGCGAAGTGAGCAGGACCGCTCAGCTCAGAGTCGGGATCTACCAGGGCAAGAGCGCGTTTGGCCGTCCGGTACCCATCAGCAATGCGCCCCTGGACAAACCGGGATGTCCAGAGCGCGACCAGGCCGGTCAGCGTTGAGCCTTTGCGGCCAAGCGATTCCGCCAGGTCTATCGAGCGCTCGAGCGCCTGCTGCAGTTCTGGCGACGCATAGCCATACCTCGCGTTCAGTGGCGCTGCCATAGATTCCAGGACAGCGAGTTCCTGGCTGTCCCTGTCCCTGCCCTCAGGCAAGTTGCCCACGATCGATAGCGCTTCACCGTGCAGCCGGATCGCCTCCGCATGCGCGAACACTCCTGCTGCCACATCGGCAGCGCGCCGGTAATACACAAGCGCGCGTTTGGGCCGTCCGCCGCGCGAGTACTGCTCTGCGAGCTGAGCCGAGACCATATCGGTATCGTCGGCGTGCAGCAGCTCGAGACCCTGCGCGATACGCCGGTGCAGCAGCCAGCGCTTGGGCGGGCTTACTTGCAGGTATGCCGTCTCGCGCAGCAGGTCGTGGGTGAAGTCGTAGCCGTCATGAAACTCGTGCATGATCCTGCGGCGCCACAGCTCGTCCACCGCCCTCACCACGACGTCGGCCTCGAGATCGCTTGCCTCGGTAAGCAGGTCGAGAGTGAAATTCGTCCCCACCGCCGCCGCGAGGCCGGCCACCTCCAGCGCCGGCGCGGTCGCCTGCTCGAGTCGGTTGCGCAGCACGGCAGTGAGATCACCGGATGGCATGGCTTTACCACTGTTATCGACGGTGCCGCGAATTGCCTCGATGACGTACAGCGGGAAACCACCCGTCGTCGCCTGCAACACGCTGGCATCAGCCGCCAGGAGAGCTCGCCCGGAGATGGCCTCAGCGAGGCGCGCAGTGTCTGCTACCTCCAGCGGGCTCAGGGAAAGCTCGGTGAGCATCCCCGTAGCTCGCATTCTGACCATCCAGCCCGACAACTCCGGATCTTGGTCGGGGTTGTCGTCGCGCAGCGTCCCGGCCACCATGACCTGAGCGCCAGCGGTCAGGCCAAGGCACAGCGTGAGGACTGCCAGCGAATCCTGGTCACACCACTGCATGTTGTCTAGGAGCAAGAACACCGGCCGGCCAACGGCTAGCAGCGCTCGTGCGAGACCTTCAAAGAAGCGGTGGCGCTGCCAGGCGTCGACCATCGCCCGGGAGCCGGCGCTGCGTTGCCTGCGGCCTGCCGGCGGCACCAGCCTGTCGACCTCGGCGCGCCATGCTGGCTCGAGAGTCGCCGTTGCCGCCCGGATTTCAGGGCTTCGTAGCCAGTCCGCTATCGGCGCTAGCGCCAGCCGCCCGGATGTTCCGAAGCACTGAGCATCGGCCACCACCGCACCTTGGAGCCGTGCCAGCTCCGCAACCTCGGCCACGAGCCGAGTCTTCCCGACCCCGGCACCGCCCCGGACTATCGCTATAGCGGGCTGGCCTGCTCCTACGGTCTGCCATATTTCCTGCAGCAGAGCGAACTCTTGAGTACGGCCGATCAGCTGAGCTGCGGCCAATCCGGAGCGGCCGACGGTCGGCTCGATGACGGGCAGTCTTTCTCCGGCCTGGTCCCCGCGCAGCATCATGCGCCGGAATGCCTCCTGCGTCGCCGGATCCGGCACGACGCCAAGTTCACGTTCCAGCACCGAAGCACAGTGGTGGTAGGTGCTGACAGCGCCGGCCCGATCGCCAAGGTCTGCCAGCAGCAACATCAAGGTGCGATAGCCGACTTCCTCCAGCGGTTGCATGCGGACCCGACGCCGAGCGATATCTACCGCTCCTATCAAGTCACCAGACCGCGCCCGTGTTGAACACAGCAAGTCGCACAAATCGACGCACTGGCGCTCAAGCTGCGACCTAGCCTCCAGCAGCCAGTCGTCGTAACCGCCGGGAAGCAGTTCACCACCGTACTCCGCGATCGCCCGTGCGGCATGCGCAAGAACCCGCTCGCTGTCATCGGCGGCTGCCGCCGCGAGTGCAGCCGTCCGCTCGATGGCAAAGGTGCGTGCGTCGACGCGGCAGGTCGGCGTATCGCGCCAGCACAGATCCAAAGTGGTCACGCCGAGCGAAGGCTCGTCTCCGAGAACCTGACGCAAGTGATGCAACTCGCGGCGCAGGTTGGTAAGCGCCTGCGCGTCCGTCGAGTCGGGCCAAAATAGGCCAGCGATCCGCTGCCGCCCCTGGGGCGAACCAGTATGGGCTACCAGAAATGCGATGAGGGCCATTGCGCGCGATGAGCACGTCCGCACCCCAGCCCCGTCATCGGAAATTGCCCGTTCCCCCAACAGAGACACATGCAACATATCGACGCGGCCTCCTAAGACGACAGGTTAGACCTGACTCCCGAATGTTTGGCGCAGTCATACCGCCGATCCTGGATTCGCCGACCGGTTGTCAACCGTCGTCCAGCGGCCAGTATGCCGGTGAGCGAGCAGGTCCCGCCCGTTGACATGCCCAGATGCAAACATCGCATACTGCCCTTTGGCAGAGATGCCAGCGGTTCCGCAGATGGGCAGACAGGCACATGCGAGACCGCTGACCTCAGGCGGCTTGACGAACGCCACTGCCCTGACCCGCGGCCAGACGTCTGCTCCAGGCGTTCTTCCTACCGGTCATCGCCGGGGGCGCCAACCGAACGATGCGCGAACGCTCCTAGTCCTACGTTCTTAGTGCCTTGCACAGTCAAAGACCTCCCCGGAGGGGAGCTATACAGGAGGTAGCCGTGACCGCCCATCCGAACATCGAACTAACACGCCGAGGCTATGCGGCCTTTGCCAAGGGAGACGTACCGGCGCTCTCCGAACTGATGGCTGAGGAGGTGACCTGGCATGTGTCGGATGGCGGGCCTCTCAGCGGCAGCTATCACGGACGGAATGAGGTCCTCGGTTTCTTCGCCAGACTGGCCGAGGAGACGAGTCGCACATTCCGGCTCGACGTTCACGACGTGCTAGCCAACGACGAACACGTTGTCGCGCTTGGCACGCTCTCTGCTACCCGCGGGAGCAAGTCGATCGAGACTCCGGTGGCGAATGTGATTCACGTCCGCGCAGGCAAGATCACCGAGTTCTGGACCGCCACTACGAATCCTCAGGAATACGTCGACTTCTGGTCATGACCGTCCGGTCGCCCGCACTACACCACGCGCTATCGACTCCCCGCGGACGGCATAGTAAGTCGTTTGCTTGTCGGTATGCGGGTGAAACGACGTCCTCCTGATGCGCAGGTCGGGTTCAGATCCCGTGCGCAGAGGAGGACGTCCGTGTCTGACCGTGCTGCGTTCCCAGGGTGATCGCACCCGCGACGCGCGGCTGCGAGAGGCGGTGCCGCTGTCTCAAGACGGCGACCACACTGCGTGTCCGTGGCCATGAGAAAGTCCCCGTGTGTGGCCAGGTCTAGGTCCCCGCTCATGGCCAGTTAATAGTCCCATCCCTCGTTCGTCGTGTCTGCCGGGAGCGTGAGCCCCGGGCGGTGACGGTGGCCGTGTCAGCCAGTCACCGCACCGCCCGGGAGCTGCCATTGAAGTCTGCGAGGGAACGGATGGACATCATTTCTGCCTACCGCGAGGCAGGTACTTTCCGCGGGGCCGCTGTGATCAGCGGTACGACGCACAAGACCGTGCGGCGGGTGATCGCCCGGAACGAGGCAAACGGCGGGGTCCGGGCTCGGTTGCCGCGGCCGCGTAACTATGACGGCGTGGCCGTCACTGTGGCAGGGCGGGTGAAGGCCAGTCAGGGCAGGATCTCAGCGAAGCGGCTGCTGCCGGCCGCCCGGGCGGCGGGGTATGCCGGGTCGGACCGGAACTTCCGGCGGCTGGTCGCGGAGCAGAAGCAGGTGTGGCGCCGGGATCATCATCGTGGCCGCGGGCCGACGGTGTGGTCGCCGGGTGAGCACCTGGTGATCGACTGGGGCGCGGAGGGCGGGCTGCACGTGTTCTGCGCGGTGCTGGCCTGGTCACGGTTCCGGTTCGTCCGGTTCGCCGGCGCCCGCCGGGGCGCGGGCCGCGACCCGCCGTAATGCTCGTCGCGGACCGGGGCCTCGCCCGGCGCGACCAGGCTGTGCTCAGCGATCACTTCCCCGGTGGCAGCCATGATCATCACAAGCCGGCCGGCGGCGGCGCGCAACTGCACCTGCGAGCCGATCAGCCGGGTAGGGACGGAGTAACGCGCCGCCGCGAACCGGGCGCACGACAGCCGGTAAGCCCTGCTTAGATTTCGCTCGATCTATTGGGTTGGCCAGCCCGTGCCGGTACGGGACGCTATCGCGAGCGCGACACATGGCAGCCCCTGCGCATTGGCCGTCGCAGCCGAGGTGCGCGCATGCTAGGCAGCGCTCACTGGCTGGATGCTTGTGCGACCGGAGCCACTGACGGCGACCAAGCCGCGTCCTCGACTGCGCGGGGCCAGCCGCGCGAAACCGCTCCCCGGTATCGATCACGCGCGACAATGCCTGGCGGTCGGCGCGCTGCCCGCTGCAGGGACAAACAGGTTGTGTATTGACGGCGGGGAGTTCAGCAGCCGGCGACGTTCGTCAAAGACGAGCTGAAGCCTTGCGATATCGGCGGATCGTGTTGGAGAGCCGGGTGCTGGCGGCTCTTGATATGACATGGTGCGATGGACGACGTTCGCAGTTCTTGCCGCGATCTTCACTTCCCTGCTCTCGATCATCGCGACCGTTGTGCTGGCTCTAACCCATAACTCCTGAAAATGGGATCACTGCCCTTATGCGGCCGGCTGCGATTTCGCGAACTCCTGTTCAAGGAGGCTCAGAGTCGCACGAGGTTGGCTGGTCACCCCCGGGCACGGTCCTACTCATTGAATCGACATCTAAAGACATGCTTATATCCTGGCCCGGGTCAGGGGGCGGGAGGCTGGTGACCATCGACGGCAAGCTGGGTGACCGGCAGCCCGGCAATGTATCAGCGGTCGCCGTCGCCAAGGTTCAGTCATGCCAGCGCGGCGCGCAGCGCCTGATCCGTGCGCCTCGCCTCCAACGGCCTCGCGGGCAAGAAGGCGTGATGAAATTCGCTGCCATCCTTGCCGCCGTCGCGGTTCTCGCTGCAGGACCGGGCACCGCAGCCGCGTTCTCGTCGCGTCCTCACGCGGTCAAGCCGGCGCCGGTCACCTGGCAGACCTGTCAGGCCCGCGCCATCTACTACGCAGGTGACCTCCGCTACGACGACGACCTGTTCGCCGGGATGCACGGCCCGTCCTGCGTCACCCTGCGGGGCGGCTGGCTGACCATCGACAGCAACTACCGCGCGCAGCCAGGCGGCGTCGTCGCCTACCCGGCGATCCGCTACGGCCCGTACTTCGGATCCGGCGACCCCCGGTCCGTGCTGCCCGAGCGCGTCACAGCCATTACCCGCGCTCTCACCGCGCACGTCGCCATGCGGGGCAATTCCGGCGGCGAGTGGCTGTACGACCTCGACGTCGCGTTCTACCCCACCGCCGACACCAGCGGCCACTGGAACGCCGAGATGATCATCGGCATCCGCTACACCTCCTGGTCCGTAGGCCCCGGCTACCGGCGCATCCTCATCGGCCGTCACTGGTACTGGGCCCATCGCGGCCCCACTTGCAACAGCAGCCTGTGCTGGCCACTGATCCGCATCCGCGCTGTCACCCAGTCGGCCGCCCGGTCGCTCCGGCTTGGCAGGTTCATCCGCCACCTACGCCGCATGCACTGGATCTCCCCGCGCGAATGGCTCGGCAGCTTCGCGTTCGGCCCTGAGTGCTGGTCAGCGTGCCGCGGCCTCTCGCACACCATGACCGTCACCACCTGATGCCAATGGCCGGACGTCTTCCCGCGTCCGGGCTGGCCAGAGCGTTCTGGCTCCTGCGCAGGTGCCTGCTGCGAGCCGGTGAGCTGACCTGCCACGGCGACGACCCGTTCTTCCTTAGCCTGCCCGAGATACTCGATGTGCTGCACCGTGCGGAGTCGCCGCTGTCGGCGGTGCCGGGCCGCTAGGCAACATAGGAGACGTACCGTGCGCTGCCGCCTTACCCACGCTGATCAGCCCGCTTCGACCCCGTGCGCTGGCCGCCGACCCGCAGGCGCACCGGCTACTACGACGAACGCGGCACGATCGCGCCTGCGGACGACACCTTCACCGGCCTTGCCGGGGCATCCGGCGTAGCTGAGGGAGTGGCGCGGGTGATCAGCCAGGTCGAAGATGCCGGCCAACTCGGCGACCGCGAGATCCTGCTAACTACCGTGACGAACATAGGTTGGACGCCGATCTTCCCGCAGGCTGCCGCTGTAGTTACCGACGTCGGCGGGCCGCTGTACCATGCCGCGATCGTGGCTCGCGAGCTGCTCGGCATTCCCGCTGTCGTCGGCTGCGGCAACGCAACTGCACGGTGGGAATGGCACCGTCGAGGTCCTGCACCGGGCGTGAGAAAGGCCCTGCGCTCGCCAGACAGCCTCAGCGGACCCGATCACTGACGCTCGGCCTTCGCTGCTGCCTCGCTGCTAGCCACGCCACGCGTGTGCCGCGATTTCAGGTGCGCGTGTCGGCTATGGGCTACGGTGGCCTGAATCATGCCGGGGCGAAGAGGCCGTGTCATCGGAGGTTTGCATGCACATTGATGCTGGTGACACCGCTTGGATGCTGACTTCGACAGCCCTGGTGTTCTTCATGATGCCGGGGCTCGCGCTTTTCTACGGGGGCCTGGTAGGCGCGAAGAACGTGATCGCGACGATGGTTCAGTCTTTCGTGGCGATCGGCGTGATCAGTTTGCTGTGGGTAATTCTGGGGTACTCGCTGGCGTTTGGCGCGGACCACTGGGGGGTGATCGGCAGCCTGCAGAACGTGCTGCTGCGCGGCGTCAACGGTGCCCCGAACACCTACGCACCCACGATTCCGTCGTTGGTATACATGGCGTTCCAGATGAAGTTCGCCGTCATCACCCCGGCGCTCATCGCGGGCGCATTCTGTGAGCGGATGCGTTTCCGCGGCTACCTGATCTTCATCGGCCTGTGGTCTCTGCTGGTCTACAGTCCGTTCGCGCACAGCGAGTGGGGCGGCGGGTTCCTCGGCTCCGGCGGCCTGCACGCGATCGACTTCGCCGGGGGCTCGGTGGTCCATGAGCTGGCGGGCGCCGCGGCGCTGGCCACCGCTATCTACCTGAGGCGAAGTCATCAGCTCGAGCGACCGCACAGCGTTCCGCTGGTGCTGCTCGGCGCCGGGATCTTGTGGTTCGGCTGGTTCGGCTTCAACGCGGGCAGCGCTTTGTCCGCCGGCCAGGTCGCCGGCTATGCACTGGTGAACACCCAGCTGGGAGCCTGCACCGCGATGCTCGTGTGGATGGGCATCGAGTGGTGGCGCCGTAGCAAGCCATCCGGCATAGGCATCGCTACCGGTGCCGTCGCTGGCCTGGCCGCGATCACCCCGGCGTCGGGATACGTTCAGCCATGGGCGGCGATCATCATCGGCGCCGCGGCCGGGCTGCTGTGTTACGGCGCGGTCCACTTGAAGGACATCTTCCACTACGACGACTCCCTCGATGTTGTCGGCGTCCACATGGTCGGCGGCGCGATCGGGGTTGTGCTCACTGGCGTGTTCGCTAGCCTTGCCGTGAACGCCGCGGGCGAAGCCGGGGGCTGGACCCAGCTTGGCCGCCAGGTGGTGCTGGCCATCGTCGGAATCGCCTACCCGTTCGTCATGACCTGGATCATCCTGTGGGTCACCGACCACACCGTCGGGCTACGGGTGACCCTGGGAGAAGAGGAAGCCGGTCTCGACCTCGGCGAACACGCCGAGGTTGCCTACCAGCCGGCGAGTACGCAACAGGCGTGACCCGCGGCATGAATACGGCCGCCGCCCAGCCGGTCAGCCGTTCCGCGACGGCCGCAATGCCGAAGGACCGGCATTCCCTGGGGCCAACGTTCATGTCGATGCGCCGAGCCAGAGGCCGAGCGCGTGGCCGATCTCGGCGAGCCGCGGCTTGTCCTGGCCGGCCAGGTCGGCCAGGGTCCACGACATCCGGATGATCCGGTCCGCGCCGCGGGCGCTGATCTGCCCCAGATCCATGGCCCGCTCCAGCGGCGCCAGCGCCCCCGCGGCCGGACGGAAACTGCGCCGCAGCTCCGTCCCCGGAACCTCCGCGTTCAGCCGCCACCGCGTCCCGGCCAGCCGCCGCCCCGCCCGGGCCCGCGCCTCCGCGACCCGCCCGGCCACCACCGTGCTCGGTTCAGCCAGCTGACGGTCACTGAGCAACTCCGCCCGGCCTACCGGCAGCAACTCCACCTTCACATCCACCCGGTCCAGCAACGGCCCCGACAACCTGGCCAGGTACCGCCGCCGCGCCAGCGGCGTGCACACACACCCCGCACCAGTCCCCGAACCCCGCGCGCACGGTTGATCGTAGGTGGCCGGAACCCCGGTCTTCGTGAAGCGGGTGCCGCTCACCGACCTGGAGAGGCAGCCGGAGAACAGCAGGTCCACGGCGAATCTGTTCGCGCTGCCTGCCTTCTGCCAGTACGGCATCGGCGGCCCGGGCTTCGCGATCTGGAGGGAACTCGCCTTGCACACCATGATGACGAACTAGGTGCTCGCGGGGAACTACGAGCGCTGCCCCCTGATGTACCACTGGCGGGTGCTCTCAGTCCCGGCAGCGGTACAGGTCGCGCAGCAGGGAGATCTCGGCGCCGTGATGGATTAGCTCCTTGTTGATGTGCAGGACGAGACCCTCCATCGAAAACAGGTCGGGCCCCTCCGCGGGCTCGACCTGTTTATCCAGGTCAGTGCCCGAGAGCCCGCGGACCCCCGCGTTCCATTTCTTGTATGTCTCGTCGAGCTGCTGGAGCGCCTCGTCAGCGGTCCCCGCGTAGGCGAACGTGCGGAAGTCGACTTCGGGGCCGCCGAAGTACCACGCGACCCGATAGCCCAGGCAGCTTACGATGATGTGCGCCAGCCGCCAGGCAATCGTGGTGACCGGCGCCGGCACCGGGTCAGGGGACGCGAAATCTATTCTCCACTCCCCCGAGCCGCCTGACCTCGGCGCGGTCGAGTGCCGCGCGGCCGGATGCTCCAGCAGCCGCGCACCGGCTCCCAGAAGTACTCCTCATCAATAAGACCGTCCATCCGCGGCCGCAGGTGCTCGCGGCAGTGCCAGTCCAGTTGCTCCGCCAGTCGCTCGCTTCGCGTCATGGATTCACACTCCCGACGGCAACGTCACCTCCAAGAAGGTCAAAGTAGACGGCCGCTCAGCGTGGGGTTACCGCGCCGAGCTCCGCGCGGGATCGATGAGCAGGTCGCCAAGGCCGAGAATGCCGTCGCGGGGAACGTCCCGGTGAAGCGGAACCGGTTCGTCCGGCTGTCGGGCGGCACCCGGACGGTGAACCGGGAACTGGAGGAGAAGGCCAGGGCTCTGGCAGGGCTGAACGGCTACGTCACCAACCTGCGGGCCTGCCCCGACGGCACGCCGGTCACCGCAGAGTTCGCGATCGGCGCCTACTTCCCGGTAGCGAGGATTGCGTCACGTCGGTGGTGTGCCAGCGGCCGCCCAAGGCGGCCCGGGCTGCGGCTGGCCGCCTGGCGCGGTCTGGGCCGCGCGCCTACGCCGCCCGCTACCAGTACCTGACCAGCAGGGAGCACAACAGGCTCACGCCCGCCCAGGCGCAGGCCGTCATCGCGGCCGCGATCTTGCGGCAGTTGCACGCCATCATCACCACCGGGCAGGCCTGGGATCCGGTCACCGCGACCCACGGCACCCGGCGGCAGAACACGGCACTCGCCGCCTGACCCCGTCAGCGGCCCTTCAAGCTGGCGGCCGCGGCGAGCCCTCCGCGGCATTGAGACACCCATCCGGGGCCGGAAAGCCAGAGAGAACCGCAGGGCCAGGGCAACAGCAGGGCCAGACCGTGCGAGGGCTGACTTAGTCCGTAGCGTCAGGCTGGGACAGTTCTTGCTCAAAATCCTCAATCGCTTCTCTACGCAGTTGCTGCACATAGTGTTCTGCTAGTCGTTGCTGGAGGCCGATTAGTCTCCCACGCAGCAATGGATCAATCGCGTCTCCGTGGTCTCGAACGAAGTTGGCGATGTCTGCCATGCCGTCAACCACGTGGACCAAGCTCCCATACTGGTCCAGGAGCTGTTCAGCTTCACGGTTCCGTGATGCCAATTGCTTACCCGCGCCGCTGATGACCGGATTCAGCAGCGAGATCGCCGTCACGTCGACAATGCCGCCGACAACAAAACCCACGCCGAACGCTTGCAGCGTGCCTTGCGCCCACGATTGAGCGGCTGCGACAGCTTCGGACAGGTAGAGGCAGACGGCGCCGCCCGCGATCAGGGCGATTCCTGCCAGCAAAATCACTGTGCGGCTCTTGAGCCGCGGTAACCGCACACGCACCCACTGAGAGTAGTCGGCTGCGGGTCAACGAAACAGATCCGAGGGCTACGTGGCTACCGGCGGCGGCTACGTCCTGAGCGGACCCATGGGTACCGGCGGCAACGCCACCGAAAAATGGATCTCGTACGGACAAGATGCCACGCTAACGGACGGTGTACCCACCGGCTGGGAAGTTGTGTTGGCCGAGGCAGGCACGCCTGGGAACGCGGGCGGAAACTACATTCTCAACGCCGATGTCTACTGCGCCTCCGCCAGCTAAATACCGCTGTGTTCATGCCGGGGTTGCGCGCGAGAGCCGCTCGCGGTCTTACACCCATACCTCTCCGTTCAAGCCTGAGTTGACGCTGATTACGTTTCAAACGTCACCTGCGGCACGTTCCGCGCACCTGGAGGCACGAAACGCTGGCCAATTAGCCCGATGGCTCGGCGAGCGCGGGCGGCGGGCGCATCCAACGCGGCGATCGACCTCGGCCTGGTAGAAACTGCGGTCATCATCGAAGCGAAGGTCGTCCGGGCTCCGCGACGTCAATGGCGTCGTCTGGCATATCCGCAATGAGCCTGAGCCATGGGCCCTCGATGCTCGCCTCGCCGTGGCGAGTCACTGTGGTGGCGTGAACTCCGGCGCGGTGCCGGTCAGTCCGCGCCACAGGTACTGGGTGACCAGCAGGCCTTGCGCGTACTCGTCGTCCGGGTTGGCCGGCAGCGGCCAGCGAAGCTGCTCGTAGAGCGCGCCCCGGTGCAGGTCGAAGGCGGCCTCGAGCATGCTGCCGAAGACCTCGGCCCTGGCCGGCACCCAGGCGACGGCCGCGACGACGACGACGAGCAGCCCGGCCGGCATGGCCAGGATCGTCCAGGGCGTGAAGGCGCAGAACAGGATGCCCCACAAGGTCGCGGCCACGGAGTTGTCCAGAGCCGTCCGGGCGGAGGTGATCTCGTCCTTGGTCGACGCGGGCAGCACCAGCCATAGCTGGGGCCACACGGTCACGGCGTCCAGCCCGTATTTGGCACCCGGCCTGCCCTCGGCCGACCGGAGCAGGTTCCCGGTCCTGGTCGGCTGGAACGGCCCCGGCGGATCGGGATGCCGGTGCAGCGCCACCTCCAGCCGGTAGATCTCGGCCAGGTCGCCGGCCTCCGGCGCAGGCTTAAGCCGCAGGACCTGCCATGCGGCCAGGTCGGCGTCCACCTGATCGGCGACCTTAGCTGCGCGGTGCTTGCGGTAAGCAGCCACCCAGGCAGGCCGGGCGGGCCAGTAGCCTTCGAGCAGCCGCAAGGCCGGCAGCGTGGCCCGGCTGACGATCAGGCCGGAGGCGCTGACACCGGCCAGCACGATCACCAGCGCGGCCGCTGCCCCGAAGCTGCTCTGCTTGCCGAGCCAGCCGACTGCCCTGGCCAGCGCGCGCACGCCGCCATGGCCGAGGCTCCATGCCGCCAGCCCGCCAAGCCAGAACACCAGCGCGGGCGCTGAGATCGCCACGAGCTTGTCGGCGAGCTTGCCGTTGACCGAGCTCCAGAATGCGGTCACCTGCCGGCCTTAACGGGCCGGGACCAGCTGCACATGGTGCTTCTCGCACTCCGGCGCCTGCATGCGGGCGCTGAGCTGGAACCACCTGGCGTCACACCCGGGCTCCGGGCACTCGTATTCCGGGGCGGTGATCCGCTGCGGCGGTCCTGGCGCCGGGCTGAAGACGCGCAGGTGGCGCGACTGCTGCGCGGGCGGGCGGTAGAGCGGGGCGTCGCGGATCACCGCGTCGGTGAACAAGCCGGCCGCCGGGTCCGCGTGCAGCACCGCGGCCAGCTCGGCCGAGGTGTCCTCGCCCTGCCCGGCCCGGTCGAGCAGGGCCGCGATCCTGCCGTCCAGGTCACCGGCCGCGGGGCCGACAAGCCCGGGCAGGAAAGGCCGGATTACCCTGGCAGCCGCCAGTACGCCTTCGTCCATCTGATGCCTTCCTGCTGCGGGGATCTTCGGGTCACAAGCCGGCATGCAGGTGCGCTGCCCACATGGAGGGCTGGCCGGCGTAGACGCTGCGGTACAGCCGGACAGTGTCGTGCAGCACGCCTGCGGCGCCGGCCGCGGCCGTGCTCGCGCCGGCATCGGTGGTCAGGCCGGTATAGAACTGCCGGGCCAGGCCTGCGGCCTGGTCGTCGTCGACCGGCCACATCGTCGCCACGACGCGCCGGTAGCCGGCCAGCTGGAACGCCGACGCCAGGTTGATCGCCTCGTCCGGCAGCGTCCCGTCGGCCGAGGCGGTGGAACAGGCGGACAGGAACGCGAACTCAGCTGCCTGCAGGCGCTGCCGCGAGATGTCCAGCACGGTCAGCGGGCAGCTGTCGTGGTCGTGCAGGACCAGGTAGCTGGCCGACGGGTCAAGCAGGACGGTGGCGGCATGGCAGGCGAAGTGAGCCCACGGATAGCGGGGCATGGCGGCCAGCACCGAGCTGGCCGTGGCGAGCTCCGCGTCGGCCTGATCGTGCAGGACCAGCGCCCGCTCGCCGAACAGCCCGGTCAGCAGGCTCGCCTCCCGCGGCGCGGCAGTCAGGTCGGCGGCGCCGGGAGTGTGCTCCATGGCCACGACGAGGACCTGGCCGGCCGTGGCGGGCAGCTCAGGCGCCGCCTGCCCGCGCGCATGCAGCAGCGCCTTGGCCGTAGCGGTATAGGACGACACGACCCGGTCCAGCACGGTCAGCGGGCAATCGTCGAAGCACGTGTCGTGGTGACCGGCCGCATGCAGCGGCAGGAACGAGAGCATGCCGGACGGCGACCACCAGATCCGCGGCCACGCCTGGCCGGCGCCGGGCGTGCCGGTGAGTCCGAGCTCGTCCAGCACGGGTCCGGTGATGTTGTCCCACAGCCAGCCGAGCACGCCCGTCAGGCTGGCTTCGGCGGTATCGTCGGTGTCCGGCGCGGCATCCCGGATAGCGCGCAGCGCGGATAGGAACGAGACAGTCTGCGCCGCGACGGCCTCGGGTGACACCGCGGGCAGCTTGATGACCTGGAGCCCGTGGTCGGAGGTCAGCACGAGCGCGTCGGAGCGGATCTGGTCGACGGTGATCATCACGACCGGGCCCCGGGCCGAGGCGGTCAGCAGTTCCTCGGTCGTGGGCGGCAGCAGGAAGCGGCCGAAGCCGGCCAGGCCGCGCACTTTCTGCAGCAGGGCGTCGAAGGCCCCGGCCGTGTCGCGGCGCTGCTCGGCCTGCCGGCTCGCCGCCGCGTTCGCCGCCTGCTGGCCGTCCGGTCCGGCCGCCAGCGCGGAAGCGGCGGCGGGCAGGCCGGCCGGATCGAGCTGATCGCGCAGCTGGCCGAAGCGCGCGGCCAGGTCGGGTCTGCTGGACGCGAGGGCGGTGAGGTCGGTGCGCTCGTCCAACGCCTGGCCCAGCAGGACGCCGCGCCCGTGGTCCAGCAGCTGCGCCGCCAGAGCAGGCCGGCCTCAAGGCAGCACGCGGCCGCCCGGGAGCCGAGGCCGGTGAGCTGGGCGAGCTCATGCTCCTGGTCGGCCCGGCTCAGCCCGCGGGGTGCCACTTGCCCGAGCAGTTCGACCGCCGTCCGGTAGGCCTCGATGGCATCGGCCCAGTCCGCACGGCCGGCTGCCATTTGCCCCGACATGGCCGCCGCGGCCGCGCGGAGGGCGGGCGGCGCCGTCGTGATCGCTGCCGCCTCGCGGCCTGCGCTCTCCGCCTCGCTCTCATCCTCGCTGCTGGGCTGCAGTCCGAGTCGGGCGAGCAGGGCGAATCCCAGCCGGCCGAGGTACAGCGCGCGGAACTGATGGCCGGCCGGGGTGAGCGCGACCGCCCGCCGGGCTGCGCTGACGGCTTCATCCAGGTCAGCCGGCTGGCCGTCCAGCCCGAACTTCAGCAGCATGACCAGGCACCGGCCAGCCAGGAACATGGCCTGCTCGGCGCTGCCGGCCGCAGCGGCGGCAACCGCTTGCGCGCTGAGGTCGGCTGCCTCGGCCAGCTCGCCGTCCGACGGCCCGCCCGGCCGCAGGACCAGGACCTGGGCCAGGCCGTTCAGGTAGCTGCCGCGGTTGGCATCATCGGCCGGGCTCTCGGTCAGGGCGGCCCGGCCGGCCGTGACGGCGCGGTCCAGATCGTCAGCTGACTGGCTGCGCTGCCATCGGGCCATCAGTGCGTTGGCCAGGTTGCCCAGGCACCTGACCCGGACCGGGGCGCCCTCGGGCAGCGCGTTTACGGCCGCCTGGCAGGCATCGATGCCCGCGGACAAGTCGGCCGCCTCGCCGAGCAGCTGGAATCTGCGCAGCAGAAAGCTGCCGTAGTTCGTCAGGTACTTGCCGGCGTCAGGTCCGGCCGCCAGGTCCGCCGCCCGCTTGCTCTGCCTGATCGCCTGATCAAGATCGTCTTGCGTGCCGCCGCCCGCCTCGTAGCGCAGCAGCAGGCAGATGGAGAGATTGGAGAGGCAGTGCGTACCGATCTCGGCCAGCACGGCCGTCTCGGCGTCGAGCCGGTCGGCGGCCTGCCGGGCGGCATCGACCGCGGACTGAATATCGGCCGGCGCGAGTGTCCTGGCGGCCTCGAACCGCAGGGCGATGGCGCGGGTAGTCAGGCAGGCGGGGAGCCGTGCCGGGTCGTCGCGCTGGGCTGCCGCCAGGGCCTGATCGCTGGCCGTCAGCGCGGCCTGCAGGTCCCCCTGGCCGCCGCGCTGCTCAAACCGCATGAGCAGCGCGCTGCTGTAGTTCGACAGGTACGAAGCCAGCCGCGGGTCGTCTGCCGGGGCGGCAGTGGTAGCCTCCTCGCCGTCACGCACCGCCGCGGTCAGGTCCGCCGGGTCACCGCGCTGCTCGTAACGGAACCGCAGCGTCAGCCCCAGGTTGCTCAGCGCCACGGCCCGGTCCAGCGGGTCGTCCGCCAGCGCGGCGCGGCCGAAGTCGATCGCCGGGTCAAGATCGGCCGCGGCGTGCAGCAGCTGGAATCGCATCAGCAGGCCGCTAGCGGCGATCTGCAGCACCTGGCCGCGCACCGGGTCGCCGGTGGGGACAACGTCCGCCGCCCGGCACCGCGCGTCGGTCATCGCGACCAGGTCCGCGGCGACCCCGGTCCGCTCGAATCGCGTGAGCAGCGCCATGGCCTCGTCCACGAGCAGGCGGGCCAGCAGGCCGGGATCTGACTGCGGCGCCGCGGCCACCGCGGACTGGCAGGCCAGCACCGCCCGGTCAATCTGCTCGGCGGTCCCATGGTCGCAGAGGCTCTTGACCTCATCGTGCAGCGTGTCCAGGCAGGCCCGCCTGACGTCGTTACCGTCGGGCAACGCGCCGACGGCCTGAATCAGGCCTTGCGCGCCGGCCGTGATCGCCGCGCGATCACCTGTCCTTAACGCCAGGCGGATCCGGCTCAGCTCGCGGCCCGCCCGGGCGGTCGCGCCCAGCGTTCGGAAGCCCATCGCGCACCCCACCCCCCGTGGCCGCCCGGCCAGGCGAGCCAGATGGCCGGAATGCCACGTATCCGCAGGCACCTGGCCTGCCATTGACAGCCATTCTGTCATTTTTTTGCTGGTTAGTTAACTGGCATTCGCGTAAGCGGCCTTCAGCTCGGATTTAACAGCTTGCCGGTCTCCTCATGGACAGGCTGTCGACGAACCGACCGACCGGGGTGCCTTGTAGCTGGCGATCTTCGACTTCACGATGCCTGCTGCACAGACACGGCGCCGCGCGCGTACTGCGCGCTGAGGTGCGACAGCCGTTAAATGCTGATAAGTGTGGTAGCTGTGTTGCGAGATCAAAGCCACTGCCCCGCTTGGGCAGGCTGGCCGGCGACAGCCCGACGGTTATCCGCCGCTGCTGCCATGTTTGCTGGCTGTTGATGATGACCGGCCTGATCCGGTCCCTTTGCCTCCCTGCTCCGTCAGAAAGTTATCCGCCACGGGCGCCAAAAAGGTGCACGGTCACCGCCTAGCACGGCGCCCCCAGTCCCCCGCGCTCGCTGGGCTCGTGGTCATATCGATGCGCCGAGCCAGAGGCCGAGCGCGTGGCCGATCTCGGCGAGCCGCGGCTTGTCCTGGCCGGCCAGGTCGGCCAGGGTCCACGACATCCGGATGATCCGGTCCGCGCCGCGGGCGCTGATCTGCCCCAGATCCATGGCCCGCTCCAGCGGCGCCAGCGCCCCCGCGGCCGGACGGAAACTGCGCCGCAGCTCCGTCCCCGGAACCTCCGCGTTCAGCCGCCACCGCGTCCCGGCCAGCCGCCGCCCCGCACGGGCCCGCGCCTCCGCGACCCGCCCGGCCACCACCGTGCTCGGTTCAGCCAGCTGACGGTCACTGAGCAACTCCGCCCGGCCTACCGGCAGCAACTCCACCTTCACATCCACCCGGTCCAGCAACGGCCCCGACAACCTGGCCAGGTACCGCCGCCGCGCCAGCGGCGTGCACACACACCCCGCGCCGGTCCCCGAACCCCGCGCGCACGGACACCGGTTAGCCGCCAGCACCAGCGTGAACCTGGCCGGGAACCGCGCCGTCAGCCCCGACCGGGCCACCAGCACCTCCCCCGACTCCAGCGGCTGCCGCAACGCGTCCAGCACATCCCGGTCAAACTCCGGCGCCTCATCCAGGAACAGGCACCCATGATGCGCCAGCGACGCCGCGCCCGGCCGGACCAGGCCGCTGCCACCACCCACGATCGCCGCCTTGGTCGCCGTATGATGCGGCGCGCAAAACGGCGGCTCGGTCACCAGCGGCCGATCCGGCGCCAGCACCCCCGCCACCGAATGAATAGCACTCACCTCCAGCGCCGCCGCCGGCTCCAGCCCCGGCATAATCGTCGGCAACCGCTCCGCCAGCATCGTCTTGCCGACACCCGGTGGCCCCAGCATCAGCATGTGATGCCCGCCAGCCGCGCAGATCTCCGCCGCCCGCCGCGCCACCGGCTGACCGACCACGTCGGCCAGGTCACGGTGCTGCACCGGTTCCGAGGCCACGGGCACAGGCGGCCGCAAGCCATCAGGACCCGACTCCACGACCACCACGTCGCCGCGCCCGGCATCGCCTTTAGCCCAGTCGATCAGGGCCCGCAGGCTGGCACCGGACACCACGACCAGGCCGGGAACCAGGGCCGCCTCGGCAGCATTGTCGGGCGCCACCACAGCCCGCCCGAACCCCGCCGCCGCAGCAGCCGCGATCGACGGGAGCACGCCCGGTACCGGCCGGAGCCGGCCGTCCAGGCCCAGCTCACCCAGAAACACCGTCCCGGCCAGCGCGCCAGCCGGAACCGAACCAGCCGCAGACAACACCGCCATCGCGATGCCAAGATCGAATCCGCTGCCGCGCTTGGGCAAGCTGGCCGGTGACAAGCCGACAGTGATCCGCCGCTGCGGCCACGCTTGCTGGCTGTTGATGATGGCAGACCTGATCCGGTCCCTGGCCTCGCGCAGGGCAGTATCAGGCAGCCCGACGATCTGCAGGCCCACCAGGCCGTTCTCAATGTCGGCCTCGATCTCGACGACGTGGGCCCGGACTCCGGCGAGCGCCATCGCGTAGCCACGGGCGAGCGCCATCTAGGCCACCCCCCGAAGGTGATCGATGCTGAACTCGCCAGAACCGGTCGCCAGCACGCCGATAACGTCGATCCTGATCTCATCGAAGAACGATCCGCTCTGCCTCGCCCAGGCTGCAGCCAGCCGTCGCAGGCGCCTGGCCTTCTGCCAGGTGATCGCTTCCACCGGTGTGCCGAATCCGACTCCGGATCGGGTCTTGACCTCGCAGATCACTAGCGTTGCGGCGTCGAGGGCGACGATGTCGATCTCGCCTTCCTTGCACCGCCAGTTGCGTGCGAGCAGTGTCAGGCCAGCCTCGGTGAGGAAGGTAGCTGCCAGTTGCTCACCGAGTTGACCGAGCGCATCCTTTGCGTTCATCCGCGCATCACCTCCGTCGCCCAAGGTGCCGGAGGAGGGTTAGTCGCGGCAGCGGGCGGCGCCGGGCTGTGGACAGCGCTGAACAACAGGCAAGGGGTTGTGGATCAGCTGGTCAGAATGTCAGTGCCGGGTGTACAGCCACCAGTGCCGGGTGTTCAGCCACCACGGTCCGCTGCGACGGCCGCCGTGACGTCACCGCCGATCGAAAATCCGCCGTGACTCTGCTGAGCAGCCGCCGTTTGTTCGCGGTCGGCTCAATTCAGGCAGCGGGATTGGGGGCCGGAAAGATCGTGCTTTTCCAGGACGACTTCGCACCGGCGGGCTCAAGGAAACCTGGGCGCCCGAGCGCCGCTACTTGGGATCGGGAATCTCGAGATCGCTCTTAGCAAGCTCTTCGACGTTGACATCCTTGAAGGTGACAACACGAACATTCTTTACAAAACGCGCCGGCCGATACATGTCCCAAACCCAGGCATCTTGCATCGTGACCTCGAAGAAGACCTCGCCGTTGTCGGCTTGGCGCACGTTGAGCTCTACCTGGTTGGTCAGGTAGAAGCGCCGCTCAGTCTCCACGACGTGGCTGAACAAGCCGACGACGTCCCGGTACTCGCGGTAGAGCTGCAGCTCCATCTCGGTCTCGTACTTCTCGAGATCCTCCGCGCTCATCTTCTCCCCTCCGATCAGGCGCCGCGGGCCATCGCCGCGAGGCCTGCCGTCGGCCAGTCAGTTTCCTCGATGACCTCAACGATAGGGCCATTCTGCCCACTGCCAGGCGGGTAGCACGAGTCCGAGGCATCGGAGTTGGCCAAGACCGCATCAATGAGGTCGAGGCTCAGGCCGCGGACGTTGACGAACGACTTCCTGTGCTGATAGCAGGGGCCGTGCTCCGCCAGCGCTTTCATGTGACTGGGCGTTGAATATCCCTTATGTCGTGAGAACCCGTATGCCGGGAAAGTCTTGTCCAGCTCGCCCATGAGCGCATCCCTCGTGACCTTGGCTATCACCGAGGCGGCTGCCATGCATGCGGCGACCTGGTCGCCCTTCCACATGGCCAACGACGGAGCCGGCAGACCGCGGACAGGGAAGCCGTCAGTCAGTACGTAGCCTGGCCTGACGGACAGCGCGGCCAGCGCCCGCCGCATCCCCGCGACGTTGCAGACGTGCAGGCCAAGGCGGTCGATGTCCGCGGCCTGGATCGTGACGACACTCCAGTCCAGAGCCGTATCCACAACCTGCGCATACGCCGCATTCCTGGCCTTGACCGTTAGTGCTTTGGAGTCCGCCAGTTCGGTGAGCCTGGCAATCCGGGACGGGCTTCAGCACTACCGCGGCCACCACGAGCGGTCCGGCGCACGCCCCCCGGCCGGCTTCGTCTACGCCCGCGACCGGGTCCAGGCCAGCCCTGGACAGGACGCGCTCGTACGCGCTCAGGCCGCAGTTGCGCCGTGGCGTGTAGCCAACCGCGCGCTGGTATCTGGCCGCCTGTTCGGTCATCTCCGCCGCTTGCGGTGGCCGGCCCTGACCTTCCCGGCGAACCCTCGCCGGACCCTGCGCTGCAGCCAGGTCAGCGGCACTGCGCCCGCGAATCCCGCCGCGATCGGCAGGTAAGGCGCATCCGGCTTCGGCTGGGACGCGAGCAACTGCGCCGCCTGTCCGCTCGTCAACTGCTGAGCCGCCGCAGACGCAGACTTGCTGATGCCCGGCTGGCCGAAGGTCGACGGGATCGGCAGGATCCGCCAGCGATCCGGCGGCCAGACGATCACGAAAGCCCGGCCGATGACTTCGTTCGTGGGGATCGTGCCACCGCCAGGAGATGTCTGCCGCAGCCGGGAGTCGTCAGAGACCGCCCGGTGGTCTCCCATCACCCACAGCCGGCCCGCCGGGACCACCTTGCTGAAGCGGATCTGCGATGGCGCGGAGCCCGGATACAGGTACGAGGATTCCTGCAGCGGGACGCCGTTGACGGTGACCTGGCCCTTCGCGTTGCAGCAGGCCACGCGATCGCCCGCGACGCCGATCACCCGCTTGATGTAGTCGGTCTGACCGAGCGGCGTGCCGAACAGCCCGGCGATGGAGTGGAACAACGGCTTCAGCGTCGCGTCATAGGCGCGCACCAGCGGGTCGGACGCAGTCACTGTCGGCGGCGGCGCCGGATCCCAGGAGCCGACGCCGTTGAATACGATGATGTCGCCGGGCTGGATGCTGCGAAAGTGATACACCAGCTTGTTGACCAGGACCTTGTCACCGATCAGCAGCGTGTTCTCCATCGATGACGACGGGATGAAGAACGGCTGCACGACGAAGGTCTTGATTACCAGGGCGATGGTGAGCGCGACAACGATCAGGATGGGCAGCTCACGCCACGTCGACCGGCTGCGGCGGGCCGCCGCAGCCTTAGCCGCAGCCCGCCGGTCGGGGTCCTGGTCGGGGTCGGGCACGGGGCCGCTGGGCGCAGGGCCGCCGGCCCCCAGCGACGGGTCGCTGGTGTATCCGGCAGGCGTGATGCCTGGGTCAGTGGTGGCGTCCAGGTCCGGCGAACCGGATCCGCCGGTCAGCCGATCCTGACTGCTCTGATCGTCGCTCATCATCGAGTTGAGCCTATCGCCGCAAACGGGCCGATGCCGCTAGCGCCGAGCGCCACCTGCCGCCGCTCGGGTGGTTCCTCTCCGCACCATGACCACACAGTCTCAGCTTCCATTCCCGCGTCCTTCCAAACCGGGGCCGCCGGTACGCCGCCGCACCCGGCGCTGCAGCCAGGTCAGCGGGATGGCCCCGGCGAACCCGGCCGTCAGCGGGAGATGCGGCCCCCCGGGGCGGACAGTCGCTCCCTGCGCTACCGCAAGACCACCGGCGGCTTGCGACTGCCCGGCTGCCGGCCCGGCGGGCAGGACAACGCCCGGCTGCTCGAAGGTAGGCGGCACCGGCAGGATCCGCCACCGGCTCGGCGGCCAGGCGATCGCAAAGGCACGGCCGATGACCTGGCTCTCGGGGATCATGCCGTTTCCTGGGTCTTCCTCGTGGCCGCGCGAATCATCAGAGATGCTGCGGTGGTCGCCGAGCACCCAGAGGTAGCCGGGCGGTACCTTCACGTTGAATCGGCCAGGAATACCGAGCGGCGCGCTGCCTGGCCGGTCCCCCGGGTACAGGTACGACTGCTCATGCAGTGCGGCACCGTTAACCGTAATGTCCCGCGGCAGTGCAGCAGACGACGTGATCGCCCGGCACGCCGATGACGCGCTTGACGTAGTCGGTCTGGCCGATAGGGGTGCCGAAGAGCCCGCCCACCGAGTCGAACACCTTGCGCAGGGTGTCGTCGTAGCCGCGCGCCAGCAGGTTCTCGCCAGGGTCTGACGGCGCGGGAGCATCCCAGCTGCCGGACCCGTCGAACACCACGATGTCGCCAGGGCGGATGCTGCGGAAGTGATAGACGAGCTTGTTGACCAGGACCTTGTCACCGATCGCCAGCGTGTTCTGCATGGAACCGGTCGGGATCACGAAGGCCTGCACGACGAAAGTCTTGATCACTATCGCGATGACCAGCGCTACCACGAGCAGGATCGGCAGCTCCCGCAGCAGCGAGCGGCTGGACCGCTGGCCGGCGACTGACGGCCGCCGGGCCGGCTGTGCCCGGCGGGCCGGACGCGACCCCGGTCTCGTCGGCGGAGTCCCTAGCTGACATGAGCCGGTACCCGGCTGGCCACGCCGCAATCCTCGCTGGCAGGGGGCATTCGGGCTCACCTTCTGGGCGAGGATAGGCGACCGCGTCACCAGGGCAGACAGCGCCGCCAGCCCGCGGTTAGGACAGAACTCGCCCGGCCAGCATCGACGATGCAGGCCGGACGCGCGGACGTACTACTTCGTCGGCGTAATCTCGCGGCGCTCCCGGATGCGGGCAGCCTTGCCGCGCAGATCGCGCAGGTAGTACAGCTTCGCGCGCCGGACCCGGCCGCGGGTCACAACCTCGATCTTGTCGATCGCCGGCGTGTGGACCGGGAACGTCCGCTCCACGCCGACGCCGTAACTGACCTTGCGGACGGTGAACGTCTCGCGCGCGCCGCCGCCCTGGCGGCGGATCACCACGCCCTGGAAGACCTGGATCCGAGAGCGGCTGCCCTCGGTGACTTTCACGTGCACCTTCAGGGTGTCGCCGGGCCGGAACCCCGGCACGTCGGAACGGATCTGAGCCTGCTCAAGCTCGGCAATCGCGGTGTGCATCGCTGCGGTTTCCTCAATAGTCATCAGCGCACGCCTGCGAACGCGCTGGATCGGTCTTTGCTGCCTCGGTCAGTGCCCCCAGGCGGTGCCCGGCGACTCCCCGCGAACTACGCCAGCGGCGGGGCAGTGCCTTTTAGTGTGCCACATCTTCACCAGTAACCGGAAAGCCAGCCTGCGCCAGCACCGCACGATCATGATCATTAAGCGTCTTTGGGCTGCTAGCCGCCAGGCGGGCGGAGGCGGGAAGGCCGGAGACCGCCGGGTCAGCTAGCAGTCTGCCGATCAGGTCAGGGCGGTTGCGGGCAGTGCGCCGCAGCGCGCTGTCCCGGCGCCATCTGGCGATGGCGCCGTGATCCCCGGACAAGAGCACGGGCGGTACCTCCTGGTCTCGCCAGACCCTCGGCCTGGTGTAGGCGGGCCCCTCGACCAGGCCGGTCATCGAATCCCCGGCAGCGCTCCCGAATCCGAAGGAGTCGTCGGCCGCGGACTCGGTGTTGCCCAGCACACCAGGCAGCAGCCGGCCGATGGCCTCGGTCATGACGAGGACGGCAGGCTCGCCGCCCGCCAGCACGTAGTCGCCGATGCTGATCTCCTCGACCCGCAGCCGGGACCTGGCGTCGTCGGTAACCCGGCCGTCGATGCCTTCGTAGCGACCGCAGGCAAAGATCAGCCAAGGCTCGCTGGCGTAGCTGGCCGCGCGCTGCTGGGTGAACGGCACCCCGGCCGGGGTGGGGATGACCAGCAGCGGGTCTGAGCCGGCCGGAGCGAGGTGATCGAGGGCCTCGCCCCAGGGCTCCGGCTTCATCACCATGCCAGGGCCGCCGCCGAACGGGGCGTCGTCGACAGTGTGGTGAACATCACGCGTCCAGCCGCGCAGGTCGTGGATCCCGAAGGTGATGTCACCCCGGCTGGCGGCCTTCCCGATCAGCGAGACGTTCAGCGGCCCGAAGTACTCAGGGAAGATCGTGATGATGTCGATCCGCATCAGCGCTTGCCTTCCGCTTAGACGGCCGCCTCGGGATCGAGCAAGCCAGGCGGCGGGTCGATCAGCAACTGGCCAGCCCGCAGGTCGACGACGGGAACGATAGCCGTGACGAACGGGATCATGATCTCCGCACCGGCCCGCGCCCCGCTGCCGCTGACCACCAGCAGGTTCTGGCCGTGATGCAGGACGTCCGCCACCGTGCCAACCTGCTCACCCGCCACAGTTTGCACTGTGAGCCCGATCAGCTGATGATCGCGGAATTCATCAGGATCGCCGACGTCCTCGAGCTCAGCCGAATCCACGAGCAGCAGGACACCGCGCAGGTCGTCGGCCACGTTCCGGTCCTCGAAGCCGTTGAACTGGACAAGCAGCCGTCCCGAATGGCGGTGGGCCCAGGCGATGGTGAGCGGGCCGGCCGCCGCGGGCTCGGTCATGACGACAGCGCCCGCGGCGAACCTCAGCTCAGGATCGTCGGTCCGCACGTCGACAATGACCTCGCCGCGGACGCCGTGCGGCCTGGAAATCCGGCCGATCACTAGCTGCATGGCTGCTAGCGGACCTCGTCGGTATCCAGGAGATCGACGCGGACGTAGTTGTTGCCAGCCAGCGAGCCGATCACGGTCCGCAGCGCCCGCGCCGTGCGGCCGCCGCGCCCGATGACCTTGCCCAGGTCGTCAGGGTGCACGCGGACCTCGAGCACGCGCCCGCGGCGCAAACCGCGGCTGCCGACCTGGACGTCATCGGGGTGCTCGACTATGCCCTTGACCAGATGTTCCAGGGCCTCTTCGAGCATGTCAGGCTCCGCTGCCTTCTGCCTCGTCACCGGCCGGCGCCGCTGCCTCCGGCTCGTCCGCTGCCGCCGCCGAAGCGGCCTCGGCGGGGGCCGCGTCCGCAGTTGCGGTGTCCGCAACGGCGCTGCGCGCAGTCTCCGCGGCGGCGCCGTCTCTGCGGGCGCCGTCTCTGCGGGAGCGGTGTCCGCGTGCGCCGAGTCAGCAGGCTCGGCCGCGGCGGCTGGCGCACTCGGCGCGGCCTCGTCGGTCTGAGCTGCGGCGCTCTTCTCAGCGGCTGGCTTCCTGGCGCGCTGCGGCGCCTTCTCCGCCTTCGCGTCGGCCGACTTTGCGTCGGCCGACTTTGCCTCGGCCCTGGCCTTCGGCTTTGTCTTCGCTCCGCCCTCGACCAGGTTCTCGGCGACGGCAGCGGCGAAGGCCACCTTGCGGTCAGCCTTGGGCTCGGCGACGCGCAGCGTGCCCTCAGCGCCAGGCAGGCCCTTGAACTTCTGCCAGTCGCCGGTGATCTCCAGGATCTTGCGGACCGGGTCGGTCGGCTGCGCGCCGACGGACAGCCAGTGCTGGGCGCGCGCCGAGTCGACCTCGATGAACGACGGCTCGGACTTCGGGTGGTATTTGCCGATCTCCTCGATCGCGCGACCATCCCGCTTAGTGCGGGAGTCGGCGATGACGATCCGGTAATACGGCGCGCGGATCTTGCCCATGCGCTTCAGTTTGATCTTGACAGCCACGGCTGTGGTCTTCTCCCAGCAAATTGGTGCGGGCAGGTCGTGTCCGGGTGAGGTCCGGACGGGCTGCTGCCCAGATGGTGCCGGCCTCCGCAGGTTAGAGAGGGCCCCGCGCGGCCGAGCGTAGCGGTCACATTCTGCCAGACGACTCCCGCCTGAGCGTAATCACGAGGCCACTTGCGGTCTTCTGGGCCAGCTAGCGGCCCTTCTTTTCCGGCCGGCCGCGGAAAGCAGGCGGCACGTTCCGCTGCTGGGCGGGGAATCCGGCAGGCAGCTTGAGCGACCCGTCACCACCGAGGCCAGGCAGTCCGCCGAAGCCGCCCGGCAGCGCTGCTGGTCCGGTCCCGGCGACAGAGCCGGTACCGGCGCCGGCGCCAGCGCCGGCCCCGGCGGCGTGGTCAAGTCCCGCTTGCTGCTCCAGCGCCTGCCGCGCGGTCGTTGCTGTGCCGCTGCGTCCGGTGCCGGCTGGCCTGCCGCCACCCTTGCCCTTTTTCTTCGGCTTGCCCCTCGTCTTGCTTTGCCGTCGCATGCCGGGCATGCCGGGTATGCCGCCCATCATCTGGCGCATCATCTTCTGGCCCTCGAGGAACCGCACGATCAGCTGATTGACCTCACCGACTGTCACGCCGGAGCCGGCCGCGATCCTGGCCCGCCGGGATCCGTTAATGATCTTCGGGGTGCGGCGTTCCGCCACGGTCATGGAGTTCACGATGGCCGCGGCCCTGTCCAGGTCCTTGTCGTTGACCTGACTGAGCGCATCCCGGTTCTGGGCGGCACCGGGCAGCATGCCGAGCAGGTTGCCGATCGGCCCGAGCTTGCGGACCATGGCCAGCTGGTCGACGAAGTCCTCGAGCGTGAAGCCCTCACCCGAGGCCAGCTTGTCGGCCATCGCGGCCGTCTGATCCTGGTCGAACGTGCGCTCGGCCTGCTCGATCAGCGTGAGCACGTCGCCGAGGTCGAGGATCCTGGACGCCATCCGGTCCGGATGGAAGACGTCGAAGTCCTCCAGCTTCTCCCCGGTCCCGGCGAACATCACCGGCTTGCCGGTGAGCTGGGCGATGGACAGAGCCGCGCCACCGCGCGCGTCGCCGTCGAGCTTGGTCAGCACGACGCCGTCGTAGCCGACGCCGTCCAGGAACGCTTGTGCCGTCTGTACCGCGTCCTGGCCGATCATGGCGTCGACGACGAACAAGATCTCATCAGGGTCCGTCGCGTCCCTGATGTCGGCGGCCTGCTGCATCATCTGCTGGTCGATGCCAAGGCGGCCGGCCGTGTCGATGATCACGACGTTGTGCTGCTTGTGCTGGGCCTCGGCGATACCCAGATTGGCCGCCTGGACCGGATCGCCCACGCCACTGCCAGGGAAGGGCGCGAAGACCTGCACCCCAGCCTGCTGGCCGAGCACCTGCAACTGCTGCACGGCGTTGGGACGCTGCAGGTCACAGGCCACGAGCAGCGGCGTGTTGCCCTGCGACTTCAGCCACAGCGCCAGCTTGCCGGCCAGCGTGGTCTTACCGGAGCCCTGCAGGCCAGCCAGCATGATCACGGTGGGCGGCACCTTGGCGAAGCGCAGTCGCCTGGTCTCGCCGCCGAGGATCGCGACGAGTTCCTCATTGACGATCTTGATGACTTGCTGAGCCGGATTGAGCGAATCGGAGACCTCAGAACCGCCAGCCCGCTCGCGGACCTTGGCCATGAACTCGCGGACTACCGGCAGCGCAACGTCAGCCTCCAGCAGCGCGATCCTGATCTCGCGGCAGGTGGCATCGATGTCGGCCTGCGACAGCCGGCCGCGGCCGCGCAGCGAGGAAAAGACCTGGTTAAGCCGATCGGAAAGTGTTTCGAACACGTGGTGCTGCCGTCCTCCCGAAGACGCTTGCTGGTCCCAGGCTATCGGGTGGGCGGCGCCCCGCACGCAGGCTGCAGGCCCGTGCCCGGTCCGGCAGCCCGCGGCGCGAGCGCGGCGGACCTGGATACGGGGCGCAATTGCGCCTGGACCGGTGTCAGGACAGGCACGCTGAACCGGCTATGCCGGTCAGATTCCGCCGATTCGGCCGCGTCATTCGCTGCTTGCTTGGGCATTATCCGCTGCCTGCCGTAATGGAAGGCGCTGCATCTCTGGCCCGAACCGCGAGTCACGGTCCCGGCGCGTTGAGATGCAGCGCTGAGACCATCTTAGGGACCGGCGGCGCCGCTGGTGCAGGGTTTGCAGAATGCAAAATGAATTACCCCGCGAATCGCCGGGCGGGCCTCAGTCAACGCCGCGTCGGCCATTCCTGCCGCCAATCCAGGCGGCCCGCGGCCCGCGAGCGCCTAGTCGCCCAAGATCGCGTCGACGAACACCTCTGGGTCGAAGAAGGCCAGGTCGTCGGGACCCTCGCCGAGACCTATCAATTTCACCGGCACCCCGAGCTCGCGCTGCACCTGGATGACGATGCCGCCCTTAGCGGTGCCGTCGAGCTTGGTCAGGATCATTCCGGTGATATCGACTACCTCGGCGAACACGCGCGCTTGCCGCATACCGTTCTGGCCTGTGGTCGCGTCGAGCACGAGCAGGACCTCGTCCACCGTGCCGTGCTTCTCGATTACCCGCTTGATCTTGCCAAGCTCGTCCATCAGCCCGGTCTTGGTATGCAGCCGCCCTGCCGTGTCGACGATGACCGTGTCAACGCCTTGCTGGATACCGACGTTGACCGCCTCGAACGCGACGCTGGCCGGGTCAGCGCCTTCCCGGTCCGACCGCACTACCTGCGCGCCGACCCGCTCACCCCAGGTCTCCAGCTGCTCGGCTGCCGCGGCGCGGAAGGTATCGGCGGCGCCCAGCACGACAGTCTTGCCGTCACCGACCAGAACCCTGGCCAGCTTGCCGCAGGCGGTGGTCTTGCCCGTGCCGTTCACGCCGACGATCAGCACCACTGACGGCCGGTCGCCGTGCCTGGCCAGCCGTAGCGTCCGGTCCAGGTCGGGGTTGACCATGCCGATGAGGGCATTCCGCAGCAGCGCCTTGACCTCGGCCGGGTCTTGCGAGCCGGCCACCTTGACTTCGGTCTTGAGCTGTTCGACCAGCTCGCGGGCCGGGCCGACGCCCATGTCCGCGGTGATCAGGGTGTCCTCGATCTCCTCCCAGGCTTGCTCGTCGAGCTTGCCGGCAGAGATCAGGTTCAGCAGCACCGTGCCGATCGCCGACTGCGAACGGGCGAGCCGGCTGCGCAGCCGCGCCAGCCGCCCCGCTGATGGCGGCGGCCTCTCGACGACGCTTGCTGGCACCTCCGCCACGTCCGGCGGCGCGAGCACGTCGGCGCCGGACGCATCCTCAGGCGGCGCCAGCGTGCCGGGCCCGGCCTCGCCGTACTCAGCGTCGGGCGGGCGCTCCAGCGTGCCCACGCCGCCGCCGTCATCCCGACCGGGCGGCAGTGACCGGCGGCGTGACCGGAAGTAAGGAACGAGGCCTGCGGTGCCGCCGCCCGCGACAGCTACAGCGACGACGACGTAAATGAGATCGTGAACCATGGCGCAACCAGTCTGACAGACCGCCGCCGAGGGTCGCGGCTCAGACTGTCTCCCGCTCGCGCAACCGCTGGCTGATGACCGTGGACACGCCGTCGCCGCGCATGCTGATCCCGTACAGCGTGTCAGCGACTTCCATTGTCCGCTTCTGGTGCGTGACGATGATCAGCTGCGAGACGTCACGCAATTCGGCCAGGATCTCCAGCAGCCGCTGCAGGTTGGTGTCATCGAGCGCCGCCTCTACCTCGTCCAGAACATAGAACGGGGACGGCCTCGCCTTGAAGATGGCGACCAGGAACGCGATGGCCGTCAGCGACCGCTCGCCACCCGACAGCAGTGACAGCCGCTTGACCTTCTTGCCGGGCGGCCTGGCCTCGATGTCGATGCCGGTGCCTAGCATGTCATCGGGATCGGTCAGCACCAGGCGGCCGTCTCCGCCGGGGAACAGCCGGGCAATGATGGCCTCAAACTCATCGGCGATGTCGGCATAGGCTGCGGTGAAGACCTGCTGCACGCGCTCGTCGACTTCCCTGATCACCGTCAGCAAGTCGCGCCGTGTCTTCTTCAGGTCCTCGAGCTGGGCTACCAGGAAAGCGTGCCGTTCCTCCAGCGCCGCGAATTCCTCCAGTGCCAGCGGGTTGACCTTGCCGAGCTGGTCAAGCTGACGCTGTGCGTGCTGGGCGCGCTTCTCCTGCGCCTGACGGTCGAAGGGCACCGCGAGCTGGCTCTCGTCATCGCCGGGGACCTGCACTTCCGGCCCGTACTCGGCGACCAGCGCGTCCGCCTCGGTGGCGTATTCCTCCAGCGCCCGCGCGGCGATCTGCTCGAGCTGGAGTTGGCGCGTGGTCCGCGCCAGCTGCGCTCCGTGCGCGCTGTCGACCACCTTCTCCAGCTCTTCGGCAGCGTCGCGAATCCTGGTCCTGACCGCCTTCAGCTCGCCGTCGCGGCCTTTGTGCGCCGCCTCCGCGGCCTGCCGGTCGGCGTCAGCGGCCGCAGCCGACTGCTCGATGCTGGCCAGCGCGATCCTGGCGCCCTCGGCGACCGCGCTGGCGACCAGCGCGCCCGCTGCCCGGCGCTCCGCCCTGGCCAGCGCGCGAGCCGCGGCCTGGCGTTCGGCCACCGCCGCCGAGGCCAGCGCTTCGGCGCGACCTGAGATCGCGCGCTGGCGTTCCTCGACCGTGCGGACCTCGAGCCTGGCTTCCATCTCCAGGCCGCGCGCGGCAACAGCGTCGTCGGCGAGCTGCTGGCGCCCGGCTGGCGCCGCATCGGCAGCCTGCTCGTCGTCCGCGCGCCCTGCCATCTCGGCCTGCCCTGCAGTCTCTGCCTGCCTGGCCTCCTGCTCGGCTAGCCGGGCGCGCGCGTCCTCGACCTGGGCCAGGCTCTGCTGCGCGGACTTCTCCGCGGCGGCGATCGCCGCGGTCAGCCGTCCCATCTCGTCGCGCGCCGCCCTCGCACGCCCGGCCAGCGACCCGAGCTTGCCTGACGTCTCGGCAGCGGCCGCGTCGGCCTGCTGCACTTCGGCCGCGGCCTCGGCAAGCACCTGCCTGGCCTGATCCTCATCCTCCAGCGCGGCGGCAAGCTGCCGCTCGGCCCGCAGGCACCGGCTCTCCGCCTCGCCCAGCTGCGAGGTGGCCTGGCTCGCGGCCGCGCGCAGGCTCAGCAGGCTCTGCCCGGCCGCCGAGCCGCCGCGAGCCCAGTGCGCGCCGAGCACATCCCCGCCGGCCGTCACCACCCGAAGCGTCGGGTCGGCCCGCAGCACCAGCAGGCCCGCGGCGAGGTCATCGACAACCACGACATTGCCGAGCAGCTCGGCGACGGCCGCGGCGAGTTCAGCCGGCGCGGTCACACAATCCATAGCGTGAGTAACGTGGCCGACCCCGGCAGCTGCCGTCAGCCTCCCGAGGTCGTCAGGAAGCCTCGCACTCGGCCGCGCCGGTGAGGCGACGACGAGGCCGGCCTTGCCCGCATCGCGGTGCCGCAGCTCGGCCAGGATGCGGGCCGCCGCGTCGAGTCCGTCGACGACCACCGAGCCTGCCGCGGCCCCGAGCGCAGCGGCGATGGCCTCTTGCGCGCCATCGGTAACGGTCAGCAGCTGCGCCAGCGGCCCGAGCACGCCCCCGAACGCGCCTGGCCCGGCCAGCAGCACGTCGGACGCATCAGCGCCGCTCGTCACCGCTTCGGTCAGCGCCTGCGCCCTGGCCCGCAGCGCGGCTCGCTGGTCGCTGGCAGTGTGCTCGGACGTGCGCAGCCGCGCGACCGCTGCCGAGGCAGTCGTTAGCGCCGCGGACGACCGCTCGTGTGCTGCTGCCAGATCGGCGCGGCCTTCTTCGCGCCCGGACACCAGGTCTTGCAGCGCGGCGTACTCAACCTGGGCCTGCTCGGCCCTGGCACGTGCTTGCGCTTGCGCTTCGGCCAGCCGGCCTGCCTCTTCCTGCGCCGCGCCGGCCCGGCTGGACGCCGACTCGGCCTGGCTGCGCAGCCGGGCGAGCTGGTCGGCCCGCTGCGCGGCGGCTTTGGCGTCCGCGGCCAGCCTGCGCTCGTTGTCGGTCAGCGCCGCCTCGGCCCTGGTCCGGCCGGCGATCGCGATGGTCAGCTGCTGGCGTGCCGCGGCAAGCCGCAGCGCCAGGTCTTTTTCCTGCTCCCGCAGTTGCGCGGCCTCCGCGGCAAGTTCCTCCGGGTCACGGCCAGCCCGCTGCGGCTCGGGCGCTGACAGGTGCCGGTGCCGCTCGGTCGCCAGGTCCTGCATGCCGCGGGTGCGCTCGGCGAGCCCGGACAGCGCGAAGAACGCTTCCTGCGCCGCTGCCAGCCGCGGCGCGTGCTGCAGCTCGGCCGCCTCGAGCTCGGCCTCCAGCGGCGGGCCTCCGCTAGTCCGGCTTCCAGCGCTGTCTTTACCGCCACGGCGGCACTCTCGTCCGTCTGATCCTGCACTAGCACGGCAGCGAGCGAGGCATAGTCGTCGGCCAGCAACCGCAGCTTCGCGTCCCGCAGGTCGGCCTGGATGACCGCGGCCTTCCTGGCGATCTCAGCCTGGCGGCCGAGTGGCTTGAGCCGGCGGCCAAGCTCAGCCGTCAGGTCGACGAGCCGGGTCAGGTTCGCCTGCATCGCGTCGAGCTTGCGCACCGCCTTTTCCTTGCGGCGGCGGTGCTTCAGGACGCCCGCGGCTTCCTCGATCAGCGCGCGACGGGTCTCTGGCCCCGCGTTGAGCACCTCGTCCAGCTGACCCTGGCCGACGATGACGTGCATCTCCCGGCCAAGGCCCGTGTCCGACAGCAACTCGGCGATATCCAGCAGGCGGCAGTTGTCGCCATTGATCGCGTATTCGCTCTGCCCGGACCTGAACAGCAGCCGGCTGATGGTGACTTCTGCATAGTCAATCGGCAGCGCGCCGTCACTGTTGTCGATGGTCAGCGTGACCTCGGCGCGGCCAAGTGCGGGCCGGCCGTGCCGGCGAAGACGACGTCCTCCATCTTGCCGCCGCGCAGCGGCTTGACGCCCTGCTCGCCCATCACCCAGGCGAGCGCGTCGACGACGTTGGACTTGCCGGAGCCGTTCGGGCCGACGATGCAGGTGATGCCGGGTTCGAACCTGAGCGTGGTGGCCGACGCGAACGATTTGAATCCGCGCACGGTGAGGGTCTTCAGGTACACCTGCCGACTCCTCCCAGCCACTGGCCACCAGGCCATGGACATGCCACGGCTCGCGGCCACCGTCGTTGGCACCCTACCGCGCAGCAGTGGTCACTCAGCGCATTCGACCATTCGGCGGAACCGATATGCGGCATCTTCGGGCGTAACTTGGCTACTCGCCGGACTTGCCAAGACTTATGCTCCGGCAATGGAGCCAGGACCGGCCGATGGCGATAGGACCATGGTCGCACTTCTCGGTCCGGTGGAGGTACTCGCCGGCGGCGCGCCGGTGCCAGTCAGGCAGCGCGGCTTGCTGGCGTTGCTCGCGCTGCTTGCCCTGTCCGCGGGCCGGGTCGTCCCGACCGCCACGCTGATCGAGGCGCTCTGGCAGGAAGAGCCATCCAGGCAGCGGGAGCGGAACCTGCACGCGCGGGTACATCAGCTCAGGTCCCGGCTGCAGTGGCACGAGTCAGGACCTGGCCCGCGGCTGGTGACGCGCCAGCCGGGATACTTGCTCGCTCTCAACGGGCACCGGCTTGACGTGCACGAATTCTCCCGGCTGACCGCGTCTGGCCAGGAACTGCTGCGCGCCGGCCAGGCGGCCGCATGCGGCGGTGATCGAGCTCGAGCTGGCGCTCGCGCTGTGGCGCGGCCCGGCGCTGGCCGACGTCACCGGGATGTCGCCGCAGCTGGACGCCATGGCCGCAGCGCTGGACGAGCAGCGGATGGCGACGGTAGAGAGCCAGGCCAGCGCCGAGCTGGCAGCGGGACTCGCGGCGAGCACCGCGGCCCGGCTGGCCGCCCTGGTCGCCGAGCACCCGCTGCGCGAGCGGCTGCGCTGGCAGCTGATGCTGGCGCTGTACCGGACCGGGCGGCAGGCCGAGGCGCTGGAGTCTTATCAAGAGGCGCAGCGGATGCTGGCGGACCAGCTCGGCATCGACCCGGGCCCCGAACTGCGCGACTTGCAGGCACGGATCCTGCGTTCTGATCCTGCCCTCACGCTCCCGGAGCCGGGCCGGGCGGTGGCCGGACAGCTAAGGCCGCGGCGCGACGGCAGCCTCGCGACGCCACGGCAGCTGCCGGCCGACCTGCGCCAGTTCGCCGGCCGCAGCGCGGAGCTCGCCGCGCTTGACACCCTGGTGACCAGGAACAGCGCGGCGGCTGGCGCACCGTCCTCGCCGGCGGCATCCGGCGGCGAGGACCAGGCGACGGGCACGGTAGCGATCACGGCGATCTGCGGCACCGGCGGTGTCGGCAAGACGACACTGGCGCTGCACTGGGCGCACCTGGTGGCAGACCGGTTCGCTGACGGCCAGCTGTACGTCAACCTGCGCGGCTACGATCCGTCCGGCACGCCGCTGGCGCCAGACGAAGTCATCCGCGGCTTCCTCGACGCGCTCGGCGTGGCGCCTGGCGAGCTGCCGCCGGCCGCCGCGGCGCGGGCGGCGCTGTACCGCAGCCTGGTCGCCGGCCGTCAGCTGCTGATCGTTCTGGACAACGCCTTTGACGCCGAGCAGGTCAGGCCCATGCTCCCCGCCGCCCCGGCCAGCTTTGTCCTGGTCACCAGCCGGGCCGAGCTTGCTGGCCTCGCGGTCACCGACGGTGCCAGCCTGCTGCGCCTTGATTTGCTCACTGCCGCCGACGCCGCGGACATGCTGGCGGCCCGGCTCGGCCGGCCAAGGCTGGCAACCGACCCTGACGCCGTCCGCCAGGTCATCGCCAGCTGCTCGCGGCTGCCGCTCGCGCTCGCCATCGCCGCCGCCCGCGCCGCCGCCACACCATCCCTGCCGCTGGCTGCGCTCGCCGCCGACCTGGCCGGTGAGCACGGCCGTCTTGACACCCTGGAGCTCAGCGCGGCCGGGGATCCGGCCACCAGCATCCGGGTGGTCTTCTCCTGGTCCGTCAGCGGCGTTTCCGCTCCGGCTGCCTGGCTGTTCCGGCTGATCGGCCTGCACCCTGGCCCGGATATCAGCGCGGCTGCGGCGGCCAGCCTGGCCGGCCACGATCCGCGCCGGGCCCGGCAGGAACTACGCGAGCTCGTCGCGGCTAGCCTGCTCACCGAGCCGGTGCCTGGCCGCTACTCCTGTCATGACCTGCTCAGGGCCTACGCGGCCGAGCTGGCCGAGCAGGCAGACAGTGCTGCCGACCGGCGGGCGGCGATGCACCGGGTCCTGGATCACTATCTGCATAGTGCCGAGCACGCGACCGCGCAGATCCGCGGCACGAACAGGCAGGCCCCTGTGCCGCTGGCGGCCTTGGCTCCCCGTGTCAGCGCCGAAGCGGTCGACGGCAAGGAAGCGGTGTTCGCCTGGTTCTCGGCCGAAGGCCAGCGTGCTGCTGACGGCGACCACCTGGGCCGCCGAACATGACTTCGCCCCCTACTCCTGGCAGCTCGCCTGGCAACTCGGCCAGTACTTCTACCGCCACGGTTACGTGCCGGAATACCTGCAGGCCTGCCACGCCGCGCTGGCCGCCGCCCGGCGCCTGGACGACCATCTGGCCACCGGCCTCATGCATGCCCAGCTCGGGCAGGCTTGCTATTACACCGGCGCGCTGAGCTGACGCGGCCGCCCAGTTCCTGCAGGCCACCACGGAGTACCGGCTCAGCGGCGACGCCTTCAGGGAAGGCCACGCGCACAGCCTGCTGGGCATGTGCCTGATCGACCTGGGCCGGGCGGACGAGGCGCTGCATCACGTCGAGCGAGCCCAGGAACTGCAGCGGCGGGCCGGCAACCGGCCGGCCAGGCCGCCGCGCTCGTCATGCTGGGCAGGTTGCACAGAGCGGCCGGGCATCCGTTACTCGCCTGCGACTCCTGCCGGGAAGCCGCGGGTATCTACGCCGACCTCGGTGACCGCGACGGCCTCGCGGTAGCGGCGAACCACATCGGCGAGGCGCTCGCCGACCTCCGCGACTACCCCGCCGCCATCGCGTCCTACCAGCAGGCCGCCGGCCTGTTCAGTGCGCTCGGCGATGCGCTCGGCGAGGTCTACTGCCTGTTCGGCATCGGCGACAGCCAGGCCGCCGCAGGCGAGCCGCGAGCTGCCGCTTCGGCCTGGCGCCGTGGCCTGGCGGTGCTGGGCGATGCTGACCACCCGGAAGCCGAAGAAGTCCGCGCCAAGCTGGCCGCGCTGCCGCCGGCAGCGGCAGTAGCGGGGCGAGCAGTAGCATCGGCGCTCCAGGACCAGCCGGGAGGAGCATGGCCCGCCGCCGGGTGATAGTCGGCCGTCGCGCCGCGCCGTCCTGCTCGGCGGCATCGGCGCGGCGGTTCTCGGCGGCGCCGCGGCCGGTTACGAGCTGATCCAGGACGGCACCCTGCCCGGCAAATACGCGCTTGCCCGCCTGGACGGTGCCTGCGGCTCGCCGCCGCCGGCGGCCCGCGGCCCCGCGGCCGGCCCGCCGCGTGGACTCGCTTTCTACTCCGCTTACCGGAAGCGGCACGTCAGCATGGTGACGCTGCGCCCGGCCGGTGCTCGCGCGCCCGCTGGCCTGCCAGTCGTCATCGCACTGCACGGCTTCGGCGGCGACGCGATCAGCATGGCCGAGCGGGGTCGCGGCCGCGATGACGACGGCCAGGATTCGCGGAGTTCGCCGTCATTACCGTCGATGGCGGAGACACGTACTGGCACCGGCGGGCCGACGGCGACGACCCGCCCGGGATGATCCTGCATGAAGTGCTGCCGCGCGCGGCGGCCGCTGGCCTGTCGGTCAGCCGCATCGGCATCGCCGGCGAATCCATGGGCGGCTACGGGGCGCTGCTGCTGGCCGAGCAGCTCAGCGCTCACGGCGGCGACAGCAAGGCTGCCGCCACGAGCCAGGCCGGACCGGCGGGCCAGGCGCATCAGCCTCCTGGCGGCCCCGTGACGGCGGTCGCGGTCGCAGCGTTGTCGCCGGCCATCTTTGCCAGTTATCCGGACGCGATCGCGGCCAACCGCGGTTCCTTCGACAGCCAGGCCGACTTCGCTCGCAATAACGTCCAGTCAGGCATCAGCGCCCTGCGCCAGGTGCCGGCCTGGATCAGCGCGGGTACACAAGACCCGTTCCTGCCGGAGACCGACCTGCTCAGAACGCGGCTAGCAGCGCTGACCGGGCACCAGCCTGCGGGCGGCCTGCTGCCGGGCTGCCATGACGACGCGTTCTTTGCCAGGAACCTGCCGGCTGCGCTGAGCTTCGTTGCCGGTCAGCTCAGCAGCCCGGCTGGCTAACCACGGCCGGTGGTGGAAAGCCGAAGAGGGACGCTTCCGCAGCGTCCCTCACCGTCGGATACCTTCTGGCCCCTAACGCCCGTTAAGCAAGCGCAGGTTCGCGAACCGGAATTAGCAGGTCATTACCGACTGACGCAACAAGTACATCGTTCTCTTCCTGGAGCCGGGCAAGCTCAGCCTCCAGGTCGTGTACTCGTTGCTGCAGACGGCGCATCTCTGAGACCATGCGGGGATCCGGCCCGCCGACGTGGCCGAGTAGAGCCTTTGCCATTGTGTAAGGTCCTCCACACTGAGTGACCAGAGTGGGCGTGCGCGCAGACGCCGGACATGGCCGCACGCGTTCTAACACCTCTATGGTCCCACCGTCAAGGGTATCCGGTCAAGTTTGGCGATCGCGCAGGTCACAGGCGTGATCGGGGCCACGTTCCGGCAAAATGGCTTGATCTTCCACACGACCCCGGCCTGCCAGGTCACCGTTCCTGGAAGCCCGCGTAACCACCGTCCGGCTCGCCCCACCGGTGCGTCACGCTGGTGACCCGGCCGGGCACACCGAACGTGAACCGCTGGCCGGCGCTGGCGGCGAAGCTACCGTCCTCACCGCGGCCGTCCCCGCCGCCGCCTTCCAGTCGGCTGAGCAGTTCCCGGCAGCTCCGCTCTGGCCCCTCTGCCAGCACCTTGACCCGTCCGTCGGCCAGGTTCTCCGCGTATCCGGTCAGCCCGAGTTCGAGTGCGCGCGCCCTGGCCCACCAGCGGAACCCGACGCCCTGCACCCGGCCCTGCACCCAGGCCGTCAGCCGGACGTCAGCCATCTGCGGTCACCACCGGCCGTTCCGCGGCCTTGGCTGGCAGACCGGGCAACTATAGGAAGAGCGATTCATGAACGCGTCCCGGCGGATCGGCGTGCCGCACCGCGGACACGGCTCGCCCTCGCGGCCGTAGACATTCAGCGACCTGTCGAAGTAGCCGCTCTCGCCGTTGACGTTCACGTACAGGCTGTCGAAGCTCGTGCCGCCGTCCTTGAGCGCCTCGGCGAACACATCGGTGACGGCACCGATCAGCCCCGCTATCTCGCCCCGCCGTAGCCGGTCGGCGGCCCTCGCGGAGTGCAGCTTCACCCGCCACAGCGCCTCGTCGGCGTAGATGTTGCCGACGCCGCTGATCAGCGACTGATCAAGCAGCGCTCGCTTGATCCCGGTCCGTCTGGTCCGCAGCCTGGACGTGAGCCAGGCCAGGTCGAAGGCGTCCTCGAGCGGATCCGGCGCGATGTGCGCGATTACCGACGGCAGCTGCGCTCCGTCGGGCGACACCAGCAGGTGGCCGAACGTTCGCTGGTCGGTGAACCTGAGGTCCTGGCCGCCATCGCTGAAGGTGAACCTGACGCGGACGTGCGGGGACAGCGGTGCGTCCGGCGGGCCGACCAGCAACTGACCGCTCATGCCGAGGTGCGCAAGCAGCGCGTCCTCGCCCGCCGGAAGCCAGAGGTACTTGCCGCGCCGCCGGGCGCCGTCGAAGGTCACGCCCGTGAGCCTGGCGGCGAAGTCCGCGGGTCCGCCCAGATGCCGCCGTACCGCGCGCGGATGCAGGACCGTCACGCCCGAAATCTGCCGGCCGACGACAAACTGCTCTAGCCCGCGCCGGACGACCTCGACCTCGGGCAGTTCTGGCACTGGCTAAGCCTGGTCAGAGTCGCCGGAGTTAGCAGACTCGCCTGCCTCGCTCGCTGGTGTCTCGTCGTCGTCGCCGGTCAGGCCTTCGGTGATCGCGGTCCAGGCTGCCTCGGCGGCCTGCTGCTCGGCTTCCTTCTTGGACCGGCCCTCGCCCTCGCCGTAGGTGTGCTGGCCGATCTTGACGAACGCCCTGAAGGACTTCTGGTGGTCAGGCCCGCTCTCCTCGACGTGATATTCGGGGACTCCGAGCATCTCGCTCGCCGTCAGCTCCTGGAGCGAGGTCTTCCAGTCCAGTCCGGCGCCCAGCCTTGCCGACCTGGCGATCACCGGGTCGAACAGCCGGTGCACGAGCGCGTCCGCGGCGGGCAAGCCCTGGTCCAGGTAGACGGCGCCGATGACGGCCTCGAGCGTATCGGCCAGGATCGAGGATTTGTCCCGGCCGCCGGTGCCCTCTTCGCCCTTGCCGAGCCGGACATAGGAGCCGAGATCGAGCCCGCGGGCCACGCCGGCCAGCGCGCGCATGTTGACCACCGCGGCGCGCAGCTTGGCGAGCTGACCCTCCGGCAGATCCGGATAGGACCGGAACAGCGTGTCCGTCACGATCACGCCGAGCACTGAGTCGCCGAGGAACTCCAGCCGCTCGTTAGTGGGCAGCCCGCCGTTCTCGTAGGCAAAGGAGCGGTGCATGAGCGCGCGCTCCAGCAGCTCAGGCCCGATCGGCACCTGCAGTCCGTGCAGCAGACCCTCGTTCGGCCCGCCCGGCGGCCGACGGCCGGCCGACGTGCCAGCACCGGCCGGCTGGCCCGCGCAGTCGGGCTCGTCCGCGACGGCTGCCTTGCCAGCGACGGCAGGCTTGCCCGCGACGGCAGGCTTGCCGACGGCACCTGCCGCGTTGTCAGAAGCTGAGTCAGTCACCTGCCTGCCCCTTCCTCGCTACGCGCGGCTCGCTCGCAGCCACGCGCTCCCGCGCCCGGCGCACTCACGGCCTCACGGCATCTCAGGAAGGCGTGATGACCTGGCGCCGGTTGTAGGTGCCGCAGGTCGGGCAGACGGTGTGCGGCAGCTTCTGGGCTCGGCAGTTCGGGCAGGTCATGAGCTGCGGTGCCGTGGCCTTCCACTGGGCACGCCGCGACCTGGTATTACTGCGCGACATCTTGCGCTTGGGTACTGCCACTTCAGTGCTCCTTTGCCTGTCCCGGCTCGGCGTCGGTTCCGTCCGGTACTTCTTCCTCGTGCGGACCGCCGTCCGGCTCCTCGCCGTCCGGCTGGCCCGCCGCAAAGTCCTCGAGCGCGGCCCACATCGCACCGCGCTGCTCGTGCCGGTGACCGGGCTCGGCATCCGCCAGCCTGATCCCGCACTCCGCGCACAACCCCTGGCAGCCGTCCTCGCACAGCGGCGAGAGCGGCAGCTCCAGCACCATGGCGTCCCGCAACGCGGGCTCCAGGTCCAGCAGGCCGCTGCCATCTAGCTGATAACTGTCCGCGCCTTCGGCGTCCTCGGCCTGCGTGGCCCCGGCGTTGCCCAGCACGAACAGTTCCTGGAACCGCACCTTGATGGCGGTGGTGAACGGCTCCAGGCAACGCGCGCACTCACCCTCGAGCGGACCAGTCACGCCGACCGTTGCCAGCACGCCCTCGATGACTCCCTCGAGCTGGACCTCCAGCTCAAGATCGGCACCTGCCGGCACCCTGGCAAGCTCCACGCCCAGGTGCGCCGGCGCAGGTGCTGTCCGCGTCAGGGTACGCGCGGACCCAGGCCCAAGATCCCTGGTGTCGAAGACCAGCGGGTTACGCGGATCCGGCGCCTTAGCGTGCCTGGTCGATGTGTGTGGCATGGCAGTGACGTCGAGCGGGTGGCATGGCAGTGAGTGATGCTGGCAAGGTGCCGGCCTAGCTTACCGGCTGGCCTCCTGCAATCCCAACTTGGCTGCCGCCGACGGGCGGCCGGTCAGGCTTGCTTGAGGCGGCTGTCCAGCCGTTCGAGCACCGACGGCGGGACCAGCCCGCTGACGTCCCCGCCGAACCGCGCGAACTCCTTGACCAGGCTCGATGACAAGAAGGTGTACCGCGGGTTCGTGGTCATGAACAGGGTCTCCACCCCGGCCTGGCTGTAGTTCATCTGCGCCATCTGCATCTCGTAGTCGAAATCGCTGACTGCCCGCAGGCCCTTGATGATGGCCGAAATGTCCTTGCTGCGGCAGAAATCGACGATCAGGCCGTCGAACAGCTCCACCCGTACGTTATCCAGCTTCTGGGTCACACTGCCGAGCAGCTCGACCCGCTCCTGCGCAGTGAACAACGCGGTCTTGGACGGATTCCGGCCAACCGCGACGACGACCTCGTCGTAGAGCTGGGCGGCGCGAGAGATGATGTCGAGGTGGCCGTTAGTAACGGGGTCGAAAGAGCCTGGGCAGACTACTCGCCGCACTCGGGGTCACTCTCCCGTCGGGGGTATCGCAGCAGGGTGTGCACCTGCGGCCAGACCGTACCAGAGCGTCGCCTCGCCGTATCGCGGGATCGGTCAGATTCGTACCCAGGCGGCCAGGTCAGCGGGCCAGACCGGGTAGCCCGCTCGACCGCGACGAGCGCTCCCGGCGGCTAGCCAGCCGGGTCCCGACAGTGCCTCCAGCATGGCCCCGATCTCGTCCTCGCCGGCCGCGTACGGCGGGTCGGCGAACACGAAATCGCGCGGCGCTGCGCCGTCCGGCCCGCGGCCGAGTAGCCGCGCGACCTTATCGGTCACCACTCGCGCGCCGGGCAGCCCGACCGCGGCGATGTTCTCCTTGATCAGCCGCGCGGCCCGGCCGTCCGCCTCGACCAGCAGCACGTCCGCGGCGCCGCGGGACAGCGCCTCCAGCCCTACCGCGCCCGAGCCGGCGTAAAGGTCGAGCACGGCGGCACCGGTCAGCCCGCCCCTGATGGCCTCGACTGTCGAGAACAGGCCCTCCCTGGTCCGGTCGCTGGTCGGCCTGGTGGTGCGCCCCGGCGCCGTGGCCAGCCTCCGCCCGCCCGCCCGCCCGGCGATGATCCTGGTCACCGGCCCGACCGCCGCGGGCCAGATCAGGCTTTTTCGAGGAACGTTGTCCGCTCCTCGTCGATGAGCATGCGCACGGCCTCGGCCAGACCTGGCTCTCCGCCAGCGCCGGATCGGCATCAACGAGCTTGATGGCTTCCTCGCGCGCCTGGCCGATCAGGTCCTCGTCCCGCAGCAGCTGCAGCAGCTTCAGGCTGGATTTCCGGCCGGCCTGCGCGGTGCCGAGCACGTCACCCTCCCGGCGCTGCTCCAGGTCGATCCGCGACAGCTCGAAGCCGTCCAGCGTCGCCGGCGACGGCGTCCAGCCGCGCCCTGCGCCGGGGCCGCCTCAGCCGCCTCGGTGACCAGCAGGCAAAGTCCGGCGTTCCGGCCGCGGCCGACCCGGCCGCGCAGCTGGTGCAGCTGGGAGACGCCGAACCGGTCCGCGTCCATGATCACCATGACGACCGCGTTCGGGCACGTCGACACCTACCTCGATGACCGTGGTCGTGACCAGCACGTCGACCAGGCCGTCGGCGAAGGCCAGCATGGCCTTCTCTTTCTCCTCGGCGGGCAGCCTGCCGTGCAGGATCGCCAGCCGCAGCCCGGCCAGCGGCCCTGCGGCCAGCTCGGCGGCCAGGTCAAGTACCGCGATCGGCGGACGGCTCCCGGCTCCGTCCGGCTCATCCATCAGCTCCAGGGAGTCACCGACGCCGCGGTCGGCACCGGTGACGGCAGCCAGGGCGGCGCCTTCCTCGGCGCCGTCCGGCCCGTCGCCACCGATCCGCGGGCAGACCACGTACGCCTGCCGCCCGGCAGCGACCTCCTCCTTGATCCGCTCCCAGGTCCTGGCCAGGTAAGTGCGGCCGCTCTGCCACCGGGCACCACATGGGTGCTGATCGGCGACCGGCCGGCCGGCAGCTCGGTCAGCGTGGAGACGTCGAGGTCACCGAACACCGTCATCGCCACCGTCCGCGGGATCGGCGTGGCGGTCATCACCAGCATGTGCGGGCGGCCGTCGCCCGGCCTTGTCCCGCAGCGCGTCCCGCTGCTCGACGCCGAACCGGTGCTGCTCGTCGATGACCACCAGGCCGAGGTCAGCGAACTGCACCCGGTCTTCGAGCAGGGCATGCGTGCCGATGACGATCCCGGCGCCACCGGAGGCGGCCTCCAGCAGCGCTTTGCGCCTGCCAGCGGCGCCCATCGAGCCAGTCAGCAGGGTCAGCCTCGTGGCATGCTCAGCGCCGCCGAGCTGACCCGCCATGCCGAGCGGCCCGAGCATGCTGGCGATCGACCGGTAGTGCTGCTGCGCCAGCACCTCGGTCGGTGCGAGCAGGGCTGCCTGGCCGGCGGCGTCGACTACTTGCAGCATGGCCCGCAGCGCGATGATCGTCTTGCCGGAGCCGACCTCACCTTGCAGCAGCCTGTGCATCGGATGCTCGCGCTCCAGGTCGGCCGCGATGGTCGCGCTGGCCGCCAGCTGGCCGTCGGTCAGCTGGAACGGCAGGGCGTTGTCGAAGTCCTCGAGCCAGCCCGCCGGGGACCGGCGGCCGCGGGATCGCGCTGTAGCTGAAGGCGGCGCGCCGGCGCTGGGCCAGCAGTACCTGAAGCGCGAACGCCTCGTCCCACTTCAGCCGTGCCCTGGCCCGCGCGTAGTCGGCCTCGTCGACCGGCCGGTGGATGCCGCGCAGCGCGTCGGCGTAGCCGACCAGACCGTGCCGCTTCCTGATCGGCACGGGCAGCGGATCGTCGGGCACATCCAGGACGTCAAGGGCGACGCCGGACCGAGTCGGCGATCTTCCAGGACGACATCTGCGCGCTGGCGCGGTAGACCGGGATCAGCTCGTCGGCGAACTCAGCCGCCCTGGACCCTGCGCCGCCATCGCCGAGCAGCTCGTATTCCGGGTGGGTCAGCTGCCGCTTGCCGCGGAAGCTCGAGACCTGACCGCTGAACAGGCCAGCGACGCCGGGCTTGAGCTCGGATTCCCGCCAGACCTGGCGGCCGCGGCCGAAGAACGTCAGCGTGAGCTTGCCGCGCCCGTCGGTGACCACTGCCTCGAAGATCGACCCGGAGCGGTTCTGCATCCTGCGCTCCGAGACGGTGGCCACCTGCGCCTGAACTGTTACGTAATCGCCTTCGCGCAGCCCGGCCAGGTCGGTCAGCTCGCCCCGCTTGTCGTACCGGCGCGGGTAGTAGCTCAGCAGGTCACCGACCGTGTGCAGGTCGAAGACCGAGGACAGCCGCTTGGCGGCCTTGTCGCCGAGCACCAGGCGCAGCGGGTCAGCCAGGACAGCCATGCCGCCGCCCCTGACTTCCAGCTGCCACGTCAGCCACCGTTACCACCTCGCCAGGATAGGCCGCGGCGCTCTCAGAGGACGCGATGCACACTGGATCATCGCGGCGTCACGCCCAGCGCGCCCCGCCTGGGTCCCTTGCCCTCGGATTGCCCGCCCGGCTCGCGCAGCACCTGGTTCGTCGGATACCCTTCAACGACTGGCAAGGCTCTGCCTGCCGGCCAACCCGTCTGACTATCTCCCACCTGGAGTATCCCGTGGCTTCCGTCTGCGATGTGTGCGGCAAGGGGCCGGGCTTCGGCAATAACGTGTCGCACTCGCACCGCCGCACCCCGCGTCGCTGGAACCCGAACATTCAGCGCGTCCGCGCCATGGTCGGCAAGACGCCGCGTCGGCTGAACGTGTGCACCTCCTGCATCAAGGCAGGCAAGGTCACCCGCTAACACCGGGTTCCTGGCACGCCAGAGCCGCCTGGCTCACTGAGCCCCGGCATCTCGCCGGGGCTTTCTGCCGTGCGCCCGGCTCCGCCGAGCGCCGCCCTGCCACTGTGTGGATGCACTGTCGCTATAGCTACAGTCATCACGCACGGTGCCGAATCGGACGGTCCCGAGAGCCGGACAAAAGGTCCGAACCGGTCGCGCGCAGCCGCCAGCCGTGGTCGACCGGCCCGATCCCGGCACCAAGCGCGAACCCGGCCGCAATGGCTCCTGTCACATAGTCCTTCGCCGCCCGCACAGCGCCGGGCACATCGTCACCGAGCGCCAGCCTGGCGGCGATCGCCGAGGCAAGCGTGCAGCCGGTCCCGTGCGTGTGCACGCTGGCGATCCGCTCACCCGGAAAGCGCAGGACCTGCGAGCCGTCGAACAGCAGGTCAACCGGATTGCCGGGCAGGTGCCCGCCCTTCACCAGCACCCATTGCGGGCCCATCGCGTTGATCGCCCTGGCCGCCTCGAGCATCTGCGCCTCGTTGGTGATCGTCATCCCGGTCAGCAGCCCTGCCTCCAGCAGATTCGGCGTGACGACGGTCGCCAGCGGCAGCAGCCGGTCTCTGACGGCCTCCAGCGTTCCCGCTGACAGCAGGCTGTCGCCGTGCTTGGAGACCGCGACAGGATCGACCACGACGGGCGCCGCCACCTCGGCGAGCGAGTCACACACGGTGCCGACCAGCACCGGCGAGGCCAGCATGCCGGTCTTGATCGCCTGCGCCCCGATGTCACCGAGCACCGAGTCCAGCTGCGCGGTCACCGCCTCGGGCGGCAGCTCCCAGTAACCCTGCACACCGACCGAGTTCTGCGCGGTCACCGCGCAGATGACCGTCATGCCGTGCACGCCCAGTGCGAGCATCGTCTTCACGTCAGCCTGGATGCCTGCCCCGCCGCCGGAATCCGAGCCGGCGATCGCCAGCACGCGCGGCGGGGCTGACGCTCGCGGCGGGACGGGCGGCAGGCGCGGATTCGACAGCTCTGGCTCCATGCCGCCCACCCTAAGGGGGCTCAGTACACCTTGAGGGTCCGGGCCGTAGCCAGGGCCTTCTCGTCCCCGGCGACCTCGACCCCGAGGTCTGCCCAGTCGCCGCGGTGGGTGACCCACCGCACCAGCGCCGGGGCGGTCGAGCAAATCGTGGCCATCGACTGCCCGGACCCGAACGTGATCAACCGAGCCCCTGTGCCGGTGATCTGCAGCTCGAGTGTGCAGTCAGCCGCAGCGGCCGGATACTGCTGCGGTAGTGCGGCCTCGATCCAGTCCAGCGCTGCGCCGATGCGCAGTTCGTCGGATGGCGGAGGTTCGCCGGTCAGCGGGCCGCGCGGTCCGAACAGGTCGGCCCGGATGTGGGTGTAGTGATCGAAGGCGTAGGCGCTGGCGAGCACGGGCGACCGGTAGGTGCCGAAATCACCGAGCGGCAGCTCGATGTCTGCGTCGGCCAGCTCAGCCAGCCGCTGCAGGCCGATGTCGCTGACCTCCTCGTAGTCGGCCAGCGCTTCGTCAGCCGTCATGGCCCGGCGGCCGCGAACCGCGATGTCCTGCGCGGTCTCGACCGGCTCCCCGGTGGTGTCGGGCAGCTTGCTGCCGTCGACCACCAGCCAGAACAGGTTGGCCAGGTGGGTGACGATGTCTTGCACAGTCCAGCCTGCGCATCCGGACGGCGCCTGCCACTGCTCGGCTGTGAGGTCCGCAGCGATGTCCAGTAGGGCGGCGCGATCCGCCCTCGTCGCGTCAAGAGCTGATAGCATTCCGCCCCTCCGTTGGATATCTTGAACATTTGACATATCATCACTATGTCACTGCGCGCCAATGTGCACAACCCCTCGGGAGTGAGCTAAACAGTGGGGATGACGGACAGATCGCCGGGCCACGCGCCAGCCGGATCGCTGCGCGCCGAGCACGTGGCTCAGACCAGGTCCGCGCTCGTGCGCGCTGGCCGGGTGCTGTTCGGCAGCCAGGGCTTCGCCGCCACCTCGGTCGAGGACATCGCCCGCGAGGCGCGGGTGACTACCGGCGCGCTGTATCACCACTTCCCGACGAAGGCGGCCGTCTTCGAGGCGGTCTTCGAGCAGGTTCACGCCGATCTGATGGCGGCATCGGTCCAGGCCGGAGTGGGCGCCGCGGACGCGATCGAGTTGCTCACGGCCGGGTTCGGCGTGTTCCTGGACCAGGTGCTTGAGCCAGAGGTGCAGCGCATCGTGATCTCAGACGCGCCGGCTGTGCTCGGCCTGGCGCGCTTTATCGAACTTGACGAGCGGCACGCCTTTGAGGCCACCGCGGCCGTCTTGCGGATCGCTACGGAGCAAGGAGTCCTGCAGGTCGAGGATCCGCAAACCCTGGCCAGGCTCCTGCTCGGCACGCTGACCAGGGCGGGCCTGCTCATCGCGAGTTCGGCCGAGCCGGAGCGAACCAGAGACGCGGTCGCCGCCACGCTGCGGGCGATGCTCAGCGGCTTCGCGGTACGGCGCAGCTAGTTCTGCTGCTCAGCCTGACGCTGGCCCTGGCCCTGGCCTTGTCCAAAGCCTTGTCCCAGGCCTTGTCCTTGGCCCGCGGCCGGCGGCACCGCCGCGAACGCGCAGGTGGCCCCCTTGTACACGCAGCTGGTCGGGAGCGCCGCGGTGCCGGTCCCGACGATCATGAATGTGACGCTGCGCAGGCCACCGGAACTGTTCGGGCCGCCCTGCTCGTCGTCCGACTGCCCCAGCGGGTCGGTCAGCACGCTCGCCACCCCGGCAGATCCGTCTTTCGACGGCACCCAGCGGGCACCCACGACGTAAGTGATCTTGTCAGCCGGCATCTGGAAAGCGAGTTTCCAGTGCTTGATCGCGCGCTTGCCCGCGACGCTGATCATCGCGCCGAATACGCCGTTCCGCTGCCACAGCACGGTAAAGGTGAACGTCAGCCCCGTTGCCGCCGTGCGCCCCGGCGCAGTGCCCGGCAACTGCGTGCCAGCGCTCGACTTGCGCGGGTGCCGGATCGGCACACCGGGTTTCGTCGCGGCCAGCGAACCAGAACCATGACCGGCCGGCGCGGGGCACGAAGCCTGCGAACAGGGCACGCCGGCCGGCGTCGCGGACGGGAACCTGAGCTCCGCGTGCGGGGAGTAGATCCACAGCCCAGCCGCCAGCACGAATCCCATCCCGGCTGCGAACCACGGCGTCGCCATCAGCCCCCGCGCAGCCCCGCGCAGCATGCCGGGCACCCCGGGCCCGGACTCGGGGTGCGGCCTGGCCGGAGCGCCGCCGAACCTAGCCCGCGGCACGCCGATGACGGCCGGCCAACGGGGCAGTATCACCAATCTCGGGCTCTGCAGGACTAGCCAGGTCCAGCGCGGTACGCGGCGGCCCAACGGCAGCCGTGACCCGGACGCGTCGGTCGGGAATTTCCGGCCGGCCGTTGCGCCCTGTGCCTGGGCACGCGCTGTTTTCGATGGCGGGACATCAAGGGGGTTATATCAAGCCCTGCTGTGATCGGCCAGTCCCTGAACCGGCGAGTCGCCAGCCGAGTCGCGGTAGTCAAGGCCCGCGATTGCTGAAATGATCCCAGCCTCCCGCGCCTGGCCAGGGCTTGCCGTCCACCGAGATACCGTCGCCCTGGCGCACGTTTCCGATCACCATCCACCCAGCGGGCACGCCAGATATTTCCGGGAACGTGGCCGCGAGTTCATGATCTTCGCCGCCTGCAGGGCCCAGCGGTGCCAGTCGGCGCCCAGGTCCGCGGCGACGGCCGCGAGCACGCTGGTGCCGGGCAAACTAGTCGAGTCCAACTCAAGGCGAACGCCGCTCGCGGCGGCGACGTGGCCGAGGTCCGCGATCAGCCCGTCACTGATGTCGATCATCGCGGTCGCGCCGGCCGCGGCCGCCCGCGGGCCGTCACGGTAATCGGGTTGCGGCCGTCGGTGCGCGGCGATCAGCTCAGCCGCCCGCTGCTGCGCTGTCGGCTCGTCCGCGGCCAACTCGGCGCCGCGATGCTGCGCGGCCGGCTTATCCGCGGCCAGATTGTCCGCGGCGAGCTGTCCGGTACCCGCCTGCTCGGGCCGCGTCGATCCTGACGCCGCCAAGTCGCCGGCTTGCAGCAGCGCCAATCCCGCGGCGGACCTGCCGACCGGGCCGCTGAGCGCGATCACGTCGCCTGGCCGGGCGCCCGACCGGGTGACCGGGCTTGCCCCGGCCAGGTCACCGAGCGCGGTGATGGCGAGCATGACAGTGTCCGCGCTCGTGACGTCGCCGCCGACGACCGCCGCGCCGGCACGTGCGCACTCGGCCGCCAGGCCCCTCGTCACATCGAGAACCCAGTCGGCCGCGAGCGTGCCCGGCACCGCGAGACCGAAGAGCAGCGCGGTAGGAACAGCTCCCATCGCCGCGATGTCGGCCAGGTTCTGCGCCGCCGCCTTCACGCCGATGTCGTGCGCGGACGACCAGTCCCGGCGGAAATGCCTGCCCTCGATCAGCAAGTCCGTGCTCGCCGCTACCCGGCCGTCGGGGGTAGCCAGCACCGCGGCGTCGTCACCAGCCCCGACGACCGAGGAGGTGTCGGGTGGCAGCACGGCCTGAATCGCCGCAATCAGGCCGAACTCGCCAAGATCAGCAACGGTCACGACCGCCTCCTGGCTTCACCGACGCGCTGCGCGGACCCGCGAACTGACTACGGTAGCGTTACCGTGACAACCACGACCGTGGAGGACGACATGGTGCAGGCTTACATTCTCGTCCAGACCGAGGTCGGGAAGGCAGCCGACGTAGCCCTCGCCATCGGGCAGATCGTCGGCGTCACCCAGGCCGACGATGTGACCGGACCCTACGACGTGATCGTGCGCGCCGAAGCGGGCAACGTAGACGACCTCGGCCGCCTGGTTGTCGCGCAGATTCAAGGGGTCGCGGGCATTACCCGGACACTGACCTGCCCGATCGTCCACATTTAGGCGAGCCTGGTGCTGGCCGCTGCGCGCTGAGATTGCCCGCCGCGGCCGCCCGGTCAGCTATGCCTGCCGTCGGCCGCGAGCACAGCGCGCGTCCGCGGCCCGAGCCCGATGGCTTCGGCCAGCCGCAAGTCATCGACGGTGTCGACATCCCGGCGCAGGCCTGTCAGTCCGGCCCCGACTTCGCGTGCGCCAGTCGCCAGGTGCGCGGCTCGCGAGCCAACGCCGAACTGTGGCCTGAATTCTGTTCCCGGCGCGGCCGCGTAGAGCGTCGTCCCGGTTCCGGCCGCGTCCGGTACGAACGCGGCGCCGAGGCGGGCGGCCGCCGACAGGGCCGCGGCCAACTCCTCAGGCCGCACCGCGGGCAGGTCACCGGCCAGCCCCGCACGGCCACGTCCTGGCCAATGGTCGTGCGCGTAGGCGGCCCCGTGCGCCAGCGCCTGGTTCAGGCCCGGCCGCCGGCGCGTCCGGCAGCACCAGCGCGCCGAGGCCGGCGGCAAGCGCGCCGACCTCCGGGTCGTCGGTGACCACCAGCACGGAGCCGACGCCGGGCGCCGCCGTGGCGGCCGCGATGGTGTCTGCCGCCATCGCCAGCGCGAGCTGCGACCTGCGCTGACCCGGCAGCCCGGTGAGCCTCGATTTGGCCCGGGCAAGTACTTTGACGGGGATCACTAGCGACCAGGTCAGCGTCGGCGGGCTCGAAGTCGACGTCGGGTGCCATGCGTATGATCCTCCCGCGACGCCTCGACACGGCATCGCGGGACCGGACAGACTGAGGCAGACCAAAGCGTGCCACTGCAGATGGCCGCCGACGGCCGGAGGGAACCGATGGCAGGCAAGAAGGCGAAAAAGCCGGCTGACGGCAGCTACTCCAATGCCTGGCGAAACTTCTCGAAGATCATTCTGCGGCCGGGCATCCGGATGATGATGCGGCTCGACTGGCACGGCCAGGAGAACGTTCCGGCCAGCGGGCCGATGATCCTGGCCGCCAACCACCTGTCCTACATGGACATTTTCGCGGTATCACTGTTCGCCGACAGCGCCCGCCGGTACCCGGTCTTCCTGGCCAAGTCCTCGCTGTTCGGCATTCCTGTGCTCGGCCCGCTGATCGGCAAGCTCGGCCAGCTGCCGGTTTACCGCGACCAGGCGGACGCGGCCCTGGTGCTCAGGCAGGCCGCCGAGCTGGCCGCCCGCAACGACGCGTGCGTGATCTTCTATCCCGAGGCCACCGTGACCAGGGACCCGGAGCAGTGGCCGATGGTCGCCAAGACCGGCGTGGCCAGGCTGGCGCTGGAGCGCGACATCCCGGTAGTGCCGATCGCGCACTGGGGGGCGCAGCAGATCTTGCCGTACGGGAAGTTCGTGCCGAAATTCGTGCCGCGCAAGACCGTGCAGATCGTCGCCGGGCCGCCGGTCGACCTGTCCGAGTTCGCTGGCCTGCCGCTGACCAATCCGGTGCTCAGGGCCGCCACCGACAAGATCATGACTGAGGTCGCCGGGCTTCTCGGCGGGCTGCGCGGGCTGACCCCGCCGGCCGAGTTCTACCATCCGGCAATGGCACGCCGGAAGCTGCGCCAGGATTTGCGTGCCTTGCAGGAGGCCAGCCGGGCCGACTCGGAGCCTGGCGCCAGCCACGCCGGCGGCTCCGGCGAAGGGGCCGGGGGCACGCCAGCCAGGCGGGACCCCGGCTCGTGACGATGACAGCGGCGGTGCTCGGCTCCGGGGCGTGGGGCACGACGTTCGCCCAGGTGCTCTGCGATGCCGGGACTCCGACCACGCTGCTGTGCCGCAGGCCGGAACTCGCGCTCGCCATCAACCAGACGCACCAGTCGCCGGATTACCTGCCGGGGATCACGCTGCCAGGCGTGCTGCGCGCCACCACAGAACCGGCCGAGGCGCTAGCCGGAGCCGACCTGGTCGTATTCGCGATTCCCGCTCAGTCGCTGCGGGAAAACCTGGCCTCCTGGCGCGATCTGCTACAGCCTGACGCGCTGCTGGTCAGCCTGATGAAGGGCATCGAGCTCGGCACCGGTGACCGGATGAGCCAGGTGATCGCCGAGAGTGACGGGCGCCGGTCAGGACCAGATCGCCGTCGTCTCCGGGCCGAATCTGGCGCTGGAGATCGCGGCCAGGCAATACTGCGCCACCGTGGTCGCCTGTGCCGACGAGGCGGTCGCGGAACAATTGCAGAAGGCCTGCCACTGCGGCTACTTCCGGCCGTACACCAACACCGACGTGATCGGCTGTGAGCTCGGCGGCGCGGTCAAGAACGTGATCGCGATTGTCGGTCGGCATCGCTATGGGCATGGGTCTCGGCGACAACACCAGGGCGATGCTGATCACCCGCGGGCTGGCCGAGATCGCCAGGCTCGGCCAGGCCCTCGGCGCCTACCAGCACACGTTCGCCGGGCTGGCCGGGATGGGCGACCTGGTCGCAAGCTGCAGCTCGCCGCTCGCGAGGAACCGGGCATTCGGCGAGAAGCTCGGGCGCGGCATGCCGCTGGCGGAGGTCCTCGCCAGCACCACGCAGACTGTCGAGGGCGTGAAGTCGGCGGAGTCGGTGCTGCAACTGGCGCGCGCGCACGATGTGGAGATGCCGATCACCGAGGTGATCGCCGGGGTAATGCACGACGGCCTGGAGATCGGCGAGGCCGTGCTGCTGCTGGCCAGCAGATCGGCCAAGCCCGAGCGTTACGGCGTATGAGCACCGGGCAGCCTTCAGTCACGAGGCAGCCGCGCGCTTCGCGCCGGTCGCAGGCCCGCCGCCAGGCGCCGGGCCGCGGGCACAGGCAAGCGACTAACCGGGGACTGGAGGATTGGTGAGCGAGCAGCGCAAGATCAGGGTCGCGGTCGTCTTCGGCGGCCGGGGCCCTGAGCATTCGGTGTCCTGCATGGGCGGCGGCAACATGCTCAGGTCGATCGACAGATCCCGGTATGAGGTCATCCCGGTCGGCATCACCACCGAGGGCAACTGGGTCCAGGTCGCTGATGCGCCGGAGCTGCTCGCGGTGACCGACGGCCAGCTGCCGTCGGTGGCGGCGGTCGCCGAGCCAGGTACGCAGATCGTGCCATGGGCCGGAGCCGGTCCCGAGATCGCGGCCGGCGTCGAGCTGGCGGCCGGGGGCGGCGTGCTGGCCAGCGCGCCCGCGCAGATCCCGCACCTGTTCGGCGAGGTCGACGTCGTGCTGCCGATCCTGCACGGCCCTTACGGCGAGGACGGCACCATCCAGGGCCTGCTGGAGATGGCCGGCGTGCCCTACGTCGGGGCAGGCGTGCTGGCCAGCGCGGTCAGCATGGACAAGGAGTACATGAACCTGATCTTCACGGCCAAGGGCCTGCCGGTCGGGCCGTACGTCGTGGTCACCGAGCGGGACTGGCCAGGCTTCAGCGGCGGCCGAGCTGGCGGCGGCGGCCGGACTCGGTCGAGGCCAAGCGGGTGCTGGACGACATCGCCGAGCTCGGCTGGCCGCTGTTCGTCAAGCCCGCCAGGGGCGGCTCCAGCATCGGCACCGCGAAGGCACATGACATCGCGCAACTGCACGAGGCGATCGCGAACGCACGCCAGTACGACCCGAAGGTGCTGGTCGAGGCCGCCATCGACGGCGTCGAGATCGAGGTATCGGTACTGCAAGGCGTGCGACGGCGCGGCCGCCGGACACCAGCCTGCCCGGCCAGCTCCTCGTCGACGGTGGCGAGGAGTTCTGGGACTTCGAGGCCAAGTACCTGGACTCGGCCAGCGGCATGGCGATCCCGGCGCCGATCCCGGACAGCGCCACCGAGGAGATCAGGCGGCTCGCCGCGGCCGCGTTCGACGCGGTTTCGTGCGAGGGCCTGGCCAGGGTCGACTTCTTCTACACCACCGACGGCCAGATCCTGGTCAACGAGATCAACACGATGCCTGGCCTGTCCCCCGCGTCCTACTGGCAGAAGATGTGGGAAGCCAGCGGCATGACCTTCCCCGAGCTGATCGACAGGCTGCTGCAGACCGCGCTGCGCAAGCGGGCCGGCCTGCGCTAGCCGCGTCCGCCGCACGCCGCAGGAAGTTGCCGATCAGCCGCGCGCCCGGCCGGGGTCAGGATCGACTCGGGATGGAACTGGACTCCGTCGACCGGATGCTCGCGGTGCCGGATGGCCATCGGCAGCCTGCCTGCGCGCGCGCTGATCTCCAGCACCAGCGGGCAGACTGGCCTCGGTGACCAGCAGCGAGTGGTAGCGAGCCGCCGGGAACGACGCCGGGAGCTCCGGCGAAGATGCCCAGTCCGTCGTGCTCGATCAGCGACGCCTTGCCGTGCACCGGCGCGACGCGCTCGATCTGCCCGCCGTAGGCGACGGCGATGGCCTGGTGACCAAGGCAGACACCGAGCACGGGCGTCCGCCCGCCGAGCGCGCGCACGACGTCCACGCAGATGCCTGCCTCCGCCGGCGCGCACGGCCCCGGTGACAGCACCACGGCGGCCGGGCAGGATCCGGCCGCCTCAGCCGCGGTGACCTCGTCGTTGCGAACCACCTCCACCCGCGCGCCGGCCGACTGCAGCAGGTGCACCAGGTTGTAGGTGAAGGAATCGTAGTTGTCGATGACGAGCACGACAGGTCTTGACGCCGCGAGCCGGGCCGCGACCTGGCGCGGCGGCCGGGGCGAGGACGCGCCGCGTTCGCCGTAGTCAGGGGTGTGCTGATCGCGGCAGTCCAGCACGGCGGCGGCCATCTTGGCGGTCAGCGGACCCGGTGTCGTCCGGCCGCCGTGCCGCGACGGGCAGCACGCCGCTGATCGCGTTGGTCACGAAGACCTCGGTGCCGCGACGCAAGTCGGCCAGCGGCAGCGGGCCTTCCGCGACGGTCAGGCCAGCCAGGCGCGCGGCTGCGAGCACGCGGGCTCGCGTGACGCCAGGCAGGATCCGGCCGTCCGCCGCCGGGGTTCGCAGCACGCCGTCGACCACGGCGAACACGCTGGCCCTGTCGGTCTCCAGCACGTTGCCGCCGGGATCGATCAGCAGCAACTGGTCAGCGATCGCCAGCCCAGCCTCGGCTGCCAGGTGCGCGAGCAGCCGACGGTCCGCCCATTTGTGCCCTCCCGGCCAGTCCGCGACCTCGACCGGGGTCAGCCGGACCGCGGCCGCGGCCAGCGCGCCGGCCGGAAGCAATTCGACGGCGCACTGCAGCGGCCCGCCCAGCGGCCGGACCGTGATCCGCAGCCGGCCGCTGTGCAGACCCTGTTCGGCGCTGCCGGCCAGGCACTTGCCGACCAGGCCGGGCAGCTCGTCCGGCAGGTCCTTGCCGAAGACTTCGCGCGCGCTCGCCGCCAGCCGGCCCAGGTGCTGGGCCAGCCCGTCCGGCAGGCCGCCGGTCACCAGCAAGCGTGGTGAAGATGCCCGCGGCTGGGCGCGGCGCCAGCGACCGCGCCGCGGCCTGCAGGCTAGCCAGCGGGCCGTCCGCGGCACCGAAGCCGGCCGCCGACGCTCTCGATCAGCGGCCGAGACTTGACCAGGCATTCTGCGTACTCGGCGGCCAGGATCGGAGTCGGCCACGATGCCGCCGCCGGCGCCCAGCCAGACCCGCCCGGCGGCGAACTCGAACGTGCGGATCGCCACGTTCAGCTCCAGGCCCGCGACCGCGCTGCGATAGCCGATCGCGCCGGTGTAGGCCTCGCGCGGGCGTCGGCTCCAGCGAGCTGATGACTTCCATCGCGCGGACCTTCGGTGCTCCGGTCACAGATCCGGGCGGGAACGTGGCCGCGATCAGGTCGGTGTCAGTCCGCGCCGCCGGCCAGCCTCGCCGCGAACATCGGACACCAGGTGCCACAGGCCAGGATGCGGCTCGGCCGCGGCCAATCGCGGCACCGACACCGTGCCGGGCTGGCAGACGCCGGACAAGTCGCTGCGCATCAAGTCCACGATCATCACGTTCTCGGCTCTGTTCTTGGCCGAGCCGGTGAGCTCGTCGCGCTGCCGGTTCGCTGTCGCCGGTTCTGGTGAACGCGCGCTGGTGCCCTTGATCGGACTGGTGCAGGACGTCGCGGCCGGTCCGGCGCAGGAACAGCTCTGGCGAGAAGCTCGCGATCGCACGATCGCCGTCCAGTCGCAAGAACGCCGCGTACGGCGGGTTCAGCCTGCCGGAGCCGCGGCAGAAAAGGTCGAGCGGGTCGCCGTCAAACGCGGCCTCCAGCCGTAGCGTGATGTTTGCCTGGAACATGTCGCCAGCCCGGATCAGCTCGACCGCCCTGGCCACCGCCAGGCGGTGCTCAACTGGTGACGGGGTTACCTCGAACTCACCGCACTGGTAGGGCAGTTCCTGGCTGTCGCCGGCACCGAGCTCGGCCATGGCCGAGCTGAGCTCGGCATACCTGGCATCAAGCCCGGCCTGCCGGGCGGGCGTTGTCCCGTCCTGGCCGGCTCCTGCCGTACTGGTCAGTTCCTCGAAGAACCACCGGCCCGTGCGGCGTACCAGGACGTGGTCGTAATAGCCGAACCAGCACTCCGGTAGCTGGCGAGGGCCACCTGGCGCGGGCGGCAGGGCGTGCAGACGCCCGCCGATCGCGTATCCCAGATAGCCGATCCAGCCGCCGCCGAAGGCTGGTGCAGCTCTCGATGGCTGGATCGGATGATGGTGGTGACGTTGCGGTGGCCCGTGGCATCGCATCCTCGTTCCCGTGGGCTGGGCGTCGGTGATTGCGTCGCCGAAAATCGGGCCGAGCTCGCCGGCGCCGGTCCTGATGGCAACCGGCCGCGAACCGAGTACCGCCTCGCATCCGGCCCAGTTGCCGGTCAGCGCGAAGGGGTGCGGGTCATCCCTGAGCAGGGCGAGCACGCTCGTCGGGCTCGCGCCGCCCGGCAGTTCGCGGCAACCGACCCGCTGCTCTTCCGCCGCGGCCATCTGACCCCCGGCGTCGATCCTAAGCCGCAGCGGGCAAACCCGCGCGGAGCGGGGGTCGGGAGCCTGGTCAGGCTCCCGACCCAGGCTCCCGACCCGAATCGGCTAACTACTTGCCGTTGACCATGGCCTTGAAGTCCGCGCCTGCCCGGAACTTGGGAACCGAGGTCTTGGGCACCTTGATGGACGCGCCGGTGGCCGGGTTACGCGCAGTGCGGGCCGGCCTGACCTGCTTCTCGAAGACGCCGAATCCGGTGATAGAGACCTTGTCGCCACCTGCCACCGTTTCCTGAATAGTGTCAAGGACGGCGTTCACTGCTTCGGTGGCGGTCTTCTTATCGCCCATTCTCATGGAAATTGCATCGACCAGGTCGCGCTTGTTCATTTCTTCACTCCTGCGGTTCCCCCGAGCGGGAGGTCGCGTGACTGCAAAGCTGTGCTCGCGACCTCTGATGGCCTGAAAGTAAGGTACCCCGCACCAGCGCACAAATACCTTCGGTGAAAAGGTGTCGTGTCGGCCGGTGTTCTCGTGGGCCAGACGATGAGGCTACTTTTGCGGAGAATCGTTAATTCTCGCGCGGATGTCCGGAAATCTTGGCGGCCGCTTGCTCCAGCGCTGCGACGAACGCCGCCAGCCGCCGCTCACAGCTTGACTGGTCGGCTCCCGAGGCCTTGACGGCGTCGCAGACCGCGATGAACTGCCGGTGCAGGCGAGCCGCCAGCGGGCGCGGCAGATCGAGGGCGGCCATCCGCCGCCGCGCCTCAGCCAGTTTCTTCGCCAGCTGATCAGGCGGCTGCGCGAACTCTGGCATAAATCCCCCCTGCTCAGTCGTGCGCGCCGACGGCACGCGCACGACGCCGAACGTGTCGCGTCTAAGACTGTACGTCGGCCAGTTCCGCGGCTCGCAGCCGCGTCCGGGCTCAAGAGCACCGACGACCGATCAGTTGCCGGTACGGTCCATACTTGAGATTGCGGTCTGGCCACAGACCGCCTGAAACCCCCTGGTGACCGAGCGAGGTCAGTCCATGAAGGTATCCGTGGTCAAGGAGACCGCGCCCGGCGAGCGGCGAGTGGCGCTCGTGCCGGAGGCCGTGGTCAAGCTGCGCACGGCCGGCCTGGAAGTGCTTGTCGAGTCAGGCGCCGGGCGATAGCGCCTGGCTGACCGATGATAGCTATGCCGAAGCAGGTGCGAGCATCGTCAGCCGCTCCGAGGCGCTCGCCGCGGATGTCGTGCTGATGGTCGGAAAGCCAGGCGACGCCGCGACGGCCGCGTTCCGGCCGGGCCAGGCCGTCATCGGGCTGCTGTCCCCGCTGACCGATCCTGACCTGATCAGGGCGCTGGCCGCGGCGGGAGTGACTGCGATCAGCCTGGACATGATCCCGCGCACCCTGCCCAGGGCGCAGCCGATGGACGCGCTGTCCTCGCAGGCCAACATCGCCGGATACAAGGCCGCGCTGATCGGCGCGGCCGAGTTCGGCCGATTCTTCCCGATGCTGATCACCGCGGCCGGGACGGCGCGGCCGGCCAGGGTGCTGGTGCTCGGCACCGGCGTGGCCGGACTGCAGGCGATCGGCACCGCCCGCCGGCTGGGCGCGCTCGTCAGCGCCTACGACGTCCGGCCGGAGACCAGGACCGAGGCGGAGTCGGTCGGCGCCACCTTCATCGAGCTCACCTCGGTCGGCCCTGCATCCGGCGAGGGCGGCTACGCCCGCGCGCTGACCGATGACGAGCGGATGGCGCAGCAGCAGGAACTGGCCGGCCATATCGCCAGGCACGACGTGGTCATCACCACCGCGCAGGTGCCAGGCCGCCGCCCGCCGCTGCTGGTCACCGAGGATGCGCTGAAGGCCATGGCGGCCGGCTCGGTCATCGTGGACATGGGTGCTAGCGCCCTGGGCGGGAACGTGGCCGGGTCAGTTCCCGGCCAGACCGTCATCACCGAGAACGGCGTCACCATCATCGGCGCGGCCGGCCTTCCGTCCAGCATGCCGGCCGCCGCGTCGGCGATGTACGCCAGGAACATCAGCGCGCTGCTGCTGTACCTGGTGAAGGACGGCGAGCTCACCCTCGACAGCGAGGATGAACTGCAGGCCGGCGTCATCGTGACGAGAGACGGCGCGGTCGTGCACCCGGCGCTGTCACCGCCAGCGGCGCCAGCGGACCCTTCCACCCCCGACTCCGAAGAAGGAGCCGCCCGTGTACCCGGCGCTGCTCGTTGACGTCACCATCTTTGTACTCAGCCTCTGGGTAGGCTTCGAGGTCATCAGCAAGGTGCCGGCTACCTTGCATACGCCGCTGATGTCGGCGGCCAACTCGATCCACGGCATCGTGCTGGTCGGCGCGATGCTGATCGCGGTCACCGCGCATAACACGCTCGGCTACATCATCGCGTTCCTGGCCGCCGCGTTCGCGGCGGCGAATGTGGTCGGCGGCTACGTGGTCACCGGCCGGATGCTGAAAATGTTCAGGCGCCGCCCGGCTCTGCCGCCCGGCGATGCGGCTGCGGCTGTCAACGGCTCAGGTCCGGCAGGTCAGCACGGCAAAGGCACGTCAGCATGAGCACTTTCGACTGGGTCACCCAGCTGATCTATGTCCTGGCCGCGTCCTGTTTCGTACTCGGCCTGCACCTGATGAACAACCCGGCGACAGCGCGCCGGGGCAACCAGGTCTCGACCACGGGCATGGTCATCGCCGTGGCGGCCACGCTGGCGATCGTCGTGCACGACGGCGGGATCACCGTGACGGGCTGGGTGGTCATGCTGGCAGGCGCCCTCATCGGCGGCGCGGCCGGGCTGTACTCGGCCAGGACCGTGCAGATGACAGCCATGCCGCAGCTGGTCAGCATGTTCAACGCGGTCGGCGGCGGCGCGGCCGCGCTGGTCGGCGTGCATGACTACATGCAGGCGGGTGCCGCGGTCTCGGCGACAACCTCGGTCACCACCTTGCTCGATGTGATCATCGGCGGCGTGACATTCTCCGGTTCGCTGATTGCCGCCGGGAAGCTGCAGGGTCTCATCACCTCAGCGCCGGTCACGTTCCCCGGCGCGCGGATGCTGAACCTGCTGCTCGCGGTCATCGCGCTCGGCACTGGCGCCTACCTGATCGCCGCGCCCAGCACCGGCCTGCTGGCCGTGGTGATCGTCGTTTCGCTGATCTTCGGTGTCTCGATGGTGATGCCGATCGGCGGCGCGGACATGCCGGTGGTCATCTCCCTGCTGAACGCGTTCACCGGAACTGCGGTCGCAATGGCCGGCTTCGTCATCGGCAACTGGGCGATGATCATCGCCGGCGCACTGGTCGGCGCTTCCGGCGGAATCCTGACCAAGCTGATGGCCGACGCGATGAACCGGTCGATCCCCAACATCATCGTCGGCGGCTTCGGCACCGGCGACGGTCCGGTCGTGGCGGTCGGCCCTGGCGGCAGCGTGCACGCGATCGCGGCCGACGATGCCGCCATCCAGCTCGCCTATGCGTCCAAGGTCATCATCGTCCCCGGCTACGGCCTGGCCGCCGCGCAGGCGCAGCACGAGGTCGCCGCGCTGGCCGACGTCCTGGAGTCGCGCGGCGTCGACGTCTCCTACGCCATTCACCCGGTGGCTGGCCGGATGCCCGGTCACATGAACGTTCTGCTGGCGGAGGCGAATGTGCCGTACCCGCAGCTGAAAGAGATGGACGACATCAACCCCGAGTTCGACCGGGCCGACGTGGCACTGGTGATCGGGGCCAACGACGTCACCAACCCGGCTGCCCGCCGGGCCGGCACGGCGATCTCCGGCATGCCCATCCTGGACGTCGACCACGCCAAGAGCATCATCGTGATCAAGCGGTCCATGGGCCATGGTTACGCCGGCATCGATAATGAGCTGTACGTCGACCCCAAGACAAGCATGTACTTCGCCGACGCCAAGGCCGCGCTGGCGGAGATGACCAGCGCAGTCAAGACCCTGGTCGGCTGACCACGCCTGACTCCGCCACAGGCGGCCTCGGCGGTAGCCGGCGCAAGTCGTCGCCGGTCAGCTCGCCGGTGGAGATCAGCAGCGCCGCAAGCTCCTCCAGCGCGCGCGGGCCGCGCAAGCCAGGCACGCCGATCCGGACATAGCGGTTGCGGATGTTCTCGCATCGCTTGGACACCGTGTGCGGTTGCCACCCGATGCGCTCGGCGGCTTCCCGCGCACTGCGCGGCATCGCGGCGCCCGAGTGCTTCCAGGTCAGGTAATCCTCGAACCGGGCGGCCAGCACCAGCCGGTCGTCCTCATTCAGCGGCGCTCGCAGCTTGGTGCTGGTGACCGGAACTACCCCGGGCGCGGCTTCAGCCGGACCGGTCTGCTCGCCGCTCTCGTCTTCCTCATCCAGGTGAGGCAGCCGGATGCGGAGCGTGTAACTGCTGAGCAGCCCGTCGAGCCTGACCTTCGCGTGCCATTGCTGCAGCGGAAGCGCCATGCCCGGCGGCACGTCAGCACGGAATCCCTTGTCGCCGGACAGGAATAGCATCGAGGACGCGCTGGTATTGGTAAGCCACCAGCAGCCGTGCCGCCAGTCAAAGCTGCCCGCGCTGCGTGACACGCCGCGATCTTCGTTGGGCAGCACCACGGTGCAGTTACCGGCCCGGCCGAAGGTGCACTGCCCGTCCGGCCTTACTCGCCAGGTGCCCGACTCGAACATCACGATCAAAAGCACGACAGCCCCCGTCTTTCATGCGGCAGTCGGGACGATAAATGAGCTAGCCACAGCCAGTCAATCACCGGCGGCTCACGTGGGGAGGCCTCCCCAGCTGGGGAGGCCTCCCCTTGTTGTCAGGGCTGCCGAGTCTCACCATCGGACCAGGCTCAGCGCGCAGTGAGGTGCCGCCGAGCCGGCGGCGGACATAGATAGGGGTACTCGATGAAGTTCTCGGCAACGGCAGGCGGTAACCGCCGGCGCTGCGGTACCGCGCTTGCGGTCTTCGCTGCGGCTGCAGCGGTCGCGGGCAGCCTGGGGGCGGCCAGCGCGGCCGCGGCTCAGCCTGGCGCTCCGTCATTCGGTGCAGCGGCCGGGGCCGCCGTGCAGCAGACGACGGCCGGGCTTACCGCAGCCAGGGCCGCCGACGGGACGGCCGCGGCGGTCCCGTGGCACCGGCTCGGGCAGGGCTGGGCACTGGTGGAGTACACCACCGGCAGCTTCCAGCACGCCGGACCGGTCAGGCTGTACCTGATCAGCCCGACCGGCGTTAAGTACCTGATGCACCAGTGGCCAGCTACCAGGTCGCCGTGGCAGCTGATCGCATGGTCTGGCGACAAGAAACGCGCCCTGTTCGAGACGCTCGGCAGCCGCCCTGAGTTGCTGCACCAGCTGACGCTGACCAGCGGGAAGGTGACCTCGTTCCGGCTCCCGGTCGCAGAGGACACGGCGCTCGGCTACACCCAGCCTGGCGGGCTGAACCTGCTCGTGGCCACCGGCCACGGCATCGCCAGATTCAGCCTGGCCGGCGTCGTGCAGAAGCGGCTGATCCGCGGGGACCAGTACGGCTCGGTGCTGGCGTCGGCGAACGGCCTGACCGAGGTCGTTAACGACTACACAGGGGTCAGCCTGGTCAGCAACGCTGGCGGCCTGATCCGGCGGTTGCCCGTCCGCGGCGCCGACCCCGAGTTTGGCGGCTGCACACCGGTGCGCTGGTGGACCGATACGACAGCGCTGGTGATGTGCATGCCCGTCCCGCCGCCGGACAGTCCGGCAAGCGCGCAGCTCTGGCTGGTCCCGGTCAGCGGCAAGGCGCCGAGGGCGCTGACGCCGGTGCGCAACGGCAAGGGGCCCGATCTGGGCGATCTCGACGCGTGGCGGTTCGGGCACGGCCTGTACGTAGAGGCCTACGGCGCGTGCGGCACCCGGTTCATCGGAAGGCAGGCCGCCAGCGGCTCGGTCTCCGTGCTCAACGTGCGCGGCAGCTCAGGCAACAACGTCGTGGTCGCGACCTCTGGCAGCCGGATGCTGGTGCAGGAATTCAGTGAATGCAGCCCGACCAGCTCGGTGGTCTGGTTCAAGCCGACGACTCGCGCCGTGCAGCAAGTCCTGCATGGCACGGTCAGCGAGACTGGCGTGATCGCCGTCGTCGGTTACGACGCAAACGGCGAGGAGCCGCTGCCAGCTATCCCCTGAGCGGGCGCGACGGCGCTGGTCGACTCGGCCGGCGCTGGCGAGCCAGTGGCGTGCGACCGGACAGGCCGAAGCGGGGGCTCGGCCTGCCCGGTCTTCGCCGCTCCGGTGTTAGTCTGCTGCACGTACCGCACCGATAGCGGGCCCGTCTTTGGTTACGAGGAGGCCTGCTCATGTCATCAATCGAGGTGCGCCCGTTTCGCCGGAGCGACAGGGACCAGCTCACCGACTTGGTCAACGCGCACGCTGCGGCCGTCGTACCCGGCCTGGGAATCTCGGTGGCCGCCGTGCTCAGCCAGCTGGAACGGCAGCCAGGAGAATTCATCGTCGACCCGTGGGTGGACCAACGGATCACGCTGGTCGCAGAACAGCACCAGCGGGTCGCCGCCGCCGCGCACCTGCTCAGGTATGCGGGCGATGAACGCGTCGGCCCGGGCTACCGGAATACCGGTGAGATCCACTGGCTGATCTTCTGGCCGGAGGCCCCGCGGGCAGGTTCGCCGTACTGGAGCGCCGGGACCGAGGCGGCCGCCGAGCTGATGTCCGCATGCCTCCGCCAGCTGGACAAGTGGCAGGTAACGAGCCAGTCCGCCTCGGGCGACCTGCCAGTTCACGGTGTCTACGGAGTCCCCGAGCAGTGGCCGCACGTTCGCGGCCTGTACGAGCGGACCGGGTTCCGCCACGACGGCCACACCGAGCTGGTGTACCTGGCTGTCGTCGACGACCTGCGCCGCCCCGGCCCGCCGCCGGCACCAGGACTGTCCGTCCGGCGCTCGGTCGGGCTCAACGGCACGCGGTTGTCGGCAGTCCTTCGCGAGGAGGTGATCGGCTACGCCGAAGTGGAGATCTTCGACGACGGCGAGCGGCTCGCACGGCACGGCGGCTGGGCCGACGTCGGCAACCTGTGGATACGCCCGCAGGACCGCCGCCGGGGCATCGCAACCTGGCTGCTCGGGCAGGCGGCCGACTGGCTGCACCTCGCGCACGTCGACCGGCTGCTGGACTACACCTATCTCGACGGGAGCGACGTCACCGGGCAGGCCGATGACGACAAGCGGGCCTTCCTGCAGGCCTCGCCGTTCACCGAGCTGACCAGGACGATGCGCGGCTGGACCAGGGATCCAGTCAGCCCATGAGCACCACCGAGGCGAACGTGGAGGTGCCAGGTAACCCCGTTCCTGAACGAAATGACCTTGAACTAACCGAGGCGCGCATCGCCCGGGTCGGTGACCTGGCGGTGCGCCGGCTGCTCCCGCTCCGACTGCGGCGCAGCGTCGGTGCGTGGTGCTTCGTGGACCACTACGGGCCGATGGATGTCGACGGCACGACGGGGATGAACGTGCCACCGCACCCGCACATCGGCCTGCAGACGGTCACCTGGCTGCTGCGCGGCAACGTCCTGCACCGGGACAGCCTCGGCACCGAACAGCTGATCAGGCCCGGCGCAGCTGAACCTCATGACCTCGGGGCGCGGCATCGCGCACGCCGAGGAATCGCCGGCGCGCCGCGACCCGGTCCTGCACGGCGTCCAGCTATGGGTTGCGCTGCCCGAAGCTGCCCGCCACGTCGAGCCCGCGTTCGAGCACCACGCGGACCTGCCCGGCACTGGTGTCGGCGGCTTCGACATCAGAGTTTTCCTCGGCGAGCTGGCCGGCACCGGCGCTGCTTCCCCGGCAACCACGTTCTCGCCGATCGTCGGCGCCGAGCTCGCGACCGTCGGGCCGCCGGCCAGCTGCCTCCTGCCGCTGCGGCCGGACTTCGAGCACGTCATCTTCGTGGCCGCCGGCCAGGGCGGCGTGGAGGGCAACAGGCTGGAACCTGGCCAGCTGCTGTACCTGCCGACCGGGCGGCACGAGGCCGCTGTCGCGGCGCCAGCGGGCAGCACGCTGATCCTGCTCGGCGGCCTCCCGCTCGGCGAGAAACTGCTGATGTGGTGGAACTTCGTCGCTCGCACCCCTCTGGAGATCTCCGCGGCGACGGCCAGCTGGCGGGCTGGCGGATTCGGCCAGGTCGGCGGCTACCAGGGCGAGCCGCTGGCCGCGCCGCCGCTCGACGCCGCCCGCCTCCGCCGTCCGACCTGACGAGCGCTAGCTGACCCGCCAGGCTATCCCCGGGTCCGCGGCCACGCACGGCTCGATAGCCAGCACGGTCCCGGCCTTGGCCCGGTCACCCGGGTCAGCCAGGCACAGTCCGGCGACCGGGCTGATGATCTGCACGCCGACCGGCCCGCCGGACAACTGCCAGACCTGACCGGCCGAGGTGCTGTTGCAGGTCACCAGCCAGACCTTGGTGCCCGGCGTCGTCAGGCCGCCGGTCAGACCCAGGCACTTGCCGCCGGCCGTGAGCGAGCCCCTCGGCCCGATGGTCCAGGTTCTGCTGCGCCGACCCGTTGCAGCGGCGGAGCGTGACACCGCGCAGATTGCTGGCGCAGTACCCCGCGATACCAGAGGTCAGCGGCCCGGCCGGCAACGTCCACTGCTGGCTGGTGCTGCCGTTGCAGGCCGCGGCGTACGCCCGTGCGGCGTTCTTGACGCCGGTGTCGAGCAGGCAGGTGCCGGTGCTCAAGTCGGTCAGCGCGCCGCCGGGCCAAGGTGCCAGCGCTGCGCCGACCCGCCGCACGCGGTCAGGCTGAGCTTGCCGTTGCCTGTCTTGACTGCCGCGGCCGCCAGGCACTCGCTCCCGCTGCGCAGCGTGCCGTCGGCGGCGATCGTCCACCGTTGCCTGGACCAGGTGGTGCAGGTCCCGATGGCAATGTCGGTGCCGCTCCTCGCCTCCAGGCATTTGGCGTCGCGGCGGAGCCTGATCTGCCCGGCCGGGCCGCGGCCGGATGCGCGTTTCACCGTCCAGCCGAAGCGGCCGGCTGCCAGCGCGGTGCCTGAGCCGTCGCTGGCCGACACCGTCACCCGGTACTGTCCGCTCTGCGCCGGCCAGCCGCTGATCAGCCCGCAGCTGCTGATCGCCAGCCCGCGCGGCAGGCCGGACGCGCTGTAGCGCAGCGTGCAGCCGCCGAGCCCGTCGCTGGCCGCCAGCTGCACCGACGCCGGGCTTGCCACCGAGCCGCCCTGGCTGGCGAGCCGTCCGAAGCTGACCTTTCCGTGGGCGTCCCAGGTGAAGGTCTGGCTCACGCTCGGGGCTCCCGTCGCCGCCGCTGTTACCGATATCGGGAACGCGGCCGACTTGGCCGGCAGTCGCCCGCCGATAACTCCGGTCGACTGGTCGATCGTGACGCCCGCCGGCAACCCGGTCGCGCCGAAGGTCGCGGCCGTCGAGGTGCCGTCGAGGAAGCCCGGCGTCAGGCGCACCTGGCTGCCGGTCGCGTCGCTCTGGTTCGCGGGCCTGGTCAGCTCGAGGGCAGTGCTGCTCAGCCAGCTGGCGTCGGTGCTGCCGGAGACACCGGGCACCGTGGCGTTGCTGGTGTACTGCCAGTAGGCCCAGCTATTGGCCCAGGCGGCAGGCAGCACCGGCGAGGCGGCATAGCTGGCGATCCAGAGCGGGTCAGCGGTGAAGGCCGTGCTGTCTGCCGTGCACGTATCCCACCAGCTCTGATCGGTGTAGATCACCGGCAGCTGCCCGGTACGGCGATCCGCCTCCGTGACGAACGCCCTGATCCACCCGACCATCTGACTCTGGGTGAGGCCGTAGCACTGGTTGGTGCCGTCGCCGCCTGCGGCGGGCCGTCGTAAGGGTCCTGCTCGATGTCGAGGATCGGCGCCAGCAACTGCCCGTCCGGGGCGTAGGCGGCGTGATCGAGCAGGTAATCAGCCTGGTAGGCGCCGCCAGAGTAGTTCGGGATCCCGAATGCGTAAGGGGCTGCGATCAGGCCGGCCGCCTGCGCGGCCGCCGAGTCGCTCGCGTAGTACGGATTTACGTAGTAGCTGCCTTCGCTGGCTTTGATGAACGCGAACTTGTATCCGGCGCCGGCGACCGCGCTCCAGTTGATCGCCGCGCCGTGCGGGTGCTGAAGCGACGCCACGTCCATACCCTCGACTGTGGAGGCCGCGCTCAGCGCCGGCGCAGCGGTGGCGCCGGTCCGCGCGGCAGCCGATCGCTGTCCTTGCGCCCGGGCTGGCCCGGTGCCTGGCGGCCTGGCGGCCTGGCTGGACAGCATTCGCTCGAGCTGCGGTGAGTGCGTGGCGGCTTCGTTGAACCTGTCGATCTTGCTACTGGTGACGGTCCGCGCCGTGCCTGCCGGGACCTGCGCCGCCCGGACCCGGGCAGTCTGAGCGCCGGATCCCTGAATCCGCGCCGTCAGGACCGGGGTCGCCTCGGCCGGGCCCGCGAGGACGGGGAAGACGGCGGCGGAACCCGCGAGGACTGCGACCCCGGCCATGGTGGCTAGTGCTCGGTGCATCCGTGACTCCCCCCTGATCACCGGCCCTCGCATGGCCAGCGACAAATCCCGCATTTTACAGTTATCACTACCGAGACGCTGTTACACGGAGAATGCTGCTTCACCGCGACATATATTTGCTGAGCTGAGCTACTCGGCCGGGCGGGCGGCCTTGCTCAGCACCCGGCCCGGTGACTCGGCGCCGAAGTTGAGTACTTCAGCTCACGCGATCCCTGCGTTATCCCGTGCACCCTGTTCGCCATGGACTGGCCAGCACCATCGCCCGGCAGAACACCCGAATCTATCTTTTTGCCCGTAACCTAACCCGTATGTCCAGCCGGATGTGGCGCGTGGTCGCCGTGTTCAGGGTTGTGACCCTGATCTACGCGGCGTTCCTCATCGTCCGGCATCACGACCAGTACGCCCATCCGCTCGGCGGCTACCTTGCGCTGGCGGTGATGGCCATCTGGACCGCGGTCACCGTTGTCGCGTTCGCCCGGCCGGCTGGCCAGGTCCCGCCGCTGATCATCGCGGACGTCGTGGTCGCGGTGGGCCTGGTCCTCAGCACCAGGTGGATCGAGACCGCGGCCCAGATCAGCGCGGGCGCGCCGACAATTCCGAGCAGCTGGGCAACGGCGGCGGTCCTCGGTTGCGCGGTAGCCGGCGGCCCGTGGGCCGGTCTGGGCGGCGCCGCGGCAGTGTCGGCGGCCGACCTGGCTGTCCGTGAGGCGGGCCTGCCGCAGGCGACGTTCAACAACATCGTGCTGGTACTGATCGCGGGCGGTATCGGCGGCTACGTCGTCCGGCTCGGCGTGCAGGCGGAGGCGGCGGTTGACCGTGCGGCCAGAGCAGAAGCGGCGGTCGCCGAGCGCGACCGGATCGCACGCGGCATCCACGACTCGGTGCTTCAGGTGCTCGCCCTCGTGAGCAGCCGCGGCCGCGAGCTGGGCGGTGAGGCCGCGGAGCTTGGCAGGCTCGCCGCCGATCAGGAGAGTGCCTTGCGGTCGCTGGTTTCCGGGACCAGCGTCGAGCCAGACGCCGAGACTGGTCTGGTGGACGTCCGCGCGCTGATCGAACTGCTGGCCGACGGCAGCATCACCGTCGCATGTCCCGCGACTGCGGTGTGGATGTCCGCCCCGGCGGCCCGCGCTCTCGGCGGCGCGACCCAGGCCGCGGTCGACAACGTGCGCCGGCACGCAGGACCTGGCGCACGCGGCTGGGTGCTGGTCGAGGACGAAGGATCGGCAGTCCGGATCAGCATCCGCGACGAGGGTCAGGGTTTCACCGCAAACCGGCTGGCCGAGGCCGCCGCCAAGGGCAGGCTTGGCGTGTCCCAGTCGATCATCGGCCGGGTGCGCGATATCGGCGGAACCGCGACCCTGACATCGTCGCCCGGCCAGGGAACCGAGGTGGAGCTGCGTGTCCCGCAGTGACGAAGGCCAGCCGATCCGGGTGCTGGTCGTAGATGATCATCCGATCTGGCGCGACGCCGCGGCGGCGTACTTGAGCGAGGCCGGCTGCCAGATCGTCGGAACAGCAGGAGCTGGCGCCCAGGCGCTCCGGGTGGCCGCGGCTACCAGGCCCGAGGTGGTGCTGCTCGACCTGAACCTGCCCGATCTGTCCGGCGCGGAGGTGATCGTTCAGTTGCTCGCAGCGCTGCCGTCAGTCCGGATCTTGATGCTGTCAGCCAGCGGCGAGCGGCAGGACGTGCTCGACGCTGTCACCGCCGGCGCCAGTGGCTACCTGCTGAAGTCGGCAGAGCTGAGCGAGCTGATCGAGGCTGTCAGATCAACAGCTGCTGGCCACGCGGTCTTCACGCCTGGCCTGGCCGGGCTGGTGCTCGGCGAGTACCGGCGGCTGGCCAGGGATCCGGCCGGCGGCACGACGGCAAGGAACCAGCCGGGCACGCCGCAGCTGACCGACCGGGAGACTGAGGTGCTGCGCCTGGTGGCCACCGGGCTGACCTATCCGCAGATCGCCGAGCGGCTCACGCTGTCCCCGCGGACCGTGCAGAACCATGTGCAGAACACACTGAGCAAGCTCCAGTTGCACAACAAGGCGCAACTGGTGAGGTACGCGCTGGAGCAAGGCGTCGAGCTGGACTAGCAGCCTGCCTGGCGCAGCATTCGGACGAGGTCGGGGTAGGGCAGGTCAGCGTCTGGCGGTGGCCCGCCGTCTCGGGCAGCGACGGCCGTCGCGAGCGCGGCCGCGAGCGCTCGGCGGTAAGGACCCGATCCGGTACTGACCCTGGCCACGCCGTGCCTGCCGAGTTCGGCCAGGTCCATCCCCGGCCGCCAGAGCAGGTTCAGCGGCAGTTGCACCTCGGTGGTGACGACGTCCACCTCGTGCGGCTCGGACAGACCTGGCACGAAGACGCCGTGCGCGCCGGCCTCGCTATAGGCGCGCAGGCGGCCGATGGTGTCGGCGAGCCGGCCTTCCGGAGGACCGATCTGCAGCCAGTACGTGTCGGTGCGGGCATTGACGAACAGGTCAGGCGCGGCCGCCAGCACAGCTTCGATGATCACCGCCTGGTCCGGCGCGGTCCGCAGCCCTCTGGTGGCCGTCGCGTCCTCCAGGTTGAGGCCGGCGACGCCGACCTCCGCAAGCTCGGCCGCCAGCTCGGCAACCTCCGCAGGGTCGTCGCTGTAACCGCCCTCGATGTCGACGGTGACCGGGACTTGCAGCCGCGGCGTGATCAGCCTGGCCAGACCGACGGTGGCCGCGCGGCCGGTGCCGTCGCCGTCGACCAGGCCGGCCGCGGCGGTGACGCCGAGGCTGGTGGTCGCGACCGCGGGAAAGCCTGCCGCCGCGAGTACGACGGCCGAGGCTACGTCCCAGGCGTTCGGCAGCAGGAACGGCTCGCCCCGCCGGTGCAAGGCGGCAAAGTCGCGCTGGCGGCTCATGCCCTGGCTCCTGCCCTGCTCACCATCAGCCGACGCGGGATCCTGACGTTCGGCCGGGGTTCGAAGTCAATCTGCTGGCCTGCGACTGGCTGCCAGCCCGCCTGCTCGAGCAAGGTCACGACCTGGCTAGCGATCAGCGCGGCGTGCGCGGCAGCCGGGCAGCCATGCGGGCCGCTGCCGAAGGTGGCAGGTACCGCGGCACCGCGCTCCGCCGTCGCGACGAAGATCCACACCGGCGCGCCGGCCGGCACCACCTCGTCGCCGATGACCGTCGCCGCAGCCGCGGTCCGCCTGGTGTTCTGCGTCGGCGCGTCGTGCCGCAGCACCTGCTCGACCCGATCGCGCGGAGTCATGGCCTTGCTCTCGTTCGCCGCGGCCACGGCCAGGCCGATGAGCCCGGCGGTCGCCTCGCGTGCCTGGAACAAGATGCTGGCCGCCGCCACCGCCGTGTCGCCGGTACTGCCGTCACCCGGGAGTTTTGCCGCGGCCAGCAGGCAGAGCAGTCTGGCGGCCGCTTCATCAGCGTCGCCGCGTCCGCCGGGTCGCGGCGCCAGCGTGGGCGTCACGCCGTCGGATAGCCGGCCGGTCAGGCTTGCCGCCTGGCTGGCCTCGCGCTGAGTCAGGCCCATCGCTATGGCCAGCGCCCCGGCGGGCAGCGATCTGGCCATCGGCATCACGTCGAAGTCGGCGGCGCGCTGCTGCAGATACCGGCTGGTACTGGCGGTGACTGCCGTGGCCAGCCCGGCGACCGCGGGCAGCAGCCGGACGACCGTCTCGCGGCGACGGCGGTGATCAGCGCCGTTGCTGAATCTGGCCATCTGCGCCAGCAGGTCGGCTGCGGGCCCTGGTGCACCCGGCGGCGGCGCGACGTGCATCGTGGCAGCGCCGAGCGCGGCAGGCACCTCGGCTTGGCCGGCCACGATCCACTCTTCGCCCTGGCGATGCGTGCCGGATGAGCAGAGCGCGGCGTGCCAGCGTGACGGCGGCATCCAGGTGGCCAGCTCGGCTACCGGAACGCCAGTGAGCTGCGGGTCAAGTGAGGCTGACGGCATGACGGCAGCCTAGAACGCGGTTGGTGCGGTCGCGGCCGAACAGTTTCCGGCCTACTGTCGGGTCACTGGCAAGACCGCACGACCTGACAGAACCGGGAGGCAGCGCGGTGATTCTCGCCCCTGAGTCGGTCGCCGGGTTCGCGGCACTGCTTGCCGACCGGAGCCGGGCAGCGATGTGCCTGGCGCTGCTCGACGGCCGGGCCTGGACGGCCGCCGAACTGGCAGGCCAGGCAGGCATCGGCAGGTCCACCGCGACCGAGCACCTGAATCAGCTGGTCAGTGCTGGCCTGCTGACCGAGGAACGGCAGGGCAGGCACCGGTACCTGACGCTGGCCGGACCGCAGATAGCGCAGCTCATCGAGGACCTGGCGCTGGCCGCCGGGCAGCCGGCGGCGGCCAGATCGCTGCGCACGGTCCGCGCAGCCGAAGACCTGTCGGCGGCTCGGACCTGCTATGACCACCTGGCCGGCGCGCTCGGCGTCCGGCTGTTCGACGGCATGGTGGCGGCGGGGCTGCTCTGCGCCGACGGCGGACTGGCGATCACGGCCGCGGGCCGGAGCTGGTTCGCCGAACTGGCCGGACCTGACGCGCTGCGCACCACGACCGCTCGGCCGCTGGTGCGCAGCTGCCTGGACTGGACCGAGCGCCGCCATCATCTTGGCGGGGCGCTGGGCGCCGTGCTGCACCAGCAACTCGCTCAACGCGGCTGGCTGAGCAGGCGGCCGGGCAGCCGCGCCGTCCGTGTCACCGCGGCCGGCCAGCTGGCGCTTGACGATCTGCTCCCGGTGGCCAGCAGCAACGGCTGGGCTGCCATGCTGCCGACAGTTCGCGCGCCGGCTCGCCGGTAGCCTCAGGTCGCCGGCCCGGCTGACAGCACCAGCGGCACCCGCCAGTCCAGCTCAGTCCCGCTTCCCGCAGCCTGCCCGACTCGCAGCGACCCGCCCAGTTCGGCAGCTCGCTGTTCGAGGTTGCGCAGTCCGCTGCGCCGGCTGACGTCGCGCATGCCAGACCCGTTGTCCCGCACCGTCAGAGCCAGCTCCGCCGCCGCGCGGACCCGCACCTCGACCTGGCTGGCGCCAGAATGCCTGGCGACGTTGGAGAGCGCCTCGCGCAGCGCGATGAGCAATTGCTCGCCGAGCATCGCCGGCACATCGTCATCCAGGCTGCCAGCCAGCTGCAGCCCGGGCGGGAAGCCAAGCGGGCCGGTCATCTCATCGGCCACCTGCAAGATCCGCGCGCGCAGGCCAGGCAGCTTGACCTGCTGCCTGGTCTGCAGCGCGAATATCGAGGACCTGATCTCCCTGATCGTCTCGTCCAGCGCGTCCACTGCGCTGTTGACCCGGTCGGCTGCTTCCGGCTCTCCGATCATCGACAGCGCGCCCTGCAGCGACATCCCGGTCGCGTACAGCCGCTGGATGACCAGGTCGTGCAGGTCGCGGGCGATCCTGTCGCGATCCTCGAATACTGCGACCCGCTCGGCCTGCCGGCGGTGCTCGGCGAGCTCTAGCGCGATGCCGGCTTGTGCTGCGAAGGTGACGAGCATGTCTGCGGCCGCGGGATGCAGCGGCATGGAGCCGGGCCGACGGCCTGCGGTCAGCACGCCTCGTACACTGCCCCGCACCCCGAGGGGCACGATGATCGCAGGCCCGAGATTCATGCGCTCCCTGGCTGATCTGGCTACCCGGCTGTCATGGCTGAAGTCCTCCACCCCGAGCCGCTCGCCGCTGGCCAGGACCTGCCCGGACACCGACCCTTGTGCAGGTAGCACGAGGCCAAGCGCGTCGTGCGCGCCGTCACCGGCAGCGTGCTCGATCTGCAGTTGGCTCCGGTCCGCGGTCGGAAGGGCGAGCACGACCAGGTCCGCGCCCGACATCTCCAGCGCGCTCGCAGTGATCAGGGCGAGTGCGTCGCTGACGTCCGCTCCGGACAGCAGTGTCCTGGTGACCTCTGAGCTCGCGGCCAGCCACCGCTGTTGCCTGCGCGCCTCGTCATAGAGCCGCGCATTCGAGATCGCCACGCCGGCCGCCGCGGCCAGTGCCACGAGCACAGCCTGGTCTTCCTCGTCGAACTGAAGACCGTTCCTCTTCTCGGTCAGGTACAGATTGCCGTAGACCTCGCCCCGGATCCTGATCGGCGCCCCGAGAAAGGAGGTCATCGGCGGATGCCCGGCCGGGAACCCAGACGACAGCTTGTGACTACCCAGGTCGGCGATCCGCAGCGGCTTCGGATTGGTGATCAGCGCGCCCAGCAGGCCGCGGCCCTCTGGCCAGTGATGGATCCGCTTGATCTCGTCTTCCGTCAATCCGACCGGGATGAACTCGGCCAGCGTGCCGCCTTCGCCGACCACCCCCATGGCTCCGTAGCTGGCATCGACCAAGGTAACGGCCGCTTCGACTATGCCGCGCAGCACCACCTCTATGTCGAGGTTGCCGCCGATCGCCATGACGGCTTCGAACAGGGCATTGATCCGGTCCCTGGTGTCGAGAATGGTCTGCAGCCTGACCTGAAGCTCCCCCAGCAGCTCATCTAGCCCCAGGTTGGGCAGCAGGGGTCGTTTCTTCGCGGTTCCCAAGGCTTTACGGCTCCAGCGTTATCGACCAGAGGACGCTGTGATCATACGTGCGCACCGGCCTCGCGTGAGCGGACATCGAGGTCAGGCCCCGGAAACACCACGGCGGATTCCGATCTGGACTGCCGCTCGCACAGCTGATGCGGCCCGTGTGCACGGGCCGCATCAGTGATGCCGTTACCGACCTCGCCGACTGCCTAGACAGTGGCCTCGACCCTGGCCGCACCTTCAGCTACGGGCGCGCCCGGCGCCGGCGTGCTGCGGAGGTGGCGGTGATCGCGGCGGTTCCGCTGCCGGTAACTCGCGATCAGCCCGTCGATCCCGATCCAGCTCGAAGTGCGCCACATCGTGAGGATCACGATGGCGAGCAGCGCGTAGAACGCGCAGACGCTGGCGGTGCCCGACATCACGTAGGTGAACAGCAACGCCAGGCTGCCCAGCGCGGCCACCCGGGTGAACAAGCTGGCCACCAGGGCCACACCGATGGCGAACTCTGACACCGCTACGAGGACCGCGATCCAGCCGGCATTCGGGACGACGAACTCGTGCAGGAAGCTCCCCCACCAGGTATAGGCGGGACTGCCGTGGGCGGCAAATCCGGCCACGCCCGCTCCGTTGTTGTGCAGGAACGCTCCGTTCTCCGCCCCGAACAGCTTGGCCCAGCCGGCCTGGATCCACATGATCCCGAGCCAGACCCGGATGGCCAGCCAGCCGACTGCCATGATCTTTGATTCCTTGACCCAGTCCCACGCTCGCAGGTTGCGACGGTCGGACGGCTTGCCGATGAGGGCGCCAGCGGTTGTCATCGGAATGTTCCCCTTCGTTGGCTACGGCGATTCCGTTAGCTTCCCTTCCATCGTCGCGAACGTGCCTGGCTCCTCCGCAGTGCCGAAAGTCCCGACTGACAGGTGCGAAGGGCACCGGCCGCCGAGGCCATCGGCCTACTGCAGTGCGGTCACCCCGCCGGCAATCCTGGCGTAATCAGCGGCGAAGGCGAGGAGCGGTCATGAAGGCACAGGTGGGGGACCGGCTCGTTGCCGACGGTGACCCGGCCAGGACGGGCGTCATTATCGGACTGCTGCACGAGGACGGCTCGCCGCCTTACATCGTCAGGTGGCAGTCGAGCGGGCATGTTGCCATGGTGTCCCCCGGCCAGTTTGCGCGCGTCGTTCGTGCCCCGCCGGTCAGCCAGGACGACCAGCCGGCCGACCCGGGTCTCTCGCGCCTTCCGGCCGGCTGATCCGGGACTTAGGTCCTGCACTGGCCAGGCCGGTCACGGCTATCGTGGAGATCACTGGCGCGGGACGACCACGTTCCCGACATTGAAGGGCTTGAAAAACCGCGCGAAGGGCGAGAGCAGATGGCGGACCGGACGCAGGCCAACGGGGGCATCACGGTGTTCTTGCTGGACGATCATGAGATCGTCCGGCGCGGGGTCAAGGACATGCTCGAGGCTGAGCCGGGCATCACGGTTATCGGTGAGGCCGGGACGGCGGAGGCAGCCCTGGCCCGGATCCCGGCACTGAAGCCTGACGTCGCGGTACTCGACGTGCGGCTGCCCGACGGGGATGGCGTGACCGTCTGCCGGGAGATCCGCTCCCGGATGCCGGAGGTCGCCTGCCTGATGCTGACTTCATTCGGCGACGACGAGGCGCTCTTCGATGCGATCATGGCCGGCGCGGCCGGGTACGTGCTCAAGCAGATCCGGGGTGTCGACCTGGTGGGAGCCGTGCGCACAGTCGCGGCCGGGGAGTCGATGCTGGACCCGGATGCGGCCGGCAAGGTGATGGCGAGGATGCGCGATGCGGCGAATCGCAAGGACCCGCTGGCCGGGCTGACCGCCCAGGAGAGCAAGATCCTGGAATTGATCGGCGAGGGCCTGACCAACCGGCAGATCGGCGAGCGGATGTACCTGGCGGAAAAGACGGTGAAGAACTACGTGTCCTCGCTGTTCGCCAAGCTGGGGATGGCGCAGGCGGACGCAAGCCGCGGCCTACGCGACCAGAGTCTTCGACCAGCGCAAGTCGCCGCCGCAGCGCTGAGTTCCGGGCCGCCGACGCCGCAGCGGACGACGCCGACGACCGAGACGACACGGACGACGCTGCCGGCGACACACAGGTGCTACCCGGCTCAGCCTTTCAGCGCGCCGGAGACCAGGCCGCGGACGTAGTAGCGCTGCAGCGCGAGGTACACGATGACGCACGGCACCATCGCGATGACCGCGCCCGCCAGCAGCAGGCCGTAGTTGACAGAACCGTAGGTTCCGGTCTCGACATTGCTGAGCGCGACAGGCAGGGTGAACAGGCTGTCGTTGGTCAGGAAGCTCAGCGCGCCGAGGAACTCGGTCCAGGAAAACAGGAACGCGTACAGCGCGGTCGTCGCGATTCCGGGCATGATCAGCGGCCGGAGCACGGAGAGCAGCGTGGTGGGCACGGACGCGCCGTCAACTTTCGCGGCGTCGACGAGTTCGCGCAGGTACCTGCTGGAAGCTGTTGCGCATCACGTAGACGCCGACAGGAAGGTTGAACGTGGTGTAGAAGAGCGCCAGCCCGATCAGGCTGTTGAGCAGGTGCAGGAAGTGCAGTTCCAGGAACAAGGGCGTCAGCACAGCCTGGAACGGGATCATGAAGGCAAGCAGGACGAGGCTGAATGACGATCCCTGCGCCGCGGAACCTGAACAGCGCGAATCCGTACCCCGCCAGCACCGCCACGATGGACGTGAGGATTGCGGCGGCGACCGCGACGATCAGGCTGTTGGTGACGTTGCGGATGATGTCGTCCTGGCCCGACAGCAGCGCCTGGTAGTTGGCGAAGGTGAGGTGGCCGAAGGTCTTGCCGGACGGCGCCGTGGTCACGGCCGATTCCGGCTGGAGTGAGCGGAAGACCTCCCACACCAGCGGCAGGACGAACGCCATGCTGATCGCGATGCCGGCGGCGAGGTACCAGCCGAGCTTGCCGCGGCTCTCGCCGGAGGCCGCGCGTGCCGCTGCCGGAGTGCCGCGGGCCGCCTTCGGCTGGCGGCCGCGAACCTCTTGCAGCCTCCTGGTCCGGCCACGCGGATCCTGGTGGTCGCGTACAGCTGCCATTAGTCGCCGTCCCCCTGGAGGAAGCGGAACTGCATGAAGGTGATGAGCCCGACCACGATGACGAGTACCACCGACATGGCGCTGGCGAGGCCGACGTTCATCTGCGCGAACGCGGTGTCGTAGATCGACATCACGACGGTCACCGTGCTTGTTCCCGGCCCTCCGTTGGTCATGATGAAGAACTGGTTGAAGGCGAGGAACGAGCCGACGACGGAGATGATCAGGCTGAGCGCGATCCAGCGGCGCAGCAGCGGCAGCGTTAGCTTCCGCTCGGCGGACCACCAGGACGCGCCGTCGACCCGCGCGGATTCGTAGATGTCTCGCGGGATGCTCTGCATCCCGGCCATGAGCAGCATCATGGCGAACCCTGAGTAGAACCAGACGACAAGAACGCAGATCGCGGTGACCGCGAGGCCGGTGTGGACGAGCCACGCTGTCGTGTCGCTGACCAGGCCGAGCTTGGATAGGGCGAAGTTGGCGGTGCCCGAGGTTGGCTGAAGTTCGACCACCGCCATGTAGCTCTCGGTCACCAGGCCGACGATGTACGGCAGAAAGATCATCGTCCGGAAGACAGTGGAACCTGGCCGGTTCGCCCGCACGAACACTGCCAGGGCATACCCCACGACGAAGATCGGGACGGTCACCACGGCGGTGTACTTCAGCGTGAAGACAATCGACTGCAGGAACTCCGTGTTGTGCAGCAGGCTCTGATAATTAGCCAGCCCGGTGAAGTGGTACGCGCCGACGAGCGGCCAGTTGGTGAGCGAGATGTACACGCCGAACGCCAGCGGGAACAGCGCGAAGACACCGACGAAGAGCAGTGCCGGAGTGACGAGGGCGAGTCCTGTCCTCGAATCGCGTCGAACCCTGGCGTTGGACGGCTGGCGCCTCAGCCGTCCTGACACCGGCCGGGTCGTGGACCGGAGACTGCGCTCGGTGCGCCCTGCGGCTGTCATTCCGGCACCTCCGTCACCACCGCTGCGGTTGCCATAGCCAGGAAGTCTCTCTCACTGTCGGGTGTCGTTCTCGATAATTGTCATGATTACCGGCGCAGTAGTCGGCTATGCCCCGGATAATGCCCGTTCGATCTGGTCCGGATCGGCCGCCCGACCCGAGGGCCGCGTTCCCGCCTCCGAAGCGATGGGAACGCGGCCCGGAGGGCCTCGGCTAGCTCGTCACGCTCTGGAGCGTGGACTCGATGCCAGACTGGCCTTCTGTCAGCCCGGCGCTCAGATTGCTGTTGTACACGGCGTCCTCGAACATCTTGAACCAGGGCGAGCCCGGCTCGTTGAAGACCGCGTCGTAGGCAAGGGTGTACTCGACTGACCCCTTAGCCAGGGCCTTGAGCGCGACCGCGTCAAAGGGGTTCTTGGCAGTGAAGGCAGGGGTCAGGATGTCGGTCCGCACCGGCGTGTCGCCGAGCGACGGGTACTGCTGCTGCTGGGCCGGCTCGAGCGCCCACTGGATGAACTCCCAGGCACCTGACGCGTTCGCCGCGCCTGCCGGGATCACGAAGTCGTCGCCGCCGTCGAAAGTGCTGTAGCTGTCGCCGGTGACGCCGGGGAGCGGCGCGTCGCCGAACTCGGAAGACGGCGTCATCTTCGTCGCGAAGCCGTAGTCGCCTGGCAGGATGCCGACCTTGCCGGCCTCGAAGTCGGCACCCCAGGTGAGCCCGTCCTGCGTCTGGTCGTTCACGGGCACAAGGTGCTTGGACCACATGAGCTGGTAGTCAGCCAGCATCTGCTTCAGCGGTGCGTTGGCGGCGACGTTGGTTGTCTGGTTGCCGAGCGGGCCGCTGATCAGGTGCTGGCCGTCAGCCCACAGCGATGGCAGCATCGTGAAGCCCAGGCAGCCCTGGCAGTTGCCCGCGAACGAGAATCCGTAGATACCGTGGCCGAGCGCGCCGATCTTCTCTGCGTCGGTCACGATCTGCGCGTAGTCCGTCGGCGGGTCGTTGGGGTTGAGGCCGGCCCTGGTGAACAGCGTCTTGTTGTACCAAAGAACCGACAGGTCGGCGAGGTACGGAACACCGAAGTACTGAGTGCCGACGGTCGCGAGCGCAAGGTGACCCGGGCTGAGCGCGCTCTTGTACGGCAGCGCATTGACGTACTTGGTGATGTTCAGCAGGGCATTCTCGTGCGAGAACGTCGGCACGTCGATGTCGTTCAGGCCGACGACATCCGGCGGCGAGCCGGCCCGGATGGCGGTAGCTAGCTGGCTGGTGTCGTCGTTGGGCGGCGTGAGGTGCAAGACCACCTTGAGGTTCTTGTGGCTCGCGTTGAACTCCTGGACCAGCGCCTTTGCCGGACCGTCAGTTGCCTGCCTGGCCCAGAAATGAACAACGCCGGTCGCGCCCACACCGAAGGTCTTGGAACTAGAGGTAGGAGTGGCCGCGGTCGAGCTGCACGCCGCCAGCGCTGCGATCGCCAGTGCTGCGCCGGCCGTGAGTACTGCCCGTGATCGTGAGTGACCGCGACGTCTAGTCGTAACTGGCCCGTCCTGCTTACTGCCGGGACCGCGGCTGCACGCCACACGCCTGTAGCGTCTCTGCATGTCGGTTATCTCCTCGCTGGGGGGTTTCTACTTGACCTGTCCTGGCGCCGGGTCCCGGCTGGTCGCCGGGGCCCCGCTGGAAGCCGGGCTTTCAGGCCGGCTCACTGGCATCCAGACCTGCATGGCCTGGCCGTCGCGGTTGTCCCACTGGAAGTAGGGGATAGCCACAGCAGTCGCGGGGACTGCACCCGTGCCCGCGTCCGGGCTCGGCAGATAGGGCAGCCCGCCGTGGGCTGCGGACGGAATGTGCTCGGCGCTGGCTGTAACGACAATGGTCGGACCGATACCGGGCAGCACCTCTGCGCGTTCGCTGAGGCCGCCGGTGGTGAGCGCGAGGTTCTCGAGGTCGAGCCCGGTGTGCTGATCGGCCTGTTCGAAGCAGTAGACGAGGGGTCCGCGTTCGATCGCGACCGCGTCTTTCAGTGCGCCGATAGACCGGCTGGGATAGGTCACCCTGGGCGCTACGGGCAGGGTGCAGGTCAGCACGTCGCCGGGCTGCCAGCGGCGCCGGATCAGCAGATACCCGTGGTCGTCGGCTCCGGCTGTGACCAGCTCTCCGTTCACCCGGACGGCGTGATCGCGGCTCCAGCCTGGGAGACGCAGCGCAACCCCGCACGGAGCGGCTGGCCCGTCCTGCACCTCGATCGTGACCGCGCCATCCCACGGGTAGTTGGTAGCGACGTTGACGCTGAGGACGCCGTCCGCCAGCGGCGCGATGATCCTGGACCCGGCGTACTGATGCAGGTACAGGACGTCCCCGGCGGCGGTCGCGACGTACTTCTCCAGCGAGGCGACCAGGCGCATGATGTTGGGCGGGCAGCACGCGCACGAGAACCACTCCCGCCGGCGGCCAGGGTCGTCTTCCTCGAAATGATCACGCCGCCGCTGCAGCGGGTTCACGTAGAAGAACCGGTGCCCGTCGGCCGACAGTGCCGCGGCGAAGCCGTTGAACAGCACCCGCTCCATCAGATCGGCGTAGGTGGATTCGCCGGTGGCCAGGAGCAGTCGCCAGGCCCACTGGAAGCTGGCAATGGCAGCGCACGTCTCGTTGTATGCGCGGTCGGGCGGAAGTTCGAACGCGTCGCCGAACGACTCACCGGAATGCCGGGAGCCATTGCCGCCCGTGACCGCCGTTTTGGTCGCCACCATGTCCTGCCAGCGCGCGATCGAGCTGGCTAGCAGTTGCTGATCGCCGGTCTCCACCGCCACATCCACGACCCCGCTGTCCAGGTACAGCGCCCGGACAGCGTGCCCGGCCAGCGTGGCTGACTCGCGGACCGGCAGGTCGTCCTGCAGGTAGCGACTGCCGAAACCGGAGTCCGCGATCGTGCGGTGACCACGCTGCTCCACGAACTGGCTGGCCAGCTCGAGGTACTCAGGCACGCTGGTCTCCCGGTACAGCTCCACCAGCGCGGACTCGATGATGGGGTGGCCGTCGAGTCCGACCTGCTTGCCGAGAAATACGACGACCAGGTGATCTGCAAACCGCCTGGCTACCTGGAGCAGGGCGCCGTCGTCGAAGGCACGGTGAGCCGCCACGGCAGCCTGGATCAGGTGCCCGGCGCAATACAGCTCGTGACTGGACTCAAGGCGTGCGTAGCGCGGCTTGCCGCTGACCTCGGTGTAGGAATTCAGGTAGCCGTCGGCCTGCTGGGCCTTCGCGAGCAGAGCGGTTGCCTCCGCCGCGAAGTCGGCCAGACCGACATCGGCGGCGCGGCCTAGCTCCCAGCTGATCGCCTCGAGAGTCTTGTAAAGGTCGGAGTCCATGAATACCGGACCTTGGTACCCGGCGCTTTCGCCGGAGACAGCAAGGCGCAGGTTATCGAGATTGCCCGCGGTCTCAAGCTGCCGGAGCGCCAGCGGCAGGCTCGCCTCGCGATTGCGCTGCTGCCAGCCGCCCAGCAGTCCGCCGACGAGGCTGACGCTGTGTCCCGCCAGGGGCCTGTGCGCAACGCGGGCCGTCGCGGTCGGGTGCACCGGCCCGCGAGCCGTGACAATCTCGTTAGCGTCAGCCACGCGTGAATCTCCCGAACTAAAGGCGGCTATTCCCGGTATAACATACATACCGGGCCCGAAAGGAATAGGTTTTCCTCGTAACCTAGAGTCCGGTATCGGAGGAGTCAAGGCCTGTACATAGGGTAATTCGATGAGATAGGAAGGGTCTGACCAGTTCCAGAGATCGGAGCAACCCTTTGCCTTCTGCAGAGCCTGGGTCCGAGACCAGGCGGCCGACCATTCGAGATGTGGCGGCGCAAGCCGGTGTCTCGATTGGCACGGCGTCAAAGGCACTGAACGGCCAGGGCAAGCTCCGCCCGGCCACCAGGGAGCGCGTCGCGGCGGCGGCTGCTGCGCTCGGTTTCGCGCCGAACGTGCTGGCCAAGGCCCTGCTGGCCGGCCGGTCCTACACCGTGGGAGTCATCACGACCGATAGCTTCGGCCGGTTCAGCATCCCGGTCATGCTCGGTGCCGAAGGAGCGCTGGGAGCCGGCCAGATTTCGGTCTTCATGTGCGACACTCGCGACGATCCGGTCAGGGAACGGCAGTACCTCGACATGCTGCGGAGCCGCCGGGTGGACGGCCTGATCGTGACCGGGCGGCGGATCGAGCCGCGGCCCAGCATCGGCGCCGGCCACGACATCCCGGTTGTGTACGCGATGACCCAGTCGCTCGACAGCGACGAACCCGCGATCCTGCCTGACGACTACGGCGGTGGCCAGCTTGCGGCGCAGCGCTTTCTTCAGGCTGGCCGCCGCCGTCTCGGCCACATCACGGGCCCCGAGCGTTTCCTTGCGGCCCGCAAGCGCGCCAGCGGCTTCTGCGAGGCCGTGGCCAGCGGGAACGCCACGTTCTCACCGCACGATGTGCTCTACGGAGAATGGAGCGAGCGCTGGGGCCGCGAGGGCGCGCACATCTTGCTGCGGACCTCACCGGGGGTCGAGGCGATCTTCTGCGGGAGCGATCAGATTGCCAGAGGCGTGGCGGACACGCTGCGGCAAGTAGGGCGCCGGGTGCCGCAGGACATCGCGCTGATCGGCTTCGACAACTGGGCGCCGATGGCACTCGGGGCCGAGCCCCCGCTCACCAGCATCGACATGTGCCTGGAGGACGTCGGCAGGGCCGCCGCCGAGCACCTTCTTGCCGCGATCAATGACGCGCCCACGCACGGCGTCCATACTGTGCCCTGCCGCCTCGTCGTCAGAGAATCGACAGATCCCGAGCCATCATCCCGTGCCCCGGCCAGCCAGCCGGCCGCCGAGGGCTCGCCGCGCACGGCGATGGCCGGAGGCACAGGCGCGATTCCGGCCAGCAGGGCAGCCGGTGATGACGGCGTCGCCGTGGGGGAAGCCGATGACTGATCGGTCCGGGCCGGCGAGTACCCGCGCGGCTGAACGCCTGGTCAGGCCGCAGGTGGGTGAGCTGCACGATGCGGCCAGCCCGTGCGTGGTGGGTGTTGATTACGGGACCCTGTCCGGACGCGCCGTGGTGGTCAGGATCAATGACGGCGCGGAGCTAGGCGCGGCGGTGCACGAGTACCGGCACGGCGTCATGGATGACGTGCTCGCCACCAGTGCGGAGCCGCTGCCGTCGGACTGGGCGCTGCAGGATCCTGAGGACTACCTCGACGTGCTCCGTCATGCGGTGCCGGCCGCGGTCGCTGATGCGGGTATCGACCCGGTGCGGGTCGTCGGGATCGGGACAGATTTCACGGCGTGCACCGTGCTGCCAGTGCTGGCCGACGGTACGCCGCTTTGCCGGCTGCCAGACCTGACAGGCCGGCCGCACGCCTACGTGAAACTGTGGAAGCACCACGCGGCTCAGCCGCAGGCAGACCGGATCAACGCGCTGGCCAACACCCGCGCCGAACCCTGGATTGCCAGGTACGGCGGGCGGATCTCAGCTGAGTGGCAGTTCGCCAAGGCGCTACAGCTGCTCGAAGAGGATCCGCAGATCTATCAGCGGGCCGACCGCTGGATCGAGGCGGCCGACTGGATCGTCTGGCAGCTGACCGGGTCAGAGTCCAGGAACGCCTGTACTGCCGGATACAAAGGCATCTGGCAGGACGGCCAGTACCCGTCGCGGGAGTTCCTGGCCGCCCTGAATCCTGACTTCGCCGGGTTCGCCGCGGAGAAGCTTGCACATCCGGTCTCGGCACTGGCCGGGCGGGCGGGGTCGCTGACGCCGCAGGCGGCGGGCTGGACCGGGCTGCCCGCCGGCATCGCGGTCGCGGTGGGCAGCGTGGACGCGCACGTGACCGCCGCGGCGGTCAATGCCATCGCGCCAGGTCAGATGGTCGCGATCATGGGCACTTCGACGTGTCACGTGATGAACGGGGCCCTGCTAGCGCAGGTGCCCGGCATGTGCGGGGTGGTCGACGGCGGAATCACCGCGGGGTCGTGGGGGTATGAGGCGGGGCAGAGCGGCGTGGGCGACATTTTCGCCTGGTTCGCCGATCACGGCGTGCCGCCTGCCTACCATGAGCAGGCCGCCCGCCGCGGTGTGTCGGTGCATGAGGTGCTGTCGGCGGAAGCGGCGGGCGAGCCGGCCGGCGGCCACGGGCTCGTCGCGCTTGACTGGCTGAACGGGAACCGCAGCGTACTTGTCGACCATCACCTGTCCGGTGTGATCGTCGGCCTGACCCTCGCCAGCCGGGCGCCGCAGATGTACCGGGCACTGCTGGAGGCGACGGCGTTCGGCACCAGGGTCATCATCGACGCCTTCGCGGCGGCGGGCGTTCCGGTGACGGAGCTGGTGATCGCGGGCGGGCTGATGCGCAACGAGCTGCTCATGCAGATTTACGCCGACGTGACCCGGCGCCCGCTGAGCCTCGCCGGATCGAGCCAGGCCCCGGCGACCGGGTCGGCGATTCACGCGGCCGTGGCCGCCGGTGCCTATCCTGATGTGCCCGCGGCAGCGGCGGTGATGGGCAGGCGGCAGACCGCGGCGTATGTCCCCGACCCGGCGAGCGCCGATGTCTACGACGAGCTGTACCGCGATTACGTCCTGCTGCATGACTATTTCGGCCGAGGCGCCAATGAGGTGCTGCACCGGCTCCGCGACTTGCGCGAGCGAGTCGCGGCCGGCCGCGCCAGCACGCCGGCCGCGCGCGGGGCCAGGCCATGACGCACGACGCGGTGGTTGCCGAGCTCAGGCGGACTGTCTCGCGGTTGCACGGGCTGCTGGTGAGCAGCGGCCTGGTCGCGTGGACGTCGGGGAACGTGTCAGCCAGAGTGCCGGACGCAAACCTGATGGTGATCAAGCCGAGCGGTGTCGCTTACGCCGACCTGACCCCGGAGTCGATGGTCGTGTGCGACCTGTCAGGTGCCCGCGTCAGCGGCGATCTCAGCCCGTCCAGTGACACCGCGTCGCACGCGTATATCTACCGCAACATGCCGCACGTGGGCGGTGTCGTGCACACCCATTCCCGGTACGCGACCGCGTGGGCGGCCCGCGGTATGCCAGTCCCGTGCGTGCTGACCGCGATGGCCGATGAGTTCGGCGGCGAGATCCCGGTCGGGCCCTTCGCGCCGATCGGCGGCGAGGACATCGGCAAGGCCGTGGTCGCCACCCTGGCCGGGCACCGGTCCCCGGCGGTACTGCTGCGCAGCCATGGCGTATTCACCGTGGGACCGACGCCGGGCGACGCGGTGAAGGCCGCGGTGATGTGCGAGGACGCCGCGTCCACCGTCCACCTGGCCAGTCTCCATGGCGACCTCACCCCGCTGCCAGCAGATCAGATTGACGCCCTGTACCGGCGGTACCAGAACAAGTACGGCCAGCGCTGAGGCACCCGGCCGGCCGCAGGCACCACCCGGCCGGCGGCAGGCACAAGAAAGCGATGTCAGGAGGAGGCAGGAATGAGTGACCGCAGGCCCAGGATCGGCATCCTCGGCATCATGCAGGACCTGTACGACGAGATGATCCCCGGCATCGCGGAACGTCAGGGGGGCTATGCCGCCGAGCTCGCCGCCTGGCTGGGTGAGGTGGGCGAGTTCATCCCCAGCAAGCCGGTCAAGTACCGGGAGGACGCCGAGCGGGCGATGCGCGAGTTCGAGGCAGCGGGTCTGGACGGCGTCCTTGTGGTGATGCTGACGTACGGACCGGCGATGCGGGTAGCGCGGCTGCTGTCGGAGTCCAGGCTGCCGGTGTGCCTCGCCAACATCCAGCCGGAACCGTCGGTCACGCCGGCCTGGGACATGGCCGACATGACCTATAACCAGGGCGTGCACGGCGCGCAGGACACCGCCAACGCCATGGTCAGGGCCGGCGGTTCACGGTGCTGACCGACGACTGGCAGAGCGAGGCGTTCCGCGCCGACGTGGGCAGATGGGCGCGGGCCGCGGCCGCTGTTACCGGCTGGAAGTCGCTCAAAACCGCGATCTTCGGCTACGCGATGAACGACATGGGCGACATCAGGGTCGACGAAAGCGCCCTGGTCCGTACCCTCGGCCCGCAGATCCTGGCCGTGGCACCCGGCGACATGTACCGCGGCATGCTGGCAGTCACGGGCGCGCAGACCGCCGAGATCATCGCCTTCGAAGACGCCAGCTTCGACATCGACCCCCGGCTGTCCGCTGAGGAGCGGCAGGACCACGCCCGCATGCAGGCGGCGATCGAGCAGATCCTCACCGACCGCGGCTTCGGCGCCTACACCGCCCACTTCGACGCGATCGGCGATGACGGCCGGTTCAGCCGTCTGCCGCTGGCCGCCGCGTCCACCCTGATGGCCAAAGGCTACGGCTACGCCGCTGAGGGGGACGTCCTCACCGCCTGCCTGGTGGCGGCCGCGCACACCCTGATCGGCGACGCCCACTTCACCGAGATGTACGCCATGGACTTCCCCACCGACTCGGTACTGATGAGCCACATGGGCGAGGGAAACTGGAAGATCGCCCGCACGGACCGCCCGGTCAGGCTCATCAAGCGACCGCTCGGGATCGGCAGGCTGGCCGACCCGCCCACGTTCTTGTTCCAGTACCAGCCGGGCCCGGCGACGCTCGCGACTCTGGTCTCCCTCGAAGGCCAGCGGTTCAGGCTCGTGGTCGCCGAGGGCGAGAACCTCGACAGCCAGGAACTTCCCGCCCTCGAGATGCCGTACGGACAGTTCCGGCCAGCCAGCGGCCTTCGCGCCTGCCTCAACGGCTGGCTCGCCAACGGCGGCCCGCACCACGAAGTCATGAACCTCGGCCACCACGCCGCCGACTGGCGGGTCTTCTGCCACCTCACCGGCATCGAATACGTCCAGGTCTGAGACGCACGCCCGCTTTGGTCAGGCGGGCCGCCTCGCCGACGTTGCCCAGCGCCGCCAGATCAGTCGCTGCCCGCGCAGCGCCAGCGCCCCTACGACGATCAGCAGGCCAACATTCAGCAGCAGCTGAGCCGCCGAGCCGCCGGCCTCTGGCCAGCTGCCGAATGCGATCGAGACGGCGATGTCGGCGGCGGCCGGGATGGTGGTGACGGAGATGAATACCCCGATCATCGCGCCGGCCTTGGCCAGCGTCAGGGACACCACCCCCACGATCCCGGCGACGACGGCGACCACGACCGAGAACAGGTTAGGCGAGTTGATCAGATCAGATACCGGCCTGACGCCCTTGAGGTAGAGCTGCGGCGCCCTGCCGAGCCCCCGTATGCACAAGGCGAAGAGCAGGGTCACAGCGATCGCCAGCAGGAATCCGGCCAGCAGAGCGAGGAGCCCGACGCGCACCGCCTGCCAGTTCCGCCGTTCGATGCCTTGGGCCACCGAGATGATCGCGCTGTATTCCGGGCCGACGACCATCGCGCCGACGATCAGGATCTGCGAGTTTGTCAGGATCCCGCAGGCGCCGATCAGCCCGGCGAACACCAGCAGGGCGAAGAAACTTGGCGCGTAGGAGGCATCATCCGCGATCCTGCTCTCGACCAACTCCCACACCGGGGCCTGCTCGCCGTGATAGGCGCGCCGCGATCCTGGCTGCCGCGCCGCATCGACGATGGCAGCATCCACGGCCGCGATGCTGATCGACCCGGTGCGATGCAGGCCGAGCCTTCGCAATTCCTGCAGCACCGCGTTGGCCGAGTCGCTCTGCAGATCGAACTGCACCGCGTCGCCGCCGGGCAGCGCGACGCCGCGGATCACCAGAAGGTTCAGCACGCCAGCATCTGCGGTGAGACGGTCGACGAGCTGCCCGGTCACGGCGGGCGGGCTGATTACCCGGATGTGCAGCGTCGGCATCGATCGGCGTCGGCTAGTGCGGCGTCTCGCCGGGTCCTGGCCGCCTGGCATCCTTCATCTCGGTGCTGATGCCTGCTGCTGCCAAGTCGGTGGTAAGCACGAGGTCTGGTCCTTAGCTAGGAATTCCTGTTCACGCCAAGCGCCGGCTGGCCAGTCCGCGGCGGAGCTAGCCGGTAGATCACGGGCACGGGCACGGGCACGGGCACTTCAGTCAGCTGGTTCCCAGATCCTTGATCCCCGCTTTCGCCTCGTCGCAAGCGCCGTCAACCTCACCCTCCCTGACCGATCGCCGGGCGCTTCGGCCGGCAAAGTCACCCGGTCAGGATGACGCCACGCGGGGCCCTCGCGGGGAGCGTGGGTACTGAGCACGGACTGGGACCGCTTCTGGGAGGATTTCGTGTCGGACGAGTACGACGTGATTGTGATCGGGACCGGCGCCGGCGGCGGTACTCTCGCCCAGACAATCGCGCGGTCGGGTAAGCGGATCCTGCTGCTGGAACGCGGTACCTTCCTCACTCGCGAGCTGGAGAACTGGGATCCCGGTCAGGTGTTCGTGGACGGCCGGTACATGTCGTCCGATACGTGGTATGACGGCGAGGGCAAGCCGTTCCAGCCGCAGGTGCACTACTTCGTCGGCGGCGCGACGAAGCTCTACGGTGCCGCGCTGTACCGGCTGCGGCCGGTGGACTTCGGCGAGCTGTACCACGCCGATGGCGTGTCGCCGGCCTGGCCGCTGAGCTACACCGACTTCGAGCCGTGGTACACCAAGGCCGAATGGCTCTATCACGTGCACGGCGTCCACGGCGCCGACCCCACCGAGGGGTCCTGGTCCAAGCAGTACCCGTGGCCGCCGGTATCGCACGAGCCGCGGATCCAGCAGATCTCTGACGCGCTGGAGGCAGGCGGGTATCACCCGTTCCCGGCCCCGTGCGGGATCATGCTGAACGAGGCCGATCAGCCATCCAGTCACTGCATCCGGTGCTCGACTTGCGACGGCTATCCGTGCCTGGTGCACGCCAAGGCCGACGCGGACGTCGTCGCGGTCCGGCCGCTACTCGACGCGGCTAACGTGACGCTCATGGTGAACTCGCAGGTCATCCGGCTGGAAACCGACGCCTCCGGCCGCACGGTGACCGGCGTCGTGGTGAGCCGCGAGGGTGGCAGGACGGAGGAGACCTTCCGCGCGAGCATCGTGGTCCTTGCAGCAGGCGCGGCGAACTCGGCGAAGATCCTGCTGAACTCGGCATCCGCCGCGCACCCCGCCGGCCTGGCCAACGGATCCGACCAGGTCGGGCGAAACTACATGTACCACAACAGCAAGGCGGCCGTGGCGCTCGGCAAGGAGCCTAACGACACGGTCTTCCAGAAGACCCTCGCGGTGAACGACTACTACCTCGCCGGGCCGGACAACCAGTGGCCGCTTGGCAACATCCAGATGCTCGGCAAGTCCAACGCGGAGGCGATGAAGGGCGAGGAACCGCACCTCACCAAGCTCGCGCCGCACTGGAGCCTGGATGACGTGGCACGCCACGCCGTCGACTTCTGGCTCACCACCGAGGACCTGCCGAAGCCGGACAACAGGGTGACAACCGACCCCGACGGCAACGTGCACCTGAACTACACAGCGACCAACAATGTCGAAGCCGACGGGCTGTACGAAGAGTTCAAGAAGATCCTGAACCATGTCGGCATGGCGAGCCATCACGTGCTGAACAAGAACTTCTACATGAAGATGGACGTGGAGATCGCGGGCGTCGCCCATCAGGCAGGCACCTGCCGGTTCGGCACCGATCCCGCGACCTCCGTGCTCGACGCCGACTGCAAAGCCCATGAACTGGACAACTTGTACGTGACCGACACCAGCTTTTTCCCGAGCATCGGAGCCGTCAACCCGGCGCTGACCGCGATGGCCAACGCCATCCGGGTCGGCGAGCACATCGTCGGCCGCATGGCCTAAGCGACCGCCGGTCAGCCACGTCGCGGCGGCGAGGTAGGTCACGTAGGTCGCAGTGATTGCGGTCGGCGTGACGGGGCGCGCCGAGCGGCTAGTCATCCGGATCGGGTGATGTGGCAGTTACCTGTGACCTGAAAACGTAATGCTGACCTAGCTGCCATTCGAAGGAGAAGGCGCCGTGGACCGCTATCCCGACATCAGCGAGCATGGGCTCATCGGCGACTTGCAGACGGCAGCGCTGGTGACGACCGATGGCACAGTGGACTGGTTCTGCTGTCCCCGCTTCGACTCACCCAGCGTGTTCGCCTCTTTGCTGGACGCCGATCGCGGCGGCTACTTCAGGATTGCGCCGGTAAAGACCGATTACGTGACGAAGCAGCTGTACTTCCCGGAAACCGCCATGCTCATCACCAGGTTCCTGACGGCGGACGGCGTCGGCGAGGTGACCGACTTTATGCCGGTCATCGAAGGCAAGCCGACGGACCGGCATCGGCTCGTGCGCCAGTTGCGGGTCGCCCGCGGCAGCATGCAGTTCCAGATGGAACTTCAGCCCCGCTTTGACTACGGCCGGGCCAAGCACACCATCGAGCTGTCGGAGAACGGCGCGGTATTTCACTCCAAGGACATGGAGTTGACACTGCACACGGAGGGCAAGCGACGGCAGGGCAAGGACGTGGAAGTGAAGCAGGTCGGCGACGGGCTGCGCGCTACCTTCAGCATGCGCGAGGGCGAGACCGGCGGCGTTGTGCTGGAGTCGATGGGCGGCAAGCCGAGGCCGTATCCGGCCGCCGAGCTGCAAAGGCTGGCCGAGGACACCGGCAAGTTCTGGCGCGGCTGGCTCGGCCGCTCGACCTATACCGGGCGGTGGCGGGAGATGGTGTCCCGTTCAGCGATGACGCTGAAACTGCTCACCTACGAGCCGACCGGCGCCCCAGTCGCGGCGGCGACGATGGGCCTGCCCGAGCAGGCGGGCGGCGAGCGCAACTGGGACTACCGCTACACCTGGGTCAGGGACGGGTCCATGTCGATCCACGCCCTCGCAGGCCTGGGCTACCTCGACGAGGCTGCCAAGTTCGGCGGCTGGCTCCGGGACCGGATCACCGAGAGCGCCGGCAGCAATGGCTCGGGTCCTGTCAAGATCATGTACCGGGTCGACGGCAGCTCCGACCTCACCGAGGAAACCCTCGACCACCTGGAAGGGTGGCGCGGCTCCCGGCCGGTGCGACTCGGCAACGGCGCCGCTGACCAGCTGCAGCTGGACATCTACGGCGAGGCGCTGGACGCGATCACGGCAGGCGACAGCTTCGGCGTCCAGATCGCGCACCAAGGCTGGCTCGCGCTGACCAGGATTATCGACTGGCTCAGCGACAACTGGGACCAGCCTGATGAAGGCGTCTGGGAAACCCGCGGCGGCCGCAAAGACTTCACCTACGGCAGGTTCCAGTGCTGGGTCGCGCTCGACCGGGCGATCCGGCTAGCCGAGCGACACGGCAGGCCGGCCAACACCACCAAATGGGCGGCGGAGCGGGACCAGATCTACAACCAGATCATGGACCGCGGCTGGAACAAGAAGGTCAAGGCGTTCACCCAGCACTACGGCACCGAAGTTCTGGACTCCTCGCTCCTGCTGATGCCGCTGGAGGGCTTCATCGGCCCCCGCGACCCGATGTGGCTGTCCACTCTGAAGGCGATGGACCGCGAGCTGGTTTCCGACAGCCTCGTCTACCGGTACAACCCCGCCGCGTCCCCAGACGGGCTGCACGGGGACGAAGGAACCTTCTCCCTCTGCACATTCCTGTATGTCGATGCGCTGGCCAGGGCCGGCCGGGTCGACGATGCGGTCGTGGTCTTCAACAAGATGCAGACCTACGGCAACCACCTGGGCCTGTACTCCGAGGAGATCAGCTCAACCGGCGAGCAACTCGGCAACTTTCCGCAGGCCTTCACCCACCTGTCACTGATCAACGCGGCCATCACCTTGAACCGTCAGCTCGATCGCGGCACGAGCCTGCTCGCACCTGAGGTACACGCGATGACCTAGCGGTTCCCTTCGGTGTACCTGCGCTGCTGCCGCGGCAGCGGGGTGTCCTGCGATGGCGCGATGTTGGCGTTGATGTGGAACACGTTCTGCGGGTCGTATTCGGCCTTGATGAGCGCGAGCCGTTCGTACTTGCTCGCACCGTAGCTACCGCGGACGCGATCGCCTCGATAGTCGGACGTGCCGTTGACGTAGCCATCGCCGCTGCCAGCCGCATAGGGCCGCAGTGCGCTCCACATGTCGTCCACCCAGGCCCGCTCTGCGTTGAGGCCGTCTGCGTCGGGTGCGACACCCACGATGAACATGCCGAACCGCGGCGATCGTCCGCCGCTGAAAGCGGTTTCGTCCTCACCGACCTCGCTGTAGGCGCCGTCGAGCCGGTAGAGCAGCAACAGCGAGATCGGCGATGTCTTCTCCGGTACATGGCTGGTGAGAACCTCGATCACGTCATCGGACAGATCCTCGAGATAGGTACCTTTCTCATAGCTGTGCATGCCCCACGCGTTCGCCTCGTCCAGCATCTGCTGCAGGTCGACGTACGGGATCGGGGTGACAAGCTCGAACAGCGGCGCGAGCCGGCGCCGGATCCGCGTGACGAGCTCAGCGTGCTCTGGTGTCCCGAATCCCGTCAGTATCAGCGCATAGCCGGGCGCAAAGTGATGCTCCGGCGGGACAAAAGGTGCCGGCGGCGCGTTGAGCGCTCCGATCACGGCGTTGACGCCAGGCGGCATGGTTGCCGCCGCCGCCCCGAATTGCCCAGAAAAGCGCAGGGCGCTCGTCCGCGGCGGCCCGGACTATCTCGCCCGCGGCGGTGACGATCTCGGCCGAGATCAGGTTGTCGATCGAGAGGCCGAACTCGCGGGTCAGCCAGCCCATGCCGCCACCCAGCGTCAGGCCGCCGACTCCGGTATGGCTGATCAGGCCGGCACGGCAAGCCCGTGCGCGAGGCTGGCCGCGTCCAGGTCCGCGAGCAGGGCGCCACCGCCGACTCGCGCCCGGCGGGCCGAGGGGTCGATCGTGACGTCGTTGAGCGAGCTCAGATCGATCATGAGACCGTCGTCGCACACCGCGGTACCAGCCGTATTGTGCGCGCCGCCGCGCACCGACACCTCAAGGGCGTGCTCGCGCGCGAAAGTGACAGCCGCGACCACATCGGCAGTCGAACCGCAGCGCGCGATCACCGCCGGGTGGCGGTCGATCCCGGCGTTCCACACCCGGCGCGCAGTGTCGTACTCGGCGTCATCTGGCGCGATGACTTCTCCGGTCATAGCGTCCCGAAGATCCTCTATTCGCTCGCCGACCATGTACGTCATGTTTCTCCCCCCGTGGGCACCGCGCGACTGGCATACACCCGGATCCTCGCTGGCGCATGCCTGGACCCGCAGTCCACCAGGCTCCGGTGCAGCCTGGCTGCCGGAGGGATGGAGATGAGGTGAACAGCCGGCCCGCCTAGGAGCCGACGCCCATCCGCGCCGCTTCGCGCGCGGCGGCCAGCCGGGTCGGAACGCCGATCTTGGCAAGGATCGACGACACGTGATGATGCACCGTCCGCTCGGAGATGACGAGCCGACCCGAGATCTCCTTATCTGCCAGGCCCTGGGACAGCAACGCCAGCACCTCCTGCTCGCGCGCAGTCAGCCCGGCCGGGGCGGCGCGGGTAGCCGCGCGCGGCCCGCGCGGGATCGACGTCATGCCGAGTTCCTTCATCCGCCGCCTGCCGGCGGCGGCGGTAGCGCGGGCACCCAGAGCGTCTAGGACTTCCAGCGTTCGGCGAAGTTCGGCATCGTCGGTGGAGTTGACGACCTGAGTGAGGGCTGCGTCGTACGTCCGGCCAAGCCGCTCCCAGGCGGCCGCGGCACCGTGCCAGTCGCCGTCCATCTCAAGCGCGTACGGTTCCGGCAAGTCCGCGGGCGGCGCGCTCCCGGTCCGCAGGCGCGACATCCAGATAGCAACTGATCCGAGCCGCCATAGATCGGTACGGCCGAGCGCCTCGTCGTAAGCCTCCTGTGCCTCCTTGCGGGCGAGATCGGGCTGGCCTGCGAGCCACAGCAACTCGGCTCGCGCCGCGCGGACCTGCGTCGTCCACGGCACTGCCATAGATCCAGTTGAGAACGCCTCGGACCTGTCCAGCAGCTCAGTGTGGCCTGGCTCACCGCGCCGACCGCGGATTGTGCCCAGGATTCGCAGCGGGTAGAGCTGATTCCACGGCGACACGCCGGGAATCGCGAGTACCTCAGCGCAAAGTTCCGCGGCCTCGTCCCATTCCCCGAGCAGCATCAACGTGTCAGCGTGGACAGCTCGCAGGCAGCGAGTGGCACTGCGCAGCTCACGTCGCTCGCCGATCGCCATGCCAGCGCTGAAGTAGCGCTTCGCCTCCGCTAGCCGCTGGGAGCTGCAACAGGCGTCTTGCAGACACATGTACGCGCCACAGACTTGCTGCTCCGCGTCTGCCGCCAGCGCCAGCTGGAGCGCCTGTTCGAGAGAGCTGATCCCGTCCTGGCCGCTCTTGATGAGGAGCATGCCTGTCGCTATGAGGGCGCTGCTCACGATGTCGCTGCGGCCCAATCGCTCGGCGAGCTCGAGCGCCTCAGCGATGCTGGCGAAGGCCTCCGCATACCGACCAGAATCCGACCTGGCGGCGCTCACCGCGAGGTGGGCAAAGGCGAACTCAGGCCCTGGCGGCAGCGACCGCACGATCGCCAATGACTCCTCGGCGGCTCGGGAGCTCTCCTCCCCTCGGCACTGGTAGCAGAGCACGTCGGACAGGACGCTCAGGTCCTTGCCGACGCCGAGATCGTCGTCGAGCGCGCGCCGCTGACGGAGCGCTTCGCGGAGCGCCCCCTCGCTTTCATCAAGGCGGTCGAGCAGGAGATACTCGGCGGCGGCTCCTTCTAGCAGTTCAGCCAGGGTCTGCCGGTCCGCAGGGTCGGCGTACCGCAAGGCCCGCTCGAATTGCATGGCAGCCTCGCGGTGCGCGCCGAGGTTCGCCGACCGGCGGGCCGCAGCCAGCGCACACCTGCGGATGACCGCCACATTGCCTGCGCCTTCAGCGTGGTGGGCTAGCACGGCGGGATCGGCGCCACCAGTGTCCTCAAGCACCGCGAGCAGACGGGCGTGGAGTTCGCTCTTGCGGTGCGGCGGGATCGCCTCAACGGCCGCCATCCGGACGAGGTCATGCCGGAACCGGAGCGCGCCGGCGTCGGCCGTCAGCAGGCTGGTGCTCAGGCAGTCATCGAGCATTGCCGCGGATCCGGGCAGAACCGACGCCAGCAAAGCCCTGTCCACAGTGGTTCCGATGAGCGCGGCTGTCTGGATTGCCTCGCGGACCGAGGCGTCGGAACGGGCTAGCCTGGCTGCCACCACATCGCGCACCGTCGGCGGTATCGCTGGCCAGCCGCCTTCGATGGCTTCGCAGACCAGGAACGGATTGCCACCGGTCACCCGGTATAGCTCGGCGGCGTCCACGTCGCGCTGTCCGACCAGCGCCCTGACGGCATCGTCCGACAGCGGCGGCAATCCGATCCGCCGGGTGGCGCGCTGACTCGCCAGGTCACCGAGCAGCACGGTGAGCGCATCGTCGCCGCTCTCATCGTCGCGGTAGGTGACGAGGACAAGTGCCCGCATCCGGCTCAGCCGCCGTCCGACATATCGCAGCAAATCGATAGTTGATTCATCGGCCCAGTGCACGTCCTCGAAGACAGCGACGGTCAGGGCCCTCGGCGAGTCAAGGTCGGCGGTGAGCCCTTCGAACAGCTGATCCCGCGACGCTCCGTCGCGGCACAGGTCGGATAGCCGCCCGCCGGCCTGCGCGGCGATGTCGAAGAGCGGGCCGAGCGGGCGTGGCGTGATCAGCCCGTCGCACGCGCCCCACAGCCAGCGCGCGCCGTGCAGTTGCGCCTGGAAAGCCTCGACCAACGCGGTCTTGCCGATTCCGGACTCACCGGATACGAGCACCATCCGGCCGTTGCCAGTCCCGGCCTCGGCCGCATACCCGGCAAGTGCTCCCAGGAACGTTGACCGCTCAAGCAGCTCCATCGGACGACCCCCCACTCCTGCGCATGATTGTCGCGCGGCACGCCGGCCGCAGCAAGCGGCTAGCGCGCGCGACGCAGGTCGGGCTAGGAGGTCCGGTCGGCGCGACGCGGGAGATAGCAGGCGGCTAGCAAGATCAGCAGCGGCCCGGTGTTGGGGTCTGTTCCCTGGCCGGTAAGTATTCCGCCTAGCCCCTGTGCGATCCAGAACAGCACACCGAGAGCCGCTGCCAGCATGACGGCAGGACGGAGAAGCTGCTCGGTAAGCACTGCCAGGGCTATCCCGGCGCAGAGAATCGCTAGCACCACAGAGATCTCTACTCCGCGGTGATCGGCCGCGCGGGACAGGCTATCCATGATGGCGGAGATCCATCCTGGCTGTCCGTCGGTCTGCGAGAGAAGCTGAGACATTGCACCAGGCGCGCGGTTGCCTGGCAGGAGCAAGTAGTAGGCGAAGCTTCCCCACAAAACGAACCAAACTAGATTCGCGGCCGCTTTCCCTGCTGGCCCGGCGGCCGCTACGGACGTCGGATCGCCGGCCGACGGTGGCGTCGATGGCCAGACCAAGACTGCTATCAGCGCGTAGAGCAGGACCGCGCCAGGGACACCGGCGAGCGGACTTGAGCCGATGAAGATTCCGCCAAGACTCTCGCCGAACCACCAGACGGATAGCGCCCAGAGGACCGACAGGGCCAGCGCTGGCTTGACGGTGCGCCGGACGAACAGGCCGGCCGCGATGACCAACTGGACCGTGGCGAACGCCGCGTTAAAGAGGGCTACCTGGTGCAGCATCAGCTGGCTTGCCCAGTTGACCGAGCTGGTGATGATTGCCGGGTTTCCGGCTGCGGCCGGCTCGATGATCGTGGTGACGAACGACGGCCGGAACATGACCGGCTGGAATTGCAGCGCGGCGTCGAGCAGCCAGATGAAACCGAGAATCAGTTGCCGGCCCCGGCGGTCCTGAACCAGGTGGTCGGCCTCGAAGCCGTCGCGGCCCCGGTCAAGCAATAACTGCCAACGCGAGCGGATAACCGCGCCGATGGCGCCGGGAGTCAGCACGGAGGCCGCGTCAGCCATGCCACGACCGTAGGATCGGCAGGTCCGCTCGCGAATCGGCGAAAGAGCCCGGATTGGCCGATGCGGCTACCCGGTTTACGGCAGAGGAATGCCTAGATTGGCACTCTCGATGCGTGTGCTGACCACCGCAGAGCCGAGCGCCCGAAGGACTCCGCCGAGAGCGGAGTTGGTTAGCCAGGTGCTGACCGGGAAGCAGGGATATGGCTAACTCGAACGCCAAGGCAGAGCGAGTGATGACGTGGAGATCAAGATAAGGCTGTTGCTGCCCAGGGACGCGGCGAGTGTCCCGGTGAGCCGCCAGGTGCTGAACAGCTGCCTCGAAACTCTGGGAGTCACGCCAGACACGCGCGGCGACATAGCGTTAGCTCTCACCGAGGCATGCGCGAACGTTATCCTGCACGCCGGCCCCGGCGATGCTTACGAGGTCACCGCCAGCACGCGCGGCGGCCGGTGCGTCATCGAGGTGCTCGACAGCGGTGATCACCCCGGTACCGTGCCGCGGCCACGTGATCCGGCGACCTCGTTTGACGAGCACGGCCGCGGCCTGCAGATCATCGACGCGGTCGTGGACGAGCTGAACCTTTCCGGCAACGGCCGGAACGGCACCACTGTCCATTTCGAGAAGAAGCTCGACTGGGTACCGGGCGCGATCGCCGAGCACCTGTTCTTCGCGGACCAGTAGCAAGCGTTCGCCAGCCCGCAGTGAGCCTAGTCGTGCCGCACGCCGGCGTGGCCTCAGCGAGGCAGCATTCGGCCGCCGCGGTCAGCCGATCGGACCGGGAGCCCGCCGCCTTGTCATGGAGCCCAGCTTCCTGGTGTCGCTGGTCTGCTTACCTGTCAGCCTGGCCTCCTCCGGCCACCGGACGTCGTAGACCCAACCGAGTTTCTCGGCCAGCCAGATCGTCCGGGCGGCGATGTCGATCTGTCCTTTGAACACCCCGTGCCGCGCGCAGGTGGGGTCGGCATGGTGCAGGTTGTGCCAGGACTCGCCAAAGGACAGGATCGCCAGCCACGAGACGTTCCTGGACTTGTCGCGGACCTCGAACTCGGTCTTGCCGAAGGTATGGCAGATCGAGTTGATCGACCAGGTGATGTGATGCAGGAACGCGATCCGCACCAGGGTGGCCCAGAAGAATGCCGTCACCGCACCCTGCCATGACATGGACCACAGGCCTCCGATTAGCGCGGGCGCCAGCAAAGAGACGGTGACCAGGCCGGGGAACCAGCGGGAGATCCGCACGACGTCAGAATCCGCAAGCCAGTCGGGGCAGAACTTTTCCTCCGAGGTAACCTCGCCGTCGAACATCCACCCGATATGGGCGTAGGCCAGGCCCTTGGCGAGGGCCTTCGCGTCGGTCCCGAACCGCCACGGCGAGTGCGGGTCGCCGTCCTTGTCGCTGTATTTGTGGTGCCTGCGGTGGTCGGCGACCCAGGTGATCACCGGGTTCTCGATCGCCAGGCTGCCGGCGATCGCCAGCGCGATCTTGAACCCGCGTACTGCCTTGAATGACCCGTGGGTGAAGTACCGGTGCAGGCCCGCGCTCACGCCAAGCCCGGTGATGTAGTAGAACGCGACAGCCAGCACGACGTCGTGCCAGCCCAGGCCCCAGCCCCAGGCCAGTGGCACCGCCGCGATCAGAGCGAGCAGCGGAACGGCTACGAACACGCCGACCAGCACGCGGTCGAACACACTCGTCCGCTCCAGCATGATCTCCGGCTTGGCCAGGGTAGGCGGAGTGAGGTCGTCGCCGGCCTGTGCCGCGCTGGTATCGGTCGTTGTCATGCGGTCCTCGCTTGCCGGTCGCGCCAAGTCACTGGGGCAGATTCGCGCCGCATCGACCAGGGTCCGGGACCAACACGATGACGCTTACGTAGCCGTAGCTTACGTCACCGTAGGTTCCGCCACTGGCGGCCTGCACCGGCTGGCCGTCATCAGTTGCCTCCGACCCGGAGATCGTCAGACTCAGGCGCCGCAGGCCCCGCAGGCGGTCGGAGCACTGCCCGCCTGCCGTGGGGCAGTGCCACGGCAGCCGTGCCGGTTCCGGGCGCCGGATCAATACGGCGTCGTGGCGATCGCCTGCATGCCGAGGATGTGGTCTAGCCGGGGATCTTCTGCACAGAGAAGTTCAGACAAGCTGGATTCCATTCCTTTCGCTTTGAACGTTCCTTCAGTACCAATCATCGTCATTGCCTGTGCTCGTCTGCAGCGCCAAAGGTCCTGTCCGTGGATCCTGAGGGACCCCGCGCAGGCGCTCGCAACCCGCCGATGAGAGCGCAGGGGCTGAACCGTGCCCCGGTCATGGCTTACGCGGGCCTAGCCAATGTCAGGGCCTTCGTCGCACGAATCGGGACCTTCGGACCTGCGGAAACAGATATCGGTGAAGCCAGCCTGGGTATGCGGGGCCGGACCTGCCGCCCACGGCTGAAAGGAGCTGGAACGGCGATCACTCGCGGCATTTTCCAGCTTTGAGCGTGAGATGGCAGGTATCTTCCCGGCCCCGACAACGACGGGCGACTGCGCGAGTTCACTGACGTCGTCAAAGAGAACTAAAGCCAAAATTTAACCAGGAGGTAAGAAATGAGAGCAGCAGTTGTGCGGCAGTTCGGCGAACCCCTCGTGATTGAGGACAGGCCGATACCACAACCAGGTCCAGGTCAGGTCTGTGTGCAGATGCAGGCCTCAGGCCTATGCCATACCGACATTCACGCGGCGAACGGCGACTGGCCCGTCAAGCCAACACCGCCATTCATCCCAGGACATGAGGGTGTCGGCACCGTCTACGGAGTCGGTTCCGGCGTCAGCAGTCTTAGCGTCGGCGAGACCGTCGCCGTCCCGTGGCTCGGCTACGCGTGCGGTCAGTGCAAGCACTGCCTTACTGGCTGGGAGACGCTGTGCCTGGCGCAGCAGGACACCGGCTACTCAATGGACGGCTGCTACGCGGAGTATTTTCTGGCCGACGCGGCCTTCACGGCAAAGGTGCCGGCTGGCATCAGCCCGTTCGAGGCCGCGCCGCTGACGTGCGCCGGCGTCACTACCTACAAGGCCGTCAAGGTCGGCAACGTGCGGCCTGCCGACTTGGTGGCGATCTCGGGCATCGGCGGCCTCGGCCATATGGCGCTGCAGTACGCGAAGATTTTCGGCGGCACGGTCGCAGCCATCGACGTCACCGACGAGAAGCTGCAGCTTGCCAAGGAACTCGGTGCCGACCTCGTCATTGACGCCCGCACCGAGGACCCGGCGGCAGTGCTGCAAGCCCACGGCGGCGCAGATGTCGCCATCGGGCTCGCCGTGGACGACAAATCCTTTGCGACCGCCTATGCCGGGCTCCGCCGTGGCGGCCGGCTGGTGCTGGTCGCGCTGCCAGCAGCGGGGACCCTCAGCATTCCGGTCTTCGACACGGTGCTGAACGGAACCTCGGTGATCGGATCGATCGTCGGCACCCGCGCCGACCTGGCAGACGTGTTCGCGTTGCATGCGGAGGGCCGGACGAAGGTGATCTACGAGACCCGCGCGTTGAGCTCGATCAACGAGTCCATCTCCGACGTCCTGCATGGCAGGGCCAAAGCCCGGATCGTCTTGCAGCCGTAGTCCGTCGTTCCCGACCCAGTTGAGAAGGACGAGGGGTGGCCCGGGCCCGGGACCAATGGCCCTGGCCCGGCCATCCTATGCTCGGTTTGATGGACACAAAGGCGGCCTGCGCCAGGGTCGGGCCAGCGGCGAATGCGAGGCAATTGATGGCCGTTCCGCTCACGGATGCGGACGTGCAGACCCTCGACCGGTACTGGCGTGCTGCCAACTACCTGGCAGCGGGCCAGATTTATCTGATGAGCAATGCGATGCTCGACCGGCCGTTGCGGCCCGAGGACATCAAGCCCCGACTGCTGGGCCACTGGGGGACTACTCCGGGGCTCAATTTCATCTGGGCGCACTTGAACCGAGCGATCGTCACGCACGATGCGGAGATGATGATGGTCGTCGGGCCGGGTCACGGCGGACCGGCCGCGCTGGCGAACAGCTGGCTGGAAGGCAGCTACAGCGACATTTACCCGAGCGTGCCGCGTGACGCCGCCGGCATGCTCCAGCTGTTCCGCCAGTTCTCTTTTCCCGGCGGGGTGCCGAGTCATGTGTCGCCGGAGACGCCGGGATCTATTCACGAGGGAGGTGAGCTCGGCTACTCGCTGTCGCACGCGCACGGCGCCGCCTTCGATAACCCCGGCCTCATCGTCGCCTGCGTCATCGGCGACGGCGAGGCCGAGACCGGCCCGCTGGCGGCCAGCTGGCATTCGCACCGCTTCCTCAATCCGGCCAGTGACGGGGCGGTGCTGCCGATACTGCACCTGAACGGCTGGAAGATAGCCAACCCGGCAGTCCTGGCCAGGCTGCCCGAGGATGAACTCGATGCGCTGTTGCGCGGCTACGGCTACGAGCCGGCATACGTGACCAGCGCCAACGGCCACGTTCCCCAGCTGGAAATGGCTGGTGCCCTCGACACCGCGATCGCGGCGATCCGAGACATCCAGGACCACGCTCGGGCCGGACAGCGGCCGCCCGGCACCCGCTGGCCGATGATCGTGATGCGGACGCCGAAAGGCTGGACCGGGCCCGCCGAGGTGGACGGCTTGCCCGTGGAAGGAACGTGGCGCGCGCACCAGGTGCCGCTCGCCGAGGTGCGGACCAACCCCGGGCACTTGCGTCAGCTTGAGGACTGGCTTCGGTCCTACCGGCCAGACGAGCTGTTCGGGCCTGACGGCTGCCCGTGCGCCGATCTGCTCGCGCATGTACCTGCAGGAGACCGGCGGCTTGGCGCGACACCGCATGCCAACGGCGGCGTCCTGCTGCGCGACCTGGTCCTGCCCGATTTCCGTGATCACGCGGTGCCCGTCGACGAACCCGGCACGCACATGTCCGAGCCGACCCGGGTGCTCGGCGGGATGCTGCGCGAGGTAATGCGACTGAACGCGTCGCAGCAGAATTTCCGCATCGTCGGACCGGATGAGACCGAGTCCAACCGGCTGAATGCCGTGCTGGAGGTCACCGGAAAGACCTGGGAAGAGCAGACGCTGCCGGTCGACGTGAACCTCGCGGCCGACGGCCGGGTCATGGAGATCCTGTCCGAGCACACCTGCCAGGGCTGGCTGGAAGGCTACCTGCTGACCGGCCGCCATGGCCTGTACTCCTGCTACGAGGCGTTCATCCATATCGTCGACTCGATGTTCAACCAGCACGCCAAGTGGCTGAAGGTGTCCAGGCACCTGCCCTGGCGGCAGCCGGTCGCCTCGCTCAACATCCTGCTCACCTCACACGTGTGGCGGCAGGACCACAACGGCTTCAGCCACCAGGACCCCGGTTTCATCGACCACGTGATGAACAAGAAGGCCGAGGTCATCCGGGTCTACCTGCCGCCGGACACCAACACCCTGCTGTCGGTCGCCGACCATTGCCTGCGCAGCCGCGACTACGTCAACGTCATCGTGGCCGGCAAGCAGCCGAACCCCGACTGGCTGGACATGGACGCCGCGATCTTGCACTGCACCCGCGGAGCAGGGATCTGGGACTGGGCGAGCAGCGACGGCAACGGATTCGAGCCCGACGTCGTGCTCGGCTGCGCCGGCGACGTGCCGACGCTGGAGATCCTCGCTGCTACGGACATCCTCCGCCGTGAGCTGCCAGACCTGCGGGTGCGGGTGGTCAATGTCGTTGACCTGATGCGGCTGCAGCCGGCCAGCGAGCATCCGCACGGGATGACGGACGCCGAATTCAACGCGCTATTCCCGCCGGACCGGCCGGTGATCTTCGCCTACCACGGATACCCCTGGCTCATTCACCGGCTCACCTACAGCCGCGACGCACACAACGACTTCCATGTCCGCGGGTATAAAGAGGAAGGCACCACTACGACCCCGTTCGACATGGTTGTCATGAACGACATGGACAGGTTCCACCTGGTCATGGATGTGATTGACCGGGTGCCCGGGCTAGCCGGGCGAGCCGGACAGCTGCGCCAGCGGATGGTGGACACCAGAGCCAGGCACCGGGCCTGGACTCGGGAGTACGGCGAGGACCTTCCGGAGGTCGCGAACTGGACGTGGCCCAGCGGGCGCAATGCTGGGTGACGGGGTGGCGCCGTACGCTGCTGCGGCATCGGGCGGAACCCGGTCCGCCGCGGTTATTGTCAACGCCGGCTCGAGCAGCCTCAAAGTCCGGGTCCTCGCTCCCGGCAATACCGTCGAGAACGCACTCGACCTGGACCCGTGGGATGGCAGCCCGGACCACCAGGAGCTATCAGACTTCCTGGCAGCAGCGGCACCGCGAGCTGGCGTCGTCGGACACCGGGTCGTGCACGGCGGCAGCATGTTCCGTCAGGCGGTGCTGATTGACGACAGCGTCATCAGCGCGATTCGCGCTTTGACCGAGCTCGCGCCGCTGCACCAGCCGCGTGCCCTGGCCGGAATCGAGGCAGCGCGGCGGGCGCTGCCGGGTGTCCCGGCGGTGGCCTGCTTCGACACCGCGTTTCACGCCACCTTGCCGGATGCGGCCGCTCGTTATGCGCTGCCCGGTACCTGGACCAGAAGGTTCGGACTGCGCCGGTACGGCTTCCACGGCCTGTCGCACGAATACGCAGCCAGGCGCGCTGCCGAGCTGATCGGCCGCGACGTCGCTGACTTGCGCATCGTCACCTGCCATCTCGGTGCCGGTGCGTCGCTAGCGGCCGTGCACGGCGGCCGCAGCACCGACACCACCATGGGTTTTACCCCGCTGGAAGGCCTGGTCATGGCCACCAGAAGCGGCAGCGTCGACCCTGGCCTGATCGTCTGGCTGCTGCAGGACGGGCGGCTCAGCCTCGGCGAAGTAGCCGGCGGGCTGGAACAGGACGCTGGCCTGGCCGGACTTTCCGGCCTGCCGTCAGGTGAAATGCGCGGAATCCTGAGCGCGGCAGACTCCGGCGACCAGCCAGCCCGGCTGGCCCTGGATGTCTACCTGCACCGGCTGCGCCGCGAGATAGCAGCGATGGCAGCGGCCATGAACGGACTGGACGTCCTGGTCTTCACCGGCGGAATCGGCGAGCACAGCCCCGCGATCCGGGCTCGCGCAGCCGCCGGCCTTGGCTTCCTCGGCGTCTGCCTCGACCTAGGCCGCAACGAAGCAACTACGGACGCTGACATCGGCGACTCCGCTGCCGCAGTGTCGGCGGTCGTGGTCACCGCGCGGGAGGACATCGAGATTGCCAGGCAGGCACGTAGAGTGCTCGCGCGCTGATGTCCTGGAACCAGAGTCGACGACGTCCAGACCGCGAGACGCGAGTAACGGACACACCTTGTGACCTAAGGCCCTGCCGCGCCGCGTTACCAGGCGCCAGGCTCGAGTGAGAACTTTAACTTGAGCGCACGTGCTGGGAGCCAGGCCATGAGAACGGACATCTTGCTTGCGATAGATGCCCCCACGGGCAGCCCGTGGTATCCGAATGCGGCGGCTGAGCTGATCAGGGAGCTGATCAGGGACCACGCCGACCATGTCATCGTCCTGCACGTGAAGGAATTCTCGATCCCCAAGCTAGCCAGCAACATGGCAGACCATGGAGGCAGGTCAGGCCGTCACGCTGTTGACGCGACCGTGGCCGGACTCCGCGCAGCGGGCATCCAGGCCAGCGGGCTGGTCCGGGAAGCCGACTTCGGCCACGTGGCGCGCGTCATCCTCGACGCAGCCGACGAGTTCGACGTTCACGTGATCGTCCTCGGCGCCCGCAGACACACCAACAGCTCGCGCCTGCCGCTGGGCGGCGTGGCAGCGCACGTGGTCCGCATGGCCATGCGGCCGGTCATGATGGTGCCACACGTGAATGAGGACCAGCATCAAGTCGCTCCGCAGCTGGCGGCCAGCTACTGACGGAACTGGCGGTGGCACCTCTGGGCGGCCGAGCCGTACCGCTTGTCGGCCTTGGTTTCCGGGCGTAGCCTTGCACCCGGGAAGATCGCGGCGAGTGCCTCGCGCGCACCCAGGCTCGTAGGTAGGGCTGCTCCAGACCTCGGCGGCGTCATGCGCATGCACGCTGAGGTGTCATATGACAGGATCTGCCCGCCAGCCGTTCCCGGCTTTGGCGATAAACTTGAATTCTCCGAGCACTCTGCTGCACTGGTCGATATTCCAGGTGACGGTGGCGAACCTGGTTTTGATCGCGGTTATGGTCGTCATCTTCGGCGCCGCGCTGCTTCTCCCGTTCCCGCAGGGACGCCGTGACGCGCCCGCCGGATCTTCCGGTAGCGCCGCCGACGACGCTTCGCAGGACGACACAGCCGGAGCTAGCGACCTGGCTGAGGACGGCGCCGCTGGCATGTGGACCGCACGGCTTCGGCACCGCGCCCTTCGGGTGCTGCCACCGGGCAAGTTGCTGCCCGACAGGCAGCCGGCCTATGTCGCCTCCTGGATCTACGTATTCGGCGTCGGCTCCCTGGCCGCGCTCGGCGTTGCCATCGTTTCCGGGTTCGCCCTGGCTCTGGGCGGGCCGGACTGGTGGCATTACAACCCGGTCGGGCATTTCTTCAACAGCCTTCACGTGTGGAGCGTCGAACTGTTCATGGCGCTGCTGGTCATCCACCTGTGGGGAAAGTTCTGGATGGCCGCCTGGCGCGGCCGCCGCGCCATGACCTGGATCACCGGCGTGGTCGCATTCGTATTGTCGATCGTTGAATGCTTCACCGGATACCTGTCCCAGCAGAACTTCGACTCACAGTGGATCTCCACGAGCGGAAAGGACGCCTTCAACTCCGTCGGGGTCGGTGCGTTCTTCAACGTGATGAACTTCGGCCAGATGCTGATGTGGCACATCGTGCTCCTCCCGATCGTCCTGATCACCATCGTCGGCGCGCACGTCCTGCTCGTCCGGATGCACGGGGTAGCGCACCCGATCGACGCGCACGCCGACGAAGTCGCGGGGACCGGACGGCTCCGGCGGCGCGCCATCGCCACAGCCGACGCCGCCCCGTGGCGCGGCCCCACCCGCCGCTACGACATCCTCAAAGAGGGCACGATCGCGGCTGTGATCGTGCTGGCCCTCACGCTGGGCCTGGCCGGCCTGCTGTCCTCCCCGGACGTCCCGCCAGTGACGGTCGCCACCTGGGCCAGGATCGCGCCCGCCGACTTCCTGGCCACCGCCGCCAGCGAGCTGACCGGCACCAGCGAGACCGCCACCTACGGGCCGCCCTACAACAACAAGACCGCCAGCTCCCAGCGGCTGCTGTTCTCCCCCGCCACCATCATCGGCGTCAGGCAGCCGGTCAACGCCGCGCAAGACTTCGTCATCGGACCGCTGGCCACCCTCGCGACTGCCGACCCGGCCATCGCCGCCCCGCTCGCCGCCTACAAGACGGCCCGGCCCGCCCAGCAACTGAAATGGGCCAACGCCTACGCCGCTGCGGTGGCGAAGGTGAAGTTCGTCCGACGGCAGCCCGATCGTACCCGCGGCGAACGACGGGCCAGTCCCGGCGCTGATGGCCGCCGAGCTCACCCTCGCGCGCAGCGGCGCGCTGGACACCGACCTGCTCGCCCAGCAGCCGTTCTACGGCACTAACTTCACCAAGCCGCTGCTGTTCATCGAAGACGGCGTCCTACTTCGTCAACAAGGCCACCGCGCTGGGCCTGACCGGGAGCCAGTGGGGCGTCATGAACGAGACCGGCAGTTACCCAGGCCAGCCCTGGCTCTGGCTCTACACGCTCTGGTACCAAGTACCAGGCTGGACCAACTCCGCCAACATCGACATGATCGCCATTTACATGACCGGCCTGGCCACCATCCTGCTCCTGCTCGTTCCGTTCATCCCCGGACTACGCGACATCCCCCGCCGCATCCCCGTGCACCGCCTTATCTGGCGGAACTGATGAGGTTCACCGCCTATCACCCACGGCCTCGCCCCGGTCGTGTGCGCGTCGCCTCACGTGCCGCGACCCAGGCCCGTTAGGCCGTATCTCAGGTGACCTTGTCCCCTACTCGGCGCGGCTGTTCGCAGGGAGAGTGGAGGTTCTAATTGCGAACTCGATGGAGGACCCTATGCACAACGTCAGGCATTCGAGAATAGTCGTCGGCGTCAGTGGCTCCAGGGCGTCTGTCACGGCACTCCGGTGGGCTGCGGAGGAGGTACGGCGACACCACGGACAACTGCGAGTAGTAAGGATCTGGGAATCGGAATGCCGGGCGAACTACGCGCCGCCCGGTCTGAGCAGCCACGACCAGCAGCGGGCCAGAGCCGCAGAGGGCCTTGCAGCCGATGTCGCGGCGGTCTTCGGCGATGTACCACCTGACAACGTCAGAACCGAACTGACCGAAGGCATGGCCGAACACGCACTCGTCGATCGGTCCGAAGGCGCTGACCTGCTCGTACTCGGGTCACCGTCGCCGTCGAGCCTAGCCGGCCGCTCAATCGGGCCCGTCATCCGCACGTGCCTGAGCCGTTCCCGGTGCCCGGTCGTGGTGGTCGGCAATGAGGCCACGGCCGACCACACCGAAGATGCTGCAATCGTCCCAGTTTCTCTTGTCCCATCATGGACTGCTCTCGCGCAATGACTGCGCGGCTCACTATGACGTCCGCCCGGATCTGAGCGCCGCAGTGAGCCCACCGCGGTCCGGTCAAGAAAGGGAAAGGAAATGGGTGAACAAATATCGCTAATAGGTGCGCAGCAGTTCCTGCACGGCCTTCCCGCCGCATATGTTGCGCCGCTAGCGACAGCCGCCTGTCAGGTCCATCTGCCAGCACGGCACAGGCTCTTCGACGAAGGCGGGACTGCCGACAGATTCTGGCTCATTGACGCTGGCCAGGTGGCGCTCGATGTGCTGGTGCCCGGCCGGGGCAGAATTGTTATCGAGATGCTCGGGCGCGGCGATGTCATCGGCCTGTCCTGGCTGCAGCAGCCATATCAGTGGCGGTACGGCGCGATAACAACACAGCCCATGCATGCAATCGAGTTCGACGCGAGGGCCGTTCGGGCCGCGTGTGACCGGGACCCTGCTGTCGGGTATGCCCTCGTCACCCGCTTTACCGCCGTGGTGGCGCAGCGACTGCAGGCAACGAGAGCACGACTGCTCGCCGCACATGCCGACGAGGTGTGAGCCAATGAGCCTTCACGCCCGCCCCCAGAGTTTCGCAAACTGGGCCATAACAAGGCCTTGATCGACGCGCAGTATGACTGCCCTCGAAAAATTCTTCACCTCCGTGCTCTCGAACTGGCGGGTAGAGTCCCAAGTCCGGTTCCCTCCGAGCGACCGTAGGACAGCAATCAGCGATTGCGGGTATTTCTCTTCCATCAATGACTGGCCGTTTCCCCGGAAGAGACCAGGAATAGCGAGAGGCGCAACCGGTCAGCTGCCGACGGTTCGATCTTGCCTTTCCAGGATTAGCATGACCGGGGGTCGTTGTTCATGAAGATCCTCATTATGGTCGTGGTCGTGGTGCTGATCGCGCTAGGTCTGACGCTGTCGGTGCGGATCGTGAAGCAGTACCAGAAGGGCGTGCTGTTCCGGCTTGGCCGGGTGGCAGGGATCCGCGAGCCGGGACTGCGGTTGATCATCCCGGTCGCTGATGTGCTGCACCGGGTGTCGCTGCGGAAAGAGCGTCTATACCGCCATCGACGAGATCGCCCAGACCACACTGCGCAAGGTCGTCGGCCAGCACACTCTCGACCAGACCCTGTCGGAGACTGACAAGATCAACCTGGACATCCGCAAGATCCTGGACGTGTCCACTGTCGAGTGGGGCGTCGAGGTGACCCTGGTCGAGCTGAAGGACATTCAGTTGCCCGACAGCATGAAACGCGCGATGGCCCGCCAAGCCGAGGCCGAGCGGGAAAAACGAGCCAAGATCATCAACGCCGAAGGCGAGTCCCTGGCCGCCGCGGCCCTGGGCGATGCATCGGACATCATGATGGCCCACCCCCTGGCTCTGCAGTTGCGCAATCTGCGGAGCTTGGTCGAGATCGGCGTGGACAAGAACACGACCGTGGTATTCCCGGCACCGCTGATGACCACGATCGCCGAACTCGGCACCTTCCTGGCCCGCGAAACTGCCGCCGCCGCAGCCCCGGCACTGCTGCCGGCCAACGCCAGCAGGCACCCGGTGGCCGCCGTCAACGGCGCCGCGGCCACCGGCAGCGCGGCCACCGGGCCGTCCGCCACCGGAACTGCCGCCGACTAACCCCAGCCGCCCACCCTGCGCCTGAGGACTGCTATCCCCGCGCAACGGCCGGGGCCTGGCGTCGCCTGCCACCGAGTACACCTGCATCAACTAAGGAAACAGTCATGAAACGCAGAACCTTCGACATCCTCGCCGCCATCGCCGGCCTGGTCCTCGCCGTCACCCTCGCCGTCGCCGGCGGACTGGCACTGTGGGGCCACAACTTCATCGGCAACGAGGTGCACACCCAACTCGCCGCGCAGCAGATCTTCTTCCCGCCCAATAACAGCCCGGCCATCAAGGCACCCGAATTCGCCGCCATGCACCAGTACGCCGGACAGCAACTCACCACCGGCGCCCAGGCGGAGGTCTACGCCGACCACTTCATCGCCAACCACCTCAAGATCATCGGCGGTGGCAAGACCTACGCCCAGCTGTCGGCCGAGGCCATCGCCCAGCCCACGAATGCCACCCCCGCAGGCCAAGTCGCTACCGTGTTCAAAGGCGAGACCCTGCGAGGACTGCTGCTCAACGCCTACGCCTTCGGCACCATGGGCACGATCGCCGGCATCGCCGCCATCGCCGCGTTCATCGCCGCGCTGGTCATGCTGATCCTCGGCGGCCTAGGCCTGATCCACGCCAGGCGCGTGTCCCCCGCGGCTGACATGCTCGCCGGCCACCCGGCCCCCGCACGCGGTCCCGACGGTGTCCCGGCACCGGCCGCCCACGCCAGCCACAACGGCCACGCGGTCACAGTGCCCGATGATGGTTCAGCTGTCCCGACAGCTTGAGCGATGCCCTGGCCGCTAGGCGGGGCGAGCCTCGTCACGCCGAGCGGACCGGGGTAGTCGTCATGGCGTTACGGCCCTGGGGTTGCCGCGACCGCTAGTCACGTGCACATCAGCTGAGTTCGGGACGTCCGGCCCCACCGGGGTAGACCTAAGCCTCTGCCTGATCAACTGGGTCAGGGCACAGGCTTGATCCTGAACAATGGAAGAGAAGGTGATGGTCATGCGAGGGGTTGTCTACCACGGCCCGGGCCAGAAGGCATGGGAAGATGTTCCGGACCCGGAAATTACTGATGACGCCGATGTCATTATCCGCGTAGACGCCACGACGATTTGCGGTTCGGATCTTCACATTCTCAAGGGTGACGTTGCCTCCGTCACGCCGGGCAGGATTCTGGGTCACGAGGCTGTCGGCACGGTGGAGCAGACCGGCAACGGCGTCAGGACGCTGAGTGAAGGTGACCGTATCCTGGTCTCCTGCATATCCGCGTGCGGCAGCTGCCGGTTCTGCCGGGAGGGCCGGTACGGGCAGTGCCGCCAGGGTGGTTGGATCCTCGGTCGCACGTACAACGGGACGCAGGCCGAGTACGCCAGGGTGCCGTTTGCCGACTACTCCACCTACCCGCTGCCCGATGGCGTCACCGACGAAGAAGCGCTCATGCTGGCCGATATCCTGCCGACCGGCTACGAAGTTGGTGTTCTGAACGGCCGGGTCGGTCCCGGGGATGTCGTCGTGGTGGTCGGATCAGGCCCTGTGGGGCTTTCCGCCATCATGGGAGCACGGCTATTCAGCCCGAGCCACATTGTGGCCATCGACATTGCCGATGGCCAGCTCGAGGCAGCGAAGCAATTCGGCGCCGATGTCACGGTGAATAACGCACGCGAGAACCCGGTCGGCGTCGTCATGGCCCTGACAGAAGGGCTTGGCGCGGACGTCACTATCGAGGCGGCCGGCGTGCCGGAGACCTTCGAGCTTGCTGTCAAGCTGGTGAGGCCAGGCGGACGAGTCGCCAACATCGGGCTGCACGGCCAGCCTGCCGCACTGCACCTGGAAGAGCAGTGGGTCAGGGACATTACGATCACGACCGGCCAGGTCGACACCTCCTCCACGCCGACGCTCCTCCGGCTGCTCGGAAGCGGACAGATCGCGGCCCGCCAATTCGTGACACACCGGTTCGCATTCGATGAGTTCGCCGAGGCGTATGACGTGTTCGCGCGCGCCGATGACACCGGCGCGCTCAAGGTCGTCCTGAGCCCCTGATCAGCGCTGCAGATGGCTTCATGAGGCTGACAGCGACTCTTCCGCGCGGCACAACCGACGGCGGTGGCGAAGAGCGCGCGACAAGGTTTGGCAAGTGAGTCCGACGTTCAATGAAGGAGAGTGAACCCGTGACCGAGAATCCAGTTCGTGACCCGGCCGCGGCACGGCCCGCGCTAGAGCAGCTTGACGAGGCCGAGTGCCTGCACCTCATCTCGCCGGGCGGGATCGGCAGGATCGCTTACACCGGCCGGTACGACCTGACAGTACTTCCGGTCAACTACAAGCTGCACGACGGCACGATCCTGTTCCGAACATCGGAGGACAGCCTGACTGCAGAGGATCTGCGCACCGGGATCGGGCTTTCCGAGTACCGAGTGGCGTTCGAAATCGACGAATTCGACGTCGAGGCGCGCGAAGGATGGAGCGTGCTGATCCAGGGACCGGCGCACCACCTGGATTCCGCGGATGAACGCGCCCTGGCGCTGGCTGCCGGGGTAGAGCCATGGCCTGGCGACGCCAAAGAGCATTTCATCCGCATCACTCCGGCCCGAATCACCGGCCGTCGAATTCATCGCCAGGCTTGACCAACGCGAAGGCGACGGGAATGAACGACGAGAACAAGGCAATTGCGATTGTCCTTGCAGGCCAAGCTCTCGGCCTGCACGGCAGAGCTGCCGCTGACGTACTCGGCAGGCTCTGGGATGAGTCGTTCGAGCAGGGTCGACTGGCCGCCCTTGATGAGCTGCAGGACCGGTTCTGCGTCTGCATGAAGTAGGCATCCAGATTTCGGTCGGCGCGGCTCGTTGGACAGCAAAGTCTCGACCACATGGCCGTCGTGGGCTTGCGTCGATGGTCACTGCCGCGATGCAGCCCGGGACGACTCAACGCCCAGGTCAGTCGGCCGCACGCAACGAGCTAGCTGACGTCTGCTGCTGTGCCGACTGCCAGTACAGGGGCGCCGGTCGCCGGCGTCTGGCTGGGCCTCGATGCAGCAGGTTCAGGCCGATCCACAACACGATCATGGTCTGCACCAGGATGAATTTCCAGGACCCGAACACGGCAGTCATCCGGTCGGCCAGCTGCTCGCTCCTGGTCCGCTCATCGTGACGGCGCTTGGTAGCCGGGTGCAGATGTCCGCCGGATCTCATGCGATGTCCGCCGTCCCGGCAAGGGTGAGGCCGGGGGCCGCGTAGTCAGCGGTCATCGTTCGGCTCGCAAGGAACAGGGCACGCTGCGAGGCGCTCTCGACATCGGCATCGGTAGCTGCCTGCTCCTGCAGTGGGGCGGGGACGGTACCCGCATCGTGTTCCTCGCGGGCGATGCCTTGCTAGGAGCCAGAACCTCGGTCCCAGCAAGGGGCGCCCGCTTGGTCACCTGTTGGCGTAACGGCGCCGGGACCGAGATCCGCCGGACCGCGACCGTCCGGACTGGCCGGTGATCAGGTGGTAGGCGAGCAGGAGGACGGCTGCCCCGGCGATGGCAGTGAGCCAGGTAGAGGCGTTGAAGAACCCTTGAAGGGCGTGGTGGTGCAGGTGAAATATCTTGGTGGCTGCCCAGCCGCCGAGCAATGCTCCGGCGATGCCGATGATGCAGGTGAGGATGAGGCCCTGCTGTCTCCTGCCGGGGATCAGCATGTTGGCGAGCAAGCCTGCGCCGAGTCCGAGAACAATCCAAGCGATGATGCCCATGACCGACTCCTTAGTCGTTGAGTTAAGCGGAATGCGGATGAGTTGGTAGCCGATGCTGTTCGGGCGGGGCGCGGCAGCAGCAGCCTTGCTGGCTTATGCCGTGCAAGTTCCCGGGCCTTGCCGCGGCTACTTCAGCTGGCCTGCGGCTTGCGCCGGTCGCGCCGCATGATCCGGCGCAACTGCGTGATCCGCGCGGTCCCCGCGGCGGCCATCAGCAGGGCTCCGGCTATGGCGGCAAGGAGCAGCGCCACGGCGAGCGACAAGCGCAGGTGAGCGCCCAGGAAAGTGATGTTCACCGCGTGCGCGTTCTGGATGATGAAGATCATCACCACGATCAGGCCGGCAGCAGCGGCAATGAGACTGGTCCGCATGGCGCTGATACGCGTGTGCATCCGTCCGGCCGCTGCCGGCGACGCCGCTGGTACCTGGGTGGATGCCCCGGTGGCTGATGGGGGCGGCAGGGTAGTGGTGGCGCCGGGGGGTGGTGACTGCTCGGTCATGGCGGTTGTTTCCTTCGCCAGTGAGAGCGGGCAGCTGAAACCGCGCCTGGCGTCTCACTGAGTGACCCGGTCTCGTCTGCGGCCGTCGGCTGCTGACTATCCGCGTCTGAAACTGAGATTACACATGAAACCAGAAACGTGCAATGCTTTTCTAGAATTCTGTGGTAGGTTTCTGAGAGTGGAGAGCTGGAACTTCCTTACCAGCCATGCCAGGGTGCTGCTGTGCATCGCACGCGACCCCGGCGTGCGGCTACGCGACGTCGCAGCCAGTCTCAGCATCACCGAGCGCAGCGCCTACGCAATCGTCGCTGACCTGGCCACGGCGGGCTACGTCGTTAAGACGAAGGACGGCACGGCGCAACCGCTACCAGATTCAGGCACACTTGCCGCTACCCGAGCCCGGCAGTCTGGAACCCGCCATCGGCGACGTTCTGGCCGTCCTGGTCGGTGACGGCGCCAGGCAGGAGCCGATCGACGCGGCCAGGCAGGAGCCGATCGACGCGGCCAGGCAGAGCAAAAGCCGGTCATTAGTCACTGACACCTGAGCAAGGCCGCTCGCCGTTCCCTGCCGCCGCGGCCCTAGCGCTGTCCGTGCCGGCGGCCATGGGATCCAGATGCATTGGCTGGTGCTGGGTGCCTGTTCGGCAATCTGGCTGGCTGCCCCCCTGGATATCCGAGCGCCCCCGCAACGGAGCGGGGGCGCTCGGGTGTGACGACTACGGTGTTACGGAGTTAACCGAGGTGCCCCAGTTAGCGAACGCGTCCCTGGTGCCGCCACAGGTGGCCAGCGTCAGGGTGAACTGCGGGGGCGCGCAGTTCGGGAACTGTATGTAGTTGGTGGAGAAGAAAATCTTGTTGCTGAGCGGGTCGTAGACGCCGGCGCTGTAGTCGCCCCAGCGTGGGCCTGTCGGGCCGGGGAAGCCCTGGTACTCGGTGAACCCGTCCTGCGGTGATTGTCCGAGGTCGACGACGTTGACCTTGGAGCCTTGCAGGTCGCTGGCTCCTGCGGACAGCCGCCCGAACGCCGTGCTCGGGAAGAAACCGCCGTTGTCGGCGCCGGTCGGGCCGCCGTTGCCGGTGAGGGTGAAGAACAGCGCCGCGGGGCCGTAGTCGGGTGCGGCGATCACCGGGAACGCCAGGTCCTCATGGGCCGGCGATACGTAGCCCTGGCCGGTCAGCGCGAAGACGCCTGACCTGTCGAAGCTCTTGGTGCCGATGACATAGAAGGCTGCGCCCTGGTGCACCTCGGGTGCCGACTGGCCTGGGAAGGACTGGTCGGTCTCGGTGCTGATCGCTCCCCATACCTGGCCTTGGGCTTGCGAGGCCTGGGTGAAGTTGTCACCGTTGGTCGCGATCGGGCCTTCCGGGCAACTCGCCGGCGGGTTCGTCCCGGTGCTCAGGCCGGCCGCGCCGCACTCGTCGCCGAGCGGGATCGGCCCTGCCTTCTGCGTGGCGCCGCCGCCTTCACCGAAGTAGAAGTTGACGCCGGAGAACAGCTGTCCGCCGAAGTGGACGAGACCACAGGCGACGCAGGCGAAGCTGTTGAGCGCGCTGAGTCCGGTCCAGTCGAATGCCGCGATCCTGTTGTCGCCCTGGCCGTAGTAATCGAGCGTGTCGAGCATGAACCCGGACCCGCCATGACTGTTGTCGTACTCTGCCGGGTCCGGCGGCATCGCCGGAATCACCGAGAACCAGCAGGTGATGCCTGGCCGGTTGAACTTGTTGTCCGAGGCACATGTGCCGTCAGGTGTTGCCAGCAGGCCCATGTTCTCGATCGCGACGTTGAAGAAGGGATCAGCCTTGCCGTTCGGGAGGGTGACGGGCAGGCCGAGCTCGAGCGCGTTCTTATCGAAGGCGTATTCCTGTGCGCCGTTGAAGCCGCCGCCGCCGACACCTGGCGTGACCTGCGGGAACTCGTCGTAGAACAGCTCGAACGCGTCCCTGGTGACCGCGATCTTCGTGAAGTCATTGAGCAGGAACGGAGCACCGGGCTCGGCCGGGTTGTAGTTGGCGTTGAGGAAGTACACGTTGTACGGGCCGAACGGGTTCGAGCCCTTCGTCACCGCGATGCCCTCGAAGCACGTGTTGGCCACGCCGGCGAAGCAGCCGGAGAACGGGCCGCCACTTGCCTCCGTGCTCGCGGACGCGAACTCGGTGAAGATGAAGTGCCCGCCGTTGCTGTAGTCGTACTGGCACATGATGTCGCCGCCGCTGCTCCAGCCTCTTGCTGTCAGCCCCATCAGGGTGTCCAGCGGGATGACCGAGGAGATCCGGTTGAGCCGAGTGTTGAAGATCAGGATCTCGCCGAGGTTGTTGTCCTCGACGACGTACCCGTTGCCGGCGCACAGGCCCTGGTCGGCGGGTTCAAGATCGCCGTTCGGGTTGGTGCTCAGCGTGCCGCTATCCACGGCGTTGAGACCCTTCACGCCCTTCGCGCCGCCGGCGTTGAGGCTGATCCTGTCGCACCCGGATCCGAGCGGACCGCAGCTCACCGACGGCGGGGCGGGGTCCGGGCCGTCCTTGGAGACCATCGGCGACGGCAGGGTGTGCGCCAGCGCGGAGGGGTTCGCCAGGTTAGCCGCGGCGGCATTGCGCGCCGCCATGTCCGCCTTGGCTGCCTTGGCGGCGGCTGCTGCCTTGGCAGATCCCACTGCGAACGACGCCGTGGACGGCGACACGAACGGGCCGGTCAGCAGGTTGCACCCGCTGGCGCAGCCGGTCGCAGCGGGCCCGACGAAGGTCGGCGAGAACGTCCCGAGACTGGAGGAGGTGACGCCGGAGCCCTGTGCCTTCACGGCACTGGCCGACGCGCCCGGTGAAGCCGCCGCGAACATCGCGACCGGTAGCCCGAGGCTTAAAAGAGCGGCAGACAAGCGGTAGAGGTTTTTCCTTCTGAACGCCATCGTTCGGCACCTCGCCTATCGCAGAGGACCTTATCCCCCTGGGGAGCGTGCAACCGCGGATACGCCGCGCTCCCGGCACCCGGGGGCTATGGCGCTGGGAGAAACGCTGTTGTCGCGGGGTAGCACCCTGCGGCAAGACATGACAGGCAGATCGTCATTCAAGGCGCTGTGCAAGTCAACCCCTCAACGGCTTAAAGCCATATGACCTGTACTGGGACACGTTCGATGATTCACGCGGCCTGATGGGCGGGAGGCCACGGCCGGCCTTCGCTCAGTGCGCAACACGAATACAGAGGTGGATGGCGTGCAGGAAATCAGCGGCATTGTGACCCGCCTCCGTAATGCCGCCAGCCTGCCGGACACCCTCGCCGGCGGGCTTCGACGCGTTCGAGGTCATCCGCCACCTCGCCCACGACTGCGAAGGCTACGGTCCAGGCTCAGTTCGCCGCGTTCATGACCGCAGCGGACGCCGCCGTCGACGGCCGGGAGGCCGTCACTATCGCTTTCGGGCTCCCGGCCCCCCGAGACGCGTCGGAGCCGGAGTCAGCGGGCCCGGACCGGCTCCTCCTGCGGAGGAGATCGCGGTCGCCGTGGCCGGGCTCGGCACGCTGCTGCATGATCGCCAGACCCGCGTTTCCTAGCCGGACGTCATCTGCCCGCGCAGTTCTAACGCTGCGAGCCCCACAGAGCGCATGAATCTCGCACCCAGCGCCCCGCACGGCCTGCCTTTGCCCGGGCTAGCATCAGATGCTCTTAGGGATCTCGACGGAGACGTTGGTGGCCTTGACGGCGGCGACCGCGAGCATTCCTGGCTCCAGGCCGAGTTCGTCGGCGGCTTCGCGGCTGAGCAGTGACACGAATCTATGCGGCCCGGCCTGGATCTCTACCTGAGCCATGACGGTGTCGCGAGTGACACGAGTGATCAGACCGCTGAACCTATTCCGCGCCGAGTGGGCCACGGCCACTGTCTTCTCACCGCGGCTGGCGGATCCGGCTAGCTCCTGTGCCAGCCGGGCGAGTGCTGTCCCTTCGACGGCCATCAGCCCCGAGGCATCAACTGTCGTTTCGATCCGTCCGCCGTCCGCCCAGCGGCGCAACGTGTCGGTACTGACCGCCAGAAGGCCGGCAGCCTCCTTGATCCGGAACGTTGGCATGCTGGGACTGTAACCCAGACGCGGCGGAGCTCTGGGACACGTGGGATCGGAAGAAGGCCTGCGCGGCGGTCGTCGTCACATCCTTTCGATGTCCGTGAGTTACCGCGGTTACCCTGGTCGCCGTGGCGCATTGCACGCGCGGATGCACATTGTGTGGCGCGCGCCTCCGTCCCGGAGTCGGAGGTCCGCGCGTGCTTCATGTCTTCTTGATCCGGCCAAGATGCCGGTGACGACTTAGCCGCCGATGGCGGACATGGGCCGGGCGGGCTGCAGGAACCCTGGGTCGTTGATGCCGTGGCCGGGTAGCTTGGCGGCCACGGCGGTGCGCCAGAGCCCGGCGAGCTGCTCGTCGCTGGCTCCGGATCGCAGAGCAGCGCGCAGGTCAGTCTCAGCAGCGGGGAACAGGCAGTTGCGGACCTGGCCGTCAGCGGTCAGCCGGACCCGGTCGCAGGTTCCGCAGAACGGCCGGGTGACCGAGCCGATGATCCCCACGCCGTGCGGGCCGCCGTTGATCTGGAAGGTCTCGGCGGGCGCTGATCCCCTGGTCTCGACGTCGGGAGTCAGGGTGAACTCCGCTGACGGGGACGTGAGCTTTTGAGCAAGCTGGAGTGGCGGGACCGGATTCGGCGGACGCTTCGGAACTGCTCCGGCAGCATGCCCGGCTCGCGCAGGTCGCTGCCGCGCTCACTGACCGGCTCCAGGTCCCTCGAGCCTGCAGCGCACCCTGGCGCTGTGGCGGAGTGAGTCGATCTCGGCGACCCTCCGTTGCCTGGAAGCTACGGGCCTGCGGACCTCGTCCCCCTGAGCATGCGTCTGCCCTGCTCATGACGGTTGCCTGCCGCAATTAGCCGGTCATCAGCTGATCATTCCCGAGCGCTCCGGTAGGTTCCCCGGATGCTCGGCACAGGCTGGACACAGGTCGCCGCCCTGATAGCGGCCTTCGTCATCGCGGTAGTGGCTAGCCCGGCGGGAATCTCAGGTGCGGTCCTGCTGCTTCCCTTTCAAGTCAGTGTGCTCGGCACGCCTAGTCCAGCGGTCACGCCGACGAACCTGCTCTACAACGTCGTAGCGACGCCGGGTGCGATTTACCGTTACTGGCGCCAGGGCCAGACCGGCGGCCGCCTCACCGGTGTTCTTGTTGCCGGGACCGTGCCCGGCGTGGTTGTCGGCTCGATCATCCGGGTGGAGTTCTTGCCTGGCGCGCGAGTTTTCGACCTGGTGGTCGGTGCTGTTCTGACTCCCCTTGGCTCCTGGCTCGGTCTGTCCCGGCCAAGTCCGCAAGTTAGGTCAGTGCAGCCACGGCATACGATCGCAGCCCCTGTACTGATCTTGCTTTCTGCCGCAGTGGGCTGCGTAGGCGGTATCTACGGGATCGGCGGCGGCTCGATCCTCGCCCCGATCCTCATCGGCACTGGCCGGGGACCCTCCGAGGTAGCCCCCGCCGCACTGGCTTCCACATTCGTGACCTCAGTCGGCGGCGTCATCACATTCACGATCCTCTCCATCCACCAGCACACGCACGTAGCACCCGACTGGCTAACCGGCATCGCACTCGGCATCGGCGGACTGGCCGGCGCATATATCGGCGCGCGAATCCAGTCCCGACTTCCCGACCTGCTGATCCGCCGCGTGATGGGAATCCTGGTCCTGGCGATCGGTATCCGCTACCTCTTGGTCGGCGCCAGCTAGGCAGAACAGTCCGGTTCGCCAACTGTTGTCCATGACGATGTCACGGCCGCCATCACCGAAAGCGGCAGCAGACGACGCATTAGGGCGCAGCGCGCCGCTCCGGGCGGCCCGCGGCCCTTCCGGGCGCGGGCAGGGATGCCCGTGTGCGCGCTGAACGCATGAACCGCCTGGCAAATGCCAGCCAGATCGGGATCCACCGAGCCGAAGCTGATTAGCGGCACCCCGGCTGCTGCCGCTCACGGCACGTGGCGCCGAGCTCCTACGGCGCAGGTGTCGGCCGTTAGATTGTCAGATTCAGCTGCGGCTGTATAGTACAGGAATGGCTGTATCAGTTCAGGTGAACTTGGGGACCCTCGCTCGCGTGGGTACGGCGCTGGCCGACCCCACCCGCCGGCGGGTGCTGGTGCACCTAATCGACGGGCCCGGCTATCCGGCGGAGATGGCCGAGGACTGCGGGACCAGCCGCGCGAACCTGTCCAACCATCTGACCTGCCTGCGCGAGTGCGGGCTGGTGACCGCGACCGCGGAGGGCCGCCGGATCCGCTACGAGCTGGCCGACCGGCGGCTGGCCGAGGGCCTGCGCATCCTCGCCGCTCTCGACCTCCCCGGCAGCTGCCGGTGAAGACCCGATCCTGATCTTCGGAGGTGACCAGATGTCCCGTGTCCAGTTGTCAATCAACGTCAGCGACTTTTACGCCGCGGTCGCGTTCTACACGCGGCTGTTCGGCGCGCCCGCCAAGCTGCGACCGGGCTACGCGAACTTCGCCGTGGATGACCCGCCACTCAAGCTGGTGCTGAACTCGCCCGGCAACGTGCCCGGCGGAACGATCAACCACCTCGGCGTCGAGGTCACCTCGGCCGCGGCCGTCACGGACGCGGAGGCGCGGCTGGCCGGCGATGGCCTAACCGTTGAGCCTGAGCCGGGTGCCATTTGCCGCTATGCGTTGCAGGACAAGGTCTGGACGCACGACCCGGACGGGGTGGCCTGGGAGTACTACACGGTCCTGGAGCACATCGAGACGCCATAATCTCGCTGCCCCGAAGGCGCAAGCCCGCAGAGCCGCGGGAGACCACCGGGCTAGTAGATGGCTCGGTGGACTGGCTGCGCCTCGCCCGTACCGCCCGGATGCTGTCCTGGCTGACTTTGGCCTGGATGGGCGTCGAAGGCGGAGTCGCGATCGTGGCGGCGGTGATCGCCGGGTCCGTCGCCCTGCTCGGATTCGGCCTGGATAGCGGAATCGAGGCGATGGCCAGCATCATCGTCATCTGGCGGTTCACCGGAACCCGGCTGGCCAGCACCACGTCCGAGCGCCGCGCTCAGCAGCTGGTCGCGGTCAGCTTCTTCCTGCTTTCCCCGTACATTGCGGTCGAGGCGATCCTGGCGCTAGTGGCTGGTGATCGGGCTGAGACCAGCATCGCCGGGCTGGTCCTCACCGCCGGGACGGCTGTCTTCGAGCCTGCCCTGGGAGTGGCCAAACGGCGCATCGGTGCGCGGCTCGGATCAGCGGCCACCGCCGGGGAGGGCACCCAGAACCTGCTCTGCGCCTGCCTTGCCATGGCCGTGTTCGCCGGGCTGGCCGCCAACACGCTGCTGGGCGCCTGGTGGCTCGACGGCGTGGTCGCGCTCGGAATCTCTGCCTGGGCGGTCGTCGAGGGACGGCGAGCCTGGGCCGGGAGATCATGCGCATGCTAGCTCGCTGCGCGGACTTAACGAGGGGAGAAGGGACGTCAGCCCGCCAGGACGGTACGCATAGTCCGCGCGGTGAACATGAGGCGCGCCGCGCTCGCTCCGGCAGCCAGGAACACCGGCCAGACCAGTATGGTGTCGGCGACCGCGACCATGACGAGCATTGCAGTGTCGAGCACGGTCATGCCGACGCAACCGGCCACCCCTGCCCGGCCGACTGAACGGTACTTCGTCCCGAGCGCGGCGGCAGAGAGCAAACCGATGACGGCAACCAGCGCCACACCTAGGATCAAGCGGCCCACAGTCGGGACTGGCCAGGTCCAGGCCCGGCTGGTGATAAGCGCGATGGCCCAGCACCCGCCCACTACGGGTCCTGCAGCCAGGATCCTGCGAGCTGCCCGACGCCCGGGGCTCTGGCGAGCGAAGTCGGCCAGGATGACATCCGGAGCGCCGAACTCTGCCAGCGCGGCACCGGCCGCTGCTTCGGCATCCAGGCCCTGCCTCAGATACCGCTGACGTGTCTCGTCCAGCCCGTCGGCCAGTTCGTCGACTATCGGCGCGGGCAGCTGCGCGGACAATGCCGTCAGGTAGTCCTCGATCATGCCGGACTCGTGCATGGCCTGCCCTCCAGGACGCCACTGATCATGGCCGCGAAGTCCCGCCACTCCGATCGCTTGCCCAGCAAGGCGTTCACTCCGGCTGCGGTGAGCCGGTAATCTCGGCGCCTGCGCCCGGCCACGACTGACCACGACCCGGTGATCAGCCCTGTCTGCTCCAGCCGGCGCAACGCCGGATAGATCGTCCCGGTCGCCATGTCCAGCTGGCCGGCGGTCGCCTGCCGCAGTGCCTCGATTACCGCGTAGCCATGCCGGGGGCCGTCTTCGAGTGCCGCCAGCAGCAGCGCATCCAGATGGCCTTTCAACTCCTCAGCCCGCATAAGTAGTAACACTACGCTAGGCCTTCCCAGCAGGCAATTCGCCTGGTAAGTTAGAACTAATAAGTAGTGACACTACCTATGGTACCTGCCCGCCCGACTGCCGGGGAAGGAGAGGCAACTTGCCAACCGCTGCCCGCATCCTGGGCGATCACGTCGGCTCGACCGCTCCGGTATTCCTGGCGTTCCTGGCCGTCCATATCGTCGCCGGGCTCACCGCGGTGGTCACCGGGGCCGTGGCCGCGCTGACACGCAAGGGCAGCAGCCGCCACATCCGGGCCGGGCGCTGGTACTACCGGGCCATCAGCGCGGTCTTCGTCACCGCGACCATCCTGGCCGCGATGCGCTGGCGGCAGGACTACTACCTATTCATCATCGGCGCCGTCGCCTTCACCGCCGCGACCATCGGCTACCAGCACCGCCGGCGTCACCGACCCGGAGACACCGGCCACATCGCCGGAATGGGCACCGCCTACGTCGCCATGCTCACCGCGTTCTACGTCGACAACGGTCCGCACCTGCCCCTGTGGGACCACCTGCCGACATTCGCGTTCTGGCTGCTTCCCGGCGCGATCGGAGCACCCATCATCGGCCGCGCGATCGTGCGCGCCCGACGAGATGCTGCGGCGGGATCCCGAACCCGCGAGAACACTGAAATCTAGGTTCCCCGAGTCCACGCCTGTGCACCCATCTGGACGGCATCCCAGGGACTGCCCAGCGGCGGGGTATAGGACAGGTCAAGGTCGCTGACGGCGTCGACGCTCATGCCGTGAAAGATTGCCGCTGCGGCGATGTCGACGCGCTTGGCAACCTCGGCGTGCCGGTGGCCGAACAGCTGCACCCCGAGGAGCCTGCCGGTCGCCTTGTCCCCGGTGAAGCGCATCGCGATCCGGTGGCTGCCGGGATAGTAGGCCTTATGGTCGTCTGCCTCGGACGCGACGGTCACCGGGTCGAAACCGGCAGCGACGGCTTCGTGATCGCGCAAGCCGGTCCTGGCTGCGGCGTGGTCGAAGATCTTGACGACCTGAGTGCCGAGGCTGCCGGCGAACTCGCGGTTGCCGCCGAGAGCGTTTTCGCCGGCCACGCGCCCCTGCTTGTGGGCGGTCGTGCCGAGTGGCAGGTAGGTCTCCCCGAGCAGGCGGTGATGGGTAACGACGCAGTCCCCGGCTGCGAAGACGTCGGGCACGCTGGTGTGCATCTGCCGGTCGACGGCGATCGCCGCCTTGGCTCCGAGCATGGCGCCGGCGCTGGCGGCAAGTTCGGTGTCAGGCCGGACGCCGACGACGACCAGGATGATGTCGGCCGAGCGCGTGATGCGTTGGCCGTCAACTGTCGCAGCTTCGACGCGCAGCCGGCCGGGGCTGCCCGGTTCAGCCCGTCCGATCTTGGTGACGGTGGTTCCGGTGAGGACTTCTGCGCCGTGGCCGGTCAGCTGGGCGTGCACGAGGCGCCCGAGATCTGGATCGACGGTAGGAAGCACTTCGGGTAGCTGTTCCATCTGTGTCACGGACAGGCCGCGGGTGATGAGGGCGTCGGCCATCTCCAGGCCGATGTAGCCCGCCCCGACGATGACCGCTGTCGCGGCCGAGGACTCGGTGAGGGTGCGCATGACCGCGAACGTGTCGCCCATCGAGTGCAGCAGGTGCACTCCGTCGCTTGGCCCGAGCGCGCCGGGCCCGCTGAGGCCGCTGATCGGCGGGACGACCGGGACAGCGCCGGTGCCGACGAGCAGCTTGTCGTAGCCGATGAGCTCCTCGCTGCCGTCTGCGTCCGTCACCAGCAGCTTGCGGCCGTCGGCGTCGATCCGCCGGGCGGTGGTGTCCAGGCGCAGGTTCATGCCCGTGGCCAGCAGGTCGGCGGTGGTGCGGTGGGCAAGGTTGCGCCAGTGCGTGACTTCCCCGGACACGTAGTACGGGATCCCGCAGATCGAGAAGTTCGGGTAGGCGTCAGCGACGACGACGGTCACATCAGCTTGCGGGTCTAGGTCGCGGGCTCTGAGCGCGGCGCTGATGCCCGCGTCGCTGCCGCCGATGGCAACCAGGTGCATGAGCGGGACTCCTATCGATTTCTGTCGGTGACGGCCGGGCGGGAGAATCGCTCCTCTGCCTCGGATGCCGACCTGCTGTGAGCACCGCCGCCTGGCGCACCGTGGTCCGAGTGGTCGCCGTCACCCGCAGCACGGCCGGCCGAGTGCGGCACGACGACGCCAGCGGCCTCATCCGGAGTGATGTGCGGATAGAGCACCCTGATGATCGCGAGGGCCAGGGCGCCGCCGACAATCTGCGCCCCGATGAATCCGGGGACTGACGAGGGTGCTATCCCGGCGAACGTAGCCGAGAACATGCGCCCGATAGTGATCGCCGGGTTGGCGAAGCTGGCCGAGGATGTGAAGAAGTACGCCGCCCCGATGTAGGCGCCGACGGCGGCCGGGGCGGTCCTCGACCGGCCGGTGCGGGCGAGGGAGAAGATCACGAGCATCAGCCCGGCTGTCGCGATGACCTCGGAGAGCAGATGCGCAGGCGTCGCGCGGTGTTTGGCGGAGATGGAAACGGCCGCCCGCGAGAACATGAGGTTCGCTGTGACGGCACCGGCGACGCAGCCAGCAACCTGAGCTGGCAGGTAGGCGGCAGCATCCCGCCAGCTCATGCCCCCCAGAGCCGCGTCAGCGAACGACACGACGGGGTTGAAATGCCCGCCCGATACCGGCCCGAACATCAAGATGATCGCAAAAAGACCGGCAGCGGTCGCGGCCGCGTTCTCCAGCAACTCCAGGCCGATGGCTCCGGGAGACAGTGTCTGGGCGGCGATGCCGGAGCCGATGACAAGGGCAGCCAGGAGCAGGCTGCCCAGGAACTCCGCCAGCAGCCGGCGGCTCAGTGAAGCCTGAATCACCGGCTGACCGCCAGGCCCGAGGCTCGCGGGGCGAGCAGAGCCGACAGTTGCGCCAGGACGCCGGGACTGACCCAGTAGTAGACCCACGTCCCCCGGCGCTGCGAGTCGATCAAGCCGGCCTCGCGCAGCACCCTGAGGTGGTGACTGATGGTCGGTCCGGTGAGCTCGAAGGCGCCGGCCAGGTCGCAGACGCAGGCCTCGCCGCCCTCGTGGCAGGCGATCAGGGAGAGGAGCCGGAGTCGGACCGGGTCGGCTATCGCCTTGAGCAGGACCGACATATCTTCGGCCTCGCTGGCAGACAGTGGCTCGGACGCCAGGGGCTGCGTGCAGCACGCAGGTTCGGCGTTCCCTTGCAGGGCGTGCTGATTCGACATGTGTCTAATTTGACATCGATCTAGCCAGAGAGGCAAATCGGGCTGCGTCCGTAGCCGTCCGAGCATGGGGACTTCGGGCGCCGGGGCCCATCCCGTCCCTTGGAGATGCAGGCATGGCCCAGGGATGCCAAGATCTGCATAATAGATGTCGGTGTATATAGATGAAAACTGATGTTGATCCTCCATTAACTTGAGCGCCTGCTGGGAGCCACTTGCCGTCCCGACCTTCGCAACCGAACGAGGTGACGACCGGCGTGGCCCGGCCCAGGAGGGGCGAATGAAATCGAGGTTTTCCGCTGTGGTGGTCGGCGCTCTCGGCGTGGCGCTGGCTGCTTCGGCTTGCGGCAGGACAGCAATGCCGCCAGTAGCTCCGCCGCAACAGCTGCCACCAATGTGAGCTTCGGTGCCCAGAACGCGAAAATGTGCGCCGCGGCTGTCGATACGGCTCCGAAATACCCGAACCCGATCGGCACGATCAAGGGCGGGGCGCGACCATCAGCGGCGCCGGCTCGACCTTCGCTGCACCGCTGTACTCGGTCCGGGCGTACAACAAGGCGACGAGCGTCGCCGCTGCTTACGCGTCGATCGGTTCGGGGGGTGGTGTCGCGGCGATCCAGGCCAACACCGTGAATTTGGGGCAGAGCGACTCCGGTATGGGATCTGGGCATGCCCGCTCCCCATCGCTCTGTGAGCTCGTGCCGCAGGTAGACCACCCAAGGTGGGGCCCGCCTCGTGGGCAAGTTTTCGCCACCTGGGTGACGTTGAGTTCCGTGCCGGTGACGTTGTCGGCCCACGGGAAGGCGACAACCCTCGTCCGGTCCCCGATCGCCTGCGTCAGCGCATTCAGGCGGGTACCGGAGGCTACGGGAATCGCACGGACGACCACGCCAAGGTCTGCGGCAAGTTCCCGCCACGGGATGAGGTTCGCGTCGTGGTCAAGGACAGTGACGACGATCTCGTCCCCGGCGTGCTGCGTCCGCGCCAAGGCGCGGGCCAGGTGGGAGGGGCTGTCGTAGCGTTCATGCCGAAGCCTGCTATAGGTTCTGAGCTTCGTGCTCCCATATTGCGCCTGGCAGGGATCCGTCCTGGCAGAAGCGAGCGCTGTCGGGATGCTCGAGGCCGGCTGGCCGCCGGCCCCGAGCGCATATCAGCGAGTCAGCAGCAACGGGTGGCTGACGCCTCTGCCACCTGAGGCTCCTGGCTTCCGGCGCCGCTCCACCGGGCCTCCGCCGCAGTGTCATCGCCCCAGAACGTCGGGCTGTCCTCCAGGACCGTGTAGATCTCCCACTGCTCGCCGTTGGGGGCACCCTCCACCCAGAACTTGTTCTGCTTGGCGTAGCAGCAGGTCGTGTCGCGCTCCTCGACCGACGCCAGGCCGGCCTCGGCGAGCCTGGTCTGCTCGGCATCGACGGCGTCGGTGTCGGCGACCTCCACTCCGAGGTGATTCAGGCTCCCGCCTCGGCCCGGGTTCTCCATCAGGATCAGCTTCAGCGGCGGCTCGGCGATGGCGAAATTCGCGTAGCCGGGCCGGAGCTTGGCAGGCTCAGTGCCGAAGAGCTTGCTGTAGAAGGCGATGGACTCGTTCAGGTCGTTGACGTTGAGAGCAAGCTGTACGCGGCCGGGCATGAGAACCTCCTGAGATCAACACATAGACGACTGTCTATGTCCGTGGCCTGAGCTTGCCACAGACATCAACTCCTGTCAATATAGACCTATGTCTAAGTCTCTGATCGTGCTGGGCCAGGCAGACACGGCGGTGTGCTGTGCGCCGCTAGCCGATACCGCCCTGTCGGCCGTGCAGGCCGAGCAGGTCGCGCCGCTGCTGAAGGCCCTGGGCGACCCGGTCCGGCTGCGGCTGATGTCGCTGGTGGCCTCCCATCCCGGCGGGGAGGTCTGCGTCTGTGACCTGACAAGCGCGTTTGACCTGTCCCAGCCGACGATCAGCCACCACCTGAAGGTTCTGCACGATGCCGGGCTGCTGGCACGGGAGAAGCGCGGCGTATGGGTGTACTACCGGGCACGAACCGAGGAGCTCGCCAGCCTCGGCGCGCTGATCGGCAATCCGGTCGCAGTGGCAGTCGCCTGACCTTCAGCGCTCCCTTTCTCGTTCTTCATCGCCTATCGCCGATTAACGATGAATGAAAAGGCCGAACCTCTGGACCGGGCGACGGCAGTTGAATATGCCTCCTGGTTCAAGGCACTTGCCGACCCGACGCGAATCCAGCTTGTCTCGCTGCTCGCGCGCCGCGGCACGCCCATGAACGTCAAGGAGACCGTCGCCGCGGTAGATGTCGGTCAGTCCACCGTGTCCGCGCACCTGAAAGTGCTCGCCGACGTCCGGTTCCTGCTCGCCGACCATCAGGGCACCGCCACTTATTACCGGATCAACGACGCGTGCGTGGACTGCTTCCCCACCGCCGCCGACATCGTCATGGCCAAGCCCGTCCCCGCCCAGCCTGTCCCCGCCTCGCAGAGTTACCTCGCAGAGTTAAGGAGCCATCAGTGGCCGCCGACACCAGTTCCGCCGCCAGCGAACCGATCATCAGCCGGTACTCCGGGCTCGCACGCGCCGCGCTAGCCGGCGACACCATCACCGACTGCGATGCCGACGAGTTCGAGAAGGGTTGCTTCGGCGCAGCCGCCTATGGAGAGGCTCAAGACGATCCCGAGACGCCGGAAGCGGCCCTGCGCGCCAGCCTGGGCTGCGGCAACCCGATGGCCGCCGCCATGCTCGAGCCCGGCGAGACCGTCCTTGATCTCGGTTCCGGCGGCGGACTCGACGTCCTGCTTCAGGCCGCCGCGTAGGCCCGGACGGCGTCGCCTATGGCCTGGACGCCAGCACCGACATGCTCAGCCTCGCCCGCGCCAACGCCGCGCAGGCCGGAGTCCGCAACGCCCGCTTCCTCCAGGGCCACATCGAGAACATCCGCTGCCAGATGACTACGTCGACGTCATCATCTCCAACTGCGTCATCAACCTGTCCGCAGACAAGCCCCGCGCGCTCGCCGAAGCATTCCGGGTCCTGCTGCCGCCTCGGCATCAGGGATGTCACCGCAGCCCGGCCGGCTGTGTGTGGAGACGGGCCGCCGGGGGTAGGTCGGCGTATCGGCGATCTGCCAATGCGAAGCCTGGAGGTGTGCTCGTGGCCGCCCAGACCGCGACTAAGACGGATATTGATCTCAACGGAGCGGGTGAGCTGGCCCAGCAGCTCCGGGTTGACTCGGTCCGGTCCAGTACCTCGGCCGGTTCTGGTCACCCGACGTCGAGTATGTCGGCCGCTGACCTGCTCGCCGTCCTCGTCGGCCGGCATTTCCGCTACGACTGGGACGCACCGGATAACCCGGCCAATGATCACCTGATCTTCTCCAAGGGGCATGCCTCGCCGCTGCTTTACTCAGTTTTCAAGGCGGTCGGCGTGGTCTCCGATGAGGAGCTGATGACCGGGTACCGCCGGCTCGGGTCGCGGCTGGAGGGTCATCCGACCCCGGTGCTGCCCTGGGTTGACGTCGCCACCGGCTCGCTCGGCCAGGGCCTGCCCGACGCCGTCGGGGTCGCACTGGCCGGGAAGTACCTAGACGAGGAACCGTTCCGGGTCTGGGTCCTCTGCGGTGACAGCGAGCTGGCCGAAGGGTCGATCTGGGAGGCGTTTGACAAGGCCTCGCACTACAAGCTGTCCAACCTCATCGTCATGATCGACGTCAACCGGCTCGGCCAGCGGGGTCCGACCGACCTGTCCTGGGACCTGGCGACCTACGAGCGCCGGGCCTCAGCGTTCGGCGCCCGCGTCCTGACCATCGACGGCCATGAGGTGGCCGAGATCGACCGGGCGATGACGAAGGCGGGCGATCTCAGCGGCGACCAGCCGACGGTGATCCTGGCCCGGACGATCAAGGGCCGGGGCTTCTCGGAAGTCGAGGACCGCGAGGGCTGGCACGGCAAGCCGCTGCCGGCCGAGATGGCCGAGCGCGCCATCATAGAACTGGGCGGGGAACGGGGTTTGCTGGTGCGCGGACCCAAGCCGGGCAAGGCCGCTGCTGCCCGGGAGCACAAGGCCAGCGCGAAGGTCGAGCTGCCGGAGTACTCCGTTGGAGACAAGGTGGCGACCCGCAAGGCCTACGGCGAGGCGCTGACTGCGCTGGGCGCTCGCCCTGATGTGGTAGCGATGGACGGCGAGGTGAGCAACTCGACCTACGCCGACGAGTTCGCCGCCAAGTATCCCGAGCGTTACTTCGAGATGTACATCGCCGAGCAGCAACTGGTGGCGGCGGCGGTGGGCTTCAGCGTTCGGGGCTACCGGCCGTTCGCCTCGACGTTCGCGGCGTTCCTGACCCGCGCCTACGACTTCATCCGGATGGCCGCCATCTCCCAGGCCAGTATCTGCCTGGTCGGGTCACATGCCGGGGTCGAGATCGGCGCTGACGGCCCGTCTCAGATGGCGCTGGAGGACTTGGCCATGATGCGCGCGGTGCAGGGCTCGACGGTTCTGTACCCGAGCGATGCCACCAGCACGGCGGCGCTCGTGCACGCGATGGCAGACCGGGACGGCGTCGTGTATCTGCGGGCGACGCGCGGCGCCTATCCGGTGCTGTACCCGGCGGGGGAGAAATTCCCGGTCGGCGGGGCCAAGGTGCTGCGTTCCAGCGACGACGATCAGGTCACCCTGATCGGGGCGGGCGTGACCCTCCATGCCTGCCTCGCCGCCGCCGGCCAGCTCAAACAGGACGGGATCAGCGCCCGCGTCATCGACGTCTACTCAGTCAAGCCGATCGACGCGAAGGCGCTGGCTGACGCGGCCGCGGCCACCGGCGGCAGGCTGGTGATCGCCGAAGACCATCACCCCGAGGGCGGCCTCGGGTCCGCCGTGGTTGATGCGCTGACCGGAGCCGGGCGCGCCGAGCTGAGCGTCACGCACCTGGCCGTCTCGCAGCTGCCCGGCTCAGGAACCAGCGAGGAACTGCTCGACGCAGCCGGGATCAGCGCCGATCACATCGCGGCCGCAGCCCGCAGCCTGGCCAGTTAGCTGTCACATCCTGGAGCACGGCGCTCTGGCTGGTCCAGGGCTATGAAAGAAGCTCACAGTACACCGCGGCGATGGTGTCAGCACGCGTTCCTGGCCACCACAGCCCATGACATCGCGAGCAGCACGTGGGCGGCGCAGACGCCGTCTCTAAACGCAGAAGTGGCTCGCCGACCGCCGGGCGGAGTCAAACTGGCTCCGTCCTTCCCGGATATGCATGCTTAGAAAGCCCAATCCGTGCAGGCCAATGCCGCCCTGTGCTGGCCGATCCTGCCCACATTTTGCCCTACAAATGATCAAGGACTCGATCGACCTTCCGGCGATCAAGCCCGTGACCTGCTGCTACCTGTGTAGCCCCGACCGGATTTGAACCGGCGCTACCGCCTTGAGAGGGCGGCGTCCTGGGCCACTAGACGACGGGGCCAGGTACTTTCGCTGCTCCCGCGCCGACCCGACCTGGAACGAGATCAGGCTGGTCAGCACACGGAAAACCGGCAATCGCTGCGATCCTGCCGCACCACTGCCGGTCCATCAGGTTAGCGCACCGCGGCTGTGCTCGCCAAACCAGACTCGTGAGCGCGATCGCCGCGGCCAGGCCGGCATGCATGAACCGCTCATTTCCTGGTAGTTGCCGGCCCATGTTGGCATTCATTGTTGTACTCATCGTCGTAGGCCTCATCGTCGGGCTGATCGCGCGTTTGCTCGTTCCTGGCCGCGACAACATCGGGCTGCTCGGCACCATCCTGCTCGGCATCGTCGGCTCGTTCGTGGGCGGGTTCCTGTGGGAACTGGTCGAGTACCACACCGTCGAGGTGCACCACTTCCGCTCCGTGGGCATCCTCGGCTCAATTATCGGAGCCATTGTCGTCCTGCTGCTGCTGCGGGCCACCGGCATGGAGCGGGGCCGGTCACGGCGGCGCCGGATCTGAACCGGTAGCACCATCCGCAAGCAAGAGCGCGGCTGCCGGTGCGGCAGCCGCGCTTGCTTTCCGTGTACCGCTGGGGTACCAGGACTCGAACCTAGACTAACGGGGCCAGAACCCGTCGGGCTGCCAATTACCCCATACCCCATGGGATCACGCGTTCGGTTCAACCCGGCGCGCCAGTGCAGTGTAGCCGACGCCGGAAGCACTGGACAAAGGGATCCGCCAGGCCCGGACGGCCGGGCTCCGCACGACTCCGCCGCGGCTTCGATTACCGTCACCGCCTAGCCTAATACGGCGATTTTCGGGGGTATGGGCGGGCCTTGCGGCATGGCGATCCGACGAACGCGGCTGCGCTCAGCTGGCCTGCTTCCCGGCGGGTGCTGACTGAAGACCGCCAGCAGATGCGCGAGCAGCGCGTCGCGACGCACGGCGCGGGCTCAGCCTGACGAGCAGCACGATCGCCGCTGCCGACAGCACGAGCCACAACGCGCCAGTGCTGGCCAAGAGCGCACTCGGGTGAGCGCCCACGCCAAGGCCGGCAGAGATGCCGTCGAGGGTCCGGCATGTGATCGCCAGCCCGACCGCCCGTCGCCAGCCTCTGGCAAGGCCGGCCGCGCTGATCAGGGTCGTAACTCCGATGATGACGGCGGCGACGATAGCGGGCACTGGCGGAGTACCTGCCGTGTGGTGGTTCGCGGCGATCATGGCCGGGACGAGCGCCAGGTCGCCGATTCCGAGGACGACCAGCAGTACTGCCAGCGGCTTGAGTCCGAGTTTCACGTGGGGCTCCTTCGCTCAGAGATAGTGCCCCCAGCGTGCGGTAGCCGTGGTGCATAGTGCGTCCGCCGGCGGATGGAATGCTGCACCTTTGCGTCCGTCCGCGGATGGAGAGCGACCGCGTTCCTTCCCCGGCAGCGGTCAACTGCTCGCGCTCACCCTGGCCTTGCCTGGCTGATGCGGCAGCCTGGCAAGCACCTGCCAGCCGCCTCCCGGCAGCGGGCCGGCGCTGACCTGGCCGCCGCAGGCGGCTACCCGCTCCCGCATCCCGGTGAGGCCGCGCCCCGAGCCGGTGAACTCCAGGCCGGAGCGCGGGCCGTCCGCGGGCCCGTTGACCACGCCGATCTCGACATGCGCGCTGGCACCGGTAATGACGATGTCGACCGCCGCACCTGGCGCGTGCTTGAAGGCGTTCGTCAGGCTCTCCTGAACGACTCGGTAGGCGGTATCGGAGGCTGCCCCGGCTAGCCCGTCCGCCTGGCCGGCGAACCGGCAGCTCACCGCGAGCCCGGCCGCGCCTGCGCGGGCGACTAGCTCAGCGATGAGCCGGACACCGTCAATGCCTCGCCGCGGCCAGTCACGGTCGAGCATCTCCAGCAGCCGCTCTATCTCCGCCTCCGCCTGCGCGGCGACTTCACTGATGGACTCGAACGCCCCGGCCGCTAGCGAAGGATCCGTCGCGGTCAGCCGCTGACCCGCGCTTGCCTGGATCACCATCACGCTGACGCAGTGCGCCACGATGTCGTGCAGCTCGCGCGCGATGCGCGCCCGCTCATAGCGGACCGCCTCGGTCGCGAACAGCGCCCGCTCATGCTCGAGCTCGCGGCCGCGGGCGGTCAGCTGTTCGGTGAGGCGGCGGCGCGACCCGACGACCAGGCCGACCATCCACGGCCCGATCGACAGGACCTCAACTATCGGGTTGAACTTGCCGGCGCCAAGCTGAAGCCCGGCAGCCAGCATCAGCAGGGCGGGCAGCGACCGCCACGGCCGGGCGGCCGTTCCGAGCGAATAAGCAAGCAGGCTGACCGGCACGAGGACCAGGCTGCCGGGAAAGCCCGCCGACGATCCGAGCACCGAGATCGCCAGGCAGCCGCCGGCCAGGACAGCCGCCAGCTGAGGGTGGCTACGGCGCAGGACGAGGCAGCCGAGCACAGCAACGGCGCAGCCGGTCTCGAACAGGTTGCTGGCACCGTGCAGCTTGCCGTGCACCGCCAGGTAGCTCAGCAGGAATGCAGCCAGGGCGAGCGCTAGCAGTGCGTCGGCACGCTCGCTCCTGGCGATTCGCGAGATGCGATCAGGAACTCGCATAGCCAGCGGCCACCGGCAGCCGGACGAGCGCGGCGCAGCGGCCAGAACCTGTCTCGATCCGCAGCGTCCCGCCCAGCAGCGCGACGCGCTCGCGTGCTACCGCGAAGGCCGGCGCCGGATCGGGCTGGAGGCTCGCGGGGCCGACCACATCTAGCTCCAGCGCATCGGCACCGAACCGAACAAGGACGTCGATGCGCGCCTCTGGCGCATCCTGCAGTGCGCCAAGGAGATGCTCGACGATCCGGTACGCCGAGAGCTCAAGCCCGGCTGGCAAGGCGCGCGGGCTGCCGATGACCTGCAGCCGGGCGTCGGCACTTGTCGCGTTCTCCAGCAGGCTGGCGAGTTGCGCGAGTACCGGCTGGGGAGCCGCCAGTCGTTCCTCCCGAAGCGTGCCCACCACTTCGCGCATCTGCGACAGCGTCGCCCGGCCGCTGCTTTCCACCACCGCGAAGGCATCGCGGGCTCCGGCTGGGTCATCGGCGATGAGGTCGCGACCCTGCGCGGCGGCGACCGCCATCGCGGCGATCCGGTCACGCAAGAAGACGTCGAGATCCGCGCCGACCCTGGCGCGGTCGGCAGCCACAGCGAGCCGCGATGTCAGTTCGCGCTGCTCGCGAAGCTCGGAGTTCCGCTCGCGCAGGGCCGCGGCCGCCAGGCTGCGGGACCGGGCAAGACGCCCGGCGATACAGGCCGCGGCGACCACCGGCACGCCCGCCACGAGGAAGCCGGGCCCGAGATTGGGGTCATAGACCGCCTGCGTGATCACCGCGCCGAAGCAGAACCCGGCGGCAACAGCCAGCCTGCTCCTGTCCAGCCTGGTACCGGCGAAGAACGCGATCGCGAATACCGCTGGCAGGCCTGGACCGCAGCGGATCATCGGGCCGACGAGAAGCTCGTTCGCCGCGGCGCCGACAGCGACCGCGACCGCTGCAGCGAGCGGAGCGCGACGCTCCCAGGCGACCGGCACCGTCATCACCAGCACTGCCGCGGCCGCGACGGCTCCGCGATGCGGGTTGGCAATGCCGAACGCGCCGCTGGTCAAGACGACGGCGTACAGGCTCAGGAACGTGGCAAGCGCGATATCGCCCCAGCCGATCCCGCGCAGTCGCCCGGCCGGCTGCCACAGCCAGCTCACCAGGCCGATCCCGGTCACGGGCACTCCCCTCCGCCGCGACTTCATTCTCGTCCCGGCTGATGTGCTCGTGCCAGCCCTGAGTTTCGCCGTCATGGCCGAACGTTAGCCGGGCCGAGCGCCGCGGTGCGTCCGTCCTCAGCACGACGTCGGGGCGGCGGCCTACGTCTGCAGGCGGACGATGCTGACCGGCGCGCCCGGCTACGATGGCCGTTGGCCAAGCTGCGAAAGGCGAGCCGCGCCGTGACAAGCACATACAGTTCTGCGAGCGCCGCCGGCAACGCGGCAATTTCTGTCGTCATCGCCGACGACCAGCGGCTGGTGCGGCAGGCTTTCGCGTCATTCTGACCGGCGAACCAGACATCTGCGTCACCGGCGAGGCCGCGGACGGACTGGAAGCCGTGGAACTGGTGCTTGCCCTGCGGCCGGCCGTCGTGCTGATGGACGTCCGGATGCCGAACCTGGACGGGCTGGCGGCAGCCCGGCAGATCCTCGCCAGCTGCGATAGCCGGGTACTCATCCTGACCACCTTCGACGCCGACGAGTACGTCTACGAAGCACTGAAGATGGGAGCCAGCGGCTTCCTGCTCAAAGACGCACCGCCGGATCAGCTGATAGCCGCGGTGCGGTGCATCGCGGCCGGGGATGCCCTGATCGATCCGTCGATCACCAGGCGGCTGATCGGGCGGTTCGCGCACGCGGTGCGGCCGCCCTCGCGACAGCCCGCGCAGTTGAAGGACCTCACCCAGCGGGAACTCGACGTGCTGCGCCTGGTCGCGCGCGGTCTGGCCAACGCGGAGATCGCGGCGGAGCTGGTCGTCGAGGAGAGCACCGTCAAGACGCACGTCAGCAGGATCTTGATGAAGCTCGGGCTCCGTGATCGTGTCCAGGCCGTCGTCGTCGCCTACGAAACGGGGTTCGTTGTACCCGAGGACCCCGCGGGGCGGCGCGGGTAAGGCGCGAGGCAACTGGCTGGCTGCGGCGCGGCGATTAGCATCGTTGCAGGGTGCCGAACGGCGATTCCTGGGGAATGTGAATGGCGGATGACCTTCAGTCCCTGATCGAGTTGCTGTGCCGCGCCGACTGGACGCAGCTCAGGCTGCAGGCCGAGCTCACCGAGAGCACCGACCACGCGGCCTACCTGCGGATGTGGTCGGACCTGGCTCGCCGCAAGCCGCGGTTCTGGAAGTACGTCGCTGACGGGGATCAGGGCGGGCAAGGCGGCGGCACAGACCACCACCGGGCAGGTCTTGGCCCGACGCAGGGACGGCTGCTGCTCAGCGGCGGCAAGTTCCGGCACGAGTTCCGCCAGGACGGTGCGGACAAGGTGGAGACCGGCGGCGGCGAGAGTCTCTGGCACGCGCGGCCGCCTGCCCCCGACCTGCTGTGCCCGGCCTGGCTGCCCAGCCGGTTCGAGCTGACCGTGGCCGGCCAGGAGACAGTCGGCGGTCGCGCGGTCATTCGCGTCACGGGTGTCCCCCGGCCGTTCAGCCGCGGTCGGCACGGGATCATGCAGACCGGGTCGCCAGGCCCGCCAGAACTGGCTGCGTCAGCCGCAGTTCCTGGCCGGCGACGAAGCGCTGGACGAGGTCGATGTCAGCATCGATGCCGAACTAGGCGTCCTGCTGCGCTGCGAACGGCAGTACCGCGGACAGCGTGTCAGTATCAGCGAGCTCACTGGACTCATCACGGATCCGCCAGCGGCCGCCGATCCGCGGCAGTTCGACCCGCCGCCGCCCGATGACGACACCGACGCCCGCGAGCCGCACGCCGGGGACGGAGCCGGGGCCGGAGAGTCAGGCCATAGCGCCGGCCGCGAGACCGCCAAGAATGTCGCCAAGGCAGCTGCGAGCATCGGCGCTTCGGCCGTGGCCATGGCGATCAAGCACGCGCCGCGCAGGCCGGCTGGCCAGTCCGGCCAGTGGCAGACCGCCACCGCGGACGAGGAATGGCAGCCCGTGCGGGCCGCCGGGGATGGCGCGGACGATGACCAGGCCAGCGGTCTCATCCTCGCCCTGATCTACCAGGCTGGCCTGTACGGTAACGAGATCGACGCCGAGTACCGCAGCTGGCAGAGCGGCGATGCCACGCTGCTGGCCTCGAAGGACGCCAGCGACCGCGGCGGGATGCGCGGTCTCAGCCAGCTGGCGGCCGCGGCCAGCGAGCGCACCAGCGACAGTTACGAACGGGCAAGGGTCGCTGTCGGGGCCGTCGACCAGTACCGGATCGATTACCTGGAGAACTCACGCGCCCGAAAGCCCACCCTCGTCGCGGCCGACGGCGAGCACCGCTGGCGTGTCTATCCCGACCGCGTCACCGTCGGGCCGGCGGTACCGCTGCCGCCCGAGATCGCCGCCATGCTCGATCCCGCGTGGCTGCTGGACTGGCGGCTCACCGGCGGCAGCCCGGTACGGCTGAATGACCGCGCAGGCTACGTGATCGGAGTACACCAGCCGGTCCGGCCAGCGGCCGCGCTCTCGTTGCCGGACCGAGCTCCGGCCGAGGCTGTCATCGATGCCGAGCTCGGCATCCTGCTGCGCCTGAGGTTCACCTATAGCGGCCGGGATCACAACAGGTACGAACTGCGCCAGGTTGTCAGCAGCCAGCCGCGTGACCCGGCGGGGTTCCGGCTGCTGGTCCCGGACGGCGTCCCGGTCGTCGCGGACACCGGGCGCATACTGGACGAGAGCGATGCGCCGCCTGCCATGAAGGTCGCAGCTGATCTCGCCGGCCGGGCGCTCGCCGGTGCGGCAGCCGCCAGCACTCTCGCCGACCGCTTCCGGCGCGGGCGCCGCCGGGATCAATCCGGGCCCGGGTAGAACTCGTCAGCCGCTGTCGGACACCGGATTCGTCAGCGTGCCGATGCCTTCGACGTGCACCGAGACGCTGTCGCCAGCGATGAGCGGCCCGACACCCGCCGGCGTGCCGGTCAGCAGCACGTCGCCTGGCAGCATGGTCATAACCGCGGTCACGTAACTCACCAGCTTGGCGATGTCGTGGATCAGCAGCGACGTGCGCGAGTCCTGCTTCACCTGGTTGTTGACGGTGGTGGTCAGCCCCACGTCGGAGGGATCAAGCTCAGTCTCGATCCACGGCCCCAGCGGGCAGAAGGTATCGAAACCTTTCGCCCTCGCCCACTGACCGTCGCTGGCCTGCAGGTCCCTGGCCGTGACGTCGTTGGCGCACGTGTATCCGAAGATGACCTCCGGCACCCGCGCGAGCGGCACGTCGCGGCAGAGGCGGCCGAACACGATAGCCAGCTCGCCTTCGAAGTCCACTCGCTCCGAGAGCCGGTGCGGACGGACGATCGGATCGCCAGGGCCGATCACCGAAGTCGAAGGCTTGAGGAAGATAAGCGGCTCGGCGGGCGGCTCGTTTCCGAGTTCCCGAGCATGTTCGAGGTAGTTCCTGCCGATCGCCACGACCTTGGTGGGCAGCACCGGCGCCAGCAGCCGGACATCAGGGACCGGGTACCGCGGGCCAGCCAGCCGGACACCATCGGGACCTGGCACGAGCGGATGGCCGGCAATCTCGGCGAGCATCAGCTCGGTCGGGCCGTCGCCGTCCTCTGGACCATTCCCGTCGCCGGCCGGCGCGGCCAGCACACTGTCGGCGTCGACGACTCCGTACCGGACTTCGTCGCCGACGGCGAACCTCGCGATGCGCATGCTTGCCCGCTCCCAGGATGATTCGCGAACTGACGGCCCTACTGAAGATAACCTTCGACCTCGGTGACCGGCCGGGCAGCCGAGCCGCTCGGGTCCTCGCCGTACTCCCGGCGGGCCCGGCGCTGCCGCAGCAGGTCCCAGCACTGGTCCAGTTGCTCCTCCACGGCACGCAGTTGCTGCTGCTCGTCCTCGGTGGTCAGCTCGCCGGCCGCCAGCCGCCTGCGCAGGTCGTGCTCGGTGGCGATGAGCTCGTCGATGTGACCGAGGATGTCCTGATCGTCCATCGAAAAATCCTTCCAGGCACGGACAGGCTTGGCGAAGGCCGTCAGGAGACGGTCGTGCCCATCCTTGCACTCCCGCGCCGCGGTCTGCCGCCGGCCGCTGGTCACCACGGGAACCTCCAGTTCAGCGCCGCTGTCGGAGCCCGCGGATAGGTTGGCGGAGTGCAACCGACCCGCAGCCGCATCATCGCCGCCGCCGTCGATCTCACCGAGCGCGAGGGGTCGACGCCGTCGTGCTGATCCGCCGGTGCCAGCCGCGGACGCTGACTTCGACGTCGGCCTTGACCTGCTGATTGCAGCGGCGGCAGAGCTGCGGCCAGAGCCAAGCCGGCGTTTGATCCGCTCCGCCCGAGGTAAGGCCGATGCCATGGCTACTGCGAAACAAATCAGGAAAGCTAGCCCCGACCCTGGCCCGACCATCTTCGTGCTCTTCGGCGCGACCGGCGACCTGGCCAAGCGCTTGGTGCTGCCCGCCTTCTACCGGCTCGCGGAGGAAGGTCTGCTGCCCAAACAGTGGCTCCTGGTGGGCAACGGCAGGGGCGACATCGCGCACGAGCACTTCCGCCAGCATGTGCATGATTCACTGGCGGAGTTCGGATCCAAGCCGAAGACCAAGAACTGGAAGACCTTCGCCGACCGGCTCTACTTCGCCGGCGGCGGCTTCAACACCGACAGCCCTGGCAGCCTGCTCGACGTGCTGGCCAAGGCGAGAGCGATGCTCGGCGGCGATCCGCAGCTGGTGCACTACTTCGCGGTCCCGCCCGTCGCCTTCACCGAGCTCACCAGGGCGCTTGGCCAGCACGGCCTGGCCAAGGGTGCGCGCGTGGTTTACGAGAAGCCGTTCGGCACCTCGCAGCAGGCCTTCCGTGCCCTCGACCGCGCCGTGCACGCCGTGCTGGATGAGGAGCAGGTCTACCGTATTGACCATTTCCTGGGCAAAGAGGCAACCCAGGACCTGCATGTGCTGCGATTCGCTAACGGCCTGTTCGCTGCCATGTGGGACAAGGAGCACATCGAGTCCGTACAAATCGACGTGCCGGAGACGCTCGGCGTCACCGACCGGGCGCTGTTTTATGACGCCACAGGTGCGGTGCTCGACATGCTGGTCACGCACCTGTTCCAGGTGGCGGCCGAGGTAGCGATGGAGCCGCCGGCCAGCCTGAGCGCCGCCGACCTGCAGGCGGCGCGGGAGAAGGTCATCAAGTCGTTCCGGCTGCTGGACCCGAAGGAAGTCGTTCTCGGCCAGTTCACGGGATACCGGGACGTGCCGGGCGTGAAGGCCCGCTCCAGCCAGAACACCTACGTCGCCGCCCGGCTCTGGATTGACAACCCGCGCTGGCGCGGTGTCCCGTTCTATCTCAGAACAGGCAAGCGGCTGGCAGCATCGCAGCAGCGGGTCAGCCTGATCTTGCGCGAGCCGGCCGGCCCGCTCGCCGGCCAGTTGCCCGCTGATGCCAACGTCCTTTCCTTCGCGCTGGCCGGAGACGGCGAGATCGACCTGTCGCTGGTGGCGAAGAAGCCGGGCGCCGGGCTGGAACTGGACGGCGCGAAGGCATCGTTTACCCTGTCCAGCCTGCCTGGCGCGGATCCGCTGCCGCCCTACGTCCGGCTGATCCACGACGTGCTGATCGGCGACAGATCGCTGTTCACCAGGCCGGACGGCCTGGCTGCGGTCTGGAAGGTCGCCAATCCGCTGCTGTCGAAGCCGCCGCGGATCGCGCCGTACGCGGCCGGATCCTGGGGGCCAGGCCAGGCAAGCTGATAGCTCCTGGCAGGTGGCTGCTCGGCCAGTAAGGCAGTTAAGTCCCCGGCCAGCCGGCCAGTGCGGGCTCGGTCGCGCGGCGCCACGACGCCAGCGCCTGCGGCTACCACGAGTGCTAGCACGACCGGCACGCTGAGCGCCGCCGTCAGGCCAAGCAGGCTGGCCAGGCCGCCGATGAGAACAGGCCCGCCCAGCATGCCGACGTAGCCGAGGCCGGCCACGCGGGCGATGCCGCGGGCCGGACGATGCGGGTCGGCGTTCCCGGCCGCGGACAGCAACAGCGGGAACATGCAGGACAAGCGGGCCCCGAACAGCGCGAACCCGGCGATCGCCGCGGCCGGGCGGCCGACCGCCATCGCCACGCAAAAAGCCGCGTAGCAGAGGGTCGCGAATCCGGCTGACGTGTGCAGGCTGTCGCGCAGGTATACCGCCCTCCAGCCGTCGGCAGCTCCCTCACCGAGGAGGGCGCAGGCGGCCAGCAGCGCCAGCCCGAGCAGGCGAACAGGCCGCCGAGCAGCGAGCCGGCCAGACCGCCAAAGCTAAAGCAGGCGTGGAACGAGGTCATCAGCGGGCTGGCGACCGGCAGCACGGCTACGCAGGTGCCGGCGGCGACTGTCGGAATCTTGCCATTCGCGACGCCAAGCAGGGCGAAGTAGGCCACAACGGCGATGCGGACGGACCGCAGCGACCCTGGCGGCGGGCTGGCCGGCGGTCTGAGCGTCTGCAGGGGTCCCCGCCGCCGCCGACATCTGGCGCATCCCCGGCAACTAGGGCATCGATCCGTCGAGACTACTTGCCGGTAACAAGTAGTCGGGCTAGCAGATCTTGTGCACCCAGCCGTGCGCGTCAGGTTGGTGGCCGAACTGCACGCCGAGCAGATGCTCGCGCAGCCGCATGGTGACGGGGCCAGGGCGGCCGCCGCCGATGCTCCAGCCGCTCTCGCGGCCCTTGACCGCCCCGACCGGGGTGATCACCGCAGCGGTCCCGCAGGCGAACACCTCAGAGATCTGGCCGCCGGCGCAGCCTGACTGCCACTGGTCTACGGAGATCGAGCCTTCCGACGCCGGGATGCCAAGGTCTGCCGCGAGAGTCAGCAGCGAGTCCCTGGTGATGCCGGGCAGTAGCGTACCCGTCAGGGCCAGCGTCATGATTCTCGCGTCCTGGCCGCTGCCGTAGACGAAGAACAGGTTCATCCCGCCCATCTCCTCGACGGAGCGATGTTCCCCGGCGTCGAGCCAGACCACCTGCTCGCAGTCGTGGTCCAGGGCCTCCAGCTGGCCGGCGAAGGCACCCGCGTAGTTGCCGCCTGTCTTGGCGGCGCCCGTACCCCCCGGCGCGGCCCTGGTATAGGTATCGGCAAGCCAGACCGAGACCGGCTGCACGCCGCCGGTGAAGTACGCGCCGGCCGGCGACGCGATCACGGTAAACCGGTAAGAGGAGGATGGTTTGCTGACACCCAGGCCGACCTGCGTCGCGATCATGAAGGGGCGCAGGTAGAGGCTGTGCTCCTCCGCATCAGGGACCCAGTCCCGGTCCTGGGTCACCAGCAGCTCGAGGGCACGGACAAACGCGTCCTCTGGCAGCTTGGGCATGCCCATCCGCACGGCCGAGCGGTTGAACCTGGCCGCATTCGCGCCGGGCCTGAACGTGACGACCGGGCCGCCAGCCTGGCGGTAGGCCTTGAGGCCCTCGAATATCTCCTGGGCATAGTGAAATACCGAACTCGCGGGATCCATGCTGAACGGCCCGTAGGGCCGTAGCTGGGCATCGTGCCAGCCTCGGCCCTCGTGCCAGTCGATGGTCACCATGTGATCGGTGAAAACCCGGCCGAACTCCGGCTGGGCGAGCAGATCGGCACGCCGGGCCGCCGACACTGGCGACGGCGCCCGATGGATCGCGAACGAGATCTCGTCCTCGGTACCTGCGGTCATCGAGGTCCTCCTCGGGCCCGGGACTGGCGCCATTGCCGTGTCCCGTCATGTCAACGCTAGCTCGCCACCCGCTCAGCGATGTCATCGCCGATCTCGGGTGTGGAGCGCGGCGACCAGGCGCCCTGCCGCTCCAGCAGGTCGTCTGACACTGCCTGCTCGATCCTGGCAGCCTCGGCCGACAGACCTAGATGCTGGCACAACATGGCTGCTGACAGGATCGCTGCGGTCGGATCCGCCTTCTGTTTGCCCGCAATGTCTGGTGCACTGCCGTGCACTGGCTCGAACATGCTCGGCGCCGTGCGCTCGGGATTGATGTTCGCGCTTGCGGCAAGGCCGATGCCGCCCGCCACGGCAGCACCAAGGGCCGTCAGGATGTCGCCGAACATGTTGTCGGTCAAGATCACGTCGAAGCGCTCGGCTTCGGTGAGGAAATAAACAGCCGCGGCGTCCATATGGCAGTATTCGGTCGTCACGGCCGGGAAGTCGGCCGCAACCTGCGTCACTGTTCTGCGCCACAGGTCGCCCGCGTAAGCCAGGACATTGCTCTTATGCACCAGGGTCAGCTTGCGCCGTGGCCGCTCGGCGGCTCGCTGGAGCGCGTACCTCGCCACCCGCCGGACTCCGAACGCGGTGTTGATGCTCTCTTGCGTCGCGACCTCATGCGGCGTGCCCTTGCGCATAATGCCGCCGGCCTCGATGTAGGGGCCCTCGGTACCCTCACGCACTACGAGCATGTCGACCGATTCCTGTCGCACGCCGACCAGGGGTGATGCGACACCCGGATACAGCCGGACCGGCCGGAGGTTGACGTACTGATCGAACTCGAACCGCAGCCGCAGCACGAGCCCGCGTTCCAGCACGCCACTCGGCACCGTCGGGTCGCCCACAGCGCCGAGCAAGATCGCGTCGTGCTGGGCGATCTCACTGAGCGCGCTGTCCGGCAGCACCTCGCCAGTTTTGTTCCAGCGATGGGCCCCTAGGTCGTAGCTGGTGGGCTCGACGGCGAGCGTGCCGACGGCACGCAGCACCTTAATAGCCTCGGCAACGACCTCCGGGCCGATGCCGTCGCCGCCTATCACCGCAAGCCGGATGCTTTGTGCTGTCACGGCAGTACCTTACTGGTCGGTTTCCATTCGCTGGCAAGATCCAGCGAGCCGTGCTGCCCGCTGGTCAGTTCTCGTCCAAATCAACGACTCTGGCCAGGTCGGCGCCGATCGCGCTGGCGATATCGCCAACCAGGTCGGGCGGGACCGCCGAGTCGACCGATAGCACGATCAGTGCCTCGCCACCTTGCGCGTGCCGGCATACCTGCATGCCGGCGATGTTGATACTGCGGCCGCCGAGGATCTGGCCGACGGTACCGACGACGCCAGGGCGGTCAGAGTAGCCAAGGAACATCATGTGGTCAGCCGCGCGATCTCCGCGTCCAGTCCGTTCACCTCGACCAGTCGCTCCAGCTGACGCAATCCTGTCAGGGTACCGCTGACCGAGATCAGCTGCCCGTCCGGCGCGGTGCCCCGGATCGTGAGCAGGCTCCGCCAGTCCGGACTGACCTCATCGGTGCTGAGAGTGACCTCGACACCGCGCTCTTTGGCCACTAGCGGCGCGTTGACATAGGTGACAGGTTCCTCGGTCACCTCGCCGAACATGCCCTTCATCGCGGCGAGTTCGAGCACGCTGACGTCCAGCCGGGCGAGCTCGCCCTTTGCTTCCACCGCGATCGCTGGAGCGGCACCGCCAGCCAGCGCGGCGAACATCCGGCCGAGCTTCTCGCCGAGTGGCAGCCAGGGCCGCAGCTCCTCGGCCACCGCGCCGCCCTGCACGTTGACCGCATCCGGCACGAACTCGCCGTCCAGCGCGAGCCGGACGGACCTGGCCACCTGGATGCCCGCCTTCTCTTGCGCCTCGTGTGTGCTCGCGCCCAGGTGCGGTGTCATGACGACGTTGTCCAGTTCGAACAGCGGGCTGTCGGTGCAGGGCTCCTTGGCGTAAACGTCGACGCCCGCCCCGGCCACCCGGCCGTCACGCAGGGCGCTCGCCAGCGCATTCTCATCGACAATGCCGCCGCGAGCGGCGTTGATGATGCGCACCTGAGGCTTGACCAGGCGCAGTTCCCGCTCGCCGAGCAGGCCGACTGTCTCGGCGTTCTTCGGCAGATGCACACTGATGAAGTCGGCCTCGGCCAGCAGTTCGTCCAGGCCGACCATCCGGACGCCGAGCTGGGTCGAGCGAGCGGCCGGGGCGTAGGGGTCGTAAGCGATGATGGTCATGCCGAACGCCGCCAGCCGCTCAGCCACCAGCACGCCGATCCGCCCGAGGCCGAGGATGCCGGCGACCTTGTCCTGCAGCTCGACGCCTGTGTACTTCGAGCGCTTCCACTGACCGTCCTTGAGCGCGGCCATCGCCTGCGGCACGTTGCGAGCCAGGGCGAGCAGCAGCGCCACCGCGTGCTCAGCGGCACTGACGATGTTGGAGGCTGGCGCGTTGACGACCATGACGCCGGCCTTCGTTGCCGCCTCGACGTCCACGTTGTCCAGGCCAACACCCGCCCGCGCTACCACCCGCAGTCTCGGTCCGTGCGCGATTGCCTCGGCGTCGATCTGGGTCGCGCTGCGTACGATAACAGCGTCGACATCCGCGAGCGCGGGAAGCAGCTTGCTCCGGTCTGCTCCGTCGGCGTAACGGACTTCAAAGGAAGTTTGGAGCAAGGCGATCCCGGCCGGCGAGAGCTCCTCAGTCACCAGGACGACGGGTGCGGACACGAACTTCCTCCGTAAGGCAGGCGCCGGGTTTCACAGTGTACCGACGGCTTGTGATCCCCTTCACAAGTCGGTCTGCGGTGTCGCGAGGTCGGTCCGCGCACGGCCCGGCCGCGGCCGGGATCGGCTAGCTGGCCGGAGCCGCGGTGGGAGCGGTGGGCTGGAGCGGGCCGACCGGACCTGACCCGTCCGCGGCAGGCAGCACCGGCTGCTGTCCGAGCACCGGCTCGACGGCCATCTCGACCTCGGCCTCGAGATCAGCTCCCGCGGACGGCACGAGCTCGCCGCCGATGGCCGGTGCCAGCGATTCGATCGCGGTCGCTGCCATCGGCCGCGCCACCAGATAGCCCTGGCCAAGCCCGCAGCCCATCGCCCGCAGCAGTTCCAGCTGTTCCTGCCGCTCGATGCCCTCGGCCACTATCTCGATGCCAAGGTCATGCCCGACCTGCACGATCGTCCTGGTCAGCATGGCCAGCGTGCCGTCAGTCCCAAGACCCGCCACGAATGAAGGGTCGATCTTGATGATGTCGACGGGCAGCTGACGCAAGTAGGCCAGCGAGGCGTAACCGGTGCCGAAGTCATCGATGGCGAGCCGTACCCCGAGCCGCCGCAGCCCGGCAAGCCCGTCCATGACCGGGCCGTCGATCTCGATCAGCACCCGCTCGGTCACCTCGAGGGTCAGCGCTGAGCGCGGCAGGCCGCTGTCGTCCAGCGCGCCCAGTACCAGCTCGGCAAACCCGGCGGCGCTGACCTGACGCAGCGAGAAATTGACCGACAACCCGACCTGCCAGCCGGATTGCCGCCAGGCAGCGACCTGCTGGCACGCCTCGGTCAGCACCGCCGCGCCGAGCGGCACGATCAGCCCGGAATCTTCGGCCACGCCGAGGAACTCGGCGGGCGCGACCGGCGTTCCGCCGCGAGACCAGCGGACCAGCGCCTCGACGCTGCTCACCCTCGCGGTCGCGAGTTCAACCACCGGCTGGTACTCGATGCTGAGGCCGCCATCCTCGATGGCAGCGCGCAGGTCAGTCGCCAGTTCCAGCCTTCTGATCACGTCGGCGTGCATGTGCGCGGCGAAGACCTCGACCCGGCCGCCGCCGGCATCCTTGGCCCTGGACATGGCCAGATCGGCGTTGCGAAGCAGGTGCTCGGCCACATCCGGGTCGGCGAAAGCCACGCCCAGGCTGGCAGTGATAGACACGTCACGGCCCGCAACCTGGAATGGCTCCGCAGCGATAGCGCCTGCCAGTCGTTCGGCGGTGTCGACGATCTCCTGCGGGCTCGCCGTGCTCTCGATCAAGACCGCGAACTCGTCGCCGCCCCAGCGAGCGACGGTGTCGTGAGCCGGGACCAGGCCACGCAGTCGCCTGCCAGCCTGGGCCAGGACCAGATCGCCTGCGCCGTGCCCCACCGAGTCGTTGATGGCGGTGAAGCCATCCAGGTCGACGAAGATGGCCCCGATCCGTTCTGGCTGGTCAGCGGCGGCCACGGCCTGGCGCAATAGCAGATCCTTGGCTCGCTCCTCCAGGTACGAGCGGTTCGGCAAGCCGGTCAGCCCGTCGTGGAAGGTCAGGTGCGTGACCTGCCGGCGCAACGCGACCTGATCACTGACGTCTCTGGCCGTGATCAGCAGCAGGTCCGGCCGGTCCGCCTCTGAATACCGGGAGATGGTCGCGCGCACGTGCCGCCAGGTGCCATCCGAGGACCGGACCCGGCAGGCGAGGTCAGCGGCCGCGGCCGGGCCACCGGATCGCGCCGCCGCTGCCGCCGTCATGACATTGCGCAGGTCGTCAGGATGCACGAGGTCAGGCAGCCTGGTGCCGACGAGCCGGGCGGGAGAGTAGCCGTAGTGCGCGACAGCCTTGCTCGCATAGCCGACAAGGCCGGCATCGTCGCAGAGCAGCACGACGTCACTAGTACGGTCCGCTAGCTGGTGGAACTGGCTGTCGGACTCCTCGGCCAGCGCCGACATCGCCGCTGCCTGCCGTAGCAAGCTGACGATCTTGATGACCAGGCCAAGCATCAGGACGGCGGCCGCAATGAGCGGTACCGGACCGCTGTGGCCCCAGGTCACGATCGCGAACACGAAGGTAACGCTGGCCGCGATGCCCGCCGCCGCTAGCGTGACCAGGGTGGCCAGCGGCGGGTCACCCGCGGGCACCAGATCACCCGCGGCTACCGGCTCACCCGTAGACCGAGGCTCACCCGCGAACCGGGAGTCACTCGCGGGCCGTGCAGTCTGGAGCGGCCAGGCGCTAGCGGCGAGCAGGCAGATGGCCAGCAGCCAGAACAGCTGAGGCCAGCTGGCCGGGTGCGCGTTGACGGCACGTGCCTGCACGGCCAGCAAGTCGCCGACGGTCGCGGCACAGAGGGCCAGGTAGGGCAGGATCGCCACCCGGCCTGCCACGATGGCCAGCCATAGCGTGCCGCCGAGCACCGTCATGTCGAGTGCCGGGTGAATGAGGTCGATAGTGAAGTAACCGGGGCCGATCCCGGTCGCCGCATAGGCCGAGCGCAGCACCGCGATCCAGCCGACGCTGAACACGGCGAGCCAGATCAGGCAGCCGTCGATCACCGGGCCGGCGCCCCAGAAGCGGTCCGCCAGGCTGCCGCGCGGACCACCGTCGCGACCGCCGCCAGCCGGAGCGAGACGGATCAGGCCGATGATGAGGGCGGGCAGCCCGAACAAGCCAAGCAAGTCGCTCAGTGTCAGCTGGATCACCGACAACGTGACGGCACCGGTGCCGACGCCCTGGACGGCAAACGCGGCGCCCCAGGCAGCCGCGGTGATCGTCAGCCAGCGGCTGGCCGCATCGCTCTGCCGCCACCGCCGCGCCAGCAGCGCGACAGCCGTGACGGCGACCACGATGCCGATCACGGTCCAGGCGGGGGCAGACGGGCTCATCGCGCGTTGGCGGATGTATGCGCCTGCACCGGGCGTGCGTGCACCAGGCCTCCTGTCGGCTGCGTCCCGTATGACCATGCCGGGCTGTTGCGGTGCGAGCCGAGGCACCATTCGCCGCGTGCTGTGCAGGGAGGTCATGCCTGCGGCTCGTCCTTGAGCGACGGCAGCTCACGACACGCAAACGGCGCCAGTAACTCCGGCAGGCAAGCGCCTGCTGCCGGAGATTAATGCTCGCAGAAATTAGTAACGCTGAAACACTCTATTGCCGGCAGGTCACGCTTCGATTGAGGATGGGCCTACACACGGCGACAACTTCGCATCGCCGTGCGATCAAGGCGGTGACCTGCGGGTATCTAGTAATCTCCGGTAATGACGTTCGCCAGCGGCTGACCATTCAGGTAACGCTCAGCCTGCTCTCGGACGAAAGTCACCGCGGTATTCGCCGAGTACGGGGTAGAGGCCCCGACATGCGGCGTTATCAGCACGTTGGGCAGCGACCAGAGCGGATGGCCAGGCGCCAGCGGCTCCGGCTCGGTCACGTCCATGGCAGCGGCGAGGCGGCCCGTGCTCAGCTCGGCGACGAGATCGTCGGTCACCACCAGGACGCCGCGCGCCGCGTTCACCAGCAAGGCGCCGTCCTTCATCCTGGCCAGGAAAGTCGCGTCGACCATGCCCATCGTCTCGGCCGTGACCGGGGCCAGCAGGATCACGATGTCCGCTGCGGGCAACAGGGAAGGCAGTTCGGATACCGCGCTCACCCCGGCACGAGCCGACCTGGCAACGCGGCTGAGCTGCACCTCGAACCCGGCTAGCCGGCGCTCCACCGCCTGGCCGATCGAGCCGTAGCCGACGATCAGCACCTTCTTGCCGGCCAGGCAGTCGGTGAAGCGGAAGCTCCAGCGTCCGGCAGCCTGCTCGGTGGCGAAATACGGAGAACTGCCGCAGGGCGGCGATAGTCGCGCCGACGACCCATTCCGCGGTACTGGCGTCGTGCACGCCGCGCGCGTTGCACAGCACCGCGCCCGCGGGCACGAACGGCCTGACGCGGTCAAAGCCGGCCGTCAGCGTCTGCACCACCCGCAGCCGCGGCATCTGCGCCATCGCCTGCACGGCTTCTGGCGGCGGGAAGAACGGCGGCACGTAGAACTCCACCTCCGCCGCCGAGGCCGGCAGCGCCGACACGCCGGGCGCCACCACCTCTACGATCACGTCGTCCAGCCCGGAGAGGGCCTGCGCGATTGGATCCATTGGCACCCAGAACAGCCGCTTGCGACCAAGCACCGCGCCTCGCTCACCGTCGGGCGGCCGGCTGCGGCTCAGGGACTGAGCGCAGGTCGGCCGCGACGGCAGGATACTGCCGCGGCGCCAGGCCGGCTGGCGTCACCTCGATCCGGGGGAAGACCGGCTGCGGCGCAGGCAGCCGCCCGCCGAACCCGTTGCACGCGGCCGCCACCCGGGCGGCCAGGTCGGGCAGGAACGGCCAGATCTCTGCCGCCACTTCCTGGCAGGCGGCGAGCAGAGCGCCGAGTACCTCGTCCAGCCGCTGCCCGGCTGCGGTGTCCCCGGCTCGCTCCGCCTTAGCCAAGTGCCAGGGTTGCGTCGCATCGACATAGCGGTTGGCCTGCTCGACAATCTCCCACACCGCGCTGGCCCCGGCCCGGAAGTCGAATCTTGCCAGGGCGGCCCGAACCTCGTCCGGCGCGCGCCCGATGGCTGCCTGCAGCGGGGCCGCGTCGGCAGGCCAGCTCGCACCGGCAGGCAGGCCGGCCGGGTGGCCGTCGGCGGCGGCAGCGAGCCAGCGGCTGGTTCCGTACGGACGGCCGCAGGGCACTACCACCCCGTTCCTGGCCGAATGCGCGAGCGTGACGACTCGGTTCACCAGGTTGCCCAGGCCGTTCGCCAGGTCATCGTTTGCCCTGGCCACGAGCTTGCCCACAGTGAAGTCGGTATCTCCTACCCGCGGCACGTCTCGCAGCAGCCACCAGCGCAGCGCGTCGACGCCGTAGGTGCCGGCCAGCACGACGGGGTCGTTGTCGCTGGCCAGGCCGCCCGTCGCGGACTTACTGATCTTGCCGCCGTCGACAGTGAGATAGTCGTGCACGAAGATCTCGGTCGGCAGCGGCTGACCCGCCGACAGCAGGATCGCGGGCCAGTACACGGCATGGAAGCGCAGCACCCCCTTGCCGACCACGTGCACCCGGCGGTCAGCGTCGGCCCACCAGCGCTGATAGTCGGCGCCACGGGCACCAACCTGAGCGCGCCCGCCGCCCGCGACCCGCGCGTCCCCGGAGCCGTAAGTGCCGTCGGCGCCGAAGTTCAGCGAGGTGATGTAGTTGCCGAGCGCGTCCCACCAGACGTAGATCACCTGGCCGGGATCGCCGGGTACCCCGATCCCCCAGCCGTGCGCCCGGCCGACCGAACGCGACGCGCTGAAATCGTCCAGGCCCGAGGCGATGAAGCCGAGCACCTCATTGCGGCGGCTGGCCGGCTCGATGCGCAGCCGTCCCGACGTGATTTCCCCGGTCAGCTGGCCCGCGTACCTGGAGAGCCGGAAAAACCAGTTCTCCTCGGCAATCAGCTGCGCGGGCGTGCCATGGTCTTTGCAGTTGCCGTCGATGAGCTCGGACTGCTGGTAGAACTGCTCGCAGCCGACGCAGTACAGCCCCTGGTAGGACTTGCGGTACAGGTCACCGTTCGCCGCGCACGCGCGCCACAGGCGTTCGACTCCCGGCCGGTGCCGCCGATCGCTGCTGGTCTTGATGAAGTCGTCGAAACTCAGCGACAGATGCTCGCGCAAGGCGGCGAATTCACCCGCGTTGCGGTTCACCAGTTCCCTCGTGCTGATCCCCTCTGCCTGGGCGGCCAGCACATTCTTGAGCGAATTGTCGTCGGTGCCGGTCTGCAGCCTGACCTCGTCGCCGATCCGGCGGTGATGGCGCGCAAGCACGTCGGCTTCGACCAGCTCGAGCGCGTGACCGACGTGAGCGCGCGAATTGACGTACGGGATGGTGGTGCTCAGGTAAATGCGCTTGGTCATCGGAACCTCCTGAAAACGGTCAGGGGCACCGACCCCGCACATGAATCGAGGCCCCTGAAGGGCCTCGTGCGGACGTAGTCCTGGCAGCGTGAGATGGCCCCGGCTAGCGGGGCATCATCTCCTGGTGCGCGAAGGACTGCATGCCCTCAGTATACCCGGGCCGACGCGGTCACCGCGCGGGCAAGGTCGGGCGACGTCACCGGCTACCGCGATCTGGGCCGAGCACGAAATCCGCCTCGACCACGTAGCGCACATCCGGCGGGTCCGCCGGACTGGCGAGCCGGAACTCCTTGATGAGCGAGTCACGGACGCCGAACACCGCGTCGCTGTCCAGGTATTCGTTAGCCGCGTCAAAAATGTGCGTCGTCACGGACTGGCAGCCGGGCGCCGAGACGATGACGTGCACATGCGCGGCCCGCCAGTTATGCCGGCCAGTGCCGCGCGGAAGATTGCGCCCACCGGGCCATCGACGGGGACCGGGTAACTCACCGGACGGATCGTGCGCAGGCAGTAGCCGCCGTCGGCGCCGGTGGTGAAGACTCCGCGCAGGTTGAACTCGGGCTGCTGCGGATCCTGGATGTCGTAGAGCCCGTTGCTGGCGTCCTGCCAGACATCAAGCGTCGCGCCGGGCAACGGCTCGCCGGTCGTAGCTGTGACCCGGCCGCGAATCAGCGTCGGCTCGCCGTCTTGCGGCCTGCCGAGCTGCTGGCCTGACTGCTTGCGCGGCGCACCCGGCAGGTAGAACGGGCCGAGGACCGTCGGCTCGGTGGCGCCGTCTGCGGCGTTGAGCGACTCGATCAGCGAGGACAGCCCGAGAACGTCAGACAGCAGGATGAACTCCTGCCGTTGCGGGTCGCATTTCTGCCCGACGGCAGTGAGGAACTCCAGGCCTGCCATCCACTCCCGGGTAGACAGGCCGGTCTCGGCAGCGAACGCGTGCAGGTGCCTGATCAGCGCGGTCAGCAGGTCGCGCAGCCGCGGGTCCGGCGTGCCCGCGTAGGCGCGTAGCACCTCCGCGGTCAGCTGCGCCGCGACCGTGCTGTCGGGGCCGGAGTCGGGGCCTGGCTCGTGAGCAGTCATAGTGATCCGGTTCAGCATAATCCGGCTGATCTTCGCGTGGCGTACATCGTGGCTGGTGCCTGGCTGCCGCTGTTACGTCCGCAGCGGCCCAGCCATAGCGTCCGTCCTCCCGGCCGCCGCTAGTTCGCGGCAGGCCGGGCGGTGATCAGCACGCCGCGGACGGTGCGTCCGTCCGCGGCCGTCCACGTCGCCGTGACCTGCCCGGCCGCGGTGGCAGCGTCATCGCTGGCCGGGCTGAGGACGCGCGGGAACTCGAGATCGAGCGGCCCGTCGGGACCGGCCGTGAGCGGCCGGCTGAGAACTGTCGGATCCGGGACTTCGCTTCGGCTCTGCGCCTGTGCCTGCGCGTGTCCCTGGATGAGCGCGGCTACCTGCGCGCGCAACACCGGGTCCGACGTCCCGTCGTAGACCCAGCGGCGCCCGAGCACGCCATGCTCGGTAGTCCCGATCAACGCGTCATCGGCACCGGGCAGCGCGCTGTCGCGGTAGGTCATCGGGACCAGGTAGGCGTTAGCGCCGGCGCCCGGGCCGTCGAGCACGATCATGAACTCGATCCCCACCGCACCGTCCGGGTCATCCAGCCGGAATCCGCCCGCCTTGGTCAGCTCCGGCGTTCCCGCCTCGGCGAGGTACCAGTCCTGCTTCGCTACCCAGGCGGTCAGCAAGTCCAGCTTGCTCGGCACAAGCGTGGTGTTGTGAATGACGGCCATCGTGCTCCTTGGTCAGGTCAGCTCGGGTCAGGTCAGGTCAGGTCAGTCGCTGCAGGATCAGCTCGCGGGCCCGGCTGGCGTCGGCCCGGCCGCTGGTGGCCTTCATGACCTGCCCGACGAGCGCGCCGACCGCGGCCGTCTTGCCCTCGCGGATCTTCGCGACGATGTCCGGACTGGCCGCGATCACCGCGTCAATCGCCTCAGTCAGCGCGCCGCCGTCGCTCACCACCGCCAGGCCGCGCGACGCGACGACTGCATCGGGGTCGCCCTCGCCTGCGAGCACGGCCTCGAGCACCTGCCTGGCCAACTTGTCGTTCAGCGAGCCGGCCGCGACGAGTTCGCTGACCCTGGCCACCTCCGCCGGGGTGATCGGCAGGTCAGCGAGCTCCGTCCCCGACTCGTTAGCATGCCTCGCCAGTTCACCGAGCCACCACTTGCGCGCGTCCGCGGCCGAAGCGCCGGCCGCGATGGTGGCGCCGACCAGGTCCAGCGCGCCAGCGTTGCGCAGCGCGGTCATGTCCAGGTCCGACAGGCCCCACTCGGTCTGCAGCCGGACCCGGCGAGCGGCAGGCAACTCCGGCAGGCTTGCTCTGATCTGCTCCACCCACTGCCTGTCAGGCGCGACCGGCACCAGATCAGGCTCGGGGAAGTACCGGTAGTCCTGCGCTTCTTCCTTGCTCCGCCCCGAGGTCGTGCTGCCGTTGTCCTCGTGGAAGTGCCGGGTCTCCTGCACCACCCGCTGGCCGACATCGAGCACGCCAGCCTGCCGCTCGATCTCGGACCTGACCGCGCGCTCCACCGACCGGAGCGAGTTGACGTTCTTCGTCTCGGTCCTGGTACCCCAGGCAGCCGAGCCGTACGGCGCGAGCGAGGTGTTGACGTCGCAGCGCAGCGAGCCTTCCTCCATCCGCACGTCAGAAACATCCAGCGAGCGGAGCAGGTCACGCAGCTCGGTCACGTAGGCGCGCGCCACCTGCGGCGCCAGCGCGCCAGTCCCGGTGACCGGCTTGGTCACGACCTCGACCAGCGGGATGCCTGCCCTGTTGTAGTCGACGAGCGAGTAGTCGGCGCCGTGGATCCGGCCGGTCGCGCCGCCCATGTGCAGCGACTTGCCGGTGTCCTCCTCCAGGTGCACCCGCTCGATGCCGACGCGGAACACCTGACCTTCGACGCTCACCTCGAGGTAACCATCCACGCACAGCGGCTCGTCGTACTGCGAGATCTGGAAGTCCTTCGGCATGTCCGGGTAGAAGTAGTTCTTCCGCGCGAACCGGCACCACGTCGCGATCGTGCAGTTCAGCGCCAGCCCGATCTTGATCGTGTACTCGATGGAGGCCCGGTTAGCGACCGGCAGCGAGCCGGGCAGGCCGAGGCAGACCGGGCACACCGCCGAGTTCGGCTCGAGTCCGAACGTGGTCGGGCAGCCGCAGAACATCTTCGTGACGGTGCCGAGCTCGACGTGCGTCTCCAGCCCGATCACCGGCTCATAACGGGACAGCGCCTCGTCGTACGGCACTAGCTGCGCCAGATCGGTCATCGCGCGCCTCCTGCGGCCAGCGGCGTGGCCTCGGCCAGCAACGGGCCGCCCCAGCGCTGCTCGAACGCTGCCTCGACTGCCGCGCCGACCCGGTACACCCGGTCGTCGGCCAGCACCGGAGCCATGATCTGCAGCCCGACCGGCAGTCCGTCCTCGGGGGCCAGTCCGCAGGGCACCGATATGGCCACGTTCCCGGCCAGGTCGGACGGGATGGTGCACAAGTCGGCCAGGTACATCGCCATCGGATCGTCGGCTCGTTCGCCGATGCCGAAGGCGGTGGTCGGCGTGGTCGGCGATACCAGCACGTCGACCTGCTCGAAGGCGGCGTCGAAATCGCGGCAGATCAGCGTGCGCACCTGCTGCGCCTTGCCGTAGTAGGCGTCGTAGTACCCGCTGGACAGCGCGTAGGTGCCGAGCATGATCCGGCGTTTGACCTCGGGCCCGAACCCCTGCGCCCTGGTCAGCGACATGACCTCGTCGGCGCTCGCCGTGCCGTCGTCGCCGATCCGCAGGCCGTAGCGCATCGCGTCAAACCTGGCCAGGTTGGACGAGCACTCGCTCGGCGCGATCAGGTAGTAGACGGGCAGCGCGTACCTGAAGTGCGGGCAGGACACCTCGACCACCTTGGCGCCGAGTGATTCCAGCAACTCCACAGCCTCGGTGAACCGGGTCTGCACGCCGGCCTGATAGCCGTCACCGCTGAACTCGGTCACGACGCCCACGCGCAGACCGGACACATCGCCTTGCCGGGCGGCTGCGACTACCGGCGGCACCGGCGCGTCCACCGAGGTCGAATCGCGCGGGTCATGGCCGGACATCACCTCGTGCAGCAACGCCGCGTCCAGCACGGTACGAGCCAGCGGGCCTGGTGTATCCAGCGACGACGCGAACGCGACCAGGCCATACCTGGACGAGCCACCGTAAGTGGGCTTGGTGCCGACGATGCCGCAGACCGCGGCCGGCTGGCGGATGGAGCCGCCGGTGTCGGTGCCGATCGCCAGCGGTGCCTCGTACGCAGCGACCGCGGCCGACGAACCGCCGGAGGAGCCGCCGGGGATCGCGGCTCAGGTCCCACGGGTTGTGGCTCGGGCCGTAGGCGGAGTTCTCGGTCGACGAGCCCATCGCGAACTCGTCCATGTTGGTCTTGCCGAGGATGATGACGCCGGCGTTGCGCAGCCGCCTGGTGACCGTCGCGTCGTACGGCGGCCGCCAGCCAGCCAGGATCTTCGAGCCGCAGGTCGTCGGCATGTCCTTGGTGGTCATGACGTCCTTGAGCGCGAGCGGCACCCCGGCCAGCGGGCCGAGCATCTCGCCCGCGGCGCGCTTGCGGTCGACGTCCTCCGCCGCGGCCAGCGCCCCGATGCCTGCTACATGCAAGAAAGCGTGCACGTCGGGATCGACCGCGGCGATCCGGTTCAGGTGCGCTTGGGTCACCTCGACCGCTGATGCCCGGCCGGATGCCACCGCGGCGGCGATCTGCGCCGCGGTGAGTTGAGTCAGCTCGGTCGGTTCCCCGGCCATCTCAGTCCTCCGTCAGGATGCGCGGGACCCGGAACCTGGCCTGTTCGGAGGCAGGTGCGCCAGACAGCGCCTGCTCCGGGGTCAGACACGGCACCAGGGCGTCGTCGCGGAACACGTTGACGACCGGCACCGCGTGCGTCATCGGCGGGATCCCCTCGGCCGCGACCTCCTGCACCCGGGCGACAGCCCCGATGATCTGGTCAAGCTGGCCGGCGAAGTGGTCGAGCTCGGCGTCGGTCAGGGTCAGTCTCGAGAGCCTGGCCAGGTGCGCTACCTCGGCCCTGGTTATGGACATGAAGGCCATCCTATTGGCCGAGCTTCCGGCGATCCCACAGCATTAACCCGTCGGCACCTCGCGCCGCCTCGGCCAGCCGAAGGCCGGCCGTTGCCTGGCGGCGGCGAAGGTCAGCGACTCCAGCCGGCTGGCGGCAGCGGAGCCGGGTCCAGCGGCTCGCCCGCCCCCTGGCGGGCCGGCTGCAGCCGCTGGGCGCGCTGTAACGATCTGGCTGACGGGCGCGAATCTGCGGGCTGCAGCAGCGGCGCCGTAGTGCTGGGAACGTGGCCGTCGGCGCCCGTGTGCTCGGTCAGCCAGGCGGTCGCCGACACGGCATTCATCGGCTTCGCGAAGTGCCATCCCTGCGCCGCGACGCAGCCCATCGCCAGCAACGCGTCGGCGATCTCGGCCGACTCGACTCCCTCGGCGACCGAACGGATGCCGAGCGCCGCGGCCAGGTCGAGGATCGACTTGACGACGACCTCGTCATCGGGCGACTCCAGCAGCCTGCTCACGAACGAGGAATCGACCTTGACCTCGCTCACCGGCAGCCGCTTGAGCCGGACCAGCGAGGAATAACCGGTGCCGAAGTCGTCGAGGCTGAGCCCGATGCCGATCTCGGCGAGCGCCTCGGCGGTGGCGACGGCGTGCGCAGGCTCGCTGGTCAGTACCCGCTCGTCGATCTCCAGCAGCAGCGCGCTCGCGGGCAGCTGGTGTCTGTCCAGGCATTCGGTGACCAGGCTCGGCCAGGCCGGTGTCGAGCAGGTCGCGGCCGGAGACGTTGAGCGACATCTGCAGGTCGAACCCCGCCTGCCGCCACAGCGCAGCCTGCGCCACGCTCGTCTCGATCACGAACGCGGTGACCTCGCGCATCAGGTAGGACTGCTGGACGAGCGGGATGAAGTCGTCAGGTGTCAGCATGCCGCGGACCGGGTGCCGCCAGCGAATCAGCGCCTCGACGCCCGCGACACTCCGGTCAGCCAGGTAAATCTTCGGCTGGTAGTGCAGCTCAAGCTCACCGCGATCCAGGCCGCGGCGCAGTTCGCCGAACAGCGCAAGTCTGGCCGGGGAATTGCGGTCCAGGTCGGCCACGTACCGCTCGACCCCGCTGCGGCGCTGCTTGGCCAGGTACATGGCCACGTCGGCGCGCTGCATCAGCAGTTCGTCGCCCGTCGCGTCCTCGGGGAACATCGCGATGCCGATGCTCACCTCGATCACGAACGACATGCCCTCGAGCCGGATCGGCTCGGCCACCGCAGCCCGGAGCCGCGCTGCTACCTCCCTGGCAGCCGAGGGCTCCTTCACCGACGGCAGCAGCACCGCGAACTCGTCACCGCCGAGCCGGCTACCAGGTCACCAGGCCTGATGCTGTGGGTGAGCCGGTGCGCGACCAGCCGCAGCAGCCGGTCACCGACGGCGTGGCCGAGCGTGTCGTTGACCTCCTTCAGACCGCGGTCAAGGTCGAGCAGCAAGAACCCGACCTTGACACCAGAGCTGCCGGCCTGCGCCAGCGTCTCGTTCAGCCTCCGCATCAGCAGTTTGCGGTTAGCCAGGCCCGTCAGCTCGTCATGATGGGCTTGATGCTCGCGCTGTACGGAGATCGCGGCGTTGACGTAGATGGCGCCAAGCGGGAAAGCGAACAGCGCCATCAGCAGCGCGGACCCGTTGTCGATGACCAGGGCCACCAGCGGCGCGCTCGCGTACAGCACCAGGTGCACGCGGCTCTGGTAGGGCAGCGTCTTGACCAGAGTCTTCAGCACCGGCTCGCGGGAGTGCAGCGCGATGGCGAGGGTGATCAGGATGTAACTGACCGCGAAACCGGTCAGGGCAGCCAGGAAAATCTTCCAGATGTCGTCGCTGCCCGGGTGATGAATATGGTTCGACCTCATCGGCCAGTGCAAAGCCAACAGCACGAGCCCGGCCGCGGCCAGGCCCAGCGTCGAGGCCGCCGCGTTGAAGGCAGCGCGGTGCGGCGCTTTCCGCTTCCCGAGAAAGGCCACCACAGTCATGGTCGCGCGCAGCAGCACGGCGATGGAAACGCCCCAGGCAAGCAGCGCGGCGAAACTAAAGGTGACCGACGTGAGCGGCGCTTCCAGGCTGGACCGGCCCGGCGTCACCACGGGCCAGATCTCGCCAGCCAGGATGATCGCGGCCAGCACCCAGAACAGCGAATGCCCGGTCAGCGTGATCCGGCCATGAGTGAGACCGGGATGCACGAGATAGCCGACCGCCAGCGCAAACACCATCCCGCCGGCCACGGTGACAGCCGTCAGGTAGATCCACAGCGGGGAACCGACGCGCGGGCCGATGTCCCTGGTGTCGGTGGGGTCCCTCATGGCTCCTCATCGGCCGGACGTCGCTGTGTGTGCACTGCTCAGAGCTTTGCGTTAATGCTACGGCAAAAAAGGTACTTCCCGCAGCCAATTGCGTACTATCCGTTACAACTTGTGATCACCACTGCCAGGCTCGCCGGCTCGTGCACCCGCCTGTTCCCTGGCCGCGTCTGGCCCGTCGGACAGCAGGACCGCGAGGCCAGCCTCGTCCAGGACCGGTATCCCGAGCGACTCGGCCTTGTCCATTTTGGACCCCGCGTTGGTCCCGGCGACGACAAAACTCGTCTTTTTCGACACCGAACCAGAGACTTTCCCGCCCTGCGACTGGACCGCCTCGGCCGCCTCGTCCCTGGAATAACCCTCCAGCGTCCCGGTGAGCACCACGGTAAGACCTGCCAGCGGGCCGCCGGCCCCGTCCCGGCACCCCCGCCCGCGATCCGTCCTGACTCGTCGCGCACCGGCGGCGTGAAGCCGGGGGTTGCCAGTTCGACCCCGGCCGCCCGCCACTTGCCGACGATGGCGGCGTGCCAGTCCACCTCAAACCACTCGCGCACCGACCTGGCGATCGTCGGTCCTACGTCGTCGACGGCGACAAGGTCGCCCTCCGGCGCCGCGGCGACTGCCTCGACCGAGCCGAACGCGGCCGCGAGTGCTCGCGCCGCGGTCGGGCCGATGTGCCTGATCGACAGGGCGACGAGGATCCGCCACAGCGGCCGGTGCCTGGCGTCGTCCAGGTTGGCCAGGAGCCTGGTGGCGTTCGCTGTCAGCGCCCCGCCCTTGGTCACGAAGAACGGCACCGCGGCCAGTGCCTCCGCCGTCAGCCCGAACAGGTCGCCCTCGTCGGTGACCAGCCCGGAATCCAGCAGCGCGACGGCGGCCTCGTATCCCAGCACCTCGATGTCCAGCGCCCCGCGGCCTGCCAGGTGGAACAGTCGTTCCCGCAGCTGGGCAGGACATGACCTGGCGTTCGGGCAGCGCCAGTCGACGCCGCCTTCCTCCCTGGCCAGCGTGGTCCCGCAGGCAGGGCAGGTGACAGGAAACTCGAACTCCCGCTCATCCCCGGTTCGCAGGTCAGCCACCGGCCCGACCACCTCGGGGATCACGTCTCCGGCCTTGCGCAGCACCACCATGTCGCCGATAAGTACGCCCTTGCGCTTGATCTCATCGGCGTTGTGCAAGGTGGCATTCTCCACCGTCGACCCGGAGACCTTGACCGGCTGCATCACCGCGAACGGGGTCACCCGGCCGGTCCTGCCGACGTTCACCCGGATCTCCAGCAGCCGGGTATTGACCTCCTCCGGCGGGTACTTGTAGGCGATCGCCCAGCGCGGCGCGCGGCTGGTGGAGCCCAGGCGGCGCTGGACCTCGATGGTGTCGATCTTGACTACGACGCCGTCAATCTCGTAAGGCGGATCGTGCCGGTGCTCGCCGTAGTGCCCGATGTACTGGCGGACCCCGTCCAGATCCGGCACCACCTGGTACCGGTCACTGGCCGGCAGCCCCCATGACTTCAGCCGCTCGTACCAGGCTGACTGGCTGTCCGGCAGGTCGTCCAGCCCTTCCACCAAGCCGACTCCGTGCAAGATCATGTTCAGCGAGCGGGACGCTGTCACCCGCGGGTCCTTCTGCCGCAGCGATCCGGCGGCTGAGTTGCGCGGGTTGGCAAACGGCGGCTTCCCTGCCTCGGTCAGCCTGGCGTTCAGCTCCTCGAACGCGGCCACCGGCAGGAACACCTCTCCCCTGACCTCGAGCACGTCCGGCCAGCCGGTGCCGGACAGCTTGTTAGGCACAGCAGCGATCGTCTTGACGTTCGGCGTCACGTCCTCGCCGGTGACCCCGTCACCCCTGGTCGCGGCCCGCTGTAGCCGCCCCTTGCGGTAGACCAGGGCCACGGCCAGGCCATCGATCTTGAGCTCGCACACGTAAGGGCCGCCGCCGCCCAGCCGCTCCGCCCTTGCCGCCCAGCTGTCCAGGCCCTCGGCCGAGAACACGTTGTCCAGGCTCTCCAGCGGCTGCAGGTGCTGCGCCGGGGTGAAGTCGGTCGAGATCATCCCGCCGACCTTCTGGCTGGGCGAGTCCGGCGTGCGCAGCTCGGGGATCTGGTCCTCGATGGTCTCCAGCTCGCGCATCATCGTGTCGTAGTCGATATCAGAGACCAGCGGCGAATCGAGGACGTGGTAGCGGTACTGATGCTCCAGCAGCTCCGCGGCCAGCTCCGCGTGCCGCTGCCTGGGGTCCTGCTCCGTCATCCCGCGCTCTCCTTCGTCGGCTCGGGTCGGGTCCACTCGGTCTGTCGGGTCGGCTCGGTCAGCCCGCGTCGATCAGCTCGGGTCGATCAGCTCGGGCGCGATCCGCGCCGCCTCCCGGCAATGCTTCAGCGCTGCAAGGGCCGCGGCCGGCGATACCCCGGCCAGCCCGCACGCCGGGGTGATCACAACCTGGCTGGCAAGATGCTCGGCCGGCAGCCCGGTCCTGCGCCACATCTCGGCAACCGCCACGCCGGTCCTTCGCGGTTCGATCGGCGGGCCGCTGCCGAGCTGCCGCGCCGAGTCCGCCGACAGCGCGCCGGTAAACAACGCGAGTCCCGACTCGGCAAGCTCCGCCACAAGATCAAAGTCTGCGGTCCTGAGCAAGCTCAGATCGAAGCCAGCGCCACCGGCGCCCGCTTCTGCCAGCAGCCGGAACGGGGTCCGCTCGGCGCAGCAGTGCACGACGGTGAATGCGCCAGACGCGGCCAGCACGGTGGCAAGCCGCTGCCTGGCCACCGCGATATCGACGGCGCCGACCACCGACAGTCCGCTGGCGGTCGGCACCCGGCCGGCCAGCACCCACGGCAACGACGGCTCGTCGAGCTGCACGATGACCGTCGCGGCCGGGATCCGCTTGCGAACGTCGGCGACATGGCGGGCCAGCCCTTCGGCCAGCGAGCCGGTGAGGTCGGCCACTGCGCCAGGATCGCGAAGTGCCGGATCGACGCTGCGACTCAGCTCGAGCGCCGCGGCCAGCGTCCACGGCCCGCAGACGCTGATCTTCACCGGGCCGGCGTAACCGTCGGCGACTTCTTCTAGCGTGTCGAGGTCCTGCGACAGGTATCCGGACGCCCGGCTCAGGTCGCGGCCTGGCCGGCCGGCCAGCTTCCAGCCGTGGGTCACTGCCTGTACCGGCATGTCCACCAGCAGCGCGGCAGTCCGGCCGATCATGTCGGCGCCCTGGCCGCGGCCGGGCAGCTCGGGCAGGAACGGCAGGTCCGGCAGCTCGTCGAAGACCTCCCGGCAGGCTTGCGCCGACTCGGTACCGGGCATTGACCCGACACCGGTCGCGCTGCCCGGCTGCCCACGGGAACGTGCGGTTCTGCTCGCTCACGGCTCAGAGCCTAGTGGCGGCCGCCGACACGCTCACGGTTACCCGATGTCCCCGGTCTCCTGATGACTGCGCTCACCTGACGACGGTGTAGCTGACCCGGACCGGGCGCGCCTGCCGGGAGCCTGCGCCGCTGACCGCACCCGCGCAGGTCACCGTGAATTTGCCCAGGCCGTGCTTGCCGGTGGTGGTCACCTTGGCCTTCGCCCTGACTGCCACGCCGGAGACCTTGTCGGTGGTGCGGCATCCCGTGACCGGCACGTGGCCGCGAACGTACCTGCGACCATTACGGACACCCGTCACAGCGACTCCGGGCCGGGTCAGATCAACTTTGACCACGAAGGCTGCGGAGCCCACCAGGCCGGCCAGGTTGGTACACGACGCCTGCAGCGTGAGCCGTCCGCTCCCGGTCGTCGCGGTAGCGCGGGTGCAGCTGGCGGTCACGCTCGTACCGTTCCCTAGCCAGTTCCACCCGACTGTCACCTCCGACACGTACCAGCCATGCTGGCCGACGTGACCGGCTGTCACCGCTGGTCGTGCCGACGGCGGCGTGTCCAGGCAGCCCTGAGCGGCTGCGTCGGAGTTAGAGCCATCCGGGCAGATGGTGTCCGACCAGGTATCGACGCCGGCCTGAATGCCGGTCACGACCGCGCCATCGAGGTCGGCGCCGGTCAGGTTATCGTCGACGATGTTCGCACCAGCGAGGTTCGCTCCGTCCAGCTGGGCGTCGGTCAGATCTGAGCCCGCGAGGTCAGCGCTCGCGAGGTCCGCCCCCGCGAGTTCGATGTGGGCGAGATCATCCTGGATCAGGTCAGCACCGGGTCCGATGAGGAAACCGGCGGTTAGCTGCCAGTCGGCCGGCAGGCCCGCCGGCTGGCCGGTCATGCCACCCGTCGCGACGCCGGTCAGGACTGCTCCGGTGAAACTCGCGCCCTGCACAGTGGTGTCTTGCAGCTCGGCGTTTGTCAGATCCGCATTGGCGAAGTTGACGTTCGTCAGATTGCTGCCAGCCAGCGCGGCCCGATTAGTCACGATGGCGTTCGCCAGGTCAGCTCCGGCGAGGTCAGAGTTCTGCAGATCGCAGTCTGTCAACGTGGCTCCGGCGAGGTCAGCGCCGGCCATCGCAACGTTCTGCCCGCCGATATGCGTCAGGTTGGACCCCTGGAGCCTGGCATCGGTCAGGTCCGCGCCGTTGATCGTGACGCTGCCGGAAAGGTCCGCGCCAGTGAGATTGGCGCCAGACAACTTCGAGAACGCCAGGTTGGCGCTGGTCAGATCGGCGCCGTCCAGGTCCGCGCCGGTGAGCTGCGCTCCGTACAAGAAGGCAGCAGGCCCCACGAGATACCCGTCAACGAGCTCCCAGTCGGCAGGCAGGCTGACCGGACCGGTCACGCCGCCCGAGGTGACCCCCGACAGATCCGCTCCGGACAGGTTAGCTCCGGCGAAGTTGGCCCCGGTCAAGATCGCCGTCGGACCGACGAAAAAGCCCGCCACAACCTCGAAGTCGGGCGGCGAATCACCGGGCGCGGGGGTGCCGACGACGCCGCCGGTGACGACATAGCCAAACACGGCGTTCTGCATATCTGCGCCAGTGACATTCGCGCCCGTCAGGGTGGCTTCGTTGAACGTGGCATTGCTCAGGTTGGCATCCTGCAGGTTCGCTCCGGTCGCCGCGGCGTTGAACAGAAGCGCATTGCTCACGTTGGCGTCTGTGAGGTTGGCACCCGTCAGAACCGCGCCGTTGATGGACGCATGACTGAGGTTGGCACCGGCAAGATCGGCGGCCGCGAAGTTGGCGTTCGTCAAATTGCAGCTACTCCAGTCGACGCCGGGCGCAGCCGCTGGCGTCACTGTGCCGTTGCTGGCAACCACCGGGCATGCCGCTGCCTGCGCTGGTAATGCGCTCGCCGCGCCAGTCCCGACGACGACGATGGCGGCAGCCGCCACGCCGATCACGCGCACACTCAGGCTTCTGCCGATCATCGATCCTCCCCCGGACAGCACCTGCCGCCTCAGCGCGGGATGCTGAGAAGAATTTACTGCGTACCGACATCAGCGGTAAATAGCCGTCCGTGTCTCCTAAACCGGATCAATCACTGGTAACTAACGCGTTCCGGCGATGGTGGCGCTGCCGAGGACGGCGTCCCCGTCGTAGAAGACCGCGGCCTGCCCGCGCGCGATGCCGCGGGCGGGCTCGTGCAGCCTGATCAGGACAAGGTCACCGTCCGGCTCGACGGTGGCCGGGTGTACCTCGCCGTGCGCGCGCAGCTGCACCAGGCAGTCGGCCGGACCGGGCAGCGGCGCGCAGCCGGTCCATACCGGCGCTCTCGCATCGATCTCCAGCACGTCGAGCGCAGCGGCCGGGCCGACGGTGACCGTGCGCGACACCGGCTCGATGCTCAGCACGAACCGCGGCTTGCCGTCGGCGGCTGGCGCGTCGATGCCCAGGCCCTTGCGCTGGCCGATCGTGAATCCGTAGCTGCCGTCGTGACTGCCGACGACAGTGCCGTCAGTGTCGACGATCTGGCCAGGCACGCTGCCGAGACGTCGCTGCAGGAAGCCGCGGGTGTCGCCATCGGCGATGAAGCACACGTCGTGACTGTCGGGCTTGGCCGCGACGCCAAGACCTCGGTCCGCTGCCTCCTTGCGTACCTCGTCCTTGGTGCTGCCAGCCAGCGGGAACATCGCCCGGCTCAGCTGCCCGCTGGTGAGCACTGCCAGCACGTAGGACTGATCCTTAGCCGGGTCGACGCTGCGCACCAGGCGGGTCAGGCCAGCTGCGCCGGGCACCGGCTCAAGCCCGGCATGATGGCCGGTACATACCGCGTCGAATCCGAGCGCGACGGCCCGGTCCAGCACCGCGGCGAACTTGATCTTCTCGTTGCAGCGCAGGCACGGATTCGGCGTGTTACCGCGCGCATACTCCTCCACAAAATCCTGCACGACGTCGGCGTGGAAGCGCTCGGCCATGTCCCAGACATAAAACGGGATGCCGATCACGTCCGCGGCGCGGCGGGCGTCGCGGGCGTCTTCGAGCGTGCAGCAGCCACGGGCGCCGGTCCGGTACGAGCTGGGGTTGGCCGACAGCGCCAGGTGCACCCCGGTGACCTCGTGACCGGCCTCGGCAGCCCTCGCGGCGGCCACCGCAGAATCGACGCCGCCAGACATCGCGGCGAGTACGCGCAGAGTAGTCATCCCGCTCCAGAATACGGCGGCCGGCCGCCAGCAGCGCCGCCCACATGGTGATCTTGTTATGGCAGCGGCGGCCGGGGCCTAGCGGGCTGCCCGGCGAGCCCGCTGGACGACTTCGCCGATGACCGCGCCGAGCGCGTCGACGTCAGACTGCTGTGACGACCGGCCGAGCGAGAACCGCAGCGAGCCGCGGGCCCGCGCCTCGTCGGCGCCCATCGCCAGCAGCACGTGGCTCGGCTGCGCGACTCCCGCCGTGCAAGCCGAGCCGGTAGAACAGGCGATGCTCTTGGCGTCCAGCAGCATCAGCAGCGCGTCGCCCTCGCAGCCGGGGAAGGAGAAGTGCGCGTTGCCAGGCAGCCTGCCAGGCCCCGAGGGCACCCCGTTGAGTACCGCATCGGGCACCGCGGCCTGCACCTGCGCGACCAGGTCATCTCGCAGGGCGGCCAGCCGTTTCGCCTCCTGCCGCCCGGCCCTCGGTGGCCGCCTGCACGGCCACGGCGAACGCCCGGATGGCCGGCACGTCCAGCGTGCCGGACCTGACGTCACGTTCCTGCCCGCCGCCGTGCAGCACCGGCACCGGCTGGGCCCCCTTGGCCAGCAGCAGCGCGCCAACGCCCACCGGGCCGCCGATCTTGTGCGCGGTGATCGTAAGCGCGGTGGCGCCGCTGTCGGCCAGGCTGACCGGTAGCTGGCCGGCCGCCTGAACCGCGTCGCTGTGGAACGGGATCTGCTGCTCGGCGGCCAGGGCGGCGAGCTCGGCGATCGGCTGCACGGTGCCGACCTCGTTGTTGGCCCACATCACGCTGATCAGCGCGACGCTGGCCGGATCGCGTTCGATGGCGTCCGCGAGCGTGGCCGGGCTGAGCACGCCGGTCGGCTGCACTGCCAGCCAGTCGGCCTTGGCACCCTCGTGCTCGGCGAGCCAGCGCACGCTATCCAGCACCGCGTGATGCTCGGTTGCGGCCGCCAGTACCCGCTGCCTGGCCGGATCGCGGCCTTGCTGGCCCAGTACAGGCCCTTGACGGCCAGGTTGTCTGCCTCGGTCCCGCCGCTGGTGAAGACAACCTCGCTCGGCCTGGCGCCGTACGCCTCGGCGATCTGCTCCCTGGATTCCTCGACGACCCGGCGAGCCCGGCGGCCTGAATTATGCAGGGACGAGGGGTTGCCGAGCTGGGCCAGCTCCTGCGTCATCGCCGTCAGCGCCGCCGGCAGCATGGGCGTGGTGGCCGCGTGGTCCAAGTACACCGCGGACGCCGGGGCCGGCCTGCGGCCGGCGCCTGGTCAGGGCGGCCTGAGTCGAGGTTTGACATGGTGTGCCCAGCCTAACCGCGTTCTGGCCGTGCATGGCCCGTGCGCGGCCGCCGTTGGCCGGGCGTGACTACCGCCTCAGCCCTGGGCCCGCTTGGCGATCTCCTCGACCAGCTGCGGCACGACCTTGAACAGGTCGCCCGACCACGCCGAAATCGGCGAGCTCGAAGATCGGCGCCTCGGGGTCCTTGTTGACGACCATGATCGTCTTTGAGGTCTGCATGCCGGCCCGGTGCTGGATCGCGCCGGAGATGCCGATCGCCATGTACAGCTGCGGCGACACCGTCTTGCCGGTCTGGCCGACCTGGAACTGATGCGGGTACCAGCCCGCGTCGGTGGCCGCGCGGGAGGCGCCCACCGCCGCGCCGAGCGAGTCCGCCAGCTGCTCGATCAGCGCGAAGTGCTCGCCGGAGCCGAGGCCGCGGCCGCCGGACACCACGATCGACGCCTCGGTCAGCTCGGGCCGCTCGACCGCGCTCCGCGACGACCTTGCCGGTCACCCGCGCCGCCTTGGCTGCGTCGCTGATGTCGATGCTGACCGGCTCGAGCTCGGCCGCGCCTGCGGCAGGCTCGGGCGTGACCGCGTTCGGCCGCACCGCGATGATCGGCGTGCCCGGCCGTGACCCTGGACTGCACGGTGATGGCGCCGCCGAAGATCGACTGCTCGGCGGTCAGGCCGTCGCCCGAGGCCGGTGACGTCGGTGAGGACGCCGGAGCCGGTCTTGACCGCGAGCCGGCCGGCCACCTCCCGGCCCTCGGACGTCGCGGCCACCAGCACGGCGGCCGGCGACTTTGCGCCATCAGGTGCGCCAGCAACTCGGCCTTCGGCGCGACCAGGTAGTCGGCATAGTCGGCGCTGTCGGCGACGTAGACCTTGGCCGCGCCGAACTCGGCGAGCCGGGCCCGGCCGCCCTCGGCGCCGTCGCCCGTCCACACCACCGCGGGCTCGCCGTGCGCGCGGGCGAGCGTCAGCAGCTCGGTGGTGACCTTCTTGACCGTCTCGCCGTCGTGCTCGGCAAGTACCAGGATCTCAGCCATGTACGGCAGCCCTTCCGCGTGCGCCTGCGTGCTTTAAGGAACGTGGTCAGATGAACTTGCGGGCCGCGAGGAACTCGGCGGCCTTGACGCCGCCGTCGCCCTCGTCGGTCACGATGGTGCCGGCCGCGCGCGGCGGCCGGCTGGCGAAGCTGACCACCTCGGTGGCGCTCGCGGCCAGGCCGGCCTGGCTGGCGTCGAGGCCGAGGTCGGCAAGGCTGAGCGTCTCGACCGGCTTCTTCTTGGCCGCCATGATGCCCTTGAAGGACGGGTACCGCGGCTCGTTGATCTTCTCGACGACGCTGACCACGGCCGGGCAGGCTCGCCTCCACCGTGTCGTAGCCGTAGTCGGCCTGCCGGTGAATGCTGATCGCCGAGCCGTCGGTCTCGACCTTGCTGGCGAACGACAGCTGCGGCACGCCGAGCCGCTCGGCCAGCATCGCCGCCAGCGTGCCCATCCGCGCGTCGGTCGATTCCGAGCCGAGGATGACCAGGTCGAAGCCGGTCCGGCCGAGCACGCTCGCCAGTACCGCGGAGGTGACAAGGCCGTCGGAGCCGCGCAGCGCGTCGTCGACCACGTGCACTGCCTTGTCGGCGCCCATGGACAGCGCCTTGCGGATGGCGTCGGCTGCCTTGTCCGGGCCCATGGACACGATCGTCACCTCGCCGCCGTGCGCCTCCTGCTGCCGCAGGCCTTCCTCGATGGCGTAATCGTCGAGCTCGTTGATGACCGCGTCGGCGGCATCGCGATCGAGCGTGCTGTCCTCGGTCCGCAGCTTCCGCTCCGACCAGGTGTCGGGTACCTGCTTGACCAAGACCACGATGTTCATGTCCGGGTGCCGACCCTTCCGTTATGCGTACCTGTTGCCGAGCATATGTTACCGGCGAGTAGAGGAACCTAGCCGGGCGGGGCAGTCGCCGCCACGCGCTCGGCGGCCTCCACTACGTTAGCCAGCAGCATGGCCCTGGTCATAGGGCCAACCCCGCCGGGCATCGGAGCCAGGTAACCGGCTGTCTGCGCGACAGCCGGATCCACGTCTCCCACCAGACCCGCCTGGGTTCTGGTGATACCGACATCGAGCACCGCGGCTCCGGGCCTGACCATGTCACCGGTCAGCAGGCCAGGGCGGCCGGCTGCGACGACGACGATGTCGGCGTCACGAGTATGCGCGGCCAGGTCGCGCGTGCCGGTATGGCACTGAGTCACCGTGGCGTTCTCGCTCTTGCGGGTGAGCAGCAGCCCGAGTGCCCGGCCGACAGTGATGCCGCGCCCGATCACGGTGACGTCGGCTCCGGCGATCGGCACGTCGTACTGCCGCAGCAACGCCACGATGCCCTTGGGCGTGCAGGGCAGCGGGCCTGGCTCTCCGAGCACTAGCTTGCCCAGGTTGACCGGCTGCAGGCCGTCAGCGTCCTTGGCCGGGTCGATCAGCCCGAGCACTCGCTGGGCGTCCAGCCCGGCCGGCAGCGGCAACTGCACGATGTAGCCGGTACACGCCGGGTCAGCGTTCAGCTCGGCGATGACCTCTTCCACCTGCTGCTGGCTCGCGTCCGCCGGGAGGTCCCTGCGGATGGACAAGATCCCGACCTGCGCGCAGTCGCGGTGCTTCCCGGCCACGTAGGACTGACTGCCCGGGTCATCGCCGACCAGCACCGTGCCGAGGCCAGGCGTGATGCCCGCTTCGGCGAGCTTGGCTACCCGCCGGGCCAGGTCCTCGCGGATCGCCCTGGCCGTCGCCTTGCCGTCAAGAATCGTCGCTGTCATCGCGCCCTCATTCTGCCCGATGGCCCGATTTCGGGTCGGCGAGGGTCCCCGGCTTAGCCTCGCAGTGCGACCTGGTTCGCGGAAGGCTGGATCCTGCAGCAGACCAACGCCGAGTTCAGCACCGACTAGCGCAGCCGCGCCTAGTGGTAGAAATGCCGCACGCCGGTGAAGTAGAGCGTGACCCCGGCGGCTTCTGCCGCCGCGATCACGTCCTCGTCACGGACTGAGCCACCCGGCTCTGCGATCGCCCCGACCCCAGCGTCGGCCAGGATCTGCAATCCGTCCGCGAACGGGAAGAAGGCGTCGCTGGCTGCCACCGAGCCGGCTGCCCGGTCCCCGGCTCTGGTCACCGCCAGCCGGCACGAGTCGACCCTGTTCACCTGACCCATCCCGATGCCGATGCTGGCCTGGCCGGATGCGAGCAGGATCGCGTTCGACTTGACCGAGCGGCAGGCACGCCAGGCGAACTCCAGGTCGGCCAGCGCGTCCGGCCTGGCCAGCTGGCCGGCGACTAGCGTCCAGTTCGCAGCGGAATCGCCTGGCTCGGTGCCGGTATCGGTGTCCTGCATCAGCATCCCGCCGCTCACCTGCCGCCAGTCCAGCCCGGCGGCGCCGCCAGGCCAGCTCGCCGGCTGAGTCACCGGGGCCAGCGCCGGCGCGGTGCAGCGCAGCAGCCGCTGGTTCTTCTTCGTGGTCAGGATCTCTAGTGCGCCGGGCTCGAAGTCAGGCGCGATGATCACCTCGGTGAAGATGTCAGCGACCTGCCGTGCCATCGCCGCCGTCACCGTGCCGTTCGCAGCGATCACGCCGCCGAACGCGGAGACAGGATCGCAGGCGTGCGCCTTGCGGTGCGCATCGGCCAGGTCACTGCCGAGTGCGATGCCGCACGGGTTGGCGTGCTTCATGATCGCGACACAGGGCCGGCTGAAGCCGAACGCGGCCCGCCGCGCCGCGTCCGCGTCCACGTAGTTGTTGTAGGACATGGCCTTGCCGTGCAGTACGTCGGCGCCGGCGATCCCGCCGTCCGCCCTGCCGGTAGCCGGCCGGTACAGCGCGGCGCGCTGGTGCGGATTCTCGCCGTATCGCAGCACGTCTCTGCGGATCCAGACCGAACCGGTGACGGCCGGCCAGCCGGATTCGGCCGCGATCTCATCCGGTGCGTACACCGACGCGAACCAGGTCGACACCGCGGCGTCGTAGGCCGCCGTGTGCGCGTACGCCTGACCGGCCAGCCGGCGCCGCTGCTCCAGCGTGAACCCGCCGGAACCGAGCGCGGCCAGCACGTCAGGGTAAGTCGACGGGCTGGTGACCACCGCCACGGTGGCATGGTTCTTGGCAGCCGCGCGGACCATCGCCGGGCCGCCGATGTCGATCTGCTCGACGCACTCCTGCGCACTGGCACCGCTGGCCACGGTGTCCTCGAACGGGTAGAGGTTGGAGACCAGCAGGTCGAAAGGCTCGATGCCGAGGTCGGCCAGCTGCCGCCGGTGGCTGTCCTTGGCCAGGTCGGCAAGCAGGCCGGCGTGCACCTTCGGGTGCAGCGTCTTGACCCGCCCGTCCAGGCACTCGGGGAATCCGGTCAGCTCCTCGACCGCGGTGACGGGCACGCCAGCGGCCGCGATCGTCGCTGCTGTCGTGCCGGTCGACACGATCTGCACGCCGGCCGCGTCCAACGCGGCCGCCAGCTCGGCCAGGCCCGCCTTGTCATAGACGCTGATCAGCGCCCGCTTGATCGCTACCTTCGTCACCTGATCGCTACTTTCGTCACGGCGTCCCTGCCCGGCTCACGTGCCGATCCTGACGGTCCGGCCCTGCACGGACCAGCCTTCCCTGACCATCCGCCCGACGGTGTCAACCACCAGCGTCCGCTCGGCGATCTTGATCCGCTCGTGCAGCGAGTGCTCGTCGTCGTTCGCCAGCACCGGCACTGCCTGCTGCGCCAGGATCGGGCCGCTATCCACCCCGGCATCGACGAAGATCACGCTGCAGCCGGTGACCTTCACGCCGGCTGCCAGCGCGTCCCGCACGCTGTGCAGGCCGGGAAAAGCCGGCAGCAGCGCCGGATGCGTGTTGATCATCAGGCCGCCGAACTGGCTGAGGAACCCGGCTCCGACCAGCTTCAGGAATCCGGCCGCGATGACCAGATCGGGCTCGAAGGCCGCGCAGTCCTGCGTGAGCGCGCGGTCCCAGGAATCTCGGTCCGGGAATTCGTTGACCCGCCGCACGAAGGTGGGCACGCCCGCAGCCGCAGCCCGCATTGCGCCGCCTGTGCCGTCGCGATCCGCGCCGACCGCGACGACGTCCGCGCCGAACTGCGGGTTGGCGCAGGCGTCCAGCAGCGACTGGAGGATGCTGCCGGTGCCGGACACCAGCACCACCAATCGTGACTGACTGACTGTCGGCTCCTTCGTCTGCCCCGCGAGCGCGTGAGTCTGCCCCTGGCCCGCCGTCCGGGCGAGGTTTCAGCGTACAAGGCTGGCGATCGCTTCCGCCGCGGACACCCGGCCCCGGCGCGAGATGGGCCAGCGACCGACTCAGGGCAGCGCCGATGGCCCGGCCGGCGACTTGCTGTTCGCCGGCAAGTCGCCGGCCCACGGGTCGACGTAGATCACGTGTCCGGCGTCGGCTGACGCGGTAGCCCGCGCGGCGTGCCCGACCTCCGCGCTCACGACGGGCGGGGTCAGCGCGCCCGCCCTCTTCAGCCGGACGAAATTCACCAGGCCTGCCGCCACCGCCGCCGAGATACCGATCTCCAGGGCAGCAACGGTCGCTACCTGCCACGGCGAAGGGCCGACGGTGGTGAGCCGTCCGTCGCCGAGCGGGCCGCCCGCCAGCGCGGCGAGCAGTGCAAGAACGCCACCGGTCAGCGCGCCGATGGCCAGTCCCCACAACGGCGCGGCGTCCAGCGTGAGCGCGGGCGCCGCCCGGACCAGCAGCACGCCGCCGAAGGCGCCGGCCAGATACGGCAACGCGAGCACCGCCACCGCGGCCCAGCCCGGCATCGCGCCATGCAGGCCGGGCGGCAAGGCAGCCAGCATTGGGAACGCGGGCAGCTGCGCCAGCGCGGTGCCGGTGGGCGCCACCACGGTCGCGGAGCCGAACGCGAAGCCGGGCCCGAGGGTGACAGCGACCGCCCACGTCACCGCGTTCGGCAAGTAGCCGATCTGCAGGAGCAGCAACAGCACCATGCCGACCGCGCCCGGGCCAAGATCTCGCTCCAGCGTCTCGGCCTGGCTCAGATGGACGCCGATGGCAACGCCAGAAAGTACCGCGCCTGCCGCGGCCAGCACGGCGAGGGTGCCTGCCACACCGACGACGACCGAGCGCGACCGCTGCGGCAGCAGCCGCACGAGCTGCGACCACCTGGCTAGCGCTCTGGCACCGCCCAGTCCGCCTGCCACCAGCCCGAGCAACAGCCCGCAGCCTACCGATTGCAGCACCGACGCCGATTCGAGCGCGGACCGGCTGGCCAGCGCGAGCGCGCCGGTGAGCAGCGCGTAAGGGACCGCCAGCGCGATCGCCGCATAACCGACATGGCGCAGCCTGCGGACCTGGCCGGCCCGGACGGTGTACCGGCCTGCCCGCCATAGCAGGGCACCAGGCAGCAGGACCAGGCCGAGCGGCAGCATGCCGATATGGCCGACGCCGCGCAGACTGAAGCCGACATGATGACCGACCAGCCAGAGCGCCGCCGCGGTCCGCAGCACCGCGGGCAGGCCGACGCCGGCATGCGGAGCGGCGATCCAGCCAGCCAGTACCAGCAAGGTGATGACGGCAAGCCCTGACGCCGTCACGGCAACGGCTGCGATCAGGCCAGCCATGATCAGCCGCCGCTCGGTGTCCGCAGCGCCGGACCCGGCCGGGCCAGGGCCAGGCCCCGGAGAACCAGCGCGCTGCGCGCCAACGGCAGATGCAGTCACAAGGCCTAAGCCTCGCAATCCGGCGAACCTGCAGCGGGGAGGCGCGCCGAAGCCAGGCCCGATCCGTACTACGCCCCGGGCGCTACCTGGCCTGCACGATCTCGCGGACCAGGCGAGCCGTCTCGCTGGGCGTGCGGCCGACGCGGACGCCGACCTTCTCCAGTGCTTCCTTCTTGCCCTGGGCCGTCCCGGCCGAGCCTGAGATGATCGCGCCGGCGTGGCCCATGGTCTTGCCCTCAGGCGCGGTGAATCCCGCTACGTAGGCGACCACGGGCTTGGTCACGTTCTTCTCGATGAAGGCAGCCGCCCGTTCCTCGGCGTCGCCGCCGATCTCGCCGATCATCACGATGGCGTCGGTCTCCTGATCGTCCTGGAACGCCTTGAGGCAGTCGATGTGCGTGGTGCCGATGATCGGGTCGCCGCCGATACCGACAGCGGTAGAGAAGCCGATGTCGCGCAGCTCGTACATCATCTGGTAGGTCAGCGTGCCTGACTTGGACACCAGGCCGATCCTGCCCTCCGAGGTGATATCCGCCGGGATAATGCCGGCGTTCGACTTGCCAGGCGAGGCGACACCCGGGCAGTTCGGGCCGACGATCCTCGTCCGGTTCCCGGTGGCGACCGCATGCGCCCAGAAGGCTGCTGTGTCGTGCACCGGCACGCCCTCGGTGATCACGATCACCAGCGGGATCTGCGCGTCGATTGCCTCGAAGACGGCATCCTTGGTGCCGGCAGGCGGCACGAAAACGACCGAGGTGTCCGCCCCGGTAGCAGACATCGCCGCCCCGACGGTGGCGAACACCGGCAGTTCCAGGCCGGACAACTCGATGGTCGTGCCGGCCTTGCGCGGATTGGTGCCGCCCACCACCCGGGCGCCGGCCGCGAGCATCCGCGCGCCGTGCTTGCGGCCCTCTGAGCCGGTGATGCCTTGGACGATGATCTTGCTGTCGCCAGTCAGGAAGATGGCCATGTCATGCTCCGTTCCGGGCCGCGGCGGCCAGCTCGGCGGCACGGCGCGCCGCATCGTCCATCGTGGCGACCTGCTCCACCACCGGAATCGCGGCATCCTCCAGGATGCGCCGGCCCTCGGCAGCGTTGTTGCCATCCAGACGGACCACGATCGGGTGCCGGACCTGCTCGCCGCGCTCGGCCAGCAAGCCCATGGCGGACACGATGCCGTTAGCGACGGCGTCACACGAGGTGATGCCGCCGAAGACATTGACCAGTACGCTGCGCACGTCCGGGTCGGAAAGCACGATGTCGAGGCCGTTGGCCATGACTTCCGCCGACGCACCGCCGCCGATGTCGAGGAAGTTGGCAGGCCGGACGCCGCCGAACTCCTCCCCCGCGTAGGCCACCACGTCGAGCGTGGACATGACCAGCCCCGCTCCGTTGCCGATGATGCCGACTGAGCCCTCGAGCTTGACGTAGTTCAGGTGCTTGGCCTTGGCTCGCGCCTCGATCGGATCGACGGCGCTCGGGTCGGCGAACCTGTCCCAGTCCTGGCGGAACGAGGCGTTGTCGTCCAGCGTCACCTTGGCGTCGAGCGCGACGACCCGGCCATCGCCTGTGTAGACCAGCGGGTTCACCTCGACCAGGGTGGCATCCTCATCGGTGAATACCGACCACAGTCGCTCGGCCAGCGCGGCCGCCGGTTCCTGTGCGGCTTCTGGCAGCCGGCCCGCACGGACGATCTCCAGCGCCTTGGCGTGGTCGACCCCGGTAAGCGGGCTGACCGGAATCCTGGCCAGCGCTTCAGGCTTGGTCCTGGCCAGGTCCTCGATCTCCATGCCGCCCTCGACCGTGCACATGGACAGGAAGGTGCGCTCGGCCCGGTCCAGCAGGAAGGAGAGGTAGAACTCCGACGCAATGTCGGTGTCCTCGGCGACCAGCACCGAGTGCACGGTATGGCCCTTGATATCCATGCCGAGGATCTTGCCGGCCTTCTCCTGTGCCTCATCGGCGTTGTCGGCCAGTTTCACGCCGCCGGCCTTGCCGCGCCCGCCGGTCTTCACCTGAGCCTTGATGACGACCAGCGGCTTGGCGCCTGGCTTGGCCGCCTCGAACTCTGCGGCTATCTGCCTTGCCTCATCCGCGGTCGTGGCCACCTTGCCTTGCGGAATCGGGACACCGTACGCGGCGAAAAGTTCCTTCGCCTGGTACTCGAACAGGTCCACTCGGGTCCGTCCTTCATGCTCGGGAGTTTTCACGGCGCGCCCGCGCCCCGCGGCAGGAAGCCTAGTCCCGGTCGGGCTTACGGCTGTCTAGCGGGTAGCCGCACATCTGCCCGGCCGCGACGCGGCGCGTTCGCGGGCCCGGCGCCAGCTAGCCGACTGGCTCTTGGCTGCCCAGCGTCGAGCGCACCCAGTCCACGATCTCGGTTGTGGTCGCGCCCGGTGTGAAGATCTTCGCAACGCCCAGCTGCTCGAGCTCGGCAATGTCGGCGGCCGGAATGATGCCGCCGCCGAAGACCGTGATGTCGGCGGCGTCGCGCTCCTTGAGCAGTTCGAGCACCCTGCTGAACTGGGTCATGTGCGCGCCGGACAGGATCGAAAGCCCGATTGCGTCGGCGTCTTCCTGCAGTGCCGCCGATACGATCTGCTCGGGTGTCTGGTGCAGCCCTGTATAGATGACTTCGACTCCGGCGTCGCGCAGCGCCCGCGCCACCACCTTGGCGCCGCGGTCGTGACCATCCAGGCCAGGCTTGGCGATGATCACCCGGATGCTGCTCATGAACCCTCCGACCACGGTCCGATCGCTGCCGACATAACGGGCAGACGATCCAGCGTAACCGGCTAACCGGCCAGCGCGGCCGTCAGGGCGCCGAGGTATCTGTCCAGCTGACTGCCGTCGGCGTCGTAGCTGGGGTTGATCTCGGTCAGCACGAGCGCTGCGCAGGCCGGATCACCCAGCAGCACCCGCAGGCAGGCGCTGGCCTGCTCCAGCGTGACGCCCGAGTTGTAGTGCGGGAAGTTGCCGAGCGGCAGGTCACCGGAGTCCACCACGTCCACGTCGAAGTGCACGACCATCGGGCCAGCCCGACCGGCCAGCGACGCCAGTACGCGCCTGGCCGCAGCCGCCGGGTCCGCGCTGAGCTCCGGCCCGGTGATCAGGGTGACGCCCTTGCCGCGCAGGAATGCGCGGCCTTCGTCGGTGATCTCACGCGGGTCACAGCCAGCCATGGCCAGCCGGGAAGGGTCCAGCAGCGGCGGTTCCCCGGCCAGCCCGGCCAGTTCAGGCTCGCCGAGGCCGAGCAGATGCGCAATGCCGGAGGCGTCCAGAATCCCGGAGAGGTCGGGCATCAGCGGCCCGAGGTCGGCGTCCCCGTCGACGTAGGCGAGCCCGACGTCATCATGAACCCGCCGGAAGCCGGCGATGACGCCCAGGGTGATCGTGCAGTCGCCGCCGATCACCAGCGGTCGCCGGCCCGCCCGCACCTGGGCGGCGACCGCGTCGGCCACTTCACGGGCGACCCTGACGACGGCACCGAGGTTCCGCGAGCGCGGCCGGTCGTGATCCACTGCGAATACTCCGCCAGGCAGGTCGCCGACGTCGGTGATGGTCTGCCCGGCGCCGCGCAGCCTGCCGGTCAGGCCCGCGGCTCGCAGTGCTGCCGGTGCCAGATCCTGACCTGCATGGTGCGCGCCCGCGCTCGTCGGCACGCCGATCACGACCCAGTCGTTCCTGGTCTGCCCGGCAGCCATGGCATGCCTCCTATCGAAGGTCGCGGCCAGGTGACCGCGTCGGCACCGTCTGCCAACCATCACCATCAGTAGCCCCCTGCTAGTAACGAATCTATCGAGATCGCAGGCTGGCGAACTCGGCAGTCCGGCGGAGCTTGATCGGTGGCTGCAGTCGGCCGGGCTCGCCCCGCCGACTGCGGGCGGACTGCGGTCACGCCCCGCCGACCTGACCGTCGCTGTGCAGCTGCGCGAAGCGCTGCGGGACGTGCTGCGCACGCATGTGACTCATCCGCCAGCCCGAGCGCACCGCCAGGTCCCGGCAGCCGAGGCGGCGGCGCGGCTGGCAGGCATCGCCGCAAGCGCGCAGGCGAGAATCGTCACCAGGCCGGACGGCAGCATGACGCTGGCGCCCGAGGGTAGCGGCAGCCGGGCGGCGCTGACCGCGTTGCTGCTCATCGCCGCGGCGGCAACCACCGCCGGGACCTGGCGGCGGCTCAAGGCGTGCAGCGCTGATGGTTGCCGGTGGGCCTTCTACGACCGCTCGCCGACCCGCAACGGCTGCTGGTGCAGCATGCAGATCTGCGGTTCGCGCGCCAAGTCACGTGCCTACCGCAGCCGGGCGGTCCGACAGCACTGACCAGCGGCGCGACAGCACTTCGCAACTGCGCAGCTGACGCCAGAGCCGGACTGCCTGGGCCTGTCAGCCCCGATGCGGCGTGCTACAAGTGGGCACGTGACTGACTCATCGGTTGTCCCCCCTGGTGGCGGCGAGCAGCTCAACGTCCGCGGCAGCACGCTGCTGTTCAAGGCGGTGGCCGGCCACACCGACGGGGCATTCTCGCTGCACGAACGGCATGTGCCGGCGGAACGCCGGGCCGCCCGCGCATGTGCACCCCGACCGGACAGAAGCGTTCTGGGTGCTGGACGGCGAAGCCGAATTCGAGCTTGACGGACAGCTGACGCAAGCCGCCGCGGGCAGCTTCGTACTCGTTCCCGGCGGCGTCGCGCATACCTTCGGCGCCAGTCCCCGCGCCGCCGCGCGCCTGCTGGTGCTGCACGCACCCGCCCTCGACGATTACTTCAGGGAACTCGCCGAACTATGGTCGGGTGAGCTGCCGCCAGACCGCGAGATTGAGCTGGACCTGATGCGCCGCCACGGCATGCGACCGGTCGGGCCCTAGCTAGCACCGTGCAGCACATGAAGGATTCGCCGGTACGGCCGCCTTACCAGCACTTGGAGCGAGTCGGCCGAGAGGGACTCCGTTTCGTCAACTGTCGGCCTGACCCGATAGCAGGCCCCGGCCCCAGCAGACGAAGAGTTCCCTATTCGCGTTTGAGCCTGAGGCCGATCGTGGGCGCGAAGAGTGACGCGATGTACTGGGGCCAGAGGATCGCTCCGTTGCAGCGGAAGCGGATGTTCGAACCGTTCGCGGCGTCGAAGGACTGCGCGTGGCTTGAGTATCGGCCGGCTCTGACCTGGAGCGTGTGTGGGCCGGCCTCTACTGGCAGTTCGACGGTCTGGTTCCGGTCGATCGATCCGGCCGGGTCGCCGTCCAGAACGACCTCGAACCGGCTGCGGCGAAGCTCCATGACGCCGTTGGTCTTGCGTTCCAGTATGACGGTGGGTGACATTCCGGTCTCCGTATTCTCGTTGGATCAGAGGGTCCAAGCCCGGCGGCGCTGGCGTCAGGTACGTCTTCCGATGATGAGTCGTTCCCGGTCGAACATCGCCGCTACTGCCCGCCAGGCGAGCAGGTCGATGGCTAGCAGAACCGCCGCAAGCCCGACTGCAAGGCCGGCCGACACGGTGATGACGTTGAGCGACATCAGCGCCAGGATGGCCAGCAGCGGCAGGGTGCCGAGCACACTCAACTGCTGGGCGACGCGCACATCGGTGGAGCGGGCGGAAACCGCGATCCCCACCCAGATCCCCCAGCCCGCGAGCAATGGGATGAACAGCAGCTGAAGCAGCACGTGCGTGCCTGAGTAGATCGCCGAGGCGATCACCGGCTGAGCAAACAGGGACGCAGCGGCGAGAAAGATGCCAAAGACCACGTAGGCGATGACGAGTGTCGGAACGAAGGCGGCGAGCGCCTTGCCGACGAGGAACTCCTCGCGGCGGATCGGGGTTATCAAAACAGGTTCCAACGTCCCCTGCTCGCGCTCTCCAACCACCGAGTAGGCGGACAGGGTGGAGGGCAGGAACGCCGGGATCAGCAGCATGTACAGCATCGACAGCCCGACGTGCCGGTTGAGGTTGATGCTGTCCACGTGCGCATAGGCATCGAACACCTGGATCAACGGCAGAACGATGAAGAGCAGCGGCAACATCGTCATCGTGCCGACTACGAAACGGTTGCGGCGATAGTCCCTCAGCTCCTTGACGGAGATCGCCCTGACGCGGGTCCAGCTAAAGCTCACCGTCGCCTCGCTTCCACGTCCTCATCGATCAGTTCGAGATAGACGTCCTCCAGAGAATGACGGGACTCGGCGATCGACAGAATGTCGGCACCGGCGCCGACCAGTGCTCGTGCCACTTGCGGGGCGGCGATCTCGGGGTCTGAGACGGCGAGCGTATAGCCGGACGGCGCCTGCTCGAAGCCTTCGACCCCGGGCAGACCACCGAGCACGGCGTTCGCATCGTCCAGCGGCGAGCGGAGCCGCACGTCCAGAGATTGGCTGAACAGTTGGTCGCGCAGTTCGTCGGGCCGTCCGATCAGTCGCAAGGTCGTGTTGAGGATCGCCACCCGATGGCACAGCCGCTCGGCCTCCTCCAGCCGGTGGGTGGTGAGGAAGATCGTCACGCCCCGCTCCCGAAGCGAGACGATAAGCCCGTGGACTTCGCGGCTCGCCACCGGGTCGAGGCCAGAGGTCGGCTCGTCGAGAAACAATACGGAGGGGTCGTTGAGCAGCGCTCGCGCCAGCGCGACGCGCTGACGCAAACCCTTTGACAGCGATCCGCACTGATCGCCCGCACGGTCTTCAAGGTTGACCGCCCGCAGCGCTCGTTCGATGCGGCCGCGAACGTCGTCTAGCTCGTAGAGCCCGGCGAAGCACTCCAGGTTCTCCGTCACCGTTAGACGTAAGTACAACCCTGGGGACTCCGGCATGATCGAGATGCGCGACCGGATGGCTGGTCCGTTCTCGGGACGCAACTCGATGCCGGCTACCGTCGCGGACCCCGAGGTCGGCGCCAGCAGCGTGCCCAAGGTTCGCACGGTCGTGGTCTTGCCGGCCCCGTTGGGACCGAGGAAGCCGAAAACCTCGCCATAGCCAACCTCGAACGAGACGTCATCGAACGCGACGCGGTCGCCGAAGCGCTTGGTCAAGTGCTCGACCACCAAAGCGGCGGACCCCCCATTCTGGCCACCGAGAATTGGGGCATCGGCGATCGGTTCTGGGCCTCCGGCCGCTTGAGTTGCTCGCTGCGGGGTCATAGACATCGCGCAGGGTCGGCGGGTTGCGGCGGCACTTTGATATGAGCGCGCACCTCGTGATGTCCAGGTCGGCTGGCCCGGTGGGACATCGTCGCGTCCGCGCCCATCATGCTCCTTCTCTGATCGCGGATGCTCCGCGTCAGGTCTGTAGCGCACATACGTACCACGATAGCAGGAGTCCTGAACGGTCGTGCTAATCTCTTGACATGCGTCCAGTCCCTCGGGAACCGCGGAAGCCGCGCACGTTCACCGAGGCCGCCCGACGAGCTCAGATCATCGAAGCGGCGATCGACACCATCGCCGAAGTTGGCTTCGGAAGGGCCTCCCTGGCCCGCATCGGCGAGCGGGTCGGGATCAGCAAGGGTCTCATCGGTTACCACTTCGCGGGCAAGGACGACCTCATCGAGCAGGTCGTTGTCGAGGTACTTGAGCAAGGGAAGGCCTATATGCGGCCGCGCATCGTCGAGGCCATGTCAACCGGTTCCGGGTTCTTGCGCGCCTACATCGAGTCCAACCTCGCCTACATGCGGGAGCAACGTAACTACATGGTGGCCATCGTCGAGATCGAGCGCAGCGGTCTCACCGCTGACGGCCAGGAGCGGTTCCACGGTCACGCAGATGCAATAGACGAAGCCGTGGAGACCCTCCGACAGCACCTGGCGCACTACCAAGCCGTTGGCGACCTACGTCCCGACTTCGACCCGAACGTCATGGCCGTCGCCATCCGGGCAGCTACCGACGCAGTACTACATCGATACGCCCGTGACCCGGATCTCGATATCGACAAGTACGCCAGGGAGATCGTCACCATCTTCGACCTGGCGACCAGGGTCCAGGACGCCCGTGACTGGCGAGCCGGTGAACGGTCGGACTGAGTCAACTGCCGGCGAGCAGTGGCGGTCAGCCAGTCCTCTTATTCAACTTCTCGCGGGACGCGCCACTAGCGGCGATGGACGAGTGGACCAAGGCCAACTGGCAGGCGGCCGAAACGGCCCGCCGTCGTTGGGATCGACTGCGGCGGGCTAGCTAGAGCTTCTCGATCGGCGCATAGCGCAGCACCAGGTGTTTGATGCCGTACTCGCCGCCGAAATCGATCTTCGCTTCCGGATCGTCACCGCGGCCCTCGACCGATAGGACGGTGCCCAGGCCGTACGAGTCGTGGTTGACCCGGTCCCCCGGCTGCAGTGAGGGCACCGGCCGGTTCCCGAGTGTCCGCACACCAGGCCGCCTGGCCAGCCGCTCCGAGGCTGGCTGCGCGGTAGCCGACTCATCGCGGCGCCAGTCGATCAGCTCCGCCGGTATCTCGGTCAGGAACCTGGACTGCCGGTGGTAACTCGGCCGCCCGAACCAGGTCCGGGTCGCCGCCCTGGTCACGTACAGCCGCTGCATTGCCCGGGTGATGCCGACGTAGGCGAGCCGGCGTTCCTCGGCCAGCTCCCGCTCATCCCCCATCGATCGCTCATGCGGAAACACGTTCTCCTCGAGCCCGGTCAGGAAGACCACAGGAAACTCCAGGCCCTTAGCCGTGTGCAGCGTCATCAGCGTCACCATGCCGCCGTGCTGCTCGCCGTCGGGAATCTGGTCGGCGTCGGCCACCAGCGAAACCTGCTCAAGGAAGTCGGCCAGCGTGCCGTCCGGCTGCCGGGCGTCGAACTCGCGCGCCACCGAGACGAGCTCGGTCAGGTTCTCGATCCGGCTGGCGTCCTGGAGGTCGCTCGATGCCTGGAGCTCGGCCACATAGCCGGTCTGGTCCAGCACGGCTTCGGCGATATCTCCGGACGGGCTGCCCGCCTGCGACATTGCCCGCAGCCCGACGATCAGCTCGTTGAATCCCTCGATCGCGCGCGCGGACCTGGCCACGAGGCCCGGCACGTCCTCCGGTCTGGCCAGGGCCGCCGCGAAGCTGATCTTTTCTCGGTTCGCCAGCGCCGCCACGCATTCCTCGGCTCGGTCCCCGATGCCCCGGCGCGGAGTGTTCAGCACCCGGCGCAGCGACACCTCATCGCCGGGGTTGGCGACCAGCCGCAGGTAGGCAAGCAGGTCCCTGACCTCGCGCCGCTCATAGAACCGGACGCCGCCGACCACCTTGTACGGCAGGCCGGAGCGGATGAAGACTTCTTCAAAGACACGGGACTGCGCGTTAGTCCGGTAAAAGACGGCAACCTCGCCCGGCGCCGCCTCGTTCGCGTCGGCCAGCCGGTCGACTTCCTCGGCGACGAAGGCCGCCTCGTCGTGCTCGCTGTCGGCGACGTAGCCGGTGATCAGGGAACCGTCACCGGCATCGGACCACAGGTTCTTCGGAATCCGGCCAGGGTTACGTGACACGACAGCGTTAGCCGCGGCCAGGATGTTCTGCGTCGACCGGTAGTTCTGCTCGAGCAAAATGACCCTGGCCCCGGCGAAGTCGCGCTCAAATTCCTCGATATTGCGGATGGTGGCACCGCGGAAGGCATAGATGGACTGATCGGCATCGCCGACGACGACAAGCTCGGCCGCCGATTCGGTCCCGGCGCCTGCCAGCTCCCTGACCAGCACGTATTGCGCGTGGTTGGTGTCCTGGTACTCATCCACCAGCACGTGCCGGAATCTGGCGTGGTACTCGGCGGCCAGGTCAGGAAATGCCTGCAGCAGATTGACGGTGACCATGATGAGGTCGTCGAAATCCATGGCCCCGGCTGCGACCAGCCGGCGCTGGTACTCGGCATAGGCCTCGCCGAGGGCCTTCTCCCGGTATCCGCTCGCCTTGGCGAGCACCGTCTCGTAGTCGACGAGCTCGTTCTTCAGGTTCGACACCTGGTTGATCATCGCCTTGGGCGGATGGAACTTGGCATCCAGCTCAAGCTCCCGGCAGACGAGCGCCATCAGCCGCTGCGAGTCTGCCTGATCGTAGATCGAGAAGCTGGACGGGTAGCCGAACCGGCGGGCTTCGCGGCGCAGGATCCGCACGCAGGCGGAATGGAATGTCATCAGCCACATCGACCGCGCGCGCGCCCCGGTCAGCGATGTCGCCCGCGCCGCCATCTCGCCGGCGGCCTTATTCGTAAAGGTGATGGCGAGAATCTCGCTCGGTACCACTTCGCGCTCGGCCAGCAGGTAGGCGATCCGGTGCGTCAGCACCCTGGTCTTGCCAGAACCTGCGCCGGCCACGATCAGCAGTGGGCTGCCTTCGTGCATGACGGCGGCCCGCTGCTGCGGGTTCAGCCCGTCCAGCAGGGAATCCACCACCATCGCGGTCACGTTGCCTAGCCTAGGCGCTGCCGCCGACAGCAGCGCCGCTCCGCGCGGCGCGCCGGCCGGGCAGGCCGGGGGATCCCGGCTAGCCCGGAACAGCGAAGAGCCCGCCAGCACGGACAGCGGGCGGGCTCTTCAGCTGGCTCAGCCGGTCACTCGTCCGGCACCAGGGTCGGGGTCGAGCGAGTCAGCGTCTCCTTCTTGAAGAAGGGCGGCTGCTTGATCCGCAGGAAGATGAACACCAGCAGCCCGATCAGCCAGGAGATGAAGACGATGATGAACACGCCGCCGATGTTGACGTGCGTGCCAGGGATCGTGAAGGTTGTGAAGGAAGCCTCATACGGGCTGGTGAGGTTGAAGTCCAGGTACAGGCTCCAGCCGCCGAGGAACCACAGTATCGCGCCGCCGACGAACGGCAGGATGCCCTGCATCCACAGGTTGCGGGCGCTGCTGCGCAGGTTCTTGCGGTAATACCAGGCGCAGGTGAAGCCGGTCAGACCGTAGTAAGTGGCGATGAACACGCCGCAGCTGGTGACCGCGTCGGCGATCACGTTTCCGCCGGAAATGTAGTTCATCGCCGCGTACAGCACGATCGAGATGCCGCCCATAACCAGCGTCGAGACGGTAGGCGTCAGATACCTCGGGTGCATCTTGGCGAACGATGGGGGCAGCGCCTTGTAGACCGCCATCGACAGCGTCGTCCTGGCCGTCGGCAAGATCGTGGTCTGGGTGGATGCGGCAGCCGACGACAGCACCATGATCAGCAGCAGCCGGTAGAAGACGTTGCCGACAGCGCCGGCGCCGAAAACGGCGTGGCCAAGGACCGACAGCACATCGCTCGCGTTGTTCGGGTTGGCGAGGCCGATGCCGGTGGTGCCGATGCCGGCGAAGGACTGAGCGCCGAAGATCGCGATGCCGTAGGTGACCACCAGGATGAGAGTGGACAGGATCGCCGACCTGCCAGGGGTCTTTGCCGGGTCCTTGGTTTCCTCGTTCACCGACAGCGCGGTGTCCCAGCCCCAGTAGATGAAGACCATCAGGATCAGGCCGGAGGCGAAAGCACTGAACGGCAGGCCGGCCGGGCTGAGCCAGGACCAGCTCGGGTGAATGGAGATCGCCGGGTGGTTGCCGGTGCCGACTCGGATCAGCGCGACCACCGACAGCACCAGCAGCATGGTGATCTCGATCGACAGCAGCGCCTTCTGGAAGTTCGCCGAGACCTCGATGCCGCGGTAGCAGATATAGGTCATGAAGACGATCCACAGGATGCCGGCGATCAGTACGTAGGTGCTTGCCGGGTTGTGCCCGATCCCGTTGGCGTTAAAGAGCAGGAAGATGTACTGCCCAGCGACCTGCGCGAGGCTGGCCATGACCAGCACGTCCGCGACAACGATGGCCCAGCCGCCCGCCCAGCCGGTCTTCGGTCCGAACGTGCGCGTGCCCCAGGTAAAGGTGGTTCCGCAGTCGGGATCTGCCTTGTTGAGCTCGCTATAGCCGATGGAGGTCAAGATCATCGGCACGAAGGCCGCGATCGCCACCAGCGGGGACTTCACCCCGACGGCCACCACGATGAAGCCAAGCGTGGCCGCCAGGCTGTAGGCGGGCGCGACGGATGCCGTCGCGATCACGGTGCTCGAGATCAGGCCAAGCGCGCCTGATTTCAGGCCCTTGCCGACAGCATCTTCCATCGGCTGAACGTCAGGCGAAGTCGAAGCCATGCCCACCCCTTACCCGGGTATACCCCAATCGGGCTATCCACTCTCATCCCACAGGTCACAAGCCTGCCAGGTGCTGTTTGCTTGTGCACGTGCCTGGTCAGCATCCCAGGCGGCGCCGAACCATCGGACGTAAGCCACGGTTCTAGCATGTATTAGTCTTGAAGGCAACGATTTCAGTCGTATCGCGCCGGAATTGCGACTGGTCCCGTCGAAGTGCCAGAACCGGCCAGAGCTAGGATCGCATCATGCGAATACTCCTTGTCGGGGCGGGCGGCGTCGGTACGGCATTTGCCAGGATCGCGGCTCGCCGACCGTTCGCCGAACTCATCATCGGGGACTATGACCTAGGCAGGGCACAGCGTGCCGCGGCCGCGAAGGACTCCTACACCGCTGTCCGGCTCGATGCGACCGACGAGGCCGCTACCGCCGCGTTGCTGACCGAGCACTCCTGCGACGTGCTGATGAACGCCACCGATCCGCGTTTTGTCATGCCGCTCTTCCGTGCCGCGCTGACGGCCGGAGTGCATTACCTGGACATGGCCATGTCGCTGTCCAGGCCGCACGCGCAGCAGCCCTACGCCAGCACCGGGGTCAAACTCGGCGACGAGCAGTTCGCCATGGCGGACCAGTGGGAGCAAGCCGGGAAGCTGGCCCTGGCTGGCATCGGCGTCGAGCCCGGCCTGTCTGACGTGTTCGCCAGGCACGCAGCCGACGACCTGTTCAGTGAGATCAACGACCTCGGCGTCAGAGACGGCGCGAACCTGACAGTCGCAGGCTATGACTTTGCCCCGACCTTCTCGATCTGGACCACCATCGAGGAGTGCCTCAACCCGCCGGTGATCTTCGAGGCCGACCGCGGCTGGTTCACCACCGCGCCGTTCAGCGAGCCGGAGACCTTCACCTTCCCGGCGGGCATCGGCCCGGTCGAGTGCGTCAACGTCGAACACGAAGAAGTGCTGCTGATGCCACGGTGGGTGAAAGCCAAGCGGGTCACCTTCAAGTACGGTCTCGGCGCGGAATTCATCGGCGTCCTGCAAACGCTGCACAAGCTCGGCCTGGACTCCGCTGACCAGGTCGCTGTCGGCGAGGCGAAAGTCTCCCCGCGCGACGTGGTCGCCGCCTGCCTGCCAGATCCGGCCACCCTCGGCGACAAGATGAGCGGCCTGACCTGCGCCGGGACTTGGGTCACTGGCACCGGGAAGAACGGCGCCCCGCGCGAGGTGTACTTGTACCACGTGGTCGACAACGACTGGACAATGGCCGAGTACGGATCGCAGGCAGTCGTCTGGCAGACGGCCGTCAACCCGGTAGTCGCCCTCGAGCTGATGGACTCCGGCATCTGGTCCGGCGTCGGCGTGCTCGGCCCCGAGGCACTGCCGCCGCAGCCGTTCCTTGACCTGCTGACCGACTACGGATCACCGTGGGCGATGGAGGAACGCACGCCCGCCACCGCCTGACCCCCTCACCCGCGACCCTTTCATTACAGGAACGGAGTCCCTCGTGGCTACTGAGCTGCAGAACTTCATCGGCGGACAGTGGACTGATTTGTCCTACGACAAGCGCGCCGACCTGATCGACCCGAGCACCGGCGAGGTCTTCGCCACGGCGCCAGTCTCCGGTGAGGGCGAGGTTGACGCGGCGTTCACCTCGGCGGCGGAGGCGTTCCCCGGCTGGCGTGATGCGACTCCGGCCGAGCGCAGCCTCGCACTGCTGCGGATTGCCGACGCGCTGGAGGCCAGGGCCGACGAGTTCGTCAAGGCCGAGTCGCAGAACACCGGCAAGCCACTAGGTCTGACCGCCTCAGAAGAAATACCGCCGATGGTGGATCAGATCAGGTTCTTCGCCGGCGCCGCGCGGATGCTCGACGGCAGGGCCGCGGGCGAGTACATGTCCGGCTATACCTCGTTCATCCGACGGGAGCCGGTCGGCGTCTGCGCCGCGGTGACGCCGTGGAACTACCCGATGATGATGGCCGTGTGGAAGTGGGCGCCGGCCCTGGCCGCGGGCAACACGATGGTGCTCAAGCCGTCTGACACGACGCCGGTATCGACCCTGCTGATGGCAGAGCTGATCAGCGAGTTCGTCCCCCCGGGTGTCTTCAACGTGATCTGCGGCGACCGCGACACCGGCCGGGCACTGGTCAAGCACCGGATCCCGCAGATGATCTCGATCACCGGCTCGGTCCGGGCCGGCATCGAAGTGGCCAAGGCCGCGGCCGACAGCCTGAAGCGGGTGCACCTCGAGCTTGGCGGCAAGGCGCCGGTGATCGTGTTCGACGACGCCGACCCGGAGAAGGCTGCCGAGGCGATCGCTATCGCCGGGTATTTCAACGCGGGCCAGGACTGCACAGCCGCGACCCGGGTACTGGCCGGCCCGCGGATCCACGACGACTTCGCCGCGGCCCTCGCCGAGCAAGCCAAGGCACAGGTGACGGCAGGACCTGACAACGAAGAAGCGGCCTACGGCCCGTTGAACAACGCCAACCAGCTCGCGCACGTGTCCGGTTTCATCTCCCGGCTGCCCGACCATGCACGGATCTTGGCCGGCGGTCAGCGTGTCGGCGACCGAGGCTACTTCTACCAGGCCAGCGTGGTCGACGGACTGCACCAGGACGACGAGATCATCCAGAACGAGGTGTTCGGCCCGGTGATCACCGTGCAGAAGTTCAGCGACGAGGACGAGGCGCTGCGCTGGGCCAACGGCACCGAGTACGGTCTCGCGTCCTCGGTCTGGACCTCCGACCACGGCCGGGCGATGCGGATGGCGCGGGCGCTGGACTTCGGCTGCGTCTGGATCAACACGCATATCCCGCTGGTGGCCGAGATGCCGCACGGTGGGTTCAAGCACTCGGGGTACGGCAAGGACCTGTCGATGTACGGGTTCGAGGACTACACCCGGGTTAAGCATGTAATGTCCGCGCTGGATTAACGAGCGGTCGCTCGGGCGGCGCCGCGCGCGGTGCCCGGGGCGCGGCTCTGGGTGCCGCGCGGTACTGGAGGGTGCGCTGCCCAATCCTGCGCCGGCGCGTTAAGAGTTCTGCGCGGGCAGCGGCTGGCTCGCCGCGCCAACGGCAAGGTGGAAGCGCCTGGGCGGGACTGCGGGGAATTACTGTCGCTGGGGGGCTACAGCAATTCCCCGCAGTGGGCCGTTAGGGGGTACAGGTCGCGGTGTAGAAGTTGTGGCCGGGCAGGCCAGGGCCGGTGATCTGCGGCTTGTTGGTGCCGCCACCACCGGGGTAGGCGGTGTCGAACCACTGGGTGAAGAACTGGCCGAGTCGCGCCTGGCAGGCCGCGCTGCGGTTCGGCAGCCAGCGCGCGAACGCGGCTTCCAGTTCGGGCTCGGTAATGCTGGCGCCGCCGTACTGACGCTGGATCATCTGCAAGGCCTTGGTGAAGTGGCCGTGTCCCAGAATCTGCCGCAGCGCGATGTAGGCCGAGCCTGGCCGGTCGTAGGTGTTGTTGCTGTCGAACAGCTCATACGGCGTCGGGTTCGACGGCGCGACTTCCCAGAAGCCGCCCCCGAGCTTGTAGGTCGAGGCGAAGGTGCGGACCAGGCTGCGCTGGAACGCCGCCCGGCCCTTCGCCGTGCCCGGACCGCCGGCTTTGGCCTCGGCTCTCCTCGCCGCGAACAGGAACTCAGCGAGCGTCGCCAGGCCCTCCTTGTAGAAGGTCATCGCGTAGCCGCCCTCGGAGACGTTGTCACCCCACCACTGGTGCATGTTCTCGTGGTACAAGGTGTCGGTGTCGATCACGCCGCCCTCGAAGGTGATCATCGTCTCCATCTCCTCCTCGAAGGAGGCCTGCGGCAAGCCGATGATGATCCCGTCGGAGCTGAACGGGTACGCGCCGTTGAACTGGCTCTCGAACTCGGTGATGTTCTGTTGCAGGTTCATGATCGCGCGGTTCTCGCGCTGCCGCTTGGCGCCGATCGCCTTGTCCTGTACCTGGTAGAACCTGATCCCGTTGTCGGCTGAGTAAGTACGGATGCTGTAGTTGCCAATGCTGTCCTCGACCAGGTAGCTGGCGACCGGCGCGGTCTGCCGCCAGTGCCAGGTCACCGAACCGTGCGGGAACTGCTTGCTCGGCGCCGCGCACGGTCTTGCCGACCAGTTCGCCGTTGGCTACACCAGTCTTGCCGGTATCGACGGTGTCGTAGAAGTCGTAGCTCGGCTTCGCGGTGGGGTAGTCGTTCAGCGGCATCCAGTCCTCGCTGCCGACCGGCTCGGTGGTGACGAAGCTGCCGTCCGGTGCGCGGAACCAGCCCTCGGTGGTCCCGTCGCCGTCGTTATGCACCCCGGGCCTGCCGGTATAGCTCACCGACACGGTGAACGTCGCACCGGCGCGGATCGCCTGGCTTGGCGTGATCACGAGCTTGTTCGCCGGGCACTGAGTGCCATCCAGGGAGTCGGCGTTCGCGTTGGGGGACGGCAGTTCCGGCGAGCAGGCTGGCGGCAGCGAGTTGTGCAGCGGCCCGCCGACAGGGTTGTTCTGCGACGCCTCATGTGCCGCCGGGTCCGGGTCACCAGGCCCGGCCGGGTCGCCCGGGTAGGCGGGCTGCGCGAACGCAAAGCTGGCGGGCCGGCCGTTCACGGTGACAGACCCGACGGTCAGCTCGGGGCCGGCCGCCTTGTTCGCCGACCGGCGCTCGAAGTCCAGGCTGAAGCTGGTCAGGCACTGCGTCGCGCGGTCGGTGAGGACCACGTGGTTGCCTGCCAGGAACCGGTTGGTAGTAGCCCTGTAGACCAGGTACACCGAGCTATGCCTGCTGAGGTACCCGCCATTGCCGGTGTCGGGGTAAAGATGTGAGCCGACCGGCGCAAGCGTTCTGGCGCCGGCCGAGCAGTAGACGTGCGCGGCGGTGCTGACGGCCGCTGAACTTTGCTGCGCGAGGCCCGGCAGGACTACCGGGGCCGCGCACACAGCCGCGACGAGCCCCGCCTGAAGGACGCGCGTGGCGCGCATCGACGACATGTACCACCGTCCCCATAGTGCGGTCGGTGGCAATTCTCTGCCAGCGAGGAGTGCGCGTGCGTCAATGCGGCGGAAGAGTCGCCAATCCGTGATGGCTAGGTTGCCGGTGCGGGCCATCGGTCACGGCTGTGCCGCGACGTACCTGGCCGGCCGCGAAGACTGCGAGGACTGCGAGGTCAGCGCGCGCGGTTGCGGCGGCGGCGCAGGCCGAGCAGCACCAGGATGACGGCGATCAGCCCTGCGGCCGCTGGCAAGGCACGCTTGAGCACAGGCAACCCCGCCACGCCGAGCAGGTCGATGGCGTCGGTGTCCTGCGGCTGCCAGGCCGGCTCGGCCTGACGCTGTGCCGGTGCCTCGTGCCTGGCCGGCCGTAGCGGCGTCACCTCCGCCAGGTCCTCGTCCGGCCCTGCGTGCTTACCGGACGCCGGGCGATCGCTGTCGAGGTCGGCGGACGGCAGTTGGCTGACCGCCGCAGGTGTGGCAGGTTCGGCTGCGGCCGCGGCGGCTGTCCCGGCGGCCGCCGGGTCGGCCAGGGCGAGTCCGCGGTCGGCCAGCTTGTTCCTGATGTCGGACACTGACGCCGGGCCGATGTTGTCGATGCTCAGCAGCTGCTGCTCAGTTCGCCTGGTCAGGTCCCCGAGAGTCTGGATGCCCTCATGCCGCAGACTGCTCCACGCCCTGGTGGTCAGGTTCAGTACGTCGATCGGCAGCGCCTCGTCCGCGCCGACAGCCTGGTCAGCAACGTCACCGCCGGCACCTTCTTCTTCCGTATCAGCCGCTTCATCGACCGCCTCGGCGGCAGGCTCGGCCGCCAGCATCGCCGCCAGGTTGGTGGCGAAAATGCCGATAAGCTTGCCGCCGACCTCGGCCATGACGCCCCGGCCGAACTGCGCCGGCTTACCGGTGACGTTGAGGCTGGTATGCACGGTGACCTGCGTCTGGTCGCCGTCAGCTTTGAGCTCGGAGCGCACCGCGGCCGAGGCCGTGCCAGCGCCGCGGGTCTCCTTGCCTGAGGCTTCCAGCGTGACCACACCGGCCTCCTTGTCCCGCTCTGTGAACTTGGCAGTCCCGGTATAGGTCATGCTGATCGGCCCGACCTTGACCTTAATCTTGCCGGTGATGTTGTCGCCGTCCACGGAATCGAGGGAGGCGCCTGGCATGCACGGCGCCACCCGCTCGACGTCCAGGAGCACGTCCCATGCTCGTTCCATCGGTACCGGAACCGAGAATGAGTGCTCGAGCTCCATATGTCAGACTCCTGCCGCTGCCTCCAGAGCACGCCCGGTCAGCACCCGCGCGAGATGGCGCCGGTAGTCGGGCGCCCCGTGCAGGTCCGCAGGCGGCTGTGTTCCGTCGGCAGCGCCTGGCCGCGGCAGCCCGCAGCGCCTCGGGGCTGGCCTGCGCTCCGGCGGCGGCGGCCTCGACGGCAGCCGCCCTGATCGGGACCGAGCCCATGTTCGTCAGCCCGACCCTTGCCTCGGCCACATGGCCGTTGGAACGCCGCACCAGCGCCGCGACGCCAACAGTCGCCCACGCTTGCGCAGTCCGATGGAACTTCTCATAACGATATCCCCAGTCGGTGCCGAGCTTCGGCACCTGGATACCAGTGAGGATTTCGCCAGGCGCGAGCGCCGTGGTCAGGTAGTCGACGAAGAAGTCGCCGGCCGCGATCCGCCGCTGGCCGGACGGGCCGTGCGCGATCAGGGTCGCGTCCAGCGCCAGAATCACCGCGGGCAGGTCCCCTGCCGGGTCGGCATGCGCGATCGATCCGCCGATCGTGCCGCGATGCCGGACCGCGGGGTCGGCCACGGTTCCGGCGGCCTGCGCCAGCAGCCCGCAGTGCTCGCCGATCAGCGGGTCGTGCACGACGTGGTAGTGAGTGGTCCTGGCACCGATCAGCAGATGGTCGCCCTCGTCAGACACCCCGCTGAGCTCGTCCAGGCCGCCGATGTCGACAAGCAGATCGGGATAGGCCAGCCGCAACCGCAACAGCGGCAGCAGGCTCTGCCCGCCGGCAATGACCTTCGCGTCCTCGCCGCCGTCGGCGAGCGCGCTGATAGCGTCCTGCAACGAGGCCGGACGGACGTACTCGAACTTGGCCGGGATCATGCCGCACCTCCGTTCGCGATCGCAGCGTTCATGGCCCGCCACACCCGTTCCGGCGTGCACGGCATCTCGACGTCCCGCACCCCGAACGGCCGCAGCGCGTCCACGATCGAGTTCACGACCGCCGGGGTCGAGGCGATCGTGCCAGCCTCGCCTACGCCTTTCACGCCAAGCCGGTTGGCCGCCCGCGTCTCGGTGCGCTCGGTGACGTACGACGGCAGGTCGGCCGCCGACGGCAGCAGGTAGTCGGCCATCGTGGTGGTGACCAGGTTGCCAGCGTCGTCGTAGACGCCTTCCTCGTACAGCGCCTGCGCGATGCCCTGAGCCAGTCCGCCATGGACCTGGCCTTCCACGATCAGCGGGTTCACCACGACACCGACGTCGTCGACGGCCACATACGACCGGATCTTCACGAACCCGGTCTCGGTGTCCACCTCGGTCGCGCACAGGTGGGTGCCGTGCGGGAAGGAGAAGTTGTCAGGGTCGTAGGTCGCGTCCGAGTCCAGTGACGGCTCGACGCCGTCGGGCAGATCGTGGGCCGCGAACGTGGCCAGGGCGATCTCCTGAATCGACCTGCCCGCGTCCGGGTCACCCTTGACCGAGAATCGGCCGCCGGCGAACTCCAGGTCGTCCGCCGAGGCTTCCAGCATCGCCGCCGCGATGATCTTCGCCTTGGCGACCACCTTGTCGCAGGCCACGACGAGGGCCATGCCGCCGACCGCGAGCGAGCGCGACCCGTAGGTGTCCATGCCCTTCGGCGAGACCTGGGTGTCGCCGTGCAGCACCCGGATGTCCTCGAACGGCACGCCGAGTTCGTCCGCCACGATCTGGCTCCAGGCTGTCTCGTGACCCTGGCCGTGCGCGCTCGATCCGGTCACCACTTCGACCTTGCCGGTCGGCAGCATCCGGATCGCGGCATGCTCCCAGCCGCCGGCGCCGTAGGACAGCGAGCCGAGCACCCTGGACGGGGCCAGGCCGCACATCTCGGTGAAAGTTGAGATGCCGATGCCGAGCCGCACCGAATCCTTTCGCTCGTTGCGCTCGCGCTGTTCGGCGCGCAGCGCGTCATAGTCAAACAGTTCCTTGGCCTTGGCGGTCGCCGCCTCGTAGTTGCCCGAGTCGTAGGTCAGGCCGCAGATCGTGGTGTACGGGAACTCCTCGTGCTTGATCCAGTTCCGGGCCCTGAGCTCCAGCGGCTCGATGCCGAGTTCGGTCGCCAGCTCGTCCACGATGCGCTCGATCGCGAAGGTCGCCTCTGGCCGCCCCGCGCCGCGATAAGCGTCGGTCGGCATCTTGGTGCTGAAAACGCCGGTGCACCGGAAGGAGTAGGCATCCATCTTGTAGATCGCCGGGAACATGAAGGCGCCGAGCAGCGGCACCCCGGGAGTGACCAGCATCAGGTAGGCGCCCATGTCGGCGAGCAGGTCAACCGACAGGCCGCGGATCCTGCCGTCGGCGTCGGCGGCAATCTTGATGCGCTGCCACTGGTCCCGGCCATGGTGCACGGTCAGGTTGCCTTCGCTGCGGGTCTCTGACCATTTCACTGGCTTACCGAGCCTGCGGCCGATCAGCACCGCGAGCACTTCCTCGGCGGTGACCTGCAGCTTGGACCCGAAGCCACCGCCCACGTCAGGAGCGATCACCCGGACGTTCTGCTCAGGGATGCCGAAGAACGCTGAGAGCGCGAACCGCAGGACGTGCGGGATCTGGGTCGCCGACCACAAAGTGACCTCGTCGCTGATCCACTGCGCGACCACCGCGCGCGGTTCCATCGCAGAGGGGATCAGCCGCTGCTGGCGGTAGTTGCGCTCGAGCACGACGGCAGCGTCCTTGAATGCCGCGTCGACGTCGCCGTTAGCGAACACCCACTCATAGCTCTTGTTCCCTGCCTCGTGCACCTTCGGCGAGTCAGGCTCCAGCGCGGTGCGGATGTCCAGCACCGGCGGCAGCGGCTCGTAGTCCACGTCGATCATGGCCACCGCGTCGGCGGCGGTGAAGCGATCGCGCGCGACGACCACGGCGACAGCCTCGCCGACGTACCTGACCTCATCTACCGCCATCGGCGGGTGCGCCGGGATCACGATGTCCGCAGTGACCGGCCAGGCGCACGGCAGGCTGCCCTGCTCCGCGGCGAAGTCGGCACCGGAGAACGCGGCCACGACGCCGGGCTGGCCGAGCGCGCCGCTGACGTCCACGCCGGTGATCTTGGCGTGCGCGTACGGGCTGCGCACGAAGGCTAGGTGCAGCATGCCAGGCAGCCTGATGTTGTCTGTCCAGTTGGTCTGGCCGGTAATCAGCTTGGCGTCTTCCTTACGGAGCCTCGCCCGGCCAAGCTCAGCGCCGGCTGCCTCGATGGTCGCGGTCATGAGGTAACTCCCGCCTCGGCGGCGCGCCTGACGGCGCGGACGATGTTCTCGTAGCCGGTGCAGCGGCAGAGGTTGCCTTCCAGCCCGTCCCTGATCTCCTGGTCGGTGGGATGCGGATTGTCGCGGAGCAGGTCTGTCGCGGCCAAGATCATGCCTGGCGTGCAGTAACCGCACTGCAAAGCGTGCTCCTCATGAAAGGCGCGCTGCATCGGGTGCAGCTCGCCGTTGGCCAGGCCTTCAATGGTTGTCACGTCGGATCCATCGGCTTGCACGGCAAGGACCGAGCAGCTCTTGACCGACTGCCCGTCCATCAGGACAGTGCATGCACCGCAGTTTGAGGTATCGCATCCGATAGGGGTACCGGTCTTGCCGATGACTTCTCTGAGGTAATGCACAAGCAACAGGCGAGGTTCGACTTGATCGACGTACTGGACGCCGTCGACCGTGACGGTGATGTGCGTCATGCGCTGACACCTCCGGGGACAGGGCAGATAAGCCTGAGGCCCAACCTAAGCGGTAGGCCGCCAGGCGCACCAGTCCCTTGCGTCGCAAGTCCAGCGCGAACCGCCGGGTCAGCCGGTCTGCAGGACCTGGAACGCCTCGGCGAGATGCCCCTCGGGCAACCCCGCCTGCACCGCGGCCCGGCCGAGCCAGCCGCGCAGCATCTCCTCCAGGCCCTCGGGGTTAGTGAGCTGGCTGACGTGACAGCGCAGCGCCGCGACCTTGCGCCCGAACGTCTGGGTGATATCGACATATTGCGTGGGATTCGGGCTGCCGGATATCCAGACCTCACGCACGGTCCACGGCTCGAGCTTCTCCTCCCCCAGTAGCTCAGGAAACGCGAACGGGTTCCTGGCGTCCGGGTACACAGCGTCAAGCGCAGCCGAGCCGGTCGCGCGATGATCGGGATGGCTGGCGCCCATCCGCAGGTAGTTGCGCTCCGGCGACTGGCACAGCACCCGGTCAGGCCGCAGCAGCCTGATCACCCGCGCCAGGTCACGGCGCAGCGCGATGCTCGCCTCTACCTGCCCGTCCGGGTAGCCGAGGAAATGCAGGTCGTGCACGCCAACCTGCTTGGCCGCCGCGGTCTGCTCGGCCTGCCGGATCGCCACCATCTCGGTGCGCGACACCGACAGGTCGCTGCCGCCAGCGTCGCCGTTGGTCACGATGCAGTAGCTGACCTCCAGCCCGGTATCCGTCCACTGCGCGATTGTCCCGGCAGCGCCGAAATCGACATCGTCGGGATGGGCGGCGATTACCAGAGCCCGCCTGATTTCCTGTTCTTCGGCCACCCGTAGATCCTAAGCCGAGCGCTGGCGCAGCGGCGCGGCCGGCCAGGACTGCGGCTGGCCAGGACGGCTGCTGCGCGGGGACCGGACGGCGTGCTCGCTGCCGATACGGCGTTACCCGCGGGCTCAGCCGGGTACCGGGTGAGCGCGCAGGTACTCAGTGACCGGACAGGGTGCTCAGTTAAGGTAGGAGTTGTGGCGACTTTCTCGGCAGATCGGTCATATGCCCAGGTGCTCGATGCCGCTGACCAGCTCAGCTCGTTCCGTGAGCGGTTCGTCCGGCACGACCGTGACCTGATCTACCTGGACGGCAATTCGCTCGGGCCGCTGCCGGTACGCACCCAGGCCCGCATCGCCGAGGTGGTCGACCAGGACTGGGGCGTCGGTCTCGTCAGGTCCTGGGACAAATGGATCCAGCTGCCGCGGCAAGCCGGCGACATGGTGGGTGAGCACCTGCTCGGGGCGGCCGCCGGCCAGGTGCTGGTCTGCGACTCGGTGACGGTGAACCTGTACAAGCTTGCGTGCGCCGCGCTGGACGCCAAGCCCGGCCGCAACGTCATCATCACCGATGACGACAACTTCCCGACCGACCGCTACGTGCTCGAGGGCGTCGCCGCGCAGCACGGCTGCGAGTTGCGGCTGATCCATACCGACATGGATTCTGGCGTCAGTGCCGAGATGCTGGCCGAGGCACTGGACGAGCGGGTCGCCCTGGTCAGCCTCTCGCACGTCGCCTACCGCAGCGGCGCGCTTGCCGACATGGCCGCGCTGACCGACCAGATCCACCTGGCCGGGGCGCTGGCGCTCTGGGACCTGTGCCATTCGGTCGGCGCGGTGCCGGTCCGGCTCGACGCGACGGGCGCCGACATGGCCGTCGGCTGTACCTACAAGTACGTGAACGCGGGCCCTGGCGCACCGGCATTCCTCTACGTTCGCGAGGAACTGCAGCACAAGCTGCGCCAGCCGATCTGGGGCTGGTTCGGCCAGCGCGACCAGTTCGCGATGGGGCCGGCTACGACCCGGCGCCCGGCATCGACTCGTTCCTCACCGGCACGCCCAACATCATCGGCACGGTCGCCGTCGAGGAGGGCGCGCGGCTGCTCGGCGAGGCTGGCATGACCGCATTGCGGGCTAAGAGCATCGCGCTGACCGACTACCTCATCGCGCTGGCCGACAGTGGCTCGTGCCGCTTGGCTTCGCTGTCGCCTCGCCACGGCAGGCGAGCCGCCGCGGCGCGCATGTCAGCCTGCGGCATGACGATGCGTGGCAGATCAGCCAGGCGCTGATCCTGGCCGGTGTCGTCGGCGACTACCGGACGCCCGACCGGGTGCGGCTCGGCCCCGTTCCCTTGTGCACGAGTTTCACTGACGTCTTCGACGCGATGGAGCGGCTGCGTGACATCGCGGCCACCAAGTCGTACGCCGACATCCCGGTGGAGCACGCCCGGGTCACCTGACGCCGCGCGGCGCCGGGCCTCGTCTCGCATGTATTGACACACAGGCTGCCAGATGTTTACCCTCGGCACGTGCCCAGATTGGCCGACCGCGAGGACGAGTTCGCGGTCTCGGCGGACGGCAGGCGGCTGCGGCGCGAACAGAACCGCGGGGCGGTCATTGACGCGTTGCTCGCGCTGTTTCGCGATGGCGTCTACCAGCCGAGCTCGGCACAGATCGCCGCCAGGGCAGGACTGTCCCCGCGCTCGCTATTCCGGTATTTCGACGACGTCGACGACCTGCACACCGCCGCCGCCCGGCAGATCCTGCTGGCGCTCCCGCTGCTGCGGCTCACCATCCTGCCGTCTGACCCGACCGCGGCGAAAATCGGCGCCCTGGTCCAGGCCAGGGTCAGGCTGTTCGAGCGAATCGGCCCCGCGGCCAGGGCACTGCGGGTCAGCGCGCACCGGCACGACTTGCTGGCCCGCGAGCTTGAGCAGAACCGGTCGTTCTTCCGAGCTCAGCTGCGCGAGGTGTTCGAGCCCGAGCTGGCGGCCGGCCCCCAGCTCGCGCTGCCTGCCATCGACGTGCTGTGCTCCTTCGAGTCCTACGAACTGCTCCGCCGCGATCAGGGCTTGTCCTGCGCCAGCGTCGTCGCCACGCTGGTGGCAGCCGTCACCACCCTGCTGACCAGAGACCAGACACGCTAGAGACCGGAGAGCCAGATGCCTGAGGCGATCACCGGCCAGCCGGCTGCCGTCGACTTTCACTTCGACATCATGTGCCCGTGGGCATACCAGGCGTCGCTGTGGATGCGCGACGTCCGCGATCAGCTTGGCCTGCAGGTCGGCTGGCGGTTCTTCAGCCTGGAGGAGATCAACCGGGCCGAGGGCAAGAAGCACCCGTGGGAACGGGAGTGGTCCTACGGCTGGTCGATGATGCGGGTCGGCGCGCTGCTGCGCCGCCTCGACCCGGCACTGCTCGACCGGTGGTACTACGCGGCGGGCACCGCCCTGCACGTCAAGGGCGCAAGCCGCACCGGCGCGAGGTGGCCGAGGAACTGGTCGCCGGCGCAGCTCGGCCTCGATCCCGGCGCTGGTCCGCCAGGCGATCGACGATCCGAGCACGACCGATGAGGTGCGCGCCGACCACGAGCGGGTGACCGGCCTCGGTGGCTGGGGCGTGCCGACACTGGTGTTCGGCGGGACCGCGCGCTGTTCGGGCCGGTGCTGATCGAGCCGCCCGCGGCGACGCGGCGGTCCGGCTCTGGCAGCTGCTGACGGGCTGGCTGGAGTTCCCGAACCTGTATGAGGTGCAGCGGCCCAAGCGCCAGGGCGACCTGCAGGCGATCGGCGAGGCGTTCCGGCCCTACCTTGAGGCGCGAGACTGGATCACCATTCCGAAGGAGACGCCGTGACCGACCTGGCAACCGTGCGTGGCTCGCTCGAGCAGTGCTACGACGCGATCGAGGGGTTGATCGCCAGCGCTGACCAGCGACCAGTGGCACGCCCAGTCGCTGTGCCCGGACTGGGACGATGCGCGGCGTCGTCGACTCACCTCGGCATGATGGAGCAGGTCATGACCGGCTGGCTGCCTGGCAGCGCCGAGGACGTGCCGCCGCTGGACCGGATCGGGCCGTATCAGGAACAGGTCGCTGGGCTGGACGATGGTCGGTTCGCCGCGCTGATCCGGCGAATCTTCGCCGCCCGCCGCGCCGACCTGGCCGGGCTCACCGCAGACGACCTCGACCAGGCCATCGTGGACGCCGATCGGCAAGAAGACCTACGGCGAGTTCCTGGAGATCCGGATCTTCGACTTCTGGGTGCACGAGCGTGACATCACCACTCCGCTCGGCTGGCAGTCCGACGACGCCGGGGCGCGGGCCGAGATCGCCCTGGCCCAGGTGACGAGCTCGCATCGGGTTACATCGTCGGCAAGAAGGTCGGCCTGCCGGACGGCAAGAGCATCGTGTTCCACCTGACCGGCCCGCTCCGCCGGGACGTGTCCGTCGTGGTCGACGGGCGGGCCAGGACCGTCGACAGGGTCGAGGACCCTGACGTCGAGCTGACCACCGACAGCCTGACCTTCGTCCAGCTCGCGAGCGGCCGGATCGACCCGCAGGCGCAGATCGACGCGGGCAAGGTGAGCTGGACCGGGGACGCCGTGCTCGGCGACCAGGCCGCCCGGAACCTGCGGTTCACGATCTGAGCACGACGGTCACGCTGCTCGGCACCGGCAGCCCGCTGCCCACGGCGACGGAGGCCGGGCCGCACCTCCGGCCGGCTATCGCACCTGGCGACAAGCAGTCCTGGCGGGACCTGGCCGCGGCCTCGTTCAGCGGCGAGATCATCATCGGCGGCGACCTGACCACTGTCACCGCCGACGCCCCTGCCGGTTAGCCCGCTGGCGCGATCCGACCAGCGCACGGCAGCCACGATGATCCGCTGGCAGCCCCGCGCTACGGTAAACTTAGTTGCCGATAAGCAATCAATCCATGTCCCTGAGGTGGGCGCGCGGGCATGACGGGCGATGAGCTGGCGACCGGCGGTGGCGGCGAAGGCCGCGGCTTCTGGCGGACTACCTTCTCGTCGCTGAAGGTGCCGAACTACCGGCTGTACTTCGCCGGCCAGTCGATCTCACTGGCCGGCACCTGGATGCAGATGACCGCCCAGTCCTGGCTGGTCCTGGTGCTGACCCACTCCAGCACCAGGCTCGGCCTGGTGGTGGCGCTGCAGACACTGCCGATCCTGCTGTTCGCTCCCTACGGCGGCGTCGTCGCCGACCGCGTCGACAAGCGCAAGCTGATGGTCGTGCTGCAGATCCTGATGGGCGTCCAGGCGCTGGTCCTGGGGCTGCTCACCGTGCTTCGGCGTGGTCAGGTTCTGCCGAGATCTGCGTTCTCGCGGTCATCCTCGGCCTGAACAACGCCTTCGAGAACTCGGCCCGGCAGGCTTTCGTGCGCGAAATGGTCGGCAAGGACGAACTGCGCAACGCCATCACGCTGAACTCGGTCACGGTGAACGCGGCCCGGGCCGTCGGCCCCGCCATCGGCGGCGTGCTGATCGCCACCGTCGGCGTCGGCGTGTGCTTCCTGGCCAACGCGGCCAGTTTCGTCGCGGTCGTCGCATCGCTGCTGATCATGGACACCAGCGCACTGCGGCCGAGCCCGCCCGCCCCGCGAGCCCGCGGCCAGCTCCGTGACGGCCTGCGCTACGCCGTCCGGACGCCCGATATCGCCATCCCGCTGGCCATGATGAGCCTGGTCGGGCTGCTCGCCTACGAGTTCCAGGTATCGCTGCCGGTGCTGGCCAGGCAGACCTTCCACGGCAATTCGGTGGTCTTCGGCTTCATGACCGCGGCGATGGGGATCGGCGCGGTAATCGGCGGCCTGTTCACCGCCGCGCGCGGCCGGACCGGACTGCGGCCGATGATCATCGCCTCGACCGGTTTCGGCGCTGGCCATCCTGGCCTGCGCGTACTCGCCGGTGCTCGGCGCTGGCCTACGCCGCGCTGCTGTTCGTCGGCTGGGCCAGCGTCTCGTTCATCGCGATCGGCAATTCGACCATCCAGCTCGCCTCCGACCCGAACATGCGCGGCCGCGCGATCGCGCTGTGGCAGGTCGCATTCCAGGGCACCACGCCGATCGGCGGCCCGCTGATCGGCTGGATCATCGCGGCCAGCGACCCGCGCTCCGGCCTGGCCGTGGGCGGGCTGTCCTGCCTGCTGGCCGCGGCGGGCGGGCTGTGGCTGCGGCGGCGCTTTGCCGGCGGCTGCGGCCGGGCGGCACCTGCCCATCGCGACCGCGATCGCGACGATGACGCCGCCGGCCAGAACGCGTTCGCGCCGGCCGGCGAGCTCACCGGGCAAAGTCCGCTGCCAGCGGGCAGCCCCTGGGCGCGCACCGGCCGCTGCGGCCGACGGCGCTACTCCCACTCGATGGTGGCTGGCGGCTTGCTGGTGATGTCGAGCACGACCCGGTTGATCTCCGGCACCTCGTTGGTGATCCGGGTCGAGATCCGGCCGAGCACCTCGTCGGGCAGCCGGGACCAGTCGGCCGTCATCGCGTCCTCGCTGCTCACCGGCCGCAGCACGATCGGGATAGCCGTAACTGCGGCCGTCGCCCTGCACGCCGACCGACCGGACGTCGGCCAGCAGCACCACCGGGCACTGCCAGATCTGCCGGTCCAGCCCGGCCGCTGACAACTCGGCCCGCGCGATCGCGTCGGCCGCGGACACGATCCGCAGCCGCTCCGCGGTCACCTCGCCGACGATCCTGATCGCCAGGCCAGGGCCGGGGAACGGCTGCCGCCAGACCATCGCCTCGGGCAGCCCGAGCTCAGTGCCGACCTGGCGCACCTCGTCCTTGAACAGGTCGCGCAGCGGCTCGACCAGCTCGAACTTCAGGTCGTCCGGCAGGCCGCCGACGTTATGGTGCGACTTGATGTTGGCGGTGCCGGTACCGCCGCCCGACTCCACCACATCGGGATAGAGCGTGCCCTGGACCAGGAACGTGGCGGCATCGCTCTCGCCGGCTATCTCGCGCGCCGCCTGCTCGAACGCCCGGATGAACTCCCGGCCGATGATCTTGCGCTTCTGCTCAGGGTCGGCCACCCCGGCCAGCGCGGCGCAGGAAGACCGCAGCCGCGTCGACGACCTTGAGCTCGACGCCGGTCGCGGCGACGAAGTCCTTCTCGACCTGCCCGGCCTCGCCCGAGCGCAGCAGCCCGTGGTCGACGAACACGCAGGTGAGCCGGGTGCCGATCGCGCGCTGCACGAGCGCGGCGGCGACCGCTGAGTCCACCCCGCCGGATAGGCCGCAGATCGCGCGGCCGTCGCCCACCTGGGCGGCGATCCGCTCGGTCTGCTCCTCGATGACGCCGCGCATGGTCCAGGTCGGCTGGCAGCCGGCCGCGTCCAGGAACCGGCGGAGCATGATCATGCCCTGGTCGGTGTGCAGGACCTCGGGATGGAACTGCATGCCGTACAGCTGCCGGTCCGGCGCCTCGGCCGCCGCTACCGGCGTGCTCGCGGTGGTGGCGGTGACGGTGAAGCCGGGCGGCGCGGACGGCGCAGGTATCGCCGTGCGACATCCAGACCCGCTGGGTCGACGGCAGGCCGGCCAGCAGCACGCCCGCGGCATGCAGCCACGGTCAGCTCGGTCGCGCCGTACTCCCCCGTTCCGGTATGGGACACCTCGCCGCCGAGATCGCGCACCATGAGCTGGAAGCCGTAGCAGATACCGAGGACCGGGACACCCGCGGTGAGCAGGCCGGCCGGGGCTGGCGGTGCGCCCGGCGCGTAGACCGAGGACGGGCCGCCGGACAAGATGATGGCCGACGGCCGCAGCGCCAGCATCTCCCGCGCGGGCATCGTGCTCGGCACGACCCTGGAATAGACGTGGCAATCGCGCACCCGGCGGGCGATCAGCTGGGCATACTGGGCGCCGAAATCGACCACCAGAACAGGCCGGGATTCCAGGTCAGTCGGTTCGCTCCAGTCCTCCGCCATACCCGGAAGTCTACGTGCGCTAGCCGGGCGGGCCCGGTGGCCCAGCAGCCGCGGCGTCCTGCTCAGCCTGCGGCAGCGGGCTCACCAGCACCCGGGAGATCCGGCGGCCGTCGAGCTGGGTCACGGTGAGCTTGCGCCCGGCCACCTCGGCCGACTCGCCGCCCTCCGGCAGATGTCCGAGCGCGGCCAGCAGGTACCCGGCCACCGTCTCGTACGGGCCCTCCGGCAGTTCGATCCCGGTCTGCTCGGCGAACTCGTCCAGGTTCAGCAGGCCGTCGACCTCCAGCTCGCCGCCGTGCAGCTGGCGCGGATGGCTGGCTTCCTCGTCGTACTCGTCCTGGATCTCGCCGATCAGCTCCTCGACCAGGTCCTCCAGCGTGACGATGCCGGCCGTGCCGCCGTACTCGTCCACCACGATGGCCAGGTGCGCGCGGTCCTTGCGCATCTCCGACAGCGCCGACAGCACCATCTTGCTGATCGGCAGGAACTTGACCGGCCGGCACACCTCGCCGACCAGCCGGGCCTCGGAGCGTCCGCGGTTGAGCAGGTCGCGGGTGTGCACGAAGCCGATCACGTCGTCGTAGGACTCCTGGTACACCGGGAACCGCGAGTACCTGGCGTGCTCGGTGGCCGCGACGCCTGCTGCCAGCGGCATGGAGGCGGGCAGGAACTCCACCTCGGTCCGCGGCACCAGCACCTCGCGGATCTGCCGCTTGCCGGCGTCGAAGACCTCGCCGACGATGTGCCGTTCGTCCGGGCTGAGGGCCTGGTGACCGGCCACCAGGTCGCGCAGCTCCTCGTCGGTCATCACGCCGCGGGTCGCGTTCGGGTCGCCGCCGAGCAGGCCGACAACCACGTTCGTGCACTTGGACAGCAGCCAGACCAGCGGCCTGGCCACGGTGGCCAGCCGGTCTACGACCGGGCCGGCCACCAGCGAGACCCGCTCGGCCCGCTGCAGGGCCAGCCGCTTGGGCGCCAGCTCGCCGAAGACCAGCGTGAAGAACGAGATGACCAGCGTGATCGCGATCAGCGCCACCGGGCCGGCCACCCCGCGCGGCATGTACTTGCTGCCAGCTCGTCGCCGAGCCGGTCGGACAGCAGCGCGGCACCGAATGCGCCAGACAGCAGCGTGGCCAGCGTCACGCCGATCTGCACCGACGACAGGAACCTGTTCGGGTCCTGGGCCAGCTTGGCGGCTCGCTGGCCGCGCTTGCCCTGCCGGGACAGCGAGCGGACCTGGCCTTCGCGCAGCGACACCAGGGCCATCTCGGCGGCCGCGAAGAAGCCGCCGATCAGGATGACGGCGAGGACGAGGAGAACGTCCCAGCCGACGCCATTCACGTCCGGATCCCCGACCCTCGTCCGATAGGCCTGCGCGAACGCCGCCGGTCCCCGCGTCCCGGCAGCAGCCGGAACTCGGCCGCGCGGTGGTTTGCAATAGTCTAAGCAGTCTGCCCGCTGCGACGAGCGGTACTCGCCGCGGCACCGGCGCGGGGCTGGCAGTCCGCGGCTTAACTGCTGATTATCCGGCCGGGATTCACGGCGGGCACGGAACAGTTACTTAACGGACGGAAGGAACGGTGGGCCGGTGGCCGGCATTCATGACGAGGCTGTCTCGATCGCCGCGGACCTGACCGAGCTGCGCCGGTCGATCCACGCCGAGCCGGAGATCGGACTGGACCTGCCCCGCACCCAGCGCAAGGTGCTGGACGCGCTGGACGGCCTGCCGCTGGAGATCTCCCTCGGCACCAGCCTGAGCTCGGTCACCGCGGTGCTGCGCGGCGGGCAAGCCGGGCAAGACGGTACTGCTGCGCGGCGACATGGACGCGCTGCCGGTGACCGAGCGGACCGGCCTGCCGTACGCCTCCAGGATCGACGGCGCGATGCACGCCTGCGGCCACGACCTGCACACCGCCATGCTGGCGGGGGCGGCCCGGCTGCTGTCGGCCCGCAAGGACGAGCTGGCCGGGAACGTGATCTTCATGTTCCAGCCCGGCGAGGAAGGTCCAGGCGGCGCCCGGATCATGGTCGAGGAAGGAGTGCTGGACGCGGCGGGCGACCGGCCAGTCGCTGCGTACGCCCTGCACGTCGCGTCCGGGCTGCTGCCCTTCGGGATGCTGGCCAGCCGCGTCGGCACCATCATGGCCGCCGCCGACACGCTGCACGTCACGGTGCACGGCCGCGGCGGCCACGGCTCGCAGCCGCATCACGCGGCCGACCCGGTGCCGGTCGCATGCGAGATCGTGCTGGCGCTGCAGACGATGGTGACCAGGCAGTTCAATGTCTTCGACCCGGTCGTGCTGACCGTCGGCACCTTCCACGCCGGCACGGCCGACAACGTGATCCCCGACGACGCGCACTTCGTCGCCACGGTCCGCTCGTTCTCCCCGGCGGCGCGTGCCGCGATCGAGAAGGCAGGCCCGAAGCTGGCCCGCGACATCGCCAGCGCGCACGGCCTGACCGCGACCGCGCGAGTTCGTCGACGGCTACCCGGTCACGGTGAACAACACAGCCGAGCTGGAGTTCGCCGAGCAGACCGTCGCGGCGGTGCTGGGCGAGGGCAAGTACGTCGCCGCGCCCGGATCCGCTGACAGGTTCTGAGGACTTCTCCTACGTGATGGAGGAGGTGCCGGGCGCGTTCTTGATGCTCGGCGCCTGCCCGCCGGACACCGACCCGTTCAGCGCCGCGTTCAACCACTCGGCCGAGGCGGTCTTCGACGACGCGGTCCTGCCCGACGGCACCGCCCTGTACGCCGAGCTAGCCCTCCGCCGCCTAGCAGCCAGCTAACCACCAAGCTGGCCCTGTTGTTCGCTGCCGAGCAGGAGTCTGCCCGGTCGCGGAGCGGACATCAACGCCCCGAACTGCTGGCCCCCGTGCGCTGGGGTTCTGCCGGGGCGCAGCGGCTAACCCTCCAGGTGAGGGCGCGCTCCGAGGCGCGGAGCGGCTAGAGGCTGGAGACGTCGGCCTGCTTGGCCCGTACCGCCTCCGCCGCCTCGCGCAACGACGCCAGCTCACTGCCGGTGAGGTCGCGCTCTACGACCCTCTTGATGCCGGTAGCGCCGATCTCGGCCTCGACGCCCAGGAAGACACCGGAGATGTCGTACTGGCCGTCCACCCAGCAGCAGACTGGCATGACGGCGCCGGAGTCCTCCGCCACCGCCTTGGCCATCCTGGCCGCGGCCGCGGACGGCGCGTAATAGGCGGAGCCGGTCTTGAGCAGCGCCACGATCTCGGCGCCGCCGTTGCGCGTGCGGTCCACAAGTTCGTCGATGTCGGCCGCGGGCAGCAGGTCGGTCAGCGGCTTGCCGTCCACCGTGCAAGCCGAAGGCACCGGCACCATCGTGTCGCCGTGCGACCCGAGCGTCAGCGTCCGGACTGAGCCGACCGGGACGCCAAGCCGCACGGCCACCGAGTTGGTGAACCTGGCAGTGTCGAGCATGCCCGCCTGACCGATGACCCGGTGCGCAGGGAAGCCGGAGACCTTCGCGGCCAGCGCGGTCATCTCATCGAGCGGGTTCGACACGACGATCAGTACGGCGTCCGGCGCGTGCTTGACAACCTGCTCGGTGACACTCCTGACGATCTTGGCGTTGACCCCGATCAGGTCCATCCGGCTCATGCCGGGCTTGCGCGGCAGGCCGGCCGTGATGACGACGATGCTCGAGCCTGCGATCGCCTCGTAACCCTCGCCGGCCGGTCCGGTGGTCTGCCCGGTGATCTTCGTCTCGAAGCCCTCGATCGGCCGCGACTGGCTCATGTCCAGCGCCAGTCCCTCGGGCTTGCCCTCGACGATGTCGGTCAGCACGACTTCCGCGAAGATGTCGTACTCGGCCAGCCGCTGCGCCGTAGTCGAGCCGTAGAAGCCGGCCCCGACGACGGTTACCTTACCTGTGCGGGCCATTGAAGTTGATCTCCTTTTCCTGGCGCGTGGCCGTGGGTCAGAACTGCCTTACCTAGTTCAGCTGCGGTGCGGGTGGCCGACCGCGTCGTCAGACGGATGTCATCGCGGCACGCAGGTTGTCGTCCAGCGCGGCCAGGAACTCCTCGGTGGTCAGGAACGGAGTGTCGCCGCCGACCAGCAGCGCGAGATCCTTAGTCATCTTCCCGCTCTCCACCGTCTCGATGCAGACCCGCTCGAGTGTCTCGGCGAACTCGGTGACCTCCGGCGTGCCGTCCAGCTTGCCTCGGTGGGCCAGGCCCCTGGTCCAGGCGAAGATCGAGGCGATCGGGTTCGTCGACGTCGGCTTGCCCTGCTGGTGCTGACGGTAGTGCCGGGTCACGGTGCCGTGGGCGGCTTCGGCCTCGACGGTCCTGCCGTCCGGGGTCATCAGCACGCTAGTCATCAGACCGAGCGAGCCGAAGCCCTGCGCGATGATGTCGGACTCGACGTCGCCGTCATAGTTCTTGCAAGCCCAGACGATGCCGCCATTGCCCTTGATCACCTGGGCCACCATGTCGTCAATCAGCCGGTGCTCGTAGGTGAGCCCGGCGGTCTCGAAGTCGGCCTTGAACTCGGCCTCGAAGACCTCGGCAAAGATGTCCTTGAACCGCCCGTCGTAGGCCTTCAGGATCGTGTTCTTCGTCGACAGGTACAGCGGCCAGCCCCGGTCCAGGGCATAGCGCATGCTTGCCCTGGCGAAGTCCCGGATCGAGTCGTCGAAGTTGTACATGCCCATGGCCACGCCACCGCCGGTGAACTCGGCGACCTCGAAGTCCATCGACGCCATGCTGTCATCGGCCGGGGTGAAGGAAATCCTGATGGTGCCCGCGCCGGGTACGACGAAGTCGGTGGCCCGGTACTGGTCGCCGTGCGCATGCCTGCCGATAACGATCGGCTCGGTCCAGCCGGGCACGAAGCGCGGGATGCTGGCGACGACGATCGGCTCGCGGAAGATCACGCCGCCGAGGATGTTACGGATGGTGCCGTTCGGCGACCTCCACATCCTCTTAAGCCCGAACTCGTTGACCCTGTCCTCATCCGGCGTGATCGTGGCGCATTTCACACCCACGCCGTGCCGCTTGATGGCGTTCGCAGCGTCAATGGTGACCTGGTCATCGGTCGCATCACGGTGCTCTATGGAAAGGTCGTAATACTCAAGATCAATCTCAAGGTAAGGCAGGATCAGCTGGTCCTTAATGAACTGCCAGATGATCCTGGTCATCTCATCTCCGTCGAGCTCAACGACGGGGTTGATCACCTTTATCTTGGACATGCGAATGCGTTCCCTTCATCGCGCCGGCGCCATTGCCACGGCGAAACCTGACCGGACACTGACGCCCGGTGCCTACCACGTCTGCACGCCTGGATCTCGGCAGGCGACAGAGTCAGCCTGGGACCTGGACAATCAGACCCGCTATCAGCAGGCCCGCGCCGAGCACAGCAAGCACCGCGCCGTCGGCCAGCCGCCGCCGGGACCCGAGCAGCCCGGCCCTGCCTTCCGGCAGCACCAGCCTGATCACCGAGCCAGCCAGCAGCGCGCCCGCTATTACCAACGTACCGCCCCTGACCGCCTGCCCACCGCCGCGAACGATCAGTAGTCCGAGCACGACCCCGCCAAGCACGATGCCATAAGGCAGCTGAGCCGTCAGCCGGCCGCGGCCCGCGGCGGGCTGGCCAGATGCTGACTTTGGCGGGGACTTCGCCGCGTGCTTCACCTGGCGTCCAGCGGGATCCAGTGCAGACCGCGCTGCCCGATGTACTCACTGTCTGGCCGGATCAGCCGGTTGTCGGCGTGCTGCTCGATGACGTGTGCCGTCCAGCCCGACATCCTGCTGACCGAGAAGACGGGTGTGAACAGGTCGGTGGGAATGCCCAGGTAGTGGTAGACGGTCGCGGCGAAAAAATCGACGTTCGGGTAGAGGCCCTTCTCAGCGAGGACGACCTCCTCCATCCGCCGCGACATCCGGTAATAGGTGTCGTCGCCGCCAGCCGCGGCCAGTTCCTGTGACATGCGGCGCAAGTGCGTGGCACGGGGATCCTCGGTCTTGTACACGCGGTGACCGAAGCCCATGATCTTCTCACCCTGCGCCAGCCGCCGGCCGACCTGGCTCGCGACCGCCTCGACCGGATCTCCGCCGGCCTTCCTGATGCCCTCCAGGCTGATCATGACCTGTTCGTTCGCGCCGCCGTGCAGCGGACCCGACAGCGTGCCGAGCGCCGCCACCACCGCCGAGTGCATGTCAGCCAGGGTCGCGGCGCAGACCCGCGCGGCGAACGTGGAGGCATTCATGGTGTGGTCGGCATGCAGCACCAGGCAGGTATCGAAGATCTCGGCGGCCCGGTCCGATGGCTTGTCGCCGGTCAGCTGCAGCAGGAAATTCGCGGCGACGCTGAGTCCGGGATCAGGCTCCGGCAGGGCCCTGCCTAGCCGGGCGGCGTGATAAGCGGCCACGAGGACTGGCTGCTGCGCAGTCAGCCTGGCGGCCTTCCTGAGATTGGCCGACGGCTCGTTCGACTCCGCATCGGGGTCGCCCGCACTGCTGAGCGAGACCAGGCTCCGCAGTGCCGCCATCGGCCGCTGCTGCCTGGCGATCGCGGCCAGGTCGTCGGCTGCCAGCGCGCCAAGCGCCCGCCCGGCAGCCAGCTCGGCCCGGTATCCGTCCAGTTCGCCGCGACCTGGCGCAGTGCCGCGCTGAAGCAGGTATGCGATCTCTTCGAAAGTGGCGTTCCCGACCAGCTCGTTGACGTCGTAACCGCGATAGAACAGCAGGCCGGCCCGGCCGTCGATGTCGCTCAGGGCGGTGGACGCGGCTACCACGTCAGCCAGACCTCGTGACGGCTCGCCCGCCATATGCCCTCCTCGCCAAGAAGCCTGCGCAGTTGCCCGCTCGGCAGTGTACTTCCGCGCCCGTGCTGCCCCGAAATTGCCTGCTTCCTCAGCCAGCTGGGTGGCATGGAGTCGGCCGCGCTGGGTAACCCTAAGGTGACACCTCACTAGCTGGCCGGACATGCCGGAGGAGCGTCATGGAAACCCCCCACATCCGGATCGAGAGCACCGGCGCCATCGTCAGGCTGCGTCTTGATGTCACTACCATCGGGCGCGGCACCGCGGTCGACGTGCACCTGGATAACCCGAGCGTATCCAAGCTGCACGCCGAGATCGTCCGCCGCGGGCCTTACGCCTACGTCAGCGACCTGGGATTATCGCGGCACGGCACCAGGGTCAACGGCAAGGTCGTAGCTCAGCGGCTGCTGGAAAACGGCGACGTACTGTCGTTCGGCACCGCACGGTGCCGGGTCGGCGGCCTTTCGAGCGAGGCGGCATTGCCCGAGACTGAGCCGCGCAGGTCGGCCGCGCCAGAGCTGACCCGCCGCGAGCTCGACGTGGTCGCCGCGCTGTGCAAGCCAGCCCTCTGCGAGGAGGCATTCGTCGCCCCGGCCACGTCGCGGGACATCGCTGCCGACCTCGTCGTCACCGAGGCGGCCGTCAAGCAGCACCTGCTGCGGCTCTACCAGAAGCTCAGGATCCCTGAGGGGCCGAATCGACGGGTGCGGCTCGCCAACGAGGTGGTGGCACGCGGCCTCGTACGGCCGCTGCCGGCGGCGGCGACGGCAGACACCAGGACCGGCCAGGCTGCGGCCGAAGACACCACGCAGACAGTGCCGTCGCTGATCGCTAGCTAGCCCTGCGCGTTAGCTCTGCACGAAACTGTGCTGCCCGCGGCCTTGCCCCGCGCAGAGCCGTGCAGCCGGCGCCTCCCCGATCAGGGCTGTGCTACCCGCGGCCGTCACCCGGTCAGAGCCCTTGGCCGAGCCAGTGCATCAGGCGCCTGCCGATGTCGGCAAGGTGGCCAGGCAACTGGTTCAGCGCGGGATGGCTGATAGTCGCGGTCTGCAGCTGGTTGCCGAGGTGGCTGGCCGGCCAGTAGGCGGGAGCCAGCGTCACCGCCGCGACCACTGCCGCGGCGGCCAGCGCGGCCAGGCCGACTGAGCCAAGCACTGCAGACGGCGCCGACCTGGTGAGGCTGCCGTAGAACCTGCTCAGCGGCCTGCGGCAGGCCTTGGAACCCGGCCCGATGCAGTAGCAGGCCACCAGGGCGCCGACGGCGTAACCGCCGGCCCGCGGCAGCTGGGACGACCCTGCGGCGAGCAGGGCCATGGTCGCCGCGGCCACGGCGCAGAGCAGCGCCAGCGGCGCGAGCAGCACGAAGCTGAGCACCGATTGAACGATCGCGAGGGGGTAGAAGGCAGTAATCGAGACCGGATCGCTGCGCCGCGGACCCTGCGCTGACCGGCGCCTGGCCAGCCAGCGACTGGTCACGTCGGCAGCACGGAGCAGAATGAGCAGGATCAGCGCGATCGCTGCCCCGGCGACTGGCAGCAGGATGCTGATCGCCACGAGGCCTGCCAGCGTCGCCAGCACCAGGGGCGTCCGGGCCGGAGCAGCCTGGCCGGACGCGGCAAGGCGGCCGGGCCGCTGGCCCTGCTGCCCGACGTAGGCCGGGGGCATCGCAGCGACGGCGCCAGCCTGACCCGCCCCGGAGATCGGCTGACCTTGCCTCGCGGCGCCGGACAGGCCGGTTCCCGCCGCGCCGTTGCCGGCCACGCCATTCCTCGCGGCACCAGATCCTGGCAGCACGGCCCCTGGCAGCCCGGCTCCTGGCAGCCCGGCTCCTGGCAGCCGAGGACCGGCGAAGCCGGGCGCCCCGGCCGGCCACGCTGGCGGGACCGCGCGCTGGTCGTAGCGAACCGGCGTCAGCAAGTCAGCGAAGTCGTCCTTGGGCTGGACTGCGATCGGCCTGGTCACTGGCCTGACGGCCGGCGCGGCCGCGGCTGCGAGCGCAGCAGCTGCGGCGGCATGAGCCACAGGGCCCGCACCGGCGAGCGGCGGAACCCGCAGGTCCTGTGCCGTTACCGTGCTCTGGCAAGGCGGCGCGGCCGCCATGCTGGCCGCCACGGTGGGTGACCGCCGCACCAGCAGGCCGGGAACGAGACTCGCTGTCTTCTCGGCGAGGTCGGCCGCCGAGGGGCGTCTGCTCGGGTCCCTGGCCAGCGCCGCCAGCACGATCGGAAGCAACGGCTCAGGCATCCTGGCCAGCTCGGGCTGACCATTCACGATCCGGTAGAACACAGCCTCGAACTGGCCGGTGCCGAAGGGCGGGTTGCCGGTGGCGGCGTACGCCATGGTGGCGCCCCACGAGTGCACATCGGCCGCCGGACCACTCGGCCGGCCCTCGATGACCTCCGGTGCCAGGTAACCGGGTGTGCCCATGAACATGCCGGTCATGGTCAGCCGGGTCGAGTCCACCGCGTGCGCGATGCCGAAGTCGATCACCACCGGCTCGGTGCCGACGAGCATGACATTGCCTGGCTTCAGGTCGCGGTGCACCACCCCGGCGCCGTGCACTGCGACCAGCGCTTCGGCTAGCCCGTGCGCGAGGCTTGCCAGCGCCTGGCCGGTGAGCGGGCCATCTGCGCCGACGACATCCTCCAGGGTGCGGCCGGCCACGTACCTGGTCACGATGTAGGGCTGCTTGCCCACGACATCAGCATCGATGACTTCGGCGACATACGGGCTGTGCACCCGTTGCATCGTCTCCACTTCGCGGGCGAGCCGTCGCCGCGCCGTCGCCTCAGCAGGCAGGCCCTGGCGCAGCACCTTGACCGCCACGGGCCGGCCGCCGGGGTCGCTGGCCAGGTAGACCACGCCCATGCCGCCCTCGCCCAGTTGCTCGCGTAGGCAGTAAGGGCCTAGTCGCTCCTCCCCCGAGTGAGCTTTCATAGCCCTACAGCCTACGGCGCAGGCCGCAGGCTAGCCTCCTGACATTCCGCGCGGTCACGACCCGGCTACCAGCCGCCGTAGTGCCTGCGCCGTCTGCGCGTTCTCGTCAGCGTGCTTGACCAGCGCCTTTGCCAGCGCCGCCGCCCACTGGCCGACGGGGACGCGCTGGCGGGACAAGACGATTCCTCTGACTTCGCTGCAGATCTCGGCGGCGGGCGCGCCCCGCTCGAGGCCAAGCGTGAGCACCTGGTCGCCGAGCCGGACCGTCACCTTGGTGACCGTGCCTGGCCGGCCCTTCATCCGGTCAGATACCGACCGCTCCCTGTCCACCACCACGCAGTCCGGCGGTAGCGACTCGCCAAGCGACTCGGTCAGCACCCTGGCATAGATGGCGATATCACCGCTATCAGCACGCAGTGCCGCGGTCACCAGGTCGAGCGACAGTCCATCTGCTGGCTCCAGCTGACCCCCGTCGCCGTCGTCAGGCAGACCTGCCCCGCTGCCGCTGTCCACCGTCATGCCCACACTCCCGCGGGTCCGCCGTTGCTTAATGGCTCAGTCTGCCCCGGCCGGGTGCCTTCCGGCGATTCACTCCCCGGCGAAGGTCGCCTTCCCCGGCCCATTCTCCAGGAAACTGGTCATTCCGGTCCTGGCATCGTTGGTGGCGAAGAGCCCGGCGAACGCGAGCCGCTCGTACTCAAGCCCGGAAGCCAGGTCGGTGTCCAGCCCCAGGTCGATCGCCTGCTTGGCGGCCGCGATCGCGAGTGCCGGGCCGCCGGTATAGCGTGCTGCCTGGTCAAGCGCTGCCTGGTAGACCTCATCGTCGGGCACTACCCTGTCCGCCAGCCCGATCGCCAGCGCCTCTTCAGCGCCGACGAAACGGCCGGTGAAGATGAGGTCCTTGGCCTTCGCCTGGCCGATCAGCCGCGGCAGGCGCTGCGTGCCGCCGGCGCCAGGAATCAGACCAAGCAAGATCTCTGGCTGGCCGACCCTGGCGCTCGCGCCCAGGATCCGGAAGTCGGCGCACAGAGCCAGCTCAAGCCCGCCGCCCAGGGCGTATCCGGTGATCGCCGCGATGACCGGCTTGCCGATCCTGGCGACCGCGGTCAGCGATGCCTGCAGCCTGGCGCTGTCCGCTGTCATCTGGGCGTAGCTGGCGGCCGACATCTCTTTGATATCGGCGCCAGCGGCGAACAGCTTGGGCCCGCCATAGAGCACGACCGCCCGCACCGAGGGGTCGCCTGATACCTGCGCCGCCGCTGCGGACAACTCCGCCTGGACCGCCGCGCTCAGTGCGTTCATCGGTGGCCGGCTGCAGCCTGATGGTGGCAACTGCCTGGTCGGTCTCGACCTGTACCAGCTCGCCCATGATGCACCTCCCGTGCCGAGCCACGATCTTAATCCGAGCACGGCCAGCGCAGGACGGGCAGCTGTCCAGGTCGGGCAGCTATCCACGACGGACAGCGGCCAGGACGAGCAGCTAGGTGGCGCGGCGCCGGGAGTTCGTCATCCCGTCGGCAGATCCCTCGTCGTCAGCGGCTTCCGAGTGGCAGTCGTGCTGACAGGACGGGGACAGGCACGACGAGCTGCCCGCCGGGCCGTCGCACAACCCGAGCAGGCACGCAGGCGACAGCACGAAATCGAGCTCAAGACCGCGGATGGCCGATGCGTCGCTGGTGAGGACCAAATCAGCGGCCCTGGCCAGAGCACGGGCCGCGGGCAGCAGCCGGGATGCCAGGCTCGCCCTCGATACCTTGCTGAGACAACGACCCGCACCGACCGCGTCAGACCGCAGGAAGGCGGCCAGCGCGTCCAGGCATGCCTGCTCCTCGGCCGTGCGAGTGTGCTGGCCGGCTCGCTTGCGGCCGCCAGCCTGGCGCGTCCCCTCCAGGGAGAGCGACACTCCCATCTGCTGCCCCCTCGGTATGCGCCACAAGGACCCTGCTGCCTGCTCGCTTACCCTACTGCGAAGAAACGCGAAGGGTCAAGAACTTCGCGCGAAGTCATACAGTCCGGGCTAACCGAATTCTCCGACCGATTACCTGCAAGAACGGTGATTATCGAAAGTCATCTGCGGGGTGGACACGGATGCGAAGTCTGTGCGAAGGTACGTCCATGCCTGAGCGTCCGGACCCGCCCCCGTGGGGTGTGCTTATCGCGCGAGCACTCGCGCGCGGCGGGCTGTCCGCGCGCGAAGCGGCGCGCCGGGCCGGCCTCAGCGAGGGACGCTGGCGCCAGATCACCAGCGGGTACCAGATCGTCAGCCCCGGCGTATACGCGCAGGTCCGCGGCCCGGCGGCGACCCTGGCGAAGATGGCCGCGGTGGCCGGCGTGACCGCCGAGGAACTGCGGGCGGCAGACCGCGAGGACGCCGCTGTGCTGCTTGGCGGGCAGCAGGGCCTGCCGTCCGCTGGCCAGGAAATGCTGGCGCAGGTCAAGGCGATGAACACCGAGCAGGCACGCGAGTTGCTGGTGACCATCGCCAGCCAGCTCGGCATCACGCTGACCGAGCAGGCGCTGGCGCCCGAGCACGTGCCGCCGGTGGACGACAGCGATCGTGATCGGCAGTTCGGGACCTGACGACATCCCCGTGCTGGCCGGCCCAGCCAGGAACAGAGCGTGTGCCGCGCTGGTCATGCCGATCGTTGCCCGGCGACGACCAGGCGCCCGACGATCGCGAGGTTGATCAGGCCGAGCAGCGCCACCACGATGAATCGCGCCGAGCCGGTCTGCTCTGTCCGCCAGGTAGCAAGCACGACCCACAGCACCGCCAGCCCGCCGTTCCAGATCATGACGCCTAACCAGCATCTGCGCGCGGCATCGGCCGGCTCGCGAGTGGGCGTCCACGACGTCGCCAGGCCGCTGGCGAAGTCGGAGAGCGCGAGCAGCTGAGCCCAGCCGGCGGCCAGCGACAGCGGCCAGTTGCGCGGGCTGTGCGCCGAGTTGTGCCAGAGCGGGTACAGCACGAGCGCGGTCAGCACCGGCGGCACCAGTAGCAGCGCGTTGCGCGGCCTGATCTCGCCCGGCAGGTAGCCGAGTAGCACGACCGGGATGAGCGGGAGCACCACGGTCCGCAGGCCGGCCGTCAGGTTCCTCAGCCAGCTGGCCAGATACGGCAGCCTGGCCGACCGCGGCATCGGCACCCGCCACATGTGCCGGGTCCAGATCAGTGACGTGGCGGCGCAGCACCACCGGTACTGGTGGCGCAGGAATCCCTCGAAGGTCGCGGGGCAGACGCCTGCCGCCAGCGGCACCGGCAGGTACTTCAGCCGGTACCCGCTGTACCTGGCATCCAGCCCGGTGTGCGCGTCACCCGCGTACGGAATGACGGTGAACCCGCCAGTGGGCACCAGTGCGGCGCGCCGGTACACCGCGTTCGAGCCGACGCAGAGCGCTGAGCCGAACCGGTCGCGCGACACCTGGACGGCGCGATGAAAGATCTCCAGCCTCGGCCGGGCGGCTCGCTCTATCCAGCTCTGGCTCTGACTCACCCGGTAGAACTGCGGCGTCTGCACGATGCCGATTGTCGGGTCCTCCAGGTAAGGAAGAGTCTCGGCCAGGAAATCGGCACTGGGACGGAAGCCCGCGTCAAAGGTCACCAGGAGCGGGCTCGCGGTCCGGCTGAACGCGTAATTCAGGTTGCCCGCCTTCTTGTGCACCCGGGTATCTGGCCGGCGCAGGTAGGTGAATCCGAACGAGCCGGCCGCCTCCCTGGCCTCCTTCGACGGACCGTCGTCCAGTACATAGGCCGTGGCGCAGCCGGCATAGGCCAGGATCAGCTCGTACACGCCGGTCCAGGTGTTCCTGAGCACCTCGATCGGCTCGCCGCAGATCGGCAGGTAGATATCGACATCCGGGTACTTGGCCGGCCGCCACGACCTGACCCTGAGCACATGAGACGGCAGGTCGAAGTTCTTGCCGCCGAAGCTCACCGGCACGCTGAGCGCCTGGCAGGCGATGCAGATCGCGGTGTACCAGCTGAAGACGATCAGGATCGGATGGCTGATCTCCATCCACACCTGCGCCACGATCACGCACAGCGCGCTGATCGCCAGCGCGGCGGCCAGCAACGGCAGTGATCGCCAGGCGTACGACGACTTCTCCCGCTCGTCCGGTACCTCGGGCGCCACCAAGCCGATCGTGCGATGGTGGCGCCCTCGCGGGGCCAGCGTGCCGGCGCTCATCGCTCAGCCAGGCGGGCTACGACGAGGAACTCGCCGGCAGCTGGACTTGCTAACGACGGCAGCGCCGCTAAGCCTGCCAGTCCGCCCGGCCTTGCCGGGGCCGGCGAACTGCCCGGCACAATGGCCGGCGAGGTCGCGGTCCAGTCACGGTTAACCTCGGTAAACGGATCAAACTGTGTAGTCACCGGTAGCGCGGATTCGCGACTCCGACTACGAATTCTGCGGACGGAACGCCGCTCACCTCCTCAGCCAAGTCGATCTATTGCAGAGCAAGTGGCGCAGCGTGCAAAAAGGACCGGGAGAACCTGCCCCGTGGCCGCTGCCGGGGCAGGTACCGGCCCGGTCACTCCCCGGCGGCGCGTGGCAGTGACACTCCCTGCCAGCCATTCAGGAAGCCGCGGACTTCGCTCTCGCTGTACCGCCGGTGCCCGCCGGGGGTACGGATCGAAGAGAGCTTGCCGCCACGAGCCCAGCGGGTCACGGTCTTCGGGTCGACCCGAAGCATCGCAGCAACCTCTGCCGGGGTCAGGAGGCGGGTGTCCGGCTTGATCTGAGTTCTCACGAAGGGTCCTCTCGCACTCGGTGGTAATGGTGATGTAACAGAACGTGACGGACTGTGATCGTCACCGACCGACAGCGTTCTATCACAGGATGTCACATCGACCCCGCCTTTGCTGGCGTTCCATCTGGCACGTAAGGAAATTCCTTGACTGGCCCGTCTTGCCCGTTGATATACGGACCCTATGCGCAGGCCAGCGGTTTACCGCCGCTGCGGCGCACGCTCGGATTCATGTCGCGGTTATGCTGCCGTTAAGGCTGCGACCCGGCCGGCGGCCGACGGCTCAATGCGCGCCAATATGGCGAAGAACTGCCAGAACAACGGCCTACTGCGAACTAGCGCAGGTCGCCGTTAACCATTCCGGCAGGTGCTTCCGGCAATGTCACAAGGCCAAGTTCAGCCGGACCTGACAACAGGCTGTTACTAGGCAAGACCCGGACGGTGTAGCCGAACGGTCCAGGCTGGCCGAGTTCGGCGGCACCGGAGTATCTGGCCACGCCGTCAGATCCCACCTGGCCGTCCAGGGCCAGCGGCGACCGCGACGGGTCGGCGATCTCGTCGGAGTCCGCAGCCCGCCCGTACACGACCTCCACCGCGACGTCACCAGGAGATAGCGCGCCGAGTGCCACGCTCGCCCGGACTATCAGCCGCCCGCCGGGGCTCAGGTCCCCGTCGTCGGCCTCCACGTGCTCGATCCGCACGCCGGGCCACGCCTTGGTGACCCGCTGCTTCCAGGCCGCGAGCTCACGCGCGCCGTCGAAGGCCGACTCCGCGGCGGCAGAGCCGGCGGCAGCACCGGCAGCGTGCAAGCCAGGACCGGCCAGGGTACGCGAGGAACGCGCGGCCGGCGTGTACAGCTCGGTCACGTACTCCCGCACCATCCGGCTGGCGAGAGTTCGCGGACCGAGCGTGCGCAGGGTGTGCGACACCATCTCCATCCAGCGGACCGGCATCTCCCCGGCGCTGCTGTCATAGAACAGCGGTGCCACCGACGTGCCGATCAGGTCGTACAGCGCAGCGGCCTCGAGTTCGTCCCGCCTGGACGGATCGGCCACGCCGTCGGCGGACGGGATCGCCCACCCGTTGTGACTGTCGAACCACTCGTCCCACCAGCCGTCCAGCACGGACAAGTTCAGCCCGCCGTTCAGCGCGGCCTTCATGCCCGAGGTGCCGCACGCCTCGAGCGGGCGCAGCGGGTTGTTCAGCCAGACGTCGCAGCCCTGGACCAGGGTGCGCGCCATGTCCATGTCGTAGTCGGGCAGGAACACAATGCGGTGCCGTACCTCCGGATGGTCGGCGAAGCGCACCAATTGCTGGATCAGCTGCTTGCCGCCATCGTCGGCGGGATGCGCCTTGCCGGCCACGACGATCTGCACCGGCCATCTCGGATCGAGTAGCAGCGCGGTGAGCCGCGCCGGGTCATGCAGCATCATGGTCAGGCGCTTGTAGGAGGGCACCCGGCGCGCGAAGCCGATCGTCAGCACGTCCTCGTCGAGCACGTTGTCGATCCACATCAGCTCGGCATCGGACGCGCCGCGCTGCCGCCACGACGCGCGCAGCCGGCGCCTGGCCTCGGTGACCAGCCGGCCGCGCAGCACCCTGCGCACCTGCCAGACCCGGAGCGGATCGGCGGCCAGCTGCTCCCAGAAGGCGCGCTCGTGGTCGGGATCCGTCGCCCCCTGGTCGCGCAGCGGATCCGCGGGCAGCGGCCTGGCCTCTACCTGGTCAGGCGTGCCGGAACCGGCCAGATCAGAGCCAGGCTGACCAGTACGCAGCTCACCAGCGCCGCGCTGACCTGCACCCGGCTGGCCTGCCGCTCGCTCGGTCGCTGCCCAGTCGGCAGAGAACCTGACCAGGTCGACCATCTCCTGCGCCACCCAGGTGGGGGCGTGCACGCCGTTGGTGACGGAGGTGATCGGCACATCTGCCTGGTCAAAGCCTGGCCACAAGCCGGTGAACATGCCGCGGGAGACCGCTCCGTGCAGCTTGCTGACGCCGTTGACCCGCTGCGCCAGCCGCATCCCCATCACCGCCATGTTGAAGACGGCCGGATCGCCGCCGGTGAAGGTCTCCGCGCCGAGCGCCAGGATCCGGTCGAGCGGCAGACCAGGCTCGGCACCCCCGTCCTCGGCGAACTGACGCGACACCAGCTCGAGCGGGAACCTGTCGATGCCAGCCGGCACCGGCGTGTGCGTGGTGAACACCGTGCCCGCGCGGCACAGTTCGAGCGCCTCGTCGAAGCCCAGGCCGCGCCCGGTGTACTCGCGAATTCGCTCCAGACCGAGAAACCCGGCGTGGCCCTCGTTGGTGTGGAAGATCTCGGGCTCTGGATGCCCGGTGATCTGGCAGTAGGCACGGACAGCACGGACACCGCCGATGCCCAGCAGCAGTTCCTGCCTGAGCCGGTGCTCGGTTCCGCCGCCGTACAGCCGGTCGGTGATCTCGCGCAGGTCCTGGCCGTTGTCCTCGACATAGGAGTCGAGCAGCAGCAGCGGCACCCGGCCGACCTTGGCTTCCCAGATCTGCGCGGACAGTTGCTCGCCGCCGGCCAGCGTGACCGATACCCGGACCGGACTGCCGCCCGGCCCCCGCAGCAGCGTGAGCGGCAGGCCGTTCGGATCCGAGGCCGGGTACCGCTCGGTCTGCCAGCCTTCCAGCGACAGCGACTGGGTGAAGTAGCCGTGCCGGTACAGCAGGCCCACGCCGATCAGCGGAACGCCGAGGTCGCTGGCCGCCTTGAGATGGTCACCAGCGAGGATGCCGAGGCCGCCGGAGTACTGAGGCAACGCCGCGGCGATCCCGTACTCGGGTGAGAAGTAGGCGATGGCGGCGGGCATCGCGTCGATTCCTGTGCCCTGCTCGGCCTGGTACCACCGCGGCCCGGTCAGGTACTCGGCGAGGTCGCTGCTGGCCTCGGCGAGACCGCGCAGGAAGCCGGGCTCGCTGGCCAGATAGGTCAGCCGGTCTTGCGGCAGCCGCCCGAGCAAGTCCACCGGATCCCGTTCGGCGAACAGGTCATGGCTGCCGGGATCGAGGACAGCGAACAGCCGCCTGGTCTCGGTGTCCCACGACCAGCGCAGGTTCTGCATCAGCGCGTGCAGCGCCTCCAGGCCTTCTGGCAGGACCGGGTGGATCGTGAACCGGCGGATAGCTCTCACGCACAGCGACCTTAATATGTACGCCCGGGGGAATCCCCACCGAACCCCTGGCAAGCGCTGACGCCGCGGACTGCTCGCGACCTGACCCGGCCGGGCACCATCGACGCGGCCGTCGGCAATCTGCATTCCCGCGAGGACGAAGCTTCATGCCACCGGCCGCCGGATCGCCCTGCTCACGGGCAGGTACGTGACCTCGTGACTGCGCCAGCGCGGCCCGGCGTGCGCCGGCGTTCCTGCCCCGGCCGGCCGCGGCGAGGGACCAGGCCGTGCCCGTCGTTCGCAACCAGGTGACCCGGTGAGCATTGACGGCCGGACAGATGGGTAGCTTTCATCCCGTGATCGGCAGGATCCCCATCCTCGACGTGCAGCCGGCCGTGGTCATCGCCGGCCAGCCCGCCAGTTCCGCAGTTAAGGCCGTGCCAGGCGAAACGTTCCCCGTCACCGCCACCGTTTTCCGCGAAGGCCACGAGATGCTCGGGCCGGCGTGGTGCTGACCGACCCGTCAGGGCGCCGTCAGCCCCTGGTGTACATGCGGGAGCTGGCCGAGGGCACCGACCGCTACGGCGCCGATGTAGCCGCGACCAGCGAGGGACTGTGGCATTTCACTCTCGAGGCCTGGGGCGATCCGGTGGCGCGCTGGTGGCACGATGCCGGCATCAAAGTGCCGATCGGCCAGGACACCGAGCTGATGCTGGCCGAGGGCGTGCTGCTGTTCAAGCGCGCGGCCAAACTGGTCCCGGCGCCGGACAGCCTGCCCGCCGAGCAGGCGGGCCGGGCCAGGACCGCCAGGAAGGCGCTGACCAGGGCGGCCAAGCTGCTTGCCGATCCCGAGTTGCCGCCGCTGGACCGTCTGACGGCCGCCGGCGACGAAGCGGTGCGGGCCGCGCTCACCGCGTTCCCGCTCAGGGACATGCTGACGCAGACGGAAAGCTATCCGCTCATCGTGCACCGCAAGCGTGCCCTTTTCGGGTCCTGGTATGAGTTCTTCCCGCGCTCGGAGGGCGCGGTGCTCGACCCGACGCACCGCAGCAAGCCGAAGTCGGGCACGCTGAAGACGGCCGCCAGGCGGCTGGACGCGATCGCCGACATGGGCTTTGACGTGGTGTACCTGCCGCCGGTGCACCCGATCGGCACGACCGCGCGCAAAGGCCAGAACAACACGCTGATCGCCGGCCCCGGCGATCCTGGCTCGCCGTGGGCGATAGGCTCGCCCGACGGCGGCCACGACGCGATTCATCCGGATCTGGGCACATTCAAGGATTTCGACGCGTTCGTGGCGCGCGCGCGGCGGCTGGGCATGGAGGTCGCCATGGACCTCGCATTGCAGGCCTCCCCCGACCACCCGTGGGTGACCAAGCACCCGGAATGGTTCACCACCAAGGCCGACGGCACCATCGCCTACGCCGAGAACCCGCCGAAGAAATATCAGGACATTTACCCGCTCAACTTCGACAACGACCCAGCCGGGATCTACGCCGAGGTAATCGCGCTGGTACGGCACTGGATGAGCCACGGCGTGCGGATCTTCCGGGTGGACAACCCGCACACCAAGCCGCTGCCGTTCTGGGAGCGCCTGCTCGCCGACATCGCCGCCACCGACCCTGACGTGATCTTCCTGGCCGAGGCGTTCACCAGGCCTGCCATGATGCACTCGCTGGCGAAGATCGGCTTCCACCAGTCGTATACCTACTTCACCTGGCGGAACTCCGGCGCCGAGCTGACCGAGTACCTGACCGAGCTGGCCGGGCCGGCCGCGCCGTACATGCGACCCAATTTCTTCGTGAACACGCCGGACATCTTGTGCCAGTACCTGCAGCACGCCGGCCCGCCTGCGTTCGCGGTCCGGGCAGTGCTCGCGGCCATGCTGACGCCGTCCTGGGGTGTCTACTCCGGCTATGAACTGTGCGAGAACATTCCGCTGATACCCGGCAGCGAGGAATACCTGGACTCGGAGAAATACGCCTACCGGCCGCGCGACTGGAACCGGGCAGCCGATCTTGGCCTGACGATAGCGCCGCTGATCACGAGGCTGAACGCGATCAGGAACGCGCACCCGGCGCTCCAGTGGCTGCGCAACCTGCGGTTCCACTACAGCGACCAGCCCGACATCCTCTGTTTTTCCAAGCGAACCGGGGCGGAGTACGGCGACACGCCTGACACAGTTCTTGTCGTGGTAAACCTGAACCCTGTCCAGGCACGCGAGGCTACTGTCTGGCTTGACAGCGGAGCACTCGGGTTCGACGCGGGAGCGGGATTCGGCGTCACCGACGAGCTCACCGGGCAGGAATTTCGCTGGGGCATGGGTAACTACGTGCGGCTCGACCCAACCGTGACACCGGCACACGTCCTGACCGTGACCGCGCGGTAACCGGCAAGTCCGCAGTCGCTGTCGTGTGTCTTCCACGCAAGACCGGGAACGTGGTGGCCGACGACCGCGGCCGCGTGTCACGGAATCGAACACGAGCAGGAGAGCGGGAGTGGATCAGTCAGGGCAGGCGCGCGACCTAGCCGGGGCGGAGGCTGCCGGGTTGCCGGAATTCAACGTGGCGGCCAGCGAGCCGGTGCCCGACTCGTTTTCGTTCGAGACGCCGCGAGATCCGCAGTGGTACAAGCGCGCGGTCTTCTACGAGGTGCTGATCCGCGGCTTCAGCGATTCCAACGGCGACGGAACCGGCGACATCCGCGGCCTGATCGAGCGGCTGGATTACCTGCAATGGCTGGGCATCGACTGCATCTGGCTGCTGCCGATCTACTCATCGCCGCTCAAGGACGGCGGCTACGACATCGCCGACTTCACCGCGATCCTGCCGGAGTTCGGCACGATCGGCGACTTCGTCGCGCTGGTGGAGCAGGCGCACGCGCGCGGTATCAGGGTCATCGCCGACCTGGTGATGAACCACACCAGCGACCAGCATCCGTGGTTCCAGGCCTCCAGGTCTGATCCGGACGGCCCGTTCGGCGACTTCTATGTGTGGTCCGACGCCGACACCGGGTACAGCGACGCGCGGATCATCTTCGTCGACACCGAGCAGTCGAACTGGACCTTCGACCAGGTGCGCGGGCAGTACTACTGGCACCGGTTCTTCTCGCACCAGCCTGACCTGAACTACGAGAACCAGAACGTGCAGGACTCGATGATGGAGGTGCTGCGGTTCTGGCTCGACCTCGGCATTGACGGGTTCCGGCTGGACGCGGTGCCGTACCTGTACGAGCGCGAGGGCACCAACTGCGAGAACCTGAAGGAGACGCACGAATACCTGAAGCGCGTCAGGGCGGACATCGACAGGCTCTACCCGGACCGGGTACTGCTGGCCGAGGCGAACCAGTGGCCAGCCGACGTGGTCGAGTACTTCGGCGACGCGGCTGTCGGCGGCGACGAGTGCCACATGGCGTTCCACTTCCCGCTGATGCCGCGCATCTTCATGGCCGTGCGGCGCGAGCAGCGGTACCCGATCTCAGAAATCCTGGCGCAGACGCCGCAGATACCGTCGGGCTGCCAGTGGGGCATCTTCTTGCGCAACCACGACGAGCTGACGCTCGAGATGGTCACCGACGACGAGCGTGACTACATGTACTCCGAGTACGCGCGCGACCCGCGGATGAAGGCGAACATCGGCATCCGGCGCCGCCTCGCGCCGCTGCTGGACAACGACCGGGACCGGCTCGAGCTGTTCACCGCCTTGCTGCTGTCGCTGCCAGGCTCGCCGGTGCTCTACTACGGCGACGAGATCGGCATGGGCGACAACATCTGGCTCGGTGACCGAGACGGCGTTCGGACGCCGATGCAATGGACCCCCGACCGCAACGCGGGCTTTTCCCGGTGCGACCCGGCGCGGCTGTACCTGCCGCTGATCATGGACCCGATCTACGGATATCAGGGCCTGAACGTCGAGGCGCAGGAGCGGATGAACGGCTCGCTGCTGAACTGGACCCGGCGGATGATCGAGATCCGCAAGCGGCACCCGGTGTTCGCGCTCGGCGAGTATCACGAGCTGAACTCGTCCAATCCGAGCGTGCTGGCCTTCGTGCGCGAGTACCGCAGCGGCGACGCAGGCAGTCACGGCGGCCCGGATGCCCGGGACGACACGGCCGACCGGATGCTGTGCGTGAACAACCTGTCCAAGTTCCCGCAGCCGGTCGAGCTCGACCTGAGCCGGTTCGCGGGCGCGGTACCGGTGGAGACCATGGGCGGGGTAGCGTTCCCGCCCATCGGCGAGCTCAGCTACTTGCTCACGCTGCCTGGTTACGCGTTCTACTGGCTGATGCTGAAGCCGCCAGCTGGATACGGTCCCTGATGGCCGGCCGATCGGCGGGGCCGGCCCGCGCCCCAAGGTGACGCGCTAGGTCGGGCCGGCCAAGGCGCGGCCGTCGGCGGCGGCTGCGCTGGCGGTGGCGGCGGCGGCGGCCAGCCGCTGTAGCTTGGCCAGCACGCGATCACGCCGCCAGGTCGGAATCTCCTTGCGCTGTTCCTGGCGAATGCCAAGATCCACGACTTCCTGCCAGACCGCCTCGGCGGCCGCGAGATTCCCGACCGCGAGATAAGCGTCACCAAGGTCATCGAGGACGTGCGGCGGCCTGATGATGATCCCTGCCTCCGCGTTGCGCCGCAGCGAGTCCAGATAACAGGAGATAGCTTGCGGGTACTGCCCGAGGCCGAAGTGGATCCGGCCGAGGGTCTCGGTGGCCTCCGCCACGGTGGCCTGATCGTCCCTGCTGCCGAACAGGGCGATCGCCCGCGTGCAGTGCTCCCGCGCGGTCACCAGCTCACCCCTGGCCAGATAGTGGTTGGCGAGTTCCACCAGCGCCCGGCCTTCGCCGGTCGCATCGCCGAGCTGCCGGTAGATGGCCAGTGCCTGGCTGCCGCGGGCGATGGCTGCCGCGCTATCGCGCACCAGCGCCGCCTCCGGGTGCGCCGCCCGCAGCGAGAAATGCACCTTGGCGATTGCCAGGTGAGTAGCGGCCAGCGCCGGCGCATCGCCGGACGTCTCGAACGCCTGCAGCGCCTTGGCCAGGCTGGCGAACGCGCCGGCGAAGTCGCCGGTGATCCGGAAGTACGTTCCGATGCTGAAGCGGACGCGGCCGATCGCGCCGGCGTCGCCGAGCCGCTCGGCGGCGGCCAGAGCGGCCTCGTTCAGCCTGGCCCAGTCGCGGTTGGTGGCCGTGACACGGAAGTACTCGGTCAGCGTGCACGGAATCTGCCAGGCATAAGCGTCCAGGCCGCGCGCCGCCGCGAACGCGGCAGCCGCCAGCAGCATCTGATATTCGGCCTGGAACCAGGCGATGGCCGCTGGCCGGCTCGCGGGCGGCTCCGGGCTGACCTCACGATCAGCGAGCTCGGCCGCACTCGGCTGGGGCAGGTCGTGACATCCGAAGATAACCGCGCTGGCCAGGCTCGAGGTGCACAGATAGTGATCGAGGACGCGGCTGATCGCGAGTTCCTGATCGGCTGCCGATTCCAGCAGGCTGGCCTGCTCGGCGGCGTAGGCGCGCAGCAGGTCATGGCAGGTGTACCGGCCGGGTGCGTGCTCCGCCAGGAGGTTGGCATTGACCAGCTCAGCCACCAGCCGCCTGGCATGCGCTTGCGGCAGGCCGGCCAGGCTGGCAGCTGACGGAACGGTGACGTCGGCGCCCGGGTGCAGCCAGAGGAGCCGGAAGAGCCGGCCGGCGCCCGGGCTGAGCTGCCGGAGCGACCAGGAGAACACCGATCGCACGCTGCTTGCGCGATCACCGAAATCCAGCGCGTCCAGCCGATCCCCGGCCGGGTTCAGCTCGTCGGCGAGCGCGGCGAGCCGGGCCGCGGGATTCGCCGCTGCCCTGGCCGCGGTGATGGTCAGCGCGAGCGGCAGGCTGGCACAACGCTCGATGATCTGGCGGACGGCGGCAGGCTCTGCGGCTGTTCTTGCCTGACCCATCCGGCCAGCCAGCAACTTCTCCGCGTCAGCCCGGCTGACCAGCCCGAGCGGCAGCGGCACGGCGCCGTCGGCGGTGGTCAGCCCGGTCAGTGCCGATCTGCTGGTGACCAGTACCACGCAGCCTGGCGACGCCGGCAGCAGCGGCCTGACCTGCGCCGGGTCGCTGGCGTTATCGAGCAGGATGACCATCCGGCGGCCGGCCAGCACCGACCGGTAGAGCGCTACCTGCGCAGCGGCGGAGTCGGGAATCTCGCCCGCGGGCACGCCGAGCGCGTCCAGGAAGCCGCGGATCGCATCGGCCGGGCTGACCGCCGGGCCGGCCGGATCGTGGCCGCGGAGGTTGACGTGCAGCTGACCGTCGGGGAATCGGTCGGCGACCCGGTGCGCCCAGTGCAGCGCCAGCGCGGTCTTGCCGACGCCGGCCGTGCCGCAGATCGCCATGATCGCCACGGCGCCGCCAGCAGGCGCCTGGCCAAGCAGCGCGTCCAGTTGCCCGATCTCGGCCTCACGACCAGCAAAGAAGCGGATCGCGGCCGGCAGCTGCCTCGGTATGACGTGCCGCCGCAACCGGGCCGGCCTCGCCAGCGCGCCCTGCGGGGTGATCAGCGCGGGGTCGGCCTGCTGGATCCTGCGCCGCAGGACGGTCAGCTCAGGTCCTGGCGGCACGCCAAGGTCACGCTCGAACACCTGGCAGCCTTCGTCGTAGCAAGCCAGCGCATCGGCCTGCCGGCCGGACCGGTAGTAGGCGAGCATGAGCTGGTGCCGCAGCGGTTCCCGCCACGGGTGGTCGGCGACTACAACTGCCAGCTCGCCGATCAGCTCGCGGTGCCAGCCGGCGGCGAGCATCGCGTCGCCATAGTCGGCGCATACGTCCAGCCGTAGCTCCTGCAGTCTGCTGGCCTCGGCAGCCAGCCGGTCGGAGGAGCCGACGACATCGGCGAGAGCCGGTCCGCGCCACAGCCCGAGTGCCTGCTGCAACAGCACCGCGGCGGTTGCCGGATCCCCCGCCCTGGCCGCCCGCTTACCGCGATCGGCCAGCGCTTCGAACCTGCTCAGATCAAGCTCATCGGGCGCAAGAGTCAGCTGATAGCCGCGTTCGTGGGTGACGATCCTGGAACATTCGCGGTCTGGCTCGAGCGCTGCCAGTTGCTTGCGCAACTGGAAGACACGGGCATGCAGATTGAGCTCTCGCGGCCGGCTTGGCGCCTCCTGCCACAGACCGTCGATCAGTACCGAGGTCGCGGCGATCCGGTCAGGCGTCAGTGCCAGCAGGGCCAGTAGCGCACGCAGCCCCTGCTGGCTGATCTCTGGCCGGTGACCCGATGCCGAGATCTCTACCGGGCCGAGCAGGCTGACCAGCAGCCCGCTAGCCGCTGCCTCCATGCTGACAGGGTATAGAGCCGCCGAGCTGCGATCTATCGCGTTCTCGCCGAACCAGGGCGGGACGCCGTACCTCAGGCGCATGCGCCGGGCAGTCGAGCAGCGGTCACCAGCCGAGCGAAACGGATATTACTAGGCAAGTCGCCGCCATGCGCGCCCCGAGGCAGCCGGCGGCACGACCTTTCATCGGTTTTGGTCGTGCTGACGATGCGATTCGTCCGGATTGTGGAGCCACTTCCCGTGAATAGTCGCGCCGCACCGGCTGGGCCATGACTCAGGACGCCGCGACGGCGGCAGGCAGCCGCGGCAGGAAGAACTCCCAGCCGTCGGAGTGCTCCTGATGCGCTGTCCGACCGGCCGCGTCGTCGGCATGCGGACCGTGCTCGATGATCATCCGCGTCGAGCCGTCGCCAGGCCCGGCGCTCGCGCGGACCACGACCGTGCTGTCCGGCGCCTGGCCGTCCCAGCTCCAGCTGAACTCCAGTCCGCCGGCCGGGTCATAACTCAGCACCGTGCCGGTCAGGGTCGCTCCCATCGCCGGGAACGCCACGGTGTACCGGCCGCCGGTAGCCAGGTCGACGGCGAGTTCTCCGCGCCACCAGCGCGCCAGCACACCCGGATCGGTGAATGCGGCAAGCGCGGCGGCCGGAGTGCAGTCGGGTAGCGTCACGGTCGCGACGATCATCGGCCCGGCGTCGGCGATGCTGACTGTGCTGCCGTGGTCTGCGGCGTTTCCCCCGGTCATGACTTCCCTTCGACGGTAGGCGGCCGCCTGCCATTCTCGTCCCACCGCGGTGGGCTCGGGTACGATCTGTGCCATTCGGCCGTGGCGTTGCGCCCGGCGACAGACTGCGATGAGGTCGCGGTAGTGACACCTCGGATCGTGCTGGCGGCCATCGTGGCGGCCGCGTTACTGGCGGCGTGCACCTCGACACGAGTTACGCTGCCGGCCCGCGCCGTGACCAGGCAGGTGCACGTTGCGCCGGTCGGGCCGGGCGGCACGGCCGCCGCCGGCATCCGCATGACAAGCGTGCCCGGCCAGGCCGCGTGCGAGCCGGGCTCGGAGGCGATCGGCCGGGCCTACCGGTGTTTCGCCGGCAACGCCGTGTACGACCCGTGCTGGGCGGAGAAGGCTGCCAGACCGACGGTATTGTGCTTGCCCGAGCCATGGTCGGCGAGCGCAACCAGACTGTCGGTGACCGGTCAGCTCGGCGCGATTCCCGCGCAGCCCGGCGGCGCGAGCGAGCCCTGGGGGGTCGAACTGGCTGGCGGCCAGCGGTGCATCCTGCTCCAGGGCGCGCATGGTTCGTTCGACGGCCAGGTCATCGACTACTACTGCGGCCCGCAGCTGTCCCTGTTGCGCGGATTGATCAGGACCGGACCGCTTTGGCGTGCGCACAGTGTTGCGGACAAGGCCGGCCACCAGGTGGGCGGTCCTGTGCAGATGGTCACCATCGCCTGGTTCGGCACAGCGGACTCGCTGCCGTAACGCGCCTGGCCAGGCCGGGTCATGCCCGCCTCGAGCACGGCCTGGCCCGAATCAGTGCCCGAATCAGAATAAACAGTGCAGTCGCGGGGAGGAGATCAGCGTGTTCGACAGCACCGCGCGGTCTGACCGGATCCCGGATCCCGGCAGAATGCCAGAATGCGACGCCACGGCACCGAGTCCGGCCGTGCTGCTCGGCATGCTGGCCAGCTGGCTGCCTCGGCAGCGGTGGTTCCCCGGCCGCGGCATCGACCTCGATGAACTCGCCATCGTCTCGGACACCAGCCTGCGGGACGGAGACCCGGCGCTGCGCCATCTGATCATCGAGGTGGCGCTGCCTAGCGGGAGCGCCAGGTTCCAGGTCCTGGTGGGTTACCGCACCGAGATGCTGCCGCCGCTGATGAGCTCGCTGATCGGTCAGCACGACGGGGTCGCGTGTTACGACGCGCTGCACGACCCTGAGCTCGCCGACGAGTTGCTGCGCGGCATCGGCGAGCAGCGCCTGGCAGGCCAGATCCGGTTCGTGCGCGAACCGGGCGCGCCCGCCTTCCTCAGCGGCTTTTGGCCAGCGCAGGGCGAGCACGGGACCAGCGAGCACGCTACCGGTGAGCACGCGACCGGCGAGTACGGGGGCCGCCCGCACGGGCTCAGCGGCCGGGTGCTCGGGGCAGAGCAAAGCAACACCAGCCTGGTTTTCGGCAACCAGGCAATCCTCAAGGTCTTGCGGCGCCTGTTCCCCGGCTCCAACCCGGATCTGGAGGTGGCCGACGCGCTCGCCCGGCTAGGGTCGGCGCGAGTAGCGGCGCCGTATGGCTGGATCGAGACCGACGTGGACGGCGAGCCAGTGCTTCTCGGCGTGCTATCGCAGTTCCTCAGCGGCGCGGCCGACGGCTGGACGCTGGCCCTGGCGCAGCTGCAGCGACTGTATGCGCGACACGGTGCCTACGGGCAGGAGTACCTGACCGAGCCGGTGCGCGCAGCGAACGGTGCCGCGGCCGGAAACGTGGCCCTGCCGTTCGCGGCCGAGGCAATGCAACTCGGGCGCGCCACCGCCGAACTGCATGCCGACATGGCGCGAGCGTTCGGCAGCCGGGACATGACCGCGTCCGAGCTCGCCGCTCTTGCCGCAGATCTGAACGACAAGCTGACCGCGGCGATCGCGGCAGTTCCTGCGCTGGCCGAGTTCGAGCCTAAGGTCAGGTCGGCATACGAGGCGCTAGCCGGTCTCAGCCGGCCCGTCGCGCTGCAGCGAATTCACGGTGACTACCATCTGGGCCAGGTACTGCTCGGCGAACATGGCTGGGTGGCGCTGGACTTTGAAGGCGAGCCGGCAGTTCCGCTCACGACCAGAAGGGCGCCAGCACCGGCGCTGCGCGACGTCGCGGGCATGCTCCGGTCGTTCGATTATGCCGCCAGGCATCAGCTGGTCGGCCATCCCGATGCGGAGCCCGTGGCCGCCGTGGCAAGCGCCTGGGTTCAGCAGTGCCAGGACGCGTTCTGCGCGGGGTACGCGGCCGTCGGCGGCACCGACCCTGACGGCCACGGCACGCTGCTGCGAGCCTTGACGCTAGAGAAGGCGGTCTACGAAGTGGTCTACGAGCACCGGCACCGGCCATCCTGGCTATCGATCCCCCTTGACTACGTGGCGGCGGCATGACCGCGGGCATCTACCCGGCCGATCAGATCAGCCAGGCCGAGATCGACGTGCTGATCGCCGGGACCCACCATGATCCGCATTCCCTCCTCGGCGGTCATCAGGGCCCCGACGGCATCACCATCCGTGCGCTTCGTCCGCTGGCCGAGTCAGTTGAGGTCGTGCTCCCGGGCGGCACCAGAGCGCCGATGCACCACGTCTACGAGGGCGTCTTCTCTGCCACCATCCCGGGCACCGCCGTGCCCGACTACCGCGTGGCGGTCACCTACAAAGACCTGCCGGAGTCCATCGCCGACGATCCGTACCGGCACCTGCCGACGCTTGGTGACATTGACCTGCACCTGATCGCCGAGGGCCGGCACGAGAAGCTGTGGACGGTACTCGGCGCGGTGGTCCGGCCAGAGCTTGGCGGCACTTCATTCGCTGTCTGGGCGCCCAACGCTCGAGGCGTTCGCGTCATCGGCGATTTCAACCACTGGGACGGCCGGGCACACCCGATGCGGTCGCTCGGCAGCTCCGGGGTATGGGAACTGCTCGTGCCGGGCGTGGGAACCGGCACCGGTTACAAGTACGACATCTGCGGCCCGGACGGAACCTGGCACCGCAAGGCCGACCCGATGGCTAACTGGACCGAGCGGCCGCCAGCGACCGCGTCGGTCGTCACGCACTCCACCTATCAGTGGGGCGATGCGGCCTGGCTGGCCGACAGGGCGGAACAGGACCTGCTGACCAGTCCGATGAGCGTGTACGAAGTCCACCTAGGTTCGTGGCGGCCTGGCCTGTCCTACTCAGGGCTCGCCAGCCAGCTCACCGACTACGTGCGGGACATGGGATTTACCCACGTGGAGTTCTTGCCGGTCGCCGAGCATCCGTTCGGCGGTTCCTGGGGCTATCAGGTCACTTCGTACTACGCCCCGTCCGCCCGGTTCGGTACGCCCGATGAGTTCCGGTACCTAGTCGACAGCCTGCACCAAGCCGGCATCGGCGTGCTGGTGGACTGGGTGCCGGCGCATTTCCCGCGCGACGCGTGGGCGCTGGCGCTGTTCGACGGCACGCCGCTCTACGAGCACGCCGACCCGCAGCGCGGCCAGCACCCGGACTGGGGCACGCTGATCTTTGACTTCGGCCGGCCTGAGGTGCGTAACTTCCTGGTCGCCAACGCACTGTTCTGGCTGGAGGAATTCCACATCGACGGCCTGCGGGTAGACGCGGTCGCCTCCATGCTCTACCTGGACTACTCGCGCAAGGCCGGCGAGTGGTCGCCGAACTCGCTGGGCGGCCGGGAGAACCTGGATGCCGTCTCGTTCCTGCGCGAGGTCAACGCAACCTGCTACAAGCAGGTACCCGGCATCACGATGATTGCCGAGGAGTCGACGGCCTGGCCCGGTGTGACCAGGCCGGTGCACCTGGGCGGGCTCGGCTTCGGGCTGAAATGGAACATGGGCTGGATGCACGACACGCTGAGCTACCTCAGCCGTGACCCCGTGTACCGCAGCTACCACCACGACGAGATGACCTTCTCGATGATCTATGCCTACAGCGAGCACTACGTGCTGCCGCTGTCGCATGACGAGATGGTGCATGGCAAGGGATCGCTGCTGCGCAAGATGGCTGGCGACGAATGGCGTCAGTTCGCCGGACTGCGCGGGCTGCTGGCGTTCATGTGGGCGCACCCGGGCAAGCAACTTCTGTTCATGGGCGGGGAGTTCGGGCAAGGGGATGAGTGGTCGGAGGAGACCGGGCTGCAGTGGCACCTGTTGCAGTACGCCAATCACGCAGGCATGCAGCAGCTGGTGCGGGACCTGAACCGGCTCTACGCCGGTCAGCCGGCGCTCTACCAGCTGGACAGCTCACCTGACGGTTTCCAGTGGATCGACGCCAACGACTCGGCTGGCAATGTGCTGTCGTTCTTGCGGTACGGCGCCGACGGCAGCGTGCTGGCCTGCGTGTGCAACTTCGCCGCAATGCCGCACCACAACTACCGGATCGGTCTGCCGTCGGCTGGACCCTGGGCCGAGCTGCTCAACACCGACGCCGGCACCTATGGCGGCAGCGACACCGGCAACTACGGCCGGGTCGAGGCTGAGCAGATCCCCTGGCACGGCCGACCGGCGTCGGCGGAGATCACCATCCCGCCCCTTGGCGTGCTCTGGCTGGTGCCGGAGCCGGGACCGGCCGGTGCGGCGGGCGACCCTGCCGCGGCTCCGGCCGCTGCCGACGCGGCCGCTGCTACCGCAGCTGCCGCCGCTGAGCTCAGCTGACCTCCACCAGACGCGCCCCGATCAAGCGGCCGTCCTCAATGTCGAGAAGGCCGAGCGTGCCGTGCGGTTGCCGCCTCTTGTCGGTAGGCGAGCCGGGGTTGAAGATCCGCAGTCCCGGCGCGCACTCATCCAGCGGTATATGCGAGTGACCGAATACCACCAGGTCAGCGGCCGGGAACAGGCGCCGCAGCCGGCGTAGCCGACCGGGCGCCGGGCCGCTGTCGTGGATCATCGCGACGCGCAGGCCAGCGATCTCGGTCTGCAGCGTTGGAGTGGCGCCCCAGGCCGCTACCTCTGCGCCGTCGTTGTTGCCCTGTACTACCTGCACCGGCGCGTACTGGCTGAGTTCGTCCAGCACCGGCGTGATGCAGACGTCGCCCGCGTGCAGGATGAGGTCCGCGGCGCCGAGCCATGGCAGCACGGCCGCCGGGCATGCTTTCCAGAACCGCGGCGCATGGGTATCAGAGATGGCGAGAACGCGCATGGCATCATCCTGGCCGGCGTCACCCTGGCCGGCGTCACCCGGCGCATCCGGTCACGGTCACCCTGCCCGCTGGTCTTGTGCCAGCCGCGACGGCACCAGCGCGAACAGGTTACGGTCGCTAGTGAGAAGCGCCGCACGAGTGTGCGGCGGTGCCAGCCGGCCGGAGAAGCCATGGATGAAGAACTGAGCGCGCAGGCGCCCGACCACGAGCCTGTACCGGCCAACGCTGCGGCCCTCGTCACGCAGCTAGCCGCGTCGGCGATCGAGCCGGGCCGGATGCCAGCGCTGTACCTGGGACACGGCGCACCGCCGCTTGTCGACGATCCGCTGTGGGTCGTCCAGCTCGAAGCGTGGGCCCGCGCCCTGCCGGAGCCGACGGCCATCCTCGTCGTCTCCGCGCACTGGGAGAACGCGCCGCTGTCCATCGGTGCCACCACCGACGCCGCCCCGCTCACCTACGACTTCGCCGGATTCGCTGCCCGGTACTATCGGGCCGCCTATCCCGCGCCGGGCGCGCCTGACCTCGCCAGCCGGGTCCGGTCACTACTCGCTGGCCGCGAGCAAGTCGCCGATGTGCCAGACCGCGGCCTGGATCACGGCGCTTACGTGCCGCTCACGGTTATGTACCCGGACGCCACCATCCCGGTCCTGCAGATCTCCATGCCAAGTCTGGATCCGCAACGGTTGCTGGCAGTCGGCGCTGCCCTCCGGCCACTGCGGGATGAGGGAGTGCTGATCATCGGCAGCGGCTTCCTCACCCACGGCCTGCCTTTCCTGCGCGACTTCACGTTCAACGCGACGCCGCCGGCCTGGTCGACCGAGTTCGATCACTGGGCAGGGCTAGCGCTCGACGGTGGCGACGTCGACTCGCTGGCCGGCTTCCGTGGCGCGCCCGCGGTCAGGTATGCCCACCCCACCACCGAGCATTACGCACCCTTGTTCGTCGCGCTCGGGGCTGCCGAATCCCCCGCGCCCGTCACGACGATCACCGGCTACTGGCTCGGCCTGGCCAAGCGCTCCGTGCAGGTTGCCTGACCAGAAGACAGCGCCGCCCGGCCGACCCCGATCAACACCTCGAGCGCGGGCAAGCCGCGCGCGGCGCAGCAGGCCCGAACGTGACGGACCAGCCACAACCTGCGGATCTGAGGGCTCTCCCAGGGCGAGGCTTCGCCGCACGAGACCCGCAGGCCCCCCTCTCCCTGGCACTGGCTGCCGCCGCGCCGCCGACCTGCGAACGATGCCGACCGCGCGGAACTGCCTGGCTGCGGCAGAGCCTCGCCCTGGTCAGGAACGAGTGAACCCGCTACGGCGACATCGGGCTATCCCCGAACTCCGGGATGCGCCGGGTAACAGAACGGACCTGAAAATGCCGGCTACCGCATTTGCAATCCGGCCTGGCCTCCTTCCGCGCGTCGTCCGGCGGTCGGTCCAGCCGGACGCGGCGGCCGAACCGGCCAGCACCGGACAATCGACACAGCTCAGACGCACGACGGGCAGGACGCACATGGCGCTGGATACCGATCAGGTAGCGGCGTATGTCACCACCCCGTCCGGCACTGTCACGGCGATTCCTGAGGGGACCCAACTGGTCTTCGGCCGGGGCCCTGATACCGATCTGGTCATCGAGGCCGGGCGCGGGCTGTCCCGCCGGGCCGGCGCCATCACCGCTGTACCGGGCGGCGCCTGGGTCGCGAACCTTAGCCACACGCACGCGCTGTACGCCGAGGGCGATGGCTACCGGGTGCGGCTTCCCCGGATGGACGAGAACAGCGAGCCGTCAGAAGGCTGGTTCTTGCGGCACGGCACCGCGCTCGTCGGATCGCGGGCCATGCTCGACGAGGGCCGGCCACTGCGGCTCGTCGTCACGCCGAGACCCCAGCAGCAGCAGCAGCGAGCCGGCGAGCCGGACGCCGCCCGCGCCGAAGGCGACCCGACGCTGCTGCCGTTCTACCTGGACCCGAACACCAAGCTGTTCCTGGTTGCGCTGCTGTGGTGCCGCCCGTGGCTGATCGATGTCTCGCACGGCACGCCGCTGCCTCGCACCCCCGAGATCGCGCGCGCCGCCCTCCAGGTGACCGATGCACATCACGAGATCGAATGCTTCGATTCTGATCCCGCCTTCCGTGACCGCCTGGCCGCGCGGGTGGGCGAGCACCTGAAAGTGCTGCGCAGGAAGATCGCCGAGCGCAGCATCGTCCGGGCCGGCATCCGGCTATCCGACGAGGTCGCCGTCGGCGCCCTGATCGAGAACGGCATTATCACCGCCGACGATCTGGACCGCATCAAGGACCCGGCCTGGTGCTCGCGGCAGGAAGATCTGTGGTGGACGGTCCTATGACCGGGCCGGGAGCGGACGCGTGAGCGGACGGCGGGCTGACCAGGCCGGGATCGGGCCGTGAGCCAGGAGAAGGTCAGAACGGCGCGTGCACAACGAACCTGGCCTGCGCGCTGGCTCCGTCGGTGCCGATAACCCGCACGGTGTAGAAGCCAGGCGGGATGCCGCCGGCAAAGAACTCGTGATCCTCGTTGATCGTGTAATTGAAGGTGCCGACGCTATCAGCGATCGGGTGGAGCGGTGAGGTGCGCACGCCGACCAGTTCGATGGTCAGCCGCTCGCCGGCCCGCCAAGACTGACCGTGGATCACGAACCCGGTGTTGCTGTCGCCAGTGTCCTGGGCAAGCGCCACGTAGGGCACACCAGGTTTCTCCCCCGGCAGCAGCGGCGGACCCTGCTGCCCTGACGGCCCCTGGCCACCGCCCGGTCCGCCACCCGGCGGCGGCAGCACAGGACCGAGCGAGGTCTGCGACGACGGCTGCTGGCCGGCGCCTGCCGACGAGGACGCCGCCGGCGATCGCGCGCCGCCGGACGAGGTCCCCGCCGCGGGCCGCGCGCCAGAGCCGGCGGCGGCGGCGCCGACTGCCCAGCCGGCCGCGATGAGGGCTGCCGCGGCCAGCACGCCGCCGACCGCCAGCGCCGCCCGGCGAGCCCGTGCCGGACCTGACCGCTGCGCGGCCGCGAAACCCGGCACACCATCCGCCGGATGCCGCCTCGCTGAGCGGCCTGAGCCGCCGAGCACCGGCTGCGAGCCCAAGGTCGCCGAGTCATCGACGGCCACGTTCCGGTCCTGGTGAAATGGCACAAACGACGGCGCGCTTGCTTCATCCGGCAGCGACGCGCCGACCTGATCGTCAGGCACGGCTGCGGCACCGGTGCCTGGCCCCGGCGAGGTCAGCGGAATCCTGCGGTACTCCTCGATCAGCGTCAGCGCCGCGCGGGGCAGCGGCGGAGCGCCCCCGTCCGTGTTCCCGGTCAGTTCCGGCGCGAGCCTGGCCAGGATTGACGCTGAGGTCGGCCGGCTGCGCGGGTCACGCTCGAGGCACGGCCGGACCAGATCCGCCAGTTCGGCGGGCAGGCCGGATAGGTCGGGCGGCCCGGTGGCCAGCCTGACCAGCACGTCCATGACCGTTTCGCCGTGATAGGGGGCGTGGCCGGTGGCGGCAAACAGCATGGTGGCGCCGAGCGCGAAGATGTCGCTGGCTGAGGTCGCCTGACGGGTATCCCTCGCCTGTTCCGGCGCCATGTACGCGGGCGTGCCGACGCTGCCGCGCGTCACGGTGAGCTGAATTCGCTCAGCTGCCCTGGCGACGCCGAAGTCGATGACGCGCGGTGCGTCGGGCGAGACCAGCACGTTGGCCGGCTTGAGGTCACGGTGGACCAGGCCGACACTGTGGATCGACTCCAGCGCTTCCGCGCAGCCGGCTGCCAGCCAGCGAACCGCGGCCACCGGAATCGGGCCGCAGGTCCTGACCAGCCTGCTCAGCGACGGCGCCGGCACGTACACGGTCGCAAGCCACGGCACGTCCGCTTCGGAATCCGCCGCCACGACCGCCGCGGTAAACGCGCCGCTGACGCGCCTGGCTGCCGCGACCTCCTGGCCGAACCGATTACGGAAGTCGGGCTCCTCAGCCAGCTCGGCCTTGATGGTCTTGACCGCTACCAGGCGCCCCGCCGCCGACCTGCCGAGGTAGACCTGTCCCATCGCGCCCGCCCCGAGACGGCCGATGAGGACGAAGCCGCCGACTTGCTCCGGATCCCACCGGCGCAGCGGCTCAACCAACGGTGATTGCGGCACTACATGATCTCCAGCTGATGCGAGCGGACCAGCACACATCATGGCCGCTTCTATCCACCGAAGCCGGTCTTTCTGCGCACTTCGGCCAACGGGGCGACGCGGTCAAGGTCGCGGCTGCTCGATCAGCCTGGCCAGCCGTCCCGGCCTGTCCGTTGCGCGTCACCAGCCGACGGAGCCGTCTGTCAGCTCGCGGATCAGGTCGGCATGGCCGTTGTGCCGGGCATATTCCTCGATCATGTGGACGTAGATCCAGCGCAGCGACACCGGCCGGCCGTTGCGCTCGCCGGCATCGTCGAGCTGCCGGCCGGCCGCGATCACCCGGCTGCGCTCGCACTCGGCCTGCCAGGTCGCCAGGTCCGCGTCGAAGTCCGCATCCTCGAGCGGCTCAAGCTCACTGTCCTCGATCGCGGGGTCGAAGAAGAGGAAGGGAGCGTCGGCATCGGACAGCAGCCCCCGGCTGAACCAGTTCCGCTCCACCTCGGCCATGTGCCGGATCAGCCCGTGCAGCGACAGTTTGGAGGTCGGCACCGGCCTCGCCTTGCGCCGCGCATCGTCCAGGCCCTCGCATTTGAGGAGCAACGTCGCCCGGTGGAACTCCAGCCAGCCTTCGAGCATGGCGCGCTCGGGCAGAACACGGGAAGGCTCGCTGCGCCGGGGGTCGACCAGATCCTGCACCATAGCCGTCTCCTTACTCGCTGGTGCTGTCAGCCGATGCCCATTATCGCGCCGGCTTACTGCGCCCGGTCAGAGCAGTCCGAGCAGCCACTTCGGTCCGGCGACGAAAGCACCGGCGGCGACGCACCGCTCCCGAAGTTCGCGGTCGGCGGTGATGACTACGCGCCGGCCTGGCGTCTGCGCGGCAAGCTGCGCGATGGCGTCGTCGCCTGATCCCGGCGCGGCGAGCATGCGCACCGGGCTCGCGGCCGGGTCGGCGGCTGCCTGGCGCGCGGCACCTTCGACGACGAGCACGACATCGGGCAGCCAGCGCATCCGCGTCTGCCCCGACGCCATCCCGTCCCCTGCCGGACGGCCGCCGTCGATGAGCAGATCGGCGGCACGGGCGCGGCCAGCCATCCCTTCTGGCAGCACAGTGATGCCCTCGGCCACCAGCGGCACGAGCTCACCGCGGAGCCGCGCCGCAGCCCCCGGGCGGTCGCGCCACCAGCCGTCCGGGCGCGAGCCGACGACGTTCGCGCCGTCCACGATGATCGTCACCGGCGACAGCTCACGGCGCAGCTGAGCCCAGTGCGCGGCGAGTCCAGGATGCAGGCCGAGATCGCCGACCCGGTCAGCCGCCACCCAGGCGACCTGCTCGGACTCGTCATCGTCTGAATAGACACGGAACGGCTCGGCCGCTTGCGCCAGCACCGTCGTATAGGCCCAGCCGCCGTGATCATCGGTAAACACAGCACGCTGCCGCACCGCGCCTGGCGGCACGCCGCACTCCTCCGCAGCCTCGCGGAGCGCCGCGGCCAGCGCGGATTCGTGACTGTCTCTGGCGCCGCCGGGCTGGCCCCAGGTGCCGCCATGGTGGCCCCACCAGGTCCGCTGTTGCATCAGTACCGGGCCGTCCAGGACGTACGCCAGCAGCCCGGCCGCGCCGAACCTGCCCCAGTGCCGGTGCCCGAGCTCGCACCTGACCCAGCCGTTCCCGTCCCTGCTAGCCACCTGCACTCCGATCTGGCCAAGGCATAGTCAGCGCTCCACCCGGTAGCGAACGCCGTCCATCAGCAGGTCCAGTAGCCGGGCAGCCTGCTCGCGCTGGCCGGGATCACCGGCGGCGAGCGAGACGCCGCTGATGCTGGCCATCAGGTCGGCCGGATCGAGGTCAGCGCGCATGGTTCCGTCCGCCGCACCGGCCCGCAGCAGCGCGGAGAAGGCCGCCACGAGCCTGGCCCTGCTCTGCGCGAACGGATCGCCGCCGGAAGCGATTACCTTGCGCAGCGCCTCGGACATGCCGCGCTTGGTTGTCATGTACTCCAGGAAAATGCCCATCCAGACCCGGGTCGCCTGGTCGGCCGGCATGCTGGCCAGGAGATCGGAGACGGAGTCGCATAGCCGGGCCAGCTCACTGCGGTAGGCGGCATCGACCAGCGCTTCGCGGCTCGGAAAGTGCCGGTAAAGCGTCCCGATCCCGACCCCGGCGTCCTTGGCGATGGACTCCAGCGTCACCTCGGGATCGTCGCGGGAGAATGCGGTGACGGCGACGGCCAGCAACTGCTCGCGATTGCGCTGAGCGTCGGCGCGCATCGGCCGCTCTGCGCTCGTCACAATCCCTCCTCGCCGGGCACCAGGGGCAGCCCCGACAGCCACGCACAGTGCGGCCCGGCTAGCAAAGCGGGAGGCAGCACCACGCCGCGGGAAGTCGTAGCGGAGGCCCCTCCACTTCTCGTATCGTACCGCGCCAGGTCACTGGCTGCCGCCGTGCCGAGATGACTGTCGCCGCGCCGCCGGCTGACCGGCCATCGTCCGTGCGGCGAGCGAGCCTAGGCTGTAGGGCATGCCCGACTCGCCCCTCACCGCCCGGCTGGCCAAGCTCGGCCAGCACCGCACAGCGCCGCTGATCCTCGAGCTCGACCTCACCGAAGGGCTGGCCGAGACCAGGCCTGCAGACCTCGTCTCCAGCCTCATGGCCAGGGGTAAGGCTGTATTGCCCGATGTCCTCAACGGCCTGCGCAAGGCTCGCGATGATGACAGGGTCACCGTGCTGGTGGCGCGCATCGGCGGCAAGGGCATCGGCCTGGCCGCGGTCCAGGAACTCCGCCGCGCGATCACGGAGTTCGCCGACGCCGGCAAGACAACGATCGCCTGGTCCGAGTCGTTCGGCGAATTCGCGGCAGGCAACGTGCAGTACTACCTGGCGACGGCATTCGAGAAGATCTGGCTGCAGCCGTCCGGTGACCTCGGCCTCACGGGCATCGCGGTCGAGCGGGTTTTCCTGCGCGGGGTGCTGGACAGGTTCGGTGCCGACTTCCAGGTCGCGAAGCGGCACGAATTCAAGAGCGCGGCCGAACAGCTGACCGAGACCGGATTCTCGCCGGCCGCCCGGCAGGCGACCGACCGGATGACCGCGTCGGTCACCGAGCAGCTGGTGCAGGCTATCGCCGAACGCCGCGGGCTCAGCCGGGAGCACGTCAGCGACCTCATCGACGCCGGGCCGTTCCTCGCCGCTCGCGCGCAGGCCGAGGGCTTGGTCGATCAGCTCGGCTATCGCGACGAGGTCTACGACGAAGCGCGCAAACTGGCCGGCCCGCAGGCCGCTATCCTCTACCTCGGCCGATACGCCCGCGGCAAGGCTCTCGCCGAACGCGCCAGGCGTACGGCCACCACGCTGCCCGGCAGCCATGAGCCAGGCGTCGCGCTGATCTACGCAACCGGCGCGATCCGCCGCGGCCGCAGCGTCCGCGGCCTGATGGGCGGCTCGATGGGCTCGGACACAATCGCCGGCGCGATCAGGTCCGCCATCAAGGACGACGGCACCCGAGCTATCGTGCTGCGGGTCAACAGTCCGGGCGGCTCGTACGTCGCCTCGGACACCATCTGGCGTGAAGTGGTCAGAGCACGCGCGGGTGGCAAGCCGGTCGTGGCCTCGATGGGCGACGTGGCGGCCTCTGGCGGTTATTACATCTCGATGGCGGCCGACGAAATTGTCGCCCAGCCCGGCACCATCACCGGCTCGATCGGCGTGCTGACCGGCAAGCCCGTGCTCGGCGAGGCACTCGGCCGGGTGGGCGTCAGCAGCGACCTGATCACGCACGGCGCGCACTCGGCGATGTACTCACAGCTGCGGCCTTTTACCGAGAGCGAGTGGGCGCTGGTCAACGACTGGCTCGACCACATTTATGCCGACTTCACCGGCAAGGTCGCGACGGGCCGCGGCATGACACAGGAGCAGGTGCACGAGATAGCGAAAGGCCGGGTGTGGACTGGCGCTGACGCGCTCGCTCACGGCCTTGTCGATGAACTCGGCGGCCTGGATGACGCGGTCGCGATCGCCTGCCGCCGGGCCGGCCTGCCCGCCACGGCACCGCTGCGCATTTTCCCCAGGGTCCGGCCGATCGACAGGCTGCGACCGCCAGGCTCGAGCGAGAGCAGCGGCGCAGCGGCGGCTACCGTCCTTCCTGACAGCTGGGGCCCGGTGTGGCAACTGGCGGCGCGCGCGGGGCTGGCCGCGCACGGCCCGCTCCTGTTGCCAGGCAACTGGATCTTTGAGTGAAGGAACGTGGTGACAGCGGCGATCTGCCGATTGCCGGGTTCGAAGATGCCCTCGGCGCTTGGCCAACTGCCGTCACCCTGCTGACCTTCGCCGACGGCCGTGACGATGTCGGCACCACGGTCAGCGCGTTCTGCCCAGTCTCGGTTGACCCGCCACTGATCCTGGTCTCGCTGATCGGGACCTCCTACCCGGCCGAGGTGCTCGGCAGGCTCGACAAGTTCGCCGTCACGATGCTCTCGGCCAGCCAGCGAGCCCTGGCTGGCCGGTTCGCCGTGGCCGGGCGGCCAGGTGCACGGCTGCTGCTGGCGAGCATGCCGCATCACCGGGGGCAGGCCTCTGGCGCGCTGATCGCCGACGGCGGGCTGGCCGCGCTGGAGTGCGAGGTCACCACCAGGGTTCCGGCCGGCGACCATGTGCTGTTCGTGGCGAGGGTGCTCTCAGTCGCCTACACCGCCGCGGCCGGCGAGCCGCTGATCCGCTTCCGCAGCCGCTATCTGCGCGACTGAGAGCCGTCGACGCCCGCGCTGGCCTGGCCGCGACGGGGATCGACCGTACGGGCTTGAATCAGAAAACCGGTATACCCGACTCGACGTCATTTACCGGACAGGCGGCAAGTCTGCCGGCAACAGCTGCGCACGGCTGGCCAGACCGTGTGCAGTCCCGCTTCCTCGGGTAGGTCCGGTACTCGGGGAACGGACGGGGGAACGGTGCGCACTCGGGTCACGCTCGCGGTTGCCGCGGCGCTCGCGTTGCTGGCGTGGCTGGCCGCACCGGTCCTTGGCGGTTCTCCGCAACGGCTGACCAGCGAGATCACGAAACACGCCAGCTCGCTCGCCAACTGGCGCGGCGACCTGCGGGCGGCGGTCGAGAACCTGTACGGCCAGGATCCGAGCAAGTTTTATGTCATCAGCGTCTCAGCGCTGAATCCGGACATCACGCACAGAAACGACGCGCAGCCTGCCCCGGCACCGGCCACTGGCCTGTCCGGAGCAAGTCAGGTCGCCATCATCCTCGGCGCTGCCATCCTCCTGCTCGGCCTGGCGCTGCTGGTCAGCCGCCGGATGTGGAAGTCAGGAAGCGGCAGCACAGCGGCAGGACCGGGTCCGCCGCCTCGGCTGAAGTCCGAGGAACTCCAGGCACAGACGTCACAGGCGCTGATCCAGACCGACGATGCGATCCGTACCAGCGACCAGGAGCTCGGTTTCGTCACGGCAAGGTTCGGCGAGCACGCCGTTGCGCCGTTTGCGGCCGTACTGAAATCCGCGAGGCTTGAACTGGGCGAGGCGTTCAGGCTGCGTCAGTTGCTGGATGACGGCGGCGGGGGGTCAGACCCGACCAGGCGCCAGTACCTGACGCAGCTGGCCGCGCACTGCGCGGCGGCCAGCCAGCTGCTCGACGAGCAGTCCGAGGCATTCGACCGGCTGCAGGACCTCGAGGCACGAGCGCCTCAGGTGCTAGCCGAAGTCGAGGCGCACGCGGCCCAGCAGTCGGCTCGGGTCCGGCACTCAGGTGACCTGCTGGTGCACCTGACGGCAAAATACACGGCACCGGCGGTCGCGATGGTCACCTCGAACCCTGACGAGGCAGATCGGCGCCTGCGGTTTGCCGGCGGCTGCGTGGCAGCCGCCAGGACCGCGCTGGCGGACCAGCAGACCGGCGCGGCCGCGGTGTTGCTGCAGGCCGCGGAGTCTGCCGCAGACCAGGCTTCTGATCTGCTGAACGGCGTCGAGCACCTGGAAGCCGAGCTCACTCAGGCCGCCTCCGCGTTGCCGGCCGCACTGCGCGAGATCGACGCCGACATCGCGGAGGCAGCCGCACTGCTCGCGAGCCGGCCCGCCGACGAGCTGGCAAGTCTGGTCGCCAGCGCCGAGACCGTCGCCGGCCAGACCCGAGCGCAGGTGACCGACGGGCCCTTCGACGCGCTGGCCGCCTTGCGTGGCGTCGAGCAGGCAGATGCCGCGCTGCACCATGCACTCACCAGCGCTCGCGAAGAACCAACCAGGCAAGACCGGGCCAGGGCGCTGCTAGACCAGGCGATGCTCGTGGCCAGAAGCTCGGTAACGGCCGCCGATGACTTCATCACCACCCGGCGCGGCGGGGTCGGCGCACCCGCCAGGACCAGGCTCGCCGAGGCGCAACGGCACTTTCGGCAAGCGATCGGGTCGGCGCAGCACGATCCAGGCGCTGCGCTGAGCGAGGCAGATCACGCCGACGCACTGGCGCAGCAGGCTAGCTCACTGGCCGAGGAGGACATCGGCTGGTTCGGCGACGGCCAGCTCGGTCACGCCGGCGACCGCGCCTTCGGCAGTGCCGTACTCGGCGGGATCCTGATCGACAGCCTGCCTCACGGGAACGGGAGCGACCCTAGCCAAGCCGGCCTCGACGAGGACGAGGACGGCGGCGAATATAGGTCTGGCGGCCTGGTCGGTCCAGGCAGCTTCGGCGGTGTCGGCACCCGCGGCCGACGCAGCATCAGCTACGGTCCAGTTTCCGGTCCGGCACCTGACGGTCCGGGCACCGAAGATCCGGCCACGCTCAGCCGTTGAGGTAGGCGAGCACGGCCAGCACCCGGCGGTTGTCGTCGTCGGATGGCGGCAGGTCCAGCTTGATAAAGATGCTGGTGCTGTGCTTACTTACTGCCTTCTCCGTAACAAACAGGCGCTGCGCGATCGCGCTGTTGGATCGGCCTTCTGCCATCAGCTCGAGCACCTCGCGCTCCCTCGCCGACAGTCGGTTGAGCGGCTCCTCTCTGGTGCGGCGGCTGAGCAACTTGGTCACGACCTCAGAGTCCATCACGGTGCCACCGCCGGCCACTGTCCTGACCGCGTCGATGAACTGGTCGTCGTTGAAGACGCGGTCCTTCAGCAGGTAGCCGACGCCGCCGGCCCGATCGGCCAGCAATTCGGACGCGTAAAGCTGCTCCACATATTGCGATAGCAACAGGACCGGCAGACCCGGTACCTGCTGCCGAGCCTGCAACGCCACTCGCAAGCCGTCGTCGGTAAAGGTAGGCGGCAACCGAATGTCGACGATGGCAACATCCGGCCGTTCGGTCACCAGCGCGGTCAGCAAACCTGGCGCGTCCTCGGCCGCGGCGGCGACTTCCATCCCGTGCGCTGTCAGCAGCCTGACCAGCCCGTCCCTCAGCAGGAAGAGATCTTCGCCGACGACAACCCGCACGGCACCTCCAGCACCACGATGGTCGGACCGCCAGGCGGGCTGCTGACCGCCAGGATGCCATCAAAGGTAGCCAGCCGCTTTTCCACGCCTGCGAGGCCAGTGCCACGATCCGGATCGGCCCCGCCGAGACCGAAGTCCGTCACCTCGATGCGCATGACGCCACCGGTGTAGGAGATGCCGATGTGCGCTTCCCGCGCGCCTGAATGCTTGGCTGCGTTGGTCAGGATCTCGGCGATCGCAAAGTAGCACGCGGTCTCTACCGGCGGGGGCGCGGCCGGGCAGGTCGATGTCCGCCGAGACCTGCAGCGGGCTGTCGAGTGCGAGCGCACGGACAGCGTCGGTCAGGCCGCGGTCCGCCAGCACCGGCGGGTGCACACCGCGGACCAGCTCACGCAACTCAGTCAGCGCCCTGGCCGAGGCCTCCCGCGCCTCGGCGACCAGCGCGACAGCCGCATCCGGGCTGGTGGGGATCAGCCGCTCCGCTGCCCGCAGGCTCATGCCCAGCGCCACCAGCCGCGCCTGCGCGCCGTCATGCAGGTCGCGCTCCAGCCGCCGCAGTTCCGCGCTCGCGGTATCGACCGCGACCGCGCGGCTCTCGGTCAGCCGCGCGACCCGCCTGGTCAGTTCGATATCGGGGATCAGGCCGAGGCCGCGGCGCAGTTGCGGGTACACCTGCGGCAGCAGCCAGCCGCCCGCGCCGAGCAGCACCAGTGCCTCGGCCGCCGCGAGGAAGGCAAGATGCTGGTCATACACCGCCACCAGCCCGTACAGCACGCCGCCTGAGTTGGTGCGCGGGAACGCCGACGCGCCGCCGGCCCAGGTCCAGGCCAGCACCAGGCCCGCCAGGCCGAGGCCGGCCAGGCCGATGGCGCCGAGCCGCTCGGCCAGCACGGGCCGCCGCCCGATGACCGCGACGGTGCCGCCGATCATGACCGCGGTCCACAGCACGTCCACCGACCCGCCCATCCACACGCCAGGCACGATCAAGGCGGCCGAGGCGATCACAACCGGCAGCAGCACCAGCCGTCGCAGTACCGCCAGCGGGGCCCGCCGGTCCGGGCTGCCGGCCAGGGCCAGCCTCGCCAGGCTCAGCACCGGGTCCGGCGACCGCCAGGCCAGCCAGCCACCGAGCAGCAGGAATCCGTACGCCTGCGCTAGCACCAGATCGGTAGCCCAGGTCAGCGGGAACCAGCCCTGGATCGCCACAAGGCCGTAGGTGTCGACAGTGTCTGGCAAGTCTCGCGCCAGCACGAACCCGGCCAGGCCGAGCAGGATCAGCGCCACCGGCACGACCCGGCGCGCCAGTCGCGGGTTCACTGCCAGCACTGCGGCCGCGGCCAGCGGGATCCCCAGCGCCAGCCATTGCTCGTTCCGCACGCCCAGCGGGTACCAGACGGTACTCAGGGCGCTGATCGCGATCAGCAGCAGCGCTGTGCTCCAGGCTGCCTGCCGAAGACGCCCCTGCGCGGCCTTCGGCGCGATGATCTTGACCGATGCCGCCACCGCGCCGGCCGCCAGCACCAGCAGCACGACGTCCTGCAGCCGCAGGCTCACGGCCGCTCCCCTTGCATCGCCATCACTGTTCGCCCTTCCGGCAGCCGCCCTCGGGCCTGCCAGGGTTAACCGTGCCGCACCGGCCAGGCTCGCCGCGATGGACCCGCGCCTACTTTCCCTGGTAGGCCTATGCCTACCAGGGAAGGCCCGGTCCGTGCCAGGGTTAGCTCTGGCCAGGGTCGGTGCGGCCAAGGTCGGTGCTTGCCAGGGTTCGTGCACGCCATGGTCCGTGCGGCCAGTCAGGCGACCCGCTGCCCCGCCTGCCACACGGCGGCGACCAGCGGCACGCCCGGCCGGTAGGCCAGGTATGCGTGCGACGGGGCATCCAACAGCACCAGATCGGCGCGCGCCCCGACACCGAGATGCCCGACATCGGTGCGGCGCAGCGCGTGCGCGCCGCCCGCAGTGGCGCCCCAGACCGCCTCGGCGGTGGTCATCCGCATTTCCCGGACGGCGAGCGCCACGCACAGCGCCATGCTCGAGGTGAAGCAAGAACCTGGGTTGCAGTCCGACGCAATCGCCACGGTCACGCCCGCCGCCAGCAGCCGCCGAGCATCCGGATAGGGCGACCGGGTGGAGAACTCAACTCCAGGCAGCAGTGTCGCGACCGTCCCGCCCGAGGCGGCCAGCGCGTCGACGTCGGCGTCGGACAGGTACGTGCAGTGATCGGCTGAGGCAGCGCCTGCCTCGACCGCCACCTGCACGCCGGGTCCTGGTCCTAGCTGGTTGGCGTGAATCCGGGGTTCCAGCCCGGCCGACTCGCCGGCCAGCAGCACCGCGCGCGCCTGGTCCGCACCGAACGCGCCCCGCTCGCAGAAGACGTCGACCCACTTAGCCTGCGGCGCGCACGCGGCCAGCATCTCCCCGCAGACAAGTTCGACGTAGCCGTCCGGATCTGCGTCGAATTCCGGCGCGACCACGTGCGCACCCAGGTACGTCACTTCTGGCGTCACCTCGGCCGCCAGCGCAACCGACCTGGCTTCGTCAGCGACGGTCAGGCCGTACCCGGACTTGCACTCGAACGTGGTCGTGCCCTGCGCGAGCAACTCCCGCGCCAGCCTGGCCAGATTCGCGCGCAGCGTCTCGTCGCTGGCAGCCCGCGTCGCCGCGACAGTGCTGCGGATCCCGCCCGCGGAATACGGCAGGCCCGCCATTCTGGCCGCGAATTCGGCACCGCGCTCGCCGGCGAAGACCAGGTGCGCGTGCGAGTCGACGAAGCCGGGCAGCACCGCTCGCCCGGCGGCGTCCACGACCTCGTCGGCGGCTGGCGCGGCCGATGCCGGACCGGTCCAGGCGACCAGCCCGCCGTCCAGCACGATCGCCGCATCGGCGACCGCTTCGAACGGGCCGGGCGAGGCGACGCTCACCGCGTCCCGCGGCGCGTTGGTGACCAGCTCGGCGATATTGGTGATCAGCACGCTCACCTGCGCATCGTGTCATAGCCAGCGGGAAATCCTGGTGCGCCCCCAGCCGCCGTGGGCCACCATGACCTGATGGATCCCGTCGAAGACGCCCGAGCTTTGGTCAGCGCTCGGTTCCCTGCCGCGATCGCCGCCTTCCTCGGCGGCGGCGTCCTGTCAGCCCGGCGCACCCCGACCTCTGACCTGGACATTGTCGTCCTGCTGCCGGGACCGCCGGCGCCCTACCGCGAGTCTGTCCGCTGGCGCGGCTGGCCGGTGGAACTCTTCGTGCACGACGAGCAGTCGCTGGCGCGATTCTTCGTCCAGGACGCCGCCCGCCGCCGCCCCACGCTGGCCAGGATGTGCAGCAGCGGCGTCGTCCTGGCCGGCCCGCAAGCCAAGACAGATCAGATGAGGGAACGTGGTGCGGCGATCGTCGCGGCCGGTCCCCCGCCGGTCAGCCGGCCGGAACTCGACAGCTACCGGTACGGGCTCACCGACCTGATCGACGATCTGACCGGCAGCCGCGACGCGGGCGAGATCGCGGTGATCGGCTGGCACGTCTGGACGGCGACCGCCGAACTGGCGCTGCTGCTGGCCGGCCGCTGGGGTGGCAGCGGCAAATGGCTGCTGCGCGAGTTGCGGGACGCTGACCCTGACCTTGCTGAGAGGCTGGTGGCCGCGGTCGGTCATCCCGCCAGGCTGACCGAGCTGGCCGACGAGGTCCTCAGCCGCGGCGGCGGCAGGTTGTGGGACGGCTACCTGGTCACGTCCGCCTCCTAGTCAGGCCGGCCGAGCGGTCTCGGCGATCCAGGTTGCTTCCCTGGCCCGATCGCAACCGGCCGGCCCCGTTCCGTCCGGCTCCAGCTCTCTCTCCCGCCGCCGCGCATGGCAGCTGGGCATGTCCTGGCCCGGTGACCGGCCGCGGAGCGCACCGCGAAGCGCGTGTCCTGACTGCGTAATGCGGCGGCAAAACCAGCAGAAAGCGCCGCGCGCTGCCGATACCCTGCAGCACAGCGAGGCCGACCCGGAGCTGGGCGCAGGACCTGAAGGTCACCCGGAGCCGGCCGCGATGCCATGGCGGGACGGGAGCGCAGATGCCGCAGCGGGCGGGCTGGGACGACGAAGGGCCACGGCGGTCCGGGCGTCGTCGCCACGGCAGTCCCGGCGCGGGCCGCGGCGGTCAGGACGGCTCAGGCACGGGCCGCAACGCCGAGGGCAGTTCCGGCATCGGCCGCGGTGATCAGGGCAGCTACGGTCCTGACCGCCGCAACCGCGGTCGGCTGCGGGCGAGCTGGCGGCGGCGGAGCAGGCTGGCCAAGGCTGGCTACATCACCGCCACCCTGGTCGCCGTCGTCGCGATGGTCGCCGGGCTGGCCGGTTACGCCGTCGTCCGGCGGCTGGAAGGCAATATCACCAAGGTCCAAGTCGGCGGCCTGACCGGCCGCACCGTCTACGGCGCGCTGAACATCCTGGTACTCGGCTCGCAACAGCGCGCCGGGCAGCGCGGCTACGGGAAGAACGGCCACTTCGGCATCGCGGCGGGATCCTCCCCCTACACCAGCAATTCCGACAACCTGCTGATCGTGCACCTGGATCCCACTCATACGCACGCGACGGTGCTGTCGATACCCAGGGACTTGTTCGTCTACGAGCCCGGCTGCAAGGCGCGCAGCTCCATGATCGGCTACGGCATCCAGGGCCCGTACGCCTACCCGCCGGGGAACATCATCGACGGCGCGCTGAACATCGGCGGCCCGACCTGCGCGGTCACCACAGTCGAGGACCTGACCGGCATCCCGCTCGACCACTTCACCGAATTCAACTTCAACTCCTTCCGCGCCATGGTGGACGCCATCGGCGGAGTGCGGGTCTGCGTGCCGCGGGGCGGCTATCACGACAAGAACTCCGGCCTTAACCTCAGGGCCGGCGTGCACTTGCTCAAGTACGACCAGGCGCTGGCCTACGTCCGCACCCGAGACAGCCTGGGCGGCGCCGACGCGGGCGGCGACTTGCCGCGGATCGAGTTGCAGCAGGCCTTCATGTCCTCCGTCGTTCAGACGGTGAACTCCAAGGGGCTGCTGAGCAATCTGCCGGAGCTGCTGACCGTGGCCAATACCGCGACCAAGGCGCTCACCGTCGACCAGGACCTCGGGTCGGTGTCGTCGCTGGTGCAGCTTGCCAGGTCGCTGGCCCACCTGAAGTCCAAGGACGTCTCGATGATCACGCTGCCGTCGACCACGGACACGTACGAATACCCGAAGTACTCCCAGCACCTGATGGCGCTGCAGCCGGAAGACGACGTGCTGTACGAGATGATCAGGACTGGACAGCAATGGACCGGCAAGCTGCCGACGGTGCCCGCCAGCCAGGTCCAGGTGCGCGTGCTGAACGGCACCGGCCAGACCGGCCTGGCCGCGCGGACCAGGACCAAGCTGCGCAAGCTTGGTTTCGACGTCATCAGTGTCGGCGACACCCCGGCCACCGCGACCACCACCATCGACTACGGCGGGCTGACTCAGGCCGACGATGCCTACACCCTCGGCACCGCGCTGGCTAAGTTCCCGGCCGGCCAAGACACCCTGGTCGAGCCTGCATCACTGGTCGGCAGCCCGGGGCCGGTGACCCTCATTCTCGGCACCGACTTCGCCGGGGTGACCTCCCCCCGCCCAGCGACCAGGAAGGCCACCGGCAAGCCCTCCTCGCCGCCGTCCGTCGACGGGGTTGTCGCCGCCAGCCAGCCTGGCGCAAACGCCCCGCAGGCGGTCCAGTCCCGCAACGGCGCAGCCAGCATCTGCTCAGGGCTCCCGTCCGGCCGGCGCGCGGGCTGATACCCCGCCGGACGGGGCCGTAGATCATGATCAGGTAAATTCCTGCATCGCCGGCGGAGGAGGAATTAACACCTAGTGCAGCACGGCCGCGATAGCGCTCGCCAGAGCGGCCGGCACGTCAGGCAGGAGCTGATGCCGGCCGCCGGTGACGATGTCGCGGCCACCAACGACCAGGCTCCGCACGTCGGCCGAGGTCGCCGCGAAGATCACCGCCTCTAGCGCGGTTGCCGGGCCACTGCCCGCGGTCCGCGGCGAGTCCAGAGCTACGGTGACAAAGTCGGCAAGCCCGCCGGCCGCGAGGTCCCCTGCTTCTGGCCAGCCCAGGCTCGTATGGCCGGCCCAAGTCGCGGCGCAGGCGAGTTCGGAAGCGGTGAAGTGACCACGTTCCTGGCTCGACAGGCGCTCGCCAAGCTCCACCCGGCGTGCTTCCTCCAGCAGGTCGATCACCGCCTGGCTGTCGCTGCCGACAGTGAGCGGGCTGCCCGCGTCCGCCAGCGACCTAGCAGGCCCGATCCCGTCGGCCAGGTCCGCCTCGGTGGTCGGGCAGAGACAGGCGTGGCACTGGCTGCCGCCGAGCAGGCCGATGTCGGCCGCGGTCAGGTGCGTGGCATGCACGACCGTGCTGCGGGGTCCGAGCGCGCCGGCCTCGCCCAGCACCTCGGCCGGCGTCGCCCGGTATGCCGCCAGGCACGCCCTGTTCTCTGCCACCTGTTCCGACAGGTGGGCGTGCAGCGGCGCGCCGTACCGGTGCGACCAGCTGACCACGTCCGGCATCTGCTCAGGCGGCACCGCCCGGACCGAGTGAATCGCGGCCCCGGCCCGGGCATGCGAGGCGAGCCCGCCGCTGCCGTCCGGGCCAAGCTCCTCGACCCTGGCGGCCCAGGCAGCGGCGCTGCCGTCGCCGAACCTCAGTTGGGGCCCCTCGAGAGGTTGCGGCAGGCCGGCGGCGGACAGCCCGCCGGACACATAGCAGGTGTCCAGCAACGTGATCCGGATTCCGGCCAGGCCGGCCGCCTCGATGAGGACACGGCCCAGCTCATTCTGGTCGGCGTACGGCGTGCCGCCCGGTCCGTGGTGCAGGTAGTGGAACTCGCCCACGCAGCTGATGCCGGCCAGCGCCATCTCGGCGTAGGTCGCAGTAGCCAGCGCCAGGTAACTGTCCGGGTCAAGGCGGTCGGCCACCTCGTACATCCGCTCCCGCCAGGTCCAGAACGTGCCCCGGCCAGCCTGGGTAACGCCGCGCAGCGCACGGTGGAACGCGTGCGAGTGGGCGTTGGCCAGGCCGGGCATGGTGAGGCCCGGCAGCCGGACGGCGCTCGCTGGCGGCTCCGCCGCGTCGGGAGTGACGGCGGTCAGCCGGTCACCGCTGGCCTCGATGAGCACGTTCGCGCGCAGGCCGCCTCCCGGTGACCAGGCCAGTTCAGCCAGCCACTGCCGGCTCACCCGGTCACCGGCCAGCCAGGTCGGCCAGCACCGCACCCAGCGCGGTGACACCGGCTTCGCAGTCAGCCTGTTCCGCGTGCTCGGCGGGCGAGTGCGAGACGCCCGTCGGGTTGCGGACGAACAGCATTCCGGCCGGTACCCTGGCGGCCAGGATGCCCGCGTCGTGACCGGCGCCGGTCGGCAGGACGGGCGCCGGGCCGCCGCCGTTCCCGGCTGGGACCGCCGCTCCGACGATGTCGGCCAGCCGGTCGCGCAGGCCAGGATCGAAGCTGACCTCGCCGGTAAAGGACTCGCAGCTGGTCTCCACCTCGACGCCGTGCTGCCCGGCCGCGGTCGTGGCTGCAGCGGCGACCTGGCGGACGAGCCGCTCGAGCACTGCCTCTTCCGGCGCGCGGGCATCGAGCCAGGCCCGCACGACCGAGCAGATCGCGTTGGCGCCTCCCGGCTCTGCGATCACCTTGCCGAACGTCGCCAGCGCAGCGCAGTCCGCGGCCGCGTCCCGCGCCGCCAGCGCGGTCGCCGCGTACGGCAGCATCGGGTCACGCCGGTCCGCGAGCCGCGTCGTGCCCGCATGGTCGGCCCGGCCGGTGAACTGCAGCCGCCACCGGCCGTGCGGCCAGATCGCGCTGCCGACTCCGACGGCCGCGCCCAGCGCATCCAGGCCGCTGCCCTGCTCGATGTGCAATTCAACGTAGGCACCGATGGCAGCGAGCAGCTCGTCGTCCTGGCCGATCGCGCTGGCGTCCCGGCCCCCGGCGCTCATCGCTTCGGCGAGGCTGACGCCGCCCCTGTCGCGCAGGCTGCGCGCGGCGGCGGGGTCGATGACCCCGGTCATCAGCCGGCTGCCCAGGCACGCCACGCCGAACCTGGCGCCTTCCTCCTCGGTGAAGGCGACGACGCCGACCGGCCTGGCCGGCTGGAACCCCTGCTCACGCAGCCGCGCGATGGCCGCGAACGCGCAGGCGACACCGAGCGGCCCGTCGTAGGCACCGCCGTCGGGCACCGAGTCGAGGTGGCTGCCGGTCACGACGGCAGGTGCGCCGTCACCTGGCCGTCCCCACCAGGCCCACAAGTTGCCGTTGCGGTCGCAGTCGGTGCGCAGGCCGAGCGCGGTGGCGTTCCTGGCGAACCAGGCGCGGCAGGCAGCGTCCGGCTCGGTCCAGGAATACCGCCGGTACCCGCCGGTCTGCTCGTCCCTGCCGACCGGAAGCAGCTCGGCCCAGAGCTCCGCGAATTCCATCGGCCGCGGCGGTCAGGCCGAGCCGGGGTGCATCGGCAGCCGGACCCCGCGCTCGGCCGCCACCTCGGTGGCCCGGTCGTAGCCGGCGTCCGCGTGCCGGATCACTCCCATGCCCGGATCGTTGGTCAGCACCCGCTCCAGCTTCTGCCCGGCGAGTGCGGTGCCGTCCGCGACGCATACCTGGCCGGCGTGGATCGACCTGCCGATGCCGACGCCCCCGCCGTGGTGAATGCTCACCCAGGTCGCGCCCGAGGAGGTATTGACGAGCGCGTTCAGCAGCGGCCAGTCCGCGATCGCGTCGCTGCCGTCGGCCATCGCCTCGGTCTCCCGGTAGGGCGAGGCCACCGAGCCGCAGTCGAGGTGATCGCGGCCGAGCACGATCGGGGCCTGCACGTCCCCGCGCGCCACCAGTTCGTTGAACCGGAGCCCGGCCAGGTGCCGTTCGCCGTAGCCGAGCCAGCAGATCCGCGCGGGCAGGCCCTGGAAGTGCACCTTCTCCCTGGCCATCCGGATCCACCTGGCGAGGCCGTCGTTGTCGGGGAACAGGTCCAGGATCGCCTCGTCGGTGGCGGCGATGTCAGCCGGGTCGCCCGACAGCGCGGCCCAGCGGAAGGGGCCCCTGCCCTCGCAGAACAGCGGCCGGATGTAGGCGGGCACGAACCCGGGGAAGGCGAAGGCACGCTCGTACCCGGCCAGCTCGGCCTCACCGCGGATCGAGTTGCCGTAGTCGAATACCTCGGCGCCAGCGTCCTGGAAGCCCACCATGGCCTGCACGTGCGCGGCCATCGACTCCCGCGCCCTGACCGTGAACCCGGCCGGGTCCTCGGCGCGCAGCGCCGCCATGTCCTCGAACTCGACGCCGCGCGGCAGGTAGGTCAGCGGGTCGTGTGCCGAGGTCTGGTCAGTGACAACATTGATCGGCGCGCCCATCCGCAGCAACTGCGGCACGATGTCGGCCGCATTGCCGAGCAGTCCGATCGACAGCGGCTGGCCGGCGGCCGCGGCCGCGACGGCCTGGCGGACAGCGTCGTCGACGTCACTGGCGTCGGTGTCCAGGTACCCGTGCTCGATCCGGCGGCTGATCCGGGACGGGTCGCAGTCGATGCACAGCGCGACGCCGCCGTTCATGGTCACCGCGAGCGGCTGCGCGCCCCCCATCCCGCCAAGGCCGGCGGTCAGCGTGATGGTCCCGGCAAGGGTGCCGCCGAACCGCTTCGCAGCGACAGCGGCAAAGGTCTCGTACGTCCCCTGCAGGATGCCCTGGGTGCCGATGTAAATCCACGAACCGGCCGTCATCTGGCCGAACATGGTCAGTCCCTCGGCTTCCAGGCGGCGGAACTCCTCCCAGTTCGCCCACTGCGGCACGAGGTTGGAGTTCGCGATCAGCACCCGCGGAGCCCATTCGTGGGTGCGGAAGATGCCGACCGGCTTGCCGGACTGGACCAGGAGCGTCTCGTCGCCCTCCAGGTCGCGCAGCGAGGAGACGATGCCGTCGAACGCGTCCCAGCTGCGGGCCGCGCGGCCTGAGCCGCCGTAGACGATGAGCTGATCCGGGTGCTCGGCGACCTCGGGATCCAGGTTGTTCATCAGCATCCGCATCGCGGCTTCCTGCGGCCAGCCCTTGCAGCTCAGACTGGTTCCGCGCGGCGCGCGGACCGGGCGGGCGCCGGCCGGGGCAGCGGTGTCAGCGGCAGCCATGGAACTCCTCGTTGAGTCGGTCGGCCCGCGGCGGATCTCGCCGCAGCCACCCCGACATCATCTCCGGTCAGGACCCGGACCGCAGTGACCGGGTGGGAGTGGCGCGCCGTTGGCTGCGGTCCGGCCGCGCCGGTACCCGCCAACGCGCGGCAGTGCCCGGCCAGCAAGACTGACCGGGCACTGCCCAGACTGCGGACTCCGGCTGATGCGAGCAGGCCTAGAACGGCAGGCCGTTGGCCTTCAGCCAGTTGGTCGCCACCGTGGTGTAGCTGTCGTGGTTGACGATGACCTCGGTGTCGATCTGCAGCAGGTCCGCCGTGGTGAGCTTGGCGGAGATGGCGTTGAGGGTGTCCATGATGGTCGCCGTCATGGCCGGCTTGTAGACCAGCGGAGTCACGTTCTGGGCGGCGAAGTTGAACTTCGGGTCCGTCAGCGAGACGAGGTGGTCGGAGATGATCTGCGGTGTCGTGGTGAAGACGTCAGCCGCCTGCACCTTGCCGTCTTGCAGCGCGGCGAGCGTGATGGGGCCAGACTCATCCAGCGGATCGAACTTCTTGAACTTCAGGCCGTAGTTCTTCTGCAGCCCCTTGAGGCCGTCAGACCTGGTCGGGAACTCGGCGGCCCGCCGAACACCATCGTCGACGCGATCGGCTTCAGGTCGGCGATGGAAGCGAGATGGTGCTTGGCCGCGAACGCCTGCGTCACGGTGACCGAATCGCTGTCCTGCGCCGCAGCGGAGTTCAGTATCTCCATCGTCGACGGCAGGGCACCGGCGAGCGCCGCATTGACCTCTGTGGTGGTCGCGGCGGTGCTACTGGGGTCGACTTCGACGGTCAGCAGCGTGCCGTTGTACTCCGGGATGATCGAGACGGCGCCCTTCTTGACTTCCGGGTAGTAGACCTCGCGAGCGCCGATGTTGAACTTGTCGGTGACCTTGACACCTTTGGCGGTCAGGGCGGTCGAGTAGATCTGGGCCAGCAGTTCGTTCTCCGGGAAGTTGGCCGACCCGATCACGACAGTGCCGCTGGACGTGGCGCCGCCGAGCGGCGACGAAGACGGGGAGCTGCTGCCGCAAGCGGCCAGCGCCAAAGTGGCAGTCGCAGCGAAGCCGACGACCGCGCCGCGCCGCAACGAACTAGGAGGGAACATTAACTACCTTCCATTTCTATAGGAAAGCTATCCTATCGTGAAACCCTGGCCTGCGCGCGCAGGCCAGCTGGGACAACCAGTCGACGAATGCCGACGAACAGCAACTGGACAGCGAGCGCAAGCACGACGACTACGACAGCTCCGCCCGCGACCTCCCCGTAGTTGTTGGATGCCAGGCCGTCGATGATGTAGCGGCCAAGACCGCCGAGCGCGATCTCCGCGGCGATCGTCGCTGTCGCGATGATGAAGATCGCGCCGGTCCGGAGGCCGAGCACAATCAACGGGCTCGCCAGCGGCACCTCCACTTTGCGCAGCACCTGCCACTGCGTCATGCCCATGCCGAGCGCAGCGTCCCTGAGCTCGCGATCCACGCCGGCCACGCCTTCGTAAGCGTTGATCAGAATGGGCGGGATGCCGAGCACAACCAGCGGGATCAGCCAGGTCAGGGGCGAGAAGCCGAGCAGTACCACCATGAGGATGAGCAGGCCGAGCGTAGGAATGGCACGCCAGACGTTAGCCAGGTTGATGATCAGGAAGCGGCCCCGGCCGGTGTGCCCGATCAGCACGCCGAGCGGTACCGCGATCAGCGCCGCGACCAGCAGCGAGATGCCCGCGTAGAACAGGTGCTCGCCAATGCGGACCGGGATCGGAGTCGACCCGTGCCACTGCGCGGACGAAGTCAGCCACCGCCAGGCGAAGCTCATGCGCGATCACCCGCCAGCGAGAAAGCCCACTTCGCACGCGCCGGCCGCTGGCCGCGCTGCCATGGGGTGAGCAGCCGCCCGATCAGGACCAGCGTGAGGTCACACACCAGCGCGAGGGCGAGCACTGTGACAATAGCCACGTAGATCTCCGTCGGGAAGTCCCGCTGGAGCCCGTCGATGAAGAAGTAGCCGAGACTGCTGACGCCGATGAGCTGCGCGATGCTCGCCAGGCTGATGCTGGACACCACGGCGATCCGCAAGCCCGCCAGCACGACCGGCGTCGCGATCGGCAACTCGACCTGGACCAGCCTGCGCAGCTCGCCGAAGCCCATTGCGGTGGCAGCCTGTCTGACCGATTCGGATACCGCGTGCAGACCGTCGACGACATTAGGCAGCAGCACGCACAGCGAGAACAGCGTCAGCGCGATGATCGGCGTCAGGTTGCCGAGGCCGGTGTAGTCGATCAGGACCACGAAGATCGCCAGCGACGGAATCGCGTACAGCGCGTTGGTCAGCGAGAGCAGCGGTGGATAGAGCCAGCGCCACCTGGCACTCAGCACGCCGAGCGGGACAGCGATCGCCAGTCCGATCAGCGGCGGCAGCAAGCCGAGCAATGCGTTGTCCAGCGTGTACTGCCAGATCAGCGTCCAGTTCTGCGGGATCCAGGACCATTGCATGTCAGACGGCCCCTCCGGCTACTCTGGTGCCCGTCCGGTCGGCGGCGGCAGCCGCATCGGCGGCCTCCTCTGCCGCCGAGATCGCAGCGCGCAGCCGCTCGTAACTCGTGGTCCCGATGACCTGGCCATCAGCATCGACGCCGACCGCGCGCTCTGTTCTGGACAAGATCGTGGCGTCGAGCGCTGCGCGCAGCGAGTCGGTGTCGGGCCGGAAGGTGTGCCCGACGGGCGCCAGCGAGACACTCGCCAAGGTGGTGCCGGCTGGCTGCGACTCCAGGTCGGCGACGGCCGCCCAGCCGGCCGCCTGGCGGCTGGCGCTGGTCACCAGCACCCAGGGCTCACCGGCGCGCTTGCAAGCCGTGACGGCGTCAGCGGCCAGCGTGCCGGCCAGCAGGACGGTCTCGGTCGCCAGGTCCAGCCCGGCCGCCGAGAAGAACGACAGCCGCCTGATCCCGCGGTCGAACCCGACGAAATCGCGCACGTAATCATCTGCGGGCATGCCAAGCAGCCGCTCTGGCGTATCTACCTGAGCAAGGTGACCACCAGGTCGGAAGACGGCGACCAGATCGCCGACCTTGATCGCTTCCTCCACGTCGTGCGTCACGAGCACAATCGTCTTGTGCACCTCGGCCTGCAGCCGGATGAGCTCATCTTGCAGTGCGGCTCTGACAATCGGGTCGACAGCGCTGAACGGCTCGTCCATCAGCAGGATCGGCGGGTCGGCCGCGAGCGCTCGCGCGACCCCTACCCGCTGCTGCTGGCCGCCGGAAAGCTGGTGCGGGTACCGGCGGGCCATGGTCGCCTGATCGAGCCCGACCATCTGCATCAGCTCGGCAGCGCGCGCCCTCGCCTGCCGCTTGGTCCAGCCCGACAGCAGCGGCACCGTGGCGATATTGTCCTCGATGGTGCGGTGCGGGAACAGCCCGGTCTGCTGGATCACGTAGCCGATGCCGCGCCGCAGCTGCGAGGGATTAGCCTGCGCGGTGTCCTTGCCGTCCAGCCAGATGGTCCCTGAGGTGGGTTCCACCAGCCGGTTGATCATCCGCAGTGAGGTCGTCTTCCCGCAACCGCTCGGCCCCACCAGCACCATGATCTTCCCGGTCGGAACGTCCAGGTCGAGCGAGTCGACGGCGACTGTTCCGTCGGGATAGCGCTTGGTCACGCTGTCGAAGGTGATCACGGCGCTTGGCCTCTCCGGGTCTCGGGGTTGCGCACTCCTGCGCCCGCCGATCGCGGCGCGCAGCGCGTGGCGTTCAGCCAGGTCCGCCGACGGAACCGAGGCCGTCAATTGCCTCGGTTATGGCCAGCTTAGCCCGCCGCCCGCCGTCATGTCCGGTACGACACCGCCTCTGCCGGGCTGTCGGGCGCGGGCCGGGCGAGTCCTGCGGACCTGGAATAATGGGTGCTGCTGGTCGTTGGTGACTCCTTCGGCTGCCGTGATGATGACGACCCAGCTGCCCGGTAACCCGGACATCAACCGCAAGGTGACTGCCTAGCTATGACACCAGCCGACAAGCCGGCCGCCGACGCGGCCGCGCAGCCGGCCTCGGCCGCGGTCCGGGGCGACCCGCAGCACGAGACGAACGGGCACCAGCAGCACGAGACGAACGGGCACCAGCACCGCGACGTATCGGGCGGCTGGCTACGGCCGGCTGTCTTCGGCGCCATGGACGGGCTGGTGACCAACGTCTCGCTGATCGCCGGCGTCGGCGGCGGCGGGCTGAACCATCAGACGATCGTGCTCACCGGCCTGGCGGGCCTGGCAGCCGGCGCGTTCTCGATGTCGGCCGGCGAGTACGTCTCGGTGTCCTCGCAGAACGAGCTGGTCAACTCCGAGGTAGACAAGGAGCGGTTCGAGCTCGAGAACAATCCGGTCGACGAGGAGAACGAACTCGCCGCGATGTACCGGATGCGCGGCGTGGACGCGGCGCTCGCCGCTGAAGTCGCCCGCCAGCTGTCCCGCCACCCCGAGCAGGCGCTGCGGATTCACGTCCGCGAAGAGCTGGGCGTCGATCATCACGACCTGCCCTCGCCGCTGACCGCGGCTGGCGCGTCGCTGGCTACCTTCGCGGTCGGCGCGCTGATCCCGTTGCTGCCTTACCTGCTCGGCTTCACCTCGCTGGGCGCGGCCCTTATCCTGGCCGCGGTCGCCGCCTTCGCCGGCGGCGGCATCGTGGCGCGGATCACTGCCCGGCCGTTTCTGCGCGGTGCGCTGCGGCAGCTCGCGCTGGCAGCGCTTGCGGCGGCGCTCACCTACGGCATCGGGTCGCTGGTCGGTCATCACGGTTAGGCCGGTCGCGGCCTAGCCGCATGAGCTGGTCTACCAGGAGTCGGTGCCGTAGGACTCGTCGCTGCCGCCGCCGGCCGCCAGCAGTTCCAGGTCAGCGTCGACCATCATCGCGATCAGTTCCTCGAAGCCGATCTTGGGCTCCCAGCCGAGTTCGTCCTTGGCCTTCGCCGGGTCGGCGCACAGCCTGTCCACTTCGGCAGGCCGGATGAAGGCCGCATCGGTGACGACATGGTCGTGCCAGGTCAGGCCGGCCGCCCGGAACGCGGTGTCGACCAGTTTTTCTACCGAGTGCGTGACGCCGGTTCCGATCACGTAATCGGCGGGGGCGTCCTGCGCCAGCATCAGCTGCATCGCGCGGACGTAATCGCCGGCGAAGCCCCAGTCCCGGCTCGCACTCAGGTTGCCAAGCCGCAGCTGCTTCTCCAGTCCCAGCTTGATCTTGGCGACGCCGAGCGAGACCTTCCTCGTGACGAACTCGGCACCGCGACGCGGCGACTCATGGTTGAACATGATTCCCGACACCGCGAACATGCCGTAGGACTCGCGGTAGTTCTGGGTCAGGAAGTGCCCGTACACCTTGGCCACGCCATAAGGACTGCGCGGGTGGAACGCCGTCTCCTCATTCTGCGGCGCCTCCCTGGCCTGGCCGAACATCTCCGAAGTAGACGCCTGGTAGAACCGGATCTGCCCGCGGCCTGGTGAGCGCGAGGCGCTGATCCCGCTGCACACCCTGATGGCCTCGAGCACCCGCAGCACGCCAAGGCCGGTAACCTCGCCGGTCAGCTCGGCCTGCTGCCAGGACATCGGCACGTAGGAGATGGCCGCCAGGTTGTAGACCTCATCCGGCTGGACCCGCTCCACTGCGGCGATCAGGCTGCCCTGGTCGAGCAGATCGCCCCTGATCAGCCGCACGTCACCCAGAAGCTGCCGCAGATGCCGGACTCTGGGGTTAGCCTGGCCGCGGACCAGCCCCCATACCTCATATCCCATGTCGACCAGATGCTCGGCCAGGTAGGAGCCATCCTGGCCGGTGATACCGGTGATCAGCGCACGTCGAGTCAGCGGAGCCTCCGAGTTTTCCTTCGTCGCGGCAGCTTACAGACCTTGCGCCGGGCAAGGACAGGCCGGCTTACGAGTGGGGTGAAAGGGCACGCAAGTGAATCCCTTGGTAAGGTTCGCTGCCTGGGGGGTCACGCGGGTCGCCCGTCGTGCGGCAACCAGTGGGGAACAAGGAGGCGCATCCTGCGTGAGTGCCGCAGCAGCCGATGAGGCGATGCCGGGCGCAGACCCTCAGGTCACCGCTGCCAGTCCCGCCATCTCCGCCGTCCCGATCAGCGCCGCAAGCCCTGGGCCGGCCGCGGATCCGGACGGCCCGCTCCGGGTCTGCCTTCTTTCCTACCGGAGCAAGCCACACTGCGGCGGACAGGGCATCTACCTGCGCCACCTGTCTCGCGAGCTCACGGCGCTCGGGCACCACGTCGAGGTCTACTCCGGCCAGCCTTACCCGGAGCTGGAGCCGGGCCCTGAACTGATCAAGCTGCCGAGCCTGGACCTGTACGCCGACGAGGATCCGTTCCGCACCCCGCACCTGCGCGAGTACCGGGACTGGATCGACGTGCTCGAGGTCCTCGGCATGTGGACCGCTTACTTCCCCGAGCCGCTGACCTTCAGCCTGCGGGCGCTGCGGGCGCTGCGCGGCCGCGTGCACGACTTCGACATCGTGCACGACAACCAGGTACTGGCGTACGGCAACCTGGCCATCGCCAAGCTCGGTATCCCTGTCGTCACGAGCATCCACCACCCGATCAGCGTCGACCGCAGGATCGAGCTGAAGGCCGCGCGCGGGCTGCGGAAGATCCCCAAGTGGCGCTGGTACTCCTTCGTCGGCATGCAGGCCAGGGTCGCCCGCCGGATCGGCCAGGTGATGACCGGGTCGGAGTCCTCGAAGGCCGACATCCTGCGCGATTTCAAGGTGCCGCAGGGCAGCATCAAGGTCATCCCCCTCGGGGTGGATACCCGGCTGTTTCACCCGAGGCCAGGTGACCGCGTTCCCGGCAGGATCGTCGCGGTCGCCAGCGCCGACTCGCCGGTCAAGGGTGTGGCAACGTTGCTGCGCGCCTACGCCAAGCTGTGCACGGAGCGGAACGTATCGCTCATCCTGGTCAGCAAGCTGGTGCCGGACGGGCCGACCCAGCGGCTGCTTGGCGAGCTGTCATTGACCGACAAGGTGTCGTTCGTCAGCGGTATTAGCGACGCCGAGCTTGCCGACCTGGTCGCCAGCGCTGAGATCGCGGTCGTGCCGTCGCTGTACGAGGGCTTTTCCCTGCCCGCCGTCGAGCACCTGGCCTCCGGCACGCCGCTGGTGGCCAGCCGGACCGGCGCGCTGCCCGAGGTGACCGGCGACGCCGCGATGCTGGTGACGCCCGGCGACGCCGAGGAACTCTGCGCCGCGCTGCGTACCTTGCACGACTCGCCGGCCGAGCGCGAGCGGCTGTCGAAACTGGCACTGGCCAGGGTGGCCGAGCGGTTCGCCTGGCAGGCCGTGGCCAGAGCGACCGTTGCCGAGTACCGGCTCGCGATAGAGGCCAGCCAGGCTCGTGCCGGGGCGGTGGCTGAGGAGGCGGCGCGATGCTAACCGTGGACTTCGCGCGGCTGCCCATCAGGCAGGGAACGTGGTTGCTTGACCTCGGGTGCGGCGCGGGCCGCCATGCCTTCGAGGCGGCGCGCCGCGGGGCCAGCGTCGTCGCGCTGGATATGGACTCCGGCGAGCTTAACCAGGTAGCGGCGATCACCGCGGCCATGGAGGAGGCGGGCGAGATCCCAGCCGGGGCGTCGATCACTGCCGCGGCCGGCGACGCGACCAGGATGCCGTTTCCTGATGACAGCTTCGACTTCGTGATCGCGTCCGAGGTGATGGAGCACATCCCGACCGATCAGAGCGCGATGAACGAGGTCGCCAGGGTGCTGAAGCCGGGCGGGATCGCCGCGGTGACGGTGCCGGCCTGGCTGCCTGAGCGGATTTGCTGGCTGCTGTCCGACGACTATCACAACGTGCCAGGCGGGCACGTGCGCATCTTCACCCGCCGCGAACTGGAGACCAAGCTCGCCAGGGCCGGCCTTGCGGTCGGCGGCCACCATCACGCGCACGCGCTGCACTCGCCCTACTGGTGGCTCAAGTGCGCGGTCGGCGTCCATGACGACGATCACCCGCTGGCCAGCGCCTACCACAAGCTGCTGGTCTGGGACATCATGCGCAAGCCCGCCGCAACCAGGCTGGCCGACCGGGCGCTGAACCCGGTCATCGGCAAGAGCCTTGTCGTCTATGCCACCAAACCGGCGCGCACCGCTCTCGCGCCACGTCCGGCCGCCGCGGAGAAGGTGCATGCGGCAGCCTGAGCGCCTCAGCGCGGGCAGCCGGATACCGGAGCTGCCTGGCATCCTGACCGCTGACCAGCTGATCGCGACAGGGCAAGCGATTGCGACCGGCCAGCGAGCCGACGGATCGATCGGCTGGCCAGACGGGCACGTGGATGCCTGGAATCACGTCGAGTGCGCGATGGCGCTGACTGTCTGCGGGCTGACCGGGCCTGCCAGGCGCGCGTACGCCTGGCTGGCGGCCGCGCAGCAGCCGGACGGAGCCTGGCCGCTGCAGGGAGGCGACGGCAGGGTGCAGGCGTGGACCACTGAGAGCAACCACGCTGCCTACTGCGCCGTCGGCGTGTGGCATGAGCTGCTCGTCACCGGTGACGAGGATTTCGTCGCGCAGCAGTGGCCGATGGTGAAGGCCGCGATCGGATTCGCGGTCGGGCTGCAGACACCGCGCGGTGAGATCATCTGGCGGCGGCACGAGGACGGTACCCCGGACAGCTTCGCACTGCTCACCGGCAGTTCGAGCATGTACCAGAGCCTGCGCTGCGCGATCGCGCTTGCCGACTTCGTGGCAGATCCGCAGCCTGACTGGGAACTGGCCGCCGCGCAGCTCGGGCACGCGGTCGCCTGCCATCCTGAGGCGTTCGCTGACAAGAGCCGGTTCTCCATGGACTGGTATTACCCGGTACTTGGCGGGGCGGTGCGCGGCGCCGCGGCCGAGCGGATGCTGAAAACGGGCTGGGACACCTTCGTGGTGCCCGGCCTCGGCGTCCGGTGCGTCAGCGATGAGCCCTGGGTGACCGCGGCCGAGACGTGCGAGCTGGCCATCGCGCTGGACGCCATCGGCCAGCCAGATCAGGCGCTGGAGTTCGTCGAGCAGATCCAGTTCCTGCGGGCCGCGGACGGGAGCTACTGGACCGGCTGGCAGTTCGAGAACTGCAAGCACTACCCCCATGAGCAGAGCAGCTATACCGCGGCCGCTGTCGTGCTGGCCGCCGACGTGCTGGCCAGGGACGCAGCCCGCACTCCGGCGGCCGACATGTTCAGGGACGCGGCCGCGGGCGCCGGTGTCTGGCGGGCCGCAGACCCCGCGGTCTGCGGCTGCCCGCTCGCGGCCGATCCCGGCACCGCCTGATCACCGAGCTGCGCGAGGTGGCAGACCGGCGAAGCGTCCCGCGGGCAGGTCAGATTCCTTCGCCTGTTCGTTCCAGCACGCGCAGTGAGCCGGTCACGCTGACCTCCTTGAAGGCGCCAGAGGCCAGCGCGCGGAGGTAGACCCGGTACGGAGCCTGACCGCCATCGGCCGGGTCAGGAAAGATGTCGTGGAACGCCAGTGCGCCGCGGCGGGCGACCCACGGTGCCCAGCCCTCGTAGTCGGTGGTTACGTTGGCCTCGCTGTGGCCGCCGTCGATGAACAGCAGGCCGAGCGGCGTCCGCCAGAGCCTGGACACCTCGGCCGACGTGCCGATGATCGCGATCACGTGCGCCTCGAGCCCGGCGTCCTCGATCGCGGCGCGGAAGAACGGCAGCGTGTCCATCCGCCCGGTCCTGCGATCGACGAGCTCAGGATCGTGGTGCTCCCAGCCGGCCTGGTTCTCCTCAGAGCCGTGATGGTGGTCGACCGTGACCACCTTCTGGCCCGACTCCGCGGCCGCGGCTGCCAGGTAGATCGTGGACTTGCCGCAGTAGGTTCCCACTTCACCGATCAGGCCGACCGAGGCGTAGTCGGCCGCCGTCTGGTACAGCGCCAGACCCTCCCGCGGCGGCATGAACCCCCTGGCCGCCTCGGCGGCTAGCCTGAACCTGTCCTCCATTGGCATGCCGTACAGTCTGGCGGCTGGCGCGGTTGCCGCGCGAGCCGGGACGTGCTCTACTCCGGTAGGCCAGGTGCGCACGGAAGGAAGCCTTGCCATGAAAGTTGAAGCTGACTGGGATGCCTGCGAGTCGAATGCGGTCTGCGCTGGCCTGGTGCCCGAGGTCTTCGAGGTCGATGACGACGACAACCTGAACATCCTCGTGGACGAGATCCCAGCCAGACTGGTGGAGGGTGTCCGGCATGCCGTCCGGTCCTGTCCGAAGGCGGCACTGCGGCTCACTGAGTAGACTCACCGCGGGCTCGGCCAGGGAGGAATGCATTGACGAGGTCGACGCTGCGGGACGCGGCACGGCAAGCCATTCAGCGCCGCGGTCAGCGGGGCCGCAGTCAGTTGCACGGCGTCCAGGACGCCGCCGGCGGCGGGCGGCAGCCGGGCAACCGGCCGCACGGCAGGGTGCTGACGGCCGCCGGGCTGGCCGGGCTCGTGCTGTCGATGGGCGCGCTGGGCGCTTTCGCCGTGCAGCGGCCCGCGCGCCCGGCCAGTCCTCTTCCGCCGCACGCCAGGCTGCGGCCTGGCGCCCCGGCCCAAGCTGTCGCGCGCGGCGCCCCGGCGGGCGGGCTGACCCCGAAGCAGATCACCGCTGCCTACAACCTCGGTCCGCTGCGGAAGAAGGGCGTCGACGGGTCAGGCCAGACCATCGTGATCGTCGACTCCTTCGGTTCGCCCACCATCGGCAGCGACCTGCGGGCCTTTGACAAGCACTTCGGACTGCCCAGTCCGCCGGCGTTCACCGTCATCACGCCGGCCGGCCGGGTGCCCGCCTTCACCGGCAGCAGCAACCGGATCGGCTGGGCGCAGGAGACCACGCTCGACGTGGAGTGGTCGCACGTCATGGCGCCCGGCGCCCGCATCGTCCTGGTCGAGACGCCGACGTCGGAGAATGAAGGCACCTCCGGGTTCCCGGCCATGGTGAAAGCGGAGAAATACGTCCTGCGGCACCACCTCGGGCAGGTGATCAGCCAGAGCTTCGCCGCGACCGAGCAGACGTTCAGCGCTCAATCGGACTACGCGGCGCTGCGAGACCTGCGCGGTGCCGACAAGGTGGCCGAGCGCGATCACGTCACGGTGCTGGCGGCGAGCGGCGACAACGGAGCCACGAGCCAGGAATCCAACATGAACGACCTGTACACCTCCCGCGCGGTGTCCTGGCCGGCCACCGACCCGCTGGTGACGGCGGTCGGCGGCACCCAGCTCGACCTGCGGGCGAACGGCACGCGGCGCAAGGCGGACGTTGCGTGGAGCGACAGCGGCGGCGGCCGGTCGATCGTGTTCGGCCGTCCTGCCTACCAGAACGGCGTGGCCGGCCTGACCGGAGGTCACCGCGGCGTGCCGGACATCTCGATGGACGCGTCGTGCAACAGCGCCGTCGCGATCTACACCAGCTTCGGCGGGATCAGGCAGTGGACGCCCATCTGCGGCACCAGCCTGGCCACTCCGCTGTTCGCCGGCATCGTAGCGATGGCCGACCAGACCGCCGGGCACGGCAAGGCGCACGGGCTCGGCCTGATCAACCAGGCGCTCTACACCATGGCGGCCCGGCACGACCGGGGCATCGTGGACATCCTCAAGGGCAACAACACCGAGGTCTTCGATCAGGGCGGCAAGGTGCACACGGTGCAAGGATTCGCCGCGGGCAAGGGCTACGACCTGATCTCCGGCGTCGGCACCGTCAACGCGGCTTACTTCGTGCCAGAGCTGGCCAAGCTGGCCGGCTAGCCGAGGGCGCCGGCCGCAATCGCGATGCCGACCGAGATGAGCATCAGGCCCGCCAGTTGCTCGCCGCGCTCGCCTGCCCAGCGCCCGATCCTGGCGCCGAGCTCCAGCCCGATCAGCGAGAGCCCGACGCTGACCACGCCGATGGTGAGCGCGCCGACCAGGACCGAGGTGCGGTAGGTGCCGAGCGCGAAGCCGACGACCAGGTTGTCCAGGCTGAGGGCCAGGCCGCTCAGCACCAGCTGCCACAGCCGCCTGGGTGGCGCTGACTCCGGCCCGCCGCGGGCTCCGCGGATCGCGCTGAGCACGGCGTACACGCCGACGGCGATCAGGAGCCCGGCGCCTACCCACCGGGCTGCGTGACCGAGCGGCCCGGCGACCTGCTCGCCGATAACCAGGCCAAGCACCGGCATGCCAGACTCGAACAGGCCGAAAATCAGGCCTACCCTGAGCCTCAACCGTACGTCCACCCCGGACACGCCGAGAGCGACGGACGCCGCGAAGTTCGACATACCGACGGAAGCCGCCACGAGTAGCAACGCCAGCATGCCGCCACCGTAGCCGCCCGCCGCCGCCGCGGGCGAACCGCGTGTCACATATTCCGGTAGCTGTCCGGGATCTTTCCCTCGACGTGCAGCAGCCGGACGCGGTCGCCGCGGTAGATGTACCGGGTGAGCCGGATCGGCCGGTCCGTGCTGTACGACGTGCGGTTCACCACCATGATCGGGGTGCCGCTGGCCAGCTTGAAGAAGTCAAACTCGCGGGCGTTCGGCATTCTCGTGCCGATCTCGTCCACGAAGCCTTCCTGCGGGTAGCCGAGCTTGGCCAGCAACCCGATGCTGCCGATCTCGATCTCACCGGCCTGCTCCAGCGCCGTGCCCTTCGCCAGATCAATCGGATAGTAGGAATTGATCAGCTGCCACGGCACCTCGCCGATGAAGTACTGAGAGCGGCGGACCACGACGAGCTCGCCGGTGGCGATGTTGAGCTTCTCGGCCACGCTCGGACTCGCAGTGCCGTTCTCCACGATGAGCCTGACGAGCTCAGATTCATCCGAGGGCCCGACCACCGGCAGCGCCATCGACGCGTGCTGCTCATCCGGCTGCGTCTTGATCCTGGACAGCAGCGCCGTGAACGGCCTGGTGTCCTCTTGCACGAAAGTGCCGAGGCCTTGCCTGCTGACGACCAGGCCCTGGTTGATCAGCAGCGCGATCGCCAGCCTGACCGTATTGCGCGAAGCGTCGTACTCGACAGCCAGGTCCGGCTCGCTGGGCAGCCGCTGGCCGGGCTGCAGCGCGCCGCTGCCGATCTGGGTGCGCAGCCGGTCAGCGATCTGCTGGTACTTCGGGTGCGCCATGTCACGCTCCTCGCCCGCTTCGCTACCACGAAGAATTACCTGTGCAGGTTGTTTCAAACACAGGACTCATTGGTATGAGTCAGATGGGTAGCACCATAGGAGAGGGTAGCAATGGCCGAGGGTAGCGGACGCGAGACACGCCGCCGCGCACCAGGCCGACCGGGGAGGCGGGGTCGATGTTGATCATTGTGATAGTCATAGCAGCCGTAGTCGTGGCCACGCCACTGCTCGCGGCGGCAGCGGTCACGTTCGCCAGCTTGCGCGAGGACGCAGCGCACAGCCTGAGCGGCCGGCCGCCGGGCAGACTCGAGGCCGTCGTCCGGCGACTGCTCGGCGCGGTCGGCCCGGCGCAGGCGCGACGGCGCGCCGACTTCGACAGGAAGATGCCTGACCAGATGCTGCCTCGACCGCGGCGCAGTGCCGAGGACGAGCACGCGGACGGCACGCTGACGCTGCCGCGATCCTGACGACGGCGCACCGGCTGGCCGGTCTACGCTGCCAATCATGCGCGTAGCACTTGGTCAGATACCGATCAGCTCTGACCCGGAGGTAAACCTCGGCCGAGTGACGGCCGCGGCCGTTGAGGCGGCCCGGCAGGGCGCCGGGCTCGCGGTATTCCCTGAGGGCACGCAGGCTCGGTTCTCCGCCAATCTTCGCGCGGTCGCCGAACCACTCGACGGCCCGTTCTGCGCGGGCCTGGCCGCGGTGGCCAGATCGACCGGTATCGCCATCGTGGCCGGCCTGTTCGAGCCTGGCCCGGACGGGCGGGTCTTCAACACCACTGTCGGGTATGACAGCGACGGCCAGCTCACCGCCGTGTACCGGAAGATCCACCTGTTCGACGCGCTCGGCCACCGCGAATCCGATGACGTGGCACCGGGTGATGACGTGGTCATCGCCAGCCTCGGCGGCCTTCTCGTGGGTTTCATGACCTGCTATGACATCCGGTTCCCTGAGCTGGCCAGGGCGCTTGCCACGCGCGGCGCCGAGTTGCTCGTGCTGCCCGCCGCCTGGGCGGCCGGCCAGTTCAAGGAAGAGCACTGGGTGACCCTGGTTCGGGCCCGCGCGATCGAGAACACCATCTGGCTGGCCGCGGCCGGCCAGGTTCCTGACCCGGCCGAGGCGCCGACCAGGGCACCGACAGGCATCGGCCGCAGCATGCTCGTCGACCCGATGGGCGTCGTGCGCCTCGATCTCGGACCCGCGGCCGGCCTCGGCGTCGGTGCGGTCGACACCGAGGTCACCGCGAGCGTTCGCGCCGCGCTGCCGTGCCTGGCCAACCGCCGCGAGGACATCCTGGCCCCCGGCGCCGCGCGCATTGTCAGCTAGCTGGCCGCGGCCCGGCCTGCCGGATCGCTGACAGCCACCACGTTCCTGATCTCGTCGGTTTCCTGCTCGCTCATCAGGTTGAGGAAAAGCCGCAGGGTGGCCCCGGCGTCCGCACCTGACCGCAAGATCTCCGCCATCAGCCTGGCGTCGTGCTCCTCGCGCCGCTCGGCCGGCCAGTACCGCCAGGCGCGGCCGTGCTTCTCCCGGCGCAGCACCCCTTTGCCGTGCAGGATCGTCATCACGGTCATCACCGTGGTGTAGGCGATCGGCCTGCCGTAGCTCAGCCGCTCGCGTACCTCCCTGACCGGGCATGGCTTGTCTTCCGACCAGATCACTTCCATGATCGCGCTCTCCAGCTGGCCGAATTCGCGCACGTTCGCCACCTCCGGCTCGCCAGGTAAGCATGCGCGCGCACGCCGGCACCGCGGTCCGGTGCGCGATCTGCCGCCCCGGTGCAGAAAGTCAGCCAGTCGGGCAGGAAACCTACTCCGGGTGACGGTGCGGCACCTGGTCTCCGTTGCCCGGGCCGGCCGGTGGGTCAGGGTGTTCTGGGTCAGGGTGTTCTGGGTCAGCCTGGGCAGGATCAGCCTGGTCCGGGTCAGCTTGGTCCGGGTCGGCCGACTGCGAACGGTGCCGCTGAATCGCCCAGACCGCGACGGCGATGATGACCAGCGCGCCGATGGCGACGGCCAGGCCGGTGCCGATACGCCGTTCCACGACCGCGTACGCAGATCCCGCCAGGTAGCCGAGCAGGCAGTAGCCGACTCCCCAGATGACCCCGCCGACCACGTTGTACAGAGCGAACGTGCGATACCTGACCTGCGCCGCTCCGGCTGCGGCTGGCATGATGGCGCGGACTACCGCGACGAATCTGCCGAAGAACACGGCGGCGCCACCGCGGTTGTTCAGCACCGATCTGGCCCTGTCCACGCCACCGCGCACCCGGTGCAGTGGTTTGGCCTGGAACAGCCGGTCGCCCATCCGCTTGCCGATCTCGTACCCGACGAAGGGGCCGGTGACGGCCGCGAGCACGACAATCACGATCAGCAGCGGCAGGGAGAGGTGACCACGGCTGGCGAGCACGCCGCCCAGCACGGCGGCGATCTCACCAGGAAGGACGAAGCCAACAAATACCGCTGTTTCCCCGAAGACCAGGGCCGCAATGACGGCATAAGCCACCCAGCCGTGCAGGCCGCTCAGCCCGCTGGCCAGTGAACTCACCTCGTGTGGTCCTTCCCCGTGGAAATCTGCTGCACCGGCATCAGCCCGGCCGGGTCTTGCGCCCGCCGGTCATGATCTAGTAGGAAATCATGCGTCGCTTCGCGAGGGACCGGGAAGGGGACGGAATGCAGGCCGCGCAGCCATTCCCGGCTGGGCCGCATCCCGGCGGTGCTGCCCGTCCGCAGGGTATCCCGGCCGGCCGAGGGGATCTGCCAGGCCGCGGCGAGCTGGCGGGTCGCAGCAACGCCGAATTCACCGGCCGGATCACCGCGAGCGGTGCGTCCGGGTTCCCCGCCGAGCCTGGCCGGTACCAGCTGTATGCCTCGCTAGCCTGCCCGTGGTCGCAGCGCGCCCTGATCGTCCGCCGGTTGCTCGGGCTTGAGCAGGTCATCGGCCTCAGCCTGACTGATCCGGTCGGAACCGAGCACGGCTGGCGGTTCCCAGACCAGTCAGGCGGGCGCGATCCTGTCACCGGCGCCCGCTATCTGGCCGAGCTCTACTTGGCCACCGATCCCGGCTACGCCGGCCGGGCGACGCTGCCGCTGCTGTGGGATACCAGGACTCAGCGAGTCGTCAGCAACGACTTCGCGCAGATCACGGTCCAGCTGGAAACCGAATTCGCGGCCTTTCACCGCCGCGGAGCGCCTGATCTCTACCCGGCGCAGCAGCGACGCGAGATCGAGGCGGTCGCCACCCTCATTTACGCCACGGTCAACAATGGCGTCTACAAGGCCGGCCTGGCCACCTCGCAGGCCGCCTACGAGGAGGCCTTCGACGCGCTGTTCACGACGCTGGATGCGCTGGAGGAACGGCTGGCCAGGCGCAGGTTCCTGCTCGGCGCGCAGCTCACCGACGCCGACGTACGGCTCTTCCCGACGCTGGCAAGGTTCGATGCCGTCTACTACCTGCTGTACAAGTGCAATCTGCACAGGCTGGCGGACTACCAGCACCTGTGGGACTACGCGCGCGACCTGTACCAGCGGCCAGGTTTCGGCGACACGACCGACTTCTTTCAGATCAAGCGGCACTACTACCAGACGCAGGTCTGGATCAACCCGACCGGGATCGTGCCCAAAGGCCCCTACGTGAGCTGGCTGGAGCCGCACGGCCGGGACCGGATGCCGGGCTAGGCTGGAGCGGTTGGGTTCCCGCAGCCGGTTGGGCGCAGCTTCAGGGAGTAAGCGCCCTAGCGGGCCGGTTATGACTGACGGGTAGCCTTGTTACTGCGCCTATCACTACCAAGCCAGTTCCCGGAAGAGGGCGATGTCCGCCGTGTCTGCTGAGTCCCCGCGCGGGTCCGCGGATCTCACGAAGTCGTCAGCCAGTTCTCCTGAGTCAGCCGCGGAGCCGCCGCCGAACGGCCGGCCAGCGCACGCTGACTTCGGGTCCAACCAGTGGCTCGTCGACGAGCTCTACCAGCGTTATCAGGCTGACCCTGGCTCGGTGGATCAGGCGTGGTGGAGCTTCTTCGCCGATTACCAGCCCGACGTAGCCGCGGCTGGCCCCTGGGCTGCCTCGACGGCCGCCGGGAGCGCCGCTCGCGCGACCACGGCCGGAGCCGGGACGGCCGCTGGCACGCAAGGCGCTGGCAAGCAGGGCGCAGAGGCCGAGGCCGCTGGTGCCGCGGCCACTGACGCGACGACGCAAGCCGCGACGCCGGCCGGCCAGGACACGCGGTCCGCTGATACCAGGCAGGGCGCGCCCGCGTCAACTGCCGCAACGACCGGGCCGGCCAGTCCCGCCACTGCTGGTGCCGCCGCGCCCGGCAGCCAGGCGGCCGGGACACCCGCGATCGGGGCACCTGCGGTCAACGCGCTGTTGCACCCGGCGGCCCCAGCCGGGCATCCGGCTGCGGCGCCCGCGGCCACGCCCGCCGGCCGGGTACCAGCCGATCCCGCCTTGCCGGGGCCCGCCCCCGCTGCCAGCACGGCACCCGCGGCCGGCGCCGAGCAGTCCGTGCGGCTACGCGGTGCTGCCGCCCGTACCGCGGCCAACATGACGGCCAGCCTGACCGTGCCGACCGCGACCAGTGTCCGCCCGGTCCCGGCCAAGCTGCTCGTCGACAACCGGATCGTGATCAACAACCACCTGGCCCGCGGCCGCGGCGGCAAGATCTCGTTCACCCACCTGATCGGTTACGCCATCATCAAGGCGCTCGGGATCGTCCCTGAGATGAACTACTCCTACGCCGAGGCCGACGGCAAGCCCGTGCTGGTGCAGCCTGAGCACGTCAGTCTCGGGCTGGCCATCGACGTGCGCAAGGACGACGGCACGAGGCAGCTGCTCGTGCCCAGCATCAAGTCCGCCGAGACGATGGACTTCCGTCAGTTCTGGATGGCCTACGAGGATCTGATCAGGAAGGCCAGAACCGGCAAGCTCGCGGTCGACGACTTCGCCGGCACGACGATCAGCCTGACCAACCCCGGCACGATCGGGACCGAGCACTCGGTCCCGCGGCTGGTAGCAGGCCAGGGCTGCATCGTCGGTGTCGGCGCGATGGAATACCCGGCTGCCTACCAGGGCGCGTCGGCGGAGACGATGGCGAGGCTCGCCATCAGCAAGACGGTCACGCTGACCTCGACCTACGATCACCGGATCATCCAGGGCGCGCAGTCCGGGGAGTTCCTGCGCATCGTGCACGAACTGCTGCTCGGCGGCGACGGCTTTTACGACGAGATCTTCAAGTCGCTGCGGATCCCGTACGAGCCGGTCCGCTGGGTGCAAGACATCCCGGCCGGGCACGAGGACGACATCACCAAGGCCGCCAGGGTGCATGAGCTCATCCATGCCTACCGCGTCCGCGGTCACCTGATGGCCGACACCGACCCGCTGGAGTACAAGCAACGCAAGCATCCCGACCTGGATATCAACCAGCACGGCCTGACGCTGTGGGACCTGGAGCGCGAGTTCGCGACCGGCGGCTTCGGCGGCAAGCCGCGGATGCAGCTGCGGGAGATCCTCGGCGTGCTGCGGGACTCGTACTGCCGCACCGTCGGCGTGGAGTACATGCATATCCAGAACCCCGAGGAGCGGGCCTGGATCCAGGCCAGGGTTGAGCGGCCGCACGGCCGCGCCGACCACGACGAGCAGCTGCGCATCTTGTCCCGGCTGAACGTGGCCGAGGCGTTCGAGATGTTCCTGCAGACCAAGTTCGTCGGGCAGCGCAGGTTCTCCCTCGAGGGCGGTGAGTCGCTGATCCCGCTGCTGGACGCGGTGCTGACGGCCGCCGCCGGCGAGCACATGCACGAGACCGTGCTGGGGATGGCACATCGTGGCCGGCTCAACGTGCTGGCCAACATCGTGGGCAAGTCCTACGCCCAGATTTTCCAGGAGTTCGAGGGCAACCTGGACCCGGCCACCACGCACGGATCCGGCGACGTCAAGTACCACCTCGGCGCCGAGGGCAAGTATGTAGGGGCGGACGGAGCCACGATCCCGACCTCGCTGGTCGCCAACCCCAGCCACCTGGAAGCCGTTGACCCGGTGATGGAAGGCGTGGTGCGGGCCAAGCAGGACGTCATCGACATGGGCGAGCCTGGCTTCACCGTGCTGCCCGTGCTGATCCACGGCGATGCCGCCTTCGCGGGCCAGGGGGTGGTGGCCGAGACGCTGGAACTGTCCCAGCTGCGCGGCTACCGGACCGGCGGCACGGTGCACATCGTGGTCAACAACCAGGTCGGTTTCACCACGGCGCCGGCCGAGTCCAGGTCCAGCGTCTACTCCACCGACGTAGCGCGCATGATCCAGGCGCCGATCTTCCACGTCAACGGCGATGACCCGGAGGCAGTGGTCCGCGTCGGCAGGCTCGCGTTCGCTTACCGGCAGGCCTTCGCCAAGGACGTCGTGATCGACCTCATCTGCTACCGGCGGCGCGGCCACAACGAGACCGACAACCCGTCGTTCACCCAGCCGGTCATGTACGACCTGATCGACGCCAAGCGGTCGACCCGCAAGCTCTACACCGAGGCGCTCATCGGCCGCGGCGACATCACGATGGAAGAGGCTGAGCAGGCGCTGCGCGATTTCCAGCAGGAGCTCGAGCGGGCCTTTACCGAGACCAAGGACGCGATCAGCCAGGCCGAGCCCGGCGCGCTGCTGCGCCCGCAGCCTGGCTCGGAGGCGCCGGCCGACCATGCGAGCGTGGTCACGGCGATCTCGGCCGAGACCGTCAAGCGGATCATCGACACGCAGGTGTCGATGCCGGTCGGCTTCACGGTGCACCCGCGGCTGCTGCCGCAGCTCCAGCGCCGGGCCGCGATGGTGGCGCAAGACGAGATCGACTGGGGCACCGGCGAGCTGCTCGCCTTCGGCTCGGTGCTGATCGACGGGCACGCGGTACGGCTGATCGGGCAGGACTCGCGCCGCGGTACCTTCGGCCAGCGGCACGCCGTCCTGGTCGACCGGCACAGCGGCGAGGAGCACACCCCGCTGCGGGCGTTCAACGGCCCCGCTGCCAAGTTCCACGTCTACGACTCGCTGCTGTCTGAATACGCGGCCGTCGGTTTCGAGTACGGCTACTCCGTTGCCCGGCCGGAGGCGCTGGTCTGCTGGGAGGCCCAGTTCGGTGACTTCGTCAACGGCGCGCAGACGATCATGGATGAGTTCATCAGCTCCGGTGAGCAGAAGTGGGGTCAGCGCTCTGGTGTCGTGCTGCTGCTGCCGCACGGGTTCGAGGGCCAGGGTCCTGATCACTCCTCGGCGCGGATCGAGCGGTTCCTGTCGCTGTGCGCGCAGGACAACATGACGGTGGCACTGCCGAGCACGCCGGCCAGCTATTTCCACCTGCTCAGGTGGCAGGCGCTGACGGAGCGGATCAAGCCGCTCATCGTCTTCACCCCGAAGTCTCTGCTGCGGCTGAAGGCGGCGGTCTCGACGACCGCGGACTTCACCTCTGGTTCGTTCACGCCGGTGCTGCCAGACCCGGCAGTCAGCGACCAGGCCGCGATCAGCAGGCTCTTGCTCTGCAGCGGCAAGATCTACTACGACCTGGCAGAGCAGCGGCGCGCTGCCGGGGTCAGCAACACCGCGATCATCCGCCTGGAGCGGCTGTACCCGCTGCCTGCCGACCAGATCTCGGCCGAACTGAGCAGGTACCCGGCGGTCAGCGAGATCGTCTGGGTGCAGGAGGAGCCGGCCAACATGGGCGCCTGGCCCTACATGGCACTGCACCTGCCGGAGGTCGTCGGGCGGCGCATCTCCGTTGTCTCCAGGCCGGCCAGCTCGGCTCCCGCGTCGGGTTCGGCTAAGGCGCATGCTGCCGAGCAGGCAGCGATCGTCACCACCGCGATCGGCAGGACTAGCTGAGGCCATGTACTTCACCGATCGCGGCATCGAGGAACTGACGGAGCGGCGCGGCGACGAGCAGGTAACCCTGGACTGGCTGGCCGCGCGGCTTCGTGACTTCGTCGACGAGCACCCGGATGCCGAGGGCACCGTCGATCGCCTGGCTACCTGGCTTGCCAGGCTCGACGACGACCCAGAAGACTAACCGGCGGCAGTCCTCGAACACGATACATCTTGACTTTTGGCTGACGCGACATATCGTATTCAGTAAGGGACTACGATCTTCGGGACAAGAGCACGCGCATGACCGCGGCTCTTCGGCCCCAGGCTGGCGGTGAGGTTTAAGTGAGCCCGGTATTTCGGCACGGCAGGCTCAGGCTGTACCTGCTGAAGTTGCTCGACGAGTCACCGCGGCACGGCTACGAGGTGATCCGCCTGCTGCAGGACCGGTTCATGGGCGTCTACGCGCCCTCCCCCGGCACTATCTACCCCCGGCTGGCCAGGCTCGAGGAAGACGGTCTGGTCACGCACGAGGAAGTAGACGGCAAGAAGGTCTACAGCATCACCGACAAGGGTCGCGAGGAGATCAAGTCGAGGCTCGGGGATCTGGCCGACCTGGAGGACGAGCTCACCGAATCGCTGCGCGACGTGGCAAGGGAAATCTCCGAGGACGTCCGTGACACTGTTCGCACCATCCGCGAGGAGCTAGCGTCGGCGGCCAGGGAGTTCCGCACTACCCAGGATGACAAGTCAGGCAAGGACACCGCACGGCCGTCCGGCGAGCGCACCGGGGAGAGCGCGGAAGCGCACCGGATCCGCGAGGAGGCCAGGCGCAACCGCGAGCAGATGCGGGCTAGTTTCCGTGAGCAGGGCCGCAGTCACGGCGACTGGGCCGCCTGGCAGGAGCGGGCCGGCGGCTGGGGCGCCTGGACTGACTGGATCGGCGGGCCTGAGGACTGGTTCGGCGCGGGCAAGGCCGGCCGTAAGTCTGGCGGCGGTTCAGGCCAGGCAGATGCCGAGAACGCAGGCACTCCCGGCGACTCCGATAATGCCGGTGCCGCGAAGGCCGGCCTTGGCAGCAGCGGCGGCCCTGGCAGCGGCGGCGCCGGCAGCAGCGCGGGCGGGGCAGGCAAGCGAACGCGCCGCGGCGGCCAGAACCCGTTCAGCGACCTGGAGCGAATGGCTTTCCAGTTCGCAACCGAGCTGCGGGCAGCCGCCAAGCAGACCGGCACGATCGGCGAACGGTCGCTGAGCGACCTGCGGGACATCCTCACCGATACCCTTGCCAAGGTAAGGGTCGAGGTATTCAGCGACAGCGGTTCTGGCGACAGCGGTTCTGGCGACAGCGGTTCTGGCGACAGCGGTTCAGGCGACAGCCCGGCAGGCCCGGCGAGCCAGGCAGGCCGCACCGATGCAGACACCACCGCGACCGACTCAGGCGAACGCACCGGCTAGCGCTAGCGGGCGCAGGACCGCCAGTTCGCACCGGGCGTGCCGCCGGTCAGCAGGTGAAGACGACCTTGCCGAACAGCTCGCCAGCGATCATGGCGGCGAATCCGTCGGACGCCGCGGTCAGCGGCATCGACCTGTCGATCAGCGGCCGCGCGCCGGTCTGCTCGCAGAAGGTCAGCAGTCTGGCAAGTTCGTCCCTGGTGCCCATGGTCGAGCCGATCACCGACAGCTGCAAGAAGAAGACGCGGCTGAGGTCGGCTGGCGGGACTGAGCCACTGGTGGCACCGCAGACGACGATCGCGCCGCCTGGCTTGAGCGCGCGCAGCGAGTGCGCCCAGGTCGCCTCGCCGACGGTTTCCATCACCGCGTCGACCCGCTCAGGCAGCCGGGCTCCTGTCTCGAAGGCCCGATCCGCGCCCAGCTCGAGCGCACGCTGCCGCTTGGCTTCGCTTCTGCTGGTCACCCAGATCCGGTACCCGGCCGCCCGGCCGAGAATGACGAGCGCCGTGGCGACACCGCCGCCTGCGCCCTGCACCAGCACTGTCGCGCCTGGCCCGATCGGCGCGCGGTCAAACAGCATGCGGAACGCGGTCAGGTAGGCGGTCGGCAAGCACGCCGCCTCGTCAAATGACAGCGCCGCGGGCTTGGCCACCAGATTGCGCCTGGGCACCGCGAGCAGCTCCGCGAACGTGCCGTCGTGCGCCTCCGATAGCAGCGACCTGGCCGGATCGAGAGTCTCGTCCCCGCCAGCCGCGAGTGGGTCGCCGATGACGGCGTGCACCACTACCTCGTTGCCGTCCTCGTCCAGGCCGGCCGCGTCGCAGCCGAGAATCATCGGCAGCCGGTCGGCGGACAGCCCGACGCCGCGCAAGGTCCAGACGTCGTGATGGTTCAGCGACGCTGCCCGCACGGTCACGGTGGTCCAGCCGTCCGGCGGCACCGGCTCGGCGTGCTCGCCTAGATCCAGGCCGGCTATCGGGTTGTCGGCGTCGAAGCGCGATGCGGTAACTGCGAACATGGAACTGGACCCTAGCGGCATGGCCCACCCCGGCCGTCGCCAGGCTCCCGCCGCGGGCCGAGAACCGGTACCGGACATCTAGCCCAAGGCGGTCGATGTATTCGGTTAGGTGATAAGGACGCCCACGGAGCGAATGGCGACTGTGCCATACTCGTTCCGGGAAGCGGCCTCCTGACGACGCCCGCAGGGTAAGGACCGTAGTGAATCTCTCGTCATACGCAGAGCTAGCGGTTCGGCTGGCCAACACAGCAGTCCAGGCTCCTGGTGAGCCGGATGCGCTTGGCACGGCTGCTGCATGCAACAACGCCCTCGGTGACTGCCTGAACGGCACTATCACCCGGCGTGATCTTGCCGTGCTCAGGCACCTGCGGTCCGAATTCGTCGCCATTTTCACTGCGGCCGCGACCGGCGACGACAAGACGGCGATGGCCAAGATGAATGCGCTGCTTGTCCAGTTCCCCATTCACCCGGAAATGGTCAGCCATGACGACCAGCGGTGGCACGTGCACCTGGCCCCGCAAGGCTGCGCGGCCGACAGGTTCGCGGCCGGGGCGATCATCGGCGTCGCGCTGACGGTGTCCCAGTTCGGCGTCGGCAGGCTGGGTGTCTGCGCGATCGCGGCCTGCCCTGGCGTGTTCATCGACGCCAGCCCTGGCAAGTCACGGCGGTACTGCGCCGAGCACGCGGCCAGGGGGAACGTCAGCACGCTCCGCAGCCAGCCAGCCGGGCAGGCGATTGCTGACAAGTCAGGAACAGCTGAGCCTGACTCAGGCATGTCCAGACGCGCCACCCCGGCCGCGAGCTAAGGCAGCCCGTTACTTTTTCTTTACCCGCGCCGCTGCGGTCTGCTCTGCCTGCGCTCGGGGTGCCCGCAAAGACGCGCGCTCGCTGACCTGCGCTTACCCCCTGAACCAAGCCAACGTGACGTAGCCGTCAGGCGGCCGGTTAGTTACGCACGTTACCGAAATGACGCCAAGTGACTTCTTCTCATCGACCAAGTCGATCATTAGCATGAGGCCTACTCGCGGGGCGTATGGCTCTCGTATGCGAACCAGAAAGGTTCGGTTATGGCAGTTACTCGTGCGGATGCCGGACGATGACTGCTGCCTACCCCCGCGATTGCTCGCAACGTCCGTCCACCCCGGCAGGCGATGCAAGCGCCAGCATCACGCAGCAACCCGCCGAGGCCATCGCAGGGCGGGCGTACTGCGCGCATTCTTCTTGCCGACTGTGTCGGCTCACCTCATCAGGAGGAAGTCTTGGCTACGAATGCCCCTGACGTAGCGCCAACCGGGGAATATCACCTTCATCGGAAAGTAGGGCTGCGCGCCCTCACGATGATCTCCATTGGCTCCATCATCGGATCGGGCTGGCTCCTCGGAGCGCTGACCGCGTCTGAGCACGCAGGTGCGGCATCATCGGTGTCCTGGCTGCTCGCCGGGCTCGTGCTGGCGCTGCTGGCGCTCGTGCACGCGGAGCTCGGCTCGACCTACCCGGTATCCGGCGGCACTGCGCGATTCCCGTACATGGTCTTCGGCGGGCTCGGCGGCTTCACCGGCGGCTGGATGGCGTTCCTGCAGGCGGTGACAATCGCGCCGATCGAAGTTGAGGCGACCCTTGGCTACCTCAACTCGAAGTTCACCGGCCTGAAGCTGATCAACACCGGCGTGAGCAACGCCGGAACCCTCGACGCGAGGGGCATCGGCTTCGGCGCAATCTTCATGCTCGTCTTCACCCTCATCAACATCCTGGGCGTGCGCTGGCTGGCCGAGACGAACGCGATCGCGACCTACTGGAAGATCCTGATCCCCACGATCACGATCTTCGCCCTGCTGTTCTCCGTCTTCCACAGCAGCAACTTCACCGCGGGCGGCGGCTTCATGCCGTACGGCTTCCACGGCGTCTTCTCTGCGCTGCCCTACGGAGTCATCTTCGCGATCGAAGGCTTCGAGCAAGCTATCCAGGTCGGCGGTGAAGCGGAGAATCCGCAGCGCAACATCCCGCGCGCGGTCATCGGCGCGATGATCATCGGTACCGTCATTTACCTGCTGCTCGAGGTCGCCTTCGTCGGCTCGCTGAACCCGGCGAACCTGGTCCACGGCTGGTCGGACCCGATCCCCGGCGCGGGCGCGTTCGGACCGTATGCGACTCTCGCTACCTCGGCAGGCCTCGGCTGGCTGTCAACGCTGCTGATCATCGACTCGGTCGTCTCCCCGGCCGGCACCGGTCTGGTCTACATGGGCACGGCGTCCCGTGTCTCTTACGGCATGGGCCGCAACGGCTACTTCCCTGGCGCTATCAGCAAGATCAGCAAGCAGGGCGTGCCGCTCAACTCGATCATCATCTGCTTCATCATCGGGATGCTGACCTTCCTGCCCTTCCCGAGCTGGGCAGGACTGGTGGCCCTGGTCACCGCGGCAACCGTGCTGATGTACGCGATGGCACCGCTAGCCCTCGCCGGGCTGCGGAAGTCTGATCCGGACCGGGTGCGCGCCTACCGGCTACCGGCTGCCGCCTTCCTCTGCCCGCTGGCGTTTATCTTCGCCAACTGCATCGTGTACTTCGCGGGCTGGAGCAACGTGTTCTGGCTGTACGTGCTGATCATCCTCGGGTTCCTGCTCTTCGGTGGCTACCAGGCGTCCATCCCGAAGGCCCGCCGCGCGATCATCGACTGGCGCGCGGCTGTGTGGATCCTCCCCTGGCTGGCTGGCCTCGGGGTCATCTCCTGGCAAGGTCAGTACACGAGCAGCCCGGACAAGGTGTTCGGCCTCACTTTGCAGCCGACCCTGCATATCGGCGGAGCGCACCCGCACGGCATCTCCGAGTGGTACGACATCATCCTGATCGCGGTGTTCAGCCTGGTGATCTACTACTGGGCCGTGCACGTGGCGATGTCCGCGGACAAGGTACAGGCGGCTGTCGCCGACGTCGAGGCCGAGGCCTCGATCGAGCTGGAGTCCAGCCTGGTCTGATGTCACGTCGGGGCCTGACACCACGTCAGGCCCCCGACAGGCACAGTCACTATCGGGGCGGGCCGGAGCGATCCGGCCCGCCCTTGTCGTGCGCGAAGCTACCGGTTGCCCGCGCGCCGGTACCGCAGGAGCACGCGTGCCTCTATCAAACCGACGGGAACGAGGCCGAACGCGCGGCTGTCGACTGCGCCGGCCGCCGTGTTGTCCGACTCAAGCCACCAGCCGTCGGGCTGCAGCGCGAGAGCGCGCTTGACGAGCAGCATGCCGGGCAGCCGCGGGTGCCGGGCGATCACGATCTGACCGGGCCTGACCCTCACCGGGCGGCCGCGGCGAGTGCCGCGCCAGGCCAGCAGCCAGTCGCCGGGGTGCAGCGCAGGCTCCATCGAATGCTCGGCGACACCTACCCGCCAGAGCGGCCACTGCATGCATCCCTCCCGCGCGGGTACCAGGCGCCGACGTTGTACTGTCGGAAGCCAAGCCAAGCTGAGATAAGAGAGGGCGATCAATGAGGCTGCTCGCACGTCTCCTCGCGCCGAAGGTTACCGCGCACGCGCACTGTGACCTTCCTTGCGGCGTGTACGACCCCGCGCAAGCCCGCATCGAGGCCGAGTCCGTGAAGGCCATCTGCGAGAAGTACCAGGCGAACGACGATCCCGCGTTCCGTACTCGCGCGATCGATATCAAGGAGCAGCGGTCTGAGCTGGTCAAGCACCACTTGTGGGTGCTGTGGACCGATTACTTCAAGCCGCCGCACTTTGAGAAGTACCCGCAGCTGCACCAGCTGTTCAACGACGCGACCAAGCTGGCAGGGGCCGGCGGCACGAAGGGCAGCGCGGACGTCGCCAAGGCGAACGAGCTGCTGGGCAAGATCGAGGACATCAGCAAGATCTTCTGGGAGACCAAGCAGGGGTGACCCGTTTGGCGAGCTGCTGACCGGCGGGCCGTTCGCGGCCCGCCGTTTTCGGTAGCGGTGGTACCCATTGGCACAATGACCCAGCCGGTGTCGGATGCAGTCGGATGGTCACTGTAAGTTGCGTAGAGACGCCGGCTCCTGGCGCGGCGGGCTTGTCCGGCATCCGGGGAGGACAGTAGTGACGGAGGAGACCACGACGGCCGCATTCGCTGCGGCCGCGCTGGCGGGTGCCGGAGTAGGCGGAGCGAGCACGAGCACGGCGGGAGTAGTCGCCGCCCGGCCGGAGGCTGGCACGCCAGACGAGGTCACCGTGCGGATGCCCGCTGACGGTGCCTACCTTTCCGTGCTGCGAACGGCGACGGCGGGTCTTGCGGCCCGGCTCGACTTCACCCTCGATGACATCGAGGACATGCGCATCGCGGTCGACGAAGCATGCGCAATGCTCCTGAGTCAGGCGATTCCGGGCAGCAGTCTCGAATGCAGCTTCGCGCTCAGCGAGGACGACATGACCATCACCGTCAGCGTGCCCTGCCTTAACCCCCGCCCGCCGTCCGCCGAGACCTTCGCCTGGACTGTTCTGTCCGCCCTGGCCGGCGCCGTGGAGGCGCAGGTAGGACCGGGAGACAAACTTGCCATCGTGATGCGCAAGAGCCGCCCGAATCCGGGGTCGGTGTGACGGGGGAGATTGAGGTCGCGTTGACGGAGGAGTTCGAGATGATGTCGACAGCGGCAGCCAGGGGGGCGCCTGCGGCTGATGACACCGAGGTCGTGCTGCCGGCCGTGCTGGAGCTCAGCGACGCCGCGGAGCTGACCGACACTGACGTGCCGCCGCCGCGGGCCCAGCACGGCGCCAAGGAGCGCGGCCACGCGCGCCAGCTGTTCGCCAGGATCGCGGTACTGCCGCCCGGCGACGAGGAGCGGCTGCGGATCCGCAGCGAGCTGGTCGAGCTGCACCTGCCGCTGGTGGAGTACCTGGCCCGCCGGTTCCGCAACAGGGGCGAATGGCTCGACGACCTGACCCAGGTGGCGACCATCGGCTTGATCAAGTCGATCGACAGGTTCGACCTCGAGCGCGGGGTGGAGTTCTCCACCTACGCCACTCCGACCATCGTGGGCGAGATCAAAAGGCACTTCCGGGACAAAGGCTGGGCCGTGCGGGTGCCGCGGCGGCTGCAGGAACTGAAGCTTGCGCTGGCCAAGGCGGTGGGCGAGCTCGCGCAGAATCTGGGCCGGGCACCGACGGTCGCCGAGCTCGCGCAGCATCTGCAGATGAGCGAGGAAGAGGTGCTGGAGGGCCTGGAGTCGGCCAACGCTTACTCCACCGTGTCGCTCGATGCGCCGGACTCCGGCGATGAGGACGCACCGGCGGTCGCTGAGTCGCTCGGGATCGTGGATGAGGCTCTGGAAGGCGTGGAGTACCGCGAGTCGCTGAAGCCGCTGCTGGAGCAGCTGCCGCCGCGGGAGAAGCGGATCCTGCTGCTGCGGTTCTTCGGCAACATGACCCAGTCCCAGATCGCTACTGAGCTCGGGATCTCGCAGATGCACGTATCGCGGCTGCTCGCCAGAACGCTTGCTCAGCTGCGCGAGGGCCTGACCAGTGACGATTAGCGAGCTGAGCGGGATACCCGCCACCTACGGCAGCGTGCAGGCCGTCGCGGCCGCGACCGATCGCTAACTCCGCTTAGCTCTTTTCGATCTGGCGGCCAGGCGTCAGCAGCGCGATGCTGGCCGGGGCGAGCAGCGCGCCGAAGCCGGCGATCGCGAGCGCGATCGCCGGGATGCCCCAATCCAGCCGCGGCGCTTGCAGCAGGTAGATCGCGACGATGCCCGTGAACAACTGGGTGAGCATGGCCGGGGTTCGCGACCACCGGCGGCCGGCCCGGAGCCCGCGGGCAACGAGACCCAGCGCGGCGGCGGTCCCGATGCCGATCAGCGTAATGGCGATGCCGCTGGCGTGCTGGTACGAATGCCCGCCGACCGCGGCAATCCCGGCAAGCACCGAGGCGACCAGGACACCCGTCGCCTCGACCGCCTGCACGATGGCCGCTACCAGTACCGGCAGCGGCGGCTGGCCAGGTCCTTGTGTCTGCTGCGCAGCGGGCGGCTGAGCTGGCTGCTGGGGCGCTGGTGGCCGGCGGGCGGCGGGCTGGCTAGCCTGGGCCCGTGCGCGCGCTTTTGATCGTGAACCCACACGCCACCTCCACGACGCCGGAGCGACGCGATGTTATCGTCCGGGCCCTTGCCTCTGCTGTCGACCTTGAGGTCGTGCACACACGTTACCGGGGCGACGCCACCAGGCTCGCCGCAGCCGCCGCGGCCGACAAGGTGGGCCTGGTCATGACGCTCGGCGGGGACGGCACAGTGAACGAGGCCGTGAACGGCTTGCTGGGCGGAGCCACCGCGGCCAGGTCCCCGGCCGCCATCCCGGCGCCAGCCGACGAGTTGCCCGCCCTGGCCGCGCTGCCTGGCGGCAATGCCAACGTCTTCACCCGCTCGCTAGGGCTGCCAAGGGACCCAGTGGATGCGGCCGGACGGCTGATTGATGATCTGACCCGCGGGCGCGAGCGGTACATCGGCCTCGGCCGCGCCAACGGCCATTACTTCACGTTCAACGCCGGTCTGGGCCTGGATGCCGAAGCCGTTCGCGCGGTGGAGGGGCGGCGAGCGCACGGAGTCTCGCTCACGCCCGCCATGTTCGCCAGGACGGCATTGCGGCAGTATTACCGCGTCACCGATCGCCGGCATCCCGCTATCGCCATTGTCAAACCTGACGATATATGCCGAGATAGTCTTTATCTCTGTATTATTTCGAATTCGGCACCCTGGACGTACCTTGGTGACAGGCCAGTCAACACCAACCCTGATGCCAGCTTCGACGGCGGGCTTGACCTGTTCGGCATGCGCAGCCTTGGCACCTTGGCCACGGTGCGGACGCTGCGCCAGATGCTGGCGAGCCGCAGCCAGTCGCTTCGGGGGCGGTCGGTGGTCACCGGGCACGACCTGGCGTCCGCGGAAGTCACCGCGAGCCGGCCGACAGCATTCCAGCTCGACGGAGAGTACATGGGCGAGGTCGAGACAGTGAGTTTCGCTGCCGTGCCGCGCGCCCTGCGAGTGATCGGGTTAGCACTTCGCTAGGCTGTGCCCGATTGGCGGACTCTCACGTTAAAGGCACTGCATATAGCGTTAATGGCTATATACGTGACGGTCAAGTGTTCCAGTGCCTAGGTCCGGCACGGCTCTCATGCCAGCCATGTGACTCATCTGACACCGAAATCCGGCCGAACCTTTGCCCAACTCTCTTGCGATTGATCGCCGAGCTTGAGAGGGTTGTAACGCTCCTGGTGAACGGTGCGCTCGCGCGCGCCATGCCGGACTGGCGACGCGAACGTGGCCGCAGTCCGGTTTTGGGCATCACGGGGTGCACAGGGCGCAAGCCCAGCAGTGTGCAGGCGGGCAGGTGTGCGCGCAGCAAATGTGCGCGGCAGTGAACGCAGCCCGGTAAACACAGTGCAGCCGGTTAAATCTCAGCGTCGCCGGATAACTACGGCCTCGCCGGGTAAGCACAGCAACGCCGATAGAGACCGCAAGCCAAGATCAAAAGTGTACATACCTGACATAGAACTTAGCTCGTGAAATCATTCACAAGCGCGACTGAGCTAGACAGGCCCGGTCAGGACCTGCGGCTCAAGGAGGAGTGGACTCATGGACTGGCGTCACCATGCCGCCTGCCGTGACGTGGACCCGGAGCTGTTCTTCCCGATCGGGAACACCGGGCCGGCGCTACTCCAGATCGACGAGGCCAAGCAAGTGTGCCAGCACTGCAAGGTGATGGAGCCGTGCCTGCAGTGGGCGCTCGAGAGTGGCCAGGACGCCGGTGTCTGGGGCGGACTTAGCGAAGACGAGCGGCGCGCGGTCAAGCGCCGCAGCCGGGTTGCCGCGCGCGCGGGAGCCTGAGGACGGAGAGCTGCGCCGCGGTTCCCGCAAGGGCGGCCGTCGGCGCAGCTCAGGGCGGCAGCGTGGCGCGGTTTAGCCGCTGTCCGCCGCAGCCGGGTCGCCGAGCGGCAATTCCACCAGTACCTTCGTCCCTCCCCCGGCACGTGGTTCTATCTCCAGCCGGCCGCCCAGCTCGGTGATGACGAGCGTGCGCACGATCTGCAGGCCCAGGCTGGTGGTGTTCTCCAGGTCGAAGTCAGCGGGCAGGCCGGCCCCGTTGTCGGACACTGTCACTGTCAGCTGGCCCGGCTTGCGCAGCGCGGTGATCTCCAGGCAGCCAGCTGCTGTCTGCCCTGGCCAGCTGAGGCCGTGCTGCAGGGCATTTTGCAGCAGCTCGGTCAGCACCAGCGCGAGCGGCGTTGCGACCATGGCAGGCAGCAAGCCGAATTCGCCAAGCAGGGCCGGCGTCACCCTTGCCTCAGGCGCGGCAACCTCCCGGGCCATCATCGCCACCCGGCTGGCGATGTCATCGAAGTCCACCGTCTCGTCGGGGACCTGCGACAGCATCTCGTGCACGATGGCGATCGAGCCGACCCGGCGGACCGCTTCCTCCAGTGCCGCTCGCGCCTCTGGTGCGCGCAGCCGGCGCGCTTGCAGCCGAAGCAGAGCGGCAACAGTCTGCAGGTTGTTCTTGACCCGGTGATGAATCTCCCGGATCGTCGCGTCCTTGGTGAGCAGTTCTCGCTCCCGGTGCCGCAGTTCGGTGACGTCCCTGAGCAGGATCAGCGCGCCGGCCCGGTCACTGCCGACGATCAGCGGGATGGTGCGCAACTGAACGACGGAGCCGTTCGCGTCGATCTCGGTCTCCGCGTGCGACCGGCCGCTGGCAGCGACCATCAGCGAGTCATCGCGCGGCTCGCGGCCTGCCGCCAGCCTGGCCGTCAGCGGGCCGAGCTGCTTGCCGACCAGGTCGGCGGTGAGCCCGAGCCTGCGGTAGGCCGACAGCGCATTAGGGCTGGCATAGGTGACCTTGCCCGACTTGCTGAGCCGGAGCATGCCGTCACCGACTCGCGGCGACCTGACCAGGACAGGCTCCTCGCCGGGGCTGGGAAACATCCCGGCCGCGACCATCTGGGCCAGGTCATCGGCGGCGGCCAGATAGGCCAGGTCGAGCCGGCTTGGCGTGCGGGCCGAGCTCAGGTTCGTCGAGCGCTCGATGACGGCGATTACCTCGCCGCCGCGCATGACCGGGATCGTCTCGTGCCGCACCGGCACGCCCCTGGTCCACTCCGGGTCTCCTTCCCGGCAGATCCTGCGCTCGGCGAAAGCGGCGACCAGGAACGGCCGCTCCCCTGGCAGGCGCAAGGTGCCGACAATGTCGTCGGGGAGCGCGGTCGGCGCGGTCGTCGGGCGCATCTGCGCCATCGCGATCCAGTTACTGCCGGCCGGCCAGTCAGCAGCGGCAGCCTTGTCCGCCTGCAGCGGCCCCCACAGGACCAGATCGGCGAACGACAGGTCGGCGAGCAGCTGCCAGTCGGAGATCAGCGCGTGCAGCCACTCCAGCTCGCCGCCGCGGATCCCGGCCCGGCCGGCCAGGTCAGTCAGGGTAGGCACGCTGCCCATCATCGCAGCAGCTGACGGCGGGCGGCCGGCCGCGCAGGTAACCGTGCAAAGCGGGCACTGCCCGCCAGTCTTACCTGCTGGTAACGTCGCCGGCATGAATCAGGACCAGCGGCCGGCCCACGGCGGCGCCCAGGCGGTAGCGGCGGCACGCCGGCATGGCGTTACCACGATCTTCACGCTCTCCGGCGGGCACGTGTTCCCGGTCTACGACGGGGCGGTGAAGGCTGATCCGCCGATGCCGATCGTCGACGTCCGGCACGAGCAGACTGCCGTGTTCGCCGCCGAGGCCACCGCGCGGCTGACCCGCTCCCCCGGCCTCGCCGTACTGACCGCGGGACCCGGCGTGACCAACGGCGTCAGCGCCGTGACGACCGCGCACTTCAACGGTTCCCCTGTCGTGGTGCTGGCCGGCCGGGCGCCGGACGGCCGCTGGGGGTCTGGCAGCCTCCAGGAGCTGGACCATCCGCCGCTGCTCGCGCCGGTCACCAAGCGCGCCTGGACCGAACACGTGCCAGGTCAGGTCGGCGCGGCAGTCGACGCCGCGTTCACCCTGGCCGGCGCGCGGCATCGCGGCCCGGTGTTCCTGGACGCGAGCCTGGAGGCCCTGTTCGGTTCAGGGCAGCCGCAGACCGGTGCCAGCCGCAGTCCGGCTGACGAGGCAGGCAACGACGCACCCGACGCCGCCAGCCTCGCCGAGATCGCGCGGCTCCTGGCGGGCGCCAGCAAGCCGGTCCTCGTCCTTGGCTCCGACGTCTGGCTCGACGGGGCCGACCAGGCAGCCAGGACGGCGGCCGAGCACCTGCGGCTGCCGGTGATCGCGAACGGCCAGGGCCGCGGCATCCTGCCGGCCGGGCACCCGCTGCTGGTCACCAGGGCCAGGTCGCTCGCACTGGGCGAGGCCGACCTGGTGATCGTGGCCGGCACGCCGCTTGACTTCCGGCTCGGCTACGGCCGTTTCGGCGGCAAGAACGGATCCCCGCCCGCGCGGGTCGTGCATATCGCCGATGCGGCCAGCCAGCTGGCGACGCACTGCGAGCTTGCGGCATCGGCGGCCGGCGACCTCACCTCGACCTTCACGGCGCTCGCCGAGGCCGCGCCGGGCCGGCCGCCGCCGCCGGTAACCCGCCCTGGGCGCAGGACTGGCTGCCCGGCCTGCAGGCGGCCTGCGCGCAGGCCGCAGCGGGCAGCCTGGCGCTGCTGCACAGCGCGGCGAACCCGATCCACCCGGTGCGCATCTTCGGCGAGCTTGCCGGGCTGCTGGCGCCGGACGCGGTGATCATCGGTGACGGCGGTGACTTTGTCAGTTACGCAGGTAAGTACATCGAGCCCCGCCAGCCCGGCGGCTGGCTTGACCCGGGACCGTACGGCTGCCTGGGTACGGGGCTCGGCTACGCCATGGCGGCGCGGCTAGCCAGACCCGCCGCGCAGGTCGTGCTGCTGCTGGGTGACGGTGCGGCCGGCTTTTCGCTCATGGACGCGGACACTCTGGTCCGGCATGGCCTGCCGGTGGTGATGATCTGCGGCAACAACGGCATCTGGGGGCTGGAGAAGCACCCGATGCAGGCGCTGTACGGGTACGACGTCGCCGCCGACCTGCAGCCAGGCTGCCGTTACGACCAGGTGGTCACCGCGCTCGGCGGCTCGGGCGAGCTGGTCACCGAGGCGGACGAGATAGGACCGGCGCTGCGGCGCGCGTTCGATTCCGGCGTTCCCTACCTGGTCAATATCGTCACAGATCCGGCCGATGCCTATCCGCGGTCGACGAGCGGTGTGTGACGAGCGGACCGAGTGGGCCTGCAGACCACGTTCCGTTATTGGATGATCGCGATCAGGTCGCCTTCCTGGACGACGTCACCCTCGGCAACTGCCAGTCTGGTCAGCGTGCCTGATTCCTCCGCCAGGACCGGGATCTCCATCTTCATAGACTCCAGGATCACCAGGGTGTCGCCGTCCTCGACGGAGTCGCCCTCGGCCGCCACGACCTTCCAGACGTTGGCCACCATCTCCGCGCGAACCTCGCTCATGTGCCCTCCATACCTTGTCCGGCCAGCCGCCGGTTGCACCCGATCATTGCCTGCTCGCGCCGATTCAGGGGCGCAGCGGGCTCACCAGCGACGTGTCGTAGTCGCCGCTGGTGAACTCCGCGGAAGCCAGCAGGTCCGCGTGGAACTCGAGGTTTGTCTTAAGACCGGCGATGCTGAACGCGGCCACGGCCGATCTGGCCCGGTCCAGCGCCTGCGCCCGGTCGCTGCCGTGCACGCACAGCTTGGCCAGCAGCGGATCGTAGAAGGGGGTGACCGTGTTACCCGCCAGGTACCCGGCATCCACCCGCACGCCAGGCCCGGCCGGCTCGTCCCACTGCGTGATCGTGCCGGGACTGGGCAGGAACCGCTTGCTGTCCTCGGCGTAGATGCGCAGTTCCATCGCATGTCCGGACGGTGCGAGCTGCCCAGCGGCGAAGCTGACGTCGCTGCCCTCGGCGATCAGGAACTGCTGCTCGACCAGGTCGATGCCGGTGACCAGTTCGGTGACCGGGTGCTCGACCTGCAGCCTGGTGTTCATTTCCAGGAAGACAAAATCGGCAGTGGCGACGTCGACCAGGAACTCAACAGTGCCCGCGCCGAGATAGCCGACCGCCTGCCCGGCTTGCTCAGCGGCCGCGAGCATCCTTTGACGCAGCTGCTGACTGATGCCAGGCGACGGAGTCTCCTCTGCCACCTTCTGATGCCGCCGCTGCACCGAGCAGTCACGCTCGCCAAGCGCGAGCACCCGGCCGTCAGCCAGGCCAAGGATCTGCACCTCGACGTGCCTGGCCCGCTCGACATAACGCTCGAGCAGGATGTCCGGGCTGCCGAAGAACCGCTCGGCCCTGGATCGCGCGGTCTGCAACCCCGCCTCTAGCTGAGCCGGATCTGCCGCCGCTGTCATGCCGATGCCGCCGCCGCCCGCCGATGCCTTGATCATCACCGGATAGCCGATCTGGCTGGCCGCGGCAAGCGCGGCGGCCAGGTCCGCGACCGGCTCGCGCGTTCCAGCCGATACCGGCACTCCCGCCCGCTCCATCAGGTTCCTGGCATTGATCTTGTCGCCCATCTGCTCCATCGCGGCCGGCGACGGGCCGATCCAGATCAGTCCAGCCTCGATCACGCTGGCGGCGAAGCCGGGATTCTCGGCAAGGAACCCGTAGCCAGGATGAATTGCGCTGGCCCCGGTCTGCCGGGCGGCCGCGAGCACTGCGGCACTGTCCAGGTAACTGGCGGCCGGCTGCGGCGGCCCGATGAGCACCGCCTCGTCTGCCTCGCGCACGAACGGCAGGTCAGCGTCGGCCGCTGAGTACACGGCGACGGCGCGGACGCCGAGTCTGCGCGCGGTCGTAATGATCCGCCTGGCGATCTCACCGCGATTGGCAACAAGGACCGATTCGAGCACGAGCGGCAGCTTACAGCCGGGAGGCGACCCGGCGACCCGCAACCTCGGCCAGTGCGCGGACGACCAGTTCGTCGTACTCCACCGGGTCAAGCCGCAACCGGTCAAGCGCGGCCACCGACCGGCTCCGGTCGGTGGAACTGCCGATCATGTCGTCGAAAGCGTTCGCCGCCTTGATGATCTTGCTGCCGGTGGGCGGCACCGGGTCATGCCCGAGCGCGGGCCAGCTCTGGCACTTGACCAGCTCGGCAACGTGGTCCAGCACGCCCGCCTGGCTGATGACGTCGGCGCCCAGCTCCGCGATGCGCTCGGCGTCCGCAGCGGAGACCAGCACGGTCGCGCCGCCAGGGATCGGGTCACGCAGCGAGAGCTGGCCGATGTCGTGCATGAGCGCCGCGTACTCGAGCGCGAGCAGTTCTGGCTCGGCCATGCCGAGGCTGCGCCCGACGGCCACCGCGAGCCGGCTGACCCGTCGCGAATGCCCGGCCTCCACGTACCCGGCGACTTCGGTGACCCTGGCCAGCGACCTGACGGTCTGCAGGTAGGTGGCACGGATGCCGGCGTAGCGGCGGAACGCCACCTGCGTGACCAGCAGCGGGCCGATGAAGACCGCCAGCTCGGACAGCCCCATCACCTCGGCGCCGAAAACGATGATGACGACCGACGCGCCCACCGCGGCACCGAGGGGCCACTGCAGTTTGATCTCGTCCACGATCGCCACCGCGAATCTGGCGCCCACGTCGTCAGCCCGGATCAGCGCGCTGACGAGCGTTTCCACCAGCCAGCCGAGGAGCGTGAGCAGCGCGATCACCCCGAGCCAGAGCGGCCACTGCCGCGGGACCAGGTGGCTGTGTGATACCAGCGGCCGGAAGATGAAGGCGACGCAGCTCACCGCGATCAGCCTGGTGCACATGCCAGTGACACCGGACGCCGGCCGGCCGCGATGTGCGGCACCGCGCCGACGCCCATGCCCACTGCCGCTACGGCGATGACCAGCAACGCCGACTGCTGGGTAGCCAGGTGTGTCGACTCGGGTGGCAAGGTCAGCAGCAGCGCGTACGACATCGCGCCGACCACAGCGATCGGCGCGGCCTCGCGGCCGCCGGGCAGCTCGAGTCTGAGCAACTCGCCGAGCGCGATGAACCCGCCGAACGCAAGCGCGGGCTGCCACTGAATGGCACCCCGCGGTTGCAGGGCCGTGTGGGCGAACGCCGCGGCTATCAGCATCGCGGCCGAGGCCATCAGCAGCAGCCGGCCGGAGTCCACGCCCTGCCAGTAGGCCGCCCGGTCCCGCGGGTTGCGGTCGGCGAACGCTCCTCCGCTCACGGAACCTCCACCACGCGCAGCGGCGCGGTCGGGTCGTCATGATCCTGGACTGTCGCCGTGGCCAGGTCGGCCGGCCCAGCCACCGGGCCGGGCAGCGGCCATTCCTCGGAGTCGAGGGCCTCGATGAAGGCGGCCACGAGCAGCGGGTCGAACTGCGTTCCCGATCCCTTGCGCAACTCCGCGATCGCCTGGTCGATGGTCTTGGCCTCGCGGTAGGACCGAGTCGAGGTCATCGAGTCGAAGGCATCGGCCACGGCGATGACCCTGGCGAATTCGGGAATCTCGTGGCCGGCCAGTCCCATCGGGTAGCCGCGGCCGTCAATCCGCTCGTGGTGATGCATGATGCCGTTCAGCGCCTCGTACAGGAAGCCGATCTCCCTGACAATCTCCAGGCCGCGCATCGGATGCAACTGGATCGCCGCGTACTCGTCCTCGGTGAGCGCGCCGGTCTTCTGCAGTACCTTCGTCGGCACGCCGAGCTTGCCGACATCGTGCAGCATCCCGGCGAACCTGATGGCGTCGGATCGGTCAGAGTTCATGCCGATCCGACGCGCGATCATGACGGCGCCCTTGGACACCCGGTCCCCGTGACCGCGGGTGTAGTAGTCCTTGGTCTCGACTGCCTGGCACAGCGCGTTCATCGTCGCGGAGTACGCACGCTGCTGCTCGGCGAACTGGCCCATCGCCCACCTGGCCACGAACAGCGGGATCAGCACGAGCGCCGCGGCCAGCCAGGCCATCACCGCCCACAGCGACGCGACGATCAGGCCGAGCGAGGCATAGCCGAGATCGGAGGCCAGCAGCAGCATCAGGCTGGACTCCAGCCCCTCCTGCCTGAGCATCTCGCCGCCGCGGTTGATCCGGTAGAAGCCCCAGACCAGGGCGTGGTTCGTGAGCACGTGCACGGCGGCGGCGGCGGCGAACGGCAGGATGATCATCCACGGAAAATCCTGTGCCGCCGGCAGCCCGATCTGGCCGCCGAACGCTAAGTAGACCTCGCCCGCGGCCAGCCCCGCCAGCGCGTGCATCGCGCCGTTGAACAGGCGCTCGGCTAGCCGCAGCTGACGCCGCATGCTCAGCAGCGAGGTCGCCCCGACCAAGGCCGCCGCCATCGGGCCGAGCAGCACGACGGCCGCCAGCGTGGCCGAGGAGCTGGGCGACCACTTCGTCTGCCGGGCGGCCAGTGGCTTTTTGGCTGAGTCGCAGGCCAGGAAAAGCGCTTGCAGCACGATCAGGGCGGCCAGCGGACGGTGGATCGTCGTCATCGGTATCGGCATGCTGAAGGCGACAAGACCCACGGTCGCCAGCACGACGAGCCCGATGTAGAGCCATGCGGCCCGCGAGATCATGCCGTGAACCCCCTCGTGTGCGGTGCCTGCCGTGAATGCCGGCAGGTCAGCTTCGTGGCTGGCCGCACCGCCACACAGGCTAACGCGATCACACGGATCCGGTAGGACTCAACCGCAATGTGAGCGATGAGAAGCCGCGCGGCATCGCAACGCCACAAGCTGGCGGACACGCAGTGCTGGCCGCTATTCGGCCAGGACTTCGGTGTTCTCGATCTCGGCACGCACCGCCGCGATCCTGGTCAGTACCTTCGTCCGCAGCTCACCGGGGACGGCTTCCTGGCCGCAGCATTTGTGCACCAGCCGTTTCACCAGCTCTTCGAGGCCGTACTCGCGCAGGCACGGCCCGCACTCCTCGAGGTGCTCGCGGATCTCGACGCAGCCGCTGTCTTCCATCTCACCGTCGATGTAGGAGTACACCAGCGCCAGGACTTCAGTACAGGGCACCTCGTGCGGCTTCCCGCAGCTCATCTGGCGTCCTTCCCTGAAGTCTCGCCGCCGGACGAGTCCGGGGCACGCGCGGCGGGAGTGGTTGCGAACATGCCCTGCTCGGCCGCGTAGTCCTGAAGCAGGTCGCGCAATTGCCTTCGGCCGCGGTGTAGTCGGGACATCACCGTCCCGATGGGAGTCCCCATGATGTCGGCGATCTCCTTGTAGGCGAAGCCTTCAACATCGGCCAGGTACACAGCCAGCCGGAAGTCCTCAGGCAGCGCTTGCAGCGCTGCTTTGATATCGGAGTCTGGCAGCCGCTCCAGCGCTTCGCTCTCGGCCGACTTCAGCCCGCTCGAGGTATGCGATGCGGCCCTGGCCAGCTGCCAGTCCTCGATCTCCTCCGTGCCGGAGCGCTGCGGCTCGCGCTGCCGCTTCCGGTAGGTGTTGATAAAGGTATTCGTGAGGATCCTGAAGAGCCACGCCTTCAGGTTCGTACCAGCCTGGAACTGGTGAAAAGACGCATAAGCCTTAGCGAATGTTTCCTGCACCAGATCCTCGGCATCAGCCGGGTTGCGCGTCATCCGCATCCCGGCTGCGTACAGCTGATCGAGGTACGGCAGCACGTCATGCTCGAAGCGCTGACTGCGCTGCTCAAGTGTCTCGGGGACCTGACCCACCCCTTCCGGAGTCGAGGGCTGCAACCGACCCGGCTGCAAGCCGCCTCGCCGGGAGGATACAACCCCGACCGCGACCAGACCGCGATCGGGCGCCCTGGACGGGCCGGGGCGAGGTGGGCAGCTAGCTAGAGACACGTGCGCTGAAACACGATCTCCGTCGCCTTCATTCCGCCGGCTCGGGCTCGGGTGCTGCGCCAGTGTCTCAGCGCCGCAGCCTGTCCAGCTTGCCCTGGCAGCTCACGCACCGCGCTGCCTCTGGTTTGGCCTCGAGCCTGCCTTCGGGCACCAGCGTCCCGCAGTCCACGCAAGTGCCATAGGTGCCCAGGTCGATCCGGTGCAGTGCGGCGAGCACATCGGAGCGCTGCCGCCTGGCCACGGCCAGCACAGCCTCCGATCGCTCGTTCTCTGACAGGTTCGCGCCCGCGTCGGCCGGGTCCTGGGGGAAATCGCCGGACAGTTGCTCGCCGGCGCCGTGCAGGACAGTGATCGACCTGTCCAGCTCGATCCGGATCTCTTCCAGGCGCTCCCGCGCGGTCATCACGTCCATCTGCCCCTGCCTCCTTCCGCGAGATGGCCGACAGCACCTGTGGGGGTTTCCTGTGCTGCCTGGCCGCAACAGCTGGCCTAGAACAGCACTCCGGTGCCGTCATCGCCGAAACCCGCGGCGCCCGCGGCGCCCGCCGCGGCCGCGGTTAAGGCCGGTGCCTGACCTTCGTTCAGCGGCTCGATCAGGCTCGGCCCGTTGTGGCGCACCGAATTCACCTCGGTGGAGACCGGGTAGGTCATCAGGCTCGTGACCGCGGCCGGGCTCAGCAGCGAACGGACGTCGGCGACATCGCCGTTGCCAGGATCCAGCCAGTCGGTCCACCGGTCCGGCTCGATGATCATGGGCATCCGGTCATGGATCATGCCAAGCTCATCAGGGGCGCTGGTCGTGATGATCGTCGTGGTCCATAGCCAGGCATCCCGGTCATCCCGCGGCACCGAGCCGTCACGCCACAGTTCATAAAGGCCGGCGAAAGCCAGCGGACGACCGTCACTGCGGCTGATGTAGACCGGCTGCTTCGCCCCGCCCGGCTGTGACATCCACTCGTAGTACCCGTCAGCGGGCAGCAGGCAGCGCCGTTTGGCGAAAGCGCGGCGGAAGGCTGGCTTCTCGGCGATCGTCTCGGCCCTGGCGTTGATCATCCGGCTGCCGATCTTCACGTCCTTGGCCCAGAACGGCACCAGCCCCCAGCGGACTACCCGCAGTTGCCGCTGCGCGCCGGTACCCGTGTCGTCCGCTGCGCCATCGCGGTCTGCCTCGTCGGCTGCATCATCGTCGTCAGCTGACGGCGTCCTGGTGAGCACCGCGTACACCGGTTTCGTGGGCGCGACGTTGTAGTCAGGGGCAAGCGGCTCGGCCACCTTGTCGCGCTCCACGCTGAACTCCTCCAGGAGCTCAATGCGCTTGCGCACCGATGCGTACCGACCGCACATATCCTCACCTGACAGCCAACCGATCCGCGAAAGCGGAGAATCTGGCAATTCATAGCCGAGATCCGGCTTTGCCAAACCTTGCGCGAAAGAATCCCGCACCGCAGCCTCGTGGTGTCTGATTGTCGCGCCGCGCAGCCGGCCACGTCTAGACGTGTTCTGAGCCGATACCCTCGTGCCCATGGACGCTATCCGCCAAGCCGCCGACGCTGGCTGGCAGGCGCCCGTGGCCAGGTCCGCGGTCAGCGCCAGCGTGCACCTGCCTGGCTCCAAGTCCATGACGAACCGCGCGCTGATCCTGGCCGCGCTGGCTGATTCCCCGACGACTGTGCTCGGCCCGCTGCAGGCGCGCGATACCGAGCTGATGTCCGGTGCGATCGTGGCGCTGGGCGCCAGCGTGACGACCGGGCCGGGACCCGCGAACGGCTCAGGTCAGCACAGTGGCACCGGTACCGGCACGGGTCTTGCGTGGACTGTCGCCCCTGGCCGCGCGGCTGGTCAGGTCGTCGTCGACGTCGGCAACGCCGGCACGGTCCTGCGCTTCTTGCCTCCTGCCGCCGCGCTGGCGGCGGGCGATGTCGGGTTCCGCGGCGACCCGCGGGTCTCGCAGCGCCCGGTCGGTCAGCTGCTGACCGGGCTGCGCCAGCTGGGCGTCGAGATCGACGATGGCGGACGCGGCGCCGTCCCTTTCACCGTCCGCGGCCGAGGCCGGGTCCGCGGCGGCGAGGTGACACTGGACGCGTCGGCTTCCTCGCAGCTGGTGTCCGGGCTGATGCTCGCGGCACCTCGCTATGAGCAGGGCGTGCACATCATCCATCACGGCGAGCGCATCCCGTCGGCGCCGCATATCGCGATGTCCGCCGCCATGCTGACGGCCGCCGGTGCTGACGTGGAATCAGCAGTGACCGGCCGCAACGGCCAGCAGCTGCCGGACAGCTGGCGGATCCGGCCCGGCAGACTGGCCCCAGGCACGATCGTGATCGAGCCTGACTTGTCGAACGCGGCCCCGTTCCTGGCCGCCGCACTGATCACCGGGGGTCAGGTCACCATCCCTGGCTGGCCGCCTGCCAGCTTGCAGGCGGCAGGCCCGATCATGGAAGTGCTCGAGCGGATGGGCGCCAGGTGGCGGCGGACGCCGGACGGGATGCAGATCCAGGGCGCTGGCCGGGTGCACGGCATCAACGCCGACCTCCGGGACATCAGCGAGCTCGCGCCGGTTCTCACCGCGGTCGCGGCGCTGGCCGACTCGCCGTCTGAGTTCACCGGCATCGGGCACATGCGGCTGCACGAGAGCGACCGGCTCGCGGCGCTGGCCGGCGAGATCGGCGCGCTGGGCGGTCACGTCACCGAGCTGGCCGACGGACTGGCCGTGCAGCCGCGGCCGCTGCGCGCCGGGGCCGAGCCGTTCGACAGCCATGACGATCACCGGCTGGTCATGGCGGCCGCGGTGCTGGGCCTGGCCGTTCCTGGCCTGCGGGTGGCCAACGCGGCAACCGTCGGCAAGACCTTCCCTGCCTTCTCCGGCCTCTGGCTGCAGATGCTCGGCCGGCCGCCAGCCAGTCAGTCGCCAGCCAGCCAGCCGCCAGCCAGCCAGCCGCCAGTCGGTCAGTCGCCCGGCAGTCAGCTGCCCGCGGGCCAGCAACCACCGGGGCAGGTACCCTGAGCCGCCAGATCGGCCACGCGGGGCTGGACGAGGACGACGTCAGGGTCAGGCCGGGCAAGGGGTCGCGACCCAGGACCAGACGACGGCCCGCGCACGAGAACGCGATCGACGCGTTCGTTACCGCCGTCGATCGCGGCCGGTACCGGTGCTGGACCGGAGAGCGGACAGTCACCGCGATGAAGGCAAGGGAACTTGGCCGCGGCGGCATTGCCGTCGGCGACCGGGTCAGCCTGGCCGGCGATGTGTCCGGCGAGCCGGGCACCCTCGCCAGGGTGGTCAGGGTGCTGCCCAGAACATCGGTGCTGCGCCGGTCCGCCGAGGACGACGACCCGACTGAGCGCGTGGTGGTGGCCAATGCCGAGCAACTGGTGATCGTCACCGCGCTAGCCGACCCGCCGCCGCGGCCGCGGCTCATCGACAGGTTCCTGGTCGCCGCCTATGACGCTGGCCTGGAGCCGCTGCTCTGCCTGACCAAGGCTGATCTCGCGGCGCCGGGCGCGCTGCTCGCTGCCTACCAGCCGCTCGGCGTTCGCGCGATCGCGCTCAGCCGGCCGTTCGGCGCCTCGCTCGGCGAACTGCGGGAGCTGCTGACTGGCCGGATCAGCGTGCTGGTCGGCCACTCAGGGGTAGGCAAGTCAACCCTGGTGAACGCGCTGCTGCCGGACGCGGACCGGGCAGTCGGCGTGGTCAGCCCGGTGACTGGCCGGGGCCGGCATACCTCGTCGTCGGCTGTGGCCCTGCCGCTGCCCGGCGGCGGCTGGCTCATCGACACGCCCGGGCTGCGCAGCTTCGGCCTTGCCCATGTCGCGCCCGACCAGGTCGTCTCGGCGTTTGGTGAGTTCGCCGACGTCATTACCGACTGCCTGCCCGGCTGCGGTCACCTCGGGCAAGGATGTGCGCTCGATGTGTGGGCTGCCGAGCACAACAGCCCGTCCGAGCTGGCACGGCTGGATTCGCTGCGCCGCCTGCTGCGCAGCCGTGACGGCCTGCCGGAGCTGGCCGACCTGCCAGCCGACCCGCCGAGCTGAGGCAACCGCAGTCGCCCCAGGTCGGCCCGGAGTCGCCGGTCAGGTTGGCCGCAGCCGCTGGACGAGGTCGACGGCGGCGGCCAGCGCGCCCTCGCGGTCTGCGGGCACCAGGCCGATCCTGGTCCGGCGGTCGAGCAGGTCGTCGGCGTCCAGCGCACCCTCCCGCTGCAGCGCGAACGCCAGTTCCGCGCCGATGACGCCAGGAGCGACCGGCTCGCTGAGCGCAGGGTCGGACCCCGCCAGCGCGAGCACGTCGGGCGCCTCCGTCCCGTAGCGGGCGACCAGCCTGGCCGGCGCACGGATCGCTTGCAGTTGCGCTGGCGCGGCCGCGCCCGTCAGCGGCAGCCGCATCGTGGTGCATGACCTCGCGGCGCGGCCTGCCAGCGCCGGCCTGGCAACGGCGGCGTCCACGGCGTCTTGCGCCATCCGCCGGTAGGTGGTGAGCTTGCCGCCGACGACGGTGACCGGCCCGTCCGGCGGATTCAGTACAGCATGCCGCCTGGACAAGTCGGCTGTGCTGTCCGCCTGGCCGGCCAGCAGCGGCCGCAGGCCCGCATAACTGCCAGCCACGTCCGCCCGGCCGAGCGGCACCTGCAGCGCCGAGCTGATCGTGGTCAGCAGAAAGTCGATCTCTGCCGTCGTTGGTTGCGGAACCTCGGCTGGCTCACCGTCGTCAGGTTCGTCGGTGAGCCCGACATAGATGCGCTGCTCGCCAGGGACCGGGAGCGCGAACACGAACCTCGCGCGTTCCCCCGGTACCGGCACCGTCAGCCCGGCCGCGAGCCCGGGCATCGCGGCCGAGCGCAGCACCAGGTGCGTACCCCGGCTTGGCCGCAGGGCCACGCCAGGCACCAGGCCACCCGCCCAGACTCCGGCCGCGTTGATGACGACGCGAGCCGCCACGTGCAAGGACGAACCGGTCACCCGGTCCGTCAGCCTCGCGCCCTCGGCAGTCAGGCCGGATGCCTCGCATCTGGTCAGGACCACCGCACCGCAGGCCGCGGCGGTACGCGCGATCGCCACCACCAGCCGCGCGTCGTCGGTGAGCTGGCCGTCGAAGGACAGCAGCCCGCCGCCGACCTCGTCGCGCAGCCCTGGCACCAGTCGCCTGGCCTCAGCCGCGGTCAGCGACCTGGCTGACGGCAGCAACCCGCGACCGGTCCAGGCCAGCGTTTTGAGCAGGTCACCCGCGGCCAAGCCGGCTCGCGCCTGCAGCCTGACCGACCTGCTGATATCTCGCGCGTACGGCAGCATCATCGGCAGCGCCCGGCACAGGTGCGGGGCGAGCCGCGCCATGATCCGGCCGCGCTCGACCGCGCTCTCGTGCGCGACGGCGACGTCACCGTGTGCCAGGTACCGCAAGCCGCCATGGACCAGCTTGGAACTCCACCGGCTGGTGCCGCTGGCCAGGTCGCCGCGTTCGGCCAGCACCACGGACAAGCCGCGGCTGGCGGCATCCAGGGCCACGCCCGCGCCGGTCACGCCACCGCCGACGACGAGCACATCGGTGACCGGGTGGGCAGCCAGCTCGCCCAGTTCCCGGCTGCGGCGTGCCGCGTTCAGCGCGGACCCGGTCATGCGGTGCTGCCTGGCCGGAGACCGGCCCCGCTCGGCTGGAGATACCGGTCGAGCAGGCAGGCAAGTTCGGCGTCGACAAGAAACTGGCTGGCCGTCGACGTCGCTACCCGGCCGGAGAACACGAACGACTGCACCGTCAGCAGCACCATCAGCGCCAGCGTGACCGGATCGCCGGCCCGCACCGAGCCGTCGTCTTGGCCGGCCACGATCCGCTCCGCGATGAACTGCAACGCGAACCGCTGTCCGGTGCCTAGCCGGTCGAAGATATACGGCTGCAGCAATTCGGGATCGACATCAATGATCTTCACCAGCAGCGGGTGCCGGCGCAGTGCGCCAACTACGGCGACCAGATAGCTGACGGCGACCTCGCGGACCGTGCCCGGCCCGGCCGGATCCGGTTCCGCCGCCGCGAACGCCGTCAGCCACTCGCGGGTCATCAGGTCAGCGACCAGCGCGGTGAGATCTGGCCACCGCCGGTACACAGTCGGCCTGCTGACGCCCGCCCGCCTGGCAATGTCCGACAGCGACGTCCGGCGCACGCCGAACGCGAGCACGCACGCGTAGGCGGCGTCGAGGATCGCCGTCTCGGTCGGGTCCGGCGGGACCGGATCCCGCTTCGCCGCAGCGATCGCCGCGGTTGTGACGTCCGGCATTGCGCAGAGACCTCATTACAAATTGACGTTTGCTGTAAGATTATTAACCCATGAGCGAGATCCCGCAAACTCCGTCGCAGCCCGGCATCTCGCCGCAGCCGCGTACCTCGTCGGCGCCTCGGTCGCCGCTGTCAGGCATCGCCTCGCGGCCGACTCCGATGCCCTGGGGTGCCTGGGGCAGTCCGCGCCCGCTTCCGCCCGAGGTTGGTGAACTGCTCGGCCAGTTCCTCGGCCTGTCGCCGCCGGCCAGGCCAGTGCCGGCAGGCCAAGTCAGGCTGCCTTCGTCACGGCTGACCGGCGCCGCGCTGGCTGACCTGGAGCGGGCGGCCGGGCCAGGCGCGGTGCTGGCCGGCCGCGCCGCACGGCTGCAGCACGTGGGCGGCAAGAGCACAACTGACCTGCTGCGCCGCCGGGCTGGCGATGCGTCAGACGCGCCGGACGCGGTCGTCGAACCTGGCTCGCACGACGCGGTGCTTGCGGTACTGGCGGCCGCCGAGCGGCACCGGCTCGCGGTTGTTCCCTTCGGCGGCGGGACGAGCGTGACCGGCGGGGTGGAGGCGGTGGCCGGCGGGCTGGCCGCGGTCATCGCGCTGGACCTGCGGCAGATGAGCGAACTGGTAAGCGTCGACACTGTCTCGCTGACGGCGACCATGCAGGCGGGCCTGCCTGCGCCGCGCGCCGAGGAACTGCTGGCGGTCCGCGGGCTGATGCTCGGCCACCTGCCGCAGAGCTTCGAGCACGCCACCATCGGCGGGTTCGCCGCGACCCGGTCGGCCGGGCAGGCGTCGGCCGGGTACGGCAGATTCGATGACATGGTGGTAGCGCTGCGGGCGGCGACGCCACGCGGCACCCTCGCCGCGGGACTTGCGCCCAAGTCTGCGGCCGGACCCGACCTGCGCCAGCTACTGCTCGGCTCCGAGGGCGTGTTCGGCGTCATCACCGAGGTCACCGCCGTCGTGCGGCCGCTGCCTGAGCGCGTCGTCGATGATGCCTGGCAGTTCGCCGGGTTCGCGCCAGGCACCGCTGCGCTGCGTGCGCTGGCTCAGTCCGGTCCTGGCCTGGTCACGATGGTCAGGCTGTCGGACGAGACGGAAACGTCGGTACAGGGCCTCACCAGCGGTCACGCTGTCGCCGGCTGCCTTGCGGTTATCAGCATCGAGGGCACTGAGCAGTCGGTCGCCGATCGGCACCGCCAGGTGGCGGACCTGCTGCGCGAGCATGGCGGGCAGCCAGCAGCCGCGGAGTTGGTGGCGGGCTGGCGGCGCAGCCGGTTCGACGCGCCGTACTTGCGCGACACCCTGCTGGCCGCCGGCGCGGTGGCGGAGACCCTGGAGACCGCGACTAGCTGGACCCGGCTGCCTGCGCTGCATCAGGCCGTGCGCGCTGCGCTGACCGACACGCTGACGGCGCTGGGCACGCCGCCGCTCGTGCTGTGCCACATCTCGCACATTTACCCGGCCGGCGCCTCCCTGTACTTCACCGTCGCGGCCGCGCAGACGGCCGACCCGGTGACACAATGGGCGGCCGCCAAACGCGCCGCCAGCCAGGCCATCGTTGCGGCGGGCGGCACCATTACCCACCACCACGCCGTCGGCCTCGACCACAGGGACTACCTCACCGCGGAGATCGGCGCACTCGGCGTTGACGTGCTGCGGGCAGTGAAGTCGGCGCTGGACCCGACCGGAATCATGAACCCGGGCAAGCTCATCCCGGCGCGATCCTGACTCGCCGCGCGCCGGGATCACCTGCGGGCCGGCCTGCACGAGGGCGACCGCGCTGTCGATCCGCTGGCAAACTCCCGGCGTGCCGCGGTCAGTGCGGCGTGCTAGGCGCTAGCGTTGCCCGTCATGGCGGGTTTCGACGGCGACCTCGGGTTTGCGCACGTCCTGGCGGATGCGGCGGACGACATCACGATGCGCCGGTTCCGCTCACTTGATCTGCGGGTGGAGGCCAAGCCCGACCTGACGCCGGTGAGCGATGCCGACCTTGCCGTCGAGGAGTCGCTGCGGAACGTGCTGAGCCGGGCCAGGCCGCGGGATGCCATGCTCGGGGAGGAATACGGCCGGACCGGGTCGAGCCAGCGCTGCTGGGTGATCGACCCCATCGACGGGACCAAGAACTACGTGCGCGGCGTGCCCGTTTGGGCCACGCTCATCGGGCTGATGGACGAAGACGAGGTGATCGTCGGCGTCGTCAGCGCGCCTGCGCTCAGCCGACGCTGGTGGGCGGCGCGCGATGGCGGTGCCTGGACTGGCCGCAGCATGACCAAGGCCGCGGCCTGCCGGGTCTCCAGCGTGGCGAACCTGTCCGATGCCTCGTTCTCCTACTCTGGCGTACCAGGCTGGGAGGAAGCGGGTCTGCTGAACGAGTTCCTCGGTCTCACCAGAAAGGTCTGGCGTACCCGTGCTTATGGTGATTTCTGGTCGCACATGCTTGTCGCCGAAGGCGCCGTCGATATCTCTGCGGAGCCTAAGGTCAACCTCTGGGACCTAGCCGCGCTGCAGATCATCCTCGAGGAAGCCGGCGGCGCGTTTACCGACCTCGCAGGCACACCGCGGCCCGATTGCGGTAGCGCCGTCTGCACCAACGGACTGCTGCATTCTGAGGTGCTCAGCCTGCTCGCCGGCACGCATGAGGACTTGCCCTAAACGCGGATCCGGCGGATGCTGGACTGCATTGGTAATCACAAGCGCACAAGCGGTCCGGGTGTTTCGCTATGGTTTGCGCTGCCTCAGCTCGCCCGGACCACCGCACGGCTTCTGGCCAAGGCCCGAAGTTGCCGCCCGAGGCGAGGGAGCGATGCAGCATGAACGTACGAGACGGGATGACCACGGTCGTGCTGAGCGTAGGGCCCGCGCACACCTTGCGCGAGGCTGCCCGCCTGATGTCGGGCCAGCGCGTCGGGGCCGCGGTCGTCGTCGACCAGGAGCACCCGGGGATCGGGATTCTCACCGAGCGCGACATCCTGGACTCGCTCGGCGCGGGCCAGGATCCTGACACGGAGATGGTGTCCAACCACCGGACCTCAGATGTGGTGTTCGCGGCGCCCGGCTGGACGCTGGAGCAGGCCGCGTCGGCGATGTCAAAAGGCAATTTCCGCCACCTGATTGTCATCGAGGGTCAGGACGTGATCGGGTTGTTGTCGATGCGCGACATCGTCCGGTGCTGGTCGGAGGCTGGCGTGCCTGTCACGGCCTGACTTTAGGTACATCGCGGGCGCACCGGGGTAAGAAATCTGGCGCGGGCACGACGTCCTGGCCCGCAATTGCAGTCTGCTACCTGAATGAGGCTTTGGTGCAGCTAGCCGGTGTTGTCGCGCTGGTGACAGGCGCTTCGTCGGGTATCGGCGCGGCTACCGCTGTCGCGCTGGCCAGAGCCGGAGCGAGGCTGGTGATCTCCGGGCGCGACGCGCAGCGGCTGCATTCGGTGGCTACGGAGACCGGAGCGACCGCCATCGTCGCAGACCTGGCCCGTCCAGGCGGTCCCGGTCAGCTCGTCCAGGCGGTGCTGGCGGCTGCGGACCGGGTCGATCTGCTGGTCTGTAACGCCGGCGCAGGCTGGGCCGGGCCGATCAATGAGCTCTCCGGAGCAAAAGCGCAGGAACTGGTCGCGCTGAACCTGCTGGCGCCTATCCAGCTCGCCACGCTGCTCGCGCCGGGAATGGCCGAGCGCGGGTCCGGCCGCCTGATATTCGTCTCCTCGATCGCGGGCGCGACCGGCGTCCGGCACGAGGCCGCCTACGCGGCCACCAAGGCCGGCCTCAACGTACTGGCGGAGAGCCTCGGCTACGAACTCACCGGCCTGGGTGTCGGCGTCTCCTTGGTCCTGCCGGGAGTGGTGCAGACTCCGTTCTTCAACCGCCGTGGCAGGCCCTATGACCGGCGCAGGCCAGCGCCCATCCCCGCCGACCGGGTCGCCGCGGCGATAGTGCGCGCGGCCGAGCGTGACGTTCCTGTGGTCTACGTGCCGGGCTGGCTGCGATTCCCCGCGTGGCTGCACGGCACCGCACCGCGCACCTACCGCGCCCTGGCAGCACGCTTCGGCTGACCGCGGCGCTGCCCGCCGCTGTCGACGGCTGGCGGCAGCAGCGCTGGCGGCGCGACGACCGACGGCAGGCGGAGCGCCAGCACCCCGGCCGCAGCGACGAATGCGATCGACCAGTTCAGCGCCGCGGTCAGGCCCAGCGGTGTTACCAGCGCGCTGGCCAGCGCGGCGCCGACCAGCGTGGCGGCCATCTCGGCGGTGCGGAATGCGGCACTGACCCTGCCGACGACGCCGGGCTTCGCGCGACGTTCCACCATGGTCGCCCTGACCATCAGGAAGGCGCCGCCGGTCAGCCCTGTCACGGTGATGAAGGCAAGGCAGGCAGGCAGCTCACGCCAGCCGAAGAAGCCCAGGAACGAGCACGCAGCGCCGGCCAGCAGGACGGCGACAGCGCGCCGTAGTCGCAGGCTGTCCGATGCCATCCGCCCGAAATAGGCGCTCGCCAGGTACCCGGCGCCGAGGGCGGAGAAGACCACGCCGACCGCGGTTGGCCTGGCGTGCAGCCCGGTCACCACATAGGGCACGAGCAGTGCGGTCAGCGCGCCGTTGCCCAGCATAAACAGCGTAGATATGCCGAGCAGCGTGCGCAGCACCCGGTCGGCGCGCAGCTGATCGATGCCATGCCGCAGCTGGCCGACAAACCGACCGGACTCCTGCTGATCAGCCGCCGGCTCGCCCGCCGCCCGCAGGCCGCCTGCTCGCCCGCCGCTCGCTTGCCCCCCGCCTGTTCGCCAGCCGCCAGGCCGCGTGCCGCTGGCATAGCCGCGATCAGGACGGCCGACATCAGGTAACTGGCCGCGTCTGCCACCGCCAGCGGCCGGAAGCCGGCCAGCAGGTAGAGCGCGCCGCCTGCTGGCGCGGCAGCCAGCCGGATTACGCCCCCAGACACCGAATACCAGGCGTTCGCGGTACTCAGCTCCCGGCCGCGACCTGTCACCGCCGGCAGCAACGCGCTGTGCGCTGGGTCGAAAAACGCGCCAGCCGTGTTCTCCGCGAACAGCGCCGCTAGCAGGAAAATCACCTGATCAGGCCGGACGACTAGCACCATCGCGGCCACAAAGCCTGCCCGCAGCAGGTCCGAGACGATCATCGTGGTGCGATAACTCCACCTGTCGGCCAGCACTCCCGCGGCAGGCCCGACCAGCAGGACAGGCAGCACCTCAGCGACAAATGCCAGGCCCGCCTCGCTGGCCGAGCCGGTCAGCTGCAGCACGTAGACCGGAACTGCCACGACCAGCAGCCAGCTGCCAGCGCCGGACAGCAGCTGGCCAGCCCACAGCAGGCCGAACGCCGGGTTTCTGATGATGATCGGCAGGCGCGGACCCGGCGCACAGTCCGCCCGCGGCCCGCCAGCCGTCTGAGTCTTCATTCTGACAAGATAGTCATGCGGAATATTGTTCTGTCAAGATAAGCTGTGGGCATGCCAGATCCAGCACCGCTCGGCCAGCGACTGCGGGTGCTGCGCGCCGCCTCGGGCCGCACGGTGGCCTCGGTCGCAGCCGACGCGGGCCTTTCCGTGCCGTACATCGCGAACCTCGAAAACGGCCGCGGCAACCCGACGCTGGCCGCACTCGGCCGGCTCACCGGCGCGCTCGGCGCAAGCCTGGACATTCGCCTGGTGCCGCCTACCGAGCCGACCGTCGAGGGGACTGACGAGTTGCCGGCCTCGCTGGTGCGGCTTGGCCGCAGCCAGCGGTTTCAGCGTGATACCCGGCGCCTGGCCGAAGCACAGGGCACCGACCATCGCCAGCTATCAGGTCAGCTCATCGCTGCGCTCGCGGCGATCAGCAGCGCGCTCGGCATCGACCCGGGGGAGATTGGCTGGCATCGGCTGCTGGATGCCCTGCTGCTGATCGTTCTGCATCCGGTTGTCCGGGCATGACGGCGACCGGATCGATCCCGGAGCGGCGCGACGGCTGCCAGCGACCACGCCAGCCCGCCATGCCCGTGCGGATGGCGATCAGCATCATCTGCCGGCCATCAGCGCGACAGTCTCGGCCAGCCGCATCGCGTAGCCGGCCTCGTTGTCGTACCAGGCGGCCACTGTAATCAGGTCTCCGTCAGAGACCGCGGTCAGCGGCAGGTCGACGATCGAGGACCTGGTCTCGCCCACAATGCGGGCAGATGCCCAGCCCTCGTGCAGCACGCCGAGGATGCCGGCCAGCGGAGCGTCAGCGGCGGCAGCGGTGAATGCCTCGTTCAGCTCCGCCGCGGTGGTCTCGGTGTTGACACGGGCATTGAGCTCGACGATGCTCCCCGTTCGCACTGGCACCCGGTAGGCCTTACCCGTCACCTGGAGATCGGGCCAGATGAAGCCGAGTGCCTTCGCCGCGCCGGAGGACGACGGGATGATGTTCTCCGTCGCGGCCCAGGAATCGCGCCGTTCCTTCATCGGCTGGTCCGTCAGGGACTGGGTGTTGGTATAGGCGTGCACGGTGGTAAAAAAGCCGTCCTGAATCCCGACGGTGTCCCGGAGGATCTTGATGACCGGAGCGAGCGCGTTGGTCGTGCAGCTCGCCATGCTGACGATCTTGTGCCGGTCTGGGTCATAACTGTCCAGATTGATGCCGGGCAAGAGGACGGCGTCGCAGTCAGCCGTTGTCTTGCTCGGACCGCTGACGAGGACCCTGGCAGCACCCCCGTCCAGATGGGCCTGCGCTCCGGCCCGCACCGTCGCGCGGCCAGTGCAGTCGACGACTAGGTCGACGCCGAGCGCCCTCCAGTCAGGAGCCCCCGCGCGCGCGTCGATCCAGGTAACTGTTGTGTCGCCGATGATCAGGCCATCAGCTTCGGCATGCACCTGATCGCGCCAGCGTCCGTAGTTGCTGTCGAACTCGAACAGTGGCGCCATCGCGTCCGCCGACGCGATGTCCACGATGATCGAGGGCGTAAATAGCTTGCTGCTCAGCCCGGCCTTCACCGCTGACCTGCCGATCCGGCCGAATCCCACGACAGCAACCTTGGACATTCTCCCGCTCCCCTTCCTGACGCGGCGCTCGGTACGCCGACGCTCCCTGCGCCGGCGATTCCCCGCCTGGCGCTCGGCCGGGCGCCGCGCTGCGCCCGCCTGCCATCGTATCGACCCGCGGGCCGAGCCTTCGGGGGCCTGACGGCCGCCGCCGCGTCAGGGCAGGTAGCTCGCCAGGGAGACCTCACGCGCGCCGGTAGCGGAGCACTGCGATTGGCGTGAACACCACGACCAGAACCGCGGACCAGGCCAGCGCGAGCGCGACGTCGCTGCTGGATCCGACCAGCAGGGACCGCACCGCGTCGATCATCGGCGTCATGGGCTGATACCTGGAGAATGGCTGCAGCCAGCCAGGCATCGAGGTCGCCGGCACGTATGCGCTGGACAGGAACGCGAACACGAACGCGATGAGCGACATACCCTGCGCGGCCTGCCCGTTAGGCGCGAACAGCCCCATCACCACAAACGCCATCGTAAATACCACGGCGTAGACCACGCAGAGGCCGAATGCCGCGAGCCCGTCCTGCCAGCTGCCAGGGAGCCGGAAGCCGAAGGCGAATCCGAACGCCGTGGTCGTCAGGATTGACCACACGTTCGTGGTGGAGTCCGCGATCGCGCGCCCGATGACCAGGCTGTAGCGGGACATCGGCAAGGACAGCAGCCGGTCGGTGAAACCCTGCGCCTTGTCCTCGGCCACCGCGACCGCGATGCCGCCGCCGGTGAACAGGACGAGCGATGCAACGTATGCGGGGACCAGGAACTCGACGTAGCTGGTCGTCCCTGCGCTGATCGCGCCGCCGAACACATACCGGAAGGTGAACAGGAACAGTACTGCCTGAACGATGGCCATAATGCTGAGCCCGGGCGTCCTGATGTACTTCCGCAGGGCACGGAGGGCGACCTGCAGCGAGGCTGAGCTGAGGCTCGGCGGCTGCGCGGGCCGGGCGATAACGTGCGTTGTGGTCATCGTGAACTCCCCATCTGCCGGCCGGCTCGGCCGGCGCACCTGACTGGCCGCCAGTAAGGGCCAGGAACGCCTCGTCCAGCGTCGGTCGCCGCAACCCGATCTCATCGACGGCGATGGCCGCGTCCTGCAGGCAGCCGATGACTGCCGCCAGCGCGCCAGGACCGCCGCGAGCCGACGCGCTCGCGCGCCGCCCGCCTGGCTCGATCCTGGGCGAACTCGCGGTCACGCTGGCGAGGATGGTGCCGACATCGCCTGCGCTGGCGGGATCGGCGATGGCGACCTCGATCACGTCCAGGCCGACCCTGCCCTTCAGCTCGCCAGGAGTGCCGGACGCGATCACGCGTCCGTGATCGATCACGACGACCTGGTCAGCTAGCTCGTCCGCTTCCTCCAGGTAGTGCGTGGTCAGCAGGATGTCGGTACCGGACGTAGCGAGGCTGCGGACGGTATCCCACACCTCGCGCCTGCTGACCGGATCCAAGCCGGTTGTCGGCTCGTCCAGCAGCAGCAGTCGCGGGCCGCCGACGAGGCTGGCGCCGAGATCAAGCCGGCGGCGCTGGCCACCCGAGTAGGTGCTGCTACGGCGGTCGGCGACCTCGGCCAGGCTGAGCTGCTCGATGACGCTGGCTGCTGCCCTACGGGCTGCGCTCCGCCCGTGGCCGAACAGCCGCGCTGTCATCGCGAGGTTCTCCCGGCCGGTCATCGTCGGCTCGACTGCAGCGAACTGACCGGCCAGGCCGATGTCACGCCGGACGCTGACGTCGCCCTTGACGACGTCGCGCCCCCGCACCAGCAACTCGCCGCCGCTCGGCCGGACCAGCGTTGCCACCGTGCGAACGAAGGTGGTCTTGCCGGCCCCGTTAGGCCCGAGGATGGCCAGCACCTGGCCCGCCGGAGCCGTCAGATCCAGCCCGTCCAGTGCTGTTACCTTGCCAAATCGCACTGTCAGGCCGCGCGCCTCGAGGAGCGGTGTGGTGTCTGGCGCGCTCATCGGCTCGGGTCATCGATCGTCGGGTAGCAGCCTGCACGCCGCGCCTCGCGCGCGTCTGCCAGGTACTCCCGGCTGCCCATCGCGGACAGGATGGCGATGCCGCCCCGGTGCACGCGGACCTCGGCGCTGCGCAGCTCCCCGGTCAGCACGATCCTGCGGCCAGAAGGCTCGCTCCTGCCGGTCCAGTCCTTCACCCGGCACCTGCCGACCCTGCGGGCGCTGTCGTCGTCGATGACGGCGCCGTCGGGGACCAGCAGCTTCACGACCGCGTGGTCAACATCGAGGCTGATCTCAATGTCGCCGTCGGCAATCTGCGGCGATCGCAGATCCAGCACGACGCTGCCGCGCGACGCGCGCACGTCGAACTCGCGCTGGCGCGTCCAGTTCCCCAGGAGCTTCACGACCCGGCCGTGTGCGCGGACCGGGACCGCCTGCCCCGGCACGGCGCCGGCCATGACGTCCATTCCGTTGTTCATCGCTTCTCCCTCAGCTCACGGCCGCTGACGCGGCCAACGAGTTATGTCGTGACCTGATAGTAGTCTAGACACTAGTCGCTTGGCAACCCGATTACTCGAGACTAGTCTCTGGGCGGCTACTCCGAATGAGGGCCAGCGCGCACTGACGCCGCGGCAGGACCGCCGTCCTGGCGAATGGATGCCGCGGTTACTAGTGCGTCTAGAACTAGTAGGATGGGAGGGTGGACGCTGAATTCCGTTCCTCGCCGCTAGCGCTCGCGGTGCTGAGCTTGCTGCACGCTGCGCCGCTTCATCCGTACGCGATGCAGCGGCTGCTCAAGCTGTGGGGTAAGGACTCCGTCATCAACGTGGGCCAGCGAGCCAACCTGTATAAGACGATCAAGCGCCTGGATCAGGCCGGACTGATTGCCGTCCGGCAGACCGAGCGTGACCAGCAGTACCCGGAGCGAACCGTCTACGAGGTGACCGATGCGGGCCGCGCGGCCGTGCAGGACTGGCTGACCGACATGCTCGCGCATCCGCGCAATGAGTTCCCGCAGTTCCCGGCGGCGCTGTCGTTCATCATGATGAAGTCCCCGGCCGAGGCGCAGGCGATCCTGACGCAGCGCGCAGACGCATTGCGCGGCCAGCTGGCCAGCCTGCACAGTGACCTGGCGGAGTACGCCGCCGTACTGCCGAGGATCGTGCTGATGGACGACGACTACCAGCGGGCGATGCTGAGCGCGGAACTGTCCTGGATCGACGGCATCCTGGCGGAACTGCGGTCCGGCGCGCTCACCTGGAGCTACGAGCAGTTCGCCGCGCTGGCAGAATCCGGGCTGCCAGATGGCGAGCAGCTCGCGCGGCTGGCGACCTAGCTCTGCTGGCCATCCGCGGGCGGCATCCGCCGCAGCACGCCCGCTGCGTCGCGCCGGTATTCGCGCGCGTCATTCACGGCCAGCTTGCGCTCGACTTCGATAGCCAGATCGATGCCGGTCATCTCGGCCAGCCCGGCCAGGTAGATGGCCACATCGGCCAGTTCCGCGCCGAAGTCAGGCAGGTGCCTGCGCCAGGCGGTGAAAGCCTCGCCGACCTCGGCCGTCAGCAGGCCGAATTCGAGCGCCACGTCGGTGGTGTTGAATCCTTTGCTGAGCTTGTTAGCCCAGGCCCGCCGTTGCACGGCCGCGATGTCCACGCCGACTCCGATTCCGGTCAGCCCGCGTGCCGCGCTGTCGCGTGCGGTCAGGTACGCCAGCGCTCGCCGTTGCTCGCCCCGGCCGGAACTGTCCCATGCCACCGCGGGGCGACGGGGCCGGACGGTGACGCTAAGGTCCAGGCTCACCTCGTCGAGGTCAGCCTGCTCAGCCAGCCGGACCAGGTCCCGGTCATCGAAGTCAAGCATCGGATCCTGGCCAGGCGGCCGGAGCGACGCGAACCTCGCGTCCAGCTTCCTGGCGATGCCAGCGATGGGACTGAGATCGTAGCCGTAGCGCAACAGCGGATTGCAGACCCCCATCAAGACATTGATGGGCTCGTGGATGCTCACCCGCCCGCCGGGCCGCAGCACCCGGCGGAACTCGGCGAACGCCGCCGCCTTGTCGCGCACGTAGATCAGCACAGACCTGGTCGTCACGAGATCGACAGAAGCGTCGGCAACGCTAGCGAGCTGGTCGGCGCCCGCCACTACGAACTCGCACCGGTTCAGCTGCCCGCCTTCCTCCACGGCGGCACGGCAGTGATCAAGCAAGTCAGCGGAGATATCGGAGAAGATCACCCTGGCGCTAGGGCCGAGCCGGTCCAGCGCGCCGAACGCGATCAGCCCGGCACCGGTGCCGACGTCCAGCAGCGTCTCCCCCGGCTGTAGATCGGCACGGTCAAGTACCTTGTCGCGCACCTGATAGAGCTCGCTGAGCATCCGTTCCCGGTAGGCGACGTCGCCGCCGTGCCGGACGTCAAGGAGCCAGCGATGCCATCGGTCCTGAGTCTTTGTCACAACCTGTCCCAGCGATCGCCCCAGGAGGCCTTTCTTGCCCGCCGGTAGAGCTCGCCCTTGCTCTTGCTCACCAGCTCGCGCTTGCTCGCGCCGTCACTCGTGCAGAGGTCGAGCAGCACCAGGCCCTTGCGCTGCTGCGGGCGCCGGACAATCCGGCCAGCTGGCGGATCCACCGCAGGGTGCCCTCGCTTCACCATCGCGACGTAGCTTAGCTTCTCGTCCTCATACGACAGCTCAGCTTCTTTGACCTGACGGTGCAGCGCCGATCGCTGCAGCCTGACACCGAAGTGGCACCAGTCCCCTTCGATCTGCAACGGACAGCTGAGCTGATGCGGGCAGGGCGACGCGACCAGGTATCCGGCCGCCAGCAGCTGTGCACGGCCCGCCAGGATGCGCCGGTGCCCGGCCGGCGTACCTGGCTCGACAAGCAGCACGGCGGGCGCAGCACGGACGGTCAGGGCGACCAGCATCCCTTGCTGTGCTGCCGACAGCTCGCCGAGCACGTACGCGCAGACAGCCAGGTCGGCAGCTGGCAGGCGGGCGGCGTCACTATCGTCAATGGGGGCGCGGGGCGGCGAAGCTCCCGTCTGCACGACATCGGGACGGACGGCATCGGGCTGCACCGCGGGCAACCGCCACGACCTCCAGTTGGCTGCTCGCAGCACGCTCGATCCCGACGCGGTGAGGATGGCCTTGCCGAGCCGGACAGCATCGGACGATTGCTCAAGCAGCATGATCGCGCGGACACTATCCAGCTCGTCCGCGGCCGCCCAGGAAGCGCCGCCGGTACCTGCGCCGATGTCCAGCACGCTGACAGGCGCCCAGCCCGGCAGCGACCGCTGCGTCTCGCGCAAGGCCAGCGCGGTGGCAGCAGAGGTGGCCGGCATCCGGTAGGCGGCATAGGCTGCGGCGTCGGCCGGTGACGACATGACCGGCGCGTCCGGCACCTCGCCCGACCGGTAGGCGGTCATCAGCCGATGCACGCCTGCGGACAGGCTCGGGATGGCTGAGCCAGACAGGCCGGACTGGATCGCGGCGGCGAGCGAGCCAGCAGATCCGGTCACGCATCAACCGTAGTGGCCGCCAGGGCTTGCATCCGGTCCCTGGGTACGGGCCTACCGTCGGAGTATGGACAGGACACAAGGACCCGCGCCGGCCCTGGCCGACCGCAGCTGCACACTCGACGCGGCTGGACTGCAGGCCAGAACAGCCGAATTCGGCGACTTCTTCGCGACCGAGGTGACGGGCATCGAGCGGCCAGAGCCAGCGACGCTCCGGATGGAACTGCGGCCCGGAGAGCGCGCGGGACAGACAGCCGGCCAGCTGGCCGCCGCGGAGACGACCTGCTGTTCATTCTTCAGCTTCACCCTCGTGGCGACCGCCGGGCAGCTGCTGCTGGAGGTGAGGGTGCCGCCGTCGCACATCCAGGCGCTCGACGGGATGGCTGCTCACGCAGACCGCGCCCGGGTCGGCCTGCCCGGCTCGGCCGCCGCGAGCAGGCCGGCATGACCACACTTCGGACCGGCCAGCTCGCCGAGGCGGCTGGAGTCCGGCGCCAGACCCTGCGGTATTACGAGCGTCGCGGCCTGCTGCCTCCGCCCGTTCGCACCCCCGGCGGACACCGCCTGTACCCGGCCGAGGCAGTGCCACAGCTCCGCGCGATCAAGGCGGCGCAGCGGCTGGGGTTCAGCCTTGACCAGATCGCCGGACTGCTGCTGCCGTCCCGGCCGCCTGCGGCCGGAGCCGGCCTGGCAGATCAGGTCAGCGGCCGGCTGGCCGCGGTCGAGGCCCAGATCGCCGACCTGCAGGCAATCGCGGATGCGCTCAGGGCAGCGCAGCGAGCTGGCTGCAAGGAGCTGACAGAGTGCGCGCGCGAGCCGCGCTGCCCGCTTCCGTTCGCAGCACCATGACACCGCGGCACCATGACACCGCAGCACCATGACACCGCAGCACCATGACACCGCGGCACCGCAGCACCATGACACCGCGGCACCATGACACCGCAAGGCGCTGGCCCCGCCTTGTGCGTCCGGCCGTAACGTAGTCAGATCCGCCTCACCCCATTCGTGGAACAGGTGAGAGCGGCGACTGGCGCCGTGGTGAGGAGAGATCATGCGATACCTGTGCCTGCTGGTCGGCGAGACCAGCACCGAAGCTCCGGCGCCTGGTTCTGGCGAGTTCATGCAGATGCTCGACGACTACCGGAGCGCCACTGACGCGATGTCGCAGGCCGGCGTGCTGGTGGATTCGGGGCCGCTGGACCCGCCCGCGACCGCCAGGACGCTGCGGCTGCGTGACGGCCGGCCCTTGGTCACCGACGGGCCGTTCGTCGAGATCAAGGAAGTCATCGGCGGTTACTACGTGCTGGACTGCGCGGACATGGAGGCTGCGCTGAGCTGGGCAGCCACTATCCCGGCGGCTCGGTACGGCGCGATCGAGGTCCGGTCGCTGATGACCATGCCAGGCCACGACTGACTACGGGGCCAGCCGCATGGCAACGCTCGCGAGGTCAGGCCGCCCTGGGGACTCCTGCACGCATCTGGCAAAGGTCCATAGACGCAGCCGCTCCTGGTCGAGCTCCAGCAGGCCGGCAATCCGACGGACCAGCCCGGCTGGATCGGCGCGGAGCCTGGCGCAGTTGATCATGTGCTGCAGCACGTCGTAGACCGGGTCGCCGAGGTGCGGCTTGGGGTCTATGGCTAGCCATGGCTGTCGGCTCGCGGCCAGCACGTTCTGCGCGTGCAGATCGGTCGCGAGCAGCGCCTGCCGTTCGGCCGAGCGAGGCAGCCAGCGGAACAGCTCAAGCCCGGCACGCTCGACACCGGGGTCGAGCAGCGCCGGGCCTGCGGTTGCCGCCGCGTCCAGCAGGTACTCCTCGGCCCAGCTGTCGCACATCGACTGCAGGGTAGGGAACTCGTGCGAGAGGGGCGGCTCAAGCCACAGTCGCGGCAGCAAGCTGGCGAGAACGACGTCCTGGTCCGGCTCGGCCAGGCCGGCCAGCTGGCTACCGGGCTGACACCGCTCCAGCAGCAATGCCACGGTGCCTGCGAGCCTCGCGTCGGCGTGCAGCGCGACGGCCCCGTTCCCTGCCCACAACCGCAACGCGGCTGCTTCCTGCACTGCTTCAGGATGCAGCCAGCCCACCTTCAGCACCAACTGCGCTCCGTCGCCGCGGCGGGCGGGCGCAACCCAGGAGACGTGGCCGCCCGGCTGGAAGGGCCGGCCAAGCTCCAGCTGCCACTGGCCGGCCAGGTCCGCCACAACAGCCGGCAGCCGGTCAAGCCACTCGCGGCGCGCCGGGGTCTTGTCGCTCTGCACCGCGTCGACCAGGTTGGCCGGCCACTCGAAGGACGTCACAACTGCTGCCGCAGCCAGCCGAAGGCCTCGGCGAGATGGTTGTCGTGAATGCTGGCATGATCCTCGCCGGCCAGCAGGTGCGCCTGCACGCCCGGAATGTGCCCGGCCAGCCACTGCCCGAACACAGGCGGCACCGCCTGGTCATCGTCGCCGTGCCAGAGTTGAACCGGCACCGTGATGGCGGCCGGATCGAAACCCCAAGGGCCGAGGTAGGCGACATGGTCGTCCCACCAGCCCTGGTCGTTGCGGCACAGTGTGTCCTGCTGGACCTGGGCCAGGTACCTGGCGACCGCCAGCCGCCCGGGAGGTACCGAGTCGGCGGTCTCGCCCCACATATCCAGCCAGCCCTGAGCCGTGGACAGCTCGGCAAGCCGCTCCTTAGCCCGTGCCCAGCGCAATTCCCTGGCCAGCTCGGGCTGGGTGAAGAACAGCTCGATCTCCTCGCGGTCCCCGTCGGTCCAGCTGCCGAGGTAGTCAAGCCCCGCCGCGTCGGGCGGGGCGAGCGAGGCGAAGACGCAGGCGGCCACCACCACGCCGGGCAGCAGCGCGGCGCAGGCAAGCGCGTACGGGCCACCACCTGAATGGCCCCAGGTGGCCAGGCGGGAGATGCTGAGCTCGGTCGCTATCGCGCGGGCGTCCTCGGCCGCGTCGGCCACCGTCCGGCCGGGCCGGGCGGCGATTCTCCGTACCCTGGCCGGTCATAGCTGATCAACTGCAGGCCGTAATCGCCGGCTAGCTCGACGGCCGAAGGGAACATCCGACGCGAGCCAGGGCTGCCTGCGTGCACCAGTACTGGCGAGCCGCCGGGCAGATCGGCGTAGTCGACGCGAAGGGCCTGGCCAGCAGTGGTCGTGGCGATACAGCTCCTGATATCCACGGCCGGAGGCTACCCGCTGCGGCTAGTACCTGGCGAAGGGTTTGCCACCGCGGCGGCGGCCGTCGGCGCGGACAGGCTGCTTGGCGCCGGCTATCCCCTGGCGCCGCCTATCCCCTGGTCATAGTTCTAGCTCGTAGCGCTGCTCGGGCTTGCCTGTCCGCGGATGGGGAGCTGGCTGGCCGGCCGGGCGCCAGCCCAGCTGCTCGTAGAGCTCGATCGCCCTGACGTTGTCGGCGTAGACGAGCAGCTTGGCCCGCCGGTAGCCGCCTGCCGTCAGCCTGTCCCGGAGCGCGCGCAGCAGTTGCACACCGACGCCGCGGCCCCAGCTCGAAGGGCGAACGCCGAAATAGGCAAGTTCCGCGCCGCTGACCTCGGCGCGCGAGCGCGACCAGGCATCGACGGGCCTCGCAGGCCGGGCACGCGGCCCGACGGCCGGCCGGACGGCCGCGAACCCGACGGCCGTGCCGTCTTGCGACCTGGCGATGAGCAGGAACGCCGCGGGCGAGCTGGCGAGCACCGCCGCGATGACCGGCCGCGAGATGCTGAGCGCGGCTACCTCCTCGCCGCCGTCCCTGGCCGCTGTCGCCTCGGCCCAGATCCGCGCGGCGTCATCGACATCGCGGCTGCCGGGTACTGCGTCTGTCACCTGCACCGCGATTACCTGCACGAGCGAAGTCTGCGGCCGCCAGCGTGACGGCGCCAGCGGATATCGCCCGCGGCGATCTGCCGGGGAGGAGGCGCGGGGCCTGGCCGCTGGCGCGCATCCTCGCTGCAAGGCGCGGCTGCAACCTCGCGGCAAGGCGCGACTGCAACCTCGCGGCAAGGCGCGACTGCAACCTTGCTGCAAGGCGCGCCGGCCACGCTGTTGCCAACGCCAAGCCAAGGAGCAGCCATGGGTACTACAGCCGCGGTCGATGAGTTCCTCTACGCGATCGAGAACGCGGCGATCGCCGACTGCACCGTGTGGAGTGCCGATGCGACACTGGATGCGACGGTGCCGAACTGGCGGCTGCACGCGGTCGGCCCTGAGGCGATCCGGGCCGAGTACGGGCGCTGGTTCGCCGACCGCGGCAGCTTCGGCGAGCTGCGCAGGCTGCCGGTCCAAGGCGTGGGCGAACTCGTGGAGTACACGCTGTCCTGGTCGGAGAACGGCGTGCCGCACGCGGGTCATCACATGCACCTGCTGACCGTGCGGGACGGTCAGATCGCGGCCGACACCGTGTTCTGCGGCGGCCGCTGGCCGGCCACACTGCTCGCGGAGATGGAGGCGGCACATGAGTGAGCGGCGACCCGCCACCGTCGCTCCCGCCGGCCCGGCAATGGCCGACCTGCTGGCCGCCGCCACCGGCCGGGTAGCCGTCGCCGATGCACCGGGCAAATCGGGCGCGACTTTGGAGCGGCTCCAGATCGACGGCTGCGATTACGTGCTCAAGCACCTGGACCTGGCCGCCGACTGGACCATGCGCGCCTCTGGCAGCCTCCGCGGGGCTCCGCTCGAGCTTTGGGAACGTGGCATCCTCCGCCGACTGCCCGACTGCATCAACCAGCCGATCGTGGCGGTGGCAGCCGAACCGGCGGCCGGCCCGGCGCCGTCCGGCGGCTGCGCGGTGCTGATGCACGACGTCTCAGCCTGGCTCGTGGAGGTCGCTGACGATCCCATCCCGATCAGCCAGCACGAATCATTCCTGCGGCATATGGCGGCCCTGCACGCAGCCTTCTGGGATTGCGGCGCCGAATGCGAGATCGTGCCCGTCATGCACCGTTATCTGGAGCTATCGCCCTGGCTAGCGGAGGCAGAGGCGTCGATCGGCTCCGATCACCTCGTTCCGCGCCTGGTCGGCACCGGCTGGCCGCGGCTCGCAGACATTGCGCCAGCGGCCGCGGCTGTCGTCCTGCCACTCGCCCGCGACCCTGGGCCCCTCGTCACCGCGCTGGCAAAGACCCCGGTGACCTTCGTGCACAGCAACTGGAAGCTCGACAACCTGGGCACCGACGACCTGGGCAGGACTGTCGTGCTGGACTGGGAGCAGCCGGGCCGCGGCGCTGCACTGAGCGATCTTGCCTGGTACCTCGCCATCAACTGCCGCCGGCTGCCGCAGACCAAGGAGGCTTCGATCGCTAGTTACCGGGCCGCGCTGGAATCGTGCGGCGTCGACACCGAGCCGTGGTGGGACCGCCAGCTCGGGCTGTGCCTGCTGGGAGCGCTCGTCCAGTTCGGCTGGGAGAAGGCCCTCGGCGAATATGACGAGGAGCTGGCGTGGTGGGAAGCCAAGGCGGTACAGGCCAAGCCGCTGCTGGCCTGAGCTCGGCTGTCCGCACCGCCTACGACCTGGCCGCCGCCGGGTGGGATGACGGCCCCGGCCGAATGTACGCACAGCTGGCGCGGGCGCTGGTAGCTCAGTCGCAGGTCAGCGTCGCGGGCGGCCGCGTGCTTGACCTCGGTGCGGGCACCGGCACCGCGAGCGCGGCGGCGCTCGCGGCAGGCGCGGCGCGCGTCGTCGCGGCGGACATCGCGCCCGGCATGCTGCGCCGATGCGGGCCACCGGTGCTGCCGGTGGCCGCGGACGCGATTGCCTTGCCGTTCCGCGACCAGAGCTTCGACCTGGCGGTGGCGGCCTTCTTCCTCGGACACCTGGACGACGTCGCTCCGTGCCTCCGGGAGATCCGGCGGGTATGCGCAGCCTTCACGGCGAGCGCGTTCGCGCCGGGCTGGACGCATCCGGCTAAGAATGCGGTGGACGAAGTCCTCGCCGCCTTCGGCTACCAGCCTCCCGGCTGGTACCTGGCCTTCAAGCAGCAGACTGAGCCGCGTGCGGCTGATGCCGGCTGGCTGCTGGACCAGGCGGCGACCGCGGGGTTCGGCAGCCTGCGCAGCCAGACGGCCATCGTCGCCACTGGCCTGACGACGCCGGCCGAGCTCACCTCGTGGCGGCTGGGCATGGCGCACGTCGCGCCGTTCGTGGCGGCGCTTGACCTGCGCCGCCAGACCGAACTGCAGCGCGCGGCGGTAGCGGCGGTGACCAGCGCAGGGGGCGGGGCGCTGGAGGTGACGATGCTCGTGCTCACCGGCGCCGCCGGCTGACCCGCCCGGCCCTGTGCAGAACGCCGTGCCGGGCTGCGGCTGCGCGGCCCGCCGGCCGGCGCGTGCTGCTCGCGTCATCGTGGTCAGCGCATCGCGCGGCGCCACCGGAGCATGCGATCGTCCGCGTGCCGCTGGAACGCGGCCGCGTGCGACCCGGCACCTGCTGCCAGGCGGCCGGCCTGACTGGCCGCCAGCTCCAGCCACTGCGGTACGCCGAGGTCAGCAGCGGCATCGCCAGTCCACCACCAGGCCTCGATGGCGACCGACCGCTCCAGCAGGCCGAGATGCGCCCGCGCTGCGGCCAAGTCGACCGGCATCCCGAGCGCGGCGGCGGCCCGGCACTGCAAGATCCTGGCGGCGGCCGAGTACCGGGGCACGCCGAGGGCTTCAGCCGCTTCGGCCAGCTTGACCGCGGTGCCGAGCGACAGTTCGGGATCCGCCTGCAGCAGTGCCATCCGCGCGCTGATCAGATCATGCTTGAGCGCTAGCCGCCAGCCGAAAACCAGGTCTCCGGTCAGCTTCTCCCGCGCTTCGGCGAGCAGCAGACTGGCGCCCGCCGGATCCTCGGCGTCAAGGCGAAGGTCGGCCAGGTCCTGCAGGACCGCGATCGCCACCTCCGGCGTCGCTTGCCGCTTCGCGGTCGCCAGCGCCTCGGTGTGGCAGTCGCGTGCCTCGTCGGCGGCGCCGAGGTTGCGGAGCACCCAGCCGGAGAAGTTCACGCCCCGACCGGCGAACCGCGGCACATGCCGGCGCTCAACCTCGGCGGTGTGCCTGGCAAAGGCTGCCAGCGCCTGCTCCGGCGACCCGGCGACGGCATGGGCGTGCCCGGTAAACAGCAGCGCATGGAGGGTGGCCGACGTGTGCTCGGCGCCCGCGTGCCCCCGAGCGGCGGCGCGCAGCAGCGTCAGCGCCTCCGCCGGCCTGCTCTGGTGCGCGCGCAAGACGCCAAGCCAGGCCGCCGCCGTGACCCGGTCCGCGCCGTCAGCGAGTGCCATCGCCTCGGCGAGCTGAGTCTCAGCGCGGGATAGGTCGCCCGCCGCGTGCCAGATACGCCCGGCAACAGCCAGGCAGCGCGCCCTCGTGGCCGCGTCAGCGGCCGCGATCGCGCCTTCCTCGGCGTACTGAGCAGCCGGCCGGAACTGGCGGTCGAAATACGACGCCCACGCGCTGATTTCCAGGCCCTGGGCACCGGCCCCGCCCGCGCGATCGACATCAGCCAGCGCCTCGGCGTACCGGCTCCGGTGGATGCGCACCCTCGCCCGGTCCAGCCAGCTCGCCGGCTCAGCGTGCAGGCTGATGGCATCGTCCAGCAGCGCTTCGGCGGCAGCGTGATCGAACCGCTCCGCCGCGCGGCCTGCGGCATCGCGCAGCGCGCTCGCCGCGAGGGCGAGGTCCCCGCCGAGGCGTGCGTGTTCCGCGACGATGAGCGGGTCGGCCGCCGGGCGAAGGGCGAGCACGCGGCCCGCCTGCCGGTGCAGCAGCGCGGCCCGGCCTGCTGACGCGCTCGCCGCCAGCGCCTCGCGCACGAGCTCATGCCGGAACCGGAGCTGGCCGTTGTCTTCGGCCAGGAATTGCTGGCGAACCGCCAGTTCACTGTCATCCAGCAGCTCGACGAAGGGCCGGCCGAGCACCGCGGCGATCAGGTCCAGATCGAGTTCTGGCCCGATCACGGCAGCGGTGCGAAGCAGCGCAGCGGCCTGGCCGAGTTCATCGCAGCGCGCCGAGACCGAGTCCACCAGGGAGCCGGGCAGGATGTCGCCTGCGGGTCGCTGCGCCAGCTCGGTCAGGAACAGCGGATTGCCCCTGGATCTGCCGTACAGCGCATCCACCCGGCCTGCGCCCACTAGTTCGGCGGCGGACTCCCGGTCCAGGACGTCGAGGTGGATGACCGCGGTTGCGGGCAATTGCTCACCCGTTCCTGGCCGTACCGCCGCGATGATGATGACCCGCAGGTCTGCACGCCGCAGGAACTCGATCCAGTCCCGGAGCGCGTGCCCCGCCAGATGGGCGTCGTCGATCACGATGACGAGCGGAGCCTCAGCGCCGATCCGAATCAGTACCGCGGCCATCGCGCCGTACAGGACGGCAGGACCCAGCATGCTGTCCGCCAGCACCGGCAGCGTCCGCGGACTGGACGAGCCGGGCAGTAGCGGGCCAAGGAGCGCGGCGTCCGGCCCGAGCAGCTCGGCTGCGCGCACCGCCCCCGCCCGCCGCAAAAAGCCGGCCAGCGCCGTCAGCACGGCATCCAGCGGCATCGACCTGTCGAGCTGCCCGCAGGACGCGACGAGGACGATGTCCCCGGCAGCAGCGCGCCCCGCCGCCCAGGCGCGCAGCAGCGAGGTTTTCCCGATCCCTGGCTCGCCGTCGACGACGATGACCTGCGTGCCGTCCTCGCGAGCGCCCGCCCTGGTGTCCAGGAAAGCCAGCTCGTCGCGCCGCCCGACCAGGCCGGTGACAACCGCCGGAGCGGGCACGCCGGGTGGCAGCTCGCCCCGCAAGATCGCGGTGTACAGCGCGGCGCTCTCTGCCGACGGGTCGGCGCCAAGGTCGTCGGCCAGCCGCTGGCGGGTGCTGGCGTAGGCGGCCAGCGCCGCACCGGGCTGCCCGCCCGTCGCATACGCCCGCAGCAGCGTGCGCAGCGCAGCCTCTTCGTACGGGTCCCGTTCCAGCGAGCCGGCGGCAGCGTCCGCTGCTGCCATCCAGTCCCCGGCTTCAAGCAGGGCGGCGGCCGCAGTCAGCCTGGCCCTGGCGACCAGCCGGCCGATGGCAGCACGCCGGATCTGCGCCCAGTCGCCCGCGATCGGACTCTGGCCGGAATCACGCAACAGTGACAGCGCGACCCTGGCCGCGGCGGCCGCGCCCACCGGGTTCCCTGTGCTGCGACGACGGTCGATCTCCGCGGTGAGATGACCCAGCTCGACTGAGTCCTGCCAGTCGGCGTGCAGCAGGTAGCCGCTGCCCTTGTGCTCGATGCGGTCCCTGCCGAGAACTGCGCGCAGCCGGCTCATCAGGACCGCGAGCTGGTCGTCTGGCCTGGCCGGCGGCGCGTCCGCCCACAGCGCGTCGGCCAGCACGTCGTTGGAGACCGGCTGGCCCTCGGCCAGCGCGAGAAGATGCAAGGCGTGCCGTGCCTTCCGGCTACCCAAAGCCGACGATTCCACTCCATCCACGGTGAATTCGCCAAGCAGCCGCACGGCGAGCGACTTCATGCTGGTATCCAACCCCGCTCTGGTAAGCACCGCCACTTCCGGCTGCAAGGAGACTGCAACCCCCTCGCAGGAGAGTCAGTCAGAGGCCGGCCAGCAGGTTGGCCCGTCAACAGGTTGCCGCATCGGTAAGGAGACCTTAGATGGCCGCAGAAGCAGAGCAGAAGAGCTTCGGCACACCCGACGAAACCCGCACCTTCGACCGCGGCTCGCTGCGGTTGCTGTCCATCGGCGGAGCGCAGATCGGGCAGCTGACGCTGGAGCCGGGCTGGCGCTGGTCGGAGCACGTCAAGCCGATTGCCGGCACCGAGTTGTGCGAAGCACCGCACTTCCAGTTCCACGTCCAGGGGACGCTGCAGATCGCGATGGCCGACGGTACCGAGTTCACCGCCAGACCGGGCGATGTGACTGCCCTGCCGCAGGGCCATGACGCCTGGGTAGTCGGTGATGAACCCGTTGTGGTCGTCGACTGGTATGGCGCCAGCAACTACGCGCACTAGCCAGTCCGGCTCATGTGTCAGTGAGCGTCAGCTTGCGTAATAGAACCCGCTATGCCGGTGCCGTGGCTGACGACGCGATGAGTCCTGACCTAAGGGTTACTCAGCGGTCGCCGTCAGCCGGCCGTAAGACGTCAGCGTTCGCAGCGCATGCAGCGTCACGATGCCGCGCCACTCCATGACGGCGGCTTCGCTGGGCGGGTCCCAGCGGATCGGCCACCCCCCATCGGGCTGCTGCTGCTGCTGCAACCGGTCGAGGTGACCGGCGAGCAGCTCATCGCTGAACAATGACCGCCAGCGTGAGGTGGCCTGCGGCGCCAGGTGCAGCGGGGTCAGCCCGTAGCCCGCGGCATCGGGATCGAGCTGGAACATCGGGACCTCGGCCAGCTGACCGGCGATCCCCGCCGCGAGCTTGTCGGCCCGGTCCCGGTCAGGAACGTGGTCGAGGAACACGAACGCTTCCGACAGCGAATGCGCGTCGCCGATCGGCGCGCCTGATTCGAGCTGCCGCCAGCAGTACTCTGCTCCCTCAGCCCGCCAGGGATGATCGACACCGAGCTTGTACAGCAGCCCGACCAGGCCAGCCGTCGGGTTCAGGCCAGGCACATAGGTCCACTCAGACCAGTGCTCCGCCCGCGGGTACGACTCGATGACCGGGAACGCCGGCGGTACGGCGCCGCCGGCGCCAGCCGCAGCCGCAGTCCTGGCCAGAAAGTCAGTTGCCCGGCCGATCATGCCGATGTCTGCCGCGCCCGCCACGGCGAACGCCTGGAAGGCCTGCTCTACGTAGATTGGCAGGCTGGCCGGGCAGCGCGTGTCCGGCTCGAGCGCATGGCCGAAGCCGCCGTCGTCGTTCTGGTAGCCGCGCAGCGCGTCAGTCACGTGCCCGGCGGACAGGCTGAGGAAAACAGCCGCGAAAATCCGGCGCTCCAGCAGCCGGGCCTGGCTCAACAGGAAGCGGTCTGCAGCCGCAAAGGAATTTGTCATAAGTGAAGGCTATGAGGGCTCGCATCCGCCCGTCTTGAACAGAACGGACACGTTACCGCCAGCATCACGCTCGCAGCGAGTCTCTCCTGCCGGCTACCGGCTAACAGCCGCCAGGCGGCCCTGGCGTACCAGGACCGGCGGACGGAGCGTCGAGCATCCCGCCAGCGCCGGTTCGCAGCTCACCACCCAGGTGGACGACGTACCACCGGCCGCGCCATGAGATCAGGGTGGCGATGCCGAAGGATCGTTCCCGGCCGCCGACCCGGTAGACCAGTCGCGCTCCGGCCACGTGCCAGTATCCGATGTTGTTGTCACACTGACCCGGCAGGATCCAGCCAGCTTCAGATTCAGGCACGATCACCCTGACGAGCGACGCCCGCCGGCCATGTCCAGCCAGCGACCGGTGAGCCGCCACGACGTCGGCGGTGAATTCGGCTACTAGCCTGTTCTGCCAGTCCGCGGCAGGATCAGCGATCGCTTTCACCTCTTCGTACGCCACGAGAGGGAAGAATGCCGGCCTGGCCAGTCCGGGCCGGCCGGACGCTATCGCGGCCCACAGGTCGGTCATCTCGGCACGGAAGATACCGCTGGAGGCCGGCGGGCGCTGACTGGTCTGGTGCTCGCCAGCCCGCGCGGCAGGCACCGCTACCACTACGGGCCACCGCGGCGGCATCGAGCTGGCCGCCGGTGTCGGGGCCGGCGATTCGGCCGCGCCTGGTGCCGGCGAGGAGGATCGCCCGGCAGCGGAATTGACCTGGCCGGAACCGGCGGGCTGGCCGCAGCCGGAAGCGAGGACCGCCACCGCCGCCGTGACGGCACAGGCCGCGACCTTGCTGAAGGGCGTCACGCCAGCATCGTAGGCCGCGCCAATCCAGGCGGCCGGAGCAGACCGCGTGGACGCCCGCTCCGGCATCATTCTGGCGTTGCCCCGCGGCGTCGTTCGGGCGGCTGGGACGGCTTGGCCCTGGGCCGTAGGCCAATCTGCGGCGGCTGAACGGTCTCGGGCGCTGCCGTCTGAGTGGCCGAATCGCCGGTCCAGACAATCTCCTCGCCAACGGCGGTCCACAACAACTCCAGAGCCCGCTCCATGGCGCGCGGAACTGGCGGATCGACTCGCCCGAGCGCGGTCAGCGACTCAGCAAGCTCACGGTCTGCGCGATCCCGCTTCACCTTCGTACCTCAGCTTCGGCAGCAGTATCTGGTCCGCTCGCGAGAAGCCGCAGCCTGGCTCACGCCCGGTGCAGGCGGCTGCGCGCGGTCCCAGGCGGTATACCGAGGGCGGCCGCCGCCTCCGCGGGCGTCAGCTGTTCCCACGCCACGAGGAGCAGTACCTCGCGTTCAGTCGCCGGCAGCGCTCGTATCGCCGACGCCACGGCCCGTGCCCGCTCGGCAGAGTCGAGCTGGTGAACGACGTCATCCCACGGGTCCGCTACCGCCTCCGGTGCCGCGCAATCGACGCTCCCGTGCTCCCGCCAGTGCGCGCGCAGCACATTCCGGGCGATCCCATACAGCCATGGCCTGGCGTCTTGGTAGCGCGAGTCGTACCGATCTCGTGCCGCGAAGGCCCGCACCCAGACCTCGCCGAGCAGATCGTCGGCAGCCTGCCGCCCGGCCCGCCGGGCGAGGAAGCCGTGCACAGCAACCTGGTGACGCTGAACTACCTCGACAAACGCGTCGGGATGACCGCGTGCTGATCTGCCGATCAGCGCGCTGTCAGTCGCCACGTCGCTCCTTACGGTCTTCACTGCGCTACGACGCTGGCCATCGCACTGACAGCCGGGCGTGCGGCCGGTCGATGATGATCTGGCCTTCGGTGGCTTCGGTTGGCGTTCCTGGTGGGTGCACGCTCAGTTCCAAGCCCGCGACGCCCGGCCTGCCCCCCTCGTCCCAGACTGCCGCTCGGCTGGCCAGGTACTTCGCGAGGATGGCGCCGCCGTGACCGTAGCCGAGGACAGCGATCCCGAACGGAGCCTGCTGCACCAGGCCGCCCGTCGCGGTCACCGCAGCTACGCCAAGGCCGTGCCGCTGGCCAACGTCAGCAAGGCCGCCCAGCGGCAGCTGACTGGCGATCCGCCGCTGCGTTCCGGTGGCCCGCCCTTCATGCCTGCCCATCAGGTTCAGCCTGGTCAACTGCGGCTCGGTCACAGTGAGCCAAAGATCCAGGTCGGCCAGCTCCGCGATGCTGCCGGCTTGCAGCCCGGCCGGCACCTCGGTCCCGGGCTCGCGCAGCGCCTCATAGAGCTCGCCTGCGTCCGGCACGGGCCCGTCAGCGACTTGAGCATGCAAGCCGGGCTGCGGCCCAAGAGCGACATACGACTCCGGTCCGCTGGAGGTACCCGTCATCCTGATGAAGCTGCACCGGCAGGCAGGCCCGCCGGTCAGGCGATCACCGCGACGCTCAATCGCTACCGCCAGCTGGATGCCACGGACCGCGAGCGGCAGTACGATCCGGCCGCCAGAGCCGAGCTGCGCGAACCATTGCGGCGCGAGATCCCAGACGCCAGCAGTCACGATGACGCGGTCATAGGGAGCGCGATCAGGAAGACCGGCTGCGCCGTCGGCGCAGACGACCGCGATGCCGCCGCAGCCGACCTCAGCCAAGTTGGCGCGCGCCTGCGCGATCAGCGCTGCGTCGATATCGACAGTCACCACGTACTCCTGACCACCGACGATATGCGCGATCAGGGCTGCGTTGTAACCGGTTCCTGTGCCGACCTCCAGTACGCGATGCCCGGCGACGAGGCCGAGCAGATCCAGCATGATGGCCATCATGGCTGGCTGTGTGGACGCGCTGAGCGGCAGGCCGTCGCTGTCCGATTTGATCACCACAGCCGTGTCCTGATAGGCGCGCGCCAGCTCTACCTGAGGCAGGAAAACATGCCGAGGCACGCCCCGGAACGCCGCCTCGACCGCCGGGCTGGCCGGACGGGTGACGAACATCTGATCCGCCAGGCCCGCTCGCGCTGCTGCGATCTCGCGCTCGCTGTCTGCAGCACCGCCTGAGTCATCCGCCGCAAGACTTCCGCAGCCGATCTCACGCTCACCCTGGACGTGGCTTCCGCCTCTCCAGTTCATCTGACGTCATCCCGCCTGCCGCCCTGACCACTCCCCTGCCTCGTTATTGCCGCAAGTGTCCAGAGCGTTCGCGCCCAGTGTGCTGGTTGCCGTGACGTTGCGGCCAGCGGCGGGCCGGCGGCCTTGGGCGGCCGGTGTTTCAGCGCCTCAGGAGGTGCTGCCGAAGTCGACGTCCTTGGTCTCGACCGTCCCGGCCGTCCGTCCCGGCGCCGTCTGGTACGTCCAGTACAGGTTCGTGTGCGCGATTACCTGGTCCGGTGGCGGCGCGCCCCACTCGGTCTGATCCTCCGTTGTGTGCGCGTCACTGACCAGGATCGCGTCGTATCCCCGGACCAGAGCGCCGTGCAGCGTCGAGCGGATGCACGCATCCGTCTGCGCGCCGACCACGACCAGTCGACCGGCTGCCAGGCCCGACAGCACGGTCTCCAGCGTGGTGTCCTCAAAGGAGTCACCGAAGCACTTCTCCACGAGCGGCTCGGCCTCGTGCGGAGCTAGCTCGGGGACGATCCGCCAGCCGTCGCTGTCCCGCACGAGCCCCTCGTCGAAATGCTGGACCCAGACAACCGGGACCTGTTCCCGGCGCGCCTTCTCGACCAGGCTGGCGACGTTCGCGACCACCGCGTCCCGCTCGTATGCGCCATCGACGGCGCCGTTCTGCACATCGATAACGAGGAGCGCGGTATTCGGCCGGTTCCCGAGTGTTGTCATGATCACCCTCCCGCACGGTGGCTGCTGTTGCCTGCACCCCACCGTAGCTACACCTGCCGACAGCAGACCGCTGTCATCATCATCCGCCACTCAGGCGGCCAGCGCCGAGAAGCCGGTTTTGGGTACTTCTGAGGTAACCACCGGGCTAGTAGTCTGCTCTGGACAAATGAGGTGAGGCGTCCACGGGGGCGCGCGTCGTACTGGGGAACTCGTGACTCGACTACGTTCCGCTGTTGCCAGTCTCGCCGTTGCCGCAGCACTGCTCATCGGCATTCCGACGGCCTTCGCTGCGCCACCACCCATCACGCAGGACAACATCACCATTTACCAGGTCAGCGGCGGTGGCAACGGGACCTCCGGTCCGCTGAGCGTCGGACTGTCCGCTCCGACCGGCATCACGTCAGTGTCCGCCGAACTCGTCCCGGCGGCCGGCGGCAGCACGATCGACGCAGGCCACCTGGGCTTTCTGGCTGGTAGCGGCAGCCTGACCGGCGGCACCTGGCAGACCGCCGGACCCATCGTCGCTTCGCCTGGCGGCTACACCGTCAAGTTGTCGGCCGCAGATTCCGGCGGTGATTCGTTCACGGACTTCGCGGCCGGGACTGTCTCCTACTTGATCCAGCCCCTTGTCACGATCACCGCCGACCGCAGCACCGCAGATTTCGATCATCAGACCGTCATCATTTCCGGCACCGTGGACGGAACGTGGCCCGATGGGTCGACCGGTCCCCTGGCCGGCCAGTCGCTGCAGATTCGGGAAGAAGCCTGCTGCGGCGCCAGCCTGGTCAGCATTCACACCACGACCGACGGCAGCTATCAGTACGCCCTGCAGTTCGTCCCGCTTGACCAGACCGTCGACGTGCAGAGCGAGGTGCCAGGATCCGCGACTGTGGCAGACACTTCGTCGCCGGAGTACCCGATCACCGTGCTGCCGGATCCGGTCCAGGTGACAGCCGGCGCCGCGCCTGCCGTGGTCTCGAGCGGCGGCGTTGTGACAGTCACCGGGACCGCGTCCTATCAGCCTCAGGGCAAATCCGGCTACGCGCGGGCCCCTAATATCCCGGTAGAAATCGAGTTGCCGGGCCAGAGCGGTGAGGCTGCCGCGACCGGCACGACGAAGTCCGACGGCAGCTATTCGCTGAGCTTCAGTCCCGCGGCCGGCGGTACTTACGACGTATACGCGGGCGACCTCCCCGAGGGAACCGGCACCTACCCGGTGTCCGGATACTTCACCGGATCCCCTGCGGCGGTCAGGGTGACAGTCCGTGACCCAGTCTCGTTCGGCTCGTGGCAAGCACAGCTCACTGCGGCTGACCAGCTGAGCACGTCTGCCTGCCTCATCCCGGCCGCGGCCAGCGCCGGCCCAGTCACGGTGCAGTACGCCGCCTCGGCCAGCGGCCCTTGGTCCTCCCTCGGCTCCATGCTGGCGCAAGACAGCGAGCCCGACTGCAGCGTGTCTGGCACGCCAGGGATCCTTGTGGCCGGGACTCTTGCCGTGCCGCTGGCCACTGGCTACTACCGGGCCGCGTTCCCCGGCAGCAGCACTCTGCCAGCCGGCCACCAGCGCAGTAGTGATTGTCCAGAACCATGTCACTCTGACCTCCTGGCATGTATCGGTCAGCGCACTCGGCGAGCTGTCTGCATCGGTGTGCGTTACTCCCTATCAGGCCGTCAGTCGGCAACTGACGGTGCAGTACTCCGCCGGACGGCACGGCCCGTGGCGCAGCCTTGGTGCGATGCCGGGCACGTCAAGCCGACCATCTTGCAGCGTTGCTGGCATCGACGGCACGACTGCGACTGCTACCTTCCCTGCCCGGCTGGCCGCTGCCTACTACCGCGCCAGCTTCGCTGGCAGCACCGCGTTGCTGCCGGCAACGAGCACAGCGGTGAGGGCGTCGCGAATCCTCACCCGGATCACCAACCTGACGGTCCGCCCCGGCCACGTGCGGCCAGGCGGCAAGCTCACGGTCCGGGCCGGCTTTGGCAGTACGTCCGCGGCTGGAAGGCCTATCGCGGCCGCGGCGTGGAGATCATCTTCTCGTTCGCCCGCCAGCACAAGTGGTACTTCGTGTCGGTGCCGCGCACCAATCGCTCCGGCTGGTTCCAGGCCACGTTCGCCGACCCCGGCAGCGCGCACTGGTCGGCTCAGTACGCCGGAGACCGAACCCACTACGCCAGCACCGCGCGCGCGGTTATCTACGTGCCAGTCAGGACCGGTTCCTCGGGCTGAAAGCACGTCCGCCCGGGCGTAGAAGGCAAGGCTCTCCTCGTGCGAGTGCCGCATCTTGCCAAGTACCGATCATCGGTAGATAACGATGTCATGGCTAGCCGTGCTGTTCAGGAACCGACATTTCCGATCATGACGTCGCTGGCGGCCGGGCCGCAGCATGGCTACGGGATCATGACCGATATTGCGCAGATATCGGGGGGCCGGGTGAACCTCCGCGCCGGGACCCTGTACGCCGCCCTGGACAAGCTCAGTACAGAGCGCCTGGTCGAAGCCGACCGGGAGGAGATTGTCAGCGGCAGGCTGCGCCGCTATTACCGGCTCACCCGGGCAGGGCACACGGTCCTTGCGCAAGAGGCAGCCAGGCTGCAGGCTAACGCGGCGATAGCCGCACACCGGCTCCGGCTGGCAGGAGAGATGACGTGAGTCTGCTGCTGCTGGCGGTGGCGGCGGCGATCGCAGCTCCGTTCACGACCGTCATCTTGCGCCGCATTCATGCCCGGGCCGGCCGGAACAGATCAGGGCAGGTGCGCACGTCGGCCCCGGCGGATACACGAGGGTGCGAACGCGGCAGTCCGCTGGAGCTCCGGTACCGCCGGCTGCTGGCCTGGTATCCGGCCGAGCACCGGCGAGTCCATGGCGACGAGATGATCGGCGTGCTGATGTCGGGTCCGCTGCCGGAGCGGTCCCGGCCGGGACTTGCGCAGTCCTTCAATCTGATGTGCGGTGGCCTGCGGATCAGGCTCCGGCCCGGCAGTGCGCTCTCCGATAGCGACGGGTGGCGGGATGCGCTCGCTGTCTTCAGCGTCACGGCGCCAGTGCTCGCGCTCGGATCGGTGAGCCTGTCCTACTGGGCCGACCAGAGGTGGGCCGACTTTCCCGGGCGGGCGACCTCCATCGCGTACCTGGTGCTGTACGGCCAGGCGCTGGTGGCCCCGCTGGTGCTGCTGAGACTGCGGCGGACCGCGGTGATAGTTGCCTCGGCCCAGGTACTCGGACTCGTGACGCTCGCGGCGATGTCGGCCGGCGGCCGCTTCTACCGGCCGGGCTTCGCCATCGCGAACATCAGCGTGCTGGTGGCCGCCTCCCTGGCCGAGGTCGCTGCCTTGCTGGCCTCGCCCGGACCGCGGCGCGGTCTGTCCTTGCTCAGAGCCCGCCACTGGAGCTGCCTGGCTGCCGCGGCGGCACCCGCGGCAGTATTCATGCCGACGCTGTTTGTTTACTGGCGCAACGGATTTGGGGCCGGCGGGCGAAACTCCGGGTCGTTTGCCCCGATCGCGACAGCTGCGGCGGCAGCGCTGCTGATCCTGTGGGCCGGCCTGTGGCTAAGCTCAGCCAACGGCAAGCGCCTCGCCTTGCTGTTCACAGCGCTCGCTTACCCGTGCCTGCTGGGCACAGCCCTCAGCTCTTACGCTGCGAACTGGTCCCAGCCGGTTGTCGTGCTGGCGAGCACGCCGACTGTCCTGTTGGCAGGCATGATCGCCGTCGCGGTTATCCGCTCGGGCCGACCTTCTGTTCCCGACGACAGCCCGCCGGCCGATCACCAGCACGGCGGCTCCGGCGGCGGGCAGCCGGCTTAGCGGCAGGCCGTTGGACCGGTGCCGGTGATGATCACTGGAGCGGGAATTCCCGGCCGTGTTCGCTCTCCGGCCGCGCTCCGAAGATGCGGCGCTCCGACTCCTCGATCGCGACGTCATTGATGCTCGCTTCGCGCCGCCGCATGAAGCCGTGCTCGTCGAACTCCCACAACTCGTTCCCGTAGCTGCGCCACCACTGGCCCGACGGGTCGTGGGACTCGTACTGGAACCGCACCGCGATCCGGTCTGCGGTGAACGCCCAGAGGTTCTTACGCAGCGCGTAACTGAGCTCACGCTCCCACTTGGCCGTAAGGAACTCGACGATCGCGTCGCGGCCAGTGAGGAAGGTGCCTCGGTTGCGCCAGACCGAGTCAACGGTGTACGCCCCGGCCACCCGCTCGGGGTCGCGGGTGTTCCAGGCGTCCTCGGCGGCCTGGACCTTCCTCAGTGCAGCGTCTCGGTCAAACGGGGGCAACGGGGGCCGGTCGGTCATCACTGCCTCTCCGAAAACGTTTGTCTCATTCGGCGGGCAGTCTAGAAAGTGGCAGTCCTGCCGTCAATATGCAGCGTGTCTGCCGCGGGCGGGCTCAGCTGCGTACGGCTCGCACAGCGCTTCAGCCACCAGGCGCCCGCCGCGGCGTTTCACCTGCGCCGCGAACCTCGGAGCCGCGTTATCGGCTCAGGCGCGTCACGGCAACGGCGGCAGGCCAGCGCAGCACTGGTCAGGCGACCACGTCGATGGTGAAGGCAGCGGCGGCGAGGCGTTGGTCCAGCCCTCGCTGACCACGGCGACATAGTCGTCCACCTGATCCGGGTAACTCCGGCCGTAATACGCCGGACCAGTGCAATTTTGCTGCGCGTCGAAGGACAGGCAATGCACGGTGAGCGGCATCGGTCCGATTTCTTCGGTGGCCAAAAGCGAGCCGCTGCCCGGGTCGATCAGAACGACTCGCGTCGGATTGAAGTTTCTGGAGTTGGCGTTCGCGTCCTCCAGCCGGCGGCGAGCGCGTAGCCAGGGCGGCCAAGCGGATCGGTCATCTCGCCGATCAGGCGGACTCCGGGCAGGCCTGCCATGACCTTGAACGTCGCTGACCGCACCGGCGCGGAGACCGGGTCCTGCACCAGCATCAGTGCCTCGGCCCAGATGAGCTGGTCCACCGTCGAGCACGCGGGCGAGCCGGGGGTCTGGCCGCAACGGGTGCGCAGCGCGTAGCGACGCAGTACGGCCTCGACGAGCCGTGGCGTGGTCGGCATCCGGCGGAACTGCGCGGCTTTCAGCCCGGCCAGATCACCCTCCACGAACCCGACGGTGCCATCGCTGACCTGCCAGCTCGCGCTCCGGGCTGACGCCGCGGTGCTGGCAGCCAGTGTGCCTATCCAGTCGAGCGGGTAGTCGGCGAGGTAGTTATCAGCTGGCCTGCCGCTATGCCACTTCGCCGGAGACCCAGCCGCGCTCCACGAGGATGCATCCGCTGGGGTCGCAGGCCGGGTGCCAAGCTGCTGGAAGATCCGCCACTCCCGCGCGCCTGCCGACCCAGGGTTCCACTGGTCGGCGTACGTTCGCAGGGATATGTCATAGGGATGCGCCTTGGTCCCGCCGGGAACGGTCACCCCGCCGACCATCGTGACCCGCCAGTACTTGCCGGTCGCCGGGCCGCTGGCGACGTGGGCAGCGGCGGTCAGCAGGATCTGGCGGGCGGTCATGGGCTGAGCTGCCGGCGCGCGGGCGGCACGCGGCTGGTTCGTCACGTGCGGAGCGGCGCCCGCACCGGTAGCCGCACCCGGCGGCACGCCAGGAGCCGCTGACAACAGGACAGCGACAGCCACCGCCGCCGCGGTGGCGGCCAGGCCGACCGTGATCCAGGCACCCTTCCGGACCCGGCGGGACTGCTGCCGCCCGGCGAGACGCGCCATTCTGGTCGTGGAGCGGGGATCGGCGTGCTCCCGGAGGATATGGGCGAGCGCGCGTCGCGCGTGCGGCGAGTCACCGGCCAGGAGATCTCTCTCGCGGACAGGATTGGCATCGCTGATCAGTCTTTCAATGCTCACGACGGCTCCGTGCTGGATGTCTGGGGCGTGCGGATGAGTGGTTTCTGGCCGGCCAGGGGCGCCTGGTCTGCCGCGATGACGGCATCGCGAACAGCATTCCTGGCTCGCCGGTACCGAAGCTCGAACGCATTCGGACTGCAGCCGAGGATGGCCGCGGCATCCTGGTGGCTCAGGTCGTCCCACAAGACGAGTTGCAGGACTTCGCGGTCCTTTGGTCGCAGCGCGTTGATAGCGGCGCGGACCTGGTCGCTGGCCGCATCGGGCGCGGACACCAGGGAGGTTGCTGTCACGGCATCCTGGGATAGGCGGGCTTCCAGGCGGAGCCGGCGGCGCTCAGAGCGGTGCTGGCCCGCGACGCTATTGCGGGCAACGCCGAAGAGCCACAGGCGATCGCCAGGAGGGTCCGGTATCTGGTAAAAACGCCGCCACGCGATCGCGAAGACCTGAGCGATCACGTCATCGGCCTCGGGCGTAGTCACCCGCCGGCGCACGTACCCGGCGATGGCCTTGTAGTGAGCGGTGTAGAAGACCTCAAATTGCCCAGCGCTGTCGGCCAGGTCGCGCTTCATGTGCTTCTCGGCAATCGCGGGGTCACGTCTCTTCATTGCCGACACCATCGCGGATCCGTCACGAACTTGGAAAATGCTAAGACCGAACCTTGCGTGGAGCCCGCCCGCCGGTCGCGGGCATCCAAGGACGGCGGTACCGGGCCCGTCAGTAGCTCAGCTGCTCATCCCAATCGGTGCCGCGACCCTCGGGGGTCAGGTCGTACAAGTTCCACAGCGGCTCTATCGTGCCGACGTGCCGCGGCTCCTGTCCCTCGTCGGCCGGGGCGTAGAGAAGCTCGGATCCCCAGAAGTGGCGGATCGTCTCCCCCTCGCGGTGGAAGACGTTCAGCATGGGTTGCTGATTGCCGTCCGCGGTCTCGGCGAGGTAGTCGCGGTTATAGGTGTTGCCGGCCGAGGACACGAGGCGCAGATGGCGCCAGCCGCGTTCAGCCGCGAAGGCGAGGATGCGCCTTAGTGGCGCCTTCGCGGCAACGGCGACGTTGACTCGCTGGGTGACATGGTCGGCCGCGCCGTCCAGCTGGTCGAGCAAAGCGGTGCACGACGGGCAAGGACCCTCCGCGAGTGGCAGCAACGCCGTCTGGCCGCACTGAGGGCCGGACCGCCCGTCGTCCGGGGCACGCGGAAACATCATGCTGTAGATGATCAGAGTGTCGTTGCCAGGCGCGAACAGCTCAGAGAACCGCACGTCAGCCGGGTCGTTTCCCGGCCCCTGACCTTGGAACACGTAGTCCTCAGGCACAACTCCGCCGGCCTGGCAACCGCCGCCTCGCCGCGGCCACCGCCTCAGTAACACGGCGCAGTTCAATCTCTTGTGCAAGCAGCCGCTCTCGCGCGGCCCGGTACTCGCCTGACTCTCCAGGAAACGCGATGGCCATGGTTGCCCTTCCCAACTTGCCTCCGGCCTTACGCTACGGACCTTACTGCCAGCAGCGACAGGGCTCTCGAGCGCCGATGAATGCGCGGAGATCCGTGGTGTGGATGCTGTTATCGGGCGCCCGCGGCGGGCTGACAGACAGGCGGCCCTGAGACGCTGCAGGTAAGGAACGTGCAATGTTGGGGAGGAAGCGCTCCAGGGTGGGTACAGGGTAGCGATCAGGCTCATCTGCCGAGGGGGCGCGGGGGTTCCCGTGAAGATACGCAAAAATCATCGAAAATTGTCTGCCGCGACAGTGGTATTCCTGTCCGTCGGCCTGTTCGCCGCGGCCTGCGGCAGCAGCGGCACGGGATCAGGCACGGCGACGCCGTCGGCGCCGTCCACCGCCGTGAGCTCGATCGCGGCCCAGGTCCCGGCTTCCATCAGGTCGCAGGGGACGCTCACTGTCGCTGCGGACGCGACATATGCGCCGAATGAGTTCATCGGATCCGACGGCCACACGGTCGTGGGCATGGACGCTGACCTGGCTCAGGCGCTCGGCCGGGTGATGGGCCTCAAGGTCAACATGGTCAACGCGACGTTCGACACGATCATCCCTGGTCTCGTGTCGGGCAAGTACGACCTGGGCATGTCGTCGTTCACCGACACCAAGGCCCGCCAGCAGACAGTCGACTTCGTCACCTACTTCGTGGCTGGCACCTCGTTCTACGTCAAGTCCAGCGGCGGGCCGAACGTCACGTCCCTGGGCGAGCTGTGCGGTCACAAGGTCGCTGTGGAAAAGGGAACGACTCAGCAGGCTGATGCCCAGGCCCAGGCCGCCAAGTGCACGTCAGCGGGCAAGCCGGCCGTCAGCGTCGAGATCTTCAACGACCAGAACGCCGTCAACCTCGCGCTGTCCTCAGGGCGGGCCGACGTGGCCATGGCTGACTCGCCGGTGGCCGCCTACCAGGTGAAGCAGTCCAGGCGGCACCTTCAAGCTGTCCGGCCAGCCTTACGGCACCGCGCCCTACGGGATCGCGATCCCGAAGAACAACGGGATGGCCAAGCCAGTGCTGGCCGCCATGAAGGCGCTGATCGCGAACGGCACGTACATGAAGATCCTCACCAAGTGGGGCGTGCAGGCCGGAGCCATCACCAACCCGGTGATCAATGGCGCGACCAGCTAGTCACTCACGACCATCCACTCCGATGCGATGAGCCATAGCGAAGGCGGACTGTGACGACGCCGCAGACGGGCGCGACGGCGGTACAAGGCGACCCGCCAGAGGAGATCAAGGCCATCCCGGTCCGCCATCCGGGCCGGTGGCTTGCCGCCGCCGTCGTGCTCGTGTTGGCCGCGATGCTCGCGCACACGCTGGTGACGAACTCGCGGTTCGAGTGGAACGTCGTCTGGAGCTATTTCCTGTCCAGGCGGGTACTGGCCGGTCTCGGGGTCACCCTGCTGCTCACCGTCGTCTGCATGCCGATCGGGATCGTGCTCGGGGTGATCCTCGCGGTCATGCGCCTCTCGGATAATCCGCTGCTGTCCGGATCGAGCTGGCTGTACATCTGGTTCTTCCGCGGCACGCCGGTCCTGGTGCAGCTGCTCGTGTGGTTCAACCTCGCGTTCCTGTTCCCGCGGATCTCGCTCGGGATTCCGTTCGGGCCTTCGTTTGTGACCGCCAACGCGAATAGCCTGATCACGCCGCTGACTGCGGCAATCCTCGGGCTGGGTCTCAACGAGGGTGCTTATATGGCCGAGATTGTCCGGGCCGGCATTCTGTCCGTCGAGCCCGGCCAGGCCGAGGCAGCCCAGGCGCTCGGCATGTCGCGCGGCCAGACCCTGCGCAGGGTGATCCTGCCGCAGGCGATGCGGGTGATCATCCCGCCGACCGGCAATGAGACCATCTCGATGCTCAAGACCTCATCGCTTGCCAGCGTGATCACCGTCACCGAGCTGCTATACGCTGTCCAGCTGATCTACTCGGTCAACTTCAAGACGATCCCGCTACTGATCGTGGCAAGCATCTGGTACCTGATCGTCACCTCGTTGCTGACGGTCGGCCAGTACTACGTCGAGCGGCATTACGCCAGGGGCTCGGCCAGGGAGTTGCCGCCCACACCGCGCCAGCGCATCTGGCGCATGCTGACCACCTTTCATACGCCCCCGCCCGCGCCTGCCTTCCCGCAGTCTGACTGGAGACGACGGTGAGTGCTCAGGCCTGGGTGCCGCCCGTCGCGGGATCCGGCGCACCCATGGTGCTCGGGGAGGGCTTGCACAAGAGCTTCGGCAGGCTTGAGGTGCTGCGCGGCATCGATTTCGAGGTAGCCCGGCAGGAGGTGGTCTGCATCATCGGGCCGTCGGGTTCCGGGAAGTCGACGCTGCTCCGCTGCATCAATCACCTGGAGAAGATCAACGCAGGGCGGCTTTCTGTGGACGGTGAACTGGTCGGCTACCGGGAGCCGGCGGCCGGCTGCACGAGTTGCGCGAGCGCGAGATCTGCGCGAAACGGGCCGAGATCGGCATGGTCTTCCAGCAGTTCAACCTGTTCCCGCACATGACCGTGCTCGACAACGTGATCGAGGCGCCCACCAGGGTGAAGAAAATGCCCGAAGGACCAGGCGGTCGATCTCGCCGAGCAGCTACTTGACCAGACGGGCATGAGGGACAAGGCGGCCGCCTATCCCAAGCAGCTGTCCGGCGGCCAGCAGCAGCGAGTCGCGATCGCCAGGGCACTCGCGATGCAGCCCAAGCTGATGCTCTTCGACGAGCCGACCAGCGCTCTCGATCCCGAGCTGGTCGGCGACGTGCTCGCCGTCATGCGCGACCTGGCCACCAGCGGCATGACGATGATCGTGGTGACACACGAGATGGGCTTCGCCCGTGAGGTCGGTGACACGCTGATCTTCATGGACGACGGGGTAGTTGTCGAGACCGGCCCGCCGCGGGAGGTCCTGGCCAACCCCGCGCATGAACGGACCAAGGCATTCCTGTCCAAGGTGCTCTGAGTCAGGGCGCGGTCGGCAAGAACCACCGGCTAGTGCCTGGCCGCGGGCTCGCGCGCGTGCCCGGTACGCGCGTGTGCTCAGCCCTGCGCTGTCGCCCCGTGCTGAGCTTATAGTGAAGCAAGTAATTGACTATCGCGCCGGAAGGCTGCATACTCAAGTATATGCTTAACCAACTGGCCGACCTCGACCGGGTGTTCCAGGCCCTCGCCGACCCGGGCCGACGGCTGATGGTGGAGCGGCTCAGTCGCGGGCCAGCCTCGGTCAGCGAGCTGGGCAGGCCACTGTCCATGTCCCTGGCTGGAGTCGTCCAGCATGTGCACGTACTCGAGGCGAGCGGGCTGGTCCGGTCCGAGAAGATCGGCCGGACCAGGACGTGCAGCATCAACCCGGCCGCCCTGCGCTCTGCCGAGAGCTGGATCGCCGAGCGCCGTAGCCTCACCGAGCGCCGCCTCGACCGCCTCGGTGCTTACCTGGCCGATACCGCCGATACCTCGGGCCGCGATCTGGTGGACGGGACCGACGAGGGGCGGGTGCCGTGACCGCCGGGACCGAGATCACCAGGCGTCGTGCCCGCTGGGAGCGCCGCCTGGCCAGGCTCGCCAGTTTCCTCACTAGAACGCCGGGCGGCCGATCCCACAACAATACGGGCGAGCCCCCCGGCCAGCCCGACGAGACGGGTCAGCGCGACCAGACTGACCAGACCGACCAGACCGACCATCCTGAGGAGTACCAATGACCGAGCGTTCTGCTGAACACGGCACCTTCGTCGTCGAGCGCACCTACCCCATGGCAACCCCGACCCGGGTGTTCGCTGCCTGGGCCAGCTTGGAAGCCAAGAACGTCTGGATGGACGACCCGGATTACAAGGCGGACGGCAGCGAGCAGGAATTCGAGTTCCGGGTCGGCGGGCGCGAGCGGTTCGGCGGCCTGAACCCCGATGGCGGGACGTACCGGTACGACGCCACCTACTGCGACATCATCGCCGACCAGCGGATCGTCTACACCTACGAGATGTACGCGAACTCCGACCGAATGTCGGTGTCGATCGCCACCGTGGAGTTCGCCGCCGACCGGGATGGCACCAAGCTCACCTACACCGAGCAGGGCGTGTTCCTCGACGGCATCGACAAACTCGAGAGCCGCGAGGAAGGCACCACCTGGATGCTGGACAACCTGACCAAGTATCTGGCGGCGCAAGCCAGCGGCTGAGATCGGGGCTCTGACGCGTAGCGGCGCGCCGCCCGTACCGAGCGAGCTGCCGCGGCCGCCTCCCTTCCCGTCCGCAGAGCTCAGGGCAACGGCACACGGCAGAGAGCAAGGAGATTGTCATGCGGAAACTAGTAATGCGCATCTTTGATTACTCGCTCGACGGCGTCATCGCCGAAGAGGGCACAGAGTTCTTCCAGTTCTGCCGGGATCTCCCCGATGACGACGCGCAGCTGGCACAGACGCGCAGGCTCTACGAGGAGGCGGACCTGCACATCATGGGCAGGCACGCATACGAGGGAATGGCGCAGTACTTTCCGGCCGCAGACGACCACCCCTACGCCGAGATCATGAACGCCGCGCGCAAAGTGGTTTTCTCCCGCACGCTCACGACTGCCGACTGGGCCAACTCGACAATCGCCGACGGCGATATGGCGGACGAAATCAACAGCCTGAAGCGAGCGGGCACCGGCGATATCATCGCCAGCGGCGGCATGGGCCTCTGGCAGTCGGTCATCCGGCTCGACCTGGCCGATGAATACCGCATCACTGTCTTTCCCTACGTGGCCGGCACCGGCAGACGGCTCTTCGATGACCTGGCCAAGTCACGACAGCTCGGGCTTGCGTCGACTACCCCGTTCGCTAACGGAACAATCGAGTTGCAGTATCGCCGGTGCCCGTGAGCGCAGGCTGATGGCTGGCCGACCCCGGGGCCAGCCATCAGCACCGCAGGAGGCTATCGGCTCGGCATCATCGGGCCGCGGCGCGGATCAGGTCGGCTGCTCGCTCGGCGACCGCCAGCACTGTCGCGTTCGGGTGCGCATTCGGGATGACCGGCAGCACCGACGCGTCGGCCACGCGCAGGCCGGTCACCCCGCGGACGTGGAGTTCAGTGTCGACGACGGAGTCGGCATCAGAGCCCATGCGGCAGGTGCCGACCGGGTGGTAGTAGCTGCTCACCGTGCGGCGGATGTAGCCGCGTGACGCCGCGCTGGTGTCAACATCCCGGCCTGGCCACACCTCGGCGTCGCGCACAGTAGAGAACGACGCGCTGTCTCCGGCTTCGCGGATCATCTGCAGCCCCTGCTCCAGCCGGTCCAGGTCGCGCTTGTCTCGCAGGAAACCCGGATCGATGAGCGGGGCAGCATCCGGCGTCGCGGCGACGAGCCGGACCGAGCCCTTGCTGTCCGGGGCGACCACCGAGGCCACCAGCGCATAGCCGGCGGGCGGCGGCGCGCACCCTGCCGGAGCCAGCGGCAGCAGGATCGGGAACAGGTGAAGGTCAGGGTAGGCCCCTGCCAGTGCGCTGCGCACGGCCGCGCACGCTTCCCCGTTGTTGTAGTTGCTCATCGGCAGTTGCACGCGCGAGGCGAAGGACGCCATCACGATCGGATGGTCCTGAAGGTTATCGCCGACCTGCTCAATGTCGGCCACCACATCGATCCCCGCGGCACGCAGCCGCCGCGCGGAGCCGATACCGGACAGCATCAGCAGGTGGGGCGAACCGATCGCCCCCGCAGACAAGATCACCTCGCCGGAGCTGTCCGCCTCGCCCGGCACTCCGTCCCGGATGTAGCGAACCCCGGTGCATCGGCCGTGCCGCACGGTCAATCCGGTGACCTGGCAGTCACCTTGCACGACGAGATTCGGGCGATCGAGCGCCGGCCTCAGGTAGCCATCAGCGGAGCTGACCCGCTGCCCGTTAGCGATTGCTAAATCGATCCAGGCGACACCCTCTTGCCGCGGTCCGCTGAGATCATCTGTCACCGGGTAGCCGGCCTCTGTGAGCGCCTCGACGAACGCTCTCGCCACCAGATGCCGGTCTACCGCCGGGGCTACGGTGATGGGCCCGTCGGCGCCGCGCAGCGCATGGTCGCGCCCTGGCACCTGTTCGCTACGCCGGAAGTACGGCAGCAGATCCGCGAAAGCCCACTCGGCCGCTCCGTCAACAGCCCAGCGATCGTAGAGCGCCCGGTGACCGCGGACATGTGCCATCGCGTTGATCGCACTCGACCCGCCAGCTGCCCGGCCTCTGGGGTACGGTGCGCTTCCGGCATCAGCTTGGGCTGTAGTGGTGTCACCCCAGTCGGCGGCCGAGCCGAGGTTAGCTGGCCACTCGTTCGGCACCCGCATGGCGCGCGTCCGCCGCAAGCTCCCCGCCTCCACCAGCAGCACCCGGGTGGCCGCGTCTTCGGTAAGCCTGGCCGCCACCACGCAGCCCGCGGTCCCGGCGCCCACCACGATGTAGTCGTATTCCGCCACGGCGCTCCAATGCACGTTGGGGTCCCAGTTTGCCCCAATGCCGCGAGCGCCTCGCGCCGCGCTCGAGATCAGGCTCGAACGCGGCGCGACGTACTTGCCTGGCCGAGTTAGGAGTCTCGCACGGGCTGGTACGTGAGGATCGCGAGGTTGTCACCGACGGTGCGGATGCCGACACGGCGCAGGCGCATCTTGTCGCTGATCTCGCCGAAGAGGCGCTCACCCGTCCCGAGAACGAACGGGTGGGTCGTCAGCCGAAGCTCGTCGACCAGGTCATGCTCCATCAGCGTCTGCACGAGCGGGCCGCTCCCGTAGACAACGATGTCCCCGGTCACGTTCTGCCTCAGCTTCGAGACCTCCTCGATGACGTCGCCCTTCAGCACTGTGGAGTTGGTCCATTCGGTGGGGTCTTCCAGTGTCGAGGAGACGATGAACTTGGGGATACTGCGCAACCTGTCCGCCCACTCGCCAGGCCGGGCTGCCCATCGCTCGGCGAACCACGCGTAGGTACCTCGGCCGACCAGCCAGGCTGCGGTATCTAGCGCTTCCTGGAACTCGATCTTGGCCCACTCCTCGCGGTCCTTGTCTGACATCTGGTCGAACCAGCCGCCAAACTTGAACCCCTCATCACCGGTCGGGTCCTGGATCACTCCGTCCAGCGAGACGTTCTCGCTGATGACGATTCTTCCCATTTCGGCTCTCCATCTGTTCGTGTTGTCAGCAACCACTGAGGTAGACACCGCGTGATCGGGAAACTGGGCGCCGGTCAACCGCCCAGTTCGGGCCTCGGCGGGTGTCCATACGAGGATGGAAGTGCCAGATTGCGCTCGAGGAAGGTGACATGACCGTGGAGACAGCCGACCCGCTCTCCCGGGCACGGGCCGGGGACGGCGACGCGTTCCGGGAGCTGACCGAGCCGCACCATCGCGAGCTGCAGGTGCATTGCTACCGGATGCTCGGATCGTTCCAGGACGCCGAGGACGCCTTTCAGGACACGCTGCTGGCCGCCTGGCAAGGATTCGGGGGGTTCGAGGGACGCGCCTCGCTACGCACCTGGCTCTACCGGATCGCGACGAACCGGTGTCTCAACGCGCGCCGGTCAGCCAGCCGGCGGCTAGCCAAGGAGTGGGATGTGCCAGGCGTGCAACCGCCCGAGCCGACGCGGCTCGGCGAGGTCGTGTGGCTGGAGCCTTTTCCTGATTCCTTCCTCGAGAGTGCTATCGACGCGCCCCTCGGGCCGGAGGCCCGTTACGAGCAGACCGAGTCGATCTCGCTGGCTTTCGTGACGGCGCTCCAGCTTCTTCCGCCGCGCCAGCTCGCAGTACTCGTGCTACGCGATGTCCTCGGATTCCGCGCGACTGAGGTGGCCGAGATGCTGGACTCGACCGTCGAGTCGGTCAACAGCGCCCTCAAAAGGGGCCGGGCCAGCCTGCAGCGGCATCAGCCGTCGAGTGGTGACCGTCAGCCGCCACCGAGCGCCGAGTCGCCGGCCGAGGAAGCGCTCGTGGCCGAGTTTGTCCGCGCCTACGAATCTGCCGATCTTGATGCGCTGGTTGCCCTGCTGACTGACGACGTCTTCATGTCCATGCCTCCCATGCCCCTCGAATACGAAGGCCGCGATGTCGTGGGCCGCTTCTGCGCACTCCTCTTCCGGGCTGGACGCCGGTACGACCTCGTTCCTACTCGTGCGAACGGTCAGCCGGCGTTCGGCCTCTATGTGCACGGCCGTGACGGTATCCGCCACGAGACTGGCCTCGTCGTGATCACCCTGGCCGGCAATCGGATCTGCGCCATGACGCGATTCGAGAACAGCGTGCTGCCCTGGTTCGGTTTGCCGCGATCACTCCCCAGCCGATAGCGAGAGCTGACCGTTATCCAGTACGCGCCGGACGCTACCGGTCTCCCGGGGCGGCGACCTCGGTTACCCGGGTGATGGCAGTGGAATTCACGCGCCATCCGGCCGGAGGATCCTCACCGACCAGTCCATCCACGGCTTCGCGGAGCAGATCGGCGTGCCCGGTGTGCCGGCCATATTCTTCGATCAGGTCACAGACCAGGCGGCGCAGGCTGGCGTGCGCGCCGTCTGACGCGGAGTCGTGGATGAGCTGGTCAAGCCCGCCCTCAGCCAGGGCCGCGCTGAGCCGGCCGCGGGAGCGCTCGACGGCGTCGTCCCAGAGCGCGTAGAGGTGCTCCGGCGAGTCGTCCCTGGCGGTGATGAACTCCCACTCGTCGTCGCTGCCATCCCAGCCGAGGTCAACCCACGGCGCGCCCAGCGGTTCCCCGGCCAGCTTGGTGGCGAACTTGTAGTCCTCGCAGATGGCGAGATGCTTGAGCAAGCCGCCGAGGGTGAGCGTGGACACCCCGATGCGGGTCTGCAGCCCGTCAGCGTCAAGGTCGTCCGCCTTCCAGCGGAACGTGGTGCGCAGGCGTTCCAGGGCACCGATCAGGTGGTCGGCTTCGGTGCCGGCAAGTGGTGGATCGGAGGGGTAGTCGACGCTGGTCATGGCGCCACGCTAGACGCGGTTGCGGACGTTCTGCTTCCGGAATAACCGGCGCCCGTTCGCTCGATGCTCAGCGGGCCAGGTCGTCCCCGAGGAGGCGGTCCATGATCCGCAGACCCGCGTGCAGCGCCGGGACCGGGATGCGTTCGTCGACGCCGTGGAACATCGCGTAGTAGTCGTATCCGGGCGGCAGGACCATCGGCGTGAACCCGTAGCAGTCCAGGCCGAGCCTGGCGAACTGCTTGGCGTCGGTGCCGCCGCTCATGCAGTGCGGCACGACGGTCGAGCCGGGGTCCTCGGCCAGCACCGCGGCGGCCATGGCGCCGACGAGCGGGCTGGCGAGCGGTGCCTCGACCGGGGGTTCCTTGTGCATGTACTCCCAGGTGACATCCGGTCCGGTCAATTCGTCGAGGGTCGCCGCGAACTCCGCCTCGTAGCCTGGAAGCATGCGGCCGTCGACGTACGCGACTGCCTCGCTGGGGATGACGTTCACCTTAAGGCCCGCCCGCAGCATCGTCGGGTTAGCGCTGTTGCGCATAGTCGCCGACACCAGTGAGGCGGCCGGACCGAGGAGGGCAAGCCGCTCGCTGACATCGCCGTTTGCGACGGCGACCGTGCTGCCGTCCGCGACGGCCTCGGCGATGGCGTCGATCGCGGCGCGCACGGACGGGATGAGCCGGACCGGCCACTGATGGTGGCCGATCCTGACGATGGCCTCAGCGAGCTGGGTGACCGCGTTCTGCCCGTTGGGCTTGGATCCGTGCCCGGCCTTGCCCCGCGCGGTGAGCTTGAGCCACGCGGTGCCGCGCTCGGCCGACGCCACCGGGTACAGCCGCAGCCCTGGCCGCGCGTGGAAGGTGAACCCGCCAGATTCCCCGATCGCCTCGCTACACCCCTCGAACAGGCCTGGGTGCTTTTCGACCAGCCAGCGAGCGCCGTAGGCAGCGGTGTCTTCCTCGTCGGCCGTGAACGCGAGCACGATGTCGCGCTGCGGCCGCGCCGGCCCGCGCCCACTCCCGCGCGAGCGCGACGAGCACGGCGACCGCATTCTTCATGTCGACAGCGCCGCGCCCCCACAGCACGTCGTCGGCGACCTCGCCCGCGAACGGCGGCACCGACCACACGGTCGCGTCGGCAGGCACGACGTCCAGGTGCCCGTGCAGCAGCAGCGCGGGAGCGGACGGTTCGGCGCCGCTGATACGCGCGACGACATTCGCGCGCCTGGGCGCCGACTCCAGCAAGACCGTGTCCAGCCCGGCCGTCGCGAGCAGCTCGGCAACGTACTCGCCCGCCGCCCGCTCGGCGCCGTCCCCGCCGCCGCGGTTCGTCGTGTCGAACCTGATGAGGTCGGCAGCGATCCTGGTGACCTCTTGCTCCGCCGTGGCCTGCGCCGGCTCAGCCATAATGGTCCTCGACCGCGGCCGAGATCATCGTGCATACGACTTTGAAGCAGCGGATCATCTCGTACGCGGACGTGGCCGAGTACTCCACCGTGCGGTCGCCGACCCGGCGCACGCCGGGCACGATCGCAGCGGCCTGCGCCAGCTGCGCGGCGTCGACCTCGATCTGGACGTCAAGCCCGCCGGTCACCGCGGGATCAGTCCGGCCGGCGAGGCCCGCCGCGCGCGCCGCTGCCGCGCGGATGGCCGCGGCGGTGACGGCCAGCAGCAGGCAGACCGCAGCGTACCGGCTGACGCAGTCCTTGACCGCGACCGCGGGCGCCGTCCGGGCGTACCCTGCCGCATCCGCGCAGGTCCGGTCGTCCCCGGTGATGAGGATGACCGGCACGCCGTACTCGGCAGCCACCAGGGAGTTCAGCAGACCCTCGCTCGCCGGAACGCCGTTGACGCGCACCGAGGTGATCGAGTTCGCCAGGTACGTATGCGCGAGCACGCCTTCGGCTCCGGCGGCCGCGTGGTATCCGACGAACGCGACACCGTCCACGTCGCCGTGCTGGATGCCCTCGACCATGCTCAGGTCCTTGTGCCGCCCGGTGAGCATGACGGCACGCTGGTCGAGATCCTCGAGCAGCAGGTTGCGCATCGTGGAGTGCGCCTCGTTGATCAGCACCTCGTCGGCGCCGCCGTCGAGGAACCCGGCAACCGCCGCGTTCACGTCCGAGGTGAACATCCGCCGGCACCGCTGCCAGGGCTCGGTGCCAGGCTCGCAGTCGGCGGGCCAGGTGACGCCGGTCGCGCCCTCCATGTCCGCGGAGATGAGGATCTTCATGCCGGGGCCACCGCGGAAGTAGTCGCGTGCGGCTCTTCGCCGGCGGGCCGCAGCGGCGGGTCGAGCAACCGCAGCACCTTGGCATCCGCGTTCAGCTCGGCGGCGACGCCGACCGGGAACGTCTGGAAGTAGCCGCCGTGGCCGACGTTCGCCCACGCGATCATCGGCACTCCGAGGTCGCCCAGCCGCTCGGTCAGTACTTCCTGGATGAGCGTAGGTTCGCCGCAGTTGACGAATGTGCCGGCGATGATCCCTGTCACGCCGTCCAGGTAACCTGATCGCCTGAGCTGGGTGAGCATCCGGTCGAGCCGGTATTCCTCTTCGTGCTCGTCCTCCACCAGCAGGATGCCGCCGCGGGCGGGCCACGAGGTGTCTGTGCCGATCGACGAGGTCAGCAGCGTGAGGTTGCCGCCGAGCGTAGTACCGACGGCGGTGCCGCCGACAATCGTTGTCGCCTGCGGGTAACTGAGCTCGGTGGAGCGCTCCGGGTGCATGAGCGCGCGCAGCATGGAGGCGAACGAGTAGTGCGCGGTCGGCCCCTGCGAGGTGACCATGGGACTGAGCAGCGACGCCCAGCCCAGCTTGCGGCCTACGGCCTCGAGTACGCCGGTGACGTCGGAGTAGCCAGCCAGAACCTTGGGCGGCTGGTCCGCGATGCCGCTGAGGTCAACGGCGGCCAACGTTCGCTGCGAGCCGTAGCCGCCGGTCGCGAAGATCACTCCGGCGATGCTCGGATCGGTCAGCGCGGCCCGCAGGTCTGCCGCGCGCAGGGCGTCATCACCGGCCAGGTACGTGCGCATGGTGCCCTGATCCTGCGACGACGGGTAGAGGACCGGCTCCAGCCCGGCGAACCGCAGCGTATCCAGGCCGACGCCCAGGGCAACCGGATCGGCCGGGCTGCTGATCGACAGCACAGCCACCCTGTCTCCTGGCCGCAGCGCGGGCGGACGCGCCAGTGACGTCGGCGCGGCGACGGTTTCCACCTGAGTCAACTAGCTGATCTCCTCTGTATTGGTCACGAGCTGCCGCGGGCCAGCCTGTTCCGCTACCTCAGCCAGGTGGCAGGCGACCAGCCGCTGCGCGGGCGCGCCCGCGGCGAGCACCGCGACGTCCTGCCCGCGGCACAGGTCACCGCGCTGATCGTCAGGTGTGAGCGAGGCGAGCAGCGGGCAGCGCGGGTGGAACCGGCAGCCGGCCGGGATCCTGGTCGGGTCTGGCGGCTCGCCGGCCAGGATCGTCGGCTCCCGGTCTCGCGCGCGATCAGGCAGTACCGAGATCAGCGCTTGCGTGTACGGGTGCTGCGGTCGCAGCAGCACGTCAGCGACCGAGCCAACCTCCACGATCCGGCCCAGGTACATCACCGCCACCCGGTCTGCGATGTTCCAGGCCACGCTCAGGTCGTGACTGACGATGAGGGCCGACAGCGACAGCTGGTCACGCAGGTCGAGGAGAAGCTTGAGGATCTCGCCGCGGACCGACGCGTCCAGCGAGGACACCGGCTCGTCGGCGATGATGACCGACGGGTCGAGCGCGAGGGCGCCGGCGATGACGACTCGCTGCTGCTGCCCGCCGGAAAGCTCGTGCGGGTAGCGGCCGATGAAGTGCTCGGGCGGTCGCAGCCCCGCCCGGGACAAGGCTGAATGCACGCGCTGATCCAGTTGGGTTCGCATAGCGTGCAGCCGCGGTCCCTCGGCGACGCTGTCATACACGTTCTGCCGCGGGTTCAGCGCACCGGCGGGATCTTGCAGCACGAGCTGAACGTGCCGCCGGAACTCCTTGAGGGCGGCACCGGTATACCGCAAGCCCGCGCCCTCGTAGCTGACCTCACCGGCAGTCGGCTCGATCAGCCCCACCAGCGCACGCGCCAGCGTGCTCTTGCCGCAGCCGGACTCGCCGATAAGCGCGACGATCTCGCCGCGGCCGATGCTGAGATTGACGCCGTCCACGGCGCGGGCCGGCCCGCGGTTGCGCGTGCCCGGGTACACCACGCTCAGGTCGCGGGTCTGCAGCACCAGCTCCCTGCTGACCGCGAATTCGTCCGCGGCCGGCACCGGCTCCGTGCGCTCGGTCACCTGCGCCGCGGCACTGGCCCGGACTACCCCGTTCCCGGTATTGAGGACCTGAATGCATGCGGACTGCCTGCGGTCGCCGGCCGGCCACAGCTCGATGTCGCGAGTGCGGCACTCATCCACCACGTCCGGGCACCGCGGCGCGAACGGGCAGCCTGGCAGGTCCGCGCGCAGGTCCGGCGGCTCCCCCGGCAGCCCGGCCGGAGCGAACCGGGAGGCAGGGTCGCCAGTCTGCGGGAACGCGCGGGCCAGGATCCGGGTGTAGGGATGCTCCGGCGCGGCCAGCAGCTCAGCGGAGGGGCCGATCTCCACCACCCGGCCGGCGTACATGATGGCAAGCCGCTCGCAGGTGTCCGCGAGTACCGACAGGTCGTGGCTGATCATGATCATGCCGATCTCGCGCTCGCGCGCCAGGTCGGTGAGCAGCCGGAGAATCTGTGCCTGGACAATGACATCCAGCGCCGTCGTCGGCTCGTCCGCGATGATCAGCTCAGGCCGGCACGCGAGCGCCATGGCGATCATCACCCGCTGCCGCTGCCCGCCGGACAGTTCGTGCGGGTAGCTCGTCCGGCGGCTGGCGGAGACGCCGACACTGTCCAGCAGGGCCGCGGTGCGCTGGTCAGCTTCCCGCCTGGTCACCTTCTCGTGCAGCAGGATCGGCTCGCAGATCTGGTCGCCGATGGTCTGTACCGGGTTGAGGGAGCTCATCGCGCCCTGGAAGACAACCGACGCCCCAGCCCAGCGGATCGCGCGCAACCGCTCCCAGCCAAGGCCGATGACGTCCTCGCCCTTGAACAAGATCTGTCCGCTGAGCGTCGCTGTCGGCGGCAGCAGGCGCAGCAGGCTGAGCGCGACCGTGGTCTTGCCGCAGCCGGACTCGCCGGCCATGCCCAGGGTCTGACCGGCATCCAGGGTGAAGTCGACACCGCGCACGGCACGCACCACCTCGGCACCGCTGCGGTAGGTAACCGCGAGGTCACGCAGCTCAAGCAGGGGACTGGCCACCGTTACCTCGTCATCCGCGGGTTCAGGATGTTCTCCACCGCCCGGCCGATCAGCGTGAACCCGAGCACGACAATCAGGATGGCGATGCCGGGCGGCAGGATGTACCACCACGCCCCGCTGGTGATCGCGCCCTGGTTGAACGCCTGGTTGATCATCGAGCCCCACGACACGTCGGTCGGATTCCCGAGCCCGAGGAACGTCAGCGTGGTTTCGTAGATGATCGCGCCAGCGATCGTCAGCGTGCCGGAGACCAGGATGAACGGCGCCACGTTGGGCAGCACCTGGCGCGCCAGCAGCTGGCCGTCACGGGCGCCGAGTGCCTTCGCCCGCTCGATGAACGGCCGCGCCTCCACCGCCATGGTCTGCGCCCTGATCAGCCGCGCCGTCCCCGGCCACGATGTGACAGCGATCGCGATCGTGATCGAGGAGTCACCCTGGCCTAGCACGGCGGCGAGCGCGATGGCCAGCGGCAGCGCGGGCAGCGCGATGAACCAGTCGGTGATCGCCATGAGGATCCTGGCGGTCGCCCCGCCGTAGTGCCCCGCGACCAGGCCGATCAGGCTGCCGAGGACCATCGTCAGCACCGTAGCGATGAAGCCGATGGCCAGCGACGGGCGCGTGCCCCAGATCAGCAGGTCGAGCACCGACCGGCCGGACTGATCGGTGCCGAGCGGGAAATGCAGGGAGGGCGGCGCCAGCGACGGTCCGGAAGCGTTGATCACATCCAGGTCACTCGCGTGAATGAACAGCGGCGCAGCGAGCGCCAGCCCGGTGATCCCGACGAGGATCACCAGGCCCGCCATGGCGGTGCGGTTGGCGGCGAACGCGCGGGCGAACCGGCGGAACGCCACTAGCCGCGGCGGCGCGGTCGCGGGAGCTCCGGCGGCCTGGCTGGTCGCGGTCATGCCCGGCGCACCCGTGGATCGAGGTAGCGGTACAGGACGTCGGCGAGCAAGTTGAACACGATCACCGAGGCGCTGAACACCAGGAACGTGCCCTCGAGCAGCGGCAGGTCAGGAATCTGCAGGGCCTGAAAAGTGAGGTAGCCAAGGCCCGGCCAGGAGTACACGGTCTCGACCGTGATCGCACCGCTGATCATGGTTCCGACCTGGAGGAAGATCAGCGTTACCGACGGCAGTAGCGCGTTCGGCACGACGTGCTTGCGGCGCACCTCCGCGTCCCGCAATCCTTTCGCCCTCGCGGTGAGCAGGTAGGCGTTCCCCTGCTCATCGATCATCGAGGACCGCATGATCATCTGGTACTGAGCGAAGATCACCAGGACCAGCGTGAGGCAGGGCAGCACGAGATGCCTGGCCACGTCGAGGATGTGGGCAGGCGTAAAGCCGCCCACGGTTCCCGGCGTGGACATGCCGCCGGCCGGAAACAGCGAAGGGATCGGGCCGAAGCCCGCGCTGAACACGACGAGCAGAATGATCCCGAGCCAGAATGTGGGCACCGACCAGAGCGTGATAGCGGTCCCGGTCGCGTTCCGGTCGAGCAGGCTGCCGGGCCGCCAGCCGCTGCGGATGCCCAGCCACATGCCGAGCACCACCGACAGGATCGTCGAACTGCCCATCAGCAGCAAGGTCGGCCACAGCCGCTGCGCTATGAGGGTCGTTACCGGGGTCTGGAACTGCCACGAGTAACCGAGGTTGCCCTGCAGTGTGTTGGCCACGAAGTGACCGAACCGCTCCCACACCGGCTGGTTCAGGCCGAGTTGCTTGATGAGGAACGCCATCTGCTTCGCGCTGGTCGGCCGGCCCCTGGTCAGGGCAGCGACCGGGTCGGACGGAATCAGGCTGAAGATGATGAAGCCGAACACCAGCAGGCCGCCGAAGCTGATCAGGGCTGCGGCCAGCTTGCGCCCGAGATAGCTCAGGAAGTCCCGGCCGCCGGAGCCCCCGCCGGTTGGCGGGGACTCCAGCGCGACCAGGCCCTGCGGAGAGAGCGGCGCTGATGAACTACTCAAGACACCGCTACTCCCGCTCCGCAGCTGTCCGCCGTCGCCGGAGGAGGATGCCCGCCCCGGCGAGGACCGCCACGATGACCACCGCGAGCACAATCCACAGCGCCGGGCTGGAGGAGGAGCTGCTGTCGCTGGCCAGCGGGGCCGCCGTGCGCCAGTTGATGAAGAGGTTCTGCTGCGGGTAGAAGCCCTGCGCGTTCGGCTTGCCGAAGAAGAAGCCCTTCGCCCCGGTCGTGCGCGCGGCACCGAGGTTGTCGGGGTAGTAGAGGATGACGTCGACCGCGTTCTGGTACAGGATCTGCTGCATCTGGTCGATCGTCGACACCCGCTGGGCCGGCGTGAACTCGGTGGACTGCTGGTTGAACAGGTTGTCGTAAGCCTTGTTGCAGAAGAAGGCGTCGGTGTTGCCCGGCGACGTCGTGTTGTCCGGCAGGTCGCCGCAGGTCTGGATGGACAGCAGGTACGTCGGGTCCGGGCCGGTGCCCCAGCCGTCGGACAGGATGTCCCAGTCGCCCTTGGGCAGCTCGGCGTTGAGCTGGTTGAAGCTCATGGACTGCACGTCGACGCCGACACCGATGGCCTTCAGCCATTCTTGCAGGTACGGCGCCATCTCAGCGTCGCTGGTCTCGTCGGAGTGGATGCCGAGCCGCAGCACCAGCGGCTTGTGCGTCTTCGGGTCGATCCTGACCCCGTTCGGGCCCATCTTGTAGCCGGCCGCGCCAGCAGCTGGCTGGCTTTCGAGGGGTCGTAGGTCAGCGCGCCGGATGCGGGCGGCGTCCACATGAACTGCGGGTAGGCAGGCGGCAGGTAGCCGGCGCCGGTAACAGCGAGGCCGTCCCAGACCTTGGTCACCAGCTCCTGCTTGTTGATGGCCATCTCGATCGCATCGCGCACCCGCGGGTCCTTCAGCGCAGGGTTGCCGTTGCCGAAAGCCTTGCCCGACTTCGTCGTCGCGCCAGGGTTGAGCTCGAGCGCCGTCCAGCCGTTCGACACCGACGGCACCAGCTGCATGTTCTTGTTGCCCTTCAGCGCCTCATACTGCGTGGCGGTGAGGTTGTCGATCTCACTGATCTGGCCGCTGCGCAGCGCCGCCACGGCGGCATCGCCGTTGGTGAAGTACTGCATGATCAGCGTGTGGAACTTCGGCGCGCCCATGAAGAAGTTCGGGTTGGCGGTCAGCGTCGCGTACTGGTTCGGCACGTATCCGGTCGCGATCCACGGCCCGTAGCCCACGACCGGGAAGTTCATGTTCTTGAAGCTCCCGAGATGCGCGACCTCGCTGGTCCAGATGTGCGCGGGCACGATCGGGATGCCGGTCACCGGGTTGCTCACGTAGAGCATGTTCGCTTCTGGCTGCTTGGTCGTGATGACCAGCGTGGTGGCATTCGGCGCGGTCACGCTCGCGAAGTTGGCGACGAGCGCGCCGTTAGCGGTGGCCGCCGTCGAGTTGTGCATGATCAGGTTGAAGGTCCACGCGGCGTCAGCTGCCGTGATTGGCTTGCCGTCGCTCCACTTGAGCCCGGATCGGATCGTGAAGGTCCAGGTGAGCTTGTCGGCAGAGGTTGTCCACTTGGTCGCCAGGTACGGCCCGGCCACGCCCTGCTCGTTGATCGAGGTCAGCGTCGGATAGATGTTGCCGATCACGTTCAGGTCCGCGTTGAAGTAGGCGAGGAACGGGTTGAACGTGGAGAAGGCGGTGTCTGCCTCGACCCGCAGGGTCGAGGCGGCCGGCGAGGATGCCTGAGCTGGTGCGACCGCAGCGGCGATAACCAGTCCACTGGCCAGGCTGAGCCCAAGAGCGGCTGCGCCCAGCCGACGCACCGAGGGCGCGACATGGCGAGCAGTGTGGGTGAGCACGCGGGCCAAACGCATGGGGTACTCCTTCTCAGCCGCAGTGCAGGGGATTATTAGGCGTCGCCACATACCCGGCGATCAGCGGCTGGTTCGGCATATGCTTCGCTCCCCACTGGTGCTCGTCGGCAAGGTCTGACACGGTTTGTGAGTACAACATGATGCATAAAACGCCATCAAGCAAGAGATGTGAACGAAATGAGTCACAACCCGGTATCGGCAGAGCACCCCGGTCCGCTGCCAGCGGCTGGCCTTGCCAGCGAACTGGCCCTCGGGGCCGACGGTCTCCTGCGTGGCGTCTCGGAACGGATCAGGCAGCGGCTCGGAATGCTGTCGGTGTCCGAGCGGAAGGTGGCCAGGCTCCTGCTGTCTGGCCCGCCGACGGCAGGCCTCGAGTCATCGGCCCAGCTGGCTAGGCACGCCGGCGTCAGCGGCCCGACGATCAGCCGGTTCGTTACCCAGCAGCTCGGATACGAGAACTACGCCGCGTTCCAGCGCGCGTTGCGAGAAGAAATCAGCGCGCGGGTGCTGTCGCCGGTCGAGGTCTACCGCCGCGAGAGCCTCGAGCCCGCGTCGGCTGGCTTCACCGGTCACAGTGCGGCAATCCTCGGCGAGTGCGTTGCCGCCAGCATCCAGGGTGTCGACCCGGCTGAGTTCGCCCGTGCGACTGCCTTGCTGGGCGATGTTCAGCATCACGTGCTCGCGATGGGCGGCTCGTTCAGCCAACTGGTGGCCGGCTACCTGGTCGGCGTGCTGCGAGAGATCCGGCCGGGCGTGCGGCTGGTGCCCCCGATCCCGGCCGAGCGGGCGGCCGCGCTGGCCGACCTCGGCAAGAAGGACGTCGTCGCCGTCTTCGACTTCCGGCGCTATGAGCGCGACACCCAGGAGTTCGCCCAGGCAGCCAGGTCGGCCGGGGCGCGGATCGTGCTGTTCACCGATCCATGGCTGTCGCCGATCGCCGACATTGCGGACGCGCTGCTGCAGGCCCAGGTCGCAGCGGCATCGCCGTTCCCGAGCCTGGCCGCTACTGTCGCCGTCGTGGAGACGTTGCTGACCGCAGTCGCGGGATCACTCGGCGAGAGCGCCCGCGCGCACTTCGAGCGGTTCGGGCACATCACCGACCGCTGGATCAGGTGGTGGCCGGAGTCCGCTGACCTGCCGGACAGGTCGGAGCTGCCGCCCGCGACGCCCAGGCTACGGCTCAGGTCGCCCAGGCAACCTCGCCAAATGCCCCCGTCAGCGCCGTGACTCGATGAGCCTGAGCCAGAACGGCTCCCGAAGCTAAGCCGTCGAATCCGATCGTGGGCGGCTGTCCGAAGCCCGGCTGCCGTGGTCGACCTGGCGGTCGTCGTGGCGGCTGGTTCTGGCAGCTGATGTCTTCCTAGAAGTGCTGGAGAAGCCAGTCATGGATCTCGCCGATCCGGCCGATCATGGTGAGATGGCCGTCGCGGTCGCTGATATCAGCCTCCGCGCCAGGGATGCTGGCGGCCAGATACTGGCCGTGCTGCACGGGAACGAACCGGTCCTCGCGGCCGTGCCAGATCTTGACGGGTATCCGGATGTCGCGGAGATTGAACCCCCAGCTCGTCAGGTGCGCCGCTCCGTCGTCCCACCACCCCTGGTCGCTCGCCGAGAGAGCAACCTTGTGGGTCTCAGTGAGCCAGCGGGCCAGCTCCCCGGTCAGGACCTCGGCGTCGACGGGCGAGAGGAGGCTTTCGAGGTCTGCAGCGAACTGCTCAGGCGTGGCCGCAAGAATTTCCTCCCTCCCCTCGCGCAGATCGCGGCGTGATTCCGCAGGATCGGAGAAGAACAATTTAAAGCCCTCAACGTTGGACTCGCCCATCCCGGCGTAGTAGTCGAAGCCCTCGATACCGTACGGCGCGAGCGACGCCACCGCCGCGACAGCTACCGCCACGTCGGGCAGCAAGGCCGCGCACCCCAAAGCATAAGGACCGCCACCGGAAATGCCCCAGATGCCAAGCCGGTCGTGCCCGAGCGCCTCGGCGATGGCCAGGACATCCTGCGCTGCCGACGCCACGGTGTAACCGGGATGCGCGGTCGAGCCGCCGTAGCCGGGGCGGTCATAGCCGATCAGCCGGATGCCTTTCTGCTCGGCATCGGCGATCCACCCGCCGTACAAGCGCCGCGACATCGGCTCGCCAGCGTGGACCAGGATCGGCTTTCCGTCAGGTTCACCGGCTGTCTCCACGCAAAGTTCACGTCCGCCGCCGACCGATATGGTCCTGGTCTCGACCCCGCTGGACACCGATAGTCCTCCCTCTCGCCGATTCAGGCCAGGAGCCGGACGTAGCCGACGCCGAGGATGCCGCTGATCGCGACACGCGATTGTCTGATGCCGGCGCCCGCTAGCGCCAGCGGTTTTCCCGCGCCTGCGCGCGGCCTGCGACCTTTGCCGACTTCGGTAGCCGCGGCTCTCTCGCGAGCCTGTCCGGCGAAGGCGCTACTTCTCCTGCACCGCTGCTACTAAGAGAACGGGCGCGCTAGGTGGTGTTCCGCCGCGGTGGTTGGCGTGCGCCGGAGCGCTTGCTCCGACAGGGCTGTAAGCCAGGCGAAGCCAGTGATGATGCTGGTGCGCTGGAAGAGCCCGGCGACGTTGACAAGCCTGGTCGATTGACCGAAGCCCGCACCGGCCAGGGTCATGGTCGTGAGCATGGTCACGGCGCTGCCGCAACTGTAGAGACCGAAGCGGCGCTGGCCGGCCCGCCAGGACCGCCAGCCACCGACGAGTGCGGCGGCGGGCAAGCCCAGGAACACGGGGACGGCCATCAGATTGTGCACTCTGCCCGTACGGCTTGGCTGGGTGAGCGCATCGGGCGTTCCCGGCGGGTAGCCGCTGACCGGATCAGTGGTGAACATGGCCGATCCGATAAGCCCAGCGCCTGCGGCGCCGATCAATACCGGTACTGCCCGGCTGCCGGTCACAGCCTCACCGGCGCGCGTCAGGCCTGCGGCTCCGGCCAGAAACAGCGTTCCTGCCATCGCGAAATTCCCGGCCTGCATCCAGCCGCGGGATCCGAGCGCAAGAGAACTGACGGGGTGGCGCAGCGGGCGGTAGCCGTCGCGCACCGCACCCTCGAGCAGGAACACGGCCACGAAGGCAGGGCCGGCGGCCACCCCGCAGCTGAGCAATCTGCGGGTCCATATATCGGGCGTGCCGCGGACGCTGGCAGGGTTCACAAGCGAAGAGTAACGGGGTCACGCGCTGGGCTCGACAGCCTGCAGGTCGCCTACCCTGTCAATGATCGCTTTCCAGCGGCGACGGCCCAGCCGCGCGATCACCGGCCAGGACGAGGCGCGGTCCCGTTCTCCGCTTCGTCGCGGCGGTGGATCTCGACCAGTTCCGCACGGTACCGATGATCCGCTGAGGGCAGTTCGTCGCGCACTTGAGCGCCGTTGTCCCACCACTGCACCAGACCGCGCCCCATCTCCTGACCGGCGCGTGTGTGCACACAGTGGGCGTAGTCCGGGACCTCGACCAGCGCTTCCCCGAGCGCGACCTTCGTGGTAACCCAGTCGGCGTGCTCTGAACTGGTGCGGTCCTTGGGCGCAGATGCGAGCAGGCGCACGGCGTGACACGCCATCATCCACTCCCCACCTGGGGTGGCAGTGAAGTTACGGTGAAGCACGTCGATCAGCACAGGCCCAAGAGGCAGACCCATTCCCACGTCTTCAACGGCAATGACGCGCAGGCGCCGCCACAGGTGCTGAGCGACATCCGCCGATGTCGTGAACATCTCGTAGGCGGCGAGCACCGCGTTGTCGACGCGACTGCGCCTGATCTCCTTCTGGAGGACAGCGACGAGATCGTCCACCGGAATGCCGTGGGGCGAGACGACTTGTGAGTAAGGGTCCTCGGTGAAGTGCCCTGGACCATAGAGGCGTGGCATGAGTTGCGGTCCTTCCGCATGACGACGGCAGACGCGTCCGACGCGCGGAAGGGGTCTCTTGCACGCTCAACGTAGCACGGTAGGAGGCATCCGATGCGACCGAACTCACGCTCATATCCGCCCGTAACTACCTCTGCCCTGGACAACGGTCAACCTGGTTAGCAGAACGCGCTGCCTAATGTCCTTCCGGCTTCCTAATGTCCTTCCGGCTTCCATGGGTGCGGTCGCAAAGCCTGCCGCCGGTCCTCACGACCCCGTTACCGCGCGACGATGCGGCCAGCCCAGACCAGCCGCGACGAGCAATCCGAGGCCTGCCAGGGTCCAGATCATCAGGCACAGCAGCCCAGGGGCGATCCCCTGATTACCGAAATACTGGACGCCGCGAAGCGCCGACAGAGCGGCGCCTTGGGGCAGCAGCGGGTTCAGGCCCGAGTAGAAGCCGTTGAGCAGACGGTCCCGCTAGGGTCCCGAGGGCTGGTGGGCGCCACATCAACAGTAGCCAGCAGGGTCCCGCGAACTTGCGCGATCTGGTGCCCGACCTGCAGAAAGATGACCTCCACCGCGTGCCCACCGCCGTTGGCGACAAGCAGGGTCGTCGGCCCAACCGGGGGAATAGCGAGCGCTCCATAGACTGCACGGTCCTCGATCATTCTGCGAGCAGCGGCGAGATTTGGCACCGAGTGCACCCTGAGCAGCGGGGATGCGCCCAGCCTGGCGACTACAGCCGGCGGTGCAGTCACTGCGACCGGTATGTGATGGGCCGTTGGCGTCCCGAGTGCGCTCGCATAACTGGAGAAGAACGCCACTACCACCACGATCAGCCCGACCAGGGCAAGCACCAGCGTGCGGTCCGCGTTCCGACGCCCGGGCCTGGTCTCGTCGGCCGCCATCGTCGTGCTTGGCTGCGTCGGGCTCCCTGTTCTGCGCCGGCCCATCATTTTTCGCCCCCCGCTGATGCGCGATTCCGCCTCCATTGCCACGCCTCCAGCCTCAGTGCTGGCAAGGTGATCTGGCGTCACCTCATCGGCGTGATCCGTCCAGCAGGGCTCGGCACCGGCGAGCCGTCCCGCTGGCCGCATCGCCCTGTTCGTGTAAGGGGTACCCGGCGCCGGCCCGGGTCCACAGGTCGTCGATGGCCCGAGTATTCGCTGCCGCGTTCCCTGCGCATGTGGGCACGGAAAGCGCCGTGCTACCCCAGCTGGTCGCGGCGGCGTGTCAGATAGGCGATCTCGGCGGTGTTGCTCGCCAGCTCGATGGCTTGGTCGTACGCCGCACGCGACTTCTGACTGCGGCCCAGACGGCGCAGCAGGTCGGCGCGGGTCGCATGGTAGGCGTGGTAGCCGGCCAACTTGCCCGCAACACGGTCGACGGCTGCCAGTGCCACCTCCGGGCCGTCAATCTCGGCCACGGCGATAGCCCGGTTGAGAGCGACGATCGGCGAGGGGTCAAGGCGGACGAGCTGGTCGTAGAGGGCAACCACCTGCGACCAGTCGGTGTCACGTACGTCGCGAGCGGACGTGTGCACGGCGCTGATCGCTGCGAGGATCTGGTAGCGACCCGGAGCCACCCCGGCGGCCAGGCGCTCGCGCACCAGCCGGTGACCCTCGGCGATCAGCGCCGCGTCCCAGGACGCACGGTCCTGCTCGACGAGCGTGACCAGTTCGCCGCCCGCCGAAACCCGGGCGGTGCGACGAGCCTCGGTGAGGAGCATCAGCGCCAGCAGCCCGGCCACCTCGCCGTCCTCCGGCATGAGTGCACGGAGCAGGCGGGTGAGCCGGATCGCCTCGGCGATCAGGTCGTGACGTACAGGATCGGTGCCGGGGCCGGTCGCCAGGTAGCCCTCGTTGAAAACGAGGAAGAGCACGGCGAGGACGCCAGAGACGCGTCCGGGGAGATCCTCAGCGGACGGCACCCGATAAGGGATGCGAGCCGCCTTGATCTTGGCCTTCGCGCGGGTGATCCGCCGCCCCATGGCGGTCTCCTGCACCAGGAAGGCACGGGCGATCTCGGGTACGGCCAAACCGCCGACCATGCGCAGCGTCAGCGCCACGCGGGTCTCCATCGCGAGCGCCGGGTGACAGCAGGTGAAGATCAGCCGGAGCCGCTCGTCGCCGATGGAGTCGATCGTGTCCCGCGGATCGTCGTCGTACAACAGCTGAGCCTCCTTCTGCTTGTCGTCGCGCTTGTTCTCGCGCCGGATCCGGTCGATGGCCTTGCGATTGGCGGTGGTGGTCAGCCAGGCGCCCGGGTTGGGGGGTACGCCGTCAGCCGGCCACCGCCCGACGGCGGTCGCGAACGCCTCGGCCGTCGCCTCCTCGGCGATGTCGAGGTCACCGAAACGCCTGGTCAGGGAGGCAACCACCTGGGCCCACTCCTCGTGATGGGCCCGGGTGACCGCCGCCCCGACATCGACCACGCTCACAGGAACGGCCGCACCTCTACCTTCCGGTTGCAGCGCTTCGACCCCTCCGTGGCGAGCTTGAGCGCCACGTCAAGGTCCGCGGCCTCGATGATCCAGAAACCGGCGAGATACTCCTTCGACTCCAGGAAAGGCCCGTCGGTGAACAGTGGCTCCTCACCCCGGTTGTCGATGACGGTGGCCGAGTTGGGCGCCGTGAGGCCGCCGGCGAAGACCCAGTGACCCTCCGCCTCGAGCCGGTCGTTGAAGACGTCGATCGCGGCCATCTCATCCGGGGTGGCAAGGCCGGCCGTATCGTCGATCACGGAAACCAGGTACTGCATCTCGGATCATCTCCTGTGATTTCGGCGCCCTCCTGGAGGGCCACTCACCCCTGCTACGAATACCTCTGCCCCGATCCGACACCGCCGACCAGATCTCGTTCAAGGACTCTGGCACGCCGGTAGACCACGATCCGCCAGCGCGATAGTTTCAGGGCGAATGCTCGCACTTCCGGCATGCGCGGGAACGAGATCCGGCGAGCCATCCGCTGTTGCCGCGTCGAGGAACGGGCCGCGCGGTCTCGTTCCTCATGCCGTGGCCACTGTTATGGTCGCGCCATGACAGTGCAGCAGTTCCTGGGCGACCTCGGCCTCAAAACCATGAGCCGAACCCACCGGGCGATCGTTCACCTAAGCGGCGGCCGGGTCCTCGGGTCGGCCTTCGGGATGCCTGTCGTCGAGCTGCACACCGTGGGACGCACATCGGGCCGGCCGCGCTCGACCATGCTCACCGCTCCGGTCGTCGACGGTGACCGGGTTGTGGTGGTGGCCTCGAAGGGCGGAGATGACCGTGACCCCGACTGGTATCGCAACCTGGTGGCGCATCCGGAGATCGAGCTGACCATCGCAGGACGGCGGAGGCTCATGCGCGCCCGCCGGGCATCCGCGCAGGAGAAAGCCGAGTTGTGGCCTCGGGTAGTAGCGGCATACAAAGGCTACGGAGGCTACCAGCACCGCACCGAGCGTGACATTCCGCTGGTCATCTGCGAGCCGCGCTGAACGCGCCCGCCAGGCGCCCGCTGCGCCGCCGCCAGCTCGAAATCGGAGTTCGACGATGGATGACCAAACAACCGCCGACCCGGGAGATGCCGAGCCGCACGGCGAGGCGCTGTGGCGAGGAGAGTTCCCGCTGATGGTGGCGTGGGCGTTTGGACGATAAAGCATCGCGATATTTGGTCGGCCTGTCGCGCGCGTTCCCGTCAGGCGACGAGCACGTCAATCGCCAGCGAGCGCCGCTCCCTTCCCCACATCGTGGTTCTTCACTGGCAACGGTTTGTCAGTAGGCCGGACTAGGGTTCCGGCATGACAACCGACGACCTGACTCACGACCACGACGGACGGCACGACTTCGACTTCCTGCATGGCGCCTGGCATTCCCGGCAGCGGCGGCTTCGGGAGCGGCTGACCGGCTGCGATGAGTGGGGCGAGTTCGCTGCGGACCTGCACTGCACGCCGGTGCTCGATGGCGCAGGAAACTTCGACGAGCTCACCTCGCCGGTCATGGGCTACAAAGGCCTGGCGCTGCGACTGTACGACGAGACGGATAAGACCTGGTCTATCTACTGGGTCACCGGTGGTGCCGGGGGTGTCGAGCCTCCGGTAGTGGGCCGGTTCGTCGACGGAGTCGGCGACTTCTTCTGCCCCGACTCCCATCAGGGCACGCCAGTCCTTGTCCGCTACCGCTGGTCGGACATTACGACTAACAGCGCCCGATGGGAGCAGGCCTTCTCCACTGACGACGGCGCGACCTGGGAGACTAACTGGACCGCCGACTTCACCCGAGCGACTGGCTGAGCCATGGTCACCGTCGGAGTCCTCGCCAGGTTCGAGGTCAAGCCTGGCCTGGAACAGGACGTGGCCTCCTTCTTCAAGGAGGGCCTGCCGCTCGTCGAGGCGCAGCCCAGTACCACCGTCTGGTTCGCCTTCCGGTTGAGCGAGATGACCTACGGAGCCTTCGCCGCGTTCGCCGACGCGCGGGACAGGGACGCCCTGCTTGCCTCAGGTGGTCCCCAGCTCTCGCGAAAATACGCCCATCTGTTCGCTGAGGCCCCATCATTCGACAACGTCGATGTGCTCGAAGCTAGGCTGTGAGCCGCCATCATCCACGCTGTTCCGGCTGCACCGACTCGCCACTCCGCAGTAGCGGTGACGGCTCCACGTGCCTTGCATCTGACATAGCTGGCTGAATCGTGCAGAGCCGGGTTATCTGCGGGCACAATCGGCCGTAGGATGCAGATCGACGGCCCCGACCAGAGTTGCCGTTTGCTCAGTTCCTGGAATCGAGGGGGCGGGATTGTCGTCTGACGAGGCTGACCGGCCGGTAGAGAGCGCATTTACTGCCAGCGTCGGAGGGGGCGTGATCGCGGCGTCGCAGACTGCGTCCGGACCGCCGGTGCTGATTCTGCACGGCGGACCCGGCTGGTCGGACTACACGGCATCGCTCGCCGCCGAGCTTGAGGACGCGTTCTGCGTCATCCGGTTCCAGCAGCGCGGCCTGGAACCATCCACGACATCCGGGCCATTCGACATCGAGCAGCATGTCGCGGACGCGATCGCGGTCCTGGACGCGGCCGGTGCCAGCCGCGCGTACGTGATCGGGCATTCGTGGGGCGGGCATCTCGCCATGCATCTGGCGGCTCGGCACCAGGACCGCCTGCTCGGCCTGGTCGTGGTCGATCCGCTCGGCGCGGTGCCCGATGGCGGCCTGGGCGATCTGGGCAGGATCCTGACCGAACGGATGTCGCCGGAGCGGGCGGCACGGGCGCAGGTACTCCAGGAACGGTCACAGGCCGGAGAGGCCACCATCGAGGACGCGCTGGACGGGCTGGCCCTCATCTGGCCCGGATACTTCGCGGTGCCGGACAAGGCCCCGCCGATGCCGCCATTGCGGCTGTCGCCGGAGTGTTTCGCCGGAACGTTCGCATCGATCAACTCGCACTTCGAGCACAAGACCCTGGAGCGCTCGCTGCCCGCGCTGACGATCCCGGCCGTCTTCGTGCTGGGCGCGGCTAGCCCGATCCCGCCGCAGCACGGCGTGGCCTCAGCCGCGCTCATCCCTGGTGCCCGTCACATCATCGAAGACGGCTGCGGTCACTTCCCGTGGCTGGAACGGCCAGGCGCAGTCCGGCGCGCGCTAGACGGCATCCTGAGCTAACCGGGCTCGCCCGGCAAACCTACCCAACCGTTGGCCAGACGCAACGCGCGTCCCGATTGACGTCTTGCCGAGATAGGCCCATCGAGCAGAAGACCCCCGCCCAGGAGCGAGCGAGGGTCATCTGCCAACCCCGTTAGTCTGCGAAGTCCTAGCCGGACGCTACGACATGTCCAGCGGTGACCTGGGGTGGGTTCGGAAACAGTGGCTCGAGATTCGCGTGCACGAACTCCCCGGCCCTTTTCGTCGATTCTTCCTCCCCGGGTTCGTCCTGAAAGACCGAGGTTGAGAGCATTACCCCATCCCCGGCATCGACCCAGTAATAAGCTACGAATCCGGGCACCTCTCGCAGAATCTCGAGAAACTGGTCCTCCACCTGGCGTGCCGCCTCTTCAGGATCGGTCACCCCGTTGTATCGCCGTACCACGGCATACATATCCGGCCTCCTGTCTAAGCTCGCCCCCGAGGTCGCCTCATGCGACAAACCCAGCATGCCTTCCCCAGCGTCCCCGAAACCACCTGAGGTACGGCTGTCCAACCTCGATGTTCCGTGATCTTGGGTTGATGGCCTTGACCGTCGGCTGAGCCGCTGTTTTCAGTGTCCGGCGCGCGGCGTCCTCGATCTGCTGGGGCAGCCCGCTGGTGCTGCATCTGGCCGTGGCTTGCCGGAAATTTGCCTGGCTCCCCAGCTGGCTCCCAGCGGAACAGACCCCGAACGTATGTCCTATTATCGGCGCCACGCCGAGCGTCATCCAGCGACGTTGAGCCTCGTCAGGCGACGTCGCGTCCGCCGCGAGATTTGACGAAAATGCGATTGCTCGTAGGCAGTTAACATGCAATTGTGCCGATGAGGGGCACGTCGTCGTCGCCCGCCGAGAAATCGCGGGCGGGTGGCCGGCATCGGATGTCTGATTCTGGCCACAATCACGGGAGGGAACATGACGGGTACGCCGCTGCCCACCCCCGCGCTGCGCACCGCTCGCCTGCGGCTGCGTCCCTTCGGCGACGCGGATGCGGACGACCTGTTCGCGCTGCACAGCAACGCCCATGTGCTGCGCTACTGGGACGCGCCGCCGTGGAGGGAACGCGGGCGCGCCGAGCGGTTCATCACGGCGTGCCGGCAGATGGCGGAGGAGAGCACCGGGGCCCGGCTGGCCGTCGATCGCGTCTGCGACGGGGCGTTCATCGGCTGGTGCAGCCTGAACCGCTGGAATCGGGACTACCGCAGCGCGTCGCTAGGCTACTGCTTCGACGCTGCAGCCTGGGGCCACGGCTATGCGACGGAGGCCGCGCGTGTCTTGCTGCAGTGGGCATTCGACACGCTGGACCTGAATCGTGTCCAGGCGGAGACCGATACGCGCAACGTGGCATCAGCCCGCGTGCTGGAGAAGCTCGGGTTCGCGCGTGAAGGGACCTTGCGGGAAGACTGCGTCGTGAACGGCGAGGTTTCTGACTCGTGGGTCTACGGGCTGATCAAACGGGAGTGGCGGCCGTTGCCCGAGCCGGATCCCGCTCGCTGAGCCCTCGCTCCCCCACGAGACGCCGCCCGGCTCTCCCCGGGAGTTTCGCTTCGCCGTGTCGAGAGGCCGGCACAGGGCACCCTGGGCGTGCTCGGCCTTGTACGGACAACTGCTCAGGGGATGAATACTCGGCATCAACACCCTTATGCTCGCCGCGTCACAACGGGCGCGCCGCCTGGCTTCGTCACCTATTTCCTTTCCGCCAGCGGCGCCCGCGTGGTTCATCCGCCGGAACCGGTGCTGCACCCGGTGGTTGGGTTGAGGTCACGATTGTCGCTCCGCCGGGAAGCGTAGCGACGGTCCGATACGAACCGTCGGGCAACCGGGTCGTCGTTGATCCGTCGGGATTGACAACGGAGAAGTTGTCATCGTTGTCGGCAGCGGGGCCTGCGGGTATAGCGCCGGAAATAGCTGCGACGTCGGAGCTGGCAGGCGGCGAGGGCGGGCTGGGCGCCGGCTCGACCACCTGGGTCTCCTGCACCGCAGGCGCGAGCCACGCCGCCGACTCGGCCACCCCGGTCTCCTGCACCGCGGGCGCGGTCCAGGCCGCCGGATCGGCCGGCTCATCCGGCGCGCTCCAGACCGCTGACTCAGCTGATGCAATCTCGTCCGTGCCAGTCGCGGGGAAGGACTCGCCCTGACTGTCCGGGGCATAGAAGAATCCTGGAAGCGCGTTACCCGGCTCGCTCATGGCCTGGATCATAATCCGGTGAACTAGCTCAGTTCCGGAATCAAGGTGAAAGAGTGTGGCGCCAGCTCGACCGGCCTCCGTTGCCACGTTCCCGAACGATGTGACGAATGACGCAGCTGAGGCGGTAGCGCTAACCGGGATATAGGTGTGGTGCTGGCCTGGCTATCTGGGATCGCGCCCGCGCTTCAAGTAGCGCGCGGACCTGACGCCGAGCGGGGAGATCCGCCTGGGAGATCAGCGAACGACGAGGACCGTCTTGCCGGGACGTCGGACCTTTCCGCCGCTTTCGAAGGCCTTCTGCCCTTCGGCCAGCGGGAACTTCTGGCTGATCACCGCTCGCAGCCTTCCAGTGTCGGCCATCTCCGCCAGCCTGGATAGCTCGTTAGCGTCGGGCTCGACGACGAAGAACATGGCGCGGACCTTGTGCCTGCCCGCCAGCGCCTGGTCGGGAGGCGCGCCGAGGGTTACCAACCGGCCGCCCTCGCGCAGCAGGCCATACGAGCCGTCGAGCACGGCACCCCCGACTGTGTCGATCACGACATCGAATCCGCCCGCGGGCTGGCTGGGACGCCCGGCCTCGGTGCTGATGAAGCGGTCCGCGCCGAGGTCCCGCACGAAGCCCGCATCGGTACTGCGGCCGGTGGCGGTGATGTAGCCGCCGAGGATCGCCGCAAGCTGGACGGCGAATATGCCGACTCCGCCGGCGCCCCCCTGGACCAGTACCTGCTCGCCGGGCTGCAGGGCCGCATGGTCCGCCAGCGCCTGCCAGGCGGTCAGCGCCGCCAGTGGCAGCGTCGCCGCCGCCACGTGGGAGAGCGATTGCGGCTTGACGGCCAGGCCGGCGGCTGGCATGACCACGTACTCGGCGGCGGCGCCATCCCGGTCGAAGTCGATCAGGCCGATCACCTCATCGCCAGCGGCTAGACCGGCGACGCCGACGCCGAGGCCGACGACGATGCCCGACACCTCATGGGACGGTATTACCGGCGTCCGGTTCTTGCCGTCGCGGTTGGTCCACTCGAGATCCCAGGTCAGCTCCGCAAAGGTAATTGCCGCGGCGTGCACGGCAATGAGGACCTCGCCCGGCCCTGGGGATGGCGCCGGTGCCTGTTCGTAGACCAGCTGCTCGGGTCCACCGCGAGCATGCGCCCGCAGCGCCATCATGGTGCCCATCGTGGATCTTCCTCTGTTGCTGAGATCGGCTGCAAGCCTTTCTGACGAGCCAGGCCAGGGGTCTGGTGCCGCGACTTCTTCCTCATCCCCAGAAGCGAGAGCTTCAGTCCGCCCTACCAGCGCGTCGTACGTCGCACGCTCCCACAGGCTCGCCCAGATGCGCGACGCGCTCGGAGATAAGTTCATCACCGGAATCGCTCTCTACGCCGGCGACGACGTCCTGCCCTTCGGCGACCACCTGCTCGCCGCTCCGATCACTACGCTGTGGGAGCTATGAAATGCCTGCGCCAACCCTGACTCGGACCGTGCTGGCCGGAAGCCTCAAACCACGAGGACTCCAGACGAACCTGGCGGCGAGGGTAGGTGAGTGGCCGAGCGCACGGACGCCGGATTGTCCGCTTGTGCATGCCGATGTGCGGACAATCTCTCAGGCGAGCACGATGCCGTGGCACGCCGGACAGACAATGGAGATCGAAGATGACAGCAACCCTGAAGATGACGCACAAAGCGATCGGAGTGGAGGTCCGACGTGGCGCGTACGACATCGTCGTTGACGGTCAGCGTGCCGGATCGCTCGAAATGAACGAGACCGTCGAGATACCACTCGAACCTGGACGTCACACTCTGCAGATTCGCAGTGGCCGAAACTCCAGCCGAACTCAGACCTTCGATGCCGTCGAGAGCCAGACCGTCGCCTTCCGATGCACGGGAAAGAGTTTTCTGCCGATCTTCCTCGCGTCCTTTGTCGTCCCTAGCCTGGCGCTCCAGCTCCGCCGTGAAACCGATGAGCGGTCTCTGTGACGACGGAGTCGCAGGCCGAGATGAACCCGGGAAACAAGCGCCGTACTGACGCACTAAACCTGAGTATCAGGCGACAAGACGACGGTCGCCTGAAGATCCGCAACGGCATTCGCCAAGTCCGACCCCTGGACGCCTTCAGCCCGTCCACCCTGGGCCGCGCTCACTGCGATGAGGGGATGGCGAAGGCCGAGAGCTTCCCCGCTCTTCTCGGTCATTTGCGGACGAGCATCACTTCGGTATCGCCGGGCCAGTCCCAGAAGACGCCTCCGGGAGATCGCTGCCTCAGCAGCTCTCGCACCTCGCCGGCGAAACCTTCGACACGATCGCCGAAGAGGTGCGGCGCGGCAAAGGACATGGAGAAGTAATTCGACAAGACGGCCTCGACATCTTGCACGTGGTCAGGGATACCAGGGGCGAAGATCACCCGTGGCGCGCCGAACCGGGTGCTTGCAAGGGCATCCTCGAGGCTGAGGGCCTGAACCGGCGCGGTGCTCTTGCCCGCTCGCCTCGCCGGTCCGAGATACTTCCGCACCAGTTCCTGGATCTCATCGTGCGGAATCCGCGGCGGTCCGGGGGTCGGCGGGACGGCCCGCCCCTCGGCCTGATGCCCGACAATGACCAGGGCGCCGCCCGGCTCCACCATGTCGTACACCGCCTCGGCCACCCGAACCTCATCGGTCCAGTAGAACGACTGGCCGAACGTGACCAGTCGGTACGGCCCAGGCGCCACGGCGGGAAGTTCCTCGGCCCGAGCCTGGATCCAGGTGATGTTCGCGATGTCCCGCTCCTGGGCGGCCCGCCGACCCTCGGCGATCATCGCCGGATCGGGGTCAAGGCCGACGGCGCCCTCAAACAGGTGCGCCAGTCGTATGGTGAGGATGCCCGGCCCGCACCCGACATCCAGGAGCCTTCCGCTGCCATCCAGGCCGAGTTCCTCAGTAAGGAGAGCCTCGAGCCGGGGCGAGTAGGGTGGCCTCCCGCGCCGGTAGTGGACAGCCGCGCCATCATAGAATGTAGGGTCGTACCGCACCGCAGAACGTTACCCCGGCTTTCCGCGTTTGCCGCGGATAAGTTCGGCGCTCCTCCTTAAAATGAGGCTTCCGTGCTGCCGGGAATGGCAGCGTCCCAGTTCTCGTGGCCAGCTCAACTGTCATCGCACATCTGGCGGATCAGGTCGGCTGGGCAACGGAATATGGCAGGCCGAGCGGATCCGCGGACGGGAAGCCGGTGAACCAATTGGATGCCGGAGAGCCGCGCAGTGTGCGGAGATCCCGGCCTTGGACCAAAATGCCTTGGGTCACCTGGGGCGCGCCGCCTACGCAGCTGACACTCTGCCGGTGCGACAGAGCAGGAAGCGCCCTATGCACCCGTTGACGATCCGGATCGTCCTTGCTCACAGCGCCGTGATCACGTTTCGTCCTGCGCCGCAGAGATGTACTCGGATTTGCGTCGTTGCCGTCAACCCCAGCCGTCACCTGACGGTGTGTCTGATATGAAGGCCACGGTGGAGGCCTCGGCTGCCGCGGCGGCGTTGTCCGCTGTCAGGTCGACAACCAGTTCCCGGTTTCCCTGGTCCGCGCCGGGTGCGACGGCCGCGACCCCACGACAGGAGACCGGCTGACATGGCTGAACTGGAATCGAAAGCAATGCTCCGCCGCTCGACCGGCATTTGGCCGCTCGTCCACGCTGAGCGGGCGGCCCTGGCGGCCGATCTCGCGGCCCTGACTGGCGAGCAGTGGGCGACGCCGTCGCTGTGTGCCGGTTTGACGGTGCGCGAGGTGCTCGCGCACCTCACCGCGGGGGCGAGCCTTAACCCCGTCCGCTGGCTGGCGGGCGTGATCCGCTGCCGGTTCGACTTCGACAAGCAGGTGGCCATGCGGCTCGCCGAACAACTAGGCGCAACCCCGGCCGAGACCATCGACCGGTTCCGTTCTGTCCTCACGAGCACGACCAAACCACCTCTCCCGACGCCGGCGATGCTCGGCGAAACGATCGTGCATGCGGAGGACATCCGGCTGCCGCTGGGCATCCGCCACGACTACCCGATCGAGACCGTCACGCGGGTAGCCGAGTACTACCAGGGTTCCGACCTTCCCGTCCTCAGCAAAGGCCGGATCAGGGGCCTACGTCTCGCCGCGACCGACGGATCCTTCACCACCGGCTCCGGGCCGCTCGTGTCCGGCACTACTCTGGCGCTGACCATGGCAATGGCCGGGCGCAGGGCATACTGCGACGCACTGCAAGGCGACGGGGCCGCGACCCTGCGCGAGCGCTGCGAGACCCCGTGACCCGGCCCGCGAACGCCGTATGCTCCCCGGCTATCCGTTCCAGCTTCACCCGGTCTTAGCCGGCACCGCCTTCAGAATGCGCACCCGATTCGGCATGAGCCATCATCCGCACCCTGAAACAAACCAAAAGAGAGACACACGTCAGATCACTGGCCCTGAGGAGAGCCTGGGCAGCAAGGTCCTGCGCCGAGGCAGCCGGGCGGTGCGTCCGGATGCGCTGAAAACGGGCGATGATACCCGTTGGATCCGAGGGCAAGTAGCCGGTGCCTGCATGCCTGTTATCGCTGCGAGCTTCGGCATGAGCGCCGCGATGACCGGACGTGGGATCGCTGGATCACCTGGACGGCAAGGCCGGCGGCGTCGGAGCTCCGCCTGGCAGAGGTTGGTGCCCGAGCACGTTTCCGCCTCGCGAAGCTGGGCACGCCACCTCTACTCTTGCCTATGCGCCGGCGATGGCTCCGATGACCTCGATGACTTCGCTAATCACCTGGCCGGCTTGCTTGATGTCGCTGAGCAGATTGTCGAGGCAAGCACTGAGATCTATGTTCACGGCGGCTTGCGCATGCGCGGAGTAACCCGCAGCTAGTTCCGTCCAGTTGGCCACGACAGCTTGATTCGTGGCTCCCTGCTGGAAGTCCCAGTCCCGGTTCGGGCTGAAGAGGTTGGCAACGGTGCCCTGCATGGAACCCTAGGCCCCGAACGTATAGGCGACACCCCGGCTGTCCACCACTGCCCAGGCGATCTGGACGTCGTAGTCGGGAAATCCCGAGTCATGGAAATGCCCGGAGAACGCGCACTCCCCGTCCGAGTTCATTTCGACGCTGGCGCAGCCGCCGACCGGGACGCCGTTGTCGAAGGTGATCGACGGCCAGTCGAGCGCGATCTGCACGGCGGAGGGCGAGGACGGCAAGGTCAGCGGGAACACATTGGCGTCGACCTGCATTTGCGTCAGAGGAAGTGGATCCGCCAGTTGCGCGTGGGACCACAGCCTGCTCTCGCCGTCGAGTACGTACACGAGGATCTCGTTCAGAGCCTGGAAGCGGAACACGTTGGCGCTCAGGAGCCCACGGGCCGACGGCACGTTGCCCCACGGCCCGCTCTCGTGCCACAGGAGGCCATAGTCCGGGCACGCGGGTGTCGGCACCTGAGTGAATACTGCCCGGCATGGCGAGATTCGAGGACCAGGACCTGACTGATGCCGAATTCCGCGAGTGCGACCTGACTCGCGCCCGTCTGATCGGGGTGGTGATGCAGGACGCCGTCATCGACGGCCTTGTGAGCAACCTGGTGGTCAACGGAGTCGAGGTGACGTCGTACGTCGAGGCCGAGCTCGACCGGCGGCATCCAGTGCGGCTGCTGATCCGCTCGGCCGATCCGGCCGACCTGCGGCAAGCCTTCCGGCAGCTGCGGGCCGACTGGGCGGCCACGCTCGAGCGGCTGGGAGGCTTGCCCGAAGGTTCCGAGAACCAGCGGGTCGGCGGCGAATGGTCGACGGTGGAGACTCTGCGCCACCTGGTGTTCGTGCACGACTCGTGGTTTCGTCGCTGCTGCCTGGGATCGACCAAGCTGTTCACCGCGATCGGGTTGGCGTCCGAATTCGTTCCTGACCAGGAGGAGCAGGGCCTGGATCGGGCGGCTGCCCCGAGCCTCGCCGAGGTGCTGGCCGGGCGCGACATGCAGGCCGCCGAGCTAGAGCGCTGGCTGTCGACCGTGACGGCCGCTGAACTGTCGGCGCCCGCGCCAGTGCCAGCGGGCCAGGGCTGGCCGCCGTACGCCCGGGGGAAGTCGGTGCTCGAGTGCGTCCACGTGGTGCTGGACGAGGAGTGGGCGCACCACGGTTTCTGCGTGCGCGACCTCGACCTGCTCGAGAGGTGACCCAGGCGAGCCCGCGAAGGAACTGTTCCGAATACCGGCCCTGGCCCAATTCCGGCGACTTCGAAGCGGGTCCGGGGTCCAGGCAGTGCAGTACTTTGGCTCCGCGGGTTCCAGCGACGGTCGCAACACTCGAAGGTTTCGGGAGTTGCGATGGTTGAGGGTCATCGGGGTCGGCCGCCGCTGGCGGCGAAGCGTGAGCAGTTCGGGCGGCTGATAGCCCGGGGTATCGGTAACGCGGAGGCGTGCCGGATCGTGGGCGTGCATCCGCAGACCGGGAAACGGTGGCGGCGCGGTCGTCTCATGACCAGCAGCAGCGGCGCGCGGCTGCACTATGCAGCAGTGATCGACACACGCAGGCAGGCCATCTCGCAGCGGTACCTGTCCGAGGATGACCGGGTTGCCATCGCGGACCTGCGGGGTGCCGGGTCCGGGGTCCGGGCCATCGCGGCGCGGCTGGGCCGCAGCCCGTCGACGGTCAGCCGGGAGCTGCGCCGCAACCAGGACCCCCGGAGCCTGGCCTACCGGCCGTTCGCCGCGCAGACGATGGCGGCCCGGCGGCGTGGCCAGGCCCGGCCGCGGCAAGCTGTTACGCGATCAGGAGCTGCGCGAGTACGTGGCAGGCCGGCTGGAGGCGCGGTGGAGCCCGGAGCAGATCAGCCAGGCGCTGCGCGAGGAGTTCCCCGCCGACGCCGGCCGGCACCTGGTCCACGAGACGATCTACCAGGCGATCTACCGGCCAGAGCTGGGCGGGCTGTGCCCGGACCTGCGGCAGGTACTGCGCACCGGGCGGCGGCACCGCAAGCGGCACCGCCGCGCTGATGCCCGCCGGACCGGGGTGCTGACAGACATGATCAGCATCAGCCAGCGGCCAGCCGAGGCCGCCAGCAGGGCCGTGGCAGGACACTGGGAAGGCGACCTGATCATGGGCCACGACAACAAATCCGCGATCGGCACCCTGGTCGACCGCGCGAGCAGGTTCACCATCCTGCTCCACCTGCCCGGCCCCCGGCATACCACGGAGACAGTCACGGACTCGCTGATCGCAGCCCTGGAACCGCTGCCCGCGCAGCTACGCCGCTCGCTGACCTGGGACCAGGGCAAAGAGATGGCCCTGCACGCCCATGTCACGCGTGCCCTCGGAATGCCGGTGTTCTTCTGCGACCCGCACTCGCCATGGCAGCGCCCGACGAACGAAAATACAAACGGGCTGCTCCGCCAGTACTTCCCCAAGGGCACCGACTTGACCGTGCACGCCCCGTACCAACTCGCCGGCGTCGCCGCCGAGCTCAACGACCGGCCGCGCAAGACCCTCGGCTGGCACACCCCGGCAGCCCGCCTAGCCGCCGCACTAATCGGCTAGCATCCACAAGCATCAGTCACCGTGTTGCGACGATCGCTGGAATCCGCCCTCTCAGTTTGGCTCTTGGCTCGCGTGCTGCCAGTTCCAGCCGAGCCGCCCCAGCATCGCTGCGGACTCGACCCGGAGGAAATACAGATCTAGGCCATGGCCGACAGACGGCAGGCGACTCATGCGCCCGAGCTGGCCGACTATGCCGAGGGCGTCATCTCCGGCAAGAGGTTCAGAGCCAAAGCGGGCGGATGGCGCGACGACATCTTTAGCATCTGGCAGCACGCAGTGGCCGAGGCAACCTGAGACGCTAGCAATGTCGGATTGAGTCGTCCGTGTTCGTGGAAGAGGTGACGGCGCCCCGAACAGAGCGGGGCCACGACCACGGGAGATGACCGAGATGACCGAGACAACGACCTCAGGGGCCCTGGCTCGCCGCCTCTACGGGCTCACCGAGCCGATCGCGATGGTCCCGTACGCCGCCCCGGAGCCGACCGCCGAAGTCATGGCGCTCGGATACCGGAACTACTGGGACACCTACTTCGCCGGCCGCGCCGCCCCGCTCGGCCGGTGCCCGGCCGAGGTGGTGCACGCGATCTTCTACAACTTCGCCGACGGCGAGGTCGCACGGCACATCCCGCACGTCTGGGATATCGCCACGCCCGAGGCGGTCCTGGTCGCTCGCTCGCGGGGGTGCGCCGCCGCCGTGAGACGGATCCTCGCTGACCTGGCTGACTCCCCCGGCGTCACCCGGGCCGCGGACCTGGCCACCAAGGCGGCCACGAGTGCCCCGACCGAGGGCCGCGCCATGTATGCCGGCCTGCGCACGCTCCCTATCCCTGACGAACCCGTCGGCCGGCTCTGGCACTCGGCCAACCTGCTCCGCGAGCACCGCGGCGACGGTCACATCGCCGCCCTGGTCTCGGAGGGCATCGGCGGGCTCGAGTCCCACGCGCTGTATGCGGTGTCCCAGGGCATGCCCGCGGAGAAGTTCGGCCGGATCCACCACCTCCCCGCCGCGACGCTGGCCGCCGTGGCCGACAGGATGCGCGGTCGTGGCCTTATCGACAACGCCGGCCAGATCACCAACACCGGACGCGAGACCAGGGAGCGGATCGAGGCTCTCACCGACGACCTCGCGGCACCGCCCTATGACATCCTGACCCCGACCGAGCTCGACCAGCTCATCGCCGAGCTCGAGCCCCTCGCTGCAGCACTGGCCGCAGCCGGCTCGGAGTGACGCTCCCGCTCTACCCGAACGGCAAGACTGAAGGCCCAAGCGGTGCCCCTTGCGCCGGCCGATCGGGACCCGACTGATCCGGTACGTGCCGACCTCGGCTGGCCGGAGCGCTCCGCTGGCCTCCGGCGCCGGAGCAGCATTCGCTGAGATCGTTGCCATCCTGCCCGACGTACTGCCGCATGACCCTGCCGGGCTGATGCCGCTAGGGCTGAACGAGTGCCAACGGGGCGCTCTCGGGACCGTCCACCGGACCATCAGTGTGACCAGAAGTGCGTCAGCCTTCGGCGCGGCGTGGGTCCTTGGGGTGGCAGGTACGCCGGATCGGCCCAGTGCTCATCCTCGGACAAACTCTGTCAGATCGCCTTTCCCGTTCCTGTCCTGTAGACGTTCAGCCACACGAACATGGTCGGGATTGATGCGGATCGATCGACCGCTCATGCCGCCGGGCGCGCGGTTCGCAGACCGGCGATCCTGCTGATCTGCGTGCAACGGCCTAGCGGCAGCGACCGTAGTGGCCGTCTGGGGACCAGTACGCGATGATCTGGGTACCGGGCTTGATCCAGATGGGCGGCTGGTGCTTTTCGAGCTGCCGGGTTTGCAGGGGCCCCTCCGGACCCTGAGCAGCGAGCACACGCTGGCAAATCTCCTGGGCTACTCTCGCGCCTCTGCTGGCGATGAGTTCGGGGATCTCGATGCCAGCCACCGGGTCGAAGTTCGCAGCCGCAGCCCAGTTCCGGCGGTAGGCCGCCGTCTTGCGTAGGTTGCTTTGGCGCAGCAGGCACCGGATACCGGTCTCCTCGAATCCGCCGTAGTCTCGCCAGATGTGCAGCCGCCAGTCACCGTCCCGGCCGACCCTGCGGGTGTAGAGCAGCCCGATTCCGGCGACCTCGCCGATGCCGATGTTAGTGAACCGGTAACCGTGCCAGATGCGGATCAGGTCGCTGCGGATCATGAGCACCGGGCTGAGCGACACGAGGAGAAGCGCACCGATCAGCGCTTCGGCCCCCGATAGCAGCAGTCCGATGCGGAACACGCCAGCCAGACCAGTCACCAGGAGCGTTATCAGAATCAGATACGCGGCGAGGAGCGCCGCGCCTACCGTCTGGAGACGCGAGCGGTACCAGATCTTGCGCTGCCTACTACTTGCTTTTCGCACTTGTCACCGTTCACGGCATCCTGCTTGCGGTACATGAGGTTAGCGCTCCAACTGCAACCCGCTGATGCGCATTGCCCCTGGTGGCACTTGGCTGCCCGCAATTCTCATTTCGCGGCCGGGGTTGCGAGGAATTCGGCGGTGAGGGTGGCCCCCATCCCTGGCAGGCGGCGGATGCTCGACCCGATGACCGGCACCACCTGCCGATGCCGCCTTATAGGGGGAGGGGTCAAAATCGATCGTCTGCAGCCTGCTCACATGAGCAAATTCCCTCTGCTAAGACCGTGCCGTACGTCCTCGGCAGACGTCCTCACATGCCGCATCGAGGTCGCCGCGCGCCTGACAATGAGCGCCACACCGATCTCGCCGCGAGAAGCCGGAAATGGCGGGGGTGCTCCGTCGTTCAAGATGGTTTCTGCGTATGAGGGTAGCGTCTGGGAGTGTGACCGGACGAGAGCTAGGGCAGGCGGGGATGCTGACGGAATTCGGCGGCCTTTCAACGCCACTGGTGGCCGATGCCTGTATCCGCGCGGGCGTGCCGCTGCGGGTCGCACCGCCGGGAATCGGCGCGATCGTCCCTGGACAGCGGATCGCCGGACGGGCGCTCCCGGCCCGCCACTACGGCAGCGTTGATGTGTTCTTGGAAGCGTTCAGCGCCGCCGCCCATGGCGACGTCCTGGTCGTCGACAACGGCGGGCGGGACGATGAGGCGTGCGTCGGCGATCTGGTCGTGCTGGAGGCACAGGCGGCCGGGATCGGCGGGGTGATGGTGTGGGGACTGCACCGCGATACGGCGGAACTGACCCAGATCGCCCTGCCGGTATTCAGCTACGGCCACTGCCCGGCCGGCCCTGTCCGCCTCGATGAGCAAGAACCATCCGCTCAGGCCAGCGCGCGGTTCGGGGCTTGCCTGGTCACCCGCAACGACATTGTGTTCGGCGATGACGACGGCGTGGTGTTCGTCGCGGCCGACCAGGCTAGTGAGGTCCTGGCCGCAGCCCGGCAGATCGGCGAGGTCGAGCGGGATCAGGCCCGTAAGATCCAGGCGGGTCAGACCCTGCGCCAGCAGACGGCCTTCAGCGAATACCTGGCGCGGCGGGCAGCCGAACCGTCCTACACCTTCCGGCAGCACCTGCGGCGGATCGGCGGTGCCATCGAGGAGTAGGCAGCCATGACGGCCAGCCGCCCTAGCGACTCGCCCGAACTGGTGGTGACCCACCCACCACGTCGCGCACCGGTCAGCAAATGCACACCGTGCTGTACGTCCCCAGTGCCGCGCGTGAAGGAGCGCTTCTGCCGCCGATAGCGCGCGTTTGCGAAGGTCCCGCGACGAGAGGTACTGAGAACGCCTACCGTGGCGGATGCACGGTCGATACGACGACGGGAGGACGGGCCAATGTCACATGTACGACGCTTCGACCACGTCGGTCTCACGGTCGCAGATCTCGACGTCGTGACCGCCTTCTTCGTGGCGCTAGGCCTGGAGGTCGAGGGCAGGACGTTCGTCGAGGGCGAGTTCTTGGACACGGTCTGCGGCATACCCGACTCCCGCACCGAGATCGTCATGCTGAAGCCGCCCGACGATGGCACCCGCCTGGAGCTCTCGAGCTTCGTGCGACCCGACTCCGTGCCGGGCTCACCGGCCGCCATGGCCAACGAACTGGGATTGCGCAACGTGGCCTTCGAGGTCAACGACCTGCAGGCGGCCGTCGATTGGGCAGCTACCGAGGGCTATGGACTGGTCGGTGGCATCGGCGAGTACGAGGGCACTTGGCGGATGGTCTACGTCCGAGGGCCGGAAGGGATCATCGTCTCGCTGGCCGAGCGCGTCATCCAACGGAACTAGGCCTCGTCGAGCGACGCCACTCCCGCTGCAAGTTTTCACGAAGGAGCGATTGCTCGCATGCACTCCAACCAGCCGTACAAGACGGCAACCGCGCGGGCCCACGGTTACTCGCACTCCTGCAAGACCAACCTCTCCGGTTACGCGCTGAGCTATCTCAATGGGGCGCCGCCGGCCGTCAAGATCACCGTTAAGGTCGGCGGAACGACCTGTGCGACCAGCGATTAATGCGGTGAGCTCCTGAGTTGGCTCACGATCATGGACTTTCGGTGGCCGCAAGCCTGTGACCTGCCGTTTCTCGGGTTCGCGGGACCGAATCTGCGCACTAAGCCGACGACCCTGACTGAAGGACCTCAGGGTCGCCGCTTGGTTCCCTGCCGCTTCCAAGTGACAGGCGGCGGCTTCTACAGACCGCCCAGTCGCCTGATTACCGCGTCGAAGGTCGGCGAGGGCGGACCCTCTCGCAGCAAGCGGAGGAATTCTTCTCCGAATCGCCTCCCGTTCGGAAACTGGTCGCCAAGTTCCCAGCGCCACGCTGCGAGCATCGCGAGGACGAGCTGCCGGCACTCGTCCAGCAGTTCTTGGTCGAGGTTCGGGTAGTGCTCACAGACCTCTTCGGGAACGTGGGCGAGGTCGAACTCGACTGGTCCACGGCAGCACGTCTCGAGGTCGATGAACAACGCGCCGTTCTTCGTGCTGAGCACATTGCCCGACCACGGCTCGCCATGAAGCAGTTGTTCCACGGCGCCGCGGTCCTCGATTGCCTTGCGCAGGCTTCCCAGCCTGGCGCTGAGAAGCACGCGGTCTGCGTCGGCGAGCTCCGGCGAGCGGTCCGGGTCGGCGACGGCTTCTTCCGCCTCCGTGATCCGGTCCATGAAGCTCGGGCTCGGCACGTCGACCTTGCGCATGCCGGCGTGCAGCCGCTCCAGTGCCCTGGCGTAGCCGGCTGGTGAGACATGAGGTGTCGCGGGCTCGTAGTAGGTCCACAGCGTCACTGCGAAGCCGCCGCGCGTGTACACCCTTGGTTCCACCCGAGGCTCCAGGAGGCCAACCGGGGATCCGACCTTGGCCAGCCGTTCAGCGAGCTCGACTTCGAACTGTGCAACCTCTTGCCCCACGCGGGCGACTCGGGCAAAGACATCGCACGGCGTCAACCGCAGCGCCAGCTTGTTCGAGTTGTGGAGAACCATCGCGTCGTCGGCCAGCAGGCCGAGCGATGCGGCGACCGAAGTCGCAGCCGCGATCGCACGCGTGACGTCGGACATCTCCACCCCCGAATCCTGGCATAGATCCGACCTGGCTCACGATCACGGACCCGCCGCTACCGCGAGATCCAGATCCAGGCCGGCAACCACACCTTCACCGCAGCCGACCCCTACCCGACGTCCGCCACGCCCTCGACGCGATCTGCGGAACCACCTCGGCTGCGCACTAGTCTGAGCCAACTCAGGTTTCACGAAGGAGTGATTGCTCGCATGCACTCCAACCAGCCGTACAAGACGGCAACCGCGCGGGCCGACGGTTGCTCGCACTCCTGCAAGACCAACCGCTCCGGTTACGCGCTGATCTATCTCAATGGGGCGCCGCCGGCCGTCAAGATCACCGTTAAGGTCGGCGGAACGACCTGTGCGACCAGCGATTAATGCGGTGAGCTCGGACGCGGCCACTGTCCAGGTAGGACAAGTGAACTACGAGGACAGTTATCGGCTCAGCTACATGTTCACTGCTCGTGGCGCTGGCCTCGAGTCTGCTCTCTGGCAGCCGGGTCGCAACGGCGATGAGCTTCGCTATCGTGGCCAGTCTGTCGTTCCATGCATCGACTACCGACTTTCGAGGAGAGCCTCATGACCGCTGCGGACAGGAGGCATGCGTGAGGCTTCTTCTCACGTCCGGAGGCGTCACGAACACGAGCATCCGCGATGCGCTGGCCGACTTGCTGGGCAAGCCGATCGCCGACTCCAGCGCCCTGTGTATTCCGACCGCGGAGTGGGGCCACCCCGCATGCACGCCAGCCTCTGCCTGGCGCTTCATTGCCGGCCAGTCGCCGTCACCCATGTGCGACCTGGGCTGGAAGTCCGTCGGCGTACTGGAGCTCACCGCGCTGTCCAGCATCGGCGAGGAGCGCTGGGTCCCCTGGGTCCGGGAGGCTGACGTCCTGCTGGTGGACGGCGGCGATGCGATGTACCTGTGCCACTGGATGCGGCAGTCTGGGCTGGCGGACCTCCTGCGGTCGCTTCACGAGACGGTTTGGGTTGGGGTGAGCGCCGGAAGCATGGTAATGACCCCTCGGATCGGTGACGACTTCGTGAACTGGAGGCCGACTGGCGGCGACAGCACCCTGGGGGTCGTCGACTTCTCGATCTTCCCGCACCTGGCTCAGGAGGGCATGCCGGGCAACTCGATGGCCGAGGCGGCGAGATGGGCGGCAGAGATCGCAGGTCCGGCGTACGCCATCGACGACCAGACGGCCATCAAGGTGACCGACGGCACCGTCGAGGTGGTCTCCGAGGGGCACTGGAAGCCGTTCCCCTCATAGCCGCGGCCAACAGCGATCGGCGTGGCGAAGCGCCCGCTCATCAGCGTGGAGGCTGTCACAGTCGCGGCGCTTTAACTGGCCTCGAGCCGCTCAAGGGGCTGGCCGGTGATGCTGGCGGTGATCTCGAAGTCCTTGTGCCTAGGTGCAGGACGGTCAGCCCCGCGAACTCTGCCGTGGCGGCGATGATGAGATCCGGTATCGATGGGGCCCTGTGCTGACCGCGGTCGGCCAGCAGGCTCAGCACCTCTACAGCGCGGTCCTCGATCGCGGGGGGCTGATACTCCACCGGCATCGCCGACAACGGCGGACACTGGAACCCCGAAGCGAAGATCGTCGCCGGACCGGGCAGCACAACCGACCTCGAGGCGCGTAACCATCGCGATCCGGACAAGCCCTCGCTCGATCCGCGCGGCCCACTCAGCCGCGTCGCGGCTGGCGGCCAGCTGCACCAGAGCGGACTTGGCGATCAGCCAGTCCGGCACCGCCACGCCTGCGGCACCACGTCTGGATTACCCAGGTCGCCGAAAAGCTCCGAGAACCGGGCCAGGTCCTCGGTACTTACTACCGTGCAGGCTCCGGCCGCGTCCTGGGCCAGCCGTCGCCGGACATACTCACTGCGTGACAAACCCAGACGGCTGGCGCGCGCGTCGACAGCGGCTACCACGTCATCGGGCACGTCACGGATCAGCATGTCAGTCACGAGTACCTCCAAGTGATATCCCATGACAGCGCCGCTTCTGCGGAGACACGATCGGACCCCAATGAACATCCGCATCTGGCGAGTCTAGTGTTCACTGCTCGTGGCCAGCAGGCCCTCGCGCATGGTCCCTGGCAGCCGCGAGTTGTTGCAGGGAACCAGCCTGTGCAGCTCCTGCGCTTGTTCGCCGCGCGCACCGGCTGCGAGCTGGTCATGCAGGGCATCATCGACGACGCACCGCTTGAGCGGCAGGCCGTCTACGACCACAGGGCATGGCTGGAGACCTTCCACCTGCTCACCACCTAGCCGGCCTGGTCACGCAACCTCACCCGCCGCGTCAAAAGACACCCCAAGGTCTTCCTGACCGATCCGGGGCTGGCCGCCTGGCTGCTCGGTAAGACCCCTGCCGCGCTGGCTGACCCCGAAGACCCCGCGACAGGTCAGCTCGTCGTGCCGTCTTCACACGACCGAATAAGTCGGTCACCGTGGCCACGCGCGTCTCCCCCGAGGACCTGGCCGAGATCGAGCGCCTAGCCGGCCGCCTGGACGTCCCGCCGTCCAGCCTCCTCCGCGGATGGATCCTCTCCGGCCTCAACGCACACAAGGACGAGACCGTGCAGAGCACCATCGAGAGAATCTCCGCCGACGTGCAGCGACTCCGCGAACTCGTAGCCAGACCAACCGGCCCGGCGGACACAGCCGACGCCGCGCTGCCATCGCCCTGGGACGCGAGCGCGGCTTATTCGCTCATGCATGATGAGCGACTGCACAGTCGGACTGCGCCCGATCCCACGTGCGTTTCCGGCAAGTACTTGCCTGGCTGGAAAGTCCGGTGATACTTTCCTGCGAGGAAAGTATTTGCCGGATGGACGAGGAGATCGGCCATGAGCGGACACCTACAACCCGACGAGGCCACCAGCGCACTGATCTTCGGCGCCTACCGGCACGCCCGGGTGCGCAGCAGCGAACTGCTCGGAGGTCGCGGCGCGGTGGCCATCGTCGGCTTCGTGTGGCTTGTGGTCGCGCTAACGCTGGGCATCGGGTTCGCGCTGCGGGCCGCGGGCGCGCACCTGCCGGCTACGATCGCCACCGCCATCGGCGGCGCCGCACTGGTCACCGCAGGGCCGTTCCTCATGCGCAAGCTGCGAGAGATCATGCTCGGCAACCGGGCGGGGCGGGCCTGGTGACCGCAGCCAGATTCGACGAGCTGATTCACGCGCCGACCCGGCTGGAGATCGTCTCGCTGCTGGCCGCCGCGGAATGGGCGGACTTCAAGTTCATCCGCGACGAGCTAGGGCTGTCAGACTCGGCGCTGTCCAAGCAGCTGACCACGCTGGAGGCCGCGGGCTACCTGGAGATCCGAAAGGCATTCGTCGGCAAGCGGCCGCGCACCTCGGCGCGGCTGACCAAAGCCTGCCGGGCCGCATTCGAGCTGCACGTCGCCGCGCTGCAACAGATGATCGAACGATCCGGTGCATCGGTACTCCGCTACTGACCACACCAGCCACAAGCCGGGCCAGGCTACCGCAGACTAGCCAACGCGCATGTACTGATCGCGCCCTGCGTCGGCCATGGAGCAAGCAGGTAATCGCCCGTCAAGGCGAAATGGCCGGCCGCATCGTCCGTGATCTATATCCTCACTTGCCGCCGTCGCTGCTCGACTCGGCCATAAGTACAGTTACCGCCACCAAGTCGACCTTCTGCTGAAGGCCATCCTGAATACGGACGTCGACGACGGCCTGATCGGACGCAACCCGTGCCGGATCAAGGGACAGGAGGGGAGCGTTCTCCCAAGCGAACGATCCTCCACTGTGCGCCAGGTTTGGAGCTGGCCGATGCAATCGATCCGCGCCGCCGCGCTCTGATCTTGTTCGCTGTCTTCGCTAGCCTTCGGTGGGTTGAGCTGGCCGCGCTTCGCCGAGCTGACATCGACCTCGAGTCACGACCTGTGAATGTCCGGCGGTCGCTCACCGAAATGCCCGGTGGCTGTTACCTGTTCGGGCCGCCCGCGTCAGGTGCCGGTCAGCGAACTGGCGTGTTTCCGGACCTCATTCGCGATGATCTCGCATGGCACCTGGCGCGCGAAGGCCTGGATAGGCCCGCCAAGTCAGCTCGGCGGAGCTGAGCTGGCACCGATCTGGCAGGGCCAGCCGAGGACGCACACTAGATGATCAAGAATAGGCCCGCGACGTGCCACCTGACCTGCGGCTTTCCATGGCGCCCCGAGCAGGACTCGAACCTGCGGCCTACTGCTTAGGAGGCAGTCGCTCTATCCGCCTGAGCTATCGGGGCTTGCTAGACCTCGGCCGACGCGTCGTGCACCGCCGAGAGCCGAACTAAGCGTAGCCGGTATCGGGTCCCTTGACGGACGCCAGTCCAGCAGGCCGGCGCCATCGGCTGGCGATCCCCGGACCTAGGGTGGGGCCAGGCAGGAAAGCCCGGACGGGAGTGTTTGCGGTGCAGGTACGAGAGATCATGACGGAGGCGACTGTCACCGAGTCGGCGAACGACAGCCTGCGCGCGGCAGCCGAGCGGATGTGGCGAGAGCAAACAGGTTCGCTGCTCGTCACCGACGGCGGCCACCTGCTCGGAATCATCACCGAACGTGACCTCCTGCGCGCTGTGGCTCTTGGTGCAGATCCGGACAAGACCTCCGTCGACGATGCCATGACGGCGGGAGTCTTCACCGTGCCGCCCGACATGCCGCTCCAAGAGGCAGCCAGAGAGATGGCAACCCGCTGGATCCGGCATCTGCCGGTCGTCGAAGACGGCACTTTGCTCGGCGTGGTCAGCATGCGCGACGTAACCGGCGTCTTCGCCGCGATGGTGACGGGCAGTGTCCGGGTGGAGCACGAGTTCGATCAGCTTGTCCGCGAACAGCGGCTGGCCAGGATCGAGCACGGCGACCTTGATTAGCCCGGCTGAGCGTTAGCCCGGACGGCGGCGGCGACGCGGTCGAGCAGGCCAGCGGCTGCCGCAAGCCGGCGCCGGTCAGCGGGCGGCAGGCTTTCGATGGCGGCGGCGATCGCGGTGCTTCGCCGCCGTGCTGCTTCCCGCATCAGCCTGTCACCCGCCTCCGTCGGCGCGATCACGACAGCGCGCCCGTCGTCCGGGTCCGGCGCGCGCTCGGCCAGCCCGGCGAAGACCAGCCCGTCCACGATCCGCGTCATGGTCGGCCCGGCGACGCCCTCGGCTGCGGCCAGCGCGCCGAGGGACCGCGGCCCGCCGAACACGATCACCGATAGCGCGGACCGCCGAGCCGGCGTCAGGCCAGCCTGCCGGTCAACGGTCGCTAGGCCGCGCAAGCAGGTGGATGGCACCAGAATTCAGCGCCGCGGCGACACGCTCGAGCTCTGCCCGCTCGAGCTCTGCCCGGCTCGGGTTCCGCCCGGCCGGGTTCCGCCCGGCCGGGTTCCGCCCGGACAGGTTCCGCCCGGACAGGTTCAGGCTTGCTGACGACCACCAGATATGTATAGCATGCCTATCAAAGATACATAGCTATACTACATACTTAGGATCAAGAGGGGAACGTGGCACGACGTGGAACTGCATCAGGTAGCGCAGCACGCCGAAGATCTAGACAGGGCAGTGGCCTTCTACACGGGCGTGCTGAACTGCGAATTCATCGCCCGGTTCGAACCGCCGGGCCTGGCGTTCCTCCGGCTCGGCGACACCAGGCTGCTGCTGGACTTCAACGCGCCGAGCGCGCTGATCTACCTGCGAGTCGACGATGTGACAGCGGCCGTGGACAAGCTGCGCGCCGAAGGCGTCACCATCGAGGCCGAGCCGCACGGCATCCATACCGACACAGAGGGCTTGTTCGGACCGGCGGGCTGGGAGGAGCGGATGGCGTTCTTCAGGGACAGCGAAGGCAATCTCGTCGGCCTGGCCAGCCGCAACCCCCCAGCCAGCTAGCGCCGCCGGCAACGCGCCGCCGGCCCGGCAGAATGACCAGATGACCGGACTCCGGGTGGCGATCGCCGGAGCTGGCCTCGGCGGACTCTGCCTCGCGCAAGGCCTGGCCAAGGCTGGCATCGAGGCCGAGGTGTACGAGCGCGACGATGCGCTCGACACGAGGCGGCAGGGCTACCGGTTGCATGTCGACGCCAGAGCCGGGCTCGCGCTGCGACGCTGCCTTCCTGCCGATCTGTTCGACCTGTTCCTGCGCCACCGCTGGCGGCCCTGGCACCCAGTACAGCGTCTTGTCCAGCAAGCTCAGGGTGCTGCACGAGACGCGCGGCGCCGACAGCAGCGACCCTGATTCGGCCGAGACCATGTCCACTTCGGTCGACCGGCAGACGTTCCGGGAGATCCTGGCCGCTCGACTGACCGGACGTCTCCACTTCGGCTGCGAGCTGGAGAGCTACTCCCAGCATGACGACGGGGTCCAGCTCAGGTTCGCCGGCGGGCACTCAGCCAGGGCGGACGTTCTCGTCGGGGCGGACGGCGCCAGGATCGGTTGTCCGCGAGCAGTACTTGCCGCAAGCCGGGCTCGTCGATACCGGGTCGCGCTGCATCTACGGCAAGACGCTGCTCGACGACTCGGTACTGGCCCTCGTTCCCGGCCCGCTCCGGCTCGGCTTCTGCGCGATCATCGGCGGACCCGTCGGCATGGCCGCAGGCATGGTTCAGTTCCGACAACGCCCGCCGGACGCAGCGGCCGCGATCGCGCCTGACGTGCGGCTTACCCCGGCCGGCGATTACCTGATGTGGGCAGTCTCGGCGCAGCAAGACAGTTTCCCGGTGACCGACGCCGGTCTCGTCGCGCTCACCAGCGGCGGCCTGCATGACGTGGCGGCCACGATGATCAGCGGCTGGCATCCAGATCTGCGCGAGCTCGTCGCCCGCGCCGACGTCGGCGAGACGTTCTTCGTCCGGATCAGCAGCTCGGTGCCCGTGCCGCCCTGGCAGCCGACCCTGGTCACCGTGCTCGGCGACGCGATTCACGCGATGAGCCCGGCGCGGGGATCCGGCGCGAACACGGCGCTGCAAGACGCGGCCCTGCTCACCAGCCAGCTCGCCGGAGCCGGCCCCGGACGAGCCGGCTTGATCGCGGCGATCGGCGACTACGAGGACCAGATGCGCGGTTACGGCTTCGCCGCTGTGCTCGCGTCCCGAGCCGCTGAACAGCAGGCCGCGGCGCGCGCGGCAGGCCTGGTCACCCGGCTGCTCGGCCGGCTGGCCGCGCGCCGCGGCACCCGCAACTCCCCCGGCTGACCAACCTCCCGGACGCGTTGACCGGCCACGTCACGGCAGTTCGAACGGCAGCTTCAGCCCGTCCAGCGCGTGCCCGCAGGGGCAGGCTCGGTCCATCGGCAGATCCTCGATGGCCCGGACGATCACTTGCCGGAGCCGGGCGACATTGGCCGCGAAGACCTCGAACACCTCGGCGTGCGTCACGCCTGAGCCCTCCTCCACGCCGGCGTCCAGGTCGGTGACCAGCGAGAACGAGGTGTAGCAGAGCGCAAGCTCCCGAGCCAGCACGGCCTCAGGATGCCCGGTCATGCCGACCAGCGTCCAGCCCTGCGCGGCGTACCAGCGCGACTCGGCCCGACTGGAGAATCGCGGCCCCTCGATCACTACCAGCGTCCCGGCCGGAACGGCGTCCCAGCCAGTGGCCCGGGCCGCGTTGACCGCGTTCACCCGGCCGACGGGGCAGTACGGGTCGGCGAACCCGACATGCACCGCGCCGTTGTGCTCATAGAACGTCTGCGTCCGGCCGCTGGTCCGGTCCACGATCTGATCAGGCACGATGAGCGTGCCGGGTCCGTACGACGCGGTCAGCGACCCGACAGCGCTTGGCGCGAGTACCTGGCGCACCCCGACCGAGCGCAGTGCCCACAGGTTGGCCCGGTACGGGATCTTGTGTGGCGGGAACCGGTGGTCCCGGCCGTGCCTCGGCAGGAAGGCGACTCGCTTGCCGCCCACCTCGCCGATCACCAGCGGATCGCTGGGCGGCCCGAACGGCGTCTCGACCTGCACCTCGTCGGCTGAGTCGAGGAATTCGTAGAAGCCGGATCCGCCGATGACGCCTATCTCTGCCCGGTCGTTCACGCGGCTAATGTAGACGATCGCGTTATCGATCGAGCTTGTCAGTCGTATTTACTGACTTCCTCGATCGATAGCAAGATCGCGAGATCGTGGCTTCAGCTAGACGTGGCCGCGGTGACCGAGGTCGACTTCTTCTCGCCGCTGGAGGGGGAGCTGGCAGGCTTGGCGGCCGAGTCGCCCGACGAGCTGCTCTTGGCCGGCTCCGAGCCGTTCTTGGCCGAGTCCGAGCTGCCGGATGAGCCCTCAGAAGTCGACCCGTTCGAGCTGGCGGCCGCGACGTCCTTGCCGGCCGGGACAGTGCTCGCGCCAGCACGGCTGTCGGTCCGGTAGAAACCAGAGCCCTTGAAGACGATGCCGACCGCGGAGAAAACCTTCCGGAGCTTGCCGGCGCAGGCGCTGCACACTGTCAGCGGATCGTCGGTGAACCGCTGCACGACCTCGGACCGGTCTCCGCAATCGGTGCAGGCGTACTGGTACGTCGGCACGTTTCCTCCCTCTGCGGCGTTAGCACTCGCCGCGGTCAACTGCTAAATGGTAGCAACGGCTAGCGGAGCCTGGTGATTCCTTCGGCAGGCAGGGCCGCGGCCCGGACCGGCTGGTCAAGCGGCCCGGCCGGCACCTCGCCCGCAGGGAGCAGTTCGCCGTCGTAGAGCAGCGCGATCGTCGGGATCGCCGCACCTACCCTGGCCAGCGCCCGGTCGTAGCTGCCGCCGCCCCGGCCGAGCCGGTTACCTGAGCGGTCGGCCGCGACCGCCGGCACGATCACCAGATCGGCGCTTGTGATCGCTGTCACACCGCGGCGCGGCTCGGTCGGCTCGAGCAGGCCGCGCGGCCCGGCCGCCAGCGAGTCCGGCCCTTCGTAGGAGGCCCAGTCCAGGTCGCCATCGGGCTGCAGCACCGGGAGCAGCACATACGACCCTCGCTTCCACAAGGCGAACAGCAGCGCTCTGGTATCCGGCTCCGAGCCGACCGATACGTAGGCCGCGATCGCGCCGGCCATCTGCATCTCTGGCATTCCGAGCAGCGTGTCCCGGAGCAGGCGCCCGGCCGCCAGGCGCTGATCCGGCGGCATGGCGCGGCGCGCGGCCAGGACCCTGGCCCGCAGCGACGCCTTGGCCTCGCCGATCAGGGCGCCGGCGGCCGCCGCACCGGGGACGCTGCGGTTTGCCCCGGCTGATCCGGGCATATCTAGGCGCGCTGGCCGGGGCCCCCCGGCAGAGGCGGGCGTCCCGGAGCCGTCCGACCGACCAGGTCCGCCCGGCTGATCAGACAATCCGGGTAGAGCAGGCGTACCGGATGATTCGCCACCGCTCGCAGGCTGACCCTCCTGGCCTGTGCCGTGCACCAGTCCTCCTGTCGATAGCTAAGGTTCTCAGCATGGCTCATTCACCACCGGTCACCAAGGCGGTCATCCCGGCAGCTGGCCTCGGTACCAGGTTCGTGCCCGCCACGAAGGCAATGCCCAAGGAGATGCTGCCGGTCATCGACACTCCGGCGATCCAGTACGTGGTCGAGGAGGCGGCGGCAGCCGGCCTGACCGACGTGCTGATGGTGACGGCGCGGAGCAAGACCAACATCGAGGACCACTTCGACCGCAACATCGAGCTCGAGGGGGTGCTGGAAGCCAAGGGCGACGAGGCCGGGCTCGCCAGCATCCGCGCCTCGAACGACATCGCGCGAATGCACTACGTCCGCCAGGGGCAGCCCCTCGGTCTCGGGCACGCCGTGCTCTGCGCGGCCAATCACGTCGGCAACGAGCCGTTCGCGGTGCTGCTGGGGGACGACCTCATTGACGGCCGCGACCGGCTGCTGCAGCGCATGCTCGAGGTCAGGCAGGAGTACGGCGGCAGCGTCATCGCCCTGATGGAGGTCGAACCCGAGCAGGTATCGGCCTACGGCGTGGCGACCATCAAGCCGACCGACACCGGCGACGTCGTCGCCGTCATTGACCTGGTGGAGAAGCCGCCGGTCGGCGAGGCACCCTCGAACTGGATCGTCATCGGCCGGTACGTCTGCGACCCGTCGATCTTCGACGTGCTCAGGGAGACCAAGCCCGGCCGCGGCGGCGAGATCCAGCTGACCGACGCGCTTCGCACGCTGGCCAGGACAGACCGCGGGGAGGGCCGCGACGGCGGCGGCGTCCACGGCGTGCTGTTCAGCGGCCGTCGTTACGACACCGGCAACAAGCTGGATTACCTGCAGACGCAGATCAAGTTCGCCTGCGACCGGCCGGACGTCGCGCCCGAGTTCGTGCCGTGGCTCCGCGACTACCTGGATAACCTGCCGCCGGTGAGGCCGGCCAGTAGCAAGTAGGCTGCGATCACCGACATGCAGGGCAGGCCGTGATGGACTCCGTCGAGACCTACCTCGCCGACATAATGGCAGCGATCAGGCCGCTGCCGCCGCGCGAGCTGACACTGGCTGACGCCCTTGGGGCCGTGCTCGTCGCGGACGTGACAGCAGAGCACCCGCTGCCGTCCTTTGACAACTCCGCCATGGACGGTTACGCGCTGATCGCCAGCGACGTAGCGGACGCGAGCCGCGATCACCCGGCGGTTCTCCCGGTGAACGGCGAGATCGCTGCGGGTGACACCGGCCACCGTGACCACGTTCCCGGCTCGGTGATCAGGATCATGACCGGGGCGGCCATGCCAGCCGGGGCGGATGCCGTCATCCCGGTCGAGCTGACCGACGCCGGAACCGATCGGGTGCGCATCTACGAGCCGGTCAAGGCAGGATCCTCGATCCGGCTGACCGGCGGCGATGCCAGGCCCGGCGACGTGCTGCTGAGCGCGGGCACCCGGATCGGGCCGGTGCACCTCGGCTTGCTCGCGGCCGCCGGGCACGGCACTGTGCTGGCCAGACCGCGGCCGCGGGTCACGGTGATCTCCACCGGCAACGAACTCGTCGAGCCGGGCAGCGAGCTGATCCCTGGCCAGATCTGGGAGTCGAACGCCACGATGCTCACCGCCGCCGCGCGCGAAGCCGGCTGCGAGGCTCGCCGGCACCCGATCGTGCGCGACACGACCGCCGCGGTGCTCGCCGCTGTGCAGGACGCGCTGGCGGACGCGGACTTGCTGATCACCAGCGGAGGCGTCAGCATGGGCGGCGAGCATGACGTCGTGAAGGCGGGGCTGGCGACGCTCGGCACCGTCAGCTTCCGCAAGATCGCGATGCAGCCTGGCATGCCGCAGGGCTTCGGCACGGTCGGCGCCGACGCCACGCCGATCTTTACCTTGCCTGGCAATCCGGTCAGCGCGTACGTCTCGTTCTGCTTGTTCGTCCGGCCGGCCCTGGATGCACTTCAGGATCTTTTGACGGAACGTGGTAAGCCGGCCCACGCGGTGCTAACCCAGCCGGTCAGGTCCCCGGATGGCAAGCGCTCGTTCCTGCGCGGCGTACTGGACAGCGCGGCAGGACTCGTGACGCCGGTGTCCGGGCAGGCCTCGCACCAGCTTGCGTCGCTCGCCAGGGCGAACGCGCTGGTCGTCGTTCCCGAGCAGATCACCTCGCTCGACGCCGGGGCCAGGGTCGAGGTGCTGGACCTGCCGTGACCGACCATGGCCTCACGCATCTGGACGCGGCCGGGCAGGCCAGGATGGTCGACGTGTCGGGCAAAGAGGTGACGGCCAGGTCGGCGACCGCGACCGGCATGGTGCTGCTGTCCGCCGAAGCGGTCGCGGCGCTGCGGGCCGGCGACGTGCCCAAGGGCGACGCGCTCGCGGTCGCGCGCATCGCCGGGATCCAGGGCGCCAAACGGACGCCAGAGCTGATCCCGTTGTGCCACCCGATCGGGCTGCATTCGGTCGCCGTCGACGCGTCCGTCACCGACGAGGGCGTGCGGATCAGCTGCACCGCGAGGACAGCCGACCGGACCGGCGTGGAGATGGAAGCGCTCACCGCCGTGACGGTCGCCGCGCTGGCGCTGATCGACATGATCAAGGCGATCGATCCGGCGGCGGTCATCACCGACGTGCGCGTCGAGGAGAAGACCGGCGGCAAGACCGGAAGCTGGCACCGGCCGTGATCCGGGCGCTGGCGATCACGGTCTCCAACAGGGCTTCGGCCGGCGTGTACGAGGATCGCTCAGGCCCCGTTCTCGCGGAACTGCTGCAAGCGGCTGGCTGCTCGGTTGACGGGCCGGTGGTGGTCCCCGACGGAGCTCCGGTCGAGATCGCGCTGCGCGAGGCGGTCGTCGCGGGTTACGACGTCGTCGTGACGACGGGCGGCACCGGTCTGACGCCCGGCGACCTCACGCCGGAGATGACCAGGGTTGTACTGGACCGGGAGATCCCCGGCATCCCTGAGGCGATCAGGGCGGCCGGAATCGCCGCCGGGGTCGCATCGGCGGCCCTGTCGCGCGGCGTGGCCGGGCTGGCGAGCGCCACCCTGATCGTCAACCTGCCTGGGTCCACCGGCGGGGTCAGGGACGGGATGGCCGTCCTGGGCGGGCTGCTGGAGCACGCGGTCGACCAGATCGGCGGCGGTGACCATCCGCGCCCGGCGGGCAGCTGAACCAGCCCGGGGGCGACTGCAGTCCCTGCCGCATCAGCTGTCGCACCGTACCTAGTCACTCGCGAGCGACACAGACGTGCCAATCCGACACAATCGGTATTCAGCTGGTTTCGTCATCGACCCGATGGCGAAGGATGCCGTCCTCACGCGATGATGGACTCGTGCCACGTTCGCGCGGATGGGTGACCCTCACCGAGCCCTCACTTCTGGACGCCCCGGTGAGCCTGCGCCCGATCAAGGTTAAGGACGCCGCCATGTGGCGGGACGCCAGGGTACGGAACTCCTCATGGCTGCGGCCGTGGGAGCCGACCAACCCGGAGACGCCGCTGTACCGGTCGAGCCTCGGCCCGTACGTGTCGATGGCGAGGACGATGCGGCGGGAAGCCCGCCAGGGCCTGGCGCTGCCCTGGGTTGTCACCTATGACGACCAGTTCGCCGGCCAGCTGACAATCGGCAGCATCGTCTGGGGATCGTCCAGGTCGGCGCAGGTGGGCTACTGGATCGATGAGGCGTTCGCCGGCCGCGGCATCATCCCGACGGCCCTGGCCCTCGCCCTCGACCAGTGTTTCTTCGGTGTCGGCTTGCACCGGATCGAGGCGACGATCCGGCCGGAGAATACGGCGAGCCGCCGCGTCGTCGAGAAACTTGGCTTCCGCGAGGAGGGCCTGCGGCGGCGCTGCCTGCATATCGACGGAGCCTGGCACGACCACATCTGCTATGCGCTCACCGTCGAGGACGTGCCGAACGGGCTGATGCGCCGCTGGCGCAGCACCGTCACCTCCGGCCGGCTGCGGGCGGGTTAGCGAGCGGCTGGCGGTACGGTCGGGGCCGGCAGGCGGTACGGTCGAGGCCGGCTGGCGGCACGGTCGGGGCGCGGCTGGCGGCCGGTCGCGGGCTGGTCGGCGACCGGGAGTTACAGGTGTAGTTGCCGATCTCGCGACACACCGGGCCGAATGCTCGTCAACACGGTCGCTGGCGTTTACCGTGCGTGACGTGGCCACCGCTGATTCGCTACCTTGCGCCATGCGCAACTGCTCGTTGGCGTGCCATGTCACCACCCGCCCGAGTTGCGGTCGGCTGACCGATCCTGCTGGAGCCGTCTCCAGGGCGGCGCGCAGGTGAGCGTCGTCCTGTACGCAGCGATCATCCTTATCTGGCTCTTCGTTCTCGTGCCCAGGTGGCTACGGCGTCCGCACGAACTGCAGGCGGTGCGCCAGGAGCCCGGCAGCCTTGACCAGCCCGCGCCGGCGGACGAGGTCTACCGGAGCCACAGTGACGAGGGGTACACGAGCCACGGTGACGCGAGCCATGAATGCGACGGCCACGAGCGCGACGGCCACGAGCGCGACGGTGACGCGGGCTACGACGCGGCGGACGCTGACGCGCCGCGGGCCCGTTCTTTCGCGCCGGGGCCCTGGGCAGGCCCCGCTCCGGTTCGCCGTTCGCGGGTGCTGCAGGCACGGCGCCGGCTGCTCACGATCCTCGTGCTGCTGACCGCAGTCGCGGGCACCTGCGTCGCGCTCAAGCTCACGTCCTGGCTGGTGTCTGTCCCGCCAGCAGGCATGCTCGGCCTGTACCTTCTCCTTCTCCGCGAGGCCGCGATCGCGGACGCTGAGCAGGCGCGGCGCCGCGCGGCTATGGACCTGCGAGCCCAGGCTGCCCGCCAGCGCGAGGGCGAGCTCAGGGCAGCCGAGGAAGAGCAGTACTCGGCTCAGATCATCGACATCTCCGCGAGGTTCAGCGACCAGCTCTACGACCAGTACGCCGACGCAACTGTCCGGGCGGTAGGCGACTGAGCCGCAGCGCATCGGAGTTCTCGGTAGACCGCCATCGCAGCCGATGTGACAATCTCGGCGGCATCGGCCGCGGTCGCGCGCGATCGCGGCCGCCGGGCTAGGCGGTCTCAGTCGCTGCGGCGCGGCCGGTGTGGCGGTCTCAGTCGCTGCGGCGCGGCCGCCGGGCCAGGCAACCGGCGAGGTCGGCGGCCAATCGCACTGCCTCGGCCCCGGTCAGCGTCGCGATGCCGATCCTGATGCCTGGCGGCGACGCGGTCCTGAATCGCGCCCCCGGCGCCACCGCCCAGCCGTTGTCCAGCAGGCCCGACGTTGCGCCGATCTCGTCGGCGACCGGGACCCAGACCGCCATGCCGGACCGGCCTGTCGCAGCGATGCCCGCGCCGGCTAGCTCGCTGAGCAGCCGCTGCCGCCGCTCGGTGTACGTTGCGCTGGCGCGCGCGAGCAGCCGACCGGTCTGCGGGTCCTGCCAGAGCGCCGCGACGGTGTCCTGCAGCAGGTGACTCACCCAGCCCGCCCCGAGCGCCTGGCGGCCTTCGACCCTGGCCACGGTGACGGCGTCGCCGGCCAGCACCGCCAGCCGCAGATCGGGCCCGAGCGACTTCGACACTGACCTGATCGCGGCCCAGCGCCTGCATGCCGCAGTGACCGTCAGCGCTGGGGCGCCGGCGACCTCGGCGGCGTGATCATCCTCGATCACCAGGAGATCTGGCGCGGCGTCGAGCACCAGAGCCAGGTCAGTTGCGCGCGCCGCGTCCCAGGCCGCCCCGGTCGGACTCTGTGCCCGCGGCACGACCACGACCGCCCGGCAGCCGGCCGCGATCGCGCGGGCCAGGCCCTCGGGTGTCGCACCGGACTCATCCACGGGGACCGGTTCGCGCTCAAGGTCCATCGCGCTGAGGAGGTCGAGCAGCGGCGGGTAGCCAGGATCCTCGATCGCGACCCGGTCGCCGGGTCGCAGCCAGGCGCCGAGGATCCGTTCCACGCCGTCGAGCGCACCGCTGACTACCGTCAGGTTGGCCGGATCGATGCCATCGGCCAGCAGCCGCCCGGACGCTAGCTCCGCCAGCAGCGGCGAGACCGGGGGCGTGTCGCCGTACAGCCGCGGGGATACCGATGCGCTGGCCACCAGGCGCCGGACGGCCGGCAGCGCGGGCAGCAAGGCGGGGTCCGGCGAGCCGGAGATCAGGTTCCTGGCACCAGCTGGCACCGTCAGTGCCGGGCGCGGCGCGGTTGGCGGCGACCCGGTGATCCGCGTCCCGGCCCGGCGATGGCCGCGGGCGATCCCCTTCAGACGCAAATCCCGGTATGCCGCGGCGACCGTGGCCGGACTCAGCCCCAGTTCGGCCGCCAGAGTGCGCACTGGAGGCAGCGCTGCGCCCGGGCGCAGCCGGCCGTCGCGGACCGCGCTCTCGACATCGGCCGCTACCTCGCTCGCGCTGCGGCCCGCAGGCAAGTATTGTGTAGTCATAAACTCACTTTGTACTGTAACATAATACGAGGATGCTGACTATGGTGCTCCTGGACCCGGTGCTTGCGGGTCGGCACGTGCGGCTCGAGCCGCTGGACCGGCGGCACGCAGCAGGACTGGCATTCGCGGCTGCCGGCGACGCAGACCTTTACCAGCTCACTGCCGTGCCAATGACCGAGGCAGCGGCCCTCCGCTACATCGAGCTGGCGTCCGCGGTGCGTGCGGCTGGCACTGCTGCACCGTTCGCCGTCGTCAGGCTGGCGGACGAGGCGGTCATCGGCTCGAGCAGGCTGTGGGATCTGCAGTGGTGGGCCTGGCCGGAAGGTCACTCGCGGCGCGGTCACGACGGCCCCGACACTTGCGAGATCGGCCATACCTGGCTGAGCAGGTCGGCGATCCGTACCGGAGCCAACACCGAGATGAAGCGGCTGATGCTGACCTTCGCGTTCGAGACCTGGCAGGTGGAGAGCGTGTGCTTGCACACCGACGCCCGGAACGAGCGCTCCCGCCGCGCCATGCACAGGATTGGCGCCCGGTATGAGGGCATCCTGCGCTCGCACCGGCTGGCTGCCGACGGGCGCCCTCGGGACTCAGCGCGGTTTTCGATCACTGCGGCGGAGTGGCCAGCGGTCAGGTCCCATCTCGCCGAGCTCGGCCGGGACAAAGCTCTGGCCAGCTGATCTGTCAGGTCAGGACGGCCGTTCGTCCGTTAAGTGATCGCCGAGAGCAACGGGTGCCCAGTAATTGCTATGCTCAGTGGCGTTCCAGGGGCTGTAGCGCAGTCCGGTAGCGCACCTCGTTCGCATCGAGGGGGTCAGGGGTTCGAATCCCCTCAGCTCCACCCACGTCAGAGGCCAGTTGCGATCTTGTAACTGGCCTCTCTGCTGACCTGTACAACGCCGAAGTACGGCAACGCTGGCCATCGAGCTGCCTAAGGCGTGCCGTGGCCACTCGTGAACACGAGGTCATTGCGCTGGCGGGCGCGGGCCGCTCGGTTGCGATCAGCTGAAGCTGCCACCGGATGCGCGTGCTTAGCCAGCCGAACGCCGCGTGTGGCCACGCAGAGTCCGCTCAAGACCCATCGCCAGCCGGAGATGCCTCCTCAGCGGAAAGAGAAGATGTCTCGGCCTTAATGCTGTCTTGGTTGGATGCTTCGCGCAGCGGCGATAGTGCTGCGGTGAGCGCGGCGGCCGCGAAAACGATAGTCACTCCGATGAGCGTGGGGCGATCACCGATCAGCCCGACGATGAGGCCGGCAGTGAGAGCGCCGAGTGCGGCCATCGTTCGATTGACCGAGCGTCTTGTGGCGTTCGCTCGGCCGAGAAGTTCGTCCGGCGTGAGTGCCTGCCACCAGCCCATCTCGTTGGAGTTCTCGATGCCCGCGGCAAGTCCCTGGAGGGACAGCGCAACGAACAGCAGGGCATCACCGAACGCGGTTGAAGGGGCGATGGCCACGAGAAGCCAGGCGATCGGGTACGCAACGCGCGCGAGTATGATCACCCGTCCCGATCCGAGCCGAGCACCGCACCATGGTGCGATCGACGCGCCGATCAGGCTGGTGATACCGAACACTGCCAGCAGCAACCCGAATGTGTAGGCGGTGAATCCGAGCGATCGCAGGGCAAGGAGGAAAACACGGTTATTGCGGCTCCGTTGGCGAGGAACCAGACGTGACTCGATGCCGCCAACGGGCCCAGCGTGCGATGTCGGTATGTCCATCGCAGGCCGTCGCGAATCTCGGCGCGAAGATTGCGGTCGCGGGAGTCAGGCTGCGGCTCGTCTACCCGGAGGCTCGCGTTGAGCGCTGCGTCAATGAGGTAGCTGATCGCGTCGACGGTAATCGCGAGAGGGGCTCCCAGCAGGCCGACGAGTCCGCCGCCGATCGCTGGTCCGAGAGTCTGAGCAGCGGCGTCTGTCTGATTGAG
>CAVYDE010000006.1:0-194899 GCA_963767215.1 uncultured Actinomycetota bacterium
TAGCCGCCCGTGGTCTTGGCAGCAAGCGCATCGAGGGCCGGTCGCTCGGCCAGATCGCGTGGCTGCGGCTGCGCCGGGACAAGCTCGCGATCGGCAGCGCCGTGTTCATCCTGTTCCTCATCGTGGTGGCGATCTTCGGCCCGATGCTGGTCCAGAACCCGGACGTCTACCACACCAGCCTGATAAACCCCACCCTCAGCGGCCCGAATGGCGCCTTCGGCGGCATCAGCCTGGCGCATCCGTTCGGAGTCGAACCGGTCACGGGCCGGGACATGCTGAGCAGGATCGTCGTCGGCGCCCGCTACTCGCTGCTGATCGCGTTCTTGTCGACCGCGCTCGCGGTGGCCATTGGGGTCTTCTTCGGGATCGTCTCCGGGTTCTTCGGCGGCTGGGTCGACACCCTGATCGCGCGGACCATGGACATCTTCCTGGCCTTCCCGCTGCTGGTGTTCGCCATCGCGCTGGTGGGAGTGGTGCCGGCCAAGGCCAGTTTCTTCGGCATCACGCTGGCGGGCAACGGCCTGCGCGTCTGGATGCTGATCTTCATCATCGGCTTCTTCAGCTGGCCCTACATGGGCCGCATCATCCGGGGCCAGACGCTGTCGCTGCGCGAGCGGGAGTTCGTGGACGCGGCAAGGAGTCTCGGTGCCCGCGGCCCTTACATTCTGCGCCGCGAGCTGCTGCCGAACCTGGTCGGCCCGATCCTGGTCTACTCCACGCTGCTGCTGCCGACCAACATCCTGTTCGAGGCCGCGCTGTCCTACCTGGGGGTCGGCATCGTGCCGCCAACACCCAGCTGGGGGCAGATGCTCTCGGACGCGGTCACCAACAGCTACTACTACATCGACCCCATGTACATGGTGCTTCCGGGCATGGCCATTTTCCTGACCGTGATGGCGTTCAACCTCTTCGGTGACGGGCTGCGCGACGCGCTGGACCCCAGGAGCCGATAACCCCCCATAGCTGGTTCACAAAGCGAACTAGATGCAGTAACTGACAGGAGGCGCTTCCATCAAATGAGAAGACATAAGGGTCTTTCGTTCGGCGCGCTGCTCGCCGCCTCGGCGCTCGCCGTGGCTGCTTGCGGCAGCAGCGGTTCGAGCTCGCCTGGTACGAGCACGGCCGCCAAGACGTTCTACGGTGAGGGCATCAGCCAGGCGGTGAACCAGTCGTCGACGGTGTCGAACGGGACGCTCACTTACGACCTGAGCAACACCCCGGACTCCACTGACTACGACAACACCTACTACGCGTTCATGTGGGACTTCGTCCGGCTGTACTCGATGCAGCTGATGACCTACAAGTCCTGCCCCGGCCAGTGCGGCTTGCAGCTGGTGCCTCAGCTGGCAACCGGACCTGGCGTTGCCAGCGACGGCGGCAAGATCTGGACGTACCACATCAACCCGAACGTCAAGTTCGAGAACGGCCAGACGGTCACGGCGCAGGACGTGAAGTACGGCATCGAGCGCACGTACGCCAAGACCGTGCTGCCCAACGGGCCGAACTATTACCAGGTGCTCCTGCAGGACCCGACGTACAAGGGTCCCTACGCCCAGCCGAACAGCCCGCTGACCTCGATCACGACTCCGGACTCGACGACGATCCAGTTCCACCTGGCCGCGCCGTTCTCGGACTTCGACTACGTGGTCGCGCTCCCGCAGAGCACCCCGGTGCAGCAGAGCTGGGACGCCGGCAAGTACGGCGGCGCTAACTTCCAGCTGCACCCGATCTCGACCGGGCCTTACGAGTTCCAGAGCTACACCCCGAACAAGCAGCTCGTGCTGGTGAAGAACCCGAACTGGAGCGCAGCCAGCGACCCGCAGGCCAAGCAGCTAGTCAACAAGATCGTGGTCAACTTCAACGTCAGCGCCAACACCATCGACAACAACCTGATGTCCAACTACGCCGACGTGGATATGGCCGGCACCGGCGTGCAGGCAGCGGCCAGGACCAAGATCCTGACCAACACGGCGCTGAAGGCTGACTCCGACGACGCCATCAACGGCTTCCTCCGGTTCGCCTACCTCGACACGCAGACCATCCCGAACCTGCATTGCCGCGAGGCGATCGAGTACGCGGCCAACAAGACGTCGATGCAAGATGCCTGGGGCGGCCCGATCGTCGGTGGCGCCGTCGCCAGCACGGTGATCCCGCCGAACATCATCGGTTACCAGAAGTTCGACCTCTACAACGCCCTGTCCCAGCCGGGCGGGGATGTCAGTGCGGCCAAGGCTCAGCTCAAGCTGTGCGGCCAGCCGAACGGCTTCACCACGGCCATGGCATATCGCACCGACCGGCCGCAGGAGGTCCTGGCCGCGCAGGCGCTGCAGCAGTCACTGGGGCAGGTCGGCATCAAGGTGACGCTGGACGGCTTCCTGTCCGGCAACTACTACACCAACTTCGCCGGCGACCCGTCGTACATGAAGACCCACAACATCGGCATCGCCGCCGGCGGCTGGGGTGCTGACTGGCCGGATGGCTACGGGTTCCTTGACGAGATCTCGAACGGGAACGCGATAGCCGAAGGCGGCGGCAACACCAACATCGAGATGCTCAACAACACGTCGATCAACTCGGCGTTCGCCAAGGCGGCGAACGACACCAACGCTGCCGACCGCGTTGCCATCTGGCCGCAAATCGACAAGGACATCATGGGCCAGGCCGGCATCCTGCCGGAGGTCGACCAGAAGGTACTGCTGTACCGGAACCCGAACCTGACCAACGTCTACGTCGACAGCTACTACGGCATGTACAACTACGCGGTGCTCGGCCTGAAGTAGGGCCAGCTCCGTCGGCAAGTCTGAGTTATCGGGAAAGAGAGCAGGTGAAAGCGCCGGTACCCGCCTTCGCGGGCGGGTACCGGCGCCACACATCGTGATTACCTTCATCGTCAGGCGACTATTCGCCACAGCGCTGCTGCTGGTCCTGGTCAGCATGATCACGTTCGCGATCTTCTTCCTGCTGCCCAGGCTGGCAGGCCAGACCACATACTCGCTGGCCGCGCAGTATGTCGGCCGCAACCCCACTCCTACCGAGGTGTACGCCTTCGAGGGCACCCTCGGCCTCAACAAGCCGCTGCAGGTGCAGTACGGCCGGTTCCTGAAAGGCATCGTGGTCGGCGAGACGTACAACAGCGGTCCGACGAAGACCTACTGCCCGCCGCCGTGCCTGGGCTATTCCTGGCGCGACCAGCAACCGGTCTGGCCATTGCTCGTCAGCGATATCCCGGTGACCGCATCGCTCGCCGCGGGCGCCGCGATCATCTGGCTTCTCAGCGGCGTCGCGATCGGTGTTGTGTCCGCCTTGCGCCGCGGCTCGTTCTTCGACCGGCTGTCGATGGGCACCGCGCTGATGGGTGTCTCGCTGCCGATCTTCTTCACCGGGCAGATCGCGCTGCTCCTCTTCAGCTTCAAATGGCACATCTTCAATGTCCAGTACGTCCCCATCACGACGAACGCCTTCGAGTGGGCTCGCAACCTCATCCTGCCGTGGATCACCCTGGCATTCCTGTACTCGGCCCTGTACGCCCGGCTGACCCGCGCCGGCATGCTGGAGACGATGAACGAGGACTACATCAGGACGGCCCGGGCGAAGGGACTGCGCGAGCGCCGGGTGATCTTCAAGCACGGCCTGCGCGCCGCGCTGACGCCGATCCTGACTATTTTCGGCCTGGACCTCGGCCTGCTGCTCGGCGGCGCCGTGCTGACTGAGAAGACATTCAGCCTGCCGGGCCTCGGTCAGTTCACCCTGGAGGCCATCGGCAACGCCGACTTGCCGGAGATCATGGGCGTTGTCCTGCTCGCCTCGTTCTTCATTGTCGTCGCCAACCTGATCGTGGACATCCTGTACGCGGTGATCGACCCGAGGGTGAGGCTCTGATGCCAGCGACTGACGGCCGGGCCGGGCAGGGCTGGCGGCGTGCCCTGCGCAGCGGTCCCGTGACGCGCGGCGGTGGTGCCGCCTTCTCCGTTGACCTGGCGCCCGCCGGCCAGGTAGCCGCGCAAGCTGCGCCGGGCGGGCCAGGGACCGGTGCCATGCTCGAGGTGCGGGACCTGAAGATTCATTTCCCGACCGACGACGGCATCGTCAAGGCTGTCGACGGGCTGTCCTTCAAGCTGGAGCGCGGCAAGACTCTCGGCATCGTCGGCGAGTCGGGCTCGGGCAAGAGCGTGACCAGCCTCGGCATCCTCGGACTGCACCAGTACACCCACGCCAGCATCTCCGGCCAGGTGTTCCTGGACGGCGAGGAACTGATCGGCGCAAGTCCGGAGCGGGTCCGCGCGCTGCGCGGCAGCAAGATGGCCATGATCTTCCAGGATCCGTTGTCGGCGCTGCATCCGTACTTCACCGTCGGCGCGCAGATTGTGGAGGCCTACCGGATCCACAATAAGGTGAGCAAGCAGGTTGCCCGCAAGCACGCCATCGACATGCTCGGCCGGGTCGGCATCCCGAAGCCGGAGAGCAGGGCCGATGACTACCCGCATCAGTTCTCCGGCGGCATGCGGCAGCGCGCGATGATCGCGATGGCTTTGTGCTGCGATCCGGAGTTGCTGATTGCCGACGAGCCCACCACGGCGCTGGACGTCACGGTGCAGGCCCAGATCCTCGATCTCATCTCCGACCTGCAGCGCGAGTTCGGCTCTGCGGTGATCATGATCACGCATGACCTCGGCGTCGTCGCGGAGTTGTCTGACGACATCCTGGTCATGTACAGCGGCCGGGTCGCAGAGTACGGATCAGCCGAGGACACCTTCTGGCGGCCCGGCCATCCGTATACCTGGGGGCTGCTGACCTCGATGCCGCGCATCGACGAAGCGAGGTCAGAGCGGCTGATCCCGATCAAGGGCACGCCGCCCAGCCTGATCAATGTGCCGTCCGGCTGTCCGTTCCACCCGCGCTGCGACTACGCCGCGATGACCGACGGCCGGAGCGTGAACGAGATACCGCTGCTGCGGGAGATCGAGCCTCGCCACCTGGTCGCCTGCCACCTCACGGCCGGCCAGCGTGAGAAGCTGCGGGCCAGCCGAGTGGGGCATACCGCGGCAGGTCCGGACATGGAGGATGCATGAGCGCGCCAGTGACCGCTGCAGCCGCGACCGGGGGCAGCGGGGCCGGCGGCGACGCGCTGCTGCGGGTCACCGGATTGCAGAAGTATTTCCCGGTCACCCGCGGCGTTATCTTCAGGCACAAGGTCGGCGCCGTGCAGGCTGTCGACGGCATCGACTTCGAGGTGGCACCTGGCCAGACGCTGGGCCTGGTGGGCGAGTCCGGCTGCGGCAAAACGACCACAGGCCGGCTGCTGACCAGGCTGCTTGAGCCGTCGGCCGGCCAGATCATCTTTGACGGCCACGACATCACGCACCTGTCCATGGCCAAGATGCGCCCGCTTCGGCGCGACATCCAGATGATTTTCCAGGACCCCTACTCGTCGCTGAACCCGCGGCATACCGTCGGCGCGATCGTGGGAGCTCCTTACCGCCTGCAGGGCGTCAAGACCGAGCTCGGTACGAAGCAGACAGTGCAAGGCCTGCTCGAGCTCGTCGGGCTGAATCCTGAGCACTACAACCGGTACCCGCACGAGTTCTCCGGCGGGCAGCGCCAGCGCATCGGCATCGCCAGGACGCTGGCGCTCAAACCCAAGCTGATCGTGGCCGACGAACCGGTCTCCGCGCTCGACGTGTCGATCCAGGCGCAGGTGGTCAACCTGCTGGAAGACCTGCAGAACGAGCTTGGGCTGACCTACGTCGTCATCGCGCACGACCTGTCGGTGGTACGGCACATCAGCGACACAGTCGCAGTGATGTACCTCGGCAAGCTGGTGGAGATGGCTGACCGGGACGCCCTGTACGCGCACCCGCACCACCCCTACACAGTGGCGCTGATGTCGGCGGTGCCGGTACCAGAGCCGGTCCGCGGCGAGGGCGGAGCCAGGGAGCGAAGGGAGCGCATCAGGCTCACCGGCGACGTGCCCAGTCCGCTGAACCCGCCGAGCGCTTGCCGCTTCCGCACCAGGTGCTGGAAAGCGCAGGACATCTGCCGCACCGTGGAACCGCCGCTCGAGGAACTGGCGTCGGGGCACAAGGTCGCCTGCCATTTCCCCGAGAACTTTCCGGTCGCCTAGCCCTCCCCGGCTGGCTGCGCCGGAACCTGAGGAGCCGGCAAGCCGGCTGGCTGGGCTGCGGTGGCGGGCAAGGCCAGGCAGCGGTGGTGGTGTGCCCCCGAACACGGGGCACAGGGCCTGGTAGGAACACCAGTCGCAGAGCCTGCTTTGGCGGGGGCGCCAGTCACCCGACGTCCTGGCCCGGTCTATGGCCTGCCAGAGGGCGTTGATCTTGCGCTCGGTCGCCAGCAAATCGGCTTCGTCTGGCGCATAGCGCATGATCTCCCCGTTGCCCAGGTAGATCAGCTGCAGCAGCCGGGGGATCGTACCCCCCGCCCGCCACAGCGCCAGAGCGTAGAACTTCATCTGGAATAGCGCCCTGGCCTCGTACTCTTCCCGTGGCGCCGTTCCGGTCTTGTAGTCGACGATCCGGATCTCGCCGGTCGGCGCGACGTCGAGCCGGTCGATGTAACCGCGCAATGTGAGACCGGAGTCGAGCATGGCTTGCACTGACATCTCGCGGTAGGTCGGCTCGATCCTTGTCGGGTCTTCCAGGGTGAAGTAGCGGTCCAGCATCCCCGCCGCCTCTTCGAGCCATACCTGGTGCTCAGCTTCGGCCTCGAACAGCGTGGCCAGCGCGGGTTCCTCGGCCACGAGGCGGGCCCACTGCGGGCTGAGCAGCGTCCTTGCGGTCGCTGGCGTGCGGCCGGTGGCGGCTCGTCGAACAACCGCTCAAGGACCGCGTGCACCAGGGTGCCACGCGCCGCAGCCGGGCTCGGCGGCTCAGGGAGCCTGTCCACTACCCGGAACCGGTACAGCAGCGGGCAGGTCATGAAGTCGGCGGCCCGAGACGGCGACAAGCTGGGCCCGTGCGGCCGCTCGGCGTCGGTGGCCGGGCCCGCGGGCTCCCCGGTGCCGGGCTCCGCGGTGCCGGTCTCGCCGGTGCCGCTCCGGTCCGTGCCGGTCTCGTCCGGGGCGGCCTCGCCTGCTGCCAGCCCGTCCTCTGCTCCGGCTGCCGCTAGCGTCGGGACGAGAACTTCGGTCATGCAGGCAGACTATGGGAGAGGACTGACAGCGGCGGGTCCTTCGCCGCGTCCGGCGCGCCGGACGCGGCGAAACAGCGGATGATCGGTAATCGCCCCAGGCCGCGTAGCATCTATGCGTGGCAGGTGGAATCCAGCAGGACGGCTCGCCGAAGCCGGCGCGGCCAGACCCGGCAGCGGGCTCGCGGCCGGGTACCCGGATGGGGATCATCATCGCCAGGCCGTTCGGCATTCCTGTCTACGTCTCGCCCTACTGGTTCGTCATAGCGGCGGCCCTGGTGGTGCTCTACTCCAACACCGCGGCCTTGCCCGGCACCGTCCGCGGCTCGTTCGCGCGGTACCTGGTAGCCATCGCGTTCGTTGTCTTGCTGTACGCCTCCGTGCTGATTCACGAGCTGAGTCACAGCGTGGTCGCCAGGAAGTTCGGCCTGTCGGTGCGCAGGATCCTGCTCTACCCGCTCGGCGGGTTTTCCGAGATCGAGCAGGAGCCGCCGACTCCCGGCCAGGAATTCCTGGTCTCGGCTGCGGGGCCGGCCATGTCGCTCGCGCTGGCCGGACTCGGCATCGGCGTGAACGTGCTGTTCAAGACGGACGGCATCGCGCGAGTCCTGCTGGATCGCCTCGTCCTGGCTAATCTGGTAGTCGGCGCCTTCAACATGCTGCCGGGGTTGCCGCTTGACGGCGGCCGGGTGCTGCGCGCCGTGCTGTGGAAGGTGACAGGGAAGAACGCCTACTCCACGGTGCTGGCGGCCTACGCCGGGCGCGCAATCGCGATCGCGCTCGCCTGCATACCGCTGGCCTTCCCCGGCAGCCTGGTCGGCCTGCGGAACGGCTACTACGGCCTGTGGCTGCTGGCAGTCGCGGCCTTCATGTTCATGAGCGCCGGACAGGCCCTGCGGTCGGCAAAGGTCAGGGAACGGCTGCCGGCCCTGCAAGCAAGGACCCTGGCGAGGCGGGCGATCCCGATCCCGCCGTCGCTGCCGCTGGCCGAGGCGATCAGGCGGGCGGACCTGGCACAAGCCAGGGCCCTGGTGGTCGTCGACAATGACGCCAAGCCGATCGCCATCGTCAACGAGGGTGCCGTGATCGCGACGCCCGAGCAACGCAGGCCGTGGATCGACGCGGGATCGCTGGCCAGGACGCTTGACCCGGACATGATCTTGTCGGCCGATCTGTCAGGCATGGACCTGATCGAAGCGGTCAGGCGGGCACCGGCCTCGGAATACTTGCTCATCGAGTCAACCGGCCAGGTCTACGGGGTGCTGGCTACTGCCGATCTCGACCACGCCTTCGCCGGCCGCTGATCGAGCCCTCGCCGCTCCGCCAGGACACCCGGTCGGGCAGGAAGCACCCGGCGCTAGCCTGGCGGAGTGATCACGCAGCCTCGCGGCCCGTTCGCGGTCGGCGACCAAGTCCAGCTGACCGACCCTAAGGGCCGCCAGCACCGGCTCGTCCTCTCGCCAGGAAAGTCGTTCCACACCCATCGTGGCGCGCTCTTGCACGACGATCTGATCGGCCAGCCTGAGGGCAGCGTGGTGACGTCGGCGGGCGGTACTGCTTATGTCGCGCTGCGGCCGCTGCTTGCCGACTACACCGTGTCCATGTCGCGCGGCGCAGCTGTCGTCTACCCCAAGGACGCGGCGCAGATCGTCGGCATGGCCGACATCTTCCCCGGCGCGACGGTGGTCGAAGCCGGCGCGGGCTCCGGTGCGTTGTCGTGCTGGCTGCTGCGCGCGGTCGGCGACGGTGGCCGGCTGATCTCCTTTGAGCGGCGCCCGGAGTTCGCCGATATCGCCCAGGCGAACGTCGAGCGCTACTTCGGCGGCCAGCACCCGGCCTGGGAACTGGTGGTAGGCGACCTGGACCCGAGCGGCCTCACCGACGTCGACCGGGTAGTGCTGGACATGCTGTCGCCGTGGGAGCATGTGCGCGGCGCGGCCGAGATGCTCATCCCCGGCGGCCTGCTGTGCTGTTACGTGGCGACGACGACCCAGCTGGCCAGGACCGTCACCATCGTGCGTGACCAGGGCAATTTCGCCGAGCCGTCAGCCTCAGAGACATTGCAGCGCGGCTGGCACGTAGACGGTCTTGCCGTCCGGCCGGAACACCGGATGATCGGGCACACCGGCTTTCTCATTACCGCCAGGCGGCTGGCCGACGGCGTCACGGCGCCGCCGCGCCGCCGCCGGCCGTCCAAGGGGGCCGAGGCAGCGGAGGCGGAAGCGGTATCCATGGCGGCGCGCGCCGGATCAGGCGGCGAGCCGGGTACCTGGCAGACCGACACGCAGTAACGAACTGCTACCAGATAGGCACCTGCTGTACCAGCGAGGCTAATGTTGCGGCTGAGACGGGTCTGGCGGGCCGCGAGAGCAGGTAGACGGGCTGCGAGTTTTCCGGATCGTAACGCAGAATGCGGAGTCGGGACCTGCCGCGAGGTTACGGATTGACCTTGGATAGGTAGGGTCTAGGTAACTCAGCTCTCAGGAGGGGGTGAGGGGCATGGCCTCTCGTGACGACAGCGTTCACTCCGGGCGGCACGACGACGAGGTCAAAGTCCTGACCACGCAGATCTCCTTCCTTGAAGAGGAGGTCGCAGCGCTGCGCAGCCGGCTGGCTGATTCGCCGCGCACGACGCACCTGCTTGAGCAGCGCTTGCGCGAGGCCGAGTCGAATCTCGCCGCCGTAACCGGTCAGAACGAGCGCCTCGCTGGCACGCTGCGCGAGGCACGGGACCAGATCATCGCGCTGAAGGAAGAAGTCGACAGGCTGGCCCAGCCGCCCAGCGGGTTCGGCGTCTTCCTCCAGGCCACCGAGGACGGTACCGCGGACGTGTTCACCGGCGGCCGGAAGATGCGGGTCAGCGTCAGTCCCGCTATCGAGATTGACGAGCTGCGGCCCGGTCAGGAAGTCGTGCTGAACGAGGCGCTGAACGTGGTGATCGCCCAGGGCTTCGAGACGATCGGTGAGGTCGTCATGCTCAAGGAGATCCTGGAAGACGGCGAGCGAGCCCTCGTCATCTCGCATGCCGACGAAGAGCGGATCGCGCGGCTGGCCGATCCGCTGCGCGGCGCCACGCTTCGGTCCGGCGACTCGCTACTGCTCGAGCCGCGGTCCGGCTACGTCTTCGAGCGGATTCCCAAGGCCGAGGTCGAAGAGCTCATCCTGGAAGAAGTCCCGGACATGAGCTACGAGGAGATCGGCGGCCTGGGTCCGCAGATCGAGCAGATCAGGGACGCGATCGAGCTTCCATACCTGCACGCCGACCTGTTCAAGGAGCACAAGCTGCGGCCGCCGAAGGGCGTGCTGCTCTACGGCCCGCCTGGCTGCGGCAAGACGCTGATCGCCAAGGCGGTGGCCAATTCGCTGGCCAAGCAGGTGGCGGCGCGCGAGGCTCGCGAGGCTGCTGCCAACGGTGACCCGGCCGCCGCCGGCGCCGCGGCATCAGCCTCACCTGGCAAGGAACGGCGCAGCTTCTTCCTCAACATCAAGGGCCCTGAACTGCTGAACAAGTACGTCGGCGAGACCGAGCGGCACATCAGGCTGGTGTTCCAGCGGGCCAGGGAGAAGGCCAGCGAGGGCATGCCGGTCATCGTGTTCTTCGACGAGATGGACTCGATCTTCCGCACCCGCGGATCGGGTGTGTCCAGCGACGTCGAGAACACCATCGTGCCGCAGTTGCTCAGCGAGATCGACGGCGTGGAGGGCCTGGAGAACGTCATCGTGATCGGCGCCTCTAACCGTGAGGACATGATCGACCCGGCCATCTTGCGGCCTGGCCGGCTGGACGTGAAGATCAAGATCGAACGGCCCGATGCCGAGGCGGCCAGGGACATCTTCTCCAAGTATGTGCAGGCTGATCTGCCGCTGCACCCCGACGACCTGGCTGAGCACGGCGGCGTCGCGCGCGCGACCGTCGCCGAGATGATCCAGCGCGTGGTCGAGCGGATGTACTCAGAGACCGAGGAGAACAGGTTCCTCGAGGTCACTTACGCCAACGGCGACAAGGAAGTGCTCTACTTCCGCGACTTCAACTCCGGCGCGATGATCCAGAACATCGTCGACCGGGCGAAGAAGATGGCCATCAAGGAGTTCCTGGAGACCGGCCAGAAGGGCCTGCGGGTGTCGCACCTGCTGACCGCCTGCGTGGACGAATTCAAGGAGAACGAGGACCTGCCGAACACCACCAACCCCGACGACTGGGCGCGTATCTCCGGCAAGAAGGGCGAGCGGATCGTGTACATCCGCACGCTGATCTCCGGAAAGAGCGGGACCGAGGCGGGCCGGGCGATTGACACCGTGTCCAACACCGGTCAGTACCTGTAACTGGTAAGCAGGAGGTCACCCGGCGGGCGCGGCGTGCGGTCCTTGGCCAGCACGGCATTAGGCTCTGAGGTATGAGCGCGCGCCGGGTGATGGGCATCGAGACCGAGTACGGCATATCCGTGCCCGGCCAGCCGGGTGCCAACGCCATGGTCAGTTCGTCGCAGGTAGTGAACGCCTACCAGGCGGCGACAGCGGCCAGGGCCCGCCGCGCGCGCTGGGACTTCGAAGAAGAAAACCCGCTGCGTGACGCCAGGGGCTTCGACCTCGCCGCAGAGACCGCGGACTCTTCCCAGCTGACCGACGAGGATCTTGGCCTGGCCAACGTCATCTTGACCAACGGCGCGCGGCTGTATGTCGACCACGCTCATCCGGAGTATTCGGCGCCAGAGTGCACCAACCCGATGGACGCAGTGATCTGGGACAAGGCCGGCGAGCGGGTGATGGCTGAGGCGGCGACCCGGGCGGCGGCTACCCCCGGTGGCCCGGCGATTCAGCTCTACAAAAACAACACCGACAATAAGGGCGTCTCGTACGGCTGCCACGAGAACTACCTGATGAACCGGGCGACCCCGTTCGCTGACATCGTCCGGCACCTGACCCCGTTCTTCGTGTCCCGCCAGGTGGTCTGCGGGGCCGGGCGGGTGGGCCTCGGCCAGGACGGCCGCGAGGACGGCTTCCAGATCAGCCAGCGCGCCGACTACTTCGAGGTCGAGGTCGGCCTCGAGACGACGCTCAAGCGGCCGATCATCAACACCCGCGATGAACCACATGCCGACCCGGACAAATACCGCAGGCTGCATGTCATCATCGGCGACGCCAACCTCAGCGAGATCTCGACCTACCTCAAGCTCGGCAGCACCGCACTGGTGCTGGCGATGATCGAGGACAGATTCCTCGCCGCCGACCTGGCGATCGAGGCCCCGGTGGCCGAACTGCGCGCGATCTCGCATGACCCGACGCTCAAGCATCTCGTCACGCTCAGGGACGGCCGCCGGATGACAGCGGTCCAGTTGCAGATGGAGTACCTGGAGCTGGCCCGCAAGTACAGCGAGGACAAGTACGGCGCCGATGTCGATGACGTCACCGCGGACGTGCTGGCCCGCTGGGAGAGCGTGCTCACGAGGCTCGCAGACGATCCCATGCAGACGGCACGCGAGCTGGACTGGGTGGCCAAGCTGGAGATCCTGGAGGGCTACCGGGCCAGGGACGGGCTCGCCTGGGGTCACCCCAGGCTCGAGCTTGTCGACTTGCAGTACGCAGATGTCCGCGCCGACCGCGGCCTCTACAACCGGCTGGTGAGCCGTGGCCGGATGATCAGGCTGACGAGTGAGCAGGCCGTGCTCACTGCCATGGACGAACCGCCTGAGGATACCAGGGCCTACTTCCGCGGCCGCTGCCTGCGCCAGTACCCCGAGGCCGTCGCGGCGGCGTCCTGGGACTCAGTGATCTTCGACATCCCCGGCCGGGAGTCATTGCAGCGGGTGCCTACCCTGGAGCCACTGCGTGGCACCAAGGCGCATGTAGGCGGTCTGCTCGACAGCGCTGCGACAGCGGCCGAGCTGGTCGCGGCGCTGACTGGTCAGGGTTAGCCAGACCGACCGGGCCCGCACAGTACATAACTCCATTAACGCCGCTAATCGTCAGTTACCCGTCGGCGCTGTCCTACGTCCGCGCCATGTTCAGCCGCGGGCGGAACCGGAGCCGCTGAAACGGACAAGCAACTACCGAAGCCGCAAATATCCCGGCCAGCTCTCGACGTGACTCGTGTCGCTGTGTCTATGCTGGCCACGAGTTGTCTCGGCGTGATACCGATGCTCAGGTCCAGGGTTGGATGCCGCACCGGCAGGCGAGGATAGCGTTGAGACGCGGGCGGCACCGCGGAGCACGGAGGTTGTGGTATGGCGACAAAGGACACCGGCGATCAGCGGCAGACAACCAGGCGCGCCGAGGAGGAGCAGGACGCCGACGTCCAGGATTCGTCGGAAGTTCGTGAGCGCCAAGACAAGCTGACGGACGACGTCGACGCGATCCTGGACGAGATCGACGAAGTGCTGGAAGAAAACGCCGAGGAGTTCGTCCGCTCTTACGTCCAGAAGGGCGGCGAGTAATCGCCGCCTGATTGCAGGGCCTGCCGTCGTGCACCGCCGCCGCCGGCAGGGCTAGGGTCGCAGTGCAGCGGAATAAGTTCCGGGAACGTGGCCGGCCGGCGAACTGCCCGGTCGTCACCGCGAGCCGGGGACGGCAGCAGAACCGGAAGGACTCTCGCGGTGGGTTTTGATCCCCAGACTCGGTGGCAGGCGTCGGCGTTCCTCGCGGCCGGCTCCTCCTCGTTCACCGACTTCCTCACGCAGGCGGCGCCCGACTTGCTGCCGCGGCAGCTGCCGGGCGGCACCGAGGCCAGTCCCGACATCCCGCACGGCACCACGATCGTGACGGCCGTCTGCGCGGGCGGCGTCGTGATGGCCGGCGACCGGCGGGCGACCTCCGGCAACATGATCTCGCAGCGGGACATGGAGAAGGTGTTCCGCAGCGATGAGTTCACCGCCGTCGGCATCTCGGGCGTGGCCGGGATCGGCGTTGACCTGGTCCGCCTGTTCGGCGTGGAGCTCGAGCACTACGAGAAGCTCGAAGGCCGCGCGCTGTCCCTGGAAGGCAAGGCCAACCGGCTGGCCGGACTGGTACGAGCCAACCTCGGCGGTGCCATGCAAGGCCTGGTGGCCGTGCCGTTGCTGGCAGGCTACGACGCGGAGACTGGCCTTGGCCGGATCTTCAGCTATGACGTAGCGGGCGGCAAGTACGAGGAGCAGCGGTTCGCCACCATCGGCTCCGGATCGGTCTTCGCCCGAGGCTCACTCAAGAAGCTCTACCGTGAGGGCATGAGCGTCCAGGACGTCGTCATGGTGCTCATGCAGGCGCTGTATGACGCGGCCGACGACGACTCGGCGACGGGCGGCCCCGATGTGTCCCGGCGCATCTTCCCGACCGTCGCGACGATCACCGAGGACGGCTACGAGCGGCTTACTGACGATGAGGCCGCGCGGTATGCCGAGCAGGTCGTGAGCGAGCGGCTGCAGCTGCCCGACGGCCCGTCAGCGCCGCTGCGGGCACTGCCCGGCTAACCCGATCAGCTAACCCCCGCCAGTACCTACTCGAGTAAGGAAGCGCCCGCGGTGTCGATGCCGTTCTACGTCTCGCCTGAACAGGTGATGAAGGACAAGGCGGATTACGCGCGCAAGGCCATCACGCGCATCCGCAGCGGAGTCGTGCTCATCTGCGAGGCCGGCATCCTGTTCGTTGCCCCCAACCCGTCCCGTGCCCTGCGCAAGTTCAGTGAGATGTACGACCGGATCGCCTTCGCCGCAGTCGGCCGGTACAACGAGTTCGAGAGCCTGCGCAAGGCCGGCGTCCGGTACGCCGACATGACCGGGTTCCAGTACGACCGGCGCGATGTCAGCGCCCGTGCGCTGGCCAACTGGTACGGGCAGCTGCTCGGCACCTTGTTCACCGACAGCAACAAACCCTACGAGGTGGAGATCGTCGTCGCCGAAGTCGGCGCGACGCCCGCCGACGACGAGATTTACCGCATCACCTTCGAGGGGTCAGTAGCCGACGAGCATGACTTCGTCGTGATGGGCGGGCAAGCCGACAAGGTTGCCGGCGTGATCAAGGAGCGCTACTCACCGGACATGTCGCTGGCGCAGGCGATGACGCTGGCGATAGCGTCGCTGGCCGGCCAGGGCGAAGGCGCTACCGCCGAGCCGGTCACCGCCGATCAGCTGGAGGTGGCGCTGCTCGAGCGGGACCGGCCGCACCGGGCGTTCCGGCGGTTGTCTGGCGCCCGGCTGGAGGGCCTGCTCGACCAGGCGAGGCCCGCCGAGACCAAGGCGGTGCAGGCCGGCGAATCTTCGGCGAACGGATCTTCAGCCGACGGCGCCGCCTCCGAGGCCGCGGCTCCCGATGGCGGCGTTGCCGATGGCGCTGCTCCCGGCAGCGGCGTCACCGATGTTGCTGACCCAGCTGGCCAGCCCGAGGGCGATGGCAAGAGCGGACCGGCCGGTGGCGACGGCCAGGCCAGCTAGCAGCCAGGACGCGGCTCGGGTCGCGGTGGCGCTACTTCGGCGCGTTGGTACTGTCGAGATTGAGGGGCATGTGCGCCCGCCCGGCATACGGAGGAGATCGTGACAACCGACCTGGCCGCCATCACCGGCTTTGACGTCCCGACCGGCCTGTTCATCGGCGGTCAGTGGACCGCAGGCCGGTCTGGAACGATGCCGGTCTTCGACCCCGCCACCGAGGACGCGGTGACCGAGGTTGCTGACGCGAGCCCCGAGGACGGCCTGGACGCGGTCTCAGCTGCGGCACAGGCGCTGCCGGGCTGGGCTGCCACGCCGCCGCGCGAGCGTGCCGAGTGCCTGCGCCGCGCCTACCAGCTGATGACCGAGCGGTCCGAGCAGCTGGCCAGGCTGATGGTGGTGGAGAACGGCAAGGCGCTGCGCGATGCGCGCGGCGAGATCCTGTATGCCGCCGAGTTCTTCCGCTGGTACGCGGAGGAGGCAGTGCGCATCGACGGTCATCTGTCGGTGGCGCCATCGGGTGCCAACCGGATCATGGTGACGCGGCAGCCGGTAGGTGTCAGCTACCTGATCACCCCGTGGAATTTCCCGGCCGCCATGGCGACCCGCAAGATCGGGCCTGCCCTGGCGGCAGGATGCACGGTGGTGCTCAAGCCGGCCAAGGAGACGCCGCTGACGGCGCTCGCGGTGGCGGCGATCCTCGCGGAGGCGGGCGTGCCGGACGGCGTGGTGAACGTGCTGCCGACGACCAAGCCCGGCCCTATTACCGAGGCGGCGCTTGCCGATCCGCGCGTCAGGAAGCTGTCGTTCACCGGTTCGACTGAGGTCGGCAGGATGCTGCTCAAGCAGGCCGCGGACTACGTCACGAACTGCTCAATGGAACTCGGCGGCAACGCGCCCTTCCTGGTCTTCGACGATGCCGACATCGACGCGGCGGTCGATGGCGCGTTCCTGGCCAAGATGCGTAACGGCGGCGAGGCGTGCACGGCCGCGAACCGGTTCTACGTGCACGAGAAGGTCGCCGCGGAGTTCTCCCAGAAGCTGACCGCCAGGCTGGCAGCGCTCCGGGTCGGTCCTGGCCTGGAAGACGGGGTGGATCTGGGTCCGCTCGTGAACGCCGACACCAGGGACAAGGTCGGCGCGCTGGTCGAGCAGGCAACAAGTGCCGGAGCGACGGTGCTGACCGGCGGGCATGCCCCGGACCGGGTCGGCTATTACTACCAGCCGACGGTGCTGGACAGCGTGCCAGGCCGACGCCGGGATTCTGTCCGAGGAGATCTTCGGCCCGGTGGCGCCGATTGTCAGGTTCAGCAGCGAGGCAGACGCGATCGCGCTGGCCAACAACACCGAGTACGGCCTCGTCTCGTACCTGTACTCCGGTGACCTGCGCCGCGGCCTGCGAGTCGCCGAGGCGCTGGAGGCCGGCATGGTCGGCATCAACAGAGGCGTAGTGTCCGACCCGGCAGCACCGTTCGGCGGCGTGAAGCAGTCAGGCCTTGGCCGTGAGGGAGCGCACGAGGGGCTGCTGGAGTACACCGAGACCAAGTACATCGCCGTCGACTGGTAGCTGGGGACGGATGGACAGGCGCATATTCGGGCTGGAGAACGAGTACGGCGTTACTTGCACGTTCCGGGGGCAGCGCAGGCTGTCACCGGACGAGGTGGCCAGGTACCTGTTCCGCCGGGTGGTGTCCTGGGGCCGCAGCAGCAACGTCTTCCTTCGCAACGGCGCCAGGCTGTACCTCGACGTCGGCAGTCATCCCGAGTACGCCACGCCGGAGTGTGACAACCTCATCGACCTGGTCACCCACGACAAGGCAGGCGAGCGCATCCTGGAGGGGCTGCTGGTCGACGCCGACTCCAGGCTCAGGGAAGAGGGCATCGCCGGCGATATCTACCTGTTCAAGAACAACACAGACTCGGCCGGCAACTCCTACGGGTGCCACGAGAACTACCTGGTCGGCCGGCACGGCGAGTTCGGCAGGCTGGCCGACGTGCTGATCCCGTTCCTGGTCACCCGGCAGATCATCTGCGGCGCGGGCAAGGTGCTGCAGACCCCGCGCGGCGCGGTGTACTGCGTGAGCCAGCGGGCCGAGCACATCTGGGAAGGCGTGTCATCGGCGACCACGCGGTCCCGGCCGATCATCAACACGCGAGACGAGCCGCACGCGGACGCGGAGCGGTTCCGCCGCCTGCACGTGATTGTCGGCGACTCGAACATGAGCGAGACCACCATGCTGCTCAAGGTCGGCTCGACTGATCTGGTACTCAGGATGGTCGAGGCGGGCATCGTGATGCGTGACCTCACGCTCGAGAACCCGATCAGGGCGATCAGGGATGTCAGCCACGACATGACCGGGCGGCGCAGGGTAAGGCTCGCCAACGGCCGTGAGGTCAGCGCGCTGGACATCCAGCAGGAGTACCTGACGAAGGCGCAAGACTTCATCGCGCGCAAGGGCGCGGACGCGATCACGAGCCGGGTGCTGGAACTGTGGGAACGCACGCTGCGCGCTGTCGAGACCGGTGACCTCGGACTGGTGGCGCGAGAGATTGACTGGGTCACCAAGCTGCAGCTGATCGAGCGCTACCGCGCCAAGCACGACCTGCCGCTGGCCTCGCCGAGGGTTGCCCAGCTGGACCTGGCCTACCACGATGTGCACCGCGGCCGCGGCTTGTACTACCTGCTGCAACGGCGCGGCGCCGTCGAGCGGGTCTGCCGGGACCTGGACATCTTCGCGGCCAAGTCGATCCCGCCGCAGACCACCAGGGCGCGATTGCGCGGCGAGTTCATCCGCCGGGCGCAGGAGCGGCGCCGTGACTTCACCGTCGACTGGGTGCACCTGAAGCTCAACGACCAGGCGCAGCGGACCGTCTTGTGCAAGGACCCGTTCCGCTCCGTCGACGAGCGGGTGGAAAAGCTCATCGCCGGCATGTAACGACCGGCGACCGCTCAAGCACGCAGGCAGTTCTCACCGTTGCTGCAGACCGTGCGGGCCAGCACGAGCTGGCGCCGCTCAGTTACATTTCGTGCACGCGCAAGTACTCCTAGTTGCTAGGCTTGCGGGGCGTCAGAACGTCGCAGCCGGGGCACTGCCAGCCAGGGCCGCACGAGGGACCACGGGGGTTAGCCGGGCATCCAGCTGCCGGACTCTGCCGATTGCCGGCAGTTGGCTGCCGGAATCTGCCGCTCGCCGGAAGATCGGCCAGCTAAGGACGCTGTCGGGGGGTTTCATTTTGGCTGAGCCGAATCGTAATGCGAGATTTGACGGTTATAGTCCACCGGTCAGCGACGGCAGCGAGGTTACCTACCTTGATCGGAGTGACCTGAGTGCTGCCCTGACAGCATCTAAGTCACTCCGATCAAGGGCTGCCGCTTTACCCGCACCCCGGCTCACGGTGGTCATGCCCGCCAGGAACGAAGGCGAGCTCATCGCCGGCGTGCTAGGGCGGCTGTTCGCTGCGGTGTGCCTGCCGTGTGAGGTCTTGGTGGTCGTCGACAGCGCGGCCGATAACACCGCGGCCGCGATCCGCCGGTTCCGCGCCGCCGACCCTGCACCCGGGCTGCGATTGCGGTGCGTGGTGAACCCCGGCGGCGGCGGTCCTGGCGGCGCGATCAGGTTCGGCATGTCGGAGGCCACCGCGCCGGTGATCGTGGTGACGATGGCCGACGGAAGCGACGACCCGCGGCAGATCGACCGGCTCGCCATGCTCGTCGAGCGAGGCGCCGTGATCGCCGCTGCCTCCCGGTACGCCGCAGGCGGCCGGCAGGTTGGCGGCCCGCTGCTGAAGCGCACGCTGTCCCGGCTCGCCGGGCGGTCGCTCCAGTTGCTGGCCAGGCCTGGCACCTGCGACGCGACGAACTCGTTTAAGGCGTACTCGGCCGACTTCGTGCGGCTGGCCGGAATTGAATCGCGGCGCGGGTTCGCCGTCGGCATCGAACTGACCGCGAAAGCGAGGCGGCTGCGGCTCCCGGTAACCGAGATTCCGACAACCTGGCGCGGGCGCGCGGCCGGCCAGTCGAGCTTCCGGCTGGCCAGCTGGCTGCCGGGCTACCTGCGCTGGTACTTGTTCTGCTTCGGGCGGCAGCTCAGTCCCGCGCAGGTCACCGGCCACCGGCGGCGTCCGGTGGCGCGGCGGTCCGCCAGCCGCGGTGCCGCCGATGCCTGACCGGGTACTGATCAGCGGCTCATCCGGGTTCATCGGCGGTTACCTGACCGGGGAGTTGTTGCGCAGCGGCTGCCGGGTGCTCGGCGTCGACAACTTCAGCAAGTACGGGCCGCGCCCGTCGCCGCATGCGGGCAACCCGGCATTCGAGTTCGTGCGTGGCGACGCTGCCGATGCCAGGCTGATGGCGACCCTGCTGGCCGACTGCGATTACTTCATCGCAGCTGCCGCGATGGTCGGCGGGATCTCCTATTTCCACGCCTACCCGTATGACTTGCTGGCGGCCAACGAGCGAATCATGGCAGGAAGCTGCGACGCGGCGATCGTCGCGCACCGGCAGGGCCGGCTGCGGCGGCTGACCTACGTATCGTCCTCGATGGTCTACGAGAGCGCGGACAGCTGGCCGTCGCGCGAAGGACAGCAGGCGGCGGTGCCTCCGCCGTCGTCGGTGTACGGATTCCAGAAGCTGGCAGGCGAGTACTTCGTGCGGGCTGCCGCCGATCAGTACGGGCTGCCGTTCACCATCGTCCGGCCGTTCAACTGCGTCGGGGTGGGGGAGAGCCGAGCGCTGCGGGCCGCGCCTACGTGCTCGGGAGATATCAAGCTAGCGCTCGGTCACGTCGTGCCTGACCTGGTCACCAAGGTGCTGAAGGGACAAGACCCGCTGCGCATTTACGGTTCGGGTAGTCAGCTTCGGCACTACACCTTCGGCGGTGACCTGGCCCGCGGCATCGCTACCGCGATGTCGCACCCGCTTGCCGAGGGCGAGGACTTCAACTTGTCCACAAGCACCGGCACGACGGTCGCCGAGCTGGCCGCACTGATCTGGGCCAAGATCAAAGGCTCCGGCGTGCCGCTCCGGCTGGAGCACGACGAGGCGTACCGCGATGACGTGCAGCGCAGGGTGCCCGATACGGCGAAGGCGCGGCAACTGCTCGGTTTCGAGGCCAGTACCACTCTGGACCAGATGCTTGACGAGGTCATCGCCTGGACGGCCGAGGCGATCGAGGCGGACCTGATATGACCGCGATCGACGTCAGGGCGCACCGGCTGCGGCTGCTGCGAGTGATGTTGCGGACGGGGAGTGCCTGGCTGCAGCAGCTGACGCCGCTCCGCCAGCTGCCCCCCTACTTGTCGCGGCCGGAACTGCGACTGCGGCTGCGGCGGACGCCGCAGCGAGCGCTGCGCTGCGTGCGGTACCCCAACTTGTGGATTCCGCGTCGTGATCTGCTGCTGCCTGGCCGCCAGCTCGCGTGGCAGCTACGCCCGGCCGACGTGGTCAGGCTCGTGGTGATCCGCCGGCCAGGCAAGGCCGGGCCCGAAGCCGTGCCAGCCGACGACGTCGCGCCCGGCGCGCAGCGCGTCAGGCGGGACTTGCCGTTGACCTTCGCGGCTGGGCTCGGCTGGGTGGTCGCTGGGCTCGTGCTGTACACGTGCTACCTGCACGTGTCCAGGACGGTGCCGGCCAATTCCGACGGCGCGTCGAATGCGCTGCAGGCCTGGGCCATGCTGCACGGCAATCCGCTGCTGCGCGGCTGGGTGCTGTCTGACGTGTCGTTCTATACCACCGAGCTCCCGCAGTACATGATCATCGAGCTGGTTCGCGGCCTGACCCCTGATGTGATGCATATCGCCGGCGCGATGACCTACGCCATCGTGGTGCTGCTGGCGGCGCGCCTGGCCAAGGGCGGGGCGACCGGCGTCGACGGCCTGCTGCGTGCGGGCCTCGCGGTCGGCATCATGGTCGCGCCGCAGCAGTCGAGTGTGGGCGTGCTCATGCTGCAGCCTGACCATGTCGGCACGGCCGCGCCGGTGCTGCTGCTGTTCCTCCTGCTCGACCGGGCCGCTCGCAAGTGGTACGTACCGCCGCTGGCCTTCCTGGTCGTCGGCTGGTCGCTCGTCGCCGACCAGGTAGTGCTGATCACGGCAGCCGGGCCGCTCGCGTTCGTCGGCCTGGCCCGCGCGTACAACGCGACGGTCAGGAAACGAGAGCCAGCGAGGACAGTGTGGTTCGAACTCGCGCTCACGGCAGCGGCCGCGGCCGGGGTGTTCGCGGGTGAGCGGACCCTGGCGGTGATCAAGGCCAGCGGCGGTTTCGTGGTGATGCCGGTGAGCAATGTCCTCGCGCCGTTCGATCAGCTTGCGCACAACCTGCAGCAGGTTGTCTTGGGCACCCTGGTGCTGTTCAGCGCCAACTTTCCCGGCGATCGGGTGAGCTTCGCGGCAGTGGACGCGATGTTGCATCTGATCGGCGCGGGACTGGTGGCCTGGGCAGTGGCCGGCGCGCTGCGCCGGTTCGCGGGCGGCGACCTGGCCGTCCAGTTGCTGGCGGTCGCGGTACCGCTCAGCATCGTCGCGTGCCTGCTGGGTCCGAAGGCGGCCCAGCCTGACAACAGCAGGGAGTTCGCGGCGGTGCTGCCGCTAGGAGCCGCGTTGGCTGGCAGGTTGCTGGCTGGCAGGCTGCGTCAGGCCAGGCTGGTGCCCGCGCTGGCGGCGGTGCTCGGGGTCTACGTGGCGGGCCTCGTGATGCTCGTGGCGAAGCCGCCAGCGCCTGCCCAGAATCAGGCGCTGGCCGGCTGGCTGGCTGCGCACCGGCTCAGCTACGGCCTGGCCGACTACTGGCTGGCGAATTCGACCACCGTGGACAGCGGCGGCAAGGTGCAGGTGCTGGCCATCAGGAACGGGTCCTGGGTCTGGCCGGCCCGCTGGGAAAGCGAGGCGAGCTGGTATTCCGCTTCTTCGCACCTGGCCAACTTCGTGGTGCTGCCGAGCACTGGCGCCGGGCCGTGGAGCCTGGCCCCGTCGGCGGCCGGCATGATCAAGGTCTTCGGTCAGCCGTCCACCGTCTATTTCCTGTCCAGTTACACAGTGTTGGTCTGGAACAGCAATCTGCTTGGCAAGCTGGCCTGATGGCCGCCGGGTGGCAGGCCGGCCTGGCTGGACACGCCCGCCGGACATCCAGGGCATGCTGCCCGTCACGGTAGGCTGACGTGTCCTTTACCCAACGTGAGGAAACAGATGCGCCGCTTTGTCGCAGCTCTACTGGTCCCGCTAGCCGTCGGTGCTGCCGTGGCTGGCTGCGGGTCGGTAGCAGCACCACCATCGGCTAGTAACGCGAACGCTGCCGTCAAGGCCTCTGGCACGTTCGGCCGGGCTCCGACGGTCAGCATTCCGGCCGCGAAGGCGACCGGCAAGCTCGTCATCAGCACTCCCATCAAGGGGAGCGGCGCTGCCCTCGTGACCGGCGATGCCACGCTGGCGAACGTCGAGGTCTACAAGTGGAGCGGGACCAAGCACTCGCTGGCGGACAGCACGTTCGCTGCCGGAGGCCCGCAGATGATCCCGCCCCAGATGGGCCTGCCTGGCCTGACGACCGCCCTGAAGGGCGCCACCATGGGCAGCCGCATCGTTGCCGTGCTGCCGCCGAGCTACGGCTATGGCAAGGCCGGTCAGAGCCAGCTCGGCATCACGGCCACTGACACCATGGTGTGGGTCGTCGACCTGCTGCAGCAGTACTCGGCCAACCAGGGCGCGACCGGCCCGGTGATCTCCCACGGTGGCGGCACGCTGCCCGCGGTGACCGCCCCGACTGGTGCCGCGCCGGTGATCAAGGTCCCGAAGAACTCACCGCCCGCCAAGCTGTCGGTCACGACGCTGATCAAGGGCACGGGCCCGAAGCTGGCCGCGGGCGACACCGTCGTGGCCCAGTACGTCGGCTCGATCTGGCGGACCGGGAAGGTATTCAGCAGCACCTGGCCATCTGCCCAGCAGCCGCAAGGTCTGCCGTTCAGCTTCAGTCTCAGCAGCCAGGTCCTGCCCGGGTGGGCTCAAGGCCTGGCCGGCGTGCCAGTCGGCAGCCGGGTAATGATCGTTATCCCGCCCGCCCTTGGCTACGGCCCGCATGGCGGCCAACCGAGTGTCGGGATCAAGAAGAACGACACGCTCGTCTTCGTGATCGACGTGCTGGGCACTACGGCGGGCGCCAGCATCGCGCAGCCGTAACAGACCCGCTTCACTAGGCCGGGCGGGACGGCGTCGGCCGCGACGCTGCCCGCCCCGCCTGGTCAGGTGAGCAGGCCGGCCGCGTGCCGGCCTGCCGCGGCGGCCGCCAGGAAATAAGCCAGGTCTTGCTCCAGGCTGCGACCCATGGTGGACAGCCGGACCGGGCAGTCACGCAGCACCTCGGTCAGCCCGGCCGTACTGACCCGCACCAGGTTGTGCCGTTCAGCCAGTGGCTGCGCGGCGGCCAGTACCTCGGCACCGAACTGGCCGTCTAGCTCAGGCACCACGATGTCGGCCCTGGCCAGCGCCACCCGGCCGTAGGCCGTCAGGCTGTGGTGTGAGATGCCGCGGTGCCTGGCTCGGGCGTCAGCCTGGCTGATCCGCAGCGAGCCGACCGGCCTGCCCTGCAGAACGGCCGCGGCGTTCAGCGCCTCGCCAGACGCGACGCCGGAGAAACCCCAGCGGGTGCCGGTACCGAGATTGCCTGGGCCCTGAGCCACGACGGCCAGTTCAGCGCCGAGCACGAGCCGGGCCGCCAGCAGCCCGCTGTGCAGTGTCACGGTCTCCAGGTCGCCACCGAAGGCCTGGCCGACGGTCACGGTACCGGCCAGCCAGCCTGCTTCGGTGAGCGCTGCGGCCGACCGGGAGAACCAGGCAGGCAGCGCTCCGCCGTCCAGCATCACGTAAGCGATCCGCGGCCGCATGCCACCGTCGGGCCGGCTCGGACTGGGCTGGCCTGGACCGGGCTGGCCTGGACCGGGCTGGCCTGGACCGGCCTGGCCCACTCCCGGCTGCCCTGCCACGGAGGGCCAGGAGTCGGCTCTGGCGCCTCTGGCGGCAAGGTACCCGGCCAGGATGGCGGGCAGCGCCGAGTGCAGGTCCGCAACGACGACCGGCATTCCGGTCAGGTCATCGGCGTCACGCAGCAGATCGTGGAAATCCGAGCCCTGCTCGTCGGCCCCGAGGACGCACGCCTGCAGCGGCGTGTACCTGGCCTTGATCAGGTGACCGCGGCCGCCGGGATCGGGCGGCAGCCGGTCAGGCACCGCAACCACCAGCGCGTATCCGCCGGTGCCGAGGCCCAGGTCCAACGCACCAGTATTGAGCAAAACCCGGTCGCCCGGCTCAGGCACACCGGTGAGCCGGGGATAAGCCAGCGCCCGGATCGCGGCGCCGTCGACGGTCACGTCGAGCTCTTGCGCCCCGTTCCACGAACGGCCGAGCGCGGAAACTTCGCCACTACGCCACCTGATCACTCCGGCAGGGTAGCGTCGGTCGCGAGAGGGGATGGCGATGTCCAGGCGGAAGACAGAGCGGCTGCTGAGTCTGGTGGTGTGCCTGCTGTCCGCGCGCAGGTACCTGACCGCCACCCAGATCAGGGAGGCTGTGCCCGGCTACCCGGATTCGTTCGAGGCCTTCAAGCGGATGTTCGAGCGGGATAAGGACGAGTTGCGCGAGCTCGGCATCCCGCTGGAGACCGGTACTAACGCGCCAGGCGACGAGGAATCCGGTTACCAGATCTCCCGGCAGGCCTACGAACTGCCTGACATCAGGCTGGAGCCTGATGAGGCCGCCATCCTCGGCCTCGCGGCGAGGGTATGGCGGCGGGCCGAGCTGGCCGGCGCGGCCGAGGGCGCCCTGCTGAAATTGCGTGCGGCCGGAATCGAGGCCGAGGACCTGACCCAGCCCGGTATCGAGCCGAGGGTGCAGACGCCGGAAGCCGCGTTCGGCGCGCTCTGGCAGGCGGTCAGGGACCGCAGGCCGGTGGCGTTCTCCTACCGGACCCAGGGCAGCGCAGCCGCGCAACGGCGCAACCTCGAGCCCTGGGGCGTGGTCAACCGGCGCGGCCGCTGGTACGTGGCAGGGCAGGACACCGACAGGGGTGCTGAGCGGGTGTTCCGGCTGAGCCGGATCGAAGGGCAGGTCAGTTTCACCGGGCCTGCTGGCTCGGTGACCGTGCCCCCCGGCACCGACGTGCGGGCCGCCGTCAGGCTCTGGGACGCCGACGCCCCGCCGGCCCGCAGTTGCCTGCTGCGGGTGCGGGCTGGCACGGGTCACGGCCTGCGCCGGCATGCGCTAAGCAGCAAGCCCGACGAGACCGAGGGCTTCGACCTGGTCGAGCTGAGCTTCAACGACACCGGCTGGTGGAGCGAGCACCTGGCCTCCTTCGGCGCCGACGTGATCGTGCTGGAGCCCTCTGACCTGCGCGATGCCGTGATCGGGCGGCTCAAGGGAGCGCTGACATGAGCGGCGGCAGCGCTGGTTCGCGGGCGACACGCTCCGGTGAGGTCAGGCCGGCGGCTGGCACCGCGACCGAGCGGCTGCAGCGGCTGCTGGCTCTGGTGCCCTATGTGATCAGCCGGAACGTGGTCGGCATGGAGGAGACTGCCGCGGCGTTTGGCATTACCGAGCGGGAGCTGGTCGACGACCTCAACCTGCTGTGGTGCGTCGAGTTGCGCTCGCCCGATCCGTACTGCCCGATCGACCTGTCCTATGAGGGCGGTGAGATCGTCGTCAGCGAGGCCGAGGCGATGGACCGGCCGCTGCGGCTCGGCGTCGACGAAGCCTGCGCGCTGCTGATTGCGCTGCGCATGCTGGCCGAGTTGCCGAGCATCGGGGATGGCTCGGCGCTGAGCCGGACGATCGCCAAGCTGGAACTGGCGGCCGGCAGCGCGGCGGGCCCGAGCGCCCAGGTGGCGGTCCAGGTGGACGAGGTGACCAGCGAGTCGGCGGCAGCCAAGGTGGCGGACGCCCTCAACCGGCAGCGGCGCGTGCACCTGGATTACTACGTGCCCGACCGGGACGATGCCACGGAACGAGACGTCGACCCGATGCGCATGCTGCTAGTCGAGGGTCGCAGTTACCTGGAGGGCTGGTGCCGCCGGGCCAATGCCGTCCGGGTGTTCCGGCTGGACCGGATCCTGTCGATCCAGGTACTGGACGTCCCCGCCGAGGTACCGGCCGGCGCCGAGCACGTCGACGTGGACAGCGGGCTGTTCAGGCCGTCGCCGCAAGACGTCCAGGTGGTGCTGGAACTAAGCCCGGCCGGGCGCTGGGTCGCCGAGTACTACCCGTGTGAGCAGGTCGAGGAGCTACCAGACGGCTGGCTGCGGATCCGGCTCCGTACCCCTGATACGCAGTTGGTGCGCAGGCTCGCGCTGCGGCTCGGCGAAGACGGGCGGGTCGTATCGCCGACCGAGCTCGCCGGCCAGATCATCGCTGACGCTATGGCAGCCCTCGACAACTACGCGTGACAGACCAGACCGATATTCGGTGTTAACTCACCGGACACAGGATCGCGGCCGCGCAGATACGTACAGCGGCTTACATGGGAGCCGCGTGTACACTCCGGGTAACGAATACCGAGCGCGGGCTCGCTTGATTGGGGATTGAACATGGGCGCCGATGCATTTGCTCCGTGGCACATCATCATCCTGGTCGTCGTGCTGGTGTTGCTCTTCGGGGCCAAGCGGCTGCCCGGCGCGGCCAAGTCGCTAGGCCAGTCCATGCATATCTTCAAGCAGTCGGTTTCCGGCCTGCACGACGACGACCAGAACAGCGCGGCGAACGCGGCCGGGACGCAGTTCAGCAGCACTCCGTTCAGCTCCCCGGTGCAGCCCGCAGCCCCGATTGCCGCTCCGGCCCACGACGCGACCGCCCAGCAGCTGGCCGACCTGCAGCGCCAGGTTGCCGACCTGCAGCGCAGCAACGGCAGCGGCGTGTCCGAGGCGCAGTCTACGCAGCCGCTCTAACTGCCCGCTGAGGTGGCAGTGCTGACGTGGGAGTGCTGACGTGGGAGTGCTGGAAGACGGGCTGATCCCGGAGGCCAACCCGGACCTCGGATACACCCGCAGGACCAATCCTGATGCCCGGATGCCGCTCATGGATCACATCCGCGAGCTTCGTAACCGGGTCGTCAAGATCGCCGTTGTCGTCACCATCGGGTCGATCGCCGGCTGGTTCCTCTACAATCACATCTGGCATTTCATCGAGCAGCCATTCTGCAAGCTGCCTGCGAGCAGCCGGTTCATCCCTGGCGTTCCTGGCGTGAAGCAGACCGGCGACTGCAGCCGGGACCTGATCGTGAACGGCGTGTTCGACGCGTTCTTCATCAGGCTGCAGATCGCGATCGCGGCCGGCGCGATCTTGACCTCACCGGTCTGGCTCTACCAGCTCTGGGCGTTCATCGCGCCTGGCCTGTACCGGCGCGAGCGGCGGTGGGCTTACTACTTCGTCGGCGCCGCGGTGCCGTTGTTCCTGGTCGGCGGCACGATCGCGTATTTCGCCATGACCAGAGGGCTGCACTTCCTGCTCGGCCTGGTACCTGCCAACGTCACCGCGCTGATCACGATCAACACCTACCTGAGCTACGCCGGCGCGATGCTGCTGATCTTCGGCATCGCCTTCGAGCTCCCGCTGGTGTTCGTGCTGCTCAACCTGGCCGGCGTGCTAACGCACGAGCGGTTCAAGAAGTCACGCCGCAGCATCATCTTCGGCGTCTTCGCCTTCGCGGCCATCTTCACGCCGAGTCCTGACCCGCTCAGCATGCTGCTGCTGGCCATCCCGTGCCTGATCCTGGTCGAGCTGTCCGAGGTGTTCGCCTGGACGCACGACCGGCGCAAGGCCAGGCATGGCAGCCTGCAATTCCCCGGCCTGAGCGACGAGGAAGTTACCGAATACGGCCTGGACAAGCCGCTCGGCGAGCCGTCCGATTCCAATAGCCCGCTCGGTTAACTCGCTCGCGGCAAAGTGCTGAAGGTCGTTACGCTGGGATTCTAGGGTCGCAGGCGGCCTCCCGGGACTCACGAGGAGGCGGTTCTTTGCAGTGCGACGAGTTCATCCCGGCCGACCGGCTGGTTCTGGCCGAGTACTACCAGCAGCGCGCCGCCGAGTATGACGCCGTCTACCGCAAACCGGAGCGGCAGCATGACCTCAGCGTGCTGAGGCGGCTGCTACCGCGGCTCGCGGCTGGCAAGCGGGTACTGGAGATCGCGGCGGGCACCGGGTACTGGACACAGGTACTGGCCGCGACCGCGGCATCGATCATCGCCACGGACCTGAACGCCGAGACTCTGGCGGTGGCCGCCCGTCACGATTACGGCGGCTCCGACGTCACCTTCCGGGTCGCCGATGCCTATCGGCTGGATCTCGTGCCGGGCGACGCTGACCTGGTGTTCTGCGGTTTCTGGTGGTCCCACGTGCGGCGTGCGGACGTGCCTGCGTTCCTGGCCGGGATCCGCGGCCGGGTCGCGCCGGGAACCGGCCTGGTACTGCTGGACAACAGGTACGTGGCAGGCAGCAATCACCCAGTCACCAGAACCAGCGTTGCGGGCGACAGCTACCAGCAGCGGCAGCTAGCCGACGGCCGTCAGTACGAGGTGCTGAAGAACTTCCCGGCCCGCGAGCAGCTGGCGCACGACCTGGGCGGGACCGCCATTGACCTGGCCTGGACCGAGCTGGAGTACTACTGGCTGGTTACCTGCGTGCTGAGTTGACCTTGGTCACCTTAGTCTTGGCCTTATGAGCTCGCCGGACGACGTGCCTGACCGGGCCCAGCTGACCACGTTCCGGCAGCTGTATGACTTTGATTTTGACGACTTCCAGCTGGCCGCCTGCGACGCGCTCGCAGGGGGCCACGGCGTGCTCGTCGCCGCGCCGACCGGGTCAGGCAAGACGGTAGTCGGCGAGTTCGCGGTGCATCTTGCGCTGGCCGCCGGCCGGAAGTGCTTCTACACCACGCCGATCAAGGCGCTGTCCAACCAGAAGTACAACGACCTGGTCAGCCGCTACTCCGCGGCCAAGGTCGGACTGCTGACCGGGGATAACAGCATCAACGGGGAGGCGCCGGTCGTCGTGATGACGACCGAGGTGCTGCGCAACATGCTGTATGCCGGGTCGCTCACCCTCGGCGGCCTTGGCTACGTCGTGCTCGACGAGGTGCATTACCTGGCTGACCGGCTGCGCGGCGCGGTCTGGGAGGAAGTGATCATCCAGCTGCCTGAGTCGGTGCAGGTAGCCGCGCTGTCGGCGACGGTGAGCAACGCGGAGGAGTTCGGCGACTGGCTCGAGCAGGTGCGCGGCGGCACGACGGTGATCGTGGACGACATCAGGCCGGTGCCGCTGTGGCAGCACATGCTCGCGGGGCGGCGGATTTACGACCTCTTCGCCAGGAACGGGGCCGTCAACCCGGAGCTGCGACGTCTCGCGCAGCGCGATGCGGCGGCGCGCCCGGCGAGCAGCCGCGGCGGCCGCGGCGGCGGCCGGCCGGTCAGGTACCGCGCGCCCGGTCGCCCGGAGGTGATCGAGCGACTGGACGCCGAAGGCCTGCTGCCGGCGATCACGTTCATCTTCAGCAGGGCAGGCTGCGATGCGGCCGTACAGCAGTGCCTGATGGCCGGCCTCCGGCTGACCACGCCGGAGGAGTCTGCCGAGATCGGCAGGATCGTCGCAGCCAGGACCGCCGGGCTGGCCGAGGCCGACAGGGCCGTGCTCGGCTATTCGGACTGGGTTACCGGGCTGCGCCGCGGGATCGCCGCGCATCACGCGGGACTCCTGCCGACCTTCAAGGAGGTCGTGGAGGAGCTGTTCGCGGCCGGGCTGATCCGGGCCGTGTTCGCCACCGAGACGCTGGCCCTCGGCATTAACATGCCCGCGAGGACGGTCGTGATCGAGAAGCTGGACAAGTGGAACGGCGAGCATCATGCCGACCTGACCGCGGGGGAGTACACCCAGCTCACCGGCCGGGCCGGGCGGCGCGGTATCGACATCGAAGGGCACGCGGTCGTGCTGTGGCAGCCGAACACGGAGCCCGAGCGGGTAGCGGGCCTGGCCGGTACGCGCACCTACCCGCTGCGGTCCAGTTTCCGCCCTACCTACAACATGGCGGTCAACCTGGTCGGCCAAGTCGGCCGGGCGCGCGCGGCCAGGCTGCTGGAGTCCTCGTTCGCGCAGTTCCAGGCGGACCGCGGTGTGGTCGGGCTGGCCCGGCAGGCGGCTGAGCTACGGGACCAGATCGCGGTTCTTTCGGTGACCTGCGAGCTCGGTGATATCGACGACTACGACAAGCTGCGCCGGGAGCTGAGCGAGCTCGAGCGCAGTGAGTCACGGCAGCGCTCGGCTGACCGGCAGGCCGAGGCCATCGAGTCACTGGAGAAACTGCGGCCTGGTGACATCATCGATGTGCCGAGCGGCCGCCGGTCAGGTGTTGCGGTGGTGCTGCAGCGCGGCGGTGCCAGGGACGGCCGGCCACTGCCGCTGGTGCTGACCGAGAGCAAGCAGATCAAGCGGCTCTCACTGGCCGACGTCGCGGCACCGGTCAGCCCGATCGAGCGGATCAGGATCCCGTCATCGTTCAGCCCGAAGAACCCGGCGGCTCGCCGCGACCTGATGTCGACGGTGCGCAACAAGCTGGCCGGTCTTGACTGGCAGGGCGCGCGGCCCGGCCGCGCGCCGGGCGGTCGTAGCGAGGCGTCGGCGGCCGCGATCGATGCGCTGCGACGCCGGCTGCGCAAGCACTCCTGCCACGGCTGCCCCGATCTCCAGCTGCACCTGCGCGACCTGGCCAGGCGTGGCCGGCTCGAGCGCGAGGCCGGCAAGCTCGAGGAACGCGTCTCCGGCCGGTCGCACGTGCTCGCGAGGACGTTCGGCCGGGTGTGCGGGGTGCTGGACGAACTGGGTTACATCGCCGGTGACGAGGTGACCGCCGAAGGCCGCAAGCTCGCCGCGCTTTACGCCGAGCTGGACCTGCTGGCCGCCGAATGCCTGCGCCGCGGTACCTGGGACGGGCTGAGCGCGGCCGATCTGGCGGCGTGCGTGTCGTCGCTAACATTCGAGACGCGCCGGTCCGACGAGGGCAGCCCGGTCCGGCTGCCGCCCGGCGAGGCGCGAGAAGTGCTGGCCGTCATGACCGGCATCTGGGCCGAGCTGTCCGCCGTCGAGGACAGTCACAGGCTGTCGTTCCTGCGCGAGCCCGACGTCGGTTTCGCCTGGACCGTGCATGCCTGGGCGCGCGGCACAGCGCTGGAGAAGCTCGTCGGCCCGGAACTGACCGCGGGCGACTTCGTCCGTGCCGTGAAGCAGCTGATCGACCTGCTCGGCCAGATCGCCGTGGCCGCCGAGGGCGGGAAGCTGGCCAGCACGGCGCGATCGGCCGTGGACGCGCTGCGGCGCGGTGTGGTCGCTTATTCGTCAGTCGGCTGACTGCCGTCAGGATGCGACTGCCGGGCGGCCGGCCGTCGAACGCCCGGCGTGGCACGGCTGCCTGCCCGGCCGCCTGCCGGGCTGCCGGACGCCTCGGCTGCTGCAGTCGGCCGTCGTCATCGGCTGCCCTAGCCGCTCGCGCACTCCGCGCTGGCGGGCACGGCGAGCGCATCGACGCGCAGGCCAGTCTTGCTGCCGACCGGGGCGAAGGTGAACTCGAGTTCGCTGTCTTGCCCGTGCGGCGCCGAAGACGCGTCGGTCACGATGTCGGAAAGGAGCTCGCCGCTGATCGTGGTACCGCCGCTGACCCGCATCGTCATCGACGGCGGAACGTGACGCAGCAGGAAAGTCGAGACGACCTGCGCAGTCTCCGGCAGGATCCACAGCGTGACGTCGTCCTCAATCAGGTTGCAGCCGATGCTCTGGCTTGGTTCCGTGAACGCCGCACCGGACAGGTCCGCCATTTGGCTGGATCCCGGCGGGAGCACCGCCTCCGCCATCAGGCTGGTCGCCTCGGCGGCCGCCTGGCGGCGCGCAGCCTGGCCAGGCAGCGGCATACCAGCCGCGGCTGCACCAGTGATCACACGCAGCATGCCGCCCGCCGGCGGTGCCGTCGACCTGTCCAGGGCCAATGTCGGCGCGGGGACCTGGCCGCAGCCGACCGTGACCAGCATGACCGCGCCGGCCGCGCCTGCCAGCCAGCATCGCATCGTCATGTCGCTCTGCCGCGCGTGGCCCGACCCCGGTTCCCTTCCCCCAGCTGACCGGTCGGCGGGCCGGGCGCGGCGCACTGCACCGGTTAGCATGCGAGTTCGCGCGGCCCGAAGTTGAACCAGTTGACCGGGAAGTTGAGGCCGCCGTTGCTGAGGTCGCCAGTCTCGGCCAGTGTCTCGGTCGCGGCGCAGTTCAGCATGTACAGGTAGTCGCGCTTGAAATCGCCGAGCGCTGCCGTGTCGCCGCTACTGTCCGTCGCGTACGCGTTAGCCCAGTTGACCGCGCCGATGTCGGCCAGCGGCGGATAGTTCGTCCTCGATCCGACCAGCAGCGCCGTGCGCTCGAGTATCCACTCCGCGTGGGTGCTGAGCGTGTAGGAGGCCGGCCAGTTCGCCGTGATGTTGGTGGCCTGGTGAGTGCTGTCGTCCTCGATCGTGATCTGCGCCTGACGGGCACCTGACTGAACCACCTCGGCGAACATCAGATTGCCGGGATGGACGGGGAAGTTGCTGATGACCTGCTGCGACTGCTGGTAGCAGCACGCCTGCCAGAACGCGTAGTACGACGCGGACGGAGCCAGGTCCTGCTCGGTGCCGGCCTGGACCAGCAGGCTGGAACTCGGCGGGTTCAGCTGCGGACCGAGCGCCGCGAAGATCGAGGAGTAGGAGTTACAGCCTGAACCGCAGCCGCCGCCGACGGCCGGGACTGTCCACTGCGACTGGGTTGCCTCGTAGCCGGTGGCGGTGGTGATGAAACCTGACCAGTCGCCGCTGTTTTCCTCACCGCTGGCCGGGACGATGGCGGGGGCAGGTGCAGCGCCGGTCGCGCTGCCCTTCGCCTCCCGGTGGCCGGTAGCGCACCGGGGAATCAGCCAGTGCACGCCTGGCCGCTCCTGCGCCGCGAGCCCCGCTGACACGGGCCGCCCGGCCAGCGCGGCCAGCGGCATCCCGCGGCCGGCCGGCGGTGTCAGAACCTTGATCATGGACCCGTCGCAGTTGACCAGCCTCGAACGCAGCGAACCCAGAGAGGCGATGCGGCCAGCGGCAGACGGCGCGGGCGCCGAGCTAGCGGACGAGACGGCCGGCTGCAGCGTCAGCAGCACTGCCGCGCTGAGGCAGAACACGGCAGAAAGTCTTAATGATCGGCGCATATGCCCATTGTGCCAGCCGGCGTTGGCGAGGCAACGTCACTCGCCCGGCAAGCGATGCACGGCGACGCGGGGTGGTGCGCGGCGGCGCCGGCCGACTGGGCTCAGCTGCGGCTGGCCAGGCTGACCGCGCTGGCCGACGCGCCCTACGCGTTCGCATCCACCCGTGCGCGCGAGCGTGCTTTCACCGAGGAACTCTGGCGCAGCCGGACACAGACAAGCGCGATATTCGCGGCGTGGTCTGATGACACGATCGTCGGCATGGGCACAGCCTGGTCGGCAGATGACGGCACCTGGCAGATCGTCGGAATGTGGGTCAGCCCGGCGTTGCGCGGCCGCGGTGTGGCTGACCTGCTGCTGCGCGCGGCCTGCGGGCACCAGCTGGTCAGGCCCACCGAGCCTGATCACTTCGAAGACGAGCTGAGACTGACCTTCAGCTGAGCGGTGCAGAACCGGCCAGTACCGCTACCGGCAGATCGTAGACGCGGCGGACGCTGCTGCCGAGCCGCAGGATGTCGGCGCCGTAAACGTGGAGCGATACCGCGATTTCAGCGCCGTGATTACGGACCCGGTGAATGTCGCCGGGCGGCGCGAAGCCGCTGACCTCGCCGCAGTTGTTCTGGCTGCGGCCGACCTCCGTCAGCTGACTGCCATCCGCCGACAGCGCATACAGCTCCTCGTACTCGGTGCCCTGCAGGACGCCGAACACGCACCAGGTCACGTGGTCGTGAATGGGCGTGACCTGGCCGGGCCGCCAGACCATGGCGGTGACCGAGAAAGAACCGTCAGGCTCGGCGTGCAGGACGTGGCAGCGGTACCCGGCAGCGTCGCCGAGGCGTTCGGCTGGGGTGAGGATGTCGGGTCCTGGCAAGTGCTTGCGCAGTTGCGCGGCGACCAGGCCAGCGGTCTGCTGCCAGTCGGCGTGCCGCTGCGTGGCGGCGCGGATGGCGCTGATCAGCTGGGTCGGGCAGCGGGTATGAACCGGGCTGATTACCGTCATAATGCCCCTCCTTGCCGGCCAGATCGGTCGACATTAGCCTACGGATCCGCGGCGGCCAGTTCCAATGCCAAAGATCCATAGGTCCATAGAGGACAGGCATGAGTCCGGCGGCTATCCAGGCGATGGCCTGGCAGCCGCCGTCGTAACTGGCAAGATTCCGTCATGGGCACCACGATGTTGCTGGACGCGGCCTCGATGTACTTCCGCGCGTTCTATGGCGTCAAAGAGACGATGACAGCGCCGGACGGCACGCCCGTCAACGCGGTGCGCGGACTGCTGGACATGATCGCCAGGCTGGCGCGCGGCCGGCGTCCTGACCGGCTGATCGCGTGCATGGACGCGTCGTGGCGCCCGGCCTTCCGGGTCGCCGCGCTGCCGTCCTATAAAGCGCACCGGGCAAACCCGGACGGCTCTGAGCAGATCCCCGATGACCTGTATGTCCAGCTGCCGATCATCGTGGACGTGCTGTCTGCCGCCGGGATCGCGATGTCGTGGGCCGATGGCTACGAGGCCGACGACATCATCGGGACTCTGACGGCCCAGGCCACCGGGCCGGTCGAGGTGGTCACCGGCGATCGCGACCTGTTCCAGTTGGTCGACGACGAGCGGGGGATCGTGATCGCCTACATCGGCAAGGGCGTGGCCAATCTGGAACTGGTGGACGAGGCGGGAGTAACCGCGCGGTATCAGATTCCCGGCCGTTCTTACGTCGATTTCGCGGCGCTGCGCGGCGACCCGAGCGACGGGTTGCCTGGCGTGCCGGGGGTGGGGGACAAGACCGCCGCCGCGCTCATCCGCTCCTTCGGCTCGGTAGCCGCGATCCTGGCGGCCATCGACGCCGGGCATGGCGGGTTCCCGGCAGGCAGCCGGGCCAAGTTGGTGGCTGCTCGCGCTTACCTGGACGCGTGCATGCCGGTCGTACGAGTGGCGATGGACGCACCGGTCACGCTGACCGGCGGCGACCTCCCTTCCATGCCGCCCGACCCGACTAGGATCGCCGAGCTGGACGAACGCTGGGACCTGGGCTCGTCGCTGGGGCGGGCACTGTCCGCCCTAGCCGCCAAGGCCTGACCGCGTGCCCTGAAGGTGCGGAATGTAGGGCACGGCTGTCTAGATGCGGACAGAGTTCGCGAGGATGAGATGATGCGCGGGCGGGGTTAAACCCGCCAGGGCCGCCAGCGATCGCGGGAGGAGTGCAATGGCGCACGATCAAGATGGAACGCGGTTGTATCCGGCCGGTCGGCTGGCTGAGGTCGCGGCCGCCACCGGAGCGGCGGGCCTGGACGCGGTGCTGCTGACGCCAGGACCTGACCTGCGGTACGCGACCGGCTACGCCGCGCATCAGCTGGAGCGGCTGACGTGCCTGGCGGTGCCGGCGTCTGGTGAGCCGTTCCTGGTGGTGCCAAGGCTCGAGTTGCCCGCCGCGCAAGCATCGCCAGCCGGCGCGCTCGACCTGGAGATCGTCGGCTGGGATGAGACCGACGATCCGTACGCGCTGGTGGCCGGGCGGCTGGGCGAGGTCGCCGCCGTCGGCTTGTCCGACCGGATGTGGGCACTGATGGTGCTGCGGCTGCGAGATGCACTGCCGTCCGCCCGGCAGGAGTTGGCAAGCGCGGCGCTGCGGGACCTGCGCGCGCGCAAGAGCCCGGCCGAGATCGCCGCGCTGCTGGCAGCCGGCGAGGCGATCGACCGCGTGCACGCGCAGGTCCCCGGCTGGCTGCGGCCCGGCCGGACCGAACGCGAGGTAGCGGCGGACATCTGCGAGGCGATCGTGGCCGAAGGCCACGCCGTCGTCGACTTTGCCATCGTCGCATCGGGGCCGAACGGAGCCAGCCCGCATCACACCGCCGCCGACCGGGTGCTGCAACCAGGCGACCCGGTCGTCGTGGACATCGGCGGCACCATGCCCAGCGGCTACTGCTCCGACTGCACCAGGATGTACGTCATCGGCCCGCCGCCGCGCGACTTCGCGGTGTACTACCAGGTGCTCAAGGACGCTCAGGACGCCGCGTGCGCCGCGGTGCGGCCAGGCGTGACCGCCGAGTCGGTGGACGCGGCCGCGCGCGCGCCTATCACCGCGGCGGGTTACGGCGACTACTTCGTGCACCGCACCGGGCACGGGATCGGCCTTGAGTCCCACGAAGATCCCTATATCGTGTCGGGGAATACCGAGATCCTGCAGCCCGGCCATGCCTTCTCGGTTGAGCCAGGAATCTATCCCGGCCCGCACGGAGCGCGGATCGAGGACATCGTGGTCTGCACCGAGACCGGCGTGCAGCGGCTGAACAACGCGAGCCGGGAACTGATCGTGGTGACAGCCTGATGCCTGGCGTGCAGCGGGAGGCACCGGATGAAACGACCGCCGCGCTGTTCGGACTGGCTCGCGAGCTCGCCGACGCCGAGCTTCGGCCGCGGGTCACTGAAGCGGAGCGCGCGGGTACCTTCCCGCGTGAGCAGTTCGTCACCCTCGGCCAGGCGGGGCTGCTCAGCCTGCCCTATGCCGAGGAGTTCGGCGGTGGGGGCCAGCCGTACCAGACCTATCTGCAAGTCGTGGAGGAGCTGGCGAGCGCCTGGCTGGCGATCGGGCTCGGGGTCAGCGTGCATACCCTGACGTGTTACCCGGTCGCGATGGCCGGCACGGCTGAGCAGCAGCAGCGCTGGCTGCCCGGCATGCTCGGCGGCGACCAGCTCGGCGCCTACTGCCTGTCCGAGCCAGGCAGCGGGTCCGATGCAGCCGGGCTGAGCACCAGGGCCGTTGCCGACGGAGCCGAGTTCCGCATCGATGGCGTGAAGGCCTGGATCACGCACGGCGGTTACGCGGATTTCTACACCCTGTTCGCCCGCACCTCGGGTGACCCGGATGGCCAGGACCGCGCCAAGGGAATCAGCTGCTTCCACGTCCCGGCTTCGACGCCGGGCGTGCAGGCCGCGCCGCCCGAGCACAAGATGGGCATGCGCAGCTCGGTCACCGCGCAGGTCCGGTTCGATGCGGCCAGGGTCAGCCAGCAGAACTTGATCGGCGAGGCGGGGCACGGATTCAGGCTGGCGCTCGGTGCGCTGGATGCCGGCCGGCTCGGCATCGCCGCGTGCGCTACCGGTGTCGCTCAGGCCGCGTTGGACTGCGCCGTCGGCTACGCGGCCCAGCGCAGGCAGTTCGGCCGCCCGATCGGCGATTTCCAGGGAATGCAGTTCATGCTCGCGGATATGGCGACAGGGGTGGCGGCATCTCGGGCGCTGTACCTGTCGGCCGCCAGGCGCAAGGACGCCGGGCTGCCCTACGGTCAGCAGGCGGCTATGTCCAAACTGCTGGCTACGGACACTGCGATGAAGGTGACGACAGACGCGGTCCAGGTGCTCGGCGGATACGGCTATGTGGAGGATTTCCCCGCCGAACGGCTCATGCGCGAGGCCAAGGTACTTCAGATCGTCGAGGGCACCAACCAGGTCCAGCGGATCGTGATTGCCAGGGAACTGGCCGCCTCGGCGAGTTGAGTTCGGCCGGGACGGCCAGCCCACCGCAAAAAAAGGCGGTGGGCTGGCCGGTGCAGCAGCTGAGTATTGGCAGCCCACCGCAAAAAAGAGCGCTGGCCGGTGCAGCAGCTGAGTATTGGCAGCCCACCGCAAAAAAGAGCGGTGGGCTGGCCGGTGCCGCAGCTAACTGTTCGCCGGGTGCCCGATCGCCAGGCCGCTGGCCGGGTCGAAGAACTGCAGGTTCGAGGTGTCGACCGCGAGGGTGGCAGCCGAGCCTGGCTTGATGCCGCTGCGCGCGGCGACCCGCGCTGTCCACAGCGTCTTGTTGTCCGCCAGCGGGATCGCGTCGTCGTCTCCGTCGTCGGCACGGGCCTCGGCGATGCTGGCGTGCTGCACCGGAGCGGCATCGATGGTGAAGATGACGTGGATCTCGCTGCCCAGCTCCTCGGTGACGCTGCACTGAACGTTGACCCTCGGCCAGGACGCCTCGGCGAGGCTCGCGTCCTCGAAGTCCGACGGCCGGATACCCAGGATCAGCTCCTTGCCGAAGTAGCCGTCCAGACCTGGCTTGGCCGTGAGCAGAGCGTCGCTGACCGCCAGCCGGTGCCCGGCGAACAGCACTGCAGCGCCGTCATCCCTGACCAGCTGGGCGGTGGCGAAGTTCATGGCCGGCGAGCCGATGAAACCGGCCACGAACAAGTTCACCGGCGCGTTGTACAGCGTCTGCGGCGTGTCGACCTGCTGCAGCTTCCCGTCCCGCAGCACGCAGACCCGCTGCCCGAGCGTCATGGCCTCGACCTGGTCGTGGGTCACGTACACAGTCGTCACCCGCAGCCGGTCGTGCAACTGGGACAACGACGCCCGCATGGACACGCGGAGCTTGGCATCGAGGTTGGACAGCGGTTCGTCCATGAGGAACGCCTGCGGCTCGCGGACGATCGCGCGACCCATCGCGACCCGCTGCCGCTGGCCACCGGACAGCGCGGCTGGCTTGCGCTTGAGGTAATCGTCCAGGCCGAGCAACTTGGCGACCTCGGTGACGCGCCGCTTGATCTCGTCCTTGGGCGTCTTGCGCTGCTGCAGGCCGAAGGCCAGGTTCTGCTCGACCGTCATGTGCGGGTAGAGCGCGTAGTTCTGGAACACCATGGCGATGTCGCGGTCCTTGGGCGGCAGGTCGTTGACTACCCTGCTGCCGATGCTGATGGTGCCGGAGGTGATGTCCTCCAGGCCAGCGATGGACCGCAGCGCCGTGGACTTACCGCATCCGGAAGGACCGACCAGCACCATGAACTCGCCGTCCGCGATGTTCAGGTTCAGGCCGTCCACGCCCTTCACGCCGCCGGGGTAGACCTTGTCGACCTGGTCCAGCACGATCTGCGCCATGGCACCTCAACTTCGCGTCTGACTGGCGGCCTGGACTGCCGGCCGGCGGCTTGGATGAGCCGTCTTGGCCGGAGCGTACCTGTGCGGACCGGAGCGCGGCTATCCTCCGCATCAGCCTGTTACGGTAGCGTAAGCCCGTTACCATTTCGTTATATGACCTGATGTCATCGGCAGGCGGACCGGCACGTTACGGTGGCCGGGTGGAGGAGACCAACCGGACGATCGTCTCGCTGCTGGCCAGTGACGGGCGGATGAGCTTTACCGAGCTCGCCAGGCGGACCGGCCTGTCTGTGTCAGCCGCTCAGCAGCGAGTCAGGCGGCTGGAAGAGCGGGGCGTGATCAAGGGCTATGCCGCGGTGGTCAGCGCCGAGGAGATCGGTCTTCCGCTCACGGCGTTCGTCTCGATCAAGGCATTCGATCCGGCACAGCCCGATGACGCGCCGGCCAGGCTCGCGCACCTGGCCGAGATCGAGGCGTGCCACAGCGTGGCCGGAGAGGCCAGCTACATCCTCAAGGTCAGGGTCGGCTCGCCGCGCGCGCTGGAGGACCTGCTGCAGGAGATCAGGGCCGCCGCGAATGTCTCGACGCACACCACCATCGTCTTGAGCACTCCGTTTGAGAACCGCCCGCCCAGGATCTGACTAAGACGCGACCGCGAAGAGCCGGAGCGGCTCGCTGCCGTGCACCTCGACGCCGAGCGGGACGATGGCGGCAGTGCCGCGGTGCTCGTACGCCGCGGCCGTCAGTTCGTCGGTTCTGGCCGCCACGATCGTGGCGCCGTGCAGCAGAGCGTGATCGATAAAGGCGGTGTAGGACCGGCCGTCGCCTGCGGGCGGCGCAGCAAGCACAACGTCCCGCACGCCGATATCTGCGGCCGCGCTCAAAGCCGTCAGCTCGGCCGCCATGTCCTGGTGCGTCAGCCCGGCCGGGTGCAGGCCGCCGTCGGCCCGCCGTACATAAGGCAGCAGCGCCAGATCGTGTGGTCGGCCGGCTGGCGGATGCAGCGTGCCCATGCCGAGCAGGGAACTGAATGAGGTTGCGGCGGGCGCGTCGCCGAAGGAGATCACCTGGCGGACCCAGGACCGGTCGGCGGCGGCTAGCCCGGCGGTGGCCAGCGGCGGGGCCGTCAGCAGCATCCGGGCGCCGCAGTCAGCCAGCTGGCCGGCCGTCTCGGCGATGGACAGCTGAGCGCTGACCGGGCAGGGGATGCCGCCGGCGGCGCTGATCGCATGGCAGGCCAGCGTGTAGGACGCGGCATCGGGCACGTAGACGCCGACAACGTCGCGCGGCCGCAGACCGCGCCAGGCCAGCCCGGCCGCCGCCCGCTGAATCGTGCTGGCCAGGTCCGCGAATGAGTAGGGCAGTTCCGGCGGCATGGCGACTAGCGCAGGACGGCTGCCGTATGCCCGCGCGACCTCGACGAGCCGTTGCGTAACTGTCAGGTCCCCGCTCAGACCGGCCACGTTAATAGCGCACGCCCTTCTGCTGCCAGTCGCCATCTCAACGCACGACGCTATGCAGTCGATCCGCCTTGCGCATCGTCAGGAATGTGTAGGCAGTTATGTATTCGCCATCCCTGCGCCGGTGCGCCGGTCTTGCGCACTTGCCAGCCCGGCCGCGGGTCACCGCACTGACCGCGTCCGCGCTTCCTTCGGAAGCCCAGCTCAGGCGCTCAGCCGGCCATCCCCCTCCGATGGCCGCCGCGGCGGCGAGACAAGCTCCCGCCACATACGCTAGGCAAATCACGGCCTGCATACATGGGCCGAATTGCCCATTCGGGTGTGCATATACGGGGCTGACTGAATGTGTAGACGTCGCGTGCGATGACTGCCGCCAGGCGGCGGCTCTGGTCAGCGGCGCTTCTCTGGCCCGCGCCCTTGCCCGCCGAAGTCGCCCCGGTGATCAACGGTCCAGGCAGCAATCTGGGCCCGCGAGCTGAGCCCGAGCTTGGCCAGGATGTTGGCGACGTGCCTGGCCGCGGTCGCGGGGCTGATGACCAGTTCAGCGGCGATAGCCCGGTTGGATAGGCCGCGCGCGATGAGCAAGGAGATCTCCCGCTCCCTGGCGGTCAGCAGCGAGCCGGGTCCCGGCCTGGCCGGCTGGCCGCCGCGGAGCGTGGTGCCGCCCTCGGGCTCGGCGGCTGCCCCGTTGTCGGCGGTGCTCAGCGCGTATCGCACCGCGTCGCGCATGCTCAGATGCCTGCCATCGGCCACAAGGCCGGCCGTCACGTCCTGGCCGAGCCGGTGGTGCGCCGCCTGCAGCAGGCCGTCCAGCCTCGCTTGCGCGCCCGCCGACCGCACCGGGCCGACCACTTCGCGCAGCGCAGTCGCGGCTCCTTCGAGCCGTGCCGCTGTGGCGTCATCGTTGCGCACCACCGCCAGCGCAGCGAACGCTTCGAGCCCGCGCGCGATGCCCAGCCGCTGGCCGGTCTCCTCGCTAAGCTCAAGGCTCTCGGCCAGACTGGTGGCTGCGGTCTTCAGGTCCAGGCTGGCGAGCGCGACCCAGCCGATGCCGGCCAGGCACCTGGCGATCTCGGTCCTGGCGTCGATCTGCCGGAACAACTCGAGGGCATTGCCAAAGTGCCGGAGCGCGCCTGTGTTGTCGCGCCGGGCCCTGGCCAGGCTGCCGAAGCCATAGTGAGCGTGCGCCACGCCCCAGCCGTTATTGCCGGTGAGCACGTCCAGGGCGACCTCATAGGCAGACTGCGCGCTGGCCAGCTGACCACTTCGAGCCAGGATCGCTGCCCTGGCGGCCAGCGCCAGTCCTTCTTCCCATTCATCGGTGTGCTCGCGAGCCGCGGCCACCGCCGCGTCGGCTCGCTCGAGCGCTTCGTCGCCGCGGCCCTCGCGCAGGCTGATCAGCGCCAGGATGCGCAGCGCCCCGGCGGGGCAGAACTGCGGGACAGGGCCGGCCGCGCTGCCGACCGGACGACGCATGTCGAGGGCAGCCTGCGCGGTGCGGCCCGCGCTGCGGTAATCCTGATGCTCGAAGGCCAGCTCGGCGTTGAACATGAGGGCACGAGCCCTGACGACGGCGGGCACTTGTTCGTCCAGGGCCAGGAACCGGCCGAACCAGCCGATGCCCTCGGTGACATCACCGTGGACGACCCACGGGGAACGCAGTGCGGAGCACAGCCGCAGGCCGTTCTCGGCGTCTGCCCGCTCCAGGCAGTAAGCCAGCGCAGCCTGGCTGTTGGCCCCTTCCGCGGCGATCCGGTGGTACAGCCGGATCTGCTCGGCCCACGGCATCGCCCCGCGCACGAACGCCTGGCCCGCGACGCCCTCGGCCAGGTCCAGTATTTGATCCGCGTGCCGCCGGCGGAACTCGTCCCGCTCACCGGATGCCTCGAGCTGCGCCGCTGCGTACTCCCTGATCGTGTCGAGGAGGCGGTATCTGGCATCGCCGGCCAGCTCGTCCTCAAGGCCGACCAGGGATTTGTCAATCAGCGCTGCCAGCAGATCAAGAATCGTGTGCTCGGGGATCTGCTCGTCCGCGCAAACGTTCTCGGCCATCTCCAGGTTCCAGCCGGCGAAGACGGACAGCCGCCGCAGCAGCACCTGTTCGGCCGGCGTCAGCAAGTCGAAACTCCAGTCGACAGTTGCCTGCAGCGTTTGCTGTCGCAGCGGCGCAGTACGGTCGCCAGAGGCGAGCAGCCGGAACCTGTCATCCAGGCGGGCGGCGATCTGCTCGATCGATAGCGCGCGGATCCTGGCGGCAGCGAGCTCGATAGCCAGCGGCACGCCGTCCAGCGTCCGGCAGAGCTGCACCACCTGCGCGCAGTTGTCCTCGGTCAGCAAGAACCCTGGCCGCACCGCCACCGCCCGGTCGACGAACAGCCGGACTGCCTCATGCTCCGCCGCGCTGGCAGGCGTCACCGTAGCGGCCTGGGCAGCCTGCGCCGAGACGGGCAGCGTCAGCGGCGGCACCCGCCAGACTGTCTCACCGCGGACACGCAGCGGCTCCCGGCTCGTGGCGACCAGTCGGATCAGCGGGCAAGCGGCGATGAGCTCGTGCACAAGATCGGCGATCGCGCCGACGACGTGCTCACATGTGTCCAGGATCAGCAGCAGCTGGCGTCCGCGCAGCGCGTCGGCAAGAGTGGCGGCAGCAGACCTGTCTGGTTCCTCGCTGATGCCCAGCACGGCGGCCACCCGGCGGGCGGTGAGCGCGGGGTCGGCGCTATCGGCGAATTCGACCAGCCACACTCCGTCAGGAAAGCCGGCCGCCAGCTGCCAGCCCAGCCGCGTCGCCAGCCGGGTCTTGCCGATGCCGCCAGGGCCGCACAACGTCAGCGCCCGGACATTGCCCAGCAGCAGTGTCAGGTCGCCGAGATCGCGCTCGCGCCCGACGAAGCTGTTCGGCTCAGCGGGCAGATTGCCCAGACGAGGTGCCTTGTCTGCCGTCATTGTCGCTTCGGTGTGTGTTCAGGTGGTCAGGCCTAGTCTCTCATCCAGCCGACGTGATAACTGTCACCTCGACCGGCTCTGTGTAGATAAGCCTGCCAAAATACATCAGCTTGACAAGAGCCCACCACTGTTCGCCAGGCCGGGCGGTGCCGGGCGCCGTCACGCGGAACTGCAGCGAGGTAGCGCCGCCAGCCGGAGCTGCGAAGCCGGTCGTCCAGGGCCGGACCCGCTGCCAGCTGCCGTAAGGCGAGATGAGCTGCGCCTCACCGCGGATGGCGGAAGCCGCCAGGTTGCGCACCTGCAGCTCGATCACTGCCTGGCCGCCAGGTACGACGGTTATCGCGGTGCTGGCGAGCCGAACCTCGGCCTCGGCGGCCTGCGCGTCATCGGCGGCCTGCTGCATGGCCAGCACTTCCGGCAGCGGCAGATCCAGGCGCGGTGCGGGGGGTTGCCCGATGCAGACCAGCACGCTGTCCTCGACGACCTGACCGCACGAATCATTGATCTGCGCGGTGACGAAATAGCGGCCAGGCGCAGCGCCTGGCGGCGCGTTACCGCCAGGTCGAAGCCCTGGTGTCCGAGCGGCGGCAGGTCATAGGCCAGCGGCCCAGCCGGGCTCAGCGCGAACCCCGGCGGAGCCGTGAGCCGGACTGGCCCGGCAGCGGCGGCGGGCCCGCAGGCCACAGTCAGCCTGAGCAAGCCGGGCTGCCCGTCGTCGAGCGATGTCGCCGCGGGGGAGAGGTGCACCGCGACCGGCATGTTGCCCGCGGGCGCCGGACCCTTCCCGTGCAACCAGTACCGCGAGAAGACTGGTTGGGCTGGCTCGAGCTCGGCAGCGTGGCCGGGCCGCGCGGTATCTGGCGGCGGTGTGCCCGGCAGCGGCGTGCCGGGCGGAGCGGTGTTCAGCCGATCCGGCAGTCCGGACTGCTCGGGGCTGACGGCCACCGTGACGAGCCCGGCCTGCGGCACCAGCACCGAGGCGGCCGAGTCGTGCACTGGCAGCGGCTCGCCCGAGCTGTCCTCGCACAGGCTGCCGAGACTGGCGGCGGCGATGCCGGTGAACAGCCGAACCTGCGCGGCAACGGGCCCGGTCCCGCCGATGTCGCGCAGCCTGACGGTGAGGCCGTCGGCGATGACTGGCTGGCCGGCCGGGGCCAGCGGGTTGCCGCGCGGCTTGAGCGTGGACAGCAGCGCGCTGGCGGGCTCGACGCTCGCGAGCGTGGTCGTGGCCGGCAGCTGGCCCGCATGCAGATCCGTCGGCACCGGGATCAGGTCGTGGTTGTAGTCCTGACCCGCTGCCGGGAACCCGGCGGACCGCCAGTCGCCTGGTCCGGCAGCGAGCGCGTACTCGAACGTGTGACTCCAGTGCTGCCAGGCGAAGCTGGTGCCGTCCGGGGTCGTGCGCTTCTCGCCGTCGATCCAGACGCCGCATGGCCAGGTGCTGCAGGCGCGCATGAGCGCCATGGTGAGCACGCCATCGGGGGTGATCAGGCCGCTCGGAGTGCCGCGATTGAGCAGCGCGACGGTGTGCCCGGCCAGCGCGGTACCCGGGCCGCCCGCGACGCCTGCCTGGCCGGCGCCAGCATGGGGTACCTCGATGACCGCATCGCCCAGGTCCGCGGTGAGTTCATCGACGGCCGCGGCCAGGTCATCGGCGGCAACGATGAGGACGGGAAGGTCCAGCGCACCGCGCAGGTCGGCGCCGGCCGCGAAGGCATCCGCGCGGGTGCGAGTCGCTGGCAGCCAGACCCGGCCCTCGCCAGCGGCCAGCCGGGCGGTCACCACGGCGGCGGCGGCCGGGCCGGCGCGGCCAGTACCCGCCCGGCAAAGGCGTTCTGCTCGGGGCCGCCGATGCAGATGCGGAAGTCCGGCAGGTTGGAGTCGAGTTCTTGATAGCCGTACCGCGGTCCGGCAGGCAGCGAGCAGGTCGCGGTGACGCCCTTCCCGGCCAGCGCCGCAATTAGCTCGCGGGCCGGCCGCGAATTGACGGCGGCACGATGACCTCCGCGACGCCGATGGCCTGCCGTTGCCTGGCACCGTCGGGTCCGGTGAGCGCCACCGCTGCGGTGGACCCCACCGCGAGCCATTCGCTGGCCGGACTGTCCAGGGTGTAGGAATGCTCGGCGACGTCGGTGTCCACCGGCCCTGGCGGGCGGCCGATGACGCTGACCGCGGTCTGGTACACCGGCAGCCCGCCCGGCACATCGACGGGGAACATGACGCGGAGCAGGTGATCCTGGCCGATCGAGCCGTCTACGTGGGTGCGGAACTCGACCCGGTCGGCGCCGTCCCACAGCAGCGTCTCCTGCGTTACCCGCAGGCCGCCAAGCTCCAGTTCGGCGACCAGCCTGCCACCCACCGGGCACCGCTCCGCGCGCAGCCTGGCCGTGCGGCTCGCGCTGCCGAGACCGGGCCCGGCCGGGCACAGCAGCCACGGGCCTTCCGCCCACCGCGGATGCTGCGGGTGCTCGGGCTGCAATAGCAGCTCGTTCCCGCCGCCGCCGGGCTGCAGCAAGTCGATGCCTGATCGCTTGTCCAGCAGCCGGGTCAAGGTACCGCCGCGTTGAGCGTCGGCTTCGACGGTGAAGGTCTCGTTGTCCAGCCTGGGGCTCCCGGCAACTGGTCGCCAGCTGGCTCCGGCCCCGTCGCCGTCGGCCGGCCGGACCAGGTAACTGCGGTACCCGACGCCGGGCACATCAGCACGGAAGGTGATCGTCACGGCGTGGAGAGCGCCGCCAGCGTTGCGGCTGGCGGACTGCGCCAGGAACGGCAGCTCGTTACCGGCCTCGTCGCACAGCCGCAGCCAGCCTGGCCAGCCGGCCGGCAGCGCCAGTTCCAGCGTGGCCATCGCGGCACGGCGGAAGGACAGCGAATTGACCACGACGACCGCGAGGGGCTCGGCCATTGGGCTGGCCGCAGTGGCCAGGCCGGCGGAGTCTGCGTGGCCGGAGAGTCTGGGTGGCCGGCGGCGTCTGGGTGGCCGGCGGCGTCTGCCTGGGGGCCGGCACCGGCCAGGCTCGCGGCACCGGCCAGGCTCGCGGTATCGGCCAGGTCGGCCAGGTACCCGGCAGCGGCGGCGCGGGCCTGGTCACCACGTTCCCAGGCTTCTCGCCAGCCGCCCAGCAGATCCAGGTAAACCTGATCACCCTCGCTGCCGGTGATGGCGTCGTGGTGCGCGCCGAACACCAGCTGGCGCCAGGCCTTATCCAGGCTCGCCGTCGGGTACCGCGCGCCGGCCAGCCAGGCGAGCGTGCCCAGGCGCTCGGCATCGAGGACGGCGGTCTCGGCTGCGCGCTGGGCTTGCTTGGTATCGGTGTAACTGACGTCCTTGCCGGTGTAGAGCGGGTTCATGTCCCTGGACTGCGGTGTAATCCAGATACCGCGGTCCGCTGGCTTCGGCGCGCACAGCGGCGAAGAACTCTGCAGGCACGGCGGTCACGAACCGGGGCCAGGTATAGCGCGCATTCCAGTCCCGGTGGATGGCCGTCGCCCAGCGGGCCGGCACCACGTGATCGCCGCCGACCGGCAGCAGCACATTGCGGGTTGCCGCGACCGGCGCCAGCTGGCGGAACTGCTCGTAGGCGTCGGCTTCGGCCTGTGCTAGGTCCTTGGCGTGGTAGGCGGCCAGCCAGCCAGCCGAATAGTGGTTGGCCATGTAGCTGGTCAGCAGACCGGTGCCGTCCGGGGACAGCCACTCGAACTCCGCCGCGAATTGCATCAGCTCGTTGCTGCCGGCGGACCGGCCAGGTCCCCACTGATGGAACGGCCCGCGCGCCCACGCCGAACTGGTCATTCCGGCCGCCGCCATGATGCCGGGATAGCCAGGGTCGAAGCCGAACGCGTCCAGCATCCACGAGGTGCGGGGGTCACCGCCGAGTACGTCGCGCTGGTAGGCGATGCCGTAGACGGCGTTGCGGATGGTCGATTCTGCGCAGGTCAGGTTGGTATTCGGCTCGTTGTAGCTGCCGCCGACCAGCTCGATCCGGCCTGCCTTGATGAAGCCGAGCAGGTCCGCGCGGTCCTCGGGATGCGCGTCGAAATGCGGTTTGAGGTAGTCAAGCTCGGCCAGCACGAACTTGTAGTCCTCGTCCCGGCGGGCAGCGTCCAGGTGCAGCCGGACCAGCTCGAACGCCGTCCGAACTTCCGGCATGTCGCCGTGCTCATCCGGCAGCAGGAGCCTGGCCTGCAGGAACTGGCCCTGGGTGCTCCACCACACCGGGTCGTAGTGAAAGTGGCTGATCATCCACATCGTCCAGCCTGGCTCTGCCACCGAAATCTCGGCGGCCAGCTCAGCTGTGCCCGCGTGCCAGACCGCGGTGGCCAGTACCGGCAGCACGGTGCCGGGGGTCGCGGGCGGGGAGATGTCGATGGCGACCTCGGCCGTGATCTCACCGCCAGGCTCCGGCGCGATCAGGGCCGCGGGTACTGGCGTGCCGACGCCGCGGCCCGTCAGCCGCACCGTCACCTGGGTACCAGACTCGGCGATCGCAGCGGGGCCGGAGTTGATCAGCCGAACGCGAGCGATCTGGAGCGGCCGTGCCGCGGTACCGCCGAACAGGTCAGTGGAGTCAACGCTGCCGATCAGCATGATTCATGGTCGCATGGCGGCCTGCCCGAGCCGCGGGCCAGTTAGGCCAGCCGGTCACTGGTCGGGCGGATTCCCGTCGAGCCCTGGCTGGCTGGGCAGGCTCGCGGCCGAGCCGGGCCTGGGCTGGCTGGGCCTTGCCTGGCTGGGCAGGCTCGCGGCCGCTGCACGCAGCGCGTTGCCGGTCAGCCTTCGGATCGTCCAGTCGTCCAGCGCGACAGCACCGAGGACGTCATAGAATCCGATGGCCGGCTCGTTCCAGTCCTGGACCGTCCAGTCCAGCCTGCCGTACCCGCGTTCCACGCAGAGCGCGGCTAGCTCCGCGAGCAGTTGCCGTCCGTAACCGTGCCCGCGCAGTTCCGGCTTGACGTACAGGTCTTCCAGGTAGATGCCGTGCAGACCCTGCCAGGTCGAGTAGTTCAAGAACCACAGCGCAAACCCGCCGATCCGCCCGTCATGCTCGGCGACGTGCGCGAACACGGCCGGCTCCGGGCCGAACAGGGACCGGTGCAGATCGTCCCGCGTGCCGGTGATCTCTGCCAGCGACCGCTCGTACTCGGCCAGGTCGCGAATCATCTGGTAGATGGCCGGCACGTCATCCGGCCGCGCTCGCCTGATCATTTCCGGCTGCACCCTCCTGAGATCCGGCCCGGCGGGCTGGCTCCGCGCCTGACCGCGGCTCAGGCTGGCTGAACTGGGATGCCGAAGCGGTACCTGAGCCGGTATCTCTCCGCCGGGATCACGATATCCGCGGTCTCGACTGGCTGGCCGCCTGACAGGTGCAGGCGCTCGATCACGATGACCGCCGCGCCCGCCGGGACGGCCAGCGCCGCGGCCTCGGCCAGGAGCGACGTCCTGACCGACAGTTCCTCGAGCACCTGGTCGACTTCTATGCCGATGGATCTCATCCGCTCGATCACGCCCCGGCCGGCGTAGGGGCCCTGCTCTGGCAGGGCCACCGGGGTGCCCTCGGTCAGCCCGGCCGGCTCATAGCTCGTGGCCAGCTGCACTGGCTGGCCGTCGGCGGTCATGAGGTAACGGGTCACACAGACCAGGGCCGCTGCGGCGTCGGCGCCGAGCCGGCGAGCGATATGGCCAGGCGGGGCCTGGTGTTCTGTGTGGTGCTCCCAGGTCACGTAGCGCGCGGCCGGCCGGTCGGTCAGCATGCCGTCGGCCGGGCTGCCCTCGTCGATCCCGAATGGCGAGCCCGGGTAGTGCAGCCGGTCGTGCTCCAGATGGCGCGGCACCGGCACCTTCCGCACGTACGAGCCGGAGCCTGCCCGTGCCTCAATCAGGCCCTCGGTCGCCAGCACCTGCAGCGCGTGTTTGGCAGCGGTCTCGCCGACACCGTAGTTCGCGATGATCGCGTTCCTGGACGGCACCCTGGCGCCAGGTTCCAGCACGCCCTCGCGGATTCGCATCCGCAGATCCTCCAGGACCCTGAGATAGACAGGGTCACCCGACCTGCTCATAGGCTGCAGCTTCCCCGTGACCGCCGCCGGCATGGCTGCCGCGCGGTAAGGACCACGCCGACGCCATTGTCACTGAAACGAGACTGCGTAAGTGCGTTCTGCAACCGAATCCGGTTCGGCGAGTCGGCAGGCAAAGGCCGGTATCAGCCGCTGCCCTCCTCGAGCAGCAGGTGGTAGCCGTTCGGCGTGCGCGCGTGCAGCACCCGGTACTGCCAGTCCTGGCTCGGCGTCATCAGCTCCTCGCGGTAGCGGACTCCCGCCTCGGTGAGTTGCGTCTTGGCGAGTTCCAGGTCGGTAACACCGAGCTGCCAGGTCAGCACCTTGTCGGGCCCGGCGGGCGAGAAATCCCGCCGCCACTCGATACCGAACTCGACCTTGCCGTGACCGAGCGCCAGGAAGTAGGGGTACTCCGGGCCCTCGTAGGTGACGTGGAAGCCCAGCCGCACGTAAAAGTCCCGCTCTGCCTGCAGATCACCGACGAACAAGATCGGAATAATCCGGCTGAACAATGGCGCCATAGCGGGACATCGTAGCGACCCAAAGGCATCGAGGTGTCACTCTGGGGTAGCTTGCGGCACTTGCCTGACGATCGTGCTGCCCGCCCGGCTCGCCGAATCGATAGCGCCCGCTTTACTCACCCGAAACGGGGGACTTTGAAACGGGTTGTAGCGGGTAGATTACACTTAGTAGGCGAGCATGGGTGCCTGCAAGAGGCCGATGCCCGTCACTGTCCGGTGATAGCGACTCGGGGGGAGATGTCACCATGACAACGCAGGCCGAAGAACTCCTCGGCGCGCGAGTAACAGGCGCCGATGGCAAGGTGGTGGGTACTGTCGAGCAGGTATTCCGCGATGACATGGACGGAACGCCCGCGTGGGCTCGCGTCCGCTCTGGCAAGACAGGCAGGTTCGTGCCGCTCGGCAGCAGCCAGGTCACCGCGGACGGTCTTGCGGTCCCGTTCGACACGCAGAAGATCATGGGCGGCCCGAATATCGACGCGGGTCAGCACATGTCTGCCGCGCAGGCCGAGGAGCTCAGCCGCTATTACGGCCTGACCGTTCCGACCCAGCAGACTCAGCAGACCACGGAGACCACGGAGACCACGGAGACCACGCAGGTCACGCAGACCCAGCCGAACCAGCAGCAGGCCAGCGGCAAGCTGACCGATGAGGAGTGGCTTGTCCGGCAGGAGGAGCGAATCCAGGTCGGCAAGGAAATGCTCGAGACCGGCCGCGTGCGGCTGCACAAGTACGTAGACATCGAGCCTGTCGAGCAGGCAATACACATCTACCACGAGGAATACGACGTAGAGCGTATTCCGATCACCGCCGAGGACCGGATCACCGGCAGCATCGCCGAAGGCGTGCAGGAAGTCGTCCTGCACGAGGAGCGCGCAGTGCTGCGCAAGGAGATCGTGCCGGTCGAGCGCGTCCGACTGCGCACCCGCCGGATCGAAGAGGACCAGACGGTACACGACTCGCTCCGCCGCGAGCGGATCGAGATCGAGCCGGACCAGGACTTCGCCAACACCGGGCACGGCGGCGACATGGGGGGCGGCGACCGCGGGCGCAGCTAGCCTGCCAAGTCGCGCGGCTCGCCTTAAGCAGGCGACGGAGGGGTCCCGGGAGGCATGCTCCCGGGGCCCTTCTCGGCTGTCGGAGGTGGTTACTTCTTGCGGGCCAGCGTGAGGCCGTCACCGATGGGCAGCAGCACCAGCACAACGCGGTCGTCCGCTGCGGCGTGATCATTGAACTCCCTGATCCCCGTGACATAGCCACCGCTGGCCTGCGGATCAACCACTCCGCCATGGGCCAGAGTGTTATCGACCAGGATCAGCCCGCCAGGCCGGATCCGCGGCACGACCTCGTTCCAATAGCTCACATAGCCGGTCTTGTCGGCGTCGATGAAGGCAAGATCGAACATCTCCTCGGACGGCATCGCCCGCAGGGTCTCCACCGCGGGCCGTAGCTGCAGCTCTATCCGGTCGGCGAGGCCTGCCAGCTGCCAGTACCTGCGCGCCACCGAGGTCCATTCCTCGCTGACGTCACAGCAGGTCAGTTTGCCGTCCTCGGCCAGGCCGCGGGCGATGCAGATGGAGGAATACCCGGTGAAGGTGCCGATCTCCAAGGCCCGGCGCGCGCCGGCGAGCTGCGTCAGCAGCGTCATGAAGGTGCCCTGATCGGGTCCGATCTGCATGCCCGATGCGTCGGGGAAGCTGCTCGCAGTCTCGGCCGCGAGCCTTCTGAGCACGTCATCGGGTGCCGCGCTGTGCGCGACCAGGTAATCCTGAAGCTCATTGCTGAGCTGTTCGCTGCGTCGGGTCATATCAGGGATGCTAACTGGATGCCAGTTACAGGCTGATCGGCCTACCGCAGGTTTCGGGATCGAAGGTTTGGGGCACACGCGGCGCGAAGCTGGCCTCGCCTAGGCATACCCTCGACTCATGCCGATGCACGCCCACCAGTTCCTGAGCTTCATTCCGAGCCCGACGGACAACGGCTTCCACCTCGGGCCGCTGTTCATCCACGTCTACGGGCTCATGTACGTCGTCGGCATCACGCTCGCGATCGTCATCACCAGGCGCCGGTGGCGTGCTCTCGGCGGCAACCCCGACCTGGTCGGCGACGTGGCCATCTGGGCAGTGCCCTTCGGCCTGATCGGGGCCAGGATCTACTTCGACATCACCACCCCGGCCGACATCACCCCGCACGCCTGGTGGGGAGTCTTCGCCATCTGGACCGGGGGCCTCGGCGTCTGGGGCGGCATCGCGGCAGGCGCGGCAGCAGGCATCTGGCGGGTACGCCGGGCTGGGGCCAACACGGGGCTGTTCGCGAACGCGATCGCCCCAGCGCTGCTTGTGGCCCAGGCCGTCGGCCGCATCGGCAACTACTTCAATCAGGAGCTCTTCGGCAAGCCGACCGGCCTGCCCTGGGCGCTGGAGATCGGCGTGACACACCGCCCGGCCGGCTACCTCGCCGACACGACCTTCCAGCCTTCGTTCCTGTACGAGCTGATTTTCGACCTGGCGCTCGCTGCTGCCCTGGTGTGGCTCGGTCATCACCGCAAGATCAAGCCGTGGGGGTTGTTCGCGCTGTACGTCGCCGGGTACTCGGGCTACCGCATCTTCGAGGAGACCATCAGGATCGACTCCTCCCAGTACATCCTCGGGCTGCGGCTGAACTTCTTCGTCGCCACGATCATGACCCTGGTCGGGATCTGCTGGTTCATCTGGGCACAGCGCCGGCCCGCCGTACCAATGTCCGCGGCGGGACCTGTGAATTCCGGGGCGGCTAGTTCCGGCGCCGCTAGTCCCGAGCACGGTGAGAGCCAGGACGCGGCCGGTCATCAGCCAGCTGACCAGGCCGTCCAGGCAAGCGGTGCAACTAGTGACGCACCTGATGCTGAACCCGCCGAGCCTGGCGATGCCATGACACCGGGCAGCAGTACCGGGCCTGGCAGCGGAGCGCTGGATCGCTAGTGGTCTGTAAGAGCGTTTGCTTTAGTCTTCGCGCCGGTGCGCAGGAGGCGACTCCGGCCAGTGGCTAGCCCGATCCGGGAGCTGTCAGCGCCATAGGGCTGCCCTGTGCGGGAGCGAATGTGCGCAACTGCCCGGTGCCGCTCCAGAATCCGAGCTGGTAGTAGCCGTCGTAGGCCGCCAGCACCCACAGCACCCCCCGCCGGTCCCACGACCCGGCCATCTGGATGTTCTGCGCGTTGGGAGGCGAGGGAAGAAGCAGCGGCTTGCCAGGGATCATGCGCAGCGTCCCCGTCGCGGTGTCGGCGACGAACAAGTCCTCCGCAGTGGTGTTACCCGAGGAGTCGACGTGGTTAAGCGGGAGCACGAGCCGCTGACCCGATGGGTCGAAACTGGCCTGCGGCGGTGGGTATGTCTCTGCCGGCGTTACCCAGTTCCGCGGCAGCGCCACGGAGGCATCGGTGCCGGTGTTCAGGTCCGTCGCGTGCAGTCGGCAGGAGGCAGCGCACGACGACCAGATCACCCGGTCGCGCCCCGCCGCGACGAAATCCGCGTTCGAAGGGAGGTTCAGGGGGATCGGCCGGCCGGTCGCGCCGTTCCACAGCTGCAGCTTGTCGGTTGCCAGGTTCTGCGTCAGCGGCCCAGATTCGGTGGCGGCGACCAGCCCGAACGGCAAGTGCAGCACTGGGCTGACCCGGCGGCCGGCCAGGTTGACAGCCCAGGTCGGGCTCGTGAAAGTCGCTAGCACGCCCTCTCCGGGTTGGATGGCGGTCTGCACCCAGACGTGGCCCCCGGGGGCGACCGCGATCATCGTTGCCCGAGCGATGAGCCGGGCAGGGGCGTGCGCGTCGGGAATGAAGACCACGCTGCCGAGCCCACCATAGGTGACGCCGGCCGAGATGTCGCTGATATGCGCGACCACTCCGCCGGGAACGGGGGCGAGTTGGTCGACGTCGGCACCATGGCCCTGCGGGAGCAGCGGGCTGAGCCCGTTCAACAGCAGCCCGGCGGCGACGGCCCGCGGCTGGTTGCCGACCCGCCAGAAATTCTCACCGCCAAAGAACAAGTCGGTGCGGGCGCCGTGAACCGGTACGCCACCCAGCAGGGGCGGCAACGGCTGGGCGGACGGCAACGGCTGGGCGGGCGGCGACGGTGCGCTCACCACGCGCCGGGCATGTCCGGAGGTTGTGACCTGATTAGCAACGGTCACCGCTACAGTGGCAGCGACCAAAACGACCAGCCAGGCCCGCCCCCAGTCCCAGCCGTGCCGAGGCGGCCAACCGCGCCACCAGCGGTTGGGTTCCCGGCCCGATCCGGAGCTGATCGTATTCACCGGCTTCTAGTGTGCCCCCGCGAATCCGGCCGCGCCAGCGGCCCGGCCACCAGCGGCGTGGCAGCAGGCCGGTCGTCCGCAGGTAAACAATTCAACCGCCGGCGCTCGAACTAATTACGCGGGGACGAGCCGGGGCGGGCGGCGAGATGTCGGGCGGCCGCTTCCTGGCTACTGAATCCGAAGCTACCGGCCGCATCGGTGATCGGATCCGAGCGTTGTCCCAGGTCAATACCAGGATTCTGCTGCGCAATCCCGGCATGAACGGACACAATGCGGTGCGAGCTGTCACGTGCATCATCTGAACCTGGAGCATCACCAATGTCCACAAGCACTGAGCCCACGTCGGCGGTCGCCGGCCAGCAGGGCCTGCGCAGCAACGTCCTCGGACTCTTCGACTCGGCAGTCATGGCTGTGGCGGGCAGCGCGCCGGCGTACACGATCGTCGCCTCCACCGCGCTGCTGATCGGCGCAGTCGGGCTGGCGGGCCCCGCCGCGCTGCTGTATTGCGGAATCCCGATGCTCGGTATCGCCTGGGCGTTCAGCTACCTCAACCGGCTCGAGGCCAATGCGGGCGCGAGTTATGCCTGGGTCGGCCGGGTCCTGCACCCTACGCTCGGCTTTGTCGCGGGCTGGTCACTGGTGGTGTCGGCGACCATCTTCATGGTGTCAGGCTCGCTGCAGGCCGGCTCGGTGACGCTCGGCTTGTTCAGCAGCACGGCGCCGAATCACCCTGTCTACGTACTGCTGGTCGGATCGGTCTGGTTCCTCGTCATGGTCGCGCTGGTCATCATGGGCGTGCGGGTGACCGCGCGGGCGCAGTGGATCATGTCTGGCGTTGAAGTCGGCCTGCTGGTTATCTTCGCGGTCCTGGCGCTGGTCCACGCTGGCAGCCACAGCGTCGCCAAGTTTTCCTGGGGCTGGTTCGGGCTGAGCCACTTCCACGGCCTGGCGGGATTCGCCGCCGGCGGCCTGATCGCGGCCTTCTACTACTGGGGCTGGGACGTCTCCTCGAACTTGAACGAGGAGATGAAGGACGGCCAGCGGACGGCCGGCCTCGGCGGCATTATCGGCGTCGTCATCGTATTCGCGCTGTACGAGATCTTCACGATCGCCACCAACCTGCTGGTGCCGGCCAGCGCGCTTGGCCAGAACAACGGCGACATTCTGCAGACCATCGGCCAGGACGTCTGGCCGGGTGCCGGCGGCAAGATCCTGGTAATCGCGGTGATGCTGTCCACGATCGCGACGCTGGAGACCACGCTGATTCAGGTCACGAGGACCCTGTTCGCCATGTCGAGAGAGAAGACCCTGCCCGCCTTCCTCAGCAAGATCCACCCGACCCGCGGCACGCCGTGGATCGCGACGATCGCGGTCGCCATCGTGTCGCTCGGCCTGTTCATCGGCTCGTACTACGCGGCGGGCTCGATCGGCAAGATCATGACCGACGCCATCAACGCGATCGGCCTGCAAATCTGCGTCTACTACGGGCTGGCCGGCCTGACCGTGGTTGTCGCCTTCCGCAAGATCCTGCTGAAGTCGGTGAAGAACTTCCTGCTGATCGGGCTCTGGCCGCTGGTCGGCGCCGTGTTCATGTTCTGGCTCCTCTACCAGTCGATCCGTACTGACGTCGGGGTCATCGACTGGGTCGGCCTCGGCGCCCTCGCGCTCGGCCTGATCCCGCTGATCTTCTACATGGTCAAGGGAAGCGAGTACTTCAAGCAGCGGCCGACGCTCGGATCGGTAGACCCTGAGGTGGTGGCCGCGGAGGCGGCCGGCAGCTGAGGCAAACCAGTGCCGCTGACCGGGCGGCGGTTTGGTAGCCTGGTCAGCATGAAGCGCGCAGGACTGACGACGACGCCGGAGTACGTCCCGGCGCGCTGACTGCCGTTCTTAGTCGAGGCCCCGGGGCGAGTGCCCCGGGGCTTCGTCGTTCCTGCGGTCACTCGCCCGCTGACGTATCGCGAGGAGACCGCCATGTATGACCACCGCAAGCTCGGCCGGGAGCTTGAGCTTTTCGACACCGATCCGCTGATGGGAGCAGGGCTGCCCTACCTGCTGCCCGCCGGAGCCGTCATCAGGCACGAGATCGAGGAGTACGTCAGGAGGGCCGAGTGCGCAGCCGGCTACCAGCACGTGTACTCCCCGGTGCTGGCTAAGCGCGAGCTCTATGAGATCTCCGGGCACTGGGAGCACTACCGGGACGGCATGTACCCGCCGATGACCGTTGGCGCCGGGCCTGGTGGTAGCGAGCCCGGTCGTGCCGAGCAGGTCGTGCTGCGGCCGAGTTTGTGCCCGCACCACGCGCTGATCTTCCGCTCCCGCGGACGCAGCTACCGCGAGCTGCCGCTACGCCTCGCCGAGCTGGGCGGCCAGTTCCGGTCCGAGCTCTCCGGCGTGCTCGGAGGCCTGACCAGGGTGCGCGGCATGCAGCTGAACGACGCTCACATCTTCTGCACCCCGGACCAGGTCGCTGCGGAGGCCGCAGCGGCGCTTGCCATGATCAGGCAGGCCTACCGGGACCTCGGCATCGAGGCAGCCAGGTACCGGCTCTCGCTGGCCAGCCCGGCGGCGAAGTACGTCGGCAGTCAGGAGATGTGGGACCAGGCCATCGCGGTGCTCAAGGACGTGCTGGTCGGCAGCGGGCTGCCGTTCGAGGCCGAGGAAGGCGAGGCCGCGTTCTACGGCCCGAAGATCGACGTGCAGGTTGCCGACAGCGCCGAGCGCGAGACCAGCCTGTCGACCGTGCAGGTCGACTTCTACCAGCCTGAGCGGTTCGGCCTGCAGTACACAGGACCCGACGGCGGCAGGCACCGCCCGGTCATGGTGCACCGCAGCATCATCGGCAGCGCGGAGCGGGCGATGGCGCATCTGATCGACGTGCACGGCGGTGCCTTCCCTGCCTGGCTGGCACCGGTTCAGCTAGTGATCCTGCCGATCACCGACGCCGAGCTCTCCCGCGCGCACGAGCTGGCCAGCAACGCGGTTGCACAAGGACTGCGCGCCGAGGTGGCCGCGGCCGAGGCAGGAAGTCTCGGCGGACGGATCCGGGATCACCGGCTAGTTCCCTATCTGGCCATCGTCGGCCCGGCCGAAGCGGAGGCGGGCGAAGTGGCCATCCGGCTGCGCGACGGCCGCAAACTGCCGCCGATGCGCTGCGAGGAGGCAGTCAGCCGGATAGCGGGCCGAGTCCAGGCACGCGACGGCGGGCTGTGGGAGCCGGCGGCAGCCCTCAGCGAAACTGCGGCGCGGGCCTTGCGGTGACTGGCCCGTCGCTCCGAGTTCGGCGAGCACATGCGTACGGCTGGGTGAGAGGCTGGAACCCGTTGAGCGGGGTGGTGTCCCCTCGCACGGCGAGTCGGCCGGTCAGCCCCGCGTAGAGCGCAAGGCCGGTCAGGCGAGCGTCTTGACGGGCTGGCCGGCTGCGGCCTTTGCCCGCCAGAACTCCTGGCCAGCCTCGGGCAGCAGGTGGATTGGGTCGTAGTACTCGTACTCGCGCTGCAGGGCGAGCGAGTCGCCCGACTCGATCCCGGTCCGGTAGTTCTTTGTCCAGTAGGAGATGCCGAGCTCGCGGTCGTACCTGGCGACCTGGTGCACCCACCGCTTGCCCACATACGGCACATCGCAGATGAACCTCGGAGTCGCGAAACCGGGCAGGTAACCCATGATGTCGTGCTGCAGGTCCTGCGCCTCGGCCAGCGACAGCCGCCAGTGCTCGGCGTTCGGGATCATGTCGCACATGTAGAAGTAGTACGGCATGATCTTGGCGTCATCCAGCAACGCGAAGCACAGGTCGAGCAACTGCTCTGTCTTGTCGTTGGTACCGCGCAGCAGGACGCCCTGATTGCGGACGTCACGGATGCCGGTGTCCAGCATGGCCCTGGCGGCATCGGCGACCAGCGGGGTGACCGACTGGGCCGAGTTGGCGTGGGTATGGATGGCAATGCTCACGCCGCGCTGGCGCGCCGTCGTGGCCAGCCGCTCCATGCCGGCCCTGACCTCATCACTGAGCCAGAACTGGGGGAGGCCGACCAGGGCTTTGGTGGCCAGCCTGATGTCGCGGATGTTCTCGATGGCCAGCAAGTCGGCGACGAACGATTCCAGCCGCGGCCAGGGCAGGTTGGCCACGTCGCCGCCGGAGACCACGACGTCCCGCACGCCAGGATTCGACCGCAGGTATTCCATCATCGCGCCGAGCCGGTCGTCCCGGCCGAGCTCGAACTTGTGCTTCTCGATCAGCGGGGTCGGGTTGCCGACCAGGTCCATCCGGGTGCAGTGACCGCAGTACTGCGGGCAGGTGGGCAGTAGCTCGGCGAGGACCTTGGTGGGGTAGCGGTGGGTCAGGCCCTCGACCGCCCACATTTCGGCCTCGTGCAGCGAGTCACGGGAGGACTCCGGGTGCGAAGGCCAGTCCGTCCGGCGATCACTGAAGACCGGGATCATGTACCGGCGCACCGGGTCCGCGTAGAACGCATCGGTGAAGCCCGCGTCGGCAGCGGCTAGGTCAGGGACCATCGTGTTGACCATCTGCGGCGGCACCAGCATCGACATGGTGGCCCGCTCTGCCTGGTCTTTCTCCAGGTCGGCGTAGAAACTTTCGGCCAGTCCGTCGCCCACGACCTGGCGGAGCTGCCTGATGTTCTTGACGCAATGCGCGCGCTGCCACTGGGCAGAAGCCCATTCCTGCGGCGTGACCGCAGCCCAGCCTGGCAGGCGGCGCCAGTCCGGCTCCACCAGAGATTTATGCCGGTAGACGTACGGCTGGTCGGTCATGGCGGTACCTGCCCCTCTGACTGGCTCAAGACCAGGACGATAGCCCGCTGTTCCGGCAGGCTGCGCAAGAACATACTGTCTGTATAGTTCTAGGCAGCAAATTCTACCGAATCCTGAGCGGTTCGGTAACCTTGCCGCGATGCCGGGCGCTCCGAGCCTGTCATTCCCCCCGGCAGCCAGCGACGCCGGCCAGGACCCGCGCCAGGAAGGACCGATCCTTGACCAGTTCGCCGCAGGACCCGCAGGCCGCGGCCAGCATGGCCGACCAGGCCGGCCTGGCGAGTCGCAGCGGCCAGGCCAGCACTTCCGGCTCACCGCTTGGCCTGCACCGGGTACTGGAACCAGCAGGCGTGCTGCCCCAGGCTGCCTGGCGGCTGGAGAGCAAGCCCGCCATCTGGCCGGACGAAGTCCGGGTAAAGGTCGCCAGGCTGAACCTGGACGCCGCGTCCTTCCGGCAATTGCACGAGGCCAACGGCGGTGACCCTGACACGATCAGGGCAGCCGTGCTGGAGATCGTCGCCAGCCGCGGCAAGATGCAGAACCCGGTCACCGGATCGGGCGGCATGCTCACTGGCACCGTGGACGAGGCCGGGCCCGACTCGCCGCTTGGCCTGAAGGCCGGTGACAAGATCGCCACCCTGGTGTCGCTGAGCCTGACCCCGCTGGTGATCACCGACCAACTGGCGGGCTGGGACGGCAAGTCCGAGCAGGTCCCTTGCGAGGGGCACGCGATCTTGTTCGGCCGGTCTATCGCCGCCAAGCTGCCCGATGACATGGCTGCCGAGCTGGCGCTCTCGGTGATGGACGTGTGCGGCGCGCCCGCCCTGACGCACCGGGTAGTCGGTGCCGCAAAGACCGGAGCCGCAACCTCCGGTGCTGGTCCCGTCGTTGCGATCATCGGCGCCGCGGGCAAGAGCGGCTCACTGTCCGCCGCGGCGGCCCGCGCGGCGGGAGCCAGCCTGATCATCGGCGTGGTCCCGCACGAGGCCGAGGCGAAGTTCCTGCGCGAGGCCGGGTCTGGCGACGGCGAGCACGGCCTGGTCGACGAGATCGTGATCGCCGACGCGCGCGACCCGGTCGGCGTCTCCGCGGCGATCGAGTCAGCAGGCGGCCCCGCTGATGTCACCGTCGTATGCGTGGACGTGCCGGGCTGCGAAGGCGGCGCGATCTTGTCCACCGCCCAGGGCGGCACCGTCATCTTCTTCTCGATGGCGACCTCGTTTACGGCTGCAGCGCTCGGCGCCGAGGGCGTTGCCGCTGACGTGACGATGCTGGTCGGCAACGGGTATGTTCCAGGGCACGCGCAGCTGGCAATCGACCTGATCCGCAGCGAACCTGGCGTCAGGGGCCTTTTCCAGCGCCGGATCGACGAGCACAGTACCGCCGGCGGCCGCGGCGCTGCCGGCGACGGCGGCGCTGTCGGTGGCGTCGGCATTGCCGGTGACCGCGGCGACCAGAACCGGGAGTAAGCAATGCAGACCCGACTCAACCTTGACCCGGCGGTAGTCCGCGAGGCGCGCGCGCTGGCGGCAAGAGCCGGCCAGCCGATCGTCGAGATGGCCAGCACCCATACGACCGTCTCGGTCGAGCGGGCGGTGCTGCGCCTGGCCGGACTGCGGGGCGCCGACCCGGACGGCATGCCGTGGGTGAACCGGCTGTCCGACGCGATCAGGCAGGCCACCGGGCTGGAGCACGGGGTCGCGCTGCCGGCCTTCGACGCGCTGCTGACGGGCGGTTACGACAGTCTGGCGGCCCTGGCCGAGGCCGCCGCGCTCGGCAAGGTGAGTTTCCGCCTCCCGCGCGGCGACGAAGCGAGGACCGCGCGCGATGCTGCCTCAGCGGCGCTGGCCAAGGGCATCGCCCGGATCGACGCGAACCGGGCGACTCGTCAGCAGCTGATCCAGGAAACGGCAGAGCCGCGCAAGCCGTGGATCTACCTCATCGTCGCGACCGGCGACATCTACGAAGACATCCCGCAGGCGCAGGCGGCGGCGCGCGAGGGCGCGGACATCATCGCGGTGATCCGTTCCACCGGCCAGTCGCTGCTTGACTACGTGCCCGAGGGCGCGACCCGTGAGGGCTTCGCGGGCACCTATGCGACTCAGGAGAACTTCCGGCTGATGCGGGCCGCGCTGGATGAGACCAGCCGTGAGCTCGGCCGCTACGTCCGGCTGACCAACTACGCCTCTGGCCTCTGCATGCCGGAGATCGCCTCGCTGGCCGGCCTCGAGCGGCTGGACATGATGCTGAATGACTGCATGTACGGCATCATCTTCCGCGACATCAACCCCCGGCGGACCTTCATCGACCAGCGGTTCTCGCGGCAGATCCACGCGCGTGCCGGGATCATCATCAACACCGGCGAGGACAACTACCTGACCACTGCGGACGCGGTCGACGCCGCCCACACGGTCGTCGTGAGCCAGCTGATGAACGAGTTCTTCGGCAAGGAGGCGGGACTCGCCGACAGCCAGCTCGGCCTTGGTCACGCCTTCGAGATCAATCCCGCGGTGCCCGACTCGTTCCTGCTCGAACTGGCGCACGCGCAGCTCGTCAGGGAGCTGTTCCCGGCCGCGCCGCTGAAGTACATGCCGCCCACCAAGCACATGACGGGCAACGTGTTCGCCGGTTACCTGCTGGACGCGTTCTTCAACCTGGCCGGGGTCATGACCGACCAGTCGATCCTGCTCATCGGGATGATGACCGAGGGTATTCACACCCCGTTCCTGTCTGATCGTGATCTTGCCCTGGAGAACGTGCGCTACGTCAGGGACGCGGCGGGACGGCTGGGCGAGAGCTTCGTGCCCGCGCCTGGCGGCTTCATCGAGCAGCGCGCCAAGCAGGTGCTGCAGGAGTCTGTCGGCTTGCTGCGCCGGATCAACGACGAGGGCCTGCTGACCGCGATCGCCGACGGCACGTTCGGCATCACCAAGCGGCCTGCCGATGGCGGCCGGGGTCTGGACGGCGTTATCGGCAGGGCTGATGAGTATTTCAACCCGGCCTCGGAAATCCTTGAGGGCGGGAACGCGGATCCGCGGGGCGAGTCTGCCCCGTCGCTGAGCGAGATTGGAGCGGGTCAGTGACCGAATCCCCGGCAGCCGCGGGGAGTCGTCCCCCCGGCCAGGCACACATCGTCAGGCCGTACGGTGACACGACGGGCGACGGCCGGATCCAGGTCTCCTTCACGCTGCCTGTCCCGTTCGGCACGCCGACGGAGAAGGCCCGAGCCGAGGGCGCCGCGGCGCAGCTGGCCGCGAAAATGGGCCTGGAGCCCGCCATGGTCGTGCACGCCAAGGGCATGGGTCCCGACTACACCTTCTTCATCGTCTACGGCCGGGTTGCCCACCTGGTCGACCTGTCACAGGTCGAGGTGACCGAGCGGGAGTTCCCGCTGCTGTCCTCCGCTGAGGTGAACCTGCGCATCCGTAGCAACCTCGGGCGCAAGCTGGTGGTCGTAGGCGCGTGCATCGGCACGGACGCGCACACCGTCGGCATCGACGCGATCCTCAACGTCAAGGGTCATTCCGGCGAGAAGGGCCTGGAGTACTACCGGGAAATCCGCGTCGTCAACCTGGGCTCGCAGGTCTCGGTGCCTGACCTGGTCGGCAGGGCGAAGGACGAAAGCGCGGACGCAGTACTGGTCAGCCAGGTAGTCACGCAGCGGGACGCGCACATCTCCAACGCCAGGGAAATGTCGGCCGCTTTCGATGCCGCGGGCGGGCGGCCGCTGCTGGTGGTCGGCGGACCGCGGTTCGACCCGTCGATGACCGGGGAACTCGGCGTCGACAAGATCTTCGGCAAGGGCACCACACCGGGCGAGGTGGCCAGCTACCTCGCCTACGCGCTCGCCCCGGACGGCGACGGCGGATCGGGCGGCATCGAAGCGGAAGTGAGTGCGAGCGCATGACCGAGCGGCTCGGGCTGACCGTGACGCACAAGCGGTACGTGCCCTACAGCCACGCGCACTACGGCGGCAATCTTGTCGACGGGGCGTACATGCTCGGCCTGTTCGGCGATGTCGCGACCGAGGCGTGCATCCGCACTGACGGTGACGAGGGCCTGTTCGCCTCGTACTCCGACGTGCAGTTCCGCGCCCCGGTGATCGCCGGAGACGTGCTGGAGATCTCCTGCACGATCACCAGGGTCGGCACCCGCAGCCGTGAGCTATCGTTCGAAGCACGGGTGGTCTGCCGGGCGCAGCCGGAGCGCGGGCCGTCCGCGGCGGCGGTGCTCGCCGAGCCGATCATCGCGGTGTCTGCTACCGGCACGGTCGTGGTGCCTGCCGGGACCTAGCTGGCCGTCAGCGCTCGGCGAAGCGTGGTTCACCGTCGGTGTGCGTGTAGATCTCCTCGCCTTCGATCAGCGCGTGCGTCACCCTGCTGAGCACATCCAGCGGGTCGCCTGACCAGATCACGAGGTCGCCGTCCTTTCCTGCTTCGAGCGAGCCGAGCCGGCCGTCGATGCCGATGATGCGCGCCGGATTGATCGTCAGCGCCCGCAGCGCGGTGTCGCGGTCGAGGCCGTGTTTCACCGACAGCGCGGCCTGGTGGGCGAGGAAGTTGATCGGCACGACCGGATGGTCCGTCGTGATCGCGATCGTGACGCCGGCCGCCGCGAGCTTGCCCGGGTTGGCCAGCGAGCGGTTCCGCAACTCGACCTTCGACCTGTTGGTGAGCAGCGGGCCGATGATCACCGGGATACCTTTCGCCGCGAGGATGTCGGCGAGCAGATGGGCCTCGGTGCCGTGGTCGATGACCAGGTCGTAGCCGAACTCGTCGGCAATGCGCAGGGCCGTGGCGATGTCGTCCGCGCGGTGGCAGTGCTGCCGCCACGGGATCTCCCGCCGCAGCACCCGGCCTAGCGCCTCGAGCTTGAGGTCGCGGTCGATGTGCTTGCGGTCGGCTTCCGGCTTGCGCCGCTCGGCGTCGATCCGTTCCAGGTAGTTCGCCGCGTCGACGAGCGCGCCGCGGATCACCGCGGCGGTACCGAGGCGCGTGCTCGGCTGTTGCTTCTTCTCGCCGTAGACGCGCTTGGGATTCTCGCCGAGAGCCGACTTCATCCCGGCCGGGGCGCGCAGCAGCATCTCATCGACGGTGCGGCCCCAGCATTTGATGGCAGCGGTCTGCCCGCCGATCGGATTGCCCGAGCCCGGATTGACGTTGACCGCCAGCACGCCGCCGCCGACGGCGTCCCGGAAGCCGAGATCGGCGGGGTTGATGGCGTCCAGCGCGCGTACGTGCGCGGTCACCGGCTCGGTCAGCTCGTTGGTGTCCGAGCCTGCCCAGCCTTCGCCTTCTTCGCTGACGCCGACATGACCGTGCGCCTCGATGAAGCCGGGAAGTACCCAGCCGCCGGTCGCGTCGATCACGCGCGCGCCGTCGGGAACAGCCACGTCGCTGCCGATCGCGATGATCTTGCCGTCCCTGATCAGCACCGTGCCACCGTCGACCGGGTCGCTGGTGACCGGCACGACATAGCCGCCGACGATCGCTACCGTTCCGTCTGCCACATGCACTCCCTGCGTTGTCCGGCCCGCGGCCCGCCTATTAGATTCTTCAGCATGCGCTTCGCCTTTAAGACCTCGCCGCAGAACACGACCTGGGACGCCATGCTGGAGGTGTGGCGCGCGGCCGACGATATCGACCTGTTCGAATCAGGCTGGACGTTTGATCACTTCTACCCGATCTTCAGCGACGACCCGTCCGGCCCCTGCCTGGAGGGTTGGACCACGCTGACCGCGTTGGCCCAGGCGACCAGGCGGCTGCGGATGGGCACGCTGGTGACCGGGATCCACTACCGGCATCCGGCGGTGCTCGCCAACATGGCCGCGACGCTCGATATCGTCTCCGGCGGCCGTCTGGAGCTGGGCATCGGCGCGGGCTGGAACGAGCAGGAGTCCGGCGCGTACGGCATCGAGCTAGGCACGCCCAAGCAGCGCAGCGACCGGTTCGAGGAAGCCTGCGAGGTGATCACCGGGCTGCTGTCGCAGCAAGTAACCACGTTCCAGGGCAGTTACTACAAGCTGACCGATGCGTATTGCAACCCGAAGCCCGTCCAGCAGCCGCACCCACCGATCTGCATCGGCGGGAGCGGCGAGAAGCGGACGCTACGAACCGCCGCGCGGTTCGCCCAGCACTGGAACTTCGTCGGCGGCACGCCTGAGCAGTTCGCCCGCGCGCGCGACGTGCTGCACCAGCACTGCGCCGATGTCGGCCGCGACCCTGCCGAGATCCTGCTCTCCAGCCATGTGCAGTTCGCCGGCGATGCGGCGGAGACGGCTGCCTCGGCCGCTGCTCTTCGTGCGGTCGGGGTACAGCTGGCGATCGTGTACCTGCGGCCGCCGCATACTGCGGCGGTACTCGAGCCGCTGGCGAACGCGCTCGCCGAGCTGGCCTGAGCCAGCGCGCCGGGCCTGAGCCAGCGCGGCGCCAGCCGGGTCCGGCCGGTTGCGAGGGGTCAGTGCACGGTATCGGGGAGTCTGCCGGTGGCGCCGAGCCGGTAGCCGATGATCAGCGCGTGCTCGCCTTTCTGGTACGCACCGCCCGCTCCGGCGATGACGAAGTCGCCGGCGATGGTGACGGGGGAGTTGGTCGTGGCGGACATCGGCGTCTTGAATAGGATCGCATCGGTAGTCGCGTTGAGCGCGTACAGGTCACCGCTGTAGGTCGTGGTGAACACGACGTTGTTGGTGACTGTAGCTGCGCCGTAGGACGACGAGGGCAGCTTGATATCCCATTCGACCTTGCCGGTGTCCTGGTTCACGGCCACTAGCTCGCCGGTCGCCTTGGGGATCGAGGCTTCGAATGCCTTGCCGCTCGTCACGCCTTTCACCGACATCGGGACCGCGAGATTGTTGACCGCGGCGAAGATCGTCGAACCGTTGCTGGCCAGCTGGGACTCGACGCCGCCGTACACGCCCGGCTCGAGGGTGAAGCTGGCGGGCAGCGGGAAATGCGAGGCCGGCGTGTCGGTTTCGGTGCGCAGCCCGGCGTTGGCCGGTCCGCTGTGCACGCCGACCGGGAGCTGCCATTGCAGCTTGCCGGTCCGGGCGTTCAGCTCGATCAGGATGCCGGCCTTGCCGCCGTCGATGACCACGGCCTGGGCCAGCCGGTCTGGCCGATCGGGCCCGGGTTCGCGATGCCGATGTACAGGTTGCCCTGGCTGTCGAACGATGGCGGATCCCAGAGGCCACCGCAGGAGTTGAGGGTCGTGTTGCCCCACAGGTTCTGCACCTCGTCCCAGGACCATTCCGGCGCGCCGGTGGCAGCGTTCAGCGCCCACAGCGTCGACTTGGCCCCGCCCAGGTACTCGCCCTTGTTCGGGTTGACCGGCACGGTCGACACGTACACGGTCCCGTTGTTGTAGCCGGGCGTCATGTCGATGCCCTCGAGATCGTTTCCGATCAGGGTCCGGCTCCACAACTGCTTGCCGGTACTGGCCGACAAGGCAACCGCGGACTTGTCCGTTGCGGCGTACACAACTCCGCCCGCGACGTTGACCCCGTCCGGGCCGCCGTTGATCGAGTTGTAGGTGCGCGTCCACAGCACTTCGCCGGTCGCCAGCCGGATCGCCATCACGTTCGACTCGAGATCCTGCAGGTACACCACGCCGCTCACCACGACCGGCGTCGTCGCGTAACCATTGGCCAGGCCGGCGGCTTTGGTGACGCCCGTCGACTCGACCGGCACGCACCATGCCACCCCCAGCGTCGAGACGTTCGCGGCGGTGACCGCGCTCGCGACATCGCGGGTGTTGCCTAGGTTGCCACCCGGCAGGGTCCAGGCGGCCGCGACCGCCGGATTGGCCGAGGTCGTCGGCGCGCTGCTTGGCTGGCTTTGCCTGGTTGCGTGGCTGGCCGCCCTGGGCTTGGCGGTGCAGCTGGCGGTGGCCGAGGTCGCCTTGCTGCTGGTGCAGCCGGCCGCGGCAAGGCCCGCGGCGGACGTCAGGTTCACGATGGCCACTGCGGGCCGGTGGGCGAGGTACTTCATCCGGTTCATCTCCTGAGCTGGAGAACTGGTTCGGATCAGACGGTGACGCGCCGCATGGTCGCGTAGCCGCTGGCCAGCAGCACGACAGCGAGCGCGGCGAGCAAACCGGTCAGGCCGGCCGCGGTGACGTTGGTGAAGAAGCTGCCGATGGCAGTCCAGGCATCTGCCCGGCCGGCGACGATCAGGAAAATCAGCCCGATGACAGCCTGGGCTGCCAGGAAGGCGACCAGGCCTAGCAGGTTCCAGCGCCGGTAGATCAGCCCGCACCACATGCCGTAAGCGAATATCAGAGCCAGCAGTACGGACGAGGTCAGCCAGATGAGGTACCACGGCCCGGCCAGGATGTAGTCGATGCGGAAGAACTGCAAGCCGAGCCCCCAGCCGCCGGTGACCCGCTCGAGAACCGCAAGGACCGCCAGTGCCAGCCCGTAGAGCACGGCCAGACTGACCGCGAGCAGCACGGTTCCTGCGTAGTAGGAGCGCCGGCTCACCCCGAGGGCGAACGCGAACGCCAGCGACCGGGTCATGCTCAGCACGCCGACGACTCCGAAGACGATATAGATGCCGGCCACAGCGCCCGGAATCGGCACGGGACGTCCGCCGCCTCCACCGGCAGCGGAGATGAGGATCAGCCACAACACGAACTCGAACGCCACGACGCCCCACGGCAGAATCGTGAAGCTGACCCGGTCGACCAGGTGGAGCCTGGCCACTTTGACCAGCGTGTTCCCGTTCATGCGCTCGTCCTTTCCCGCGCGTAGTTCTCGGGGTTTCCGGCGGCGTGCACCACGACCTGCTGCAAGGTCAGCGGTTCCAGGTGCAGACGCAGCGCCCGGGCGCGAACGAGGTCGGTTTCGTCCAGCGGCCCGGCCATGACCGCCGACTCCCGCGAGCCGACTCGCCGCCGGTCCCAGATCGTGCGCCCGGCGGTGAACTCCGCCACGCCGATGGCTGGACCGCTGACGCTGGTCGCGCTGCCGCGTACCTCGTCGGCAGCTGCGTGGAGTAAGAGCTTGCCCTGGTCGATCACGATCACCCGTTCCAGCAGCCCGGCGGCTTCGTCGATCAGGTGAGTCGACAGCAGCACCGTGCGGGGATGCTCGGCGTAATCGGCCAGCAGCCGGTCATAGAACAGCTGCCTGGCCACCGGATCCAGGCCCGCGTAGGGCTCGTCGAACAAGGTCACCTCGGCCCGGGCAGCCAGGCCGATCACGATGCCCAGCGCGGAGCGCATCCCGCGGGACAGCTGCTTAACACCGCGGCCGGCGGCAGCCGAAATCTGCGGCCAGCGCCTCGGCCAGCGTCGCGTCCCAGTTCGGGCAAAACCAGGACGGCCGCCTGCAGCGCGTGCCGGACCCGGAAACCGGCCAGGTACCTGTTGTACGGCGTGGTCGGATAGCCCTGGTCCTCGCGGACGAACACCATCCGGCTCAGCACGTGTTCGTCCGCGGACCGGGCTGGCCCCCAGCACAGCGACGCTGCCCGCCGAGGCGAACTCCTGCCCAGCGATGATCCGCATGAGCGTGGTCTTGCCCGCGCCGTTCCGGCCGAGCAGGCCGGTGATCGACCCGGGCTCGACGTCGAAACTCACGTTGTCAAGAGCGAGCTGGCCGCGGTAGCGGCGGGACAGCCCGGCTACCGAGATCGCTGGTGTCATGGCCTGATGCCTCTCTCTGCGTAGCCGGATTCGCGGATCAGTCGCGACGAGCTCATCGGCGTCAATCCCGAGCCTGGCCTCAGCGACCAGCGGCTCTACAAAGCGGTCGCTGAACCGCTTGCGGCGCTCGGAAAGCAGCCGCGCTTGCGCGCCGGCCGCGACGAACATGCCGATGCCTCGCCGCTTTTCCAGCAACCCGTCGTCGGTCAGCATGCCAGCCCCCTTAGCGGCGGTGGCCGGGTTGATTCGGTAGAAGGCGGCCAGCTCGTTCGTGGAGGGCACCCGCTCGCCCTCGCCCAGCACCCCGTCGGCGATGTCGTCGGCGAGCCGCTCGGCGATCTGGACGAACAGCGGAGCCCCTTCATCGAGGCCGGTCATCTCGCGCAACCACCCGGTTCCATCGGTCGTTCGTTGGTTCATTACTTGAGTAATGTACCGACGCACCTGGCTCGGCGTCAACCAGCATTGTGTTGTCCGGTGGCCGCTGGTAAGTCCTGGGCGGCGGCAGCTTAAGATGCCCGCATGCGTTTCAGCATCTGGCCGTCGCCGGCCCAGACGTGGGATGAGATCCGCGACCTCGCCGCGCACTGCGAGCGGACTGGCTGGGACGGCGTGTACTTCGCCGACCACTTCATGCCTAATGCGCCAGGCCCGGCTGCGCAGGACGGGAACGTGCTGGAGTGCTGGTCAGTCATCGCGGCGCTGGCTGCGGTTGTGCCGAGGGTACGGCTAGCCCCGCTCGTCACGAGCGTCACCTACCGGCACCCCGCGGTCCTGGCCAATATCGCTGCGGCGGTGGACCAGGTCAGTGCCGGACGCCTCACGCTCGGAGTCGGGGCCGGCTGGCAGGAGAACGAGCACAGCGCTTACGGCATCGCGCTCGGCACCGTCCGCGAGCGGATGGACCGCTTCTCCGAGGCAGTCCAGATCCTCCGCTCCTTGCTTGGGCAGCCCCGTACGACCTTTTCCGGCGAGTACTTCCAGCTGGACGATGCAACGTGCCAGCCGACCCCGGTCCAGGACCGGCTGCCATTGCTCATCGGCGGCGGTGGCGAGCAGCGCACGCTGCGCATCGCCGCGGAGTACGCCGATCACTGGAATGCCTGGACGACGCCCGACCTGCTCGCGCACAAAGTCTCCGTGCTGCGCGCGCACTGCCAGCAAGTCGGGCGCGATCCAGGCGAAATCCATATCTCCACCCAGGCGATGCTGTTCCTGTCGACCGATAAGAGCTGGCTGGATGAGAAGCGGCAGGCTGTGCAGGATCGTCATCCTGTCATCATCGGCACTCCTGGCGAAGTGGCCGACATCGTCGCCCGTTACCGGGATGCCGGTGCTGACGAGCTGATCGTGCCCGACTTCACCCTCGGCCCGATGACGCGCAAGAAGGACACCTGCGACCTGTTCATGCAAGAGGTCGCGCCCGCATTCCGCTGACCGCAGGCTCGCAGCCGCGCCGCGGGGACCGCACATAGCATGGTGATCCGCGACCCGCGACGGTGCCGCGCAAGGATCGGAGGCCGATCATGCCATCGTCTGTTCCGGTGATTGACCTGGGCCCCTGGTTCGGCGGTGACGAGGCGGCGCGTGCTGGTGTCGCCGCCCGTGTCGACGCGGCGCTGCAAAGCGCGGGCTTCTTCCTGATCACCGGCCACGGCGTGGCGGACGATCTGCGCGCCCGGGTACGAGCGGAGGCGCGCGCGTTCTTCGCACTGCCGCGCGAGATAAAACAGCAGTACGCCGTCACCGTCGGCGGCCGCGGCTGGCTGCCGCCGGGCGTTGAGGCGAACGGGTACGCCGAAGGCACGGTGACACCGCCGGATCTGAAGGAGTCGTTCGCTGTCGGCGCTGACCAGCCGACCGGCGACGCCGAGGTGGACGGGTTCTGGTTCCAGCCCAACGTCTATCCCGCCCAGGTGCCCGCGATGAAGCCGGCCGTCGTGGAGTACCTGGCCCGCATGCAGGAGATCGCCGACGAGTTGCTGGTGCTGTGCGCTACGGCGCTGGGCCTGGACCGCGACTTCTTCACCCGGCACACCGGGCACGCCACGCACACTATGAACATCAACTGGTACCCGCCGATGGCGCTGGCCGGCCAGCCGGAGCCTGGCCAGTTCCGGATCGGCCCGCACACAGACTTCGGCACCGTGACGGTCCTGGACAGGGAACCGGGCAGGGGCGGGCTGCAAGTCTGGACAGACCAGGACGGCTGGGAGGACGCGCCGTTCGAGCCGGGCGCGTTCACGATCAATACCGGGGACCTGCTGGCACGGTGGAGTGGCGGCCGGTGGAAGTCCAACCGGCACCGCGTCCTACCGCCGCAGGCCGAGGCGCCCGACGAGGACCTGGTCTCGCTTGTCTACTTCTACGAAGCCGACCACGACGCGGTTATTGAGTCGCTGCGACCGCCGATCGGCAAACCTAACGACTACGGGCCGGTTGTATCGGCGCACTTCCTGAAGAAACGCCTGGACGCGATCACGATCGGCTAGCCGCCTGGCACCTGGTGCCGGTTGCCAGCTTCGGCCTTGCCGGCAGGGTCCCCCGCATGCGGGCCGCAAAGCTCGCCCGCATGATGGCGGCTGACAGCCGTGCCCAGTCGCGCTGAGTCAGCCCCGCATGTCGACAGCGTTGGCACGGACCGGCTTGATGGTGACCTTGACCCGTGACTGCCCTGGCTGATCGTGCTCGCGCAGATCGGACCCGTACTTCGCACCGACAGCGTCGGCGAACGCGTAATCATCGTCGGGGGTGATCTCGGCGTCGCCGCGGAGTTCCAGGTAACGGTAGGACGACGCCGGGTCCAGGAGGAACAGGCTCACTGCCGGGTTGGCCATCATGTTCTTGGTCTTCTGCCTGGCGGTATTCAGTGACACGCTCACGCTGTCGCCGTCGGCCAGAAACCAGACCTCGGATAGTTGCGGCCGGCCATCGCGCCCGACAGTCGCCAAGGTGGCGAACTGGGCGTCGAGCAGGTCGCGGTGCGAGGCGGGTATCGCTGGCATATGGTCTCCCTTCGCCGCCGGCAGGTTATCAGCGCGGCCCGGCGCTGCCCGGTGCCGGCCTGCTAGCCTCACCGCTAGCTCCCTACCGGACAGGCGCGTCCAGCCGCAGACGGCGCTGCTCGATGATCAGGCAGCGGTCCTCTACGTAGAGCAGTCCGGCCGCCTCAGCGATGGCGCGCGCCTGCGCTGACACGATGCCCAGCTGCAGCCACAGCGCACTCGCTCCGGCCGCGACAGCCTGCCGCGCGATGTCAGGCGTATCTGCTGACGGCCGGAAGACATCGACCAGTCCAACCTGTTCGGGAATGGCTGCCAGCCTCCGGTAGACCGGCTCGCCGAGAATCTCGACAGCATGCGGGTTAACCGGGATGATGCGCCAGCCATGGCGCTGCATGTGCGCCGGCACCGAGTGCGCTGCCTTCTCCGCGGCGGCGCTGGCGCCAACCACGGTGATCGTGTCATAGCGGGTGAGGATCTGCTCGACGACGGCGTCAGTGTCGGTCACCACCCCACCGTAACCCGCTGCCGGCGCTGGCCGGACAGCCCGGTCAGCTGGCACCGCGATCACCGGTGACCGCCGGCCAGCGGGTCAGCCGGGCAGCACGAGCCGCCCGGCCGGATCACGGCTGACGGCGACGACGTCCACCACGGCATCGACCGGAATCGGGCCGTAGATATGCGGGTATTCCTCGGCGCCGGGTTCGGGCGGTTCAAAGCGCGGCGGAGCCGCAAGCTTGTCGCTGTCGATGATCAGCACGACCAGGTCGCCGGCCAGGGCGCCTGAGTAGATCAGCTCGGCAACACCCCGGAGCTGATGCGGGAGCGAGCAGTGGATGAAGCCCTGCTCCTCGAGTGTCACGCCGCGGGTAGACATCCGGTACTCGCCGGCCAGCTCGGCATCCTGCCAGGCCGTGCGCTCGGTGATGTGGAACAACTCGGACACGGTGCCGATACTAGCGGCCGGTCGACTGCCCACGCGCGCCGACGCACTGGCACGATGCATGCATGCGAGCACGCTGTGGTGCCAGACGCTGGGTCGGCCTGCTGATCCTGGTGCTAGCGGTGCTGACAGCCGGGCCGGCGTGCAGTGGCCGCGCATTCGCGAGCGCCGCGACGGAGGCGGGCACCCTGGCGCATGCCAGGCAGCTCATAACCGTCACCGCGGCCTCGCATTCTTCAACCTATGCCACGCTGCGTGCCTACTGGATAACGGATGGCAAGCGGGTCAGGGTGTTCGGGCCGTGGACTGCGCGGGTCGGATACAACGGGATCGCCAAGCCAGGCAAGAAACGCGAGGGAGACGGCCGGACCCCGGCTGGCACCTACGGCTTCAGCTTCTTCTTCGGCGTGCTGCCGGACCGCGGGTTCCGGTTCCCGTACCGGCATGCTGACGCCGGTGACTACTGGGACGACGACCCCGCGAGTGCCCGGTATAACGAATGGGTCGATGCTCGGCGCCACGGCGCCGGCGCCGACCCTGAGCCGCTGCACATCGTTCCTGCCTACGACTACGCCGCGGTCATCGCCTACAACACGGCCCGGACTCCTGGCCTCGGCAGTGCCATCTTCCTGCACGTCGGCGCCGGTGCGGCCACTCTGGGCTGCGTCTCGCTGCCCGTCAGGGAGCTGGTCGAGATCTTGCGCTGGCTGCGGCCTGGCAAACACCCGCAGATCACTATTTCTGCGCGGTAGCTTCGCCACGACGACTGGGCCTGCATACATGTAGCCGGACGATTACATACCCGGATACATGATTGAGAGGATGCGGCCCGGCCCGCGTTTCTCGTAACGTCCCTGTCATCGCCGCCTTGACCAGTGGGGGGCAAGCCGGCGACTGAAGGGGCGGGTCACCAATGACGCGTGTCAATTCCGGCTCCGCAGGCTCCGAGCGCGGCCGGGCGTTGCCAGGTCTGCGCCGCCGCGGGCAGGGCAAGCCCGGCTCGGCCTCGTTACCGAGGGACTGGACGTGCCCTGACTGCGGCTTAGGTACCAAGGATCCGGTAGCTGTCCGGCTCGGATACTGCGCCAGCTGCCGTGACTTCACCGGCATGTGCGGTGCGGGGCGGAAGATCGTCTGCCCCGACGTGATCACGCAGACTGCCTGGCACACACCCTGCACCAATCTCGGCACCGCACCGTGGCGGGTCAGCGAGGGGGCAAGCGACGCCTCACGCTGCTCTGCCTGATGCATGATGACCAGCTGCGCACCGGTGCGGCGCCGTGGGTGCGCAACGCCTTCCCGCTGGAGGACGCCGCCGGTCCGGGTTAGCGCACGCACGTCCCGGCGAGCTGTCCCGGCGCCGGCATTGTCAGCGTCGCGCAGAACGGGCACGATGTGCGAGTAATGACCGACTTCACCGGGGAGGGTTGAGCGTGCCTGCTCGCCGGCCGACGCAGCGGCCGGCCCGCGCGGCAGTGCCGGGACGGCGGTATTCGGTGTCGCCGATCCTGGCCACGCGCTCGCCGGCGTCCGGCTTCAGCAGGAGGTCCCGATCCCCGCGGACCAGCTGGATTTCGCCGGCAAGGCGGCGGCTGGCGCCTGACCGTGCCGCGGCCGCCGGTCACGCGGATGGAGTACCTGCTGGAACTGCGCTACCCGGATGGCGGCAGCCAAGGTCGTGACCGACCCGGCTAACCCGCTTCAGGTGCCCGGCGCGTTCGGCCCCAAGAGCGTGCTGGAGTTCCCCGGCTACCGCGCCGCCAGGCCTGGCTGACGGCCGCGCCGACCCGGGCGAGCGGACCGCCTTCGAGCTGCCGGGCCCGACGGCCCGCTCGTGCGGTGCGCATCTGGTGCACCGGCCGGGCGCCTGGCCAGCGAGCCGCTGCCGCTGCTGGTCGTGCACGACGGCCCCGAGTACGACACGCTGGCCAGCCTCACCCGCTATCTCGGCGCTGGCGATCCGCGGCGGCTGGCTGCCGCGCCTGCGCGCCGCGCTGCTCAGCCCCGGCCAGCGCAACAGCTGGTACTCGGCCAACCCCGAGATACGCCCGCGCGCTCGGCACGGCGGCTGCTGCCCGCGCTGACCGGCCGCCGTTGCCACCACCGCCAGGATCGGCATGGGCACCAGCCTCGGCGCGCTGGCCATGCTGCACGCGCACTGCCAGTACCCGGACGCCTTCGACGCGCTGTTCCTGCAGTCCGGCAGCTTCTTCACCCCTGCGACTGGACAGCCAGGAACGCCGGTTCCCGCACTACCGGCGGATCATCGCTTTCACCGCGCAAGTGCACGGCGGCGCGCTGCCAGGCGACCCGGTTCCGGTCATGCTCACCTGCGGCGCGGTCGAGGAGAACGTCGCCAACAACCGGCTGATGACGGCGACGCTGTGCGGCCGCCGGCTACCCGGCGCTCCTGCACGAGGTGCCGGACATGCATAACTACACGGCCTGGCGCGATGCATTCGACCCGCTACCTGACCGGCGCTGACTCAGCCGGCGGGCGACCGCATGACCGGCGCGGTCACCGAGCTCTGGTCTGACGCCATCGGCGCGGCCGGCACGGTGATCCGGTACGGCCACTGGGGTCGTCCGGTCCTGGTCTTCCCGTCCGAGCAGGGCCGGGCCGGGGACTTCGAGGCGAACGGGATGGTCGACGCGGTGGCGGGCCTGATCGGCGACGGGACGGGTAAAGCTCTATTGCGTCGATAGCTTCGACGCGGCCTCCTGGTCGATCACGGCATCTCGCTCGAGGAGCGGGCCCGCCAGCACGGCCGCTATGAGTCGTGGATCATCGGCGACGTGGTGCCGTGGATCTCACGCCGACTGCGGCGGCCCGCTGGAGATCGCTACCCTCGGCTGCAGTCTCGGCGCCTTCCACGCGGCGAACTTCGCGCTGAAGCGGGCTGACCTGTTCCCGCTGGCTCTGTGCTTCTCCGGCAACTACGACCCGGCCACCTGGCACGCCTGGGGTGAGCGTGGCAGCGCCGCGTACTTCAGCAATCCGATGGACTACGTCCCTCACCTGCACGGCGACCACCTGGACTGGCTGCGTCAGCAGGTGCGGTCTGCTGCTGGTCTGCGGCCAGGGCCAGTGGGAGGACACGACCGGCTCGCTGGCGAGCACGCAGCGGCTCGCGGCGCTGCTGGCCAGCAAGGACATCAGGCACGAGCTCGACCTTTGGGGCTACGACGTGCCGCACGACTGGCCATCCTGGCGCGCCCAGCTGGCGCATCACCTGCCCAGATTCTGCTGACCGAAGGGAGCCCCGATGACAACGCCGAGGCAGCTGATCGGGCTGCTGCTCGGCACCGAGGACGACTGGCCGCGCGCATTCGAGGAGATCGTGCGGCGTCTCGGCCCGGTGGCAGGACCCGACGGCGGCCAGCATGCGTTCGATACCGAGCGGATCACCATCGAGCCGTTCAGGCTGCGCGACAAGCCGCGCTATCACCTCGTCATCGACCGGCTGGCGTACTGGTACTACGTGCCGCGCGAGTGGCTGAAGAAGGTCGCGCTGATGGACAGCGTGTACCTGCTCAACAGCCCGTTCACGTTCCAGTCGATGGAGAAGCACGCCGCCTACTGCGCGATGATGCGGCTCGGCCTGAAGGTGCCAGAGACCGTGCTGGTGCCGTACAAGAACCCGGTCGACAACGCCAGGTACGCCTACACCGCGGCCCGCTACAACCAGCCGTTCGACCTGGACGCGATCGCCGGCGAGATCGGCTATCCGCTGTTCATGAAGCCCTATGACGGCGGCGCCTGGCGCGGCGTGTCCAGGATTGCCGACCCGGCCAGCTGCACGCTGCCTACGACGCCAGCGGCGAGATGCTGATGCACCTGCAGCAGGCGGTCGAGGGCTACGACGTATTCGCCAGGTCGCTCTCGATCGGCGCGGAGACGATGGTGATGAAGTTCCAGCCCGACCAGCCCATGCATCAGCGCTATGCCGTCGACCACAACTTCCTTGACCCGGAAGACCGGCGCTGAGGTGGTGACGATCGGCAAGCTGGTCAACGCCTTCTTCCGGTGGGAGTTCAACTCCTGCGAGACGCTGGTCAAGGGCGGCGAGGTCTACCCGATCGACTACGCCAACGCCTGCCCGGACGTGTCGCTCACCAGCCTGCACTACTACTTCCCCTGGGCGATCAAGGCGCTGGTGAAGTGGTCGGTGTTCGCGCTGGTCACCGGCCGGCGGCCGCGGCTCGACGTGTCGGCCGACCAGTACTTCGAGATCGCTGACGATCAGTCGGCTTCCTACGAGCAGAAGCTCGCTGCCTACCGCGAGCTGGCCGATAGCTACTTCGATACCGAGCGGTATCACGAGTTCTGCGCGGCGAGCCTGGCCGGACCTGGACGCGATCATGCTCGACTGGGTGGCCGGGCCTGATTTCGACAGGCTGCTGGTCGACACCGTCCGGTCCGTTTACCCGGCCCACGAGCACGAGCAGTTCGTCGCCCACTTGCGCGGGTTGCTCGGCATGTGGGTCAGGGACGAGAGCGGCCGGGTGGCTGCGGCCTGACGAAACCTCGTAGCGTGACGAGAAGGAGCTGACGATGGGGCGCGACATCCAGGCGATCACTATCAGTGGCGAGGACAGGCGCAAGTACCGTGCCAAGCTGGCCCGCTCGCTGGACGTCTTCGCCCGGATGCTGCGCGAGCACCTGTTCGAGGCCGAGCCTGTCCTGGTCGGCCAGGAGATCGAACTCAACCTGGTCGACGACGACGGCGCGCCCTCGATGCGCAACACCGACGTGCTGGCGGCGATCGCTGATCCGGCCTGGGCGACCGAGGTCGGCCAGTTCAACCTGGAGATCAACGTGCCGCCGCGGGAGCTCGAGCGGCGATGCGATCGCGGTCCTGGAGGACGAGATCCGCGGCAGCCTCAACGCCGGCGACGAGAAGGCGCGCAGCGTCGGCAGCCGGATGGTGATGATCGGGATCTTGCCGACGCTGCGGCAAGTCGGACGTGAGTATCGACACGCTGTCCGCCGAACGAGCGGTTCAGAGGTGCTGAACGAGCAGATCTTCGCGGCCCGCGGCGAGGACATGCAGATCGAGATCGACGGCGCCGAGCAATTGCTCACGCACGCCGACAGCATCACGCCCGAGGCCGCCTGCACGAGCGTGCAGCTGCATCTCCAGGTCAGTCCCGACGCGTTCGCCCGGTACTGGAACGCCGCGCAGTCGATCGCCGGCGTGCAGGTCGCTCTGGCGGCCAATTCGCCGTTCCTGTTCGGCCGGCAGCTATGGCACGAGACCCGGATCACCTTGTTCGAGCAGGCGACCGATACCCGGCCGGATGAGCTGAAGCGGCAGGGAGTTCGACCGCGGGTATGGTTCGGGGAACGCTGGATCACCTCGGTGTTCGACTTGTTCGAGGAGAACATCCAGTACTTCCCGGCGCTGCTGCCGATCTGCGAGGACGAGGACCCGCTCGCGGTACTCGATGCCGGCGACTGCCCGCAGCTGGCCGAGATGACGCTTGCACAACGGCACGATCTACCGGTGGAACAGGCCCGTCTACGCGGTCGTCGACGGTAAGCCGCACCTGCGGGTGGAAAACCGGGTGCTGCCGGCCGGCCCGTCCGTGGCTGACGTGGTCGCCAACGCGGCGTTCTACTACGGCCTGGTCCGCGTGCTGGCGGATTCCGAGCGGCCGGTGTGGACGCAGCTGTCATTCGGCACCGCGGCTGAGAATTTGCACGCGGCCGCCCGGCAGGGCCTTGGCGCGCAGCTGTACTGGCCGGGATTCGGCGAGGTGCCGGTGACCGAGCTGGTGCTGCGCAGGCTCCTGCCGATGGCCCGCGACGGGCTGAGCCGGTGGGGCGTGGCGCCCGGCCATGCCGACCGGCTGCTGGGCATCATCGAGCAGCGCTGCCTGACCGGCCGCACCGGCGCAGCCTGGCAGATCGACACCGTCGCCGCGCTGATGCAGGCCGGAGCCAGCCGCGAGCAGGCGCTGCGGCAGATGACCCAGCGTTACATCGAGCACATGCATACCAACGAGCCGGTGCACACCTGGTCTCGCTGACTAGCCGGGGATCAGCTCAGCTCGCCGCCGGGTGATCGCTGACGCTCACCGCGCCGTCACTGAGGTGCCAGCGCTTCCCGAATCCCACCCGGTCGGCGAAGTACTCGTCGTGCGTCACCATCATCAGCGTGCCGCGGTAGGCGCGCAGGGCTTCCTCGATCACGTCCAGCGCGTCGAAATCCAGGTAGTGCGTCGGCTCGTCCAGCATCAGGACAGCCGGCCCGCTGTTCACCAAGATGGCCAGCAGCAGCCGGCGCAGTTCGCCGTCGGACAGCGCGTGCAGCGGTGCCCGCCATTGCTGCGGTCCGAACAGGTAAGCCGTCAGCAAGTCCTCGGCTTCGTCGGCGTACAGTGCCACCCGCGAGCGGAGAAAATCGAGCACCGGCGTCGCCAGCGGCAGGTCATCATGCCGTTGCGGCAAGACGGCCGGCCTGGCCGCAGCCATAACCGTGCCCGCCTGCAGGGAAAGCTCGCCCGCCAGCGCGCGCAGCAGCGTTGTCTTGCCGGCCCCGTTAGGCCCGCAGATGAGCACGCGGTCAGCGGCCCGCACGTCGAGACTCACATCGGCCAGCACGGTCCGGCCGCCGAGCGACGCAGACAGGCCGCGGGCAGACAGCACCGGCGCGCCAGGATCAGAACTGCCAAGGGCCGGCAGCGCGAGCACGAGCGGTGGCCGGGTCGTTGGCTCTGCCAGCCAGCTGACCGACTGGATCTGCCGCTCGAGCCGGCCCTCGCGCGCCTTGGCCTTCTTGGCGACCTTCTTGGCGTAGCGGCGCAACTGGTCGTTGGTCGTCGACAGCTCGGTCTGCAGCGCCTGGTTCTTGACGGCGCTGATATCGGCTTCCAGCCGCAGCCGGTACTTCTGCTGCGCCTCGAAGTCAAGCAGCAGGCGCTGCCACCGCTGCGCCTTCTCTTGCCGGTACGCGGTGTACCCGCCCTGGTACCTGGCCGGAGTGGCATCGATGCCGTTGAGCTCGATGATCTGGGTGACTGCCAGGTCCAGGAAGGCGCGGTCGTGCGAGGCGAGGATCACGGCGCCGGGAAAGCTGGCCAGGTAACCGCCGAGCCACCGTGCGCCATCGGCGTCCAGGTGGTTGGTCGGCTCGTCCAGGACCAGGATGTCGGGCTCGGCAAGCAGCAGCCTGGCCAGCGTCAGCCGGGCCAGCTCGCCGCCGCTGACGCGCAGCAGCGGCAGTTCGCCGGGCAGCTGGCTGAGGCCGAGCCGGTCGCGCACCATCGCCAGCCGGCTGTCCGAGGTCCAGCCGCGCAAGGCCGTCCAGGACTCCTGCACGGCGCTGTACTCAGCCATGACCGCCGCGTCGGCTGTCGCCATGGTCGCTTCGAGCGCGCGCATCCGGCTGGCGAGCCTGGCGATTTCAGCCAGGCCGCCGGCCAGGTAGCTGCCGACAGTAGCCTCGCCCGGCATCTCGCCGCCTGCCTGCGCCGCCCAGGGCTGAGCGGCGCCGGCCCAGCCGGTGCTGGCGCGCAGCCAGAGCCGCCCCGCCGCGGGCTGCAGCTGGCCGGCCAGGATGCGCAGCAGGGAGGTCTTGCCCGCCCCGTTCGGGCCGACCACGCCGACGCGGTCACCGGGGTTGAGTGCGAGATCGAAGTCGGCGAAGAGCAGCTCGCCGCCGTAGTGATGACTGAGCGACTGAGCTTTCAGATACGGATGCGCCATGAGCCGAGCGTCCTTCACCGCCTGGGCGCGACCGCGCTACGGCGCCGCGCCGGTGATCTGGGTCTACCGGCCGAGCCATGGCCGTCTCCGGCGGCAGGCTCGGAGGCGTTCCCGCGGGAACGCCGGTCAGATCCACATGTGGGCGGGACTCTCCGTCGGCAGGGCCGCCGCGCGGCCGTTCGCGGACAGGCTGGCACAGCCCGGCCCGGCCGGGCAAGCGTATTTCGGCCGGTCCGCCTTCTGGCCGCGACCGCGCGGGCGCGGCGAGCAGCGGCGCAAGCACCGCGGCCCGTCAGCCTGATGGCTGACGGGCCGCGAAGCGGGCAGTGCGCCCTCGGGTCACTCGTTGCCGAAGGCCTGAATCTCCGCCAGCTCGGTATCGGTCAGCTCGCGCGGCGTGTCGCCCTTGGCGACCTTGGCCTGCTGGACCTGATGCCGGATGCCGTCGACCACCTCGGGGTTGGCGAGGGTGGTCACGTCGCCGACATCGGCGAAGTTGGATACCGATGCGATGACCCGGCGCATGATCTTGCCGGACCTGGTCTTGGGCATGTCGGGCACGATCCAGACGTTCTTCGGCCGGGCGATCTTGCCGATCTCGGTCTCGATGGCCTTGACGACCTTGGCCTCCATGCCGACCGGGTCGACGCCGGGCTTGAGCGAGATGTACATCTCGACCATCCGGCCGCGGATGTCATCGATGACCGGAACGGCGGCGGCCTCGGCCACCTCGGGCACCGTGAGCGAGGCAGACTCCAGTTCCTTGGTGCCGAGGCGGTGGCCGGCCACGTTGATGACGTCGTCGATCCGGCCAAGGATGCGGAAATAGCCGTCCTCGGCCTGCAGCGCGCCGTCTCCGGCGAAGTACGGCCAGTCGTGCCAGTCCTTGCTGTCCGGGTCGGCGTTGTACTTGCGGTAGTACACGTCCAGGAACCGCTCGGGCTGGCCCCAGACCGTCTGCATGATGCCGGGCCAGGGGTTGCGGATGCAGATGTTGCCTGCCTTGCCGCTGCCCTTGGGGATCTCGTTGCGGTCCTCGTCATAGATGACGGGGAAGATGCCGAGCGCGCCGGGACCGCAGCTGCCGGGCTTCATCGGCTGCAGGGCCGGCAGCGTGCTGCCGAGGAAGCCGCCAGTCTCGGTCTGCCACCAGGTGTCCACGATGGCGGCTTCGCCCTTGCCCACTGCGTTGTAATACCAGCGCCAGACCTCCGGCTCGATCGGCTCGCCGACCGTGGTCATGTGCTTGAAGTAGTAGTCGTACTTGGCAGGCTCGTCGGCGCCCACCTTGCGCAGCATCCGGATCGAGGTGGGCGAGGTGTGGAAGATGTTCACGCCCAGCTTCTCCGCGATCCGCCAGGGCCGCCGCCGTCCGGGTAGTTCGGCACGCCCTCGTAGATGACCGTGGTGGTGCCGAGCGCCAGCGGCCCGTACACGATGTAGGAGTGACCGGTGATCCAGCCGATGTCGGCCAGGCACCAGTACACGTCGTCTGGGTGGATGTCCTGGTAGTACTTCGACGTGCCTGTCACGTAGGACATGTAGCCGCCGGTGGAGTGCTGCGCGCCCTTCGGCCGCCCGGTCGTGCCTGAGGTGTACATCAGGAACAGCGGTGCCTCGGCTGGCTGGGAGACCGGCGCCACGACCTGGCCCGCGTATTGGCCGATGACATCATTAATAAACGAGTCGCGGCCGTCCACCATCGGCGTCTGCGACTGGTATTCGCCGGCCTTCCGCCGCCACACCAGGACCTTGTCAACTTCCTGACCCTGACGTGCGGCCTCGGCAACAGCCTCATCCGCCTTGACCTTGTGATCGGCCATCGAGCCTGCCCGGTAATAGCCGTCCATGGTGATCAGCACCCGGCTGCCGGAGTCGGCGATTCTCGTGCCGCAGGCGTTACCGGAGAATCCGCCGAACACCTGCGAGTGAACGATGCCGAGGCGGGCGCACGCGAGCATTGTGACGACGGCCTCGGGGACCATCGGCATGTGCAGTGTGACGCGGTCGCCCGTTTTCAGGCCGGCGAAATCGCCGAGCAGCGCGGCGAACTCGTTCACCCGAGTCAGCAGCTCACCGTAGCTAATGCGGACGGTCTCGTCGGCTTCGAGCTCGGGGACCCAGATGATCGCGGTCTTATCCGGGTCCGCCTCCGCGTGCCGGTCGACGCAGTTGTAGCACGCATTCAGCTTGCCGCCGCCGAACCATTTCCAGAATGGCGCATCGCTGGTGTCGAGCACGGTATCCCAGGGCTTGTCCCAGTGCAGCAGATCCGCGTACTCAGTGAAGCAGTCAGGGAACTTGTCCTCGGTGAACCGCTCGAAGATGGCCGGATCACTGGCATTGGCTTGCGCAACGAACTTAGCTGGCGGCGGGTAGTACTCCTCCTCGCGCCAGTGCACGGCGATCTGGGACTCAGAGACCTCAGGCGTCTCCGGGCTTTCTGTCATTCCTGTCCTCCAGGCCGGAACCGAATTCGCGCGCGGCGGCAATGCCGGCGCAGGTCATGGATTGCTGTGCCGCAGACCAGGCGACCCCGCGGCATGGGGGGTACAAGCGGGCTCGTCCACGTACCGGCTGTCCTTTGCCGACAAGCCTGTCATGGGCGCCCTCACACGTAGCGGGAGTCTCAATCGTAACGCTGGCGGACAACTCACAACAGGCCCGTCAAGATCCCGCTCCCGCTGGTCGCTAACGGGTATCGGTCCTGGCCGGAGCAGTTGACATCGACGCGATCAACGGTAAGTTGCTGCGCAGTCCAGCACCGGGCCACCAAGGTCAGGGAGGTCAGCCGGGCCGTCGGCCGCGCCGTGCGGCGGCCACCTAGTCGGCTCCGTGCAGTAGAGCGACAGGCCTGATCCCTGGCTGGGCGGGGGGTTGGATCCGGGAGGGGCCTGGGCACCCAGTAGACAACGGAAGGCGAGCCCGCTGCCGACGGGACGCGTTCCGGTCCGAAGGGTTTTCCCAGGCCCTCTTCCCGGCTGCTTGCAGCTTCGGCAGGCAGCGAGCTACCGGAGGAAGTGAATGCGCAGCCTGATGTCAGCCGCCAGTACTCGCGGCGCTGGCCGGCCGGGCCACAGTCAGCCAGGCGGATGGTGACCAGCAGCAACGAACGGGGCCTCGTCGGTCCCGTCGCGGTCATCATCCCGACCTACAACGAGCTGGACAACCTGGACCGCATCGTGGCCAGGGTACGCAGCGCGGTAGTCGGCGCCGACATCCTCATCGTCGATGACAACAGCCCGGACGGCACCGGCGAACTGGCCGGCCAGCTCGCTGCCGCCGACGACCATGTGCACGTGCTGCACCGGCCAGGCAAGGCCGGCCTCGGCGCCGCGTACCTGGCCGGCTTCGGCTGGGCCCTCGACCGCGGTTACGGAGCGATCGTCGAGATGGACGCGGACGGTTCGCACGACCCGGCGGAACTGCCGGCCATACTGGCGGCGCTGGAGACAGCGGACCTGGTGCTCGGGTCCCGCTGGGTACCGGGCGGTACCGTGCGCAACTGGCCGCGGTCGCGGGCTGTGCTCTCGCGCGGCGGCAACGCCTACGCCCGGATCATGCTCGGCCTGTCCGTGCACGACGCGACAGGCGGGTTCCGCGCGTACCGCGCCGCCACCCTGAACAAGATCGGGCTGCATGACGTCAGGTCGCAGGGCTACTGCTTCCAGGTCGAGCTGGTGCTGCGCGCCGCGAAGGCAGGGCTCACCGTGACCGAAGTGCCGATTACGTTCACCGAGCGCGTGCGCGGCAACAGCAAGATGAGCAGGGCGATAGTTGCCGAGGCACTGTGGCGGGTCACTCGAGTGGGGCATTGCCGGGCGGATGCGCCGCTCCTGATCTGCCAGCGTTCTGAGCGCTCATGAATCCGGGTAGTCATGAAGAAGCCTCGCGTGCCGTGGCCCGCGAGGCTCTGTTCTGTCGCTCTGCGTTGTCGCTGTATTGTCGCCGAGTGCAGCGGCCCGGTAGCTCAGCGGCCGCGTAAAACGCGGCTGGCTCAGGCGCTCTTGCGCTGGCGGGAGGTGTGCCGTGGCTCGGGTGCCTCAGCCGGCTCCCGCTGACCGCGGATCACGGCCAGCCGCTCGGCCAGCACTTCCTCAAGGTCGGCCATGCTGCGGCGCTCCATGAGCATGTCCCAGTGGCTGCGCGGCGGCTTGATCTTCTTCGGGGTCGGCAGTGTCGCCCGTGGCCGTAACGGCCAGGGCGCCACAAACCCGACATTCCCAGTTAATGGGCAGTTCGGCCTCGGCCGAGAACGGCACGGTGAACCTGTGCCCCTTCGGGCAGTCGAAGGCAACCTCCTGGCGTGGTGCCAGGTCAGTGTTACGGTCGTTCTCGTAGCTCGTGGCTCCGAGACGCGTGCCGCGAAGTGCTCGCTCGGCCATGTGTCACTGCCTCCCCAGGCGCTCGCCGTACTACTTGACCAACGGTGAGGTCCCGGACAAGATTCCCGGCCAGGACAGGTTCCAACCCCCTGGCGGCCCTGCCGATCTGAGGAAAGTGCCCGCCTAGCCGGCGTTTGCGCCTGCCACTGGCCGCGGGTGATCAGCAGATCGCGCAGCGCCTCGGGTCTGGTCAGTCATGATGCCGTCGACGCCGAGGTCCAGCAGGCTCGCCATGACCGCAGGTCGTTGACCGTCCAGGCGTGCACCTGAAGTCCGGCAGCGTGCGCGCGGGCGATGAATCGCGGGGTCGCCATCGAGAACGGAATCTGCGCGCACCGGACCGACCGCGCCGCCGAATCGGGCAGCGAGCGTCGTTGGCCGGCAGACCGGCCGTGATCGCGCCGATGCCGGCCGGCGTCGTGGCCGTGCACACCGGTCGCGGCAGCAGCCTCCTGGCCGCGTCGAGACGCCGGCCGGAGAAGGACGTCAGGCAGACCCGGTCCCAGCAGTTGGTTACCCGCAGTACCTCGATCAGCGGCGCGATCGCGGGCGCGTTCTTGATGTCGATGTTGAACCGGACGGCTGGCCAGGCAGTCAGCAGATCCGCGAGCAGCGGGATCGGCTCGGTGCCGTCGATCCTGGCGGCGGCAACTTGCGCCGCGGTCAGCTCGGCGATCTTGCCGATGCCGTCGGTGACGCGGTCCAGCGTCTTGTCATGGAAGGCCACGACAGTCCCGTCGGCCGTAGCGTGCGCGTCGGTCTCGAGGTAGTCGTAGCCGAGCCTGACGGCGTGCTCGAACGCCTTCCAGGAGTTCTCCGGGAAGTGGCTGGCGCCGCCGCGGTGCGCGAACGCCAGCGGCCAGGGGTGATCAAGGAATCCTGACGGCACCCCAGCAGTATCCAGCCCGCCTAGTCGCGGTCCGCACCGGGCGGTCCGTCAGCGCCGGCGTCGTCGGGACCGGCGGCGGCCCACTCGCGGCGGCGTACCTCGGCGATCGCGATCGCTGCCGCCGTCGCGACGTTGAGCGAGCCGACCTTGCCGACCTGCGGGATGTAAGCGACCAGGTCGGCCGCGGCCAGCAGGGCGGCCGAGCAGCCGTGATCCTCGTTGCCCAGCGCCAGGCAGATGTCGCCGGCCAGCGCTGCCTCGTGCAGCGGGACGGCGTCACCGGCCAGTTCGACCGCGACCACCGCGAAACCGGCCGGCTCTGGCCGCGTTCGCCGCCGCGACCGCGGACTCCAGATACGAGAAGGAGATCAGCCGGTCGGTGCCGAGCGCGGTCTTGCGTGCTGACGGATGGCCGGGCTCGGCGGTGCCGCCGCACAGCCAGGCCTGCTCGACGCCGAACGCGGCCGCGGTCCTGATGATCGAGCCGACGTTGTACGGCTGGCCGACGCTGTCCAGCAGCAGCGCCATCCGGGCGCTGGTGCGCCGACGCCAGCCGCGGTTGAGCCTTTTCACTTCCGTCATGCCGAGCTGGCGCCGCCCGGCGCCAGGTCCGTAATCCGTCACCGCCGCACCTCCAGGACCCGGTAGCCGGCCCTGGCGGCGAACCGGGCAGCGGTCCAGCCAGACTCCTCCAGCCAGCGCTGCAGCGAGTCGGAGCCAAGGTGGCGCTGCACCACCAGATAGGCCGTGCCGCCGGGGGCCAGCCGGCCGAGCCAGCCGGCCAGCAGTTCGTGCAGCGCCGGCTTGCCGATCCTGATCGGCGGGTTCGACCAGATCAGCTGGAAGCTGGCGGGAAGTCCGCCGTCGTCGGCCGGGAGGCAGCGGACGTTGGACAGGCCGGCCGCGGCCGCGTTCCCTGCACATAGTTCGAGGGCTCGCCGGTTGACATCCACAGCCCAGATCCGGGCGGCGGGCGACCTTGCCGCCAGCACGAGCGCGAGCGGTCCGTAACCGCAGCCGAGGTCGAGCAGGTCACCGGACTCGGGCGGCGGGGGAGCGGTCTCCAGCAGCAGCCGGGTGCCGGGGTCGATCCGGCCGGGGGAGAAGACGCCGGAGTCGGTGGCCAGCGCCAGGTGCAGACCGGGCAGCAGCACGTGCACGGCACCCGGCCGGTGCGCCGCGCCCGGCTGCTCAGCGAAGTACTGGCTGCTCACTGCCGCTGACAGCGGTGCGCTCCAGGGCCGGGGTGATGTAAGTCCTCGTGACCCAGCGCTCGACCACGAAGGTGAGTACCGGGATCGTGCCGGCCAGCAGCACGATGACCGTGCCGGGGCTGGCGACCTTCATCCTGACCAGCCTCGTCATCACGAAGGCGACGACGATGTAGATCATGTAGAGCACGCCGTGGCACGCGCCGACCAGCTCGGCCGGACCTGGCGTGTGACCGAAGTACCGCAGCGGCATGCAGACGAACACCAAGATCATCAGCATCACGCCGGTGACGTACGCCATGAGCCGGTAGGCGCGCACTGCGAGCCGCAGGGCGTCGGGCGTCATGGCTTCACCTCCGCGCGCGCTGGCCGGCGCCGGTTCAGGCTGGCCAGGTAGGCGTTGTAAGCGGCAAGCTCCGGATCGTCGTCGGCTGACGGGTCCACCGCGGCCGGGATCTGCACGGAGCCTGGCAGCGCGAGCACATCGTCAGGGTGAGCCTGCAGCCCGGCGTGCCGCAATGCCAGGGCCGACCTGGCCGTGCCGCCCGGCGTGCGCCATTCGTCCATGATCGTCTTGGCCCAGAAGACCACACCGAACACCGTGAAGATCGGCCACTCAAAGGTGTAGGCCCAGCTCAGCGGATTGCCGCTCTCTGCCCGGTGGAACTGCCAGTCCCCGAGCCACAGCATTCCGAAGGCGGCGACCACGGCGAACGCGTGCCAGGCCAGCCATCGCGGCGTCACCAGGAAGAACCACCGCGGGCGTGGCTTCTGGCTGGTCATGGTATGAGGGTAGCGCCACGACAAGCTGTAGTGCCGCGCCGGGCGCGCTGTTAGCGCGTGATCCGCCACACCTTGGTCATGCCGGAATCGCCGGGCGCCAGGTCGAACCTGGCCGCGACGGTGCCCGTGCAGACGTAGCCCAGCTTGACCGGGATCCGCTCGCTGGCCAGGTTCAGCTCGTCGTGATGGATCTCGACATGGTCGATGCCCGGCAGGCCGAACGCAGCCTCCGTCAGCGCCGCCGACGCGGCGGTGGCAACACCGCGACCGGTCAGAGCCTGGTGCACCCAGTAGCCGATCTCGAGCCCGCCGGCACCGATCCTGGCCATCAGCCCCGCGCTGCCGGCCTGCTCCGCCGGCCAGGATCAGGTATTGGAACGCGGTCCGCTTCGCCCAGTCATCTTCGCACCGGCGCAGGTACTCGTCGGCAGCCGCAAGGCCGTAGCCGTCGGTAGCCCACGGCATCCACGACCGCAAGTGCTCGAGTGACTCGGTGACAAGGCGCGTTATCAGCTCGCGGTCGGCCAGCCGCCAGCGGCGCAGCTGCACGGAGCCGTAGGCGAGAGTCTCGGCGGGGCTGTCCATCGGCAGATCATGACGGTTGCCGCCGCAGGAGGCAAACAGGTTTTGCGGCTCGGCCAGGCCCGGCATCGCGACCACTGGCCGTCGCAGCGTAGCCGGACCAATCCAGCGCGTTACCAGACACCTGCGGAAGCTGCCCGTCATAATCGGAGCCATGTCACTCGCTGATTGGCTATCCGGCCGGAAGTCACACGCCGACCGTCTGCCGGAGCGGATCGATGACCTGCGCGGTCCGGCGAAGGGCGTCATCGTGCTGCCCCGCCACCTGTCGCTTCCCGGCATGCGGGAGTGCGACGTCACCGACGACAGCGTCCGGCGTAACATGTACGGCATCGTGCTGACCCAGGGGCAGCGCAACGACGTAGCCAGGTTCCTCAATCCGAGGCTGCTGCAGGAAGACTGGCCGCTGATCAGGAGCGTGCTCGACCCGAAGCTGGTCGGCTACTGCGAGCGCCGGTTCGCGCTCAGCGGCCCGCCGGGCGGGACACCCGCAGGCGCCTGACCGGCGTGCTCTGGTGGTCAGTGATCAAGGAAGTCCGTCCTATCGACTGACTCCTTCGATCAGTGACGGCTGGCGGCGGTCAAGGGCAGGCCCGGCTGACGTTCAGCGGCCGGGGCGGCCAGGCCGCCAGCTAGCTGGGCGGATAGTCTCCGAGCGGACTGCCCGCGGCAGTTAGCTGGCCCAAATCACTCACCTGGAGCCTTCGTGACCGAAGCCCACGCCGATCTGTCGAGGCAGCCCGAGCGCGAGCCGCAGCAGCCGCCAGGTGCCGGCAACGAGCCGCCAGGCCTGCGCGGGAACAAATGGTGGACGCTCGTCGCGGTCAGCCTCGGCACTTTCATGCTGCTGCTGGACATCACGATCGTTAACGTCGCGCTCCCCGACATCCAGGTGGCGCTGCACTCAAGTTTTTCCGGCCTGCAGTGGATCATCGATGCCTACGCGCTGACGCTGGCGGCGTTCTTGCTGACGGCCGGCAGCCTTGCCGACATGTTCGGCAGGCGGCTGCTGTACCTGGTCGGACTTGCGATCTTCACCGCCGCGTCGGTGCTGTGCGGCTTCGCCGTCACGACACTGATGCTTCAGCTGTCACGTGCCCTGCAGGGCGTCGGCGGCGCGATCATGTTCGCGGTCTCGCTGGCCTTGCTGGCTGACGCCTTCCGGGGCAAGGACCGCGGCACCGCCTTCGGCGTCTGGGGAGCGGTGACTGGCCTCGCCGTCGCCATCGGCCCGTTGCTCGGCGGTCTGCTCACCTCTGGCCTGTCCTGGCGCTGGATCTTCTTCGTGAACGCGCCCATCGGGGTGATTGCCGTGGTCATCACGGTGCTCAAGGTGGCCGAGTCGCGGGCGCCGAAGGCCAGCCGGCCAGACTGGGCCGGCTTCGCGTTGTTCACGGTGGCGCTGTCCAGCCTGGTCTACGCCCTGATCGAGTCGAACGAGAAGACCTTCACCAATGCCCTGGTGCTCGGCTGCTTCGCCGCCGCAGCGATCCTGCTGGTCGCCTTCGTCTTCGTCGAGTTCAAGATGGCCCACCCCATGTTCGACCTGAACCTGTTCCGGCTGCCGACGTTCAGCGGGGGCGCGGTTGCCGCGTTCGGGCTCAGTGCCTCGATCTTCTCGATGCTGCTGTACCTCGTGCTGTACCTGCAGGACATCCTCGGCTACTCGGCGCTGGCTACCGGGGTGCGGCTGATGGTCATCTCCGGCGGCATCCTCGTGACCGCGACGGCGGCCGGGAGGCTGACCTCACGGGTGCCGGTCCGGCTGCTCATCGGGCCAGGACTGATCCTGGTAGGCGTCGGACTGCTGCTGATGCGCGGCCTGAACGCGAACTCGTCCTGGACCCATCTGATCCCCGGCATGATCCTCAGCGGCCTCGCCATCGGACTGGTGAACCCGCCGCTGGCCTCGACCGCCGTCGGCGTGGTGCCGCCGCAGCGCGCGGGCATGGCCTCGGGCATCAACTCCACCTTCCGCCAGGTCGGGATTGCTACCGGCATCGCGCTGCTGGGCACGCTGTTCTCGAACAAGGTGCGAGACGATGTGCTGGCCAGGGTCTCCGCGGTGCCCGGCCTGGCGGCGAAAGGACCGCAGATCGCGACGGCGGTGCAGTCTGGCCAGATCGGGCATGTCATCGGCCGGCTGCCAGCGCCCGCACAGCAGGTAGTGAGCGAAATCACCCGCGGTGCCTTCACCACGGGCCTGAACCAGATCCTGCTGGTAGCCGCGGTCATCGCGCTGGCATCAGGGGTCATCTCGCTGGCGGCGATCAGGACCAGGGACTTCGCGCAGCAGCAGGGTTCCGTCGCCCCGCCCGGCTAGCAGAGCGCCGCGGGGCGATGGTGTCGAGGCGGCTCGCACTGCCTACAGTTACCGCATGCGCAAGTACGTCATCATGGGCGTTCAGGGCAGCGGCAAGGGTACCCAGAGTGCCATGCTGGCGGGCGACCTCGACCTCGTGCATATCGCCGTCGGTGACATCTTCCGCTGGAACGTGCAGCACCACACCAAGCTGGGTGCCCAGGTCCGGCGAATTATGGCGGCCGGCGAACTGGTCAGTGACGACCTGGTCGAGGGCGTGGTGAAAGACCGGCTGGCTCAGCACGACTGGAACTTCGGCTTCATCATCGACGGCTTCCCGCGGAACGAGCGGCAGGCGGAGTTCTTCCTGGAGAGCTACGACATCGACGGCGTCATCCACCTGGAGCTGCCCGACAGCGAGGTACGGCGCCGGGTGATGGCGCGCCGCCTGTGCGAAGGCTGCGGCATGGACTACAACCTGATCGACTCCAGCCCGCGCGAGGAGGGCAAGTGCGATGCATGCGGCGGCAAGCTCGTGCAGCGCGAGGACGACACCGAGGAAGCGCTGGCCGTCCGCCTCCGCGAGTACCACACCAAGACCAACCCGGTGCTGGATATCTTCCGGCGTAAGGAGTACGTCGTCTCCGTCGACGCCAGGCCAGACAAAGACGAAATCCAGCAGGCCATCAGGGCCGCGCTCGAGCTGCCTCCGCTGCGCGGCTAGCGCATGCGGATCGTCGTTGCACCGGACTCGTTCAAGGGCAGCATCAGCGCGGCCGGGGCGGCGCAGGCGCTTGCGCAGGGCTGGCTCGGCGGGCGGGCCGGGGACGAGGTGATCGAGCTGCCGCTCGCGGACGGCGGCGAGGGCACGCTCGACGTACTGGCGGCGGCAGTGCCCGCGAGCCGCTGGCAGCAGGCGCGGGTCAGCGGCCCTTGTGCCGAGCAGGTCGATGCTGGCTGGCTCATGCTGCCCGGCAACGTGGCAGTGATCGAGCTCGCCACCGCGGCGGGCCTCACGCAGCTGACCGAACTGCAGCCGCTGCGGGCGCACAGTTACGGCGTCGGTCAGCTGATCGGCCGTGCACTGGACGCCGGGGCGGACCAGATCGTGGTCGCGCTCGGCGGCTCGGCCAGCAGCGATGGCGGCAGCGGCGCGCTGGCGGCGCTCGGCGCCAGGTTCCTGGATGCCGGGCAGCTGCCGGTGCCGCGCGGCGGCGCCGGGCTGCGCCAGCTCGCCGCCGTCGACCTGACCGGGCTGCGGCTACCGCCGGCTGGCGGTGTCAGCTGCCTGACCGATGTCCGCGCGCCGCTGCTCGGCCCGGCCGGCGCCGCTGCCGTGTTCGGGCCGCAGAAGGGCGCGAGTCCCGAGGACATCGTGATCCTGGAGGCCGGGCTGACCCGGCTGGCACAGGTGCTCGGCGGTGATCCGGCAGCGCCGGGCTCGGGCGCGGCCGGCGGCTGCGGCTACGGCCTGGCGGCGGGCTTCGGTGCCCGGCTGCGGCCCGGCGCCGCAGAGCTTGCCGGAATCGCCGGACTGCCGGCTGCGCTTGCTGGCGCTGACCTGGTGATCACTGGCGAGGGCCAGTACGACCGCACCTCGCTGGACGGCAAGGTCGTCGGCGCCGTGACGGCGGCGGCGGCCGAGGCCGGAGTGCCGGTGTGCATCGTGGCCGGCCGCATCGCTGCGGCACCACCTGACGGCGTGCGGGCGGTCGGCCTGCTGGCGCTGGCGGGCAGCATTCCGGCCGCTATCGGCGAGCCGGCCCGGTGGCTGGCGCAGGCGGCAGCCGAGCTTGCCGCCGGCGTCGGCGCGAGCTGGCCACGGGCCAGCCAGCTGCAATTGCGCCCGGGAACCCGGCGGACCTCATAGCCTGTGCCTGTGCGCGAGATTGTTGTCTTCGGCGGCAGCGCCCACCCGGCACTGTCCGCCGAGATCTGCGCGGATCTCGGCGTGCCGCTGCAGCATGTGCGGCTGACCAGGTTCGCCAATGACTGCCTGGAGGTCCAGCTCCAGGCGAACTGCCGCGAACGCGATGTTTACGTGATCCAGCCGCTCGGCCCGCCGGTGCAGGAGAACCTGGTCGAGCTGCTGCTCATGCTCGACGCCGCCCGTGGCGCCTCGGCCGCCAGGGTGACGGCGGTGATCCCGCATTACGCCTATGCGCGATCAGACAAGAAGTCGATGCCGCGGGTGTCGATCGGCGGCCGGCTGGTGGCTGACCTGCTGGTGACGGCGGGCGCGAACCGCGTCCTCGCGATGACGCTGCACTCCCCGCAGGTGCACGGCTTCTTTTCCATCCCGGTCGATCACCTGCACGCGCTGCGCGAGTTCGCCGACCATTTCAGCAAGCTCGACCTGACCAACTCGGTAGTCGTCTCGCCGGACCTCGGCAATGCCAAGAACGCGGCGGCACTCGCGCGGCTGCTCCAGCTTCCGGTCGCCGCGGGCGCGAAGGAACGGCTGAACGACGAGAAGGTGACGATCAGCTCGATCATCGGCGACGTCGAGGGCCGCGATGTCATCGTGCTCGACGACGAGATCGCGCGCGGTACGACGATCCTCGAGCTGATCGAGCAGCTGCGCAGGCGGGACGTGCGGTCAGTCCGGATCGCCTGCACGCACGGGCTGTTCAGTGACGGCGCGCTGAAGCGCATCGCGGCCCAGCCGCTGGTGCGGGAGATCGTCTGCACGAACACGCTGCCGATCGCCGAAGCCGGGTCCGAGCCCGGCCTGCGCGTCATCTCGATCGCCTCGGCACTCGCCGAAGCGATCCGCCGGATTCACGAAGGCGAGTCGGTCAGCGCGCTCTTCGGGGCCAGCTGACCGGCTGCGCCAGGGTTCAGGGCCGGAGCGGCCGCTCGGGCTGGCCGCTCAGGCGTCGTCGGTGGCTGTCGCCGGGCCGGGCTGGCTACCGCCTGGGCCAGCCGCGGTGCTGGCCCAGGCTGCCACCTGGCTGCGCGAGCTGAAGTCCAGCTTGGCCAGGATGTTCGCGACGTGCCGTGCTGCGGTGGCGGGGCTGATAAACAGTTTCGTGGCGATCTCCCGGTTGCTCAGCCCCGCGCCGAGCAGCGCCACCACCTCCTGCTCACGGTGGGTCAGGCCGCCAGCAGAGTTGTCTCGTCCCGGCTGGGCAGCGAGGGTGCTCAGAACCTGGCCGCTGGCCGGATGGCCAGCTCGCCAAGCGCGAGCCGGACCGCATCGGCAGAGGTCATCGCCAGGCCGTCGGCCCACAGCCTGCTGACCGCGTGCTCGCCGAGGCCGGCCGCCGCGTCGAGGAACCGCTGCGTCCGCGCGCCCGGCACCGGCGGCAGGTGCGCGGCCGCCCGCAGTGCGGTCACCGCGCCGGCGAGCTGCACGGCGGCCTGCGGGTTGCCTTCCAGCACCGAGAGCCTGGCGAGCGCCTCGATGCCGCGGACCAGGCCGATACGGCTGCCGGAGGCATAACTCAGCCGCAGGCTCTCGGTCAGGTGCTGCCGCGCGGTGCGCAAGTCGCCCTGCTCGGTGGCGATCCTGCCGAGACCGGCCAGGCTGCGCGCGATGTCAGGTCTGGCCTTGATCTCGCGCAGGATGGCCAGAGCCTCCAGGTAGTAGCGCGTCGCGAGACCATTCTCGGCCCGGATCCTGGCCAGGTCGCCCAGCCCGAGCAAGGTACGGGCAGCGCCCCACAGCTGGTCGATCGCGCGCATGATGGCTAGTGCTTCGGAACCTAGCCGCTGAGCTTCCCTGAGATTGCCACGGCGGGCCGCGGCGGCGGCCATGGTGCCCAGCGCGTAGCCCTCATTCCACTGGTCACCAGCTGACCGCGCCACCCGCAGTGCCTCAGTTGCCCGTTCCGCCGCGTCGTCGAGCCGCCCGGCGTGCACGGCGATCTCGGTCAGGAGATTCAGCGCGGCGGCAACCCAGAATCTCGCCCCGGCCGCCCAGCAAACCTCCAGGCCAGCGACGGCCAGTTCCTCGGCGCGCTCGTCACCGCTGGCCAGGGCCAGCTGTGCCCGGCCTGCCAGCGCCGGGCCGCGCACGGCGGGAGAGATCGCGCCGTCCGGCACCGAGAAGAAGCCGTCGAACCACTGAGCGCCTTCGGCGAAGGCTCCGCGGACGAGCCAGACGGGCAGCAGCGCAGTACAGATGCGCAGGCCATTCTCAGTGTCACCGCGCGCCAGGCAGTCAGCCAGCACCTCGCGCAAGTTGGCCGCTTCGACGTCGGCGCGCCTGATGGAATCGGCCCTGGCCGACCACGGGGCATGCATCAGCGCCATCCCGAGAGCCACCGCGTTCTCGGCCTCACGCAAGGTGTAGTCGAGGCGTCGCTGGCGCAGCTGGGCGCTCTCGCCGGCCTCGGCGAGGCGCTCGGCCGCGTACTCCCTGATGGTCTCGAGCATCCGGAACCGCGACTGGCCGAGCGCTTCCGGCTCTACCTCCACCAGCGACTTGTCGGCGAGCGCGGTCAGCAGGTCCATGATGTCGCCGGCCGGCAGCCGGTCATCGGCGCAGACTTGCTCGGCCATGTCCAGTGGCCAGCCGGCGAGCGCCGACAGCCGCCGCAGCAACACCTGCTCGGCATCTGACAGCAGCTCATAGCTCCAGTCGAACGCCGCGCGCAGAGTCTGCTGGCGCGCGGGAACCGAGCGGTCTGTGCTGGTCAGGAGCGCGAGGCGACGATCAAGCCGGGCGGCGATCTGATCGACAGACAGCACCCGGACCCAGGCGGCAGCAAGCTCAAGCGCCAGCGGCAGGCCGTCAAGCGCGCGGCAGATCCTGGCGACGACAGCGGCGTTGGCGGGGCCGAGGGCAAAGCCGGGCGCGGCAGCGGCGGCGCGCTCGGCGAAAAGCCGCACGGCATCGAAGCCGGCCAGCTCGCTCGCGTCGGCCGAACCAGGCGGCAACGCCAGCGGCGGCACCTGCCATACCGCCTCCGCCGCGACCCGCAGCGGTTCGCGGCTGGTGGCGATCACCTGCAGGCCTGGCGAGCTCGCCAGTAGGCGCTGGCACAGGTTGGCGCTGGCCTGGACGAGGTGCTCGCAGTTGTCAAGGACCAGGAGGGCGCGGCGGTGCCGCAGCGCGTCGGCCAGCGTGTCGATGAGATCGCGGCCAGGTTCCTCGGCCACGCCGACCGCCGTGGCGACCCACGCCACCAGGTGCTCCTCCTGGCGCAGCTCGCCCAGTTCGACGAACCAGGCCCCGTCCGGGAACTCGCCGGCGACGGCGGCCAGCAATCGGGATGCCAGCCGGGTCTTGCCGATGCCGCCGGCGCCGCAGAGCGTCACCGCGCGCACGACGTGCATAAGCTCGCGAATCTCGTCGACCTCGGAGGCGCGGCCGACGAAGCTGCTGAACTCGTCCGGGCGGTAGCCGGGGTCGCGCATGATCATCGTTGGATCCAGGGCGGCCCAGGTCGGGGCGGGTGCCAGCTCAACTGGCGCAGGGCCGCCGGTAACACGGTAGCTCTGATCTGACGATACTCGGAGATAGATAATGACTATTCATGCTTAGTCGGCTGAATCAGCAATCGTAGGGCCGCCAGGCGGCGCGATCCGCGGCCGTTACCAGGCCGCGGGGCGCAATCGCCGCGGGTGGTAGCCCCACGCGGCGGCAGAATAGCCCGGTGCGCACCGCACCGGGCTGTTCCGGATCCGCCATCAGGCCGTCAGCGTGACGGCGCCGGTCTCGAGCGCGAGCAAGAACCGTTTGCGGTCCAGCCCGCCGCCGTAGCCGGTGAGGCTGCCGTCCGAGCCGATCACCCGGTGGCACGGGATCACCAGGGCGATCGGGTTCTTCCCGTTGGCCAGGCCGACGGCGCGGCTGGCTGCCGGGCTGCCAATCTTCCTGGCCAGGTCGCCGTAAGACCAGGTCTGGCCGTACGGGATCTGCTGCAGTGCCGCCCAGACCCGGCGCTGGAACTCGGTGCCCGATGGCGCGAGCGGCAAGTCGAACTCCGTGAGCCGGCCGTCGAAGTACGCCGACAGCTGGGCGGCCGCGGCTGCGAACGGCTCAGCCCGGGCGTCGCCCTCAGCGCCGAGCTCGGCGTCACCAGGCCGGTGCCGCTGCGAGTCCAGGTAGAGCGCGACGAGCTGCCCGCCGTCGGCCACCAGCGTCAGTGGTCCGATCGGGCTGTCCACGATCACGTGCTCGCGGGCTAGCGTGCCCGCGGCTGACTTCTTCATGATTTCTCCTTGGTTGCCTGTTCTCGGTCAGATGGCGGCGGTCAGGCCGGCAGCCTGTTGATGTCGTGATCGCCCGTCGCCCACAGGTACTGCACGGCATAGGACCGCCAGGGCCGCCATGCCGCCGCCCTGCTGGTCAGCGCAGCTGGCGTGTCGGGCAGCCCCGCCGCGCTGGCAGCCAGCCGAACGCCGAGGTCAGTCGCCGGGAACGCGTCAGGGTCTCCCAGCGCGCGCATCGCGATGACCTCAATGGTCCAGGGCCCGATACCGGGCACGCCCGCGAGGAGCGCCCGCGCCTCGTGCCAGTCGCCGCCGACGCTGAGGTCGATCTTGCCGCCGGCCAGCTCACGCGCGAGTGCGGCGAACGAATCGCGCCGCGACCGCGGCATCGCGAGGGCAGCCGGATCGGCATCGGCAAGGACCGATACCGAAGGGAAAAGCCGGCTCAGGCCACCACCAGGATCTTGCACCGGCTCGCCGTAACTCAGCGCCAGCCGTCTGGCGTGCGTCCTGGCCGCGGCTGTGGAAACCTGCTGGCCGAGCACGGCACGCAGGGCGAACTCGCCGGCGTCCACCGTCCTCGGCACCCGGCGCCCCGGTGCCTTGCGGATCAGCGGGGCAAGGACCTCATCGGCGCCGAGCAGGTCACTGACCGCCACCGGATCGGCATCCAGGTCCAGCAGCCGGCGGCACCTGCTGATCGCGCTAGCAAGGTCGCGCAGGTCGGTCAGCGACAGCTGGCAGCTGACGTGATCGAATTCCGGCCGCAACGTCACGATGCCGTGGCCGTGCGGCAGCCGCAACGTGCGGCGGTAAGCACCGTCGCGCCACTCCTCGACCGCCGGCACCGCGGTCGCCGCCAGGTGACCGAACAGGTTGTCCGGCTGCAGCGGCGCGCGGAACGGCAGCCGCAGGGACAGGACGCCGGCTGCGGCAGCCGCCTGGCCGCGGCTGGCTCGCTCCCTGAGCTGACTCGGCGACAGGGCGAACACCTCGCGCACCGTGTCGTTGAAGGTCCTGATGCTGGCGAAGCCTGCCGCGAAAGCGACGTCGCCCATCGGCAGTGGCGTGGTCTCGATCAGCAGCCTGGCGGTCTGCGCCCGCTGCGCCCTGGCCAGGGCCAGCGGCCCGGCGCCGAGCTCGGCCAGCAGCTGGCGCTCGACCTGGCGGACGCTGTAGCCGAGGCGGTTAGCCAGTTCGGGCACGCCGCCGATATCCATGACGCCGTCCGCGATCAGCCGCATGGCCCGGGCGACGACGTCGGCCCGGACGTCCCATTCCGGTGAGCCGGGACTCGCGTCGGGCCGGCAGCGCTTGCATGCGCGGAAGCTGGCCTGCTGGGCCGCGGCCGCGCTGGGGAAGAAGCGCATGTTCTCTGGTTTCGGCGGCACCACCGGGCAGCTCGGCCGGCAGTAGATGCCGGTCGTCAGCACCGCGGTGAAGAACCAGCCGTCGAATCTGGCGTCCTTCGACTGGACGGCGCGGATGCACCGCTCGCGATCGAGGTGAATGCTGTCGTCTTGCATGCCTCTAGCTTGAGTGATCGCGCGGCCGGATGCTGGCGAATTTGCGACACAGAGCACACAGATGGCCTGCTCGGCAGGATGATGTCGCAAAACCGCCAGAGCGGCCGGCATAGCCAGTCATGACGTTGTTTCTTGTCGGCCTGACCGGCAGATGTCAGCTAGACAGGCCGAAGCGGCACTGGCCGCGGTCGCTCGCCGGCTTCTAATTTCGCGTTCGGCAAAGTTGCGTGATCCGAAAGTTTAGCTAAACTAGACGACGTGACGCAGCTAGCCATGTCCGCGGATGCCGCCGAGGACCACGACCACGCAGCGGGGCTGCGGGAGCGCAAGAAGCTCGCTACCCGGCACGCGCTGAGCACCGCCGCGATGCGGCTGGCCATCGAGCGCGGCCTTGACAACGTCCTCGTCGAGGACATCGCGGAGGCGGCCGGAGTTTCGGCGCGCACCTTCAACAACTACTTCGCCAGCAAGTACGAGGCGATCTGCGCGCTGCAGCAAGACCGGGCGACGCGGATCGGCGACGCGCTCCGGTGCAGGCCGCCGGCGAGCCGCTCTGGGAGTCGGTGACCGAAGCCATTCTGTCCCAGTTCGGCCCTGATGCCGTGCCGCTTGGCGGCTTCGGGCAGCCGCTCAAGGAGTGGATCGCCGGGATCCGGCTGGTGGTCACCTCGCCGCCGCTCGTCGGGGAATACCTGAAGGTCCAGGGCCAGACGCAGTACCACCTGGCCGCCGCGATCGCCGAACGTCTCGGCACCAGCCCGGAGACCGACATGTTCCCCCGGATCATGGCGGGCGCGGTGTCGGCCGCGATGCAGGCGGCGATGGAGACCTGGCTGCACTCCGAGCCGGCCGGTCCCGCTCGAGCCGCTGGTGCGCCGGTCACTGCGGCAGTTCGCCGACGGCATGCGCAAGGTGCTGCCGCCCGCGCCGTCGACGGCCGAGTATGGCTAAGGGCCGCGATCGAGGCTAACCACGTTCCTGCATGCCGAGAGATTTCCAGAGAACTGAGAGAGATCAGTGCTGATCCGACTGTTGCGCACGTACTTGCGCCCGTACCGCAAGCCGCTCACCTACGTGCTGCTGCTCCAGCTGGCGCAGACGCTGGCGACGCTCTATCTGCCGACGCTCAACGCCGACATCATCGACAAGGGCGTCCTCCTCCGCAACACGCACTACATCCTGACGACCGGCGGCCTGATGCTCGCCATCACGCTGGTCCAGATCACCTGCGCGATCGGTGCTGTCTACTTCGGCGCGAAGGTCGCGATGGCGCTCGGCAGGGATGTGCGGCACGGGATCTTCAGCCGGGTGCTGATGTTCTCCGACCGGGAGGTGAACCATCTCGGCACGCCGTCGCTGATCACCAGGACGACCAACGACGTCCAGCAGGTGCAGATGCTGGCCATCATGACCTTCACGCTGCTGCTGTCCGCGCCCATCATGTGCGTCGGCGGCATCATCCTGGCGCTCAACCAGAACGTCAAGCTCTCGTCGCTGCTGGTCATCGCAGTGCCGCTGCTCGGCGTGATCGTGACGGTGATCATCTCCCGGATGCGGCCGCTGTTCAAGGTCATGCAGGACCGGCTGGACGGTATCAACCGGGTGCTGCGGGAGCAGATCACCGGCGTCCGGGTCATCCGCGCGTTTGTCCGCGACGCGCAGGAGCGGGACCGGTTCGCCGGGGCCAGCACCAGCCTGTTCGACGTGTCGCTTGGCGCCGGCAAGCTGATGGCGCTGATGTTCCCCGCGGTCATGCTCGTCCTCAACCTGTCCACCACGGCGGTGGTCTGGTTCGGCGGTCACCTGATCGCCGACGGCACCATGCAGATCGGCTCGCTGACCGCGTTCATCACCTACCTGGCCCAGATCCTGATGTCGGTGATGATGGCCACGTTCATGTTCATGCTGGTCCCGCGCGCGGAAGTGAGCGCGGACCGGATCATGGAAGTGATCGACACCGAGCCCGCGCTCGCCCCGCCGGCCAGGCCTCTTCCGACTTGCCCCGAGCCGGGCAAGCTCGAGCTTCGCGGCGTGGAGTTCCGCTACCCGGGCGCCGAGGCGCCGGTGCTGCACGACATCACGCTGACCGCGCCGACGGGCAAGACCACCGCGATCATCGGCGGTACCGGCAGCGGCAAGACCACGCTGGTCCACCTCATCCCGCGGCTGATCGACGTGACGGGCGGCGCGCTCCTGGTAGGCGGCACCGACGTGCGGGAACTCGACCCGGCCCGGCTGTCCGCGGCCATCGGGCTGGTGCCCCAAAAGCCTTACCTGTTCTCCGGCACGGTCGCGAGCAACCTGCGCTACGGCAACCAGCAGGCGACCGACGAGGACCTCTGGAAGGCACTGGAGATCGCGCAGGCCAGGGACTTCGTGCAGCGCATGCCGGACGGGCTGGACTCGCGCATCGCCCAGGGCGGTACCAACGTGTCGGGCGGGCAGCGGCAGCGGCTGGCGATCGCGAGGGCGCTGGTGCACAAGCCGGAGATCTACCTGTTCGACGACTCGTTCTCCGCGCTGGACTACTCGACCGATTCCAGGCTGCGGGCTGCGCTCGCGACTGAGGTCACCGGCGCGACCATGATCATCGTGGCGCAGCGGGTGAGCACGATCCGGCATGCGGACCAGATCCTGGTCCTGGACGCCGGCCGCATCGTGGCCGTGGGCACCCACGACGAGCTGATGGATTCCAGTGAGACCTACAGGGAGATCGTGCTCTCCCAGCTGACAGAGCAGGAGGCCGCGGCGTGAGCGCGGGATCAGACGGTAACGGCGAGAACGGTCATGGCCCGGTTGACGGGCCGGGGTCTGCCGACGGCTCGGCGGCGGCTCACGGCTCAGGCGCGGCTAACGGCTCGGTGCCGGTGAACGGGAATGAGCCGGTGAACGGCACAGAACCGGCGGACGGCCTCGCTCCCGTGACCGGCATGGTGCCCGTTCAGGACACGCTGCAGCAGAACGGAGCAGTCGCGAACGGCGCCACGCCGAACGGCGCGGCGGCGGCGGACTCGGCCCCGGACGCGGCGATAGGGGAGCGGGCCACGCCGAAGCGCGGCCCCGGCCCCGCCACCACGATGCAGGGACCCGGCAGGTTCATGGGCGGCATGTCCACCGAGAAGGCGCTGGACTTCAAGGGCTCTGGTCGCCGCCTGCTGCGGCTGCTGACTCCGCACCGCGCGCTGGCCGTCACCGCGCTCTCCCTCGCCGTGGGCAGCGTGACGCTCGCGGTGCTCGGCCCGCGGATGCTCGGCGAGGCGATCAACCTCGTCTTCTATGCCGTCGAGTTCCGTCGCCGTGTGGACTTCCAGCACGTGGCGCAGATCCTCGAAGTAGTCGTGGCGCTGAACGTCGGCAGCTCGCTGTGCGCGGTATTCCAGGGCAGGCTGACCGCGGCCATGGTGCAGCGGGCAGTGTTCAAGCTGCGTGAGGAAGTCCAGGCCAAGCTCTCCAGGCTGCCGCTCAGCTATTTCGACCGGCAGCCGCGCGGCGAGATCCTGAGCCGGGTCACTAACGACATCGACAACCTGCAGCAGTCAATGCAGCAGACGCTGAGCCAGCTGGTCACCTCCCTGCTGACGATCATCGGCGTCCTGACCCTGATGTTCGTCGTGTCCTGGGAGCTGGCCCTGATCGCGCTGGTAACCGTGCCTGCGTCGGCCGTCGCGATGCGGAAGATCGCGCAGCGCGCTCAGCCGCAGTTCATCAACCAGTGGAAGTTCACCGGCAGGCTGAACGGCCACGTCGAGGAGATGTACTCGGGGCACGCCCTGGTGACAGCATTCGGTCAGCGGGAGAAGGCGATGGAGACCTTCACCGAGCAGAACGAGGCGCTGTTCAACGCCAGCTTCCGCGCTCAGTTCATCTCCGGCACGATCCAGCCGGTGATGATGTTCGTGTCGAACTTCAACTACGTGCTGGTGGCCGTCGTCGGCGGCCTGCTGATTGCGAGCGGTTCGCTGACGCTCGGCGCGGTCACAGCATTCATCCAGTACTCGCGCCAGTTCAGCCAGCCGCTCACTCAGGTCGCCAGCATGGCGAACCTGCTGCAGTCCAGTGTCGCCTCGGCTGAGCGGGTATTCGCGCTGCTGGACGCTTCCGAGCAGGCACCCGATGCCGACGAGCCGGCCAGCCGGCCGGCGTGCAGGGCCGGGTGGAGTTCGACGACGTATCCTTCCGGTACGCACCGGACCGGCCGTTGATCGAGCATGTCTCGCTGACTGTCCAGCCGGGCCAGACCGTGGCAATCGTAGGCCCGACGGGTGCCGGCAAGACCACGCTGGTCAACCTGCTCATGCGGTTCTACGAGCTCGATTCTGGCAAGATCCTGCTCGACGGCGTCGACACCGCGCAGATGAGCCGGGAAGAGCTGCGCGGGCTGACGGGCATGGTGCTGCAGGATGCGTGGCTGTTCGGCGGCACGATCGAGCAGAACATCGCCTACGGCCTGGACGGCGCCACGCACGAGCAGGTGGTCGAGGCGGCCAAGGCCACGTACGTGGACCGGTTCGTCCGGACGCTGCCCGACGGCTACGACACGGTGCTCGACGATGACGGCACGAATGTCAGCATGGGGGAGCGGCAGCTGCTCACGATCGCCCGGGCGTTCCTGGCCAGGCCGGCCGTGCTGATCCTGGACGAGGCGACCAGCTCCGTCGACACCAGGACCGAGGTGCTGATTCAGCACGCGATGGCGTTGCTGCGGCAGGGCCGGACGAGCTTCGTGATCGCGCACCGGCTGTCCACGATCCGCGACGCCGACGTCATCCTGGTGATGGAGGACGGCCACATCGTCGAGCAGGGCACGCACGACGAGCTGCTGGCGGCTGGCGGCGCTTATGACAGGCTCTACCAGGCGCAGTTCGCCCAGGCGATGGCCGAGGTGACCTGACAGCAGCGGCGCTTCGCCAGTGGACCGGTCCTGGCTAGCTGAGCACATCCGAGAGCGGCACGTGAGCGTCGGCGAGGTGGTCACGGTCAACGGCACGCCCGGCGAACCCGGCTCGCACGAGCTTCTGGATGTCGTCCTGCACATCCCAGACGTTGACGTTCATCCCGGCCAGCACCCGGCTGTCGGCGCTGAGCCAGAAGGCAACGAATTCGCGTCTGGCAGCGTCGCCCCGCAGCACGACCTGATCGTAGCCGCCGGGCTCGGCATACCCGGTGTACTCCATGCCCAGGTCGTACTGGTCACTGAAGAAATAAGGAAGCCGGTCGTAACTTACCTGCTGGCCCAGCATGGACCGGGCGGCGGCCGCTGGCTGGTTCAGCGCGTTGGCCCAGTGCTCGATCCTGATGTGCTGGCCGAGCAGCGGATGAAACGCGCTGGCAACGTCGCCAGCCGCGTAGATGTCGGGGTTCGAGGACTGCAGGCCTGCGCTGACCCGGACGCCGTTGTTCACCTCAAGTCCTGCGTCGTCGGCCAGCTGAGCGTTGGGCGCGATGCCGACGCCGACGATAATGACGTCGGCTCCGATCCTGGTGCCGTCGCCGAGCAGCACGCCGTCGGCCTGATCAGCGGAGCCGAGGATCTCCCCGACCTGAACGCCGCACCGCAGGTCGACGCCGTTGTCGCGGTGCAGGTCGGCGAAGACCTGCGCCAGCTCTGGTCCGAGCACGCGCAACAGCGGCAGCTCAGCGGCTTCCAGCACGGTCACTTCGGCACCGGCGGCCCGCGCGGCAGCGGCGGTTTCCAGGCCAATCCAGCCGGCCCCGATAACCACCACCCGCGATGCCTCGGCGAAGGCAGCCCTGATCCGCTCGCTGTCACCGACGGTACGCAGCGACATCACGCCTTGCAGTCCGGCTCCAGGTACCGGCAGCGGCCGGGGCGAGGAACCGGTCGCCAGCAGCAGCTTGTCGTACCCGGTCCGGCTGCCGCCGGCCACGCTGACCTCGCGCGCCACCGGATCAATCCTCGTGACAAAGACGCCGAGTTGCAGCTCGATACCGGAGTCGTCGTACCACTGCTGGTCGTGGACGAAGATCTTGTGCCGCTCGGACTTGCCCTGCAGGAAGTCCTTGGATAGCGGCGGACGCTCGTAGGGCAGCTCACTTTCCGCGCCGATCAGGACGATCCGTCCGTCGAAGCCCTCGGCGCGCAGCGCCTCGGCGGCTTTGGCCCCGCCAAGACTCGCGCCGACGATCAGGAAAGTTGTGTCTGCAGCCATCGGTTCCTGGTCCTTCCGCTCGGTCTATCCTCGTACCCGCAGCGTCGGCATGCAGTTGCAGGATCTGCTCTGCAGCACGAACTACAAGCCTGTAATTCATGAGCCCGGCAGGGCTGCGGAGGCATGCGGTACAGCTACCTCGGGCTCGTGCGCGCGCCAGCCAGGCCGCCGGGACGACATCGTGTCCATCCTGCCGTCTCTGGCATGAGCCCGGCGGCGCTTCCGCCATGGCCTTATCGTGGCGAGCATGCACAAGGTGACGGGTGTCGGGGGAGTATTCCTGCGTGGCCGCGATGAGGCGAGCCTCCGTGCCTGGTACGCGCAGAACCTGGGCATCGACCTCGATCCGGAGTTCGGTTTCGCGGCGCTTCGCCCGTCCGGCGACGCGACGGTTATCTGGGCAGTGTTCCCGCAGGACAGCGCTTATCTCGGCCGTCCTGACCAGATGTTCATGGTGAACTACCGGGTGGCCGACCTGGATGCGATGCTCGCTCAGCTGCGGGCCGCCGGTGCCCAGGTCGACGATGAGGTCGAGGAGACGCCCCAGGGTCGCTTCGGCTGGGCTGCCGATCCGGAAGGCAACAGGTTCGAGCTCTGGCAGCCGCCGGCCGGCTGACCGCATGCTCGGCCGCGCAGGCAGCGAGCGCGCCGCAGCCCGGGTCAATGCCCGCGTGCGACTCGTCGTGTCGGCAGGACACCGTCAGGTTTGGCCTGAGTTCCAGCACGCCCGCATGCGCGGTGCCCGGCCCGGCATGGTCCCCGGCCACCTTGTGGTCGTCACGCGTTTCATGATCATCAGGATGGGGGAGAGGGGAGCGCGCCGGGATCCCGAGGGCAAGACGCGCCACAGACACCACGCGGAGAACTCTCCGAATCGCGAAAAGATAAGCGGAGAGTTATCCGATAAAGGGTGAGGAGTTGACAATGCCATCTGATGACGACCCGCGTGAGCACGGGCCGCGGGGCGATAGCGCACCACGCTAGTTGCCGGCAACTAGCAGCCCTCTGACCTGCTGGTTTTGTAGTCATGAAGGCTCCAGTTCCGGTCTGGTTCTGTGACTACCAGCGATGAGGCAGCGCGGTCTCATCCTCGGCGGGAATCCACAAGCGCAACGGCTTGCTCCTGCACCCAAACGATCTCAAGCGCCAACTCGTCCAGTACACCGCGACGGACGAGTTCCACCTGCCACTCAGAACCGTCGGCAGCCAGCCCCGACATGTGGTCCAGAAGATTCTGCATCCGCTCGATCCCTGCCAGCACAATGTCGATGTCAGGCTCGATGCCGTACGCGTCGAGTAGCAAGCGAAACCGGCGTGCCTTGTCGGCGACTCCGGTCGGGAGTCCGATTGCTCGACACTTCTCGTCACGCGAAAACGGTACCCATCGCCATGCAGCGAGTCCGAGGTCCCAGGCCCGGGGACCCGGCGCCGCGGTGTCCCAGTCGATGAATGCCACCGGAACACCCGACCGAAAGACGGTGTTCCACGGGAACAGCTCGTTGTGACAGACCGTCTCGACCGGCTGCCGAGGCTCGAACATCCAATCGCGGCCAGCCCACGGAAACGTCGCCGCTGCATCGTGATACGCACGGATAAGCGCGCCGAGGTGCACGAGTACGTCGTCACGCCAGACATAGTCAGGGAGACCGACATCGAACCGGCCCCCTTGCTGCGGGATGAAGCGGTCGCCCAGGCCGACCTCTCCCTCAATGTAGGTCAGAACCTCCCGCCCCTGGTCATCAAAGCCCAACGAGCGCGGCGCGCCAGCAAATCCTTCTGATTCAAGGTGTCCCAGCAGATCGAGGACCGCCGCCGACCACGAGTGACTCGTGCGCCTGACTGTCTGACCGACTCGAACGACCGTCGAGTGAGAACCGCCATCGAGGGGGACCTCAACCATGCTTGTGACCAGCTCCATCCGTACGGGAGATCCGAGCAGCGAGCCGCATCGGGCGCAATGTAAGGCAAACATGGCGGAGCCGCCAGAGGGTAACGCGGCCGCAGGCGTCCTCGAACTCTTTGATTACGAGGACAGGTGTCGTTAATCCGTTGACGGCCGCCATCCGCACCGCCGACGTTTGCGGCCATTGCCACGACCCGAAGAGCCGACATGTTCACGGCGGACGGCAAGCCGGACTCGCGCACGATCAGCTGGCAGCCAGGTCAATCTCAGTGACTAGCTCCCGCTGTCGGCGCGCGAGGGCCACCCGGTCTGCGCCCCCGCTGGCCCGGTACTGAGCGAGCCTGCGGTTCCTTCGGCTCAGCAAGCCTCCCGCCTCGTCAGCGGAGATCTCTCCGGTTCTGATCCTGACGGCCAGTGCAGCCCTGGCCCTGACCCGGTAACGGCTCCGCAGCAATATGTAGAAGATCGCGACGACCGCGAAGTTCACCGCGACCTTCAGCGCTGTCGCCGGCCCTGGGGCGTCAAAGAGCACATGCATCGCGATTGCCGTCATCAGGCATCCCGCGGCTGGCAGCCAGCCGTCGCGCAAGCCCCGTGCTGCCAGGAATCCGATACCTGCCCCCGACACGGCCGTCATCGTCCAGTGGGAGCCGAGACCAGTGAAGATAACCCGGACGAATGCCGAGATCGCCACGGCTTGCGGCGGGTCTGTCGCACCGAACTGAGCGATAGCGTTAAGGCCGTAGCTCACGTTCTCCATGACCTGGAAGCCAAGGCCGGTGAGCGCACCGTAGACCATTCCGTCCAGCGGCCCGCGGATCATCAGGGGCGCAGCCAGCGCGATCATGGCTACGCCGCAGAGCTTCAGCGTCTCCTCGTTCAGCGGAGCGCTGAGAGCTGCCGACCAGTTGGACGCGAAGGTGATGCCAGCGCCCTTCGCCCAGATCGTGGCCAGGCCCTGGTTGGATATCAGGGCGCAGCCGGTCGCGGCGGTAGCACCCCAGACCACAGCCGCAGCTGACCAGATCCTGACCGGAGACCGAACGGGGCGGAGCCGGCGCAGGAGCCAGTAGCCGAGAACTGCCACCGGCAGTTCCAGGCAGGCAGCCAGTACCGCGGCACTGGAGAATTCCCTGACCAGCCCGGCGAACGACCAGGCCAGCACTGCCAGGCCCGCACCGCAGAGCATCGCCGCGGTGATCCGGGCTGCCCGTACGACCACCGTTGCGCTCACGAACCGGCCGCCGGGAAGCGCAGCGATAGGGCAACCTGGCGGGCGGCAGCCTGCGGACCCAGAGCTCCGGGCGGGCCGAGGCTGATGATCTCGATGGCGAAGGTCTTGGGCGGCGCCGGATAGATTGTCGCCAGGCCGGTCTGCCCGTCCTGGCGGAGTCGCGCGGTCTGGCCCGCCGCGCCGTGGCTGCTGATGACGGGTACCGGCTGGCCGAGCCGCGCACTTTCGTTGGCTGCCTGCAGCAACTGCCGCAGACCGGTCCACAGGCCTGCGGACTGATCCCGGCTCGCGAGCCAGACGAAGACGACCGACAGCCGGATGCCGCCGTTGCGCAGCACGTAGTTGGTTTTCGGATTGCTCTGCGACTGCTGCAGTGCCCAGCCGGGACCAACAGCCAGCTCGGCTCGGTGCGCGCTGTCCGGCCCGATGCTCAGCAGCTCACCTGCCCGCAGCGGCCGGTTCCCTGAGATAGCCGCGCTGGCAATCGGCCAGCCTGCGGTCAGGGCAGCGATGACGGCGAGGATCGCTATCAGCCGGCCAGGATGGCCCCGCGGCCGGCCGGCTGCAGGCGGAACCTCGGTCAGCACAGCCAGCTCCCGGTAGCTGATCCGCGCATGGTCACAGCCTGGCGCCGGCAGCGACGTGCAGAGCCGCGCCGTCCAGAACACGTGCTGAAGCCGCCATGGCTGCGCAGCTTAGCCGCATCGCCAGAGGTGATCACAGCACGGCACGACGGCACGCGCTGTTGAGTCCCTCGCAGTCTTCTGCCCCACGTCCGGGCCGCAGAATACCGCGCCGATAATGTACATTATGTAAAGTAATCGCGCGCGGCGCTGCTCCCCGCGACCGGCCGGGCGTCCTGACTTCACGATCCACGGGCCGCGGCGCGGCGGGCCGAGGCAGCGGTCGACCCGTCAGCGGCCGGTGTCCTGCACCAGGCCGCCGGGCCGCGGTCAGCAGCGCAGTCGCACGCGCTAAACCGTGGCTACATCGGCGGCCATCCCGCGATACTGGCCCATGTGGAAGAGGTCAAGATCGTCGTCGCACACAACGAGGAGCGGCTTGAAGGCGGGAATGTCGGCGGGGCAGTGCGGGCAGGGGACACGGTTCGCCGCGCAGCTGGTCCCTGGACGCCGGCTGTGCACGCACTGCTCGCCCACCTGGCGGACAAGGGGTTCACGGGCGCCCCGCAGCCTCTCGGGCTCGATGCGCAGGGCCGGGAGGTCCTCACCTTCCTGGAAGGCGAGACCACCGGAAGCCGCAGGCCGCGGCCGGCCTGGGTTCACGCCGAGGACACCCTTGACCAGGTCGCCCGCTGGATGCGCGCCTACCACCGGGCCGTCGCCGACTTCGTCCCGCCGCCCGGCGCCGTCTGGCGCGGGGGCGGGATCTGGTCACCGGGCCTGATCATCGCCCACAACGACGCCGCCTCCTATAACGCCGCCTGGCACCAGGGCAAGCTCACCGGGTTCTTCGACTGGGACTTCGCCGGGCCCGCCACGCCAGCGTGGGACCTGGCCCTCGCCGCCTTCAGCTGGGTGCCGCTGCACACCCGGCACTGGGTCGCCGCCGAGGGGTTCACCGACTTCGCGGCCAGGCCCCGTCGGCTCGACCGGTTCCTCCGTACCTACGGCTGGTCAGCAACGACCGGAGAGTTCCTCAATGTGGTCGAGGCGCGCGTCAAGGCCCACGCCGACGGCATTCGCGACCTCGCCGCCTCGGGAGACGAGGCGTTCGGGCGGCTGCTCCGTCACGGCATCCCCGACGCCCTCGACCAGGCTCTCGCCGAACTGGCCACCTTCCCGCGATAGCGCGTGAGCGAGCCTGATGCCGCCCGGACGGATGCAGTGAGACACGAGTAAAGAACTGCGCTGGTGGTCCGCTGCAGCTCAGCCGCCCGCGCGCAGACCAGATTCAGTGAGCAGGACACCGGGCAAACGCCAGCGGAGCGTCAGAATCTCGGCCACCTGGCCGTAGGAGGGACTTTCGGCGATGACATCGGCGGGCGCCGGGGGTTCCCGGGCGCCGTCGAGTACAAAGCCGGCCTCCAGGAAGCTGTTGAGGATGGTGCTGAGCGTGCGGTGGTGCCAGCCGATCCCGCCGAACAACCGCGTCCGGTCGTGCGGCCACCAGCGTCCTTCCTCAAAGTAATGACCGACAAGCTTGACCGGCTGGCCATCGTGCTCGCCGTCGGAGGCCCGCGGCGGCTCGAAGCAAGGATGCAGTGAGGCGACCACGAGCCAGCCGTTGCGCTTGAGTACCCGGGAGGTCGCCGCGAGTACCGCGCTCAGGTCATCGAAGTCGGTCAGCGCCAGACAGCAGGTCGCGCCGTCGAAGCTCGCGTCTGCCAGCGAATGCAGCGCGCCGGCGTCCTCGGTCAGATAGCGGACATGCGGCGCGCCGCCGCGTTCCTGAGCGATCCTGATCAGCTCCGGCGACCGATCCACGCCCACGACCACGGAAAACTGCCGCCCGAGCTCCCGTGTCAGGGCGCCCTGGCCGCAGGCGACGTCGAGCACTGCGTCGCCCTCCGCGCACAGCTTCAGGATCGACGGAATCGCGACCCGGTGAATGCACGAGACGCCGACGAACTTGTCGTAGCCCGAAGCGATGGCGTCATAGCTCACGAAAGCAGCCTCGCATGAGATGCCATGTCGGGCCGGCGTTACCCGCGCCTAGCCGATGCCTTCCGAGATCACTGCTTCGAATGCTGATAGCACGCGGTCGTCACCCGACCGGCTGATCTCTCCGCAGGGCGGACGGCGCCAGAGCCAGCAGTCAAGATCGGCAGCCGTTCCGCTGACAACCGCCGCCGCCGGCGCGCCCGAGTCGGTAGCGAGGACGTCGAAGTCCGGCTCGTCGTAGGAGACGCCGTCTGAGTCGGTGCCGGTGAAGCTGCCGAGCCTGACGATCCAGCTGTCCCCGGTATCGGTGGCGCGGATCCTGATCGTCCGCGCCGGATCCGGCTCGAAGCGTCCCCAGTCAGGTACTCCCCCGTACATCACGCGCAGCGCTTCGTCCACGCCGTCGGCACTCAACGCCGGATCCATCGGCGTCCGGTGGCCGCCCGTCACCTCGGCATCGACCCGGTGGATCAGTGCCTCATGTGCCTGCTTGCGCTGGATGAAGCCAACCGTGTGATTATCCGACCAGGTCCAGGCCTCCGTATCCGCGGGTACTGTCCGCAGGATCGCCGCCAGGCCGCTGCCTGCCTGCCGGTAGAACTCCAGCAATTCCGGTCGGCCGGCCGGACGATCGGGCATTAGCTCCCTGGCCTCCTGGCCTGTCAGTTTCTGCCGCACGATCATGGTCCACCAGGACTGAACCCAGCCCAGATGCCAGAGCAAATCGTCGGCGGTCCAGTCCGGACAGGTCGGTACTGGCGTGTCGGGCGGGGCCGCAGCGATGGCCTCGCCGAAACGGGTGGACTCGGTGGTCAGATGAACGACATAGTCCAAGGGCGTGTTCACAGGCCGACCGTACCGACACGGTCCGACAGTGGCGCCAGGCAGGACCGGTGCTCGCACCGCAACTTCTGCGGCAGATCAGATTTAGTGAGACCGGCGCCGGGCTTAGCCCGTTGCATCGGCTGCGTTCATCGCGGCGTTGACCTGACCGTCGCTGGAGCAGACAGCTAGGTCGTAAGCACCGCTGGCGCTGTAATGCCTGATCCCTACGTGATAGTGCACGACGATCTTGGTCATGACCCAGCATGTGCCCGGGCGTGGTGCCGCTGCTTCGGCCGCTGCCGGAAACCCGAAGAAGATGGCTGGAGTAGGCCCGTCGAACGCGTGCCCGATCAGCGGACCCGCGTCCGCGCCGCCACAGCCAGCGAGCACGAACCCGCGCCCGGCCGAGCGTGCAGGCCAGGCGCTCCCGCAGACACCGGAGGTCAGGAAGCCCACCGGCCCGGGACCTGAGTCGACAGTGCCCTGCGAGACACCGATGGCCGTGCTCAGCGGGCCATTACCGAGGCCGATGGGACCCCAGAGTAAGAACGCGCCGATGGCAAGCAATCCGACGGCTGCCAGAAGGATGACGCGGTGCCTGCGGCCGAGTCGTAACCATCCGCGTACCGGCTCGCGCGGATGTCCCGCGTTGTCAACCGGCGGGGTAATCATGTGCTGATTCTCGATACGGCATCAAGCAGAAGGAGCGGTCAGTTCGAGCTGGACGCCGTCAGGATCCTCGAACGACAGCACGTCGATGCCGAACGACGGCAGGCTGGTGATCTCGCCACGCGTAACGCCGTGCTCGTCGAGCAGCCGCGCCGCCTGCTCGAGGTCAGCCCGGCTGGCCACGCCGAAGCTCAGGTGGTCCAGGCCAACTCTGTCCGGATCGAAACGGTCGCCGGACGGCGCCATCGGCCGCAGGCCCATGAGCAGATTGCCGCGGACCATCACCACGCCGCCGAAAAGAACCTTGAACACGTCAGGGGCGGACGGGTCATCGGGAGGCGGAGACTCGACCGCGACCTCGAAGCCCAGCAAGCCTGTGTAGAACTCGCGGCTGCGCTGGACATCGGTCACGGTCAGCCGAAGGTGATGAATGTCGCCGGTCGGGATCTGGGCAGGCATGACGATCTCCCTCGCGTAAGGCAGGCACAACACGGCTGGACTGCCTGCATCCTTGCACCGGCCAGGCCGCCGAGCTAGACCAACTGCGGACGGCCAGCTGGCGAAGGCCGGGCACGGGGCCGCGATCGCAGCCGCCAGGAACCACTCCCCCGATGCCCGGCCACGACGGCCGGCTCGCACGGCAACGCCGCGGTCGGCGGAAGCGCGATGACGGCCAGCGCTATTGGCCACCGCCACTTGACGGGATAGCACGCACTTAGCATACTGATATCAGTTTAATGCTTCTGCTGAGGAGGCAGAGATGGGTGAGCCAGCGATCGTAGTCCGGGGCCTGCGCAAGAGCTTTGGCGCGAAGGTGGCGGTGGCGGGTGTCGACCTGGACATCGCAGCCGGCTCGCTTGCCGGGCTGGTCGGGCCGAACGGGGCTGGGAAGACCACGTCCCTGTCGATGATGACGGGCCTGCTGCGGCCGGATGGCGGACAGGTTCTCATCAAGGGGCTGGATGTGTGGGCGGACCCGGTTGCCGTCAAGGCGGCGATCGGAGTCGTGCCGGCCGAGGCCAGGCTGTTTGAACGGCTGAGCGGTGCGGAGATGCTGGAATACGCGGGGCGGCTGCGCGGCCTGCCCGCGGCGGATGCCCGGTCGCGGGCGGCGCAGCTGCTCGAGGTGCTGGACCTGACCGCCGACGCTCAGCGGCTCGTCGCTGACTATTCCACCGGCATGCGGAAAAAGACCGCACTGGGCTGCGCCCTGATCCACAACCCCGCTGTACTGTTCCTCGACGAGCCGCTGGAGGGCGTGGACCCGGTCTCCGCCGACGTGATCCGCCGGCTGCTAACCCGCCTGGTTGGCTCGGGCTCGACGGTGTTGTTCTCCAGTCATGTGATGGAGCTAGTCGAGCAGGTCTGCGACCACGTTTCCATCATCGACAAGGGTCAGATCGTGGCGAGCGGCACGACCGATGAGGTGCGGGGCGGCAAGAGCTTGCAGCGCGCGTTCATCGACCTGGTCGGCCCGCGAGCACAGGACGAGGAGGTGCTGTCATGGCTCGGCTCCTCGTCCAGCTGAAGCTGCAACTGCTGCGCAACGCTCTGCGCTCATCCACGGCGGCCGGAACCACGTTCATCTTGAGCATATTCTTTGCCATCGTGGTGGCGGTCGGCACCTTCTATGTCCTGGCCGCGTTCCGTGGTCTCGGCGCGTCGGCGGACCTGACCACGGTCATCTTCAGCGCATTCGCGCTCGGCTGGCTGATCCTGCCGATCTTCGCGTTCGGGCTGGACGGCACCCTCGACCCCGCCACGCTGCAGCTGTACCCGCTGCGCACCCGTCCGCTCGCGTCGGGGCTGCTCGCCGCCTCGGCCTGCGGTGCCTGGCCGGCGGCCAACCTGATCGGCCTGCTGGGCGTGCTGGTCGGGCTGGCCAGCGGCCCGCTGGGACTGCTGGTCGCGGTGGTCGCCGTGGCGCTGCAGGTGCTGTTCTGCATCACGCTGGCCCGGCTGGTGACCACCAGCATGGCGAGGATGCTGCGCTCTCGCCGCGGCAAGGACCTGGCCGCGTTCCTGTTCATCCCGATCTTCGCCCTGATCGAGTTGCTGGGACAGGTGGTACCGAGGGCTGCGGCGGCGGGCGGAATCACCGCGGCGGCCTTCCGCGGTGTCGACGCATGGCTGCGCTGGCTACCGCCTGGCCTCGCCGCGCACGCGATCCAGGACGCCTCGGACGGCCATCCCGGCACCGCCCTCGCGCGGCTTGCGCTGCTAGCCGCCGTCATCACCGTGCTCGGCTGGTTGTGGATACGCTCACTAAGCCGCGCCCTGGTCACCGCCGACACCTCCGGCCAGTCCTCGCGCGTCCGCGGCGCGGCGCTGCCGCTGGCCCGGTACGGCCTGCGCGGTGCGGTGGCGGCCCGGTTCTGGATCTACCAGCGTCGCGAGCCGACGTCGCTCGTCTACTGGGCCATGACCGCGGTCATCATGGTGGTCGTCTCCGTCAGTTCCATCATCAGCCGTCCGGTGCATCCCGGCGTGGTGATCGGCAGCGCCGTCGTCGGCGCCGGATTCGTCGGGTACTTCCACGCCAACTCGGTCGGCCTGACCGGTCCGCCCTTCCTCACTGAAGCACTCGCCTTCACCAGCCGTCGCTCCTTGCGTGCCTACTTCTCCGGCCAGAACATCGCGCTCAGCATGATCGCCGTGCCACTGCTCACCGCGATCTCCTTTGGCCTGGCCGCCGCGATCAGGCATCCGATGCAGGGAGTAGCAGCCGCCGCGGTCGCGCTGGCCGGCCTCGGCGCAGCCCTGGGCCTGAGCAACGTCCTCAGCGTCACCCTTGCCTACCCGATGGCCACGCGAACCGGCAGTCCCATGCGCCAGGCCGCCCCCGGATACGGGTCCTACACTTTCGGCGGCATCCTCGCCAGCGTGGGCGGCGTCGCCGTGGCCGTCATCCCGGTCATCGTCGCGGCAGACCTGACGAACGCTGCTCCGGCCGCAGTCCGGGCGCCGGTCCTGCTGACGTGCGCCATCGCCTACGGCTTCGCGCTGGCCTTTGCCGGGGTGCAGATCGCGGCCCGCGAGGCCGAGGCAAAGCTGCCCGAGCTCTGCCAGATTGCCATCAGCAGCGCGGTATAGCCCGGAACAGATCCCGCCGGACACCGCCCGCCGCCAGTGACCAATGCGCTCAGCCACGGCAACGTCAGTCGACTACGTCCCAGCACTGGCCAAGGAGCACGCGGCACGCGCAATGATCCGGTGCACAGGCTTTCCAGAGGATGCGCTGTTGCTCTCGGCATCGTGGAGAATCTCGGCGCCCGCCAGGGCCGACAGCACGTCGCCTGCGGGGAACTGAGCGTACAGCCGTCCGCGTTCGTCGCGGCGGTCGTTGTCGGGCGTGACCCGTCAGCTCAGATACAACGTCCCGCCCGGCTGCAGGATCGACAGCAGCCGGGTGACGGACTGAGCACGCAGGGCCGGGCCGAGATGCATCAGGACTGTCTCGCAGAAGACGTTGGTGAAGGTGCCGTCTTCGATCCCGGCAAGCTCAGGCAGCGCGGCGCTGCGGAAGTCGATCTCTGGGTGGCGCCGCCGGGCTTCCTCGAGCAAGCCGTCTGACGCGTCATAACCGATCGAGGGGAACGCGTTGGCGGCGAGCCAGGCCGTGTCCCGGCCGGCACCGCACCCGATGTCGGCCGTCAGGCCGGGCCGGAAGTACTGCCTGACCAGGCTGTGAAGATCAGCATCGGCTGGCTGGCTGAGCCAGTCCTCGGCGTACTCGGCGGCGTGCTCGTCGTAAGCGGCAATCGTTGACCTGTCCATGCTTCGACGATCTCAGGCCGCGCTGCGGTGTAGCGAGTCCTCCCCCGCGATCGGCGGCAACAGCCGGTTCAGCAGCCAGACAGCCGCCGTCATGATGACGAGCAGGTCGAGGTAATGGCAGGCCATGGCGCCTAGGTAACTCGGACCGCCCCAGGCGTTGACCGTGTTGTTCGGGTCCAGGCCGCTGGTCACCTGAAAGCCGGCCCGGAAGAACCCGTATCCGAACACCAGCATCAGCGGGCAGGCCAGCAGCGCGCGGCCAACTCCGGCGGGCCGACGCGTCGCCGCTCTGCCTGCCAGCACGATCCTGCTGGCCGAGGTCCGGCTCAGCGGGCCGAGCAGCCAGCCTGGGCTGTCCGCGCCGCCGCCTCGGCGCAGCCTGCGCGCGACCAGCAGCGCGCAGCACAGGGCCGCGACCCCGGCTTGCTGCCACCACGCATTAGAGCCGGGAACGTGGCCGACCGTGGCCGCGGATCCGTGCACGTAGGACAGCCAGCCGGTACTGACTCCGGCGGTGAACAGCACGCTGACCAGGATGACAAGCTTGCGGGACAGGTGGCCGGATGGGGCCCAGGGCAGTATCGGTGTCATGCATCCACGCTGTCCGGAGCCCGGCGCAGCCGCATCAGGCTCGCGTCGCTGACTCGGGTCCGCCGCGCGACCACCGGCTCGCGGTCACGTCAGTCTTGCGGCGGATGATCAGCTCCGCCGCTGGACGGACGCCCGGAGGAACTCGGCTGCGTTACCGTCGCTTCATGGCTGTTGCTCCTGCAGCACGCACGCCGGCTGGGCCCGGCGGCAGCGTCGGCCTGCCTGGCTCCGGCAGCCCACCCGGCCCGGGCGCGCCCTGGTTCTCCCGGCTCTCCGCCCGCGCGGCGCTGCGGCTCAGCCGGCGCCGGAGCCCGGATCTGATCGACGCGGCGATCGCGGCTGCCTGCTTTACGGCCTTCTGCGTTCCGGTGCTGGCCGGAGCGGCGGCCGGCGCCGGATCGGAGCTGGCGATCGCCGCGTTCGGCGTCGCTGCCGCGGCGCCGCTGATCGTCCGCCGGCGCTGGCCGATGGCCGTGCTGGCCGTGCTGGCCGCGGTCTACGTGACCGCGACGCTGCTCGGAGTTCAGTTCACGCCCTTCGTCAGCAGCGCCGGGCCTAATCTGGCGATCGCCATCTTCACCGTCGCGGACCGCTACGACCGGCGGGCCTCGCTGCTGGCGTACGGGCTGGCCAGCGTTGTCACCTGGGCGGTGCTTGGCGCGGGCATCTACCTGCACCCTGGCCTCGACCAGGACGCGGTCCAGGCCGGCGTGATGATCCCCGGCTGGTTCATCGGGGACGCGGTGCGTACCCGGCGCCGTTACCGGCAGTCCCTGGTGCTGGAAGCCAGCCGCCAGGCCGCTGAGACGGAGGCGAGGATCCGGGCCGAGGAGCGCCTGCGCTTGTCCAGGGACGTGCACGATGTCGTCTCGCACAGCCTCAGCATGATCGCCGTGCGGTCAGGCGTTGCCAGGCTCGTGCTGGACGAGAAGCCGGGCGAGGCGCGCGTCGCGCTTGCTGCCATCGAGTCGGCCAGCCGCTCGGCGCTCGAGGAAATCCGGCTCCTCCTCCGGCAGATCAGGCAGCCAGCGACCGCGGCTGGCTCATCGTGGCCGGCCAGCAGGGATCTGCCCGAGCTAGTCAGACGCTTTTGCGACAACGGACTCGACGTCGTCTTCCGCCGGACCGGGCAGCCGGGATTCTACGGTGAGTCGGTCGAGCTCTCGGCTTACCGGATCGCGCAGGAGGCGCTGACGAACGTAGCCAGGCACGCGCCGGCCGCCACCGCGACGCTCCAGGTCAATGACGGCCAGGCCGCGATCACCATCTGCGTGACTGATGACGGGCCGGGCGGTGACCCAGGGCAGGGCGCCGGCCTCGGGCTCGCGGGCATGCGTGAGCGCGCGCTGCTGCACGGCGGGCAGTTCCGGGCCGGGCCGGGGCCGGGTGGCGGATTCCAGGTCGAGGCGGTGCTGCCAGCCCAGGGCGGCAACCGCGCCGCGGGTGACGGGGACAGCGGGCAGTGACCGGGCAGCGGCAACCAGCGGCCGCGGTGCCGGCCGCACGGGCCAAGATCAGGGTGCTCATCGCCGACGACGAGGCGCTGGTGCGGGCAGGCTTCCGGCTGCTCGTCGAGTACGCGGCCGGCCTGGAGGTCGTGGGCGAGGCAGGGAACGGGGTCCAGGCAGTCAGTCAGGCCCGAGCGCTGCGGCCCGACGTGGTGCTCATGGACATCAGGATGCCGGTCATGGACGGGCTCGAGGCGACCCGCGTGATTCTTGACCGCGAGAGTGACCAGGCGCCGCGGATCCTCATCGTGACCACCTTCGACGACGACGAGAACGTGTTCGCGGCGCTGCGCAGCGGCGCCAGTGGCTTCGTCTTGAAGGACACCCCGCCCGAGCAGCTCATCGAAGCGATCAGGCTGGTCGCGGCGGGTGATGCGCTGCTGACGCCGAGGATCACCCGCCGCCTGATCGCCGAGTTCGCCCGCGCGCCGGAGCGGCCTGCCGCCGGGACGTCCGCGGGCATGCTGGACGACCTCACCGACCGAGAACGTGAGGTGCTGGCCGAGGTGGCGGCCGGCCGGTCGAACGCCGAGATTGCCGCCGCCCTGCACGTTAGCGTCGCGACGGTCAAGACGCACGTCAGCCGGCTGCTCGCCAAGCTCGGCGCGCGCGACCGTGCTCAGCTGGTCGTGCTCAGCTATGAGCTCGGCATCGTCGAGCCGCACCGGCCGCTCCCGAGGGAGCGCTAGCCCAGCCTCGCGGTCATCGCAGGCCGAGGAGGTTGGCCGGGAATCCGGCAAGCCGCCCCAGCCCTCGCGCCCGGAAGCCGTTCCAGCCTTCCTCGTCGCAGACAGCTGTCATCAGCCTGAGGGCGAACCTGGCGGAGTTCGCCGCGACCATGGCGACAGCGCCCTGGCCGGCGGTAGCGGATCCGGCGAGCATCGAGAAGAACGAGTGAGCACCGCCGGTGTGAGTGAACCAATCGCCGCCGGTCAGGAACAAGCCAAGGCCGAAACCGTCGGGCGCCCGTACGCCGAGCAGCGGCAAGACACGCCACTCGCCCCGCGCCGGCAGCACCGCGGCCGGGGCGAGCACGTCAGCCGCCGCGGCGCGGTGCAGGCCAGCGGCAGGCCACGCAGACTGGCTGCCTGGCTGCGCCGCCTGCAGGGCGCAGACGAAGCGGGCTAGGTCGGCAGGCGTAGTCCATAGCCCGGCGGCAGCAGCCTCGGGGTACACATGCCAGTCCTGGCGGGCAGCAGCTGCCCGGCGGCCGACCGGCAGCGGTTGCTCGAACGTGCTGTCAGTCATCCCGAGCGGTTCGAGCACCAGCGTTCTGGCCGCGTCCGCGAATAGTTGTCCGGATACGTCGGTGATCAGCTGCTGCAGCACGGCGTACCCGCCGCCCGAATAGCGGAACGTGCCCGCGGCGGCCGGGTCAGCCCGCACGGCCGCCGTGGCGGCGGGCGCCGACCCGTCGAGTGATGCCAGCAACGTCGGGCGCTCCGCGTCCTGCCGGTAGCCAGGCATGAATGGCACGCCGGTCCCGGCGGTATGGCTCAGCAACTGCCGCAGCGTTATGCCTGCTGCCCCGTGCAGCCGCCATGACGTCAGCATGTCGTTGACATCCGTATCGAGGCTGGCAGCACCGCGCGCGACAAGTTCCAGTGCCGTTAGCGCCGCGACCGGCTTGGAGATGGAGCCCGCCTGGAACAGCAGATCCTGGTCGCCGCCGTGGGTTGCTGCCCAGGCGACCTCGCCGCCGCGGACGACCGCGACTCCGCAGGCTGCGCGGGACTTGCTCATCAGTGCGTCCAGCGATGACGCGTGAGCGGTCTGCGGTTCGGGCGTCATGGTCGGTCACCAGGCTCGGCCAGAACGCTCGGGACCACGAGGTGGAGCATGACCATCTGCCTTGTGCCCTCCGGATGCGCTCCGGGGGGCGCGGCCCCCGCCCGGAACGGCCGCACGAGTTCGTCGATCTGATCGTTGAGCAGCCGCAGTTCGGCCGCCGTCAGCTGCAGCAGGCTGTCACCGAAACGCGCAGCCTCGCGCCACTCGGCCGCCTCACCGCCCTGCCCCGACAGCCACTGCGCGACCAGGTCGAAGTACTGGCGCGCCATCGTCAGTTCCAGGCTGAGTGCCGCATCGGCCGCGGCGCTGTCACCCTCGGCCGGCTCCACTCGGTCACCATGGCGGTGGCCTGCCACGGTTTCTCCCGGCCGCGGCCGCCGTCTGCCAGCTCCACCAGGCCGTACTTGGCCAGCTGGCGCAGATGAAACGAGCAGCTCGGGACGCTCTCGCCGATGGCCAGCGCCGCCTGCGTCGCCGTCTGCGGACCGCCGCTGCGCAGCAGTCCCATCAAGCGCAACCGGATCGGGTGGGCATAGGCGCGCAGCGCCCTCGGATCAGCGAGCCGGACAAGCCGGCAACTCTCCTAGTAGCATAATCTAAAGATAGCTTTCTAAAGCTATCTTTACAACAGTCGACCTGTGCCTGGCGCCGGGGGGCGCCCGCGGCGCCGCGTCACTTCGGCGGCTAGCCGAACTCCAGGCCGGCGAAGTCCCCGGCCGCGCGCCATTGCTCGATGTAGCGGAAATACGCGGGAGCCCCGTACTGGTAACCCGACAGCAGCGGGCTGCCGGTCTTGCCTTCGTTGTTGTAATAGCCGGGCGTGCACGCGGCCAGGAACGAGGCCGCCACGGGGTTCGGCGCCAGCAGCTCAAGCCAGCTGTCCTCGGCGTCCTTGCGCACGTCCACGACCTCGAATCCGCCGTCACTGACGTGCGCGACCACCTGGGCGACGGTCGTGGCCGCGTCAGTCAGGTTGTGCGGAACGTTGGCGACGAAGTTGCCGCCCTGGCCCAGCTGGACCAGAAAGAAGTTAGGGAACCCGTGCACGTGCACGCCGTGCAGCGAGCGCATGCCGCCTGACCAGTACTCCGACATCCTGATCCCGTCGCGGCCGGTGACATCGAAGCCGTTGCGGCGCACCGGCTCGGTGCCGACCTCGAAACCCGAGGCGTAGATGATGCAGTCGACCGGGTACTCCGTCTCCGCTGTGACTACCCCCGCCGGGGTGATCTGGCTCAGGGCCCTGCCCGTCGGTGTCGACCAGGTGCACCGACGGCAGGTTGTAGGAGTCGAGATACTCGTCATGGAAGCACGGCCGTTTGCACAGCTGCCGGTACCAGGCTTTGAGCGCCTGCGCGGTAGCCGGGTCGCCCACAACCTCGTCGACCCTTTCTCGGATCTCGCTCATCTTCTCGGCGTCTGCCTGCTCGAACTCGCTCAGCAATTCCTGGAATCCGGCCGGGCCCGATCGCGGTGCGGCGATCCGGCCGCGGATCCGTTTCGCCAGGTCGGTCCAGCCGTCGTTGACCAGGTCCTCAGCGGGTAGCTCGGCTGCCGACATATTGGCGCAGAAGTTCTCCAGCCAGCGCCGCTGCCAGCCGGGCGCGGTCACCCTGGCGAACCAGTCATGGTCTATCGGCTGGTTGTCGCGAACGTCGACCGAGGATGGCGTGCGCTGGAACACGAACAGCTCCCGGCAGGCCGCTGCCAGGTGCGGGATGCACTGCACGGAGGTCGCGCCGGTGCCGATGATCGCGACGCGCTTGTCGGCGAGCCGGTCGAGCGGCGAGCCCTCGGGGTCGCCGCCGGTATAGGCGTAGTCCCACCGGCTGGTGTGGAAACAGTGGCCGGCGAACGTCTCGATGCCGGGAATGCCTGGCAGCTTGGCGACGTGCAGCGGCCCGGTGCCCATGGCCACGAACTGCGCGGTGAACTCGTCTCCCGCTGATTCGTCCGGACTATCCACCGGCGCGCGGCCGGATCCCACTCCAGGTCGGTCACCTCGGTGTGGAAGAGCGCATTGTCGCTGAGGCCGTACTGCTTGGCGATGCGCTCGCAGTGCTCGAGGATCTCCGGAGCGTGCACGTACCGCTCCGAGGGCACGTGCCCGGTCTCTTCCAGCAGCGGCATGTAGATCATCGAGGCCGTATCGCATTGCGCGCCCGGGTAGCGATTCCAGTACCAGGTGCCGCCGAAGCCGCCGCCTTTCTCCACGATGCGCACGTCGTCGATGCCGGCTTCCTTGAGCCGGGCGCCTGTCACCAGCCCGGCGAATCCGCCGCCGACGAAGGCGAAGGTCACGTGATCGCGCTTGGGCTCGCGCTCGGTCCGCGGTATGTAGGGGTCCTGCAGCAGGTGCTCGAACTGGCCAGTGAGCTGCAGGTACTGCTCATTTCCTTCCGGTCGCAGCCGCTTGGCCCGCTCGCGGGCGTACCGTTCGCGGAGCGCGTCAATACTGGCCGTCGTCACAGCTGCTACCTCCCGTGCCGCCCGCGGCAGCGGATCGGAGCCGCCCCGGCGCATTCGTCATCAACCAGGCATTACGGCAAGTCAGTCATACCGGCAGGCCAGGCCGTCAAGAGCGTCAAGGCGGGGCCGCGGCCGGCGGGTTCTTGACGCACCAGGTCGGATGCGCTCCGCGGCCGTCATGCTCGGACATACTCAGGTCCTGGAGGCGCGATGACACAGCAGGAACCGCAGCGCGCGGACGCGGTACACAACCGCGAGCGCATCATCGAGGTCGCGCGCCACGCGCTCGCCGAGTCGGCCGGCGCGTCGCTGAACTCGATCGCGAAGCAGGCAGGCGTCGGGGCCGGCACGTTGTACCGGCACTTTCCTGATCGCGAGTCGCTGGTGCTCGCGGTCTACCAGGAGCAGGTACGGCAGCTGGCCGACGCGGCACCGGCGTTGCTGGCCAGGCACCCGCCGCTTGACGCGCTGCGCCAGTGGTGCGGCGAGCTAAGGCAGGCGGGCAGCGGCAACCCTGGCCTCGCTGCTGCGTTGCACGGCGTGACCAGCGACCGGCTGGCCGACCCGGCGTTCGCGCCGGTCACGAACGCACTGGCTGGACTGCTGGCCGCCGCCGAGCAGGCTTCGGTGGTCAGGGCCGGCCTGCGGCCGGACGACGTCCTGCTGCTGCTCGGCTTCCTTCGCCGGACCGTTGACGGGCCGGGCGCGGGGGCGCAATCGGGCCGCATCCTCGAGCTGGTACTCGGCGGCCTGGCCGCGCCCGCGGCCGCCACGCCGGCCGCCCGACGAGCCCGCCGGTTCTGGCGCCGCTCGCGCAGTCCTCAGCTCGCGACGTCGCTGCCAACCGTCTGATAATCAGCCTGCGGCGGTAATACGCCCGCCTGTGCCGGACATTGCAGGGTGTTCGGGCAAACGGCGGAAGGCAACAGCACATGGATCGAGCTGACCGGTTCGATGAGCTCTACCGCGAGCACTACGCGGCGATCGTGCGTTACGCCAGGCGGCGCGCGGACCCTGACACCGCAGGCGATGTCGTCGCAGAGACGTTCCTGATCGCCTGGCGTCGGCTCGACTCTGTGCCGGCCGAGCAGGCCGCCGTGCAGCCCTGGCTGTACGGCGTCGCCCGGCGCGTGCTGGCGAACTCCGAGAGATCCCGGCGCCGGACGCATCGCGTCGCGGTGCGGCTCGGCCAGCACAGTCGCGACGATCTCGTACCGGACACGGCGGGGGCCGTCGCCGAGCGAGCCCGGCTGGCTCAGGCCCTCGCCACGTTGAGCGGCTCCGACCAGGAGGTGCTGCGCCTCATCGGCTGGGAGGAACTCGACCTGGCCGGGGCGGCCGTCGCGATGGGCTGCTCGCGCTCGGCCATGACGGTGCGGCTGCACCGGGCCAGGCGCCGCCTGGACAAGGCGCTCAGCGCCATCGACAACGAGGAACCGGGGGCGGCCTTCAGCACTCCCGTGCGAGTCCAGAAAATGAGGCAGGAGACACCATGAGGAATCACAACGAGACCGTAGAGCAGGTGCGATCGCTGCTCGGGCCGGCTAACCCGGTCTCCGGCGACAGCAGTATCGGCAGCTGGCAGGATCCGCCCGCACGCGAGCTGCGCGCCCGGATTGTGGCTCAGGCAGCGCAGTCCGCCGATGCTGCCGGGCCGTCGCGGCCGTCGCGGCCGTCCGGCCGCCGGCCGTCTGGCCGTCACACCGCAGGCCTTCGCCCGGCCGGATGGCTGGCGCGGGGCCGCCGGATGCGCCTGCTGGCGCCGCTCGCCGCTGGCCTGGCCGTGGCGGTGATCGCGGGCCTGGCGCTCGTGGTCGGCTCGGCCGCCCATCAGCGGCCAGCGTCTACTCCTTCGGCAGACGGCAAGACGGCGGCAACTGGAACACTGCCGCCCTTCTATGTTGCGCTCCAGTTTGACGAGCGCTCCGCCAACGTCAACATCGTGGCGCAAGTGCGCTCGTCGCAGACGGGGCAGGTACTGAACACCAGGCGCATCGGCTACTACGGCGACGGGATCGGCGTCGCGCCCGACGGCACTGGCGACCGGTCGTTCCTGATCTACGCCGGCAACAAAGATATTGACCATAAGTACGCCGAGCGGCTGTGGCAGCTGACGCTGTCGGCTGACGGCACGTCGACGACCTTGCGGGAGCTCCCGCTCGTCTTGCTGCCGCCTGGATCGAACGACGTGATCGACGGCATCGCGGTGTCACCGGACGGCACCAGGCTCGCCGTTGCCCTGCAACTGGACAACAAGCAGAGCGCCAAGGTGCTGAATATGCACATGGAGATGGTGGTCTACTCGCTCACTGGCGGCGCCACGCAGACCTGGACCGCCCCCGGCGACATTGCCGTGGCATGGAGCCCGGAATGGACGAGCAGCAGCAACCTGACCTTCGTGTGGCAGGACCAGCTGACCGGGACGAATTGGTGGTTCACCGGCCGCAGCCAGGTGCGGGTCCTCGACACAGCCAGCGCGAGCCGGGACCTGCTCAGCTCGAAGGTGATCGCCGCGGGCGGCGGCAACACCGGGTTCATCCAGACGGCAGTCGCCGGGCCGGATGACTCGCCGGTAATCGGGGCGACCTACAGAGATGTCTCCGCTGCCGATGGTTCCGGCACGGCCACGCTCAGCCTCGTGGGTCTGACTCCGGCCGGGGTGAGCACCGTGTACGTCAGCAGCCAGGTGCCCTACAGCAGCCAGGCGCAGATGCAGCAGCTCGACAACAAATGCCAGATCCTGGCGTCCGACGCCACCGGTCAGCACGCGCTGGCGGCCTGCCCGGACTTCGGCCGGATCGACAACGGCAAGTTCACGCCACTGCCGGCTAGCTCAGGTATCGAAAACGCCGCCTGGTAGAACGACTGCCAACGGGGACGGGCCTGCATCCGCAGCGCCCGTCCCGGTTGCTGGCGCGAGACAATGCGCGGGTGCATGACGGCAAGTCAGTTATCCCGGCGAGCCGGCCGTCAAGTGCCCTCGTCCGGTCTGCTTGCGAGCACGGGAACGTGCGCCTGCCGCTGCAGTTCGAGCGACTCGATCATCGCGGCCACGGCCGGGTCGGCGATCGGCCCTCCTGAGGACGCGAAGAAACTGACTCCCGCGCACCTGAGCGGCTTGCGGTCAGTGCGGATCACGCCGACTGCCACCGAGGCATTCCACCGGCTGCGGATTGGCTGGAAACCTTCGAGGCTGGCCCACGGGACCTTGCGATGCCAGCCGTTGGCTTTCCTGACTACCAGTCCCGAGTCGGTGATGGCGATGCCTGACCACAGTAATCCGATGCCGCCCAAGAGAAGCGCCGCAGCCGATGCACCGAACAGACCAGCCGCGCCGAGTTCGACGGCGCGGTAAGGGCTACCTGCCGGGCTGTGGGCGCCTACGTACCATTTGCGGGCTAGAAAGGCGGGCACGGCGCTGAGCACGATGAGGCCTACGCCGTTGCCCCAGGCCCAGCCTCGGTTCTGGTACCAGCGCCTCGCAGTGTCGGAATTCGGCATTAGGTGATAATGATGCCAAAAACAGATGTCCGCAAGCAGGACCGAGCACAGCCGAACAGGCCGGACCAGCCATGGCTCACCAGCCTGCGCCTCCCCCGGTCGAACCTTCCCGCACCTGCCAGAGCCCGGCGCGCTCACCGTGACCACGGCGGTATCGCAGTCCGAAGCTTCCCTGTTCGCGCTCCTCAGGGCTCGGGACTACCCCGCTGCCGTCGGCGCGGCTGAGCCTAGCCGCACCGCATTATCGACTCTAAGAATGTTATTAGCACTGATATTGGTGCGCTATGCTCGGTGCCGTGACTGCTACCGCGGACTTGTTGCTGCACCCGGTGCGGCTGCGCATCGTGCAGGCATTTCTCGGTGACCGGGCGCTGACGACGGCCAACCTGAGTGCCGAGCTGTCCGACGTCCCGGCAGCCAGCCTGTACCGGCATGTAGCCAGGCTGGTAGCGGCCGGCGTGTTGCAGGTGGTGGCCGAGCGCCGCGTTCGCGGTGCCCTCGAGCGCACCTACGTGCTCCGCCTCGCCGCGGCGCGGATCGGGCTGGATGAGATCGCCGGGATGAGCGCCGACGACCTCCGGCAGATGTTCACTGCCTTCATTGCCGGGCTGCTGGCCGATTTCGACAGGTACCTGCAGCGCCAGACCGTCGATCTGCTCAGGGACGGGGTGACTTTCGGGATAGAAGGGCTGTGGCTGGATGACGCGGAGTTCAGGGACATGATGCTCGGTCTGTACCAGGTGCTCCAGCCGTTGCGCGCCAACGCGCCGCGCCGGGGCCGTCGGCGGCACCTGCTCGCCTCTGTGCTCTTGCCAGCCGAGGAACCGCGATGAAGCCGTTGCACCTGCCGCCAGGCCTTCTGCTCGCGCTGGTGCCAGCGCTCGTCCTGATCCTCGGACTCGACGTGTTCTGCCTGGTGAATCTCGCGAGGGCCAAGTCGGTACGCAACGCGCCCAAGCTGGTATGGGCGATCATCATCGTGTTCGTCAGCGCCCCGATCGGCGCGATCGTGTACCTGTTCTTCGGCATGGACCGAGACTCCGGCACGGCCAAGGCGGCACAGGAACGGGCAGCGGTCCGGCAGGAAGTCGCCCTGGCGCAGCCGCGTGCCCGGCCGGACACAGTCGTGCTGACGACGCGGTCACTTCCCGACTCGCGTGAACTAGTCGTCCGCACCACAGGCCTGACCAGGGATTACGGCGGCGCGGGGCTGTTCGACGTCGATCTGGCGGTGCCGCGGGGCTCGGTGTACGGGCTGGTCGGGATGAATGGCGCGGGCAAGACGACGCTGCTGTCGATCCTGTCGGGGATCAGGCGATCCGATCGCGGCACCGTCACGCTCGGCGCCGGCGCTGGCCGCATCGCCGTGTGCCCGGACGTATCGGACTTTGACGGCTGGCTGACTGGCTATGAGGTCGTCGACCTGGCCAGGTCACTGACCCGGCCGGCGGCTGCTGGCGCGGTGGTTGAGGCCGCGCTCAGCATGGTCGGGCTCTCGGATGCCGCGGGCCGGCGGGTCAGCGGGTTCTCGCGCGGCATGACGCAGCGCCTTGGCCTTGCCTGCGCGCTGGTCGGCGACCCTGACCTGCTCATCCTTGACGAGCCGACGTCGGCCCTGGATCCGGCCGGCCGGGCCGACATGCTCGGCCTCGTCGCGGCCATGCGCGGTGAGCGCACTGTCATCTTCTCCAGCCACATCCTGTCCGACGTGCAGCGGATCGCCGACCAAGTCGGCATCGTCAGGGACGGTCGGCTGCTGTATCAGGGGGCGACCCAGGACCTGATCGACCACTACCTGCAGCCAAGCTGGCTGGTCAGGGTCGGCGGTGACCTCGCGCCGGTCGCTGCCGCGATGGCTGCCGCGCAGTGGGCTACCAACGTTGAGCCCGCGGGCCATGGCACGCTCAAGGTCGACGCGACGACCATCGAGGCCGGCGAACTTGGCATCCCGTCGGTGCTGGCCGCCTGCGGCGCACGCCAGGTGTCCTGCGAGCCGGCGGCCGCCGATCTGGAATCGGCGTTCCTCGCCCTGACCGGATCGGCGGCGACGCCGTGACCGGAGAAACCAGGAAACTCACTGCCGAGCCCGGCGCCGCGCCGGGTCTCGCCCGCCGTGCGGCGGGCGGCCGGCCGATCAACGTGTGGCGGCTGGAGTGGCGGCGCCTGTACCGGACGCCGCGGGCCATCGCGCTCGGCGTCGTATTCCTGGCGATCGGCCTGATCGAGCCTGTCGTCACTAAGTACGAGAACAGGCTCTTCGCGCACGTCGGCAACGGCGTGCGGATTACCGCGCCGCCGCCCACGCCGGCCGACGCGCTGAACAGTTACGCCAGCGAGGTCTTCCTGATCGGGCTGATCCTCGTGGTGGTCCTCGCGGCCGGGCCTTTTACGTTCGACAGCAGCCCCGGATTGTCCACGTTCCTTCGCACCAGGGTCACGAACTTCTGGCAGTTGCTCGGGCCGCGCTTCACCCTCAGCGCGGCTGCAGCGGCGGTCGCCTACCTGCTCGGCACCGTGGCGGCATGGTACGAGACGCGGCTGCTGATCGGGTCGCTGCCGGCTGGCGCGGTGTTCGGCGGGGTGCTGTGCGGCGCGGTCTACCTCGCCTTCGCCGTAGCCGCTGACCGCACTCGCGGCTTCGCTGGTTCGGGGCAGGCTCGGCACTGTCGGGATCGCGCTGGCACTGCTGCTGGCGCTGCCGGTGGTGGGCCTGCTGTCCGGTACAGTCGCGCAGTGGCTGCCGAGCGCGCTGGTGAACGCTCCGGTCGACTTGGTCGGCGGGTCGGAGCAGTTGTCGCACTACCTTCCGGCTATCGGTGTGAGCATCGCGGCCGGCGCGGCCGCGCTGGCGCTGGCCGTGACGCGGCTGCGGCGCCGCGAGGTCTAGCAGAAGAGTGAACGGAGGTGCCCGGGTGCGCGAGCAGACAGTTGGCACGTTCCTCGACGAACTGGCGGCTCGGGCGCCCGCGCCCGGTGGTGGTGCTGTCGCGGCCTTGCACGGTGCGCAGGCAGGCGCGCTGCTGTCCATGGTGGCGCGCTATTCCGACGGCCCCCGCTACGCCGAGCACGCCGAGACGATCAGCAGCGTGCTGGCGTCAGCGGAGGAACTGCGCGCCGAATGCGTCCGGCTGGCAGAGGCCGATGCGGTCGCGTTCGGAGCTGTCGCGGCGGCCTACCGGCTGCCGCGGGATACCGCCGAGGCCGCCTCGGCCAGGTCAGCCGCGATCGCGGCGGCCCTGACCACGGCAGCAGGGCCGCCGGCCAGCGTCGTCGCGGCTGCCACGCGGCTCATCGACTTGGCCGAGCTGCTCCGGCCGGCCAGCAACCGCAGCGTGATCGCGGATGTTGCCGCAGCCGCAGAGGCAGCGCGCGCCGCGGCGGCTACCGCGCGTATCAACGTCGAGGTGAACTTGCCGGGCGTCACCGACCCGGCCGCCCGCAACCGCTACCGTGACGCCATCGCTGGGGTGGACGACCTGCTGGCGCGTGCCTCGGCTGTTACCGCTTCCGTCAGGGCTGAGCTGGCGCGATGACCGCGGTTCTGCTGCGCGGCAGGGAACTCGCGGCCGGGCTGCGAACACAGGCCGCCGGGATTGTTGCCGCGCTCCGGCACGAGGGCATGGCTGTCCGGCTCGCGATTGTCACCGCGACCGATGATGAGTCCTCGGCATGGTACGTGCGCTCGCTGGCAGCGGCGGCCAGCAAGATCGGCATCACGTGCGATGTCGCTGATCTTGGCGCGGCCGCCGGGCGCGGCCGGATCGAGCAGGTCCTGGCGGAGTTGTCCGGTGAGCCGGCGGTGCACGGCATTATCCTGCAGACTCCATTGCCGGCCGGGCTGCGGCCCGCGGAGCTGGCGCTGGCCATCGGGCCGGCCAAGGACGTCGACGGAGCGAATCCGCTGTCGCTCGGGCGCCTGACGGCCGGCCTGCCTGCGTTCGCGCCGGCCACCGCTCAGGCGGTCGTGCAGTTGCTTGACCACCATGAAGTGAAGCTGTCAGGGCGACGCGCGGTTATCGTCGGCCGCTCAGTGGTTGTCGGCAAGCCGCTATCCCAGCTCTTGCTGACCCGTGACGCCACCGTGACGATCTGTCACTCGCGTACCAGCGACCTGGCCGCGGTGACTCGTGCCGCCGATGTCCTGGTCGCCGCGGCCGGCGTTGCCGGCCTGATCGGCCCGGGTCACGTGCGGGCCGGCGCCGTGGTGATCGACGTGGGCACGAACCCGACCGCGGACGCCGGCTTCACCGGCGATGTTGACGCTGCGGCGGTGGCGCAGGTCGCGGCGGCCCTCTCCCCGGTGCCGGGAGGCGTCGGACCGGTCACCACCGCGCAGCTGCTGCTGACCACGGCGCTCGCGGCGCGCGGAGCCTGACCGCGGGCAGCAAGGTGCTCGCCATGGCGCAAGAACGTGAGCTGCCGCTGACGGTTACGCCGGGCCGAGTCCCTGCAGGAAGCTGATCAGCCCGCTGAAGTAGGCGCGCTGGTCGTCGTACATCGCCATGTGGCTGCCGTCAGGGCACAGCAGGTACTGCCCCGCAGGGAAGCGACCCGCCATCATCTCCATGTAGGCGGGGTCCATCGTGTCGTGCCGCGCACCGATCACCAGGGTCGGCACGGTGATGGAGCCGAGGTCCTCCGTCCGGTCCCAGTCATGCAGGCTCGCCTCCGCGCTGATGCCGAGCTCGCTCGGGCCCTGCATGGAGACGTAGATCGCCGGGTTCACGTGATCGAATCCGCGCTGTACCGGCTCGGGCCACTGATCGGGTGGCATGCGCAGCACGTGATGGACGTAGTGCTGCTCGACAAGCAACTCCATGTACCGGGCTTCCTCGGTCCTGCCGTCAGCTTCCAGCGCTTTAATCTCGGCCAGCTTGTCCTGGTCCATGGCGGGCATCAGTACTTGCTCGGCGTAGTCGTTGTACGCCGGGACGCTGGACATCATGCTGGAGACAACCAGCGCGCGCAGGTGCCGCTGGTACTTCAGCGCGTACTCCATGGCGAGGATCCCGCCCCACGAATGGCCGAGCAAGACGAAGTTGTCAGGGCCGAGGCCGAGGGCCTGCCTGACCTGCTCGACTTCCTCGACGAACCTGGCCAGCTCCCAGAGCGACGGATCCTCAGGCACATCGCTGCGACCGGAACCGAGCTGGTCGTAGTAGTAATACTCGATGCCGGCGTCCGGCAGGTAGCTGTCGCAGGCCTCGAAGTACTCGTGCGTCATGCCGGGCCCGCCGTGCAGCAGCAGCACCTTCAGGTCCTGGTTATTGCCGATCCGCTTCACCCAGACGCTGAACTGGCCGGCCGGAGTCTCGACCTGGATCTTCCGCGATCCTCCGCTCAGCAGATCGTCGCGACCTGAGTAGTCGAGGTAACCGGGCACGAGGGGCGCTCCTTTGGCTCGCTCGGATCTGCATTCCTGCTGCCATCGTGCCCTGCTCAGCCTGCCCTGTATAGCTCGATCGACCCGCCGGTCACCCGCCCGCCGAAGCTGGCCAGCAAGGCATGGGATGCGGCGTTGGCGGCGTCTGCCTCCGCCGTCACGGCGACGGCGCCGGGGCCGGCCAGCGGCGCGAAGGCCTGCGCGATCAGCGCTCGCCCGAGGCCCTGCCGGCGGTGGGCGGCCAGCACGCCGACGCAGCCGAGCCTGCCGTACCGCTGACCCGGCAGCGGCTTCCATACCCGGGCGAGGCCGACATAGTCACGGCCGGCCAGCGCGACCCGGTAGGTCTGCGGGTCGAAGAAGGGCGAGTCATAGGTCTCCTCGCGGAACCAGACAGGATCGGGCTGCCAGCCCTCAGAACCGGGGATGTCGGCGCGGATCGCGCAGTCCAGCAGCATCAACGGCTCGAGTTCGGTCTTGTCCGCGGTGACGATGTCGATGCCAGCCGGGACCGGCGTCTCGACTCGTGTCACCGGGATCGTGTACTCGCTCTCCCTGCGGTTCTCGGTAAAGCCAGCGCCGGCCAGCGCCGTCAGCGCATCATTGTCGGCCGCATCCAGCGTGGCGAAGCATTCGCCGGGGATCGCGGCCGCAAGCGGCGCGTAGGCATCTGCCCGGCATTTGTCGTAGTAAAGCCGGTGCCGGCCGTCGGGAGCCCGCCATGGATGCAGTGCGCCGATGACATCGTCGCCGTCGAAGGCGAGCCAGTGCTCGCGGTCTTCCGCGTGGAAATCCTCCTCGGCCCGCAGCAGTTCCTCCGCTTCGCCGGTCCAGGCAGCTAGTGCCGTGTACTCCCCCGCAAACGCGCTGATCCGCACGGTCATGACGGGAAGGTAGCAAGGGCGGCGCGGCAGATACGAGCGAATTTACCCGCGCCGCGGCCCCGAGCCGGGTCGGGCGAGCACAGCGGCCAGGCGGCCTGCATCAGGTGGCGTCGGCCGTGACCTCTGCTGCCGATCTGGCCGAAGCGGGCAGCGCGCGGACGGCATAGCAGCCGCCGGCCACGATCAGCAAGCCGGACACGGTGAAGATCGTGTCGATCGGGCCGAAGTGCAGCCCTGCCACCGAGCCCGAGAAGCTGCGCAGCACCGTGCTGGCCAGCCAGCCCGCTACCAGCACCGACAGCATCGACGCCGCCTGATTAGCCGGACCGAACACGGCGATGACCCGGCCGAGATACTCGCGCGGCGCCGCCGCCAGCAACAGCGGCGTGAGCGCGGTGTTGAGCATCGTGAACGGGATAGCGAACAGGAAGGTCAGGAGCAGGCCGCCCGCGAAGTCGCCCTGCCGCGCGTAGCCGATCACCAGCAGGCCGCCGACCATCAGGCCAAGCCAGACTGTCGTGCGCGCGGTGAAGCGGCGGACCGCCGCGCCGGACAGCAGCGCCCCGGCGAGGCTGCCGATCGCCAGCGCGGTGCCGAGGTAGCCGTACAATCGCGGCGCGGCGTGCAGGTTGTCTGTCACGAAGAAGATGTCGAGCGCGTTGAGCGCGCCGGTTCCGCACTGGCAGATGACGGCAACGGCAAGCAGCGCGACCAGGAACCTGTTCCCGGCGAAGAAACGCAGCCCGGCCGTCAGCTCAGCGCGGAATCCGGCAGCCTGCCCGCGTACCTCCTGGAGCACGGTCTCCCCTGTCTGCTCGGCAGCCGGTGCGCGGTCCGCGACGGCTGTCGCGGCCTCGGCCCCGGCCGCGACGCCGCCGGCCGGACGCAGCCGGATCGACCGGATGGCGAAGTAGGAGAACCCGTAGGACAGCGCGTTCAACAACAGCGCCCATTGCAGCCCGACGGTGAACAGCAGCGGTGCCGCGAGCGGCGGCCCGATGATCGCGGCCGACGACGCGGTGGCTTGCATCAGCCCGGCCGCGCGAGCCCGGTCGGCCTCGCCAGGCACGATGTCGCCGAGGATGGTCATCCTGGCCGGTCCGAAGAACTGGCCGGCCGCGTTCAGCCCGATGACCGTCGCGAATATCAGCGTGAGCCAGGCCCAGGTGGGCAGGACATGCGCCGGCAGGAACGCGAACACGGTGAGGACCGCGACCAGCACGCCGCGGATGACCTCGGTACGCAACATGGTGCCGCGCCGGTCCCAGCGGTCGACGAATACCCCGGCCACCGGGCCGACCACCAGGACGGCGACGCCGACGGACAGCATGACGCCGCTGACCGCCGCCGGGGCCCACGTCTTGCCCTTGGCCAGGACCGTGGCGATCCAGAGCACCAGCGTGGTGTCGAAGACGTAGTCGCCGACCGTGGAGACGGTCAGCCCGTACCACAGGCGGGCGAAGTCACGGTTGATCAGCGCCTTATCCAGTGAGCGCATGGCCGGTGATCCCCCGAGGCGGTGACAGGCGGCAGGGCGCGGCCCAGCCTAACGACTGGGCAGGCAAAAGCTAGGAAACCCGCCTGATTGTTATCTTCCGCGAACGCCGTCCGCGAGCTCCCGCAGGATGTCGAGCTGGCCGTTGTGCCGGGCAGTCTCCTCGGTGAGATGGAACAAGATCCACCGCAGCGTGACCGGCTCTGTCCGCCACCCGAGCTCGCCCTCGGACAGCGCGTCCAGGTCTAGCGCAGCCACCAGCTCGCGGTGGTACGCGCAGGCGGCACGGTAGTCGTCGAGCAGTTGCGCCAGCGGCAGCTCGACCGCGATCCGGAACTCGCGGTCCGGGTCTTCGTCGGTCCACGGCGCATCGATCGGGCGGCCGAGCATTCGCGTCTCGATCCACGAGCTTTCGACCCAGCGCAGGTGGCTCACTACCCCCGCGATGGTCATCAGGGGTGAGCCGGGCAACGGCGCCAGGCGGGCGTCGGCGTCAGACAATCCCGCGCACTTAGCGTGCACCGTGTCGCGGGCGTAATCGAGGAACGTGGTCAAGACGGTGCGATCGTCCCAGCTTGCGGGGACGTCGTCGGCGCGGCCAGCCGCGATGGACTGGGACGCTGATTCAGCTGATTCAGAAGTCATGTCAATCCTCTGCTGAGCAGAGGCGCGACCGGGACCCTATCGGCCAGGCTCCGGAGGCGCCAGATGATGAGTGGACATCGCGCCTCCTTCCCGCTGAGTTGCGCCGCGCGGTGCGGCGACCGCCCGATCGTAACGCCGCGGTCCCGGCGAGGCAACGGAGTTACCCGGCGCTCACTCGCGCCGTTCCGCCATGCCCCGCCGGGCCTGTGCGCGCCAGGATTTCTGACTAGCGCACCGAACCGAACTGGATGTTCGAGGACGTCAGCTCGCTGGTGTTCATCTGCACGAAGAGCTGGTGACCGCGCCTCGTCAACGAGGCGGCCGGCACCAGCAATTCGTGCGTCTTTGAGTCGCAGGCAATCGAGCCGATCCGGTGACCGTCCACGGTGATCTTGACTGGCTCTGGCCCGTAGCAGATGCCGTAGAGGGCGTACTGACGCGTGCTCCTGTAGAAGCTGTAGTCCCCTTCGGCCGAACTGCCTGGGCCCTGCTGACCCCAGGAGAAACTGAACGACCCTGGCAGCGCCAGCGGCGGCGGAGCCGCGAGCTCCGGCGCATCAGCCGCGCTGCCGGGGACGCCGACCGGCTCGTTCGCGATCGGGATGACGCCGTGCGCGGTCGTCTCGCCGGTCAGCTGCACCGCCGAGCTGATCTGGCCGTTGTCGATGACGACCAGGCCGCGCGACGTTGCCGCGCTGTACCTGGCCAGCCCGGCCCCCGCAGCAGGCGTGCCGACCGCCCAGCTGAGCCGGGTCACGTCCGGCGCCGTCAGCACCACCATCCAGTTGTCCGGGTTCTGGCCCGTGACCAGCGGCTCACTGCCAGATAGGTACTCGCCGATCGCCGCCGGCGGCCGGTGCGGGCTGGGCGCGGCTACCGTCGTGAGCGCCCAGGGGCTCATAGCCCGCGACCAGGCTGGCTGATCTTGCATGACGTTGTCGGCCTTCGCCTGGCCGACGACGAGCTGGGGTCCGGCGGGGCTGTCGGCCTCGAACATCACCACCACGTCCTGGTCCTGACCGTCGTTCACGGTCTGGCCGACGTACCAGACCACCGGGTAGGTGCTCGCCTGCCTGGCCACCTGGCTGGCCGTCGAGCCAGGCGCCGGTGAGGTAACCGGCCCGGTACCTGACATGTCCGGGCCGGTGGTGTCCATCCAGGCCAGCACGGCCCTGTCCAGAACTTGCTGCGGCACGGTGCCGTTGCGGTGGTCGGCCCAGTCCAGTGCCCAGGCGGGCACGTGCCGGACCGGCGCTTGCGGTGCCGTGTCCAGCGCCGGAAGCCGGATCACCCCGGCGACGACACCGGCGATGACGACGGCGGAAACCACCACGCCGGTCACCTGGTGTCGCCGGTGCCTGACCACCCGGCGCCGCACCGAGGCGGACCTGCCGGGCGGGACCGGCGGCTGGCCGGCGCTGAGGTCGGCAAGCGCCTGGCGGATGTCACGATCGTCGGTCTGCTGGGCCATCTCAGTTGCCTCCCACGGCGGCGCTCTGGCTGCCGTTCGTCATGGGCTCGATCCGGTACGGCTCCAGGGCCGACTGGGCGCGCAGGCTGGCCAGCGCCCTGGCGCCCTGGCTCTTCACGGTGCCGACGGAGATGCCAAGGAGTTCGGCGACCTGAGCCTCGGACAGGTCCTGGTGGTAGCGGAGCACGACCACGGCGCGCTGCCGCGGCGGCAGCTTGGCCAGCGCGGACCGCAGCGCCTGCCGGTGATCGACGCCGGCATAGCCGTCAGGCCCAGCTTGCTCAGGCAGGTCGGCGGCAGGCACCTCGCCGCGCCAGCGGCGGCGCCACCAGGACGCCCAGGTATTGATCATGATCTTGCGGACGTAGGCCTCCGGGTTGTCCCGCTGCAGCCGCGACCAGCGCGGATAGGCCCTGGCCAGCGCCGTCTGCAGCAGGTCCTCGGCCAGCGCCCAGTCACCGGTCAGCGCATAGCCGAACCGCTGCAGCGCCTGGCCGCGTCCCGCGACAAACTCCTCGAACACTCTTGCTCCTGCCGCGGCCACCTCGGGGCGTCCTGGCTCGCTGCCGGTATAGACCGGCTGGCTCCGGCCGAAAGTTGCCGCCAGGGAACAAATTCCTGACCGGAACGTGGCCGCCAGGGTAGCTCAGTCGCGCCACCGCTCGGCCGACCGCGGCCTGGCCAGCGCGAGCAGCGGTCACCGGCGCCGAGCGGCCGGGCCAGAACCGGCCGGGCCGTCAGCGGACAGCAGGCTGACGACGTCGGCCGAGTCCCTGACGCGCACTAGCCGGGCGCGGGCGGCTGGCGGCACGAACCCGTCCGCGGTCAGCTTGTCGATCATGCTGGTCAGCGGATCCCAGAAGCCGTCCACGTCGACCAGCGCGATCGGCTTGGCGTGCAGCCCGATCTGCTGCCAGGTCAGAATCTCGAACAGCTCATCCAGGGTGCCGAGCCCGCCGGGCAGAGCCGCGAAGCCATCGGCAAGCTCGGCCATCCTGGCTTTCCGCTCGTGCATGGAACCGACGACTTCCAGGCTGGTGAGGCCCTGATGCGGTACCTCGGCGGCGAACAGCCCGCCAGGAATCACGCCGATGACCTCGCCACCGGCCGCCAGCGCGGCGTCAGCCAGCGCGCCCATCAGCCCGATGCCCGCGCCGCCGTAGACGATGCCGATGCCCGCCTGCGCCAGGCCGCTGCCCAACTCGGCCGCCGCGGCACCGTACTCGGGCCGGTTACCCGCGGAACTGCCAAGGAACACCGCAATTCGCATCAGGGCAGCCTCTCAACTCCCGTGCCTTCGCGCCAGTCGGCGCGTGCCTGACCTACCGGCAGGCGGACGCCCGCAGTTCGGACGCCCGCAGCGCGGGCGGGCCAGGGCGGATCAGGATGATCGGGCAGACTGCTGGCGCGACCTGGCCGAGAAGTCGCGCAGCGCTCGCATGAAGTCACGCTCGCTGAAGGCTGGCCAGTAGCAATCGCAGAAATGCAGGTAGGCGTCCGTGCTTTGCCAGAGCAGGAAGTTGGACATCCGCTGCTCACCGCTGGTCCTGATGATCAGGTCAGGTTCTGGCTGCCCGTCGCCTGCCAGGTACCTGGCGATGTCGGCCTCGGTCACGCTGCGTGCCAGCTCGGCCAGGCTCACTCCCCTGGCTGCCTTGGCTGTCAGCATCGACCTGACGGCCTCGGTAATCTCCTGCCGTCCGCCGTAACCGACGCACAGCGTGACGTGCGCACCGGTACTCGCCGAGCTGGTCACGTCGGCTGCCTGCTTCAACGCTATGGCGGTGGTGTCTGGGAGCATGTCGACGAGCCCGGCGATGTGCACCTGCCAGGCCGGCTCGGGCGTCGCGATCCTGGTCACCACCACCTGCTCGATGATCTGCATCAAGGCGGCGACCTCGGCGTCGTCGCGCCGGGCCAGGTTCTCTGCCGAGCAGATGAAGATCGTGACATGACGGATCGCGGCTGCCTGGCACCACGCCAGGACGTCCCAGATGTGCTCGGCCCCGTGCCGGTGCCCGTCGCTCGGGCTCGACAGTCCTGCCGCCTTTGCCCAGCGCCGGTTGCCGTCGATGATCAGGCCGACGTGCTGAGGCAGCTGCGCGCCGATCAGCTGGCGGCGCAGCCTCCGGTCGTAGAGACGGAGCGCGACGCGCTGCAGCAGCACGTCGCTGCTAGCTGGCTTCATGGCCCGGCCTGCGGCATCGCGGTGCCCGCGTACCCCGTGTCATGTGCCCTCGCCACATCTGCATAGTGTCCGGCACCGGCGCCGCGAATCCACGTTCCTGGTCAAATGTTGAGGGATTCTCTACTGCGCCCTGAATGTGCTATCCCACAGTTCGGCTGCGGCCGCGGAACTCCGCGACGACCTCGTCGCCGCGGCGGACCGTGACGTCGTAGAGCCCGCTGCGGCCGTACTTGGTCCGCTCCGCCGCGACCGCGACCAGGATGTCGCCCTCGTGCACTGCCTTGATGAACGTGATGTCGGCGCCGGAGGCCACCGTGACCGGCCCTTCGCTATTGCACGCGCACGCGAAGGCGGTGTCGGCCAGCATGAAGACGTAGCCGCCGTGGCCGATTGAATGGCCGTTCAGCATCTGCAGGGCGATCCGCATCTGTACCACGGCCGTGCCCCGGCCGAGATGCAGCAATTCCATGCCGAGGCCACGGGATGCCTGATCAGCGGCGAACATGGCTGCGGCCGGGCCGCGCGGAGGCTGCCGCTCGTAGTCATCTGGCGGCGGCAGCGCGTGCATATGCGACGACTCCATGCGTCATGGTACGGCTCCCCGGCCTTACCTGGCGGGCGTTACTGTGCTGAGTCATGGTCACATACCGGCAGCCAGGCACCGTGCTTACCGACCGCGTGTTCACGGTCCCGCTTGATCACGCTCGGCCGGACGGAGAGCAGATTGAGGTATTCGGCCGGGAAGTCACTGCCGTCGGCGCCGCGTCGGCGAACCTGCCCTGGCTCGTGTATCTGCAGGGCGGGCCGGGCTTCGGCGCGCCGCGGCCGGTCGGCAGGGACGGCTGGCTGGACCGGGCGCTGCGTGACTTCCGGGTGCTGCTGCTTGACCAGCGCGGTACCGGCCGGTCGACCCCGGCCAGCCGGCAGACGCTGGCGGCGCTCGGCAGCGCCGCGGCACAGGCCGATTACCTCGCGCACTTCCGCGCCGACTCGATCGTGGCCGATGCTGAGGTGATCAGGCACCGCGTCACGGGCGGCGCGCCGTGGGCCGTGCTCGGGCAGAGCTTCGGCGGATTCTGCACGGTGAGCTACCTGTCCAAGGCACCAGCCGGCCTCAGCGAGGCGTTCATTACCGGCGGTTTGCCCGGCCTGACGGCCACCGCGGACGAGGTGTACCGGCTCACCTATCAGAAGGTCGCCGCCAAGTGCCGCGAGCATTACCAGCGGTACCCGCAGGATATCGAGCAGGCCAGGCGCATCGCCCTGGCGCTGGCGGCGGCGCCGGCGCTGCTGCCGGGCGGCGGCACGCTGACAGTCGAGCGGTTCCAGGCGCTCGGCCATGTGCTCGGCTCCAGTACCGGTTCGCACGAGCTGCACTACCTGCTGGAAGACCCGTTCGCCGGAACCGAGCTGACCGACGACTTTCTGTACCGGGCAGAAGCCATCCTGGCGTTCGGCTCCGCGCCGCTGTACGCGCTGGTGCACGAGGCGTGTTACGCCCAGGGCGCGGCGACCCGGTGGTCGGCGCAGCGGGTGCTGGCCGAATTCCCTGAGTTCTCACCAGCTGTGGCGCTGGCCGGAGACGGTCCGCTGCTGCTCACCGGAGAAATGATCCACCCGTGGGAGTTCGAGCTGGACCCGGCACTCCGGCCGCTGGCCGAGGCGGGGCACCTGCTGGCCGAGCGCACGGACTGGCCAGCCCTGTACGACCAGGACCAGCTCGGCCGCAATACGGTGCCCGCTGCCGCCGCGGTCTACTTCGACGACATGTACGTGCCACGCGAGCTTTCGCTGCAGACTGCGGCGGCGATCCGCGGGCTGCGGCCGTGGGTCACGAACGAGTACGAGCACGACGGCCTGCGGGTGAGCAGCGGCGGCGTGCTTGACCGCCTGATCGCGCTGGCCAGGGGCGAGGCCTGAGCGCCCGCCGGCGAGGGAGGACGGTACCGGCCGGAGCCTCAGGCTAGGCTGAACCGATGATGACGGAGACCTGCTTGTGCCTGATCAGGCGGCAGACCGCAGCCGGGCCAGAAGTACTGCTTGGCCTGAAGAAGTCCGGGTTCGGGACTGGCAAGTGGGTCGGGCTCGGCGGGCACATCGAAGAGGGCGAGAAGCCAGTGGGAGCGGCGGTCCGCGAGGTCAGGGAAGAATCGGGCTTGGTCGTTCCCGCCGACTCGCTGCAGCATGTCGCCAGCATCGAGTTCAGGTTCCCCGCGCGGCCGTCGTGGGATCAGACAGCCGAGGTATTCATGACATCGGCCTTCCAGGGCGAGCCTGAGGAATCCGATGAGGTTGCGCCGCGCTGGTTCGGCGAGCACGAACTGCCGCTGGAAATGATGTGGAACGACGCGCAGTACTGGCTGCCGCTGGTGCTGGCGGGTGAGCACATCGACGCGCTGATCCTGTTCGCCGAGGACTGCGCGACGGTCGCGAGCATGGAGCCAGATCTGGCGCTGCTGCGCCAGCAGTTGTAGGACGACACCGCTAACATCGGCGTATGCCCGATACGTCGCCGAGCGAGGCGCAGGAACTGGACTTCGACGTTTCCCACGCGCACTCCGCTCGCATCTACAACTACTGGCTCGGCGGCAAGGACAACTTCGCGGCCGACAGGGAAGCAGCCGAGCAGGCGATCGCGGCGAACCCCGGGATCCTCGCCGACGTACGGGCCAACCGCGAGTTCCTGGCGCGTGCGGTGCGCTACCTGGCGTCAGCGCGCGGTGTCGGCCAGTTCCTGGATATCGGCACCGGGTTGCCGACGGCCAGCAACACCCACGAGGTGGCACAGGCGGTCGCGCCTGACTCACGCATCGTCTATGTCGACAATGACCCGATCGTGCTGACGCACGCCAGGGCGCTGCTCACCAGCACCCCCGAGGGCGCGACCGACTACATAGCCGCCGATCTGCGCGACGTGCCGGCGATTCTGGACAGCGCTCGGCGGACGCTGGACTTCAGCCAGCCGGTGGCGGTCATGCTGCTGATCGTCTTGCATATGATCCCTGACGATGACGATCCCTACGGCATCGTCGCGCGTCTGATGGAGGCCCTGCCGCCTGGCAGTCACCTCGTTCTCGCCCATCCCGCCAGCGACATCCAGGCGGCGCGGATGGCAGAGATGACCAAGCGGGTGAACGAGCGCATGACCGGGCCGAAGGCCAGGATGCGCGACCGCGCCGCGGTCATGCGGTTCTTCGACGGGCTCGACCTGCTCGAGCCCGGCTTGGTCCAGCCCCAGCAGTGGCGGCCAGAGCCGGACAAGCTTGCCCCGCCGCAGGTGACAGCCTGGTGCGGGGTCGCCTGCAAGCGTTAAGGAGGCGGCTCGCCCGCGCCCTTCCCCAAGAGCAGCGGCAGCGACGACAATCAGCCTGGTGGAACAGGAGTCGGTGTCGCCCGGCGTGTCGGCCCGAGAGGCCGAGGTGCTCGACGCCGTCGCGGAGCATCTAACGAACGCAGAGATCGGCGCCAGGCTCTTCATCTCGATCCGAACCGTGGAGAGCCACGTTTCGTCGCTGCTGCGCAAGCTCGGGGCGCACGATCGGCGTGCCCTGATCCGGATCGCCGCGAGCTTGGAACTCGCGCCGACTGTCGCACGTGGCGGCTCAGGTACCGGGCGGAGCTGGCCCGCACGGTGGCCCTCGCCGCTGACTGCTTTCATAGGCCGCACTGCCGAGCGAGCTGCCCTCACTGAGGCGCTTCAGTCGCACCGGCTCGTTACGGCCGTCGGCCCTGGCGGAGTCGGCAAGACCCGCCTCGCGCAGGTTGTGGCCGCTGACATGACCGACCGCTACGGCGATGGTGCCTGGTATGTCGATCTGGTCCCGGTAACCGACCAGGCCATGGTCGCCCCGGCTCTGGCTGCCTCGCTGGGCCTTGGCGAACAGCAAGGCAGATCACCGGAAGACACAGTCCTCGGCTGGCTGACAGACCGAGATGTGCTGCTCGTCCTCGACAACTGCGAGCACGTGGCAAGCGGCGTCGTGCTGCTGCTTGAACGGTTGCTAGCAAGCTGCCAGCGGCTTGTCGTGCTCGCGACCAGCAGGGCCAGGCTGCAGGTGCCCTACGAATGGGTGTTCACCGTGCCTGGCCTGTCCGACTCCGACGCCGACGGCGGCGCGGGTGATGCGGTGGCCTTGTTCCTGGCGCGGGCAATGTCGAGCGGCAGCCCGGCCGAAGCGGCCGACGAGGACCGGATCGCAGCTATCTGCCGGGGATTGGACGGCATCGCGCTCGCCATCGAGCTGGCCGCCGCGCGACTGCCAGCGCTTGGCTTGGATGGCCTCGAAGCCGGACTCGCCGACCGGTTGCGGTTGCTCGCCGGCGGTTCGCGGATCGATGACCGGCATCGCTCGCTCCGGTCGGCCCTGGACTGGAGCTTCGCGCTGCTGGGCCGCCCCGACCAGGCCGTGCTGAGACTGGTTTCGGTGTTCGCTGCGCCTTTTACCGCCAGCGACGCGGCGACGCTCGCGAGCGGCTGGCCGGCGGTCCGGAGCGGCGACCTGGCCGCGGGCCTTGCCACGCTGACCGATCAGAGCCTGCTCGTCGCCATTGCCAGCCGGCCAGCGACGCGTTACCTCGCCCTGGAGACCATCCGCCAGTACGCTGCGGAGCGCCTGGCCGAGGCCGGCGAACTCGCTGACGTGCACGCTCGCCACGTCCGCTGGTGCCTGGATGCCGGCGCAGCGCTGAGTGCCGGTGCCGTTCCTGACTCGGGTTCCTGGCGCGCGGCCTTTGACGACATAGCCGATGAGCTGCGGTCGGCCTTGGGCTGGGCGGCCACCAGACAGGAATGCCGGGACGACGCGTACAAGTTGGCGATCTGCCTCGCCGAGCTGACCTACCTCCGCGGGATGCCCGGCGAATCGCAGCACCGCTATGAGCAAGCTGCCGAGCTGTCGCAGACGGCGGCCGCCGCCGCGTACGCCCTGCATTTCGCCGCCGGGGCGGCCTCGGCCAGGCACTTCGGCGACGACGTGCTCCGGCTGCACAGAGCAGCCGCGGACGCCGCAGTGCGGGCCGGTGACCGGGTCAGCGCGGCCAGGGAGCTTGCCCAGGCTGCTGAGTTCATCAACCGCGCGTTCGGCCTCCTCTCGAAGATTCCGCCTGACGGCTCGGTGGACGCGCTGCTCACCGAGGCGAAGGCGCTCGCTCACGGGGACCTTGTCGCGGAAGCCCGGATCCGCGTTGCCGAGGCGTTCGATGGCGCGGAGGCCGATCCGGCCACTGCCGAGGTAACCGAGCACGCCCTTGCGCTTGCCCGCCGGTCCGGCGACCCGCTGGCCGAAAGCGCCGCGCTCGACCAGCTCACCGCCGTCCAGCTGGCGCACGGAGAAATCCGGGCGGCTGCGGCCAATGCCCAGCTGCGCACGAGCTTGCTGGCAGGGTTGCGGCCACGGGCGGATACGGGGCTCGAAGTATCTGACGCCTTCTGCATGGCAGCGGAAACCGCGGCAACCGCGGGCGACCTGCCGGCCGCGCGAGACTTTGCCGAGCGCATCAGGTACCTGCCGTTCCATCGCGAGGAGGCGCACCTGGCGACTGCCCGGCTGCTGGTCGTGACTGCCCTGGCAGGTGCCTTCGACGAGACCGTCGCTTTCGGAGAGCTATTCCTCGAAGGCTGGGAGCGAGCAGGTCGGCCGCACGACGGAAACCTCAACCGCGCGGCCTATGCTGCGGGCACGGTGCACGGACTGCGTGGTGACGACGGAGCGCGAACTGTGTGGATCGACGTCAGTCGCAGCATGGCGACGCCCGCGCAGTGGATTCGGGACCTGCAGTGTTATGAGTTCTTCGACGCCTTGCTGCTGCTTCACCGCGGGCAACACGCCGCCGCGCTGCGCAGGCTGACCACGGAGCCTGAGGACTTCCGGTCGTGGCAGAACGGGCAGTGGCGGCCATGGTACGCGGCCGAGTGGGCAGAAGCTGCGGTGCTCGCCAGCTCCGCCGACGTTGCCGACCGGATCCGCCGGGCCAGGCTGGCAACCGCCGGTAACCCGATCGCGGCCGCCATCGTCAGCCGTGCCGCGGCGCTCGCCAGCTCAGATCGCGCGGGCCTGCTCGCCGCGGCAGCGGCGCTGAAGGAGGCTGGGTGCCACTATCAGTGGGCCCGCACGCTCATCTTCGCGGGCGGACGAGAGCGAGACCGCGGCATAGCCGCGATGGTCAAGATCGGCGCCGCGGACATGGCGACCGGCGCCGCGCTCCGCAGCCCGCCTTGATGCGGCAGGCCACGGACGCGATGTGCGCTGCACCGATCAGCGCCGCACCCCGATGGCCTCCAGGTACTCGCCCGGCGCCAGGACGGAGCCGTCGTCCGCGGCGTTGAATTGCCGCGCCACGTCGGCGAGATCTGCGGCGAACCGCACGCGGGTAGGCTCGTCGAGCGTCCCGGCCAGCCGGGTGATAGGCCCGTAGTACAGGCGGAACCATTCGGAGAAATGCTCTGGTGAGTGGTAGCAGAAATCGAACGTGCGCTTGGTGAGTGAGGTCCACCTGACGGTGTCTCCGAAGAGTTCCTCGAGCCGGCTTTCGGTACCCCAGAGCATGGGCGACTTGACGCCCGCTGGCGGCGGTCCGTACCTGCCGATGGTCTTGAACAAGAAGCCGACGAGGCCTTCTGGTGTCCAGTTCGCCAGCGCGATCGTGCCGCCGGCGCGGGTGACCCGCACCAGTTCGGCGGCTGCGCGTTCCTGGTCCGGTGCGAACATGACGCCCAAGGTGCTCAGTGTCGTGTCGAATGCCCCGCCAGGGCATGGTAGCCGCTCGGCGTCACCTTCGGTGAAGGTGACAGGGATGTGCTCGGCCTCGGCGCGCTCGCGGCCCTGAGTGAGCAGGCTCGCCGCGTAGTCAACGCCGGTCGACTCGGTAAACCGGCGCGCGGCCGCGATGGCCGCGTTGCCCTGCCCGCATGCGACGTCGAGCACTCGTTGGCCCGAGCGCACGCCCGCAGCCTCTACCAGACGCTCGGCGATGAGCTGGAGCGTGTTCCCGACTCTCGGGTAGTCTCCCGACTCCCAGCCCAGCCGCTGGCGTTCCTTGATGGCCTCGAAGTCCACCGTCTCGGTCTGCATCGTTCTCCTCCTTCAGCATGGCCGCAGGTGCGGCGGGCCCTCTCGTGGGCCCGCTCACAAGCCTGCGTACCGGCCGAGCGAGGCACATCCGTGCTGAGCACTGAAATCGTGTGGCGTCGCTGCTAGCGAGCCCGGCTGCGGACGGGGCCTAGCGCGACAGCGGCCACAATCCACGGCGTGCCGCCGAATCTGACCTGGGCGTCATGCGCGCGACACAGCAGAGTCTTGCACCGGCCCTGGAGCTGAGTGATGTCCCAGGCCACCGCGCCCAGTTCCGTGCAGGGAATGTGCCACGTCGTCCTGGTCATCATGTCGGGGCAGATGATCCTGCGGCCGGCTCCGCACATGCCAGTGAATTCGCGGCACCGGTCACAGAAGCCCAGCTGCGCAGCGGCCAGATCCCGGATCCGTAAGCCGCAGGCAGGGCAGGTGCCGACGCTGTGCGGATGGGACGGCGCATCGCGCCGACGGCGGAGCAGGCCGGGCTTGCCGCCTTCCGTGCCGCGTGCGCTGGAATCATAGACGCCGCGGCCAGCGTCGTTGTGGCCAGACAGGGCATCTGGCGCGCCGTTCGCCTTGCGGGACATTCAGGTCCTGCCTCTCGTTCCTCCTGCCCGGCTCCGGACAGTCAAGCGTGCCTGGCGGTCAGAACTACGAGGTCTGGGCACCGGGTGACGCGCGGTTTCATCACATTCAGTGACTGCTCTGATACGTCTTGTTAGCGACGGCTTCAGCGTGGCATGCGCGGAGGGCTCTGTCCAGCGATGCCGCTGGTCGCGGAACACAGTGAGTCGTATGCGACCTATGTCCTCAGCGCGGCTCAGGTCCGTGCCGCTGGTGGCCGCGTTTACGGTCAGGGCATGCGGAGAAGAACGAGGTGCTGAGTACTCCATCTTCGGGCGTCGCGGCCAGGCTGAGGAAGAGAGCGCGCAATGACACAACCAGGCAGGCCCGCAGTCTTCGTTCACGGCCTCTGGCTGCACGCCAGCTCGTGGGACCCGTGGCTCGAGGTGTTCCAGGAGGCGGGTTACGCGCCGACAGCACCCGGCTGGCCAGGCGACGCCGACACCGTCGAAGCCGCGCGCCAGGATCCCGGCCGGGTCGCGGGCAAGGGCATCGACGATGTCGTCGGTCACTACGCCGAGATCATCCGCGGCCTTGCCGCCCCGCCGATCGTCATTGGCCATTCCTTCGGCGGCCTGATCGCGCAGCGGCTGCTCGGGCAGGACCTGGCGGCTGCCGCCGTCGCGATCGATCCGGCGCCGATCAAAGGCGTGCTCAATCTGCCCCCTTCGGCGCTGCGAGTCGCCTCGATCGCGCTGCGCAAGCCGGCTAACCGCAAGCTGGCGGTATCACTCACTGCCGAACAGTTCAGGTACGGCTTCGGCAACGCCCTGCCCGAGCGCGAATCAACCGAGCTGTACGACCGCTGGGCCGTGCCCTCGCCGGGCAAGCCCCTGTTCGAAGCCGGGCTGGCGAACTTCACCCCTCGGTCGCCGGCGAAGGTGAACACAGGGAATAAGACCCGCGGGCCGTTGCTGATCACGGCCGGCGGCCAGGATCACACGGTGCCGGCGGCCATCTCGACGTCGACCCGCAGGCTCTATCACAAGTCTCCTGCTGTCACTGACTTCATCGAGTTTGCCGATCGCGGGCACTCGCTGACGATCGATCACGGCTGGCGCGAAGTCGCCCAGGCCGCGCTGGACTGGCTCAGGAAGCGGGAACTCTAGCCGGTCAGTCGCGACGGATGGCCCCCCGGCCCGGCGCCTGCCCGCCGCCAGGAGCACATGCCCCCGTCAGGATTGCTCAGCCTGCAGCTCCCGGTAGTGCTTGTTCCGCATCATGAGCAGCCCGCTGGCTACCATGCTGGCGATCACCGACGCGAGCACGACGGCAGTCTTGGCGACGTCTGCCTTGCCGGAATCGGCACCGAACGCCAAGTCGGAGATCAGTAGCGAGACGGTGAAGCCGATCCCTGACAGTATCCCGATAGCGAACACGTCTGCCCAGGTCAGGCCGGGGCTCAGGTGCGCCCTGGTGAACCGCGCGGTGAGATAAGCGCCGCCGAGAACGCCAACTGCCTTGCCTGCGATCAGGCCGGCCAGGATGCCGACGCCGATCCGGCCGGTGAAAACCTGCTGCAGCGTCGCGGCGGAGATGGTGATGCCCGCCGACAGCAGCGCGAAGGCGGGCACGGCGAAACCCGCCGAGAGGGGCCGGACCACGTGCTCCAGGTGCTCGGCCGGAGACTGGTCGGTGTCGTCGACTGTCACCGGCACCAGCAGGCCGAACGCGACTCCGGCGACCGTCGGGTGGATCCCTGAGGCATGCACCAGAGCCCAGATGATCACTGCCAGCGGCACGACGAGCCACCACCGCGTGAGCCGGATCCGCTGCAGGTACCAGAACACGACGAGCAAGGCGGCGGCGACCGCCAGCGGCACCAGCTTGATGCTGCTGGTGTAGGCGATGGCGATCACGATGATCGCGCCGATGTCGTCGACGACTGCCAGCGTGAGCAGGAAGGCGCGCAGCCCGGCCGGCAGGAACCGTCCGGTGACGGCCAGTACGGCGAGCGCGAACGCCAGGTCGGTCGCGGACGGGATGGCCCAGCCGCGCACCGTCGGGTGGCCGATGTTCACTGCCAGGTAGACAAGCGCTGGCAGTACCATCCCGCCGAGGGCTGCCATCACGGGCACCAGGGCCGCGGACAGGCGGCGCATCTCCCCCGCGACCAGCTCGCGCTTGAGCTCCAGCCCGGCGACGAAGAAGAAGATCGCTAGCAGCCCGTCGGCCGTCCACGTCTCCAGGCTGAGATGCAGCAGCAGCGCAGCCGGGCCGATCGCATAGTGCTGCAGGTGCTCGTACCAGTTCTTGGCCCCGGAATTCGCCAGGATGATCGCGATGATGGTCGCGCCGAGCAGCAGGCCGCCGCCCACGGTCTCGGCGCGCAGAGCGTCAGCGACAACTCGCAGCTCCCGCGCTCCCGGCCGGCGGAAGACCGTGCCGTCCGGCTCCGGCCCGCGGACGCGCATGCAGTTCTCCCCCTCCCTGCTGACCGGCTGACCGGCTGACGCCGCGCGGTTGCAGACCCCCGGACCGTTGATGCCCGTTTCCCGGGTTTCTCATCGCTGTGCCAGGGCTTGCCTCGTCAGGAACCAGGAGCAGTCTCGCGGCCAGGGCGAGGGGTTACTGATAGGAGATCAGGACAGGTACCGGCCGCCGCTCGATGGTGGCCTGCGGGTCGAGCATCGGGGTGTCTTTGACGTAGAAGTCCTTCCAGCCGAAAAACACGCCTTTCGGTGCCGCTGAGACGATGCCGTTCCAGGTCTGCTGTTTGGTCGACGGCGCCCCCTGGCCGTCCATATTGACGACGATCGCCAGATCTTCGTGCCTGATGTCGAGCTGCGATTCGTTCTGGATCATCGACAGCCGGAACTGGTGCAGTTCCAGCAGCTTTTGCGGCAGGTGGTACTTCGCGGTCAGGCTGGCCAGCCAGTTCACGACACTGTTGACCTCGCTGATGCTGACGCTGCCGATCTGCCGCAGCGGCTTTTGACCGGGCTGCAGCTTCCACTCAGGGTCGAGTGCCAGTCCGACGTTCGGCAGTTTCAGCAGCGTGCGGTACAGCTTGGCCTGAGTCAGCAGGTCGTCCCGGCCTGGCTGCAAGTCCAGGATCACGTACATGTGCGCCGCCGTCGCCGCCAGGACATACGGCCGCAGCTCGGAGACCGGGGTCTCGTAGGAGTAGCTGCCCGACGGGCCGGGTGAGCCCTGAGCGACGGTGGCGATGATCTCGAACGCAGGCACGACCGGCACCTTGGTCAGCGAGCGGTATTGCGCCGCGACGACCTCGGCCCTGGTAATGCTGGCCGGCAGGTCCTGCTGGCCCAGGGCGCCGAGGGCCCTGGATTCCGGGTTGCCGTACAAGGCCACGAGCCTGCGCATCGGGAAGAGCACCTGTCCGCCGCCCGGCAATTGCACGCCAGTCTCGGCGACGGCGACCCTGGCGGCCAGCAGCCTGGCGGTCTTGAAGCCGGCGCCGACGGCCACGACGCTGAGCGGCTTGGCCGCGGCAAGGGCCTGGATGGCAGCGGGGTCGGCGCGCGGATCGTAGTTGTGCACGCTGATGACCTGCACGCCGGTCACCTTGGCGGTGGCGGCGGCGGCTATGGCCGTGACTGACGAACTGCCGTGCACCAGGAGGGCGACGCGCCGCAGCGGGACCGCCGCGCCGGTGGTCGGGAGGGCTGCTGCGCTGCTCACGACCTTGACCTTGGACAGCTCCGCCGACAGCGTGCGCGGTGTTATCCCCACCGCGAGCACCGTGGCGGTTCCCAGCGACTTGATTTCCGCGCGCAGTATCGCCAGGCCCGGCCCGGTACTCGGGATATCCGCCAGCAGCAACGGTGCGTGCACCCGGACAGCGATAGACGCCGCGGCGACCACATCGGCGCGCATGTTCGCGTTCGCGACCACGACGGCTGGCGCCGCTGCCACCAGCAGGCGCGCGGCGCCGGCGCTGACGGAGACCGGGCTGCCGGTCAGCACCGCGGCCGGTGCCTGCTGCGGGCGGGCGCGGACGGCCGGGCTAGCCCTGGTGGCCGGCGACTGAGCGACGGCGAGGATTCCGGCCGCGGCGACCGCCATGGCGACCAGGACAAGGACGGTTATCGCCCAGCTGGCCAGCCGTGGCAGGCGAACCCGGCCCGGCCGGGTGTCCACCACTTGAATTCCGTGCTGCACGAGCGCAGTCCATTCGTGATTCGCAGAACCGCGGGCCAGCACATGGTCCGTGATCCGGCTGCGGTGAGAGGCATTGAGATAATGGCAGACCTAAACTCTCGGCACGGCGAAGGCGACGGATTCTCCTGACTAATGAACATCGCGCGTGACATCGCATTTAGCAAGATTCGCGCAGGCCGCGGGCAGCGCCGACGGAGTCGGGTGCCCGCGTCAGAGAGTTAATAACCGGCGCTTAACGGTGGTATTTACGACCGGCAATCAACAGTAATTACGGTCCTCACCCGATTGCGTAATTCGGGCCGGATAAACCGCGCGCCGGCCCGGTGCCGGCCCGTCACCGGCGGCGTCAGGTTGTTCCGTTCATGGCGTTCCGTTCGCTGGCGTGCCGGGGTTTGGCTGCCCGGCGCTTGCCCGTTATGACTGGCCAGCCGGCCGTACGGTTGCATGCCTGATGAGATTCGGTGTGCCGGGCCTGATCCGGCCGGACGCGATGGTGCCCCGTGGGCCCGCGGCGGCGCGGCGAGCAGCGTCAGCTAGTCGGCAATCGGCGCAGGACTCGCCGTGGCGGGCTGGCCAGCCTGCGGCACCGAGGTCGGTACGGCCGTCGGCTCGGCGTAGTAGAACTGCTTGCCGCGCAGCAGCGAGATCAGCGCGCCAGCGACCGACATGACGATAGCCGCGGTAAAGACGATCTTCAGGCCGTGATGGAAAGGCGCGGCGATCAGGTCGGGGAAGAACTGGTGGCCGGTAAGGACGGCCACGTTATGGGCTGGCAGTTTGGCCAGGACGCCGGTCGGGCCCAGCAGCCCGGCGATCGGGTTATACCCGAGCAGGGCCGAGAACAGCGTGCTGACCGGCGGCAGGTGCGCCACGTGGATGGCCGCGGCGGCCGGGACGCCCTGCGCCCTCCAGGCCGCGGCTCAGCGCGTTCGGCAGCGTGTTGGCCAGCCCGGCGATCATCAGCGAGAAGAAGAAGCCGATCGACAGCGACATGCCCGAGTTCATGAACACAGATCGCATGCCGGATGCCGCCCCTCGGTGCTCGGCGGGCACGCTGCTCATGATCGAGGAGGTGTTCGGCGAGGCGAACAAGCCAGAGCCGATGCCGTTGCAGAAAATGACGCAAGCGAAGACCCAGTAGGGGAAGTCCACCGGCAGCAGCATCAGGCCGGTGAATCCGCACGCGCCCACCAGCAGGCCTGCGGTCGCGAAGGGCCGCGCCCCGTAGCGATCCGACAGGTAACCGGAGATCGGTCCGGCGATCAGGAAGCCCGCGGTCAGCGGCAGCATGTAGATGCCCGCCCACAGAGGTGTCACCGTGTAGTCGTAGCCGTGCAACGGCAGCCAGATGCCGGCTAGCCAGATGACCAGCATGAATTGCAGGCCGCCGCGTGCCATGGAGCCCATCAGGCTGGCCGCGTTGCCGGCCGCGAAGGCCCGGATCTTGAACAGTCCCATCCTGAACATGGGCTCAGCGATCTTGGTCTCGACGATACCGAAGACGACAAGCAGCGCGGCTCCGCCCGCGAGCCCGGCGACGACCTTCGGGTTGGTCCAGCCAGTGGCGTGGCCGCCGTAGGGCTGGATGCCGAAGGTGATCGCGGCGAGCAGGCTGGTAGCGCCGACGGCGAACAGGACGTTGCCGACCCAGTCGATCTTGGCGCGCCTGGTGGCGGCGATCTCGCGAAGGCTTCTGTACGCCCACAGCGTGCCCCAGACGCCGATAGGCACGTTGACCCAGAAGACCGCGCGCCAGTCCCAGGCCGCGAGCAGGCCACCGAGGAGCAGGCCGACGAACTGGCCGGAGATGCCGGCGATCTGGTTGATGCCAAGCGCGGTGCCACGCTGGTTGGCGGGGAACGCGTCAGTGAGGATGGCGGCGGAGTTGGCCATCAGCATGGCCCCGCCGAACGCCTGCCCGACACGCCACAAGATCAGCCAGAGCGCTCCCGAGGTGCCGATGAAAGGGTCAAGCGAGAGCGCGATCGAAGCGGCCGTGAACACGACGAAGCCGAGGTTGTAGATCTTGACCCGGCCGAACATGTCGCCCAGCCTGCCCAGGGTGACCACGAGGACGGCCTGCACGAGCAGGTAGCCCATGATCATCCACAGGACGTAGGTGATGTTTCCCGGCGCCAGCGGGCTGAGGTGGATGCCACGGAAGATGGCAGGCATCGCGATGATGACGATAGAGCCGTCGATCGTGGCCATCGTCATGCTCAGCGTGGTGTTGGACAGTGCCACCCACTTGTACCTGTCCGATGGCTGATCAGATGCCGGTTGCGCCGCCGCCCGCTTCGATATCACGCCCACGCTCAGCTAGCCTACAGGTGAAAGGTTGCTTGTTCACAACTACCTACCTTGGCAGCCTGACCGCGATCTGGTCCGGTGAGTGATCGGGCGGCCCGGTCCGCGGGCGGTACACTCTGCTCGTGCCCCGATATGAGTACCGCTGCCGCGCATGCGGCGACACCTTCGAGCAGACCCGTCCGATGAGTGAAGCTTCGGCCACGGCGGCGTGCCCGCAGGGCCACGACGACACCGTGAAGCTGCTGTCGGCGGTCGCGGTCGGCGGCCGGGCCAGCCAGGGCGGCCAGCCGCGCGGGTGGCGGTGGCGGCTGCTGCGGCGGTGCCTGCGGCTGCGGCTGAGAGGCTGCGGCCGGCCGGAGCCGCCGTCAGAGCTGGCTGCTCCGCCTAGGCGGAGAACCTCTCGATCTGCCGCATCTTGTTCGTTGCGTCCAGGGCAGCGACCTTGTACGACTCCGCTAGCGTGGGGTAATTGAAGACGGCGTCCACCAGGTAGTCGACGGTTCCGCCGCAGCCCATGACTGCCTGGCCGATGTGCACAAGCTCCGTCGCACCTGTGCCGAAGACGTGGACCCCGAGCAGGCTGCGATCGACGGGCGAGACCAGCAGTTTCAGCACCCCGTAGGAATCGCCGATGATCTGGCCGCGGGCCAGCTCCCGGTAGCGGGAGACGCCAACCTCAAACGGCACGCAGTCGCGGGTGAGCTGATCTTCGGTCCTGCCGATGAAGCTGATCTCCGGCAGGCTGTAGATCCCGATCGGCTGCAGCGGGCTGACTTCGTGGATGGGCTCGCCGCAGGCGTGGTGGGCGGCGAGCCGGCCCTGCTCCATGGAGGTAGCCGCCAGGGCCGGGAAGCCGATGACGTCGCCGACCGCGTAAATCGACGGGACGCTGGTCTGAAAGAACTCACCGACCTTGATCCGGCCGCGGGCGTCGGCAGCCAGGCCCGCCGCCGGCAGGTCCAGCTCATCGGTCATCCCTTGCCGGCCGGCTGAGTACATGACGGTGTCTGCCGGGATCCGCTTCCCGCTGGCCAGCGCGGCGATCGCGCCTTCCGGCCTGGACTCGACAGCCGTCACCGTCTCACCGAACCTGAACGTCACCGCCAGGTCACGGAGGTGGTACTTCAGTGCCTCGACCACCTCGAGGTCGCAGAATTCCAGCATCCGGTCGCGCTGCTCGACCACTGTCACCTTGGTGCCGAGCGCGGCGAACATGGAGGCGTACTCGATGCCGATAACCCCTGCCCCGGCCACGATCATCGACCGCGGCACTCGCTCGAGATGCAGGATTCCGTCGGAGTCGAGGATGCTCTTGTCGTCGAAAGCGACCGTGTCCGGCCTCGCTGGCCGAGTTCCGGTAGCGATGATGATCTTGTCGGCGGTGATATCGCGGGCGCGCCCGCTGGCGTCGGCGATGGCGACGGAGTGCGGGCCGGTGAACCTGGCGGTGCCGGTGTGGAGGACCACCCGGTTGCGGCTGAGCTGGTTGCGGACGACATCGTTCTCCCGGCTGACCACATGGCGCGTGCGCGCGGTGAGGTCGCCGATGGTGATCTCGTCCTTGACGCGGTAGTTCTGCCCGTACATCTCCCGCTGGTCGAGGCCGGTCAGGTAGAGCACGGCTTCCCTGAGGGTCTTGGACGGGATCGTGCCGGTGTTGAGGCAGACACCGCCCAGCATGTCCGGCCGCTCCACGATCCCCACCCGGCGGTCTAGCTTGGCCGCCGCGATCGCTGCCTTCTGCCCGCCTGGGCCCGACCCGATCACCAGAACGTCGAAGTCATGCACAAGCTCAGTGTGACGAGGCCAGGCCGACTTCGGTAGTCCCGCCGTCAGGCGCCGACCTCGCGTCAACCGCCCGCGGGGCGGCCGCGACGTGCCTAGGCTGAGCGGAGCCGACCACCGGAGGACGCGATGCAGCAACCAAGCCAGGCTCAGTTCCTTGGGGAGATCAGCGCCAGCACCGCGATGCTGGCAGAGATCGCCAGCAGCTGCGACAACGAACTGCCTGTCCCGTCGTGCCCGGACTGGACACTGCGTCAGCTGGCGACGCATGTCGGCCGGGTCCACCGGTGGGCGGGCGAACTCGTCAGGACGAGAGCGCAGGAGATGATCGCGTTCAATGCGGTTCCTGATGGCCGTTACCCGGCTGAGGCCGGCGAACGGGCGGCATGGCTGACGGCCGGCGCCGCCCGCGTGATCGAGGCGATCGCCGACGCCGGGGACGCGCCGGTCTGGGCGTTCGGTGCGATCGCGCCTGCCGGTTTCTGGGCCCGTCGGCAGGCGCACGAGACGATGGTGCACCGGGCTGACGCTGAGCTTGCCGCTGGCCGGCCGGTGGCGCTGGACCAGTACCTCGCGGCGGACGGGATAGACGAATGGCTGTCGATGGCCACCCGCGGCGGAACCAGCGAGGTCAGGCCGCTGCCGGCCGGCGCGCGGCTGCAGCTGACGGCCACCGGCAGCGGGGTGCCGGACAGTACGGTGAGCTGGCTGATCAGCGGAACCGAACAAGGGCTCGCACTGTCAGGCGGGGCCGGGCAGGCCGACGTCAGCGTGGCGGGCCCGGCCGACAAGCTGCTGCTAGTGCTCCTGCGGCGACTCGCGGCCGATGAGCCGGCCGTCAGCGTGACCGGCGAAGCCAGCCTCTTCTCCGGCTGGCTCGCGGGCACCCCGTTCTGAACCTCGCGGGCACCCCGGTTCTGAACAGAGCGGCTAGCGGCCGCTCTGCACCGAGCTCAAGCCAACCGCACGAGTCCGCTACAGCCAGCTGACCCGCGCGCTGGTCAGATCGTCGCCCTCCGGCGCGGTGCCGAGTTCGCCGGCCTTGACCCGGTCCAGCATGGTGGCCACGGTCCGCTGCACCTCTGGCACGGCGCCGCGCAGGCTCTCGGCATCGGCGGCCAGAGCCGCGTCCACCTCGAACCCTGCCTGGCTCAGCAGGCCCTCCAGATCTGCCAGCTGGGTGCCGACCCACCCGACCGGATCGCTGGACAAGCCGCGCTCGAACACCCGGTGGCCAGGCTCCCAGCCGTGGACGTGCGGATGGTGATGAGTCCGGTCGAAGCTGCCCGGCGTTCCGTCCACGCTTTCCAGCAGGTCGGCCCGCCAGACAGGTTCTGCCACGGTGATCGGCCTTGATGAGTAGATGGAGCCGCTCAGCTCACCCGGCTGCAGCATCCGGACCTCGAGCCGGACGCCGTGCTCCGGGCCTTCCTGGCCCTTGGCAGGCGACGGGTCAATGAAGTAGAGGTCGCCCACGACGACGCCGATCCGCTCGAATCCGAACACCTGCAGCATGAAGACTCCTTACGCGCGCCAACGCCTGCTTACTTCCATCCTCGCCGGGCGAGGCTCGCGGCGCCAGCGGGCCGCGGTGCTAACGCGGATCTGGCCGGTCCAGGTTCCAGTGCCTGATCACCGAGGCGATCCACACCCCGCTGCCGCCACGCTGCAGGGTGAACCGGGTGATGGCACGCTGGCCGCCCTCGTGGTCTCCGTAGAGGACATCGATAGTGAGCACCTCGCCGGAGCTGACGGCCGCGACCGCGGCGTCGTAGCAGGGGTCGGCCTGATCGCGGAAGGCGGCTTGCCAGAAGCCGATGTCGTTAGGCGCGACGTACAGGTCCCGCTGCTGCGGATGGAACGCGGCCGGGTCGGGCCGGTCACGTGCGCCTTGCCGCCCCGGCAGGAACTGCCAGCCATGCAGGACCGCGATCCCCCGGCCCGCGTTCCTGACGGAGATCGCCAGGTAGACGATCCCGTTGTCGAGTTCGGCCGTGCCGCGCCCGCCCTCGAGCAGTTCGTGCTTGCCGTCTCCGTAGAAGATCTTCTGCTGAACGTCATTGAGCCGGGAGGCGACCAGCAGCGGCCGGGTGCCGACCAGCAGCGCTTGCTCGGCGACCCTGGCTGCCTTGTTCGCCGAGCGCACGGCGCTGAAGGTCGCGAGCGCCAGCACCAGCGTGCCGCCCGCGGTGGCCAGCGACGAGGCAGTCTCCCAGTCCATCTTCATATCGGTTTCACGTTATCGGACCGCGGCGCAGCGCATACCGTGACGGCTCGCAGCAGCTAGGCAGGCACTTCGCGAATTGCTAGTATGGTTAATGCAAGATTAATGCTGGATGTCTGTTTACTGATAATCCGGCGACATTCAACTTCCTGAGTATTCCCGACTGTTCACAGAGGTTCACATAGTGGCTAACGGCTCGCGCGAGTTCGTGCTCAACGGCGACGCGGGAGCCGGGACAGATCTTGACCTGCTGCGGTCCGGCGCGCACGCAGGCAGCGCATTCGCCTGGGCAGAGCAGGCCACGGCGCTCATGGCCGGCCCGGTACTGCCGCGGGCGCAGGCAACGGCTCAAGCACCGCCCCGGCGGGGCAGTCAGGGGCAGGGCTATCAGGGGCAGGGCTGTCAGGCGCTGGCACCTTCCGGCGCACCTGGCTCGACACCTTCGACTGGCGCCTGTACCGGGCCGGACTCACGCTGGAGCAAGTGCGCTCCGCTGGCCGGGCCGACCGCGCCATCCGGCTGGTCCTGACCGGCCGGGACGGCGAGGTGCTGGCCACCGAACGCGCCGACGCCGCAATGCGCTGGCCGGGACTGCTGACCGTCTTGCCGGCCGGACCGCTGCGCGAACTGCTGGAGCCCGTCGTCAGCATCCGTGCCCTGCTCCCGGTGGCTCGCGCCGTCAGTACCGTGCGCGAACTGCGCGCCCTGAACGTTGACGACAAGACAGTTGCCAGGCTGGCTGTCGACCGCATGGCGGTGACCTTCCCCGCCCGCGCGGCGGCCCCGGCCCGGCTGACCCTGGTGCCGGTCCGCGGGTATCAGGGCCAGGCCGACAAGCTCGGCCGGGAGCTGGCCGGCCTGCCCGGCATCAGCGCCGGCCGCGGGACGGCGCTGGACACCGCGCTGGCCGCGGCGGGCCGCCGCCCGGGAGAGATGCCCGGCAAGACCGCCGCGGTGCGACTCACCCCGGCCATGCCGGCCGGCGTTGCGATGGCAGCGATCCTCACCGCGCTGCTGGACTCCCTCGAGGCCAACGTGCCGGGCACCGTGAAGGACATCGACACCGAATTCCTGCACGACCTGCGCATCGCGGTCCGCCGAACGAGGTCGGCGCTCAAGCAGTGCGGCAGCGCGCTGCCGCACGGGCTGGCCGCCAGCTTCGCGCCGCAGTTCCGCTGGCTCGGCCAGCTGACGACGCCGACCCGCGACCTGGACGTTTACCTGCTGGGCTTTCCGGAGATGGCAGCTGGCCTGGTCGGGGCTAGCTCGAGCAGGAGCTCACTCCCTTTCATGACCACCTGGCCAGGTCGCGGCAGGCGGCCCAGCGTCAGCTCGCCAGGGGGCTCCGCTCGGCCAGGTTCGCCCGGCTGACCGGTGACTGGCGGGCGGCGCTCGCCGGAGCGCGGCCCGCGCGTAAGCGCTCCTCAGTTGCCCGGCTGGCTGAGGCGCGGATCGGCGCGGCCTGCCGTAAGGCGCTGCGGACCGGTTCCGTCATTACCGCCACCTCACCTGCCGGAAAGCCTGCACGACCTGCGCAAGCACTGTAAGGAACTGCGGTACCTGGTGGAGATGTTCGGATCGCTGCACGACCCTGCGCAGCGCTGGCAGGCCGTCAGGGAACTGAAGGCGCTGCAGGATTGCCTCGGTGAATTCCAGGACGCAGAGGTCCAGCGCGCCGAAATCCGCCTCTTCGCCGAGCAAATGCTGGCCGACCGCAGTGCCCCGGCCGGGACGCTGCTGGCGATGGGCGAGATCGCGGCCAGCCTGGCGCTGCGGCAGCGGCAAGCCAGGAGCGAGTTCGACAGCCGGTTCGCGGATTTCGCCAGCCCTGCGAGTCAGGCCAGGCTCTCCGAGCTGGCGAGGACGACGGCGGCATGAAGATCTTCGCGACCTACAACATCAAGGGCGGCGTCGGCAAGACGGCCACCGCCGTCAACCTCGGGTACCTCGCCGCCAAGGATGGCTACCGGGTGCTGCTGTGGGACCTGGACCCGCAGGGGGCCGCCAGCTACCTGTTCCGGATCAAGCCGAGGGTCAAGGGTGGCGGCAAGGCACTGATGCAGGGCACCAAGTCGATCGATGCCGCGATCAAGGGCACCGACTTCGATGACCTCGACCTGCTGCCCGCCGACTTCACGTACCGCAACCTGGACCTGGTGCTGGACTCGGCCAAGCGGCCTGTCCGGCGGCTTGCCAGCCTGCTCGCGCCGCTGAAGAAGGAGTACGACGCGATCTTCCTGGATTGCCCGCCGAGCATTTCCCTGCTGTCGGAAAGCGTGCTGCACGCGGCAGACCTGCTGCTGGTCCCGCTGATCCCGACGACGCTGTCGGTGCAGGACGCTGGACCAGCTGACCGACTTCGTCGCCGGCTTCGACGGGCACCGGCCGGACGTGCTCGCGTTCTTCTCGATGCTTGACCGGCGCAAGCGGCTGCACACCCAGATCGCCGCGGAACTGCCCGCCAGCCGCAAGGACTTCGCTACCGCGGCCATCCCGGCGCTCTCGGTGATCGAGCAGATGGCCGTCAGGCGCGCGCCTGTCGGTGCCTTTGCGCCGCGCAGTCGCGGCGGCGCTGCAGTACGCCGATCTGTGGCAAGAGGCGCGCTGCCGGGCTGGTCTGCCGGCGCCCGCCGTCAGGGAATAAGGACGATCTTCCCGCGCGTATGCCCGCGCGCCAGCTCGCGATAGGCGTCCTTGACCGCCTCGAGCGGGAACGCGGCCGCGATCGGCAGCTCAACCGCGCCGCCGTGATCAGCCCGGCAAGCTCGGCCAGTACTGCCGCGCTGGCGCCGGCCGCGTTGCCCTCGGCTTTGACCCCGTGCTCGGCCACCGCGGCGAAGTCGGCGATGGTGTCGATCCGCGCCGGGCTGACCCCAAGGCGCAGCGCCAGCTCGACGTAGCCGCCGCCGACGGTGTCGATGAACGCGCTGACCACGGGCGCGGCCTGCCTGATCCGCTCCTCGACGCCGTCGCCGTAGGCCACCGGGATGACGCCGTGCTGCGCCAGCCAGTCGTGATTGGCCTGGCTGGCCAGGCCGATCACGGTGGCTCCAGCCCGCGGGCCAGCTGGACCGCGAGCGAGCCCGACGCCGCCCGCCGCGCCTGCCACCACGACGGTGTCGCCCGGCGCTCAGCTCGACCGCCCGCACCGCAGCGTACGCGGTCGCGCCCGTCACGAACAGCGCCCCGGCGGCCTCCCACGGCAGCCCGGCAGGCTTCGAGGTCAGGTTCTGCGCCTCGACGAGGACGTACTCGGCCTGGCTGGCCCGGCTGTCGGTCCAGCCGATGACCTCATCGCCGGCCGCCCAGCCGGTCACCCCGGCGCCGGTGCCGGCGATGACTCCGGCCAGGTCACTGCCCTGGCCGGAGGGAAACGTCGCCGGGAACTGCGCATGCAGCACGCCGGACCGGATCTTCGCCTCGCCCGGGTTGATCCCGGCCGCCTTGACCTGCACGAGGACCTGGCCAGGGCCTGGCGCCGGCTGCGGCACCTCGACAACCTTCAGGACCTCGACCGGCCCGTACTCGTCGAACCGAACTGCCTTCATCTGGGCAGCTCCCGTGATCGGCGCAGTCTCCTCGGCTCGCGCTAACCCGGCCGATGCTGCTGGTTATGCCCGGCTGGCCGAGGCCGACCGGGTCATGTCGAGGCGCTGGCGCGAGATCATGGGCAGATGAGCAGTCGAACTCGCCCGCAATCAGGGCGGTCCCGGCGCTGTTCGGGCGGCTGAGATGCACGTCGTCGGCATCGTGCTGCATCCGCGCCGCGACTCGGCCGAGGCGGTCGCGGCGATCCTGGAGTGGGCCGCGCGGCGGAAGATCCAGGTGCTCGGGATCACGGCCGAGATCGAGCGGCTCAACTGCGCGGCGATCGGGGTCAGCGATGCCGAACTCGGCCAGCGGGCCGATCTGGTGGTCGGCCTCGGCGGCGACGGCACGATGCTGCGCGCGATGCGGCTGGTCGACCGGCAGCGGCCGCCGGTGCTCGGGGTCAACCTGGGCAAGCTCGGCTTCCTGGCCGAGGTGGACGTGCCGGACCTGCCGGCCGCGCTGACCACCTTAGACGCGGGCGAGTTCACCATCGAGCCGCGGCTCGCGGTCGATGCCGTCATCGGGGACCGGTGGTCACGGCGTTCAACGACATCGTGCTGGTCCGGTTTCCCGGCAACCCGACCGCGAAGGTGGCCGTCGTGGCCGGCGGCCATCCGTTCGTCAGCTATGCCGCCGACGCCATCGTGGTCGCGACGCCGGCCGGGTCGACCGCCTACAGCTTCTCGGCCGGCGGCCCGATCGTCAGCCCGGCGGTGGATGCCCTGCTGGTCACGCCTGCCGCGCCGCACTCGGCCTACAACCGGGGCCTGGTCCTGTCGCTGCAGGACAGCCTGGTGCTGGAGGTACTGCCGGACAGCGGCAGGCTGGCCGTCGAGGTGGACGGCGCAGCTGGCCGCCGAGGTCAGCCCCGGCGACCGGATCGAGGTGCGGCCGCGGCCGGGCGCCGCGCACGTGGTGCGGTTCGGCCGCAGCACCTTCTACGAGCGAGCCCGGCGCAAGCTGCGGCTGGCGGACTCGGCCGAGATTCCGGTCGACTAAGTGGACGGCGATTCGCGGCCGGAGCTGCGCCCGGTCGGCGAGTACGAGCTGCTGGCCGACCTCGACCGGCCGCGGGCCTGGACACTGCTCGTGCACGGCACGCCGCAGTCCTACGTCGACCTCGACGATCCCGCAGTACCTCGAGTTCGAGTACGTGCGGCGGCTCGGCCACGTGCTCGACCTCGCCGCGCCGGACGGCGAGCCGCTGCGGGTACTGCACCTGGGCGCCGGCGCGATGACCCTGGCCCGCTATGTGGCGCAGCACCCGGCCGGGATCCAGCCAGCTCGCCGTCGACTCCGACGCCGCGCTGATGGAGCTGGTCCGCGCCGGCTGCCGCTGCGCCAGCCGGCCGCCGCGGCGCCGGCCGCGCCGGGCGGACCAGGATCCGGATCGGCGACGCGCGCGCCGTCCTGGAGGCGCTGGCGCCGCGTCTTTCGACGTGGTGATCGGCGACGTCTTCGCGGGGGCCTGGCACGCCGGCGCACCTGACATCGGCCGAGTTCACCGCGGCGGCGGCCAGCGTGCTGGCGCCCGGCGGGATATTCGCCGTCAACATCGGCGACGGGCCGCCGCTGGCGCATACCAGGGCCAGGATCGCGGCGGTGCTGCGCGTCTTCGCCCGCGCTGCCTGATCGCCGACGCGCCGGTGCTGCGCGGCCGCAGGTTCGGCAACCTGGTGCTCGCGGCTGCCTGCCGGGAGCTGCCGGTCGCCGGACTGACCAGGCGGGTGGCGGCCGACCCGTTCCCGGCCCGGCTGCTGGACGGGCGGCGAGCTCGACCGGTTCGTCGCCGGGGCAAGGCCGGCCACGGACCCGGCAGTACCCGGCGCCGCCGCCGAGGTCTTCGTCCGCTAGCGGAGGCGCTGCTCGCCCGTGCCGGCGTCGTCAGCCGCCCTCCGGGCGCGTACGGCCGAGGCCGCAGGAAGCTGATCATCGCCGCGTTGACCTCGGCCGGCCGCTCCTGCTGGGTCCAGTGCCCGCAGCCGGGCAGGATCACCGACCTGGTCAGCCTCGGCAGCACCTCGGTCCATGCCGTCGGTGCTGACGAAGCTGATCACCGGGTCGCGGTCGCCGGCGATGAACAGGGCCGGCACGTCGGATCGGCGCGTGCTGCCAGGCGGCGGTCAGCTCCCAGTTGCGGTCCAGGTTGCGGTACCAGTTCAGCGGGCCGGTGAAGCCCGACTCCGCGTACTGCGCGACGTAGGTGTCGATGTCGTGCTGGGTCAGCCAGGCCGGCAGCTCGGCGGGATCGGCCGCGGCGTCCAGGAAGCCGCCGCCGGCCGGGATCAGCCGCATGCCGGGCGCCTCCCCGGCCAGGCTGTAGAGGACTTTGCGGAAGGTGGCCGCCGGATCGCGGCTCAGCTCCGCGTCGGCGACGCCGGGCTGCTGGAAGTAGACCATGTAGAAGCTCTCGCCGAGCGCCGCGCGCAGCGTCGCGATCGGCGCGGCGCTGCCGCGCGGCCGGTAGGGAACGCTCAGCCCGATGACGCCGCGGATCCGGTCGGGCCGGAACAGCGCGGCGTGCCAGGCGACCGGCGCGCCCCAGTCATGGCCGGCGACGACGGCCTGGTCCGCGCCGAGCGCATCCATCAGCGCGATCACGTCGCCGGTCAGGTGCAGCATCGTGTACTCGCCGATGCCGGCCTGCTGGCCGGGTCCGCCCGGCGGGCCGGTCTCGCAGTAGCCGCGCTGATCGGGCGCGACCGCGTGGTAGCCGGCCGCGGCGAGTGCGGTCAGCTGATGGCGCCAGGAGTACCAGCTCTCCGGGAAGCCGTGCAGCAGCAGTACCAGCGGTCCCTTGCCAGCCTCGGCGATGTGCATGTCCAGATCGCCGGCCTGGACATGGCGGTGGGTGATGCCCGGGCATTGCGCGGCTGGGTCTGTCATGGCGCGAGGATAGCCAACTGCCCGGCCGGCCTGCGATCTATCGCTGTCGATACCAAGTCTTTCTGGCCGATTGGGTACGCAAGTGGCCGTGGTTGGAGCATCCTGTAGGTCAGGATCTTCGGCAGCCCTGCTGCCGCGGAGCGCATGACGCCCAGAGGGGGGCCAGGTGAGTCGCAGGCTGCTCCGGCTGGAGATGCCGGTCCTCCCTGATCGGATGATGTTCCGGGTGCATGACCCGGTCGCGGACCTGGAGGCGACCGGCGGCCCGGTGCCGCCCGCCGACTCGCTGATCAGCACCAGCCGGGACCAGCTGCTGGTGTCCTGCGCGCAGGATCATCTGGGCGTCCAGCTGACCGTCGAGGAATGGGACGACGCGCCGCCGCCGTTCAGCGACGGGTACGAGGACGAGGCCAAGTGCGTGCTGTACCTGCGCGGCCAGCTGAGCATCGACATGGGCTCGGCGGGCACGGCCGTCGCCGCCCTGCGGCTGTCCGGCGGCGTCGGCGATTACGGCGTGCGCATCTACACCAGGAACCGGGCTGCCGCGGTGCAGAGCTACGGCGACCTGTTCCAGCAGTATTCCGACCCGCTGAGCGACGACTTCCAGCAGGCCCGCAAGCAGCTCGAAGGCATGGAGCAGTACCTGCTGCAGCTGTGGCGCGAGTCCTGATCAGGGCCGGCGCACTGCACCGCCGCTAGGGATTCGCCGAGATGGCCGAGTTCGATCCGGTCGTCGCGGTCTTCGCCGTCGGCGTCGTATGCGATGGAAGCTGGCGGTGATTGCCGTAAGGACTCAGCACGAACATCATGACGGTGACCGCGGCGATCAGCACGAACGCGAGCAGACCGCTGATCGTCTTGGCCCGCTGGGACTTGAACGCGCCAGGCGCTCGCTCTTGGCCGAAGGTATTGAAGCGCGAGGCGAGCCTCGGATCCTCGGCGGCGAGCTGCCGCTCCATCTCGTCCAGCATGCGCTGCTCTTCCATCGACAAGGCCACAGCGCCACCTCCGGCCGGACACGGCTTCACGGCGGCCGGCTATCGCTAGCCAGCCCGTGCTCCGATTCTTTACCAGGCCTTTGCCGACGGCAAGAGGAAGCCGTATCCTCGTCGTCCGGCACGCGCCCGGTGACTGCGAACTCGAAAACATATTTGAAGAAATCGAAAGTCTATTCTAGAGTCGGCCATGTGCGCTGGGACTCATTGCGACTCACCGGGGATGCGAGCCACGGGCGGCAGGAGGCGCTTTTCGACCGCGCCGTGGTCAGCCGGACCTTCGACACGCCAGGGTTCCGCGGCATCACCTTCCACGAGGTGCACGCGCGGAGCTTGATCAGCAAGGTTCCGCAGGCGTCCCGGGTGCCGTTCCAGTGGACGATCAATCCGTATCGCGGCTGCAGTCACGCCTGCGTGTACTGCTTCGCCCGCAACACGCACACGTATCTGGACCTGGACGCCGGGCATGACTTCGACACCCAGATCGTGGTCAAGGTGAACGCGCCAGAACTGCTGCGGCGCGAGCTGAGGTCGGCGCGCTGGCCGGGCGAGCACATCGCGATGGGCACCAATGTCGACTGCTACCAACGGGCCGAGGGCAAGTACCAGCTGATGCCGGGCATCATCACCGCGCTGACCGAGGCGGCGAACCCGTTCTCGATCCTGACCAAGGGCACGCTGGTGCTGCGCGACATCGACCTGCTGACCAGGGCCGCGGAAGTGACAGACGTCGGGCTCAACGTGTCAGTAGGAATTGTCGATAAATCGCTTTCTCGATCTATCGAGCCTGGTGCGCCAAGCCCGGAGCGCCGACTGGCGGCATGCGCCGCGTTCGGCGAGCGCGGGCTGCGGTGCGGCGTGCTGATGGGCCCGGTCGTCCCGTTCCTGTCCGACTCCCCTGGCCAGCTGGAGGAGGCGGTCCGCAAGATCGCCAGCGCGGGCGCTATCCACGTCACGCCGATCGTGCTGCACCTGCGGCCCGGAGCGCCGGGAGTGGTTCCAGCGCTGGCTGACGCGCGAGCATCCTGAGCTTGCCGGTGCCTATGCCGGGCTGTACGGCGATCGGGCCTACGCGCCGGCCAGCTACCAGCGGAGATCAGCGAGCAGGTGGCCGCGCTGGCCCGCAAGTACGGCGTCGGCCGGACGACTCCGGCCGGAGCCCGCCGTGTCCCTGATCCGCGAACGGCAGCCTCAGCCAGCCCGGATCCGGCAGCCAGCCTGGGTCCGGCTGCCGGCCCGGATCCGGCAATGAGGCACGCCCCCCCGCCAGCCCCGCTCCGTCAGCCGGAGGCGTGCAGCTGTCCCTGCTGTGACCAGGCGACGGTCGGCAGCCCGGCCGCCCGCCAGGCGCGGAAGCCGCCGTCGAGGTCGGTCGCCCGGTGCACGCCGAGGTCGCGCAGCACGGCGGCGGCCAGGCTCGAGGTATAGCCCTCGGAGCAGAAGACGATCAGCTGCAGGTCGTAGTCCGCGATGGGCAGTCTGGATTGCGACGCCGGGTCGAATCGCCACTCGAGCACGTTGCGCTCGACGATCAGCGCGCCAGGGATCTCGCCCTCGGCTTGGCGCTGTGCCTGCGGCCTGATGTCCACCAGCACCGCGCCGGCCGCGGCTGCCCGCTGCACCTGCTCCGGGCTGAGCCTGGTCAGCCTGGACCGGGCAACGGCCAGCACTTCGTCGATCGTCAGTGCTCCCGCGGGCTGGCTCACCAGTCCAGCTCCGCTCGATCGGTGCGCAGCAGGGCCAGGCCGGCGTCCCTCATCTCATACCGGCGCATCGCCGCCAGCGGCGGAGAGTAGGCGTGCACGCTGACGGCCGGCTCCGCCGCGACGTTGCCGACGTCGTGCAGGTGCTGGCCGCCGAAGCGGGTGATTGACCCGAGCGCCGCGGTCCGGTGCCGGACCAGGCGACTGCCTGGCGATGCGAGCGATTCACGCAGTTCGCCGACCGCGACGGTGAACGCGCCCGCGGCATCGCCATGGTCGTGAAATCCGGTGTGCTGGCCAGGCAGCCAGGTCAGCAGCCAGATCTCGTACTGTTCGGCCAGCAGCAGGCGGCGGAACCAGCGTGGCCGGCTGCTGAACCGCAGGATCGGGCGCCAGACCTGCTCCGCCGCGGCGGTCGCGCGGACGAGTCTGCCGAGTTCGGCGGGACTGAGCCTGGCTGGCTGGTCCGGTAGCGGGCCTGCACCCGCAGGATTGTCGGCAGCAAGCGTCGTTGTCATCTGCATCCTATGATTCCCATCGAGTTAATAGGAGTTGGCAGCACGTTAACATGCCGGCCATCGTCGTGCCGGTCACACCGCACGTACTCTGGATCGCATTGCCGCCCCGCGGCGGCCAGCCGGCGTACCTCGGGCGTCAGGGTCCGGCGGGCGGCGGGAGCGAGAGTGGAGGCCAGGTGCCGGAGACGGACGCCAGCCTCGCCCGGAAGTCAGCCACTAGCAGGCCGCACCAGCAGCTCCGGGCCCGGCGCCGCCGACCTCGCCGCGGTCGCGGCCGGCGGCGGCATCGGCAGCGTGGCGCGCTACCTGCTGTCGGCCGCGTTCCCGGCCGGTCACGGGTTCCCGTCGGCGGTCTTCGCTATCAACGTCTCTGGCTGTTTCGTTCTCGGCCTGCTCATGGTCTACCTGCTGGACGTCTGGCCGCCACGGCGGTTCCTGCGGCCGTTCCTGGCGGTCGGCCTGGTCGGCGGGTACACCACCTTCTCCACCTACGCCGGCGGGGTGATGACGCTGCTGACCGGCCACGCGCCGGCGCTCGCCGATGCGTACGCGCTGAGCAGCATCCTGGCGGCTCTGGTCGCCGTATGGTGTGGCATGAAGGCCGCCCGGACGGCGTCGACGCGGCCGGCCAGGATCGGGGCCCGGCGAAGAGGAGGCCGCGAATGAGACTGCAGGGCCCGGCCAGGCGGATCACGATCTTCATCGGCGAATCGGACCGGTACCACCACAGGCCGCTGTATGCCGAGATCGTGCACCGCGCACATCAGCGCGGGCTGGCCGGCGCGAGCGTGTTCCGCGGCATCGAGGGTTTCGGCGCTGCTTCCCGGATTCACACCAGCAGGCTGCTGTCGCTCAGCGAGGACCTGCCGCTCGCCATCATCATCGTGGACACGGCCGAGCGGACCGAGGCGTTCCTTGACGAGGTCGCGGAGCTGATCACCGGCGGCCTGGTGATCGTCGAGGACGTGCACGTGCACACCTACACCGGCGGCAGCGTCGTGATCATCCTGGCGGTGCTGGCCGGCGGCATGCTCGGCGCGCCCGCCCGGTACCTGGCCGACCGCGCGGTCCAGGCCCGGCAGGACAGCGTGTTTCCGTGGGGCACATTCGCGGTCAATATGTCCGGCTCGGCGGTGCTGGGGTTCCTGCTCGGCGCGCAGCTTCATCTCGGCCTGCCGTCGGCAGCGTTTGCCCTGCTCGGTACCGGACTGTGCGGCGGCCTGACCACGTTCTCCACCTTCGGCTATGAGACGCTGCGGCTGCTCGAAGACGGGGCGCTCGCCGAGGCAGGGCTGAACGTCATCGGCAGCCTGGCCGTCGGCGTGCTGCTGGCATGGCTCGGCTTTCTGCTGGCCGGCGCGATCTAGGCGGGCCAGGCTGGCCGCCCTGTCCCCTCGGTCAGCCGGGCCGGCGGCCGCACGTACAGTGGACTGTCGTGGACGCGCAGCACACTAGGCGGGAAGAACTTACGAAGGACGGCCTGACTGTCGAAACGGTGCGGATCGCCGATCCTGGCGACTTGCTCGCCAGGCTGCCCAGCCCCGCGGCGTCGGCCTGGATCCACGCCGGCGACGGCCTGGTCGGCTGGGGCGAGGCCGCGCGGCTGAGCATCCCGGCAGGGACAGACCGGTTCGCGGCTGGCGAGAAGTGGCTCACCGAGGTGTTCGAGGCAGCCCGGGTCAGCGACGAGGTCAACGTGGCGGGCACGGGCCCCGTCGCCTTCGGCAGCTTCACCTTCGATCCCGCGTCCGACGGCTCAGTGCTCGTCGTCCCCGCCGTGCTGATCGGCCGCAGGTCCGGTGTCGCCTGGCAGACCACGATCAGCGCCAACGGTGCCGACCTCCGGCTGGCCGCGGTGGCGGCGGCCAGCCCGTCAGGGCCGCTGCGCTGGAGCGACGGCAGCCTGTCGGCCCCGCAATGGGAGCAGGCGGTCGCGGCGGCGGTGGCCAGGATCAAGGCGGGCGAACTGCGCAAGGTGGTACTTGCCCGCGACCTGCAGGCCTGCGCTCCGGCCGACATCGACATCAGGGTGCTGCTCGCCCGGCTGGCAGCCAGATTCCCCGGCTGCTATACCTTCGCTTGCGCCGGGCTGGTCGGCGCCACTCCGGAACTTCTGGTCCGGCGCGAGGGCCACGAGATCACGTCGCTGGTGCTGGCCGGCACGATGGCCAGAGGCGGCAGCGAGGCGGACGACAAGGCGCTCGCCACCGACTTGCTCAGCTCGGCCAAGAACGCGGAGGAGCACGGTTACTCGGTCGACTCGGTGCGCGACCTGCTCGCCCCGCTGTGCGCCGAGCTGCACGTCGATCCCGAGCCGTTCCTGCTGCAGATGGCCGACTATCAGCACCTGGCCACCTCGGTCACCGGCGTGCTGGCCCGCGACGCCTCCGCGCTCGCGCTGGCGGCGTCGCTGCACCCGACCGCCGCGATCTGCGGGACGCCGACCGAGACCGCGCTTGAGCTGATCCGCGAACTGGAGCGGATGGATCGCGGCCGTTACTCAGGACCGGTCGGCTGGGTCGACGGGAGCGGCAACGGCGAGTTGGGCATCGCGCTGCGCTGCGGCGAGATCGACGGGCGGCGGGCCAGGCTGTTCGCCGGCAACGGCATCGTCGCCGGCTCGCAGCCAGACATCGAGCTGGGCGAGACCGAGACTAAGTTCCGGCCGATGCGGCGGGCGCTGGAAGGCTAGGGTGGCCACTCGTGACAGAGCGGACCGGTACGGAGCGCACCAGCGAGCCTGACTGGGTTTCCCGGCTGGCCGATGAGGTCATCGCCGAGTCGCAGCGGCGCGCGCCCGGCCAGCCGGTAGTCGTCGCCTCAGGCCTGAGCCCGTCCGGGCCGATCCACCTCGGCAACCTGCGCGAGGTCATGGTGCCGCACCTGGTGGCGGATGAGATCAGGCGCCGGGGCGCCGACTGCGTGCACATCTTGTCCTGGGACGACTTCGACCGGCTCCGCAAGGTGCCGGCCGGCATCGACGAGTCCTGGGCCGAGCACATCGGCAGGCCGCTGAGCTCAGTGCCCGCGCCGCCCGGCAGCAGCTACCCGAGCTGGGCCGAGCACTTCAAGGCGCCGATGGCTGACGCATTGGAGCGGCTCGGCGTGCGCGTCCGCGGCATCAGCCAGACGCAGATGTACGACATCGGGCGCATACGTCGATCAGGTGCTGCTGGCGATGCGCGAGCGGCAGCGCATCGACGCCGTACTGGCGCAGTACCGGACCAGGGTACGGCCGCCGGCCGGCGTCATGGCGGGTGCACCGCCCGGCGGCGATGGGGACGCGGAGGCGGCCGCCGCGGCCGGGTCCGGTGCGGCCGGCGAGGACGACGGCGGTTCCGGTGCGGGTTACTTCCCGTACAAGCCGTACTGCTCTGTCTGCGACCGGGACTTGACGACGGTGACCGGCTACGACGACAGCACCACTGCGATGACCTACACCTGCCAGTGCGGGCATGCCGAGACCGTGCTGCTGCGCGATCACCGCCACGGCAAGCTCGTCTGGAAGGTCGACTGGCCGATGCGCTGGGCCTACGAGGGCGTGATCTTCGAGCCGTCCGGCGTGGATCACCAGGCGCCGGGGTCATCGTTCGTGGTCGGCGGGCGGCTGGTCGCCGAGATCTTCGGCGGCCAGCAGCCGATCGGGCCGATGTACGCCTTCGTCGGCATCAGCGGGATGGCCAAGATGTCCAGCTCGCGCGGTGGCGTGCCGACGCCGGCCGACGCGCTGCAGATCATGGAGGAGCCGGTGCTGCGCTGGCTGTACGCGCGGCGCCGGCCGCAGCAGTCCTTCACCGTGGCCTTCGATGCCGAACTGCAGCGCCTGTATGACGAATGGGACGCGGCCGCACGCAAGGTGGCCGGCGGCACGGCGTCCGAACTGGATGCCAGCTCCTACGACCGGGCCATCAGGACCGCCGAGGGCGAGCTGCCAGGTACCCCGCGGCCGTTGCCCTACCGCACGCTCGCCTCGGTCGCCGACATCACCACCGGCGACCCGGTACAGACCCTGCGCATCCTGTCCGACCTGGACCCGCAGCGTCCGCTCGGCTCGCTCGACGACGTGCGGCCGCGGCTGGACCGCGCGCAGGCGTGGGTCGCCACCCAGCTGCCTGCCGAGCAGCGCACCAGACTGCGCGATCAGCCGGATCACGCGGCGCTGGCCGCGCTGGACAGCCAGCAGCGCCAGGCACTGAAGCTGCTGGTCGAGGGCCTGGACGAGCACTGGTCTCTCGATGGCTTGTCCGGCCTGGTCTACGCGGTGCCCAAGCTGCAGGCAGGCCTGACCGCGGACGCCAAGCCCACGCCCGAGCTCAAGGCAGCGCAGCGAGCCTTCTTCGCGCTTGTCTACCAGCTCCTGATCGGCAAGCGACACCGGACCCCGGCTGCCGACGCTACTGCTGGCGGCCGGGCAGGACAGGGTCCGCGCGCTGCTAGGCAGCTAACCGGCCGTGCGGTGACCGCGCGCGGCTGACCGGCCTGCGGCTGACCGGATCCTGCAGTGACCGCGCGGCTGACGCCGGCAGTTACCGCGGCAGCGGGCCGGCCGCGTTCCGGCGGCTGACCGGGCTCCACGTAAGCTGATGCCTCCTGGCTGCCGCCCGCGAGTCCCGCGACGGCCGCGCAGCCGGATTCCTGCGGACGCCTGCGCGCAGTGACTGGAGGAAAGCCATGCCGCCCACGAGCGCTCACTTCAACGGCAGCGTCAACCTGCCCGACACCGAAACCGTGATGCGCGAGATCTGCGCCAGGGTACCTGACGGCGTGCGCCGCATCCCGGACGGAGAGACCGGCGACCGCTCCAACTGGATCTTCTTCCAGATGCAGAAGTTCATGGCCAGCCCGCTGCTGCAGGCCGCCGCCGTGCGCGAAAACCAGGCAGATGACTACGACATGCCGCAGGTCAGGCTCGCCGACGGCGTCGACGCGGCGGACATGAGCTGGCCGGATCCCGGCTACGCCGACGCCTACCTGGAGTCATACGCAACCTTCAGGCGGCTGCGCGACGAGGGTGTCATCGCCGCTGGCGCGCGGTTCCAGGTGCAGTACCCGACGCCGCTGGCGTCCATCACCGGCTACATCGTCACGGCAGAACAAGACCAGCTCCTGCCCTCCTACGAGCGCGCGATGTTCGAAGACCTGGACCGGCTGCTCGCGGCGATCCCGCACGAGGACGTCGCGGTGCAGTGGGACGTCGCGGTTGAGTTCGGGATCCTGGAGGGCGCGTTCGCTGTGCCGGACGCCGCGGTTTTCGACTCCGTGGTGGCGGGCCTGGTCCGCTGCCTCGACCGGGTGCCTGCTGACGTGCCGGCCGGGATGCACCTGTGCTACGGCGACTACCAGCATCAGCATTTCAAGCAGCCGCAATCGCTGGAGCTGCAGGTTCGCGTGCTGAACGCGGTCGCCGCGGCGGCGGCACGGCCGGTCAGCTTCGTGTCGTTCACGGTGCCGCAGTACCAGCAGGACGAGGCCTACTTCGCGCCGCTGGCCGGCCTTGACGCCGACCCGGATACCGAGCTGAACTTCGCGATCGTCCCCTACCATCCAGGTGAGCAGGCGGCCGGGACGACGCAGGAGCAGATCAGGCTGATCGACGCCGGACTTGCGAAGAGCAGGGGCAATGGCGCCGCGTGGGGCATCTGCACCGAATGCGGCATGGGCCGGGCCGGGCAAGAGGAGATTCCCGTACTGCTCGATAAGTACCGCGAGATCCTGGCCGCCAGTTAGCGCCGTACGCTGACCGTGGAAGGACGAGGAGGCCGCGGTGGAGTTCGAGCACATCCTGGTAGCCCAGTCCGGCGACTACGCCACGATCACAATGAACCGCCCGCAGCGGCGCAATGCGCTGTCGGCGGAGCATATGCGAGAGCTGATCGCTGCCTTCTCCGAAGTCGGGGGAAGCGAAGCGCTCGGCATCGTGCTGGCGGGCAACGGACCGGTATTCAGTGCAGGACACGATTTCGCCGATGTGGCGGACGGCGATCTGGCTGCTGTCCGGTCCTTGCTGCAGACCTGCACCGAGCTGATGACCTTGATCCAGCAGGTGCCGCAGCCCGTCGTGGCCAGGGTGCACGGCCTGGCAACTGCCGCAGGCTGCCAGCTGGTCGCGAGCGCTGACCTCGCGGTCGCCAGTGAGGACGCCTCGTTCGCCGCGCCAGGCGGCAAGGGCGGCTGGTTCTGCCACACGCCGATGGTGGCCATCGCCCGGAACGTCGGCCGCAAGCGAGCCGCCGAGATGGCTCTGTCCGGCGACACGATCGACGCCAGGACGGCGCTGGACTGGGGTCTGGTGAACCGGGTGGCGCCAGCTGATCAGCTGGACGCGGCGACCTTCGTCTTGCTGGACCGGGTAACCCGCGGTTCGGCCGAGAGCAAGGGCATCGGCAAGCAGGCTCTGTACGCGCAGATCGACTTGGACCAGCCGAAGGCCTACGCCTACGCAGTCGAGGTGATGGCGGCGACCAGCCAGTTGCCTGATGCTCGTGAGGGGATGCGCGCGTTCCTCGAGAAGCGGCGGCCGAAGTGGCAGCGCGGCCGCGATTAGCGGCCTGCGCCAGCCGGTGAGATGACCGGCCAGACCCGGCGTTAGTTCGCGAAGTCCTGCGTCATCCAGACGGTGCCGTCTCTGCCGCGGTACACCACGATGCCCGCGTGCGTGAAGGACGAACTGAGAATATTGAGCCGGTGGCCGTCGTCCGGCGGTTTCTCGTTCAGCATGTCCTGCGTGAGCGCGACCGCCATCTCCGTGATCGCCGCGGTGGTATCCGCGACCGGGCCGCCTTCGCCGATGTTCTCGCCCGCGGCTGTCCACTGCACGCCGGCGTCGGTCTCCCGCTGGCCGAGGGACGGCTCGCCCGGGCACTGATGCGACAAGCCGCAGCCGCCTGCCATCAGCTGGTTGTGTTTGCCGGCGCTCGTGGCCAGGCCGGACAGGACGGTGTAGGCAGGCAACCCGGCCTGCGCGCGCGCCTGGTTGATCAAGGCGAGCACGCTCGCAGCCGCATGTGCGGCCGCCGGGGTCGCGGTCGGCGGACTCACTGCCGGGCTGCTCGGACCGGCGCTGCGCCCGCGGCGCGGTGACTTGGCTGGCCGCGGCGACCGAGATCGAGCGACCGCGGGTCGCGGCGTCGGCGCAACCGTGGCGCTCGGCGCGGCCGGCGCGGCGGACGACGGAGCCACCGGAGGCTCGCAACCGCCGGTGCTGGCCTGGCATGTAGCGCTGGCCGCTAGGCCTCCGCTCGCAGTCGGACCAGGACCGGTAGCGAGCAGGTATCCGGCAACGCCGACGCACGCGGCGGCGACGCCGGCGGCCAGCGCGTAGTACCAGCGGCGCCGCTGCCGCGGGTGTTGCGCCCGGTGTTGTGGCACTTTCCTCAGCCTAGTGAGCGCCTGGCCGCAGCGCGGGCTAACCGGCGGGCAGGCCGGCCGCCTGAGCGAGGTCCGGGCTCCCTGGCGTCAGTAGACCAGGTCGGCCAGCTGCTCAAGCACAGGTGGCGGGCCGGCCACCAGGGCTGTGGTGAGGCAGCTCGCTTCCCACCTCGGCAGTTCCTCGCGGAGCTTGGCGACCGGGCCTACCCAGGCCACGTCCTCGACCATCGCGAGCGGGACCGACCGGATTGCCTCGTCCTTCTTGCCGCTGAGGTACAGCTCCTGGATCTGCTCGCACTCGGCTTCCCAGCCCATGCGCGCGAAGACGTCGTAGTGGAAGTTGACGCCCTTGGCCCCCATCCCGCCGATGTAGAGAGCTAGCGCCGGGCGGATCCGGTCGGCGGCGGTCTCGACGTTGTCATCGATGGACACCGGCAGGAGGGCCGCTACCTCAAAATCGCCAGCACCGCGGCGAGCGCCCGGCCGGGTGAAACCTTCGTTCAGGTGTGCCAGGTACCGGCTGTCATCTTTCGGTGAGAACCACAGCGGCAGCCAGCCATCGGCGATCTCGGCTGCCAGTGCGACGTTCTTCGGGCCTTCGGCGGCCAGGAAGATCGGCAGGTCGACGCGATACGGGTGGATGGTGGAGCGTAGCGCCTTGCCAAGCCCGGTCCCGCCGCCGAAGGGCAACTGGTAGTGCTCGCCGGCGAAGTGCACCGGCGCCTGCCTGGCGATCACGTCCCGGATGATCGCCACGTACTCCCTGGTCCTGGCCAGCGGCCTCGGATACGGCTGGCCGTACCAGCCTTCCACTACCTGCGGTCCTGACGCGCCGAGGCCGAGGATGAACCGTCCGTTGCTGAGATGGTCAAGACTCATGGCGGCCATCGCGGTAGCCGTCGGCGTGCGCGCTGACAGTTGCGCGATCGAGGTGCCCAGCCGCATCCTGCTGGTCGCCGATCCCCACCACGCTAGCGGCGTGAGGGCGTCCGAGCCGTACGCCTCCGCCGTCCACATCGAGTCGAACCCCAGCCGCTCGGCGGCGGCCACCAGCTCGGGCACACCGGCTGGCGGTCCCGAACCCCAGTAGCCCACGCTCAGGCCCAGCTTCATTCTGGCTGCCTCGACTCTCATTCCGGCCGAACTGACGCTGGTAGCGGCGCGGCGACGAGGTCCTGACCGCCCGGCCACCGTCGGCTGCGGTTCACCGTATCCGAGGCATGTCTCAGCCGGCGTTGCTTCCGGTGCTGCCGCAAGCAGCTGCCGACGCGGGCAAAGCCCGGGCTCATGACGTCGATCACTGCGCGTTACACTTCCCTCACCCCTCCAACTCACGCTGTGCGCCAGCCACACGGAAGGAGCAGGCAATTGCCGGGAATCGTGGTGGGCGTCAACGGCTCGCCCAATTCAGAACGCGCGCTTGACTGGGCGATGAGGCATGCGGCCGCGCTGCGCGCGGAGCTGACTGTCGTGACCGTGCACGAGGTCCCCAAGAGCTACTGGGGCGGTATCCCGGTCATCGGTCCGGCTGACCAGCCGCTCATCGGAAAACTGCAGCAAGCTGTCGAGGGCATGACTGAGCAGTCAGCCAGCCGCGTGGGTGACGCTAAGCCAGCGTCTGTGCAGGTGCGTGCCGTGAACGGCTTCGTCGTCAAGGAACTGGTCGACGCTTCCCGCGATGCTGAACTTCTCGTTCTCGGCATGCGCAGCGGGAGCGGCCTGACCCGGCTGGTGATGGGTTCGGTCAGTAATGAGGTCGTCCAGCACTCGGTTTGCCCCGTCGTCATCGTTCCGCGCCAGAAGTGATCGTCTAGCTCTCCCTCGGCTGGCCAAGCGGTGCGGTCAGCGCTGCGCTCTGCGACAATCCGTTCGGCGATCAGCAGCGGATGCGAAGTGAACCGATGGAGCGTCATGAAACCCGACTACCGTGCAGCCAGCAGGATCAGCCGCGCAGCCCTCGTCTGCCTGGCCGCGGCCGGGCTCGGGTCGGCTCTCCTCGCGGCGAGCGCGTCAGCAAGTACCAGGCCCGCTGCTTCCGTCGGTACCGGGCCTGCTGCTGCCGGTACCAGGACCGCTGTTCAGCCAAGCGGCAAGCCGCTGGCAGGCAAGATCATCGGAATTGATCCAGGTCACAACGGACGGAATTACACCAACCCGGCATTCCTCAATCAGCAGGTCTGGAACGGCAGGGAGTGGGAAGACTGCGACACTACCGGCACGGAGACAGTGAGTGGCTACACCGAGGCCAGATTCAACTGGAACGTCGCGATGGATCTGCGCGCGGATCTGATCAAGGCTGGCGCGCGGGTGGTCCTGACCAGGCATAACGACCATGGCATCGGGCCATGCGTTAACAAGCGCGCCCGGATACTCGACCGGGCGCACGCGATGGTGTCCATTGACATTCACGCCGACTACGGTCCGTCATCCGGTCGCGGCTTCACCGTTCTTGAGCCGGTGGCCGACGGGCCGAACGACAAAGTCATCTCGCCGTCGCTCCGGTTCGGCCGTGACGTGCATGCGGCGATGCTCAGCCATACCAAGATGCCGGTCAGCGATTACTACGGTCATAACGGCTACATCCGCCGCGACGATCTGGCTGGCCTGAATCTCACCACGATGCCCAAGGTCTTGATCGAGTGCGGCAACATGAACAACGCGGCCGATGCCGCGCTCCTGGTACGCCCTGGCGTGCAGCGGAGTATCGCTGCCGCGCTGGCCGCTGCCATCATCCGCTTCCTGACCGCGAGCTGATCGGCAGGGCTGTCGGAGTGTTCACCGGCAGCCGGTACGTTGGGCGCTTGTGACCCTTCCTGAGAGCGCCAGCGGACAGCCAGACTCCTTCGCCCAGCGCCGGTTCGAGCCGCCGCCTGGCTCGATGGAATTGCTGCTTGTGCGGCACGGCCAGTCGGAGGCTTACGTCGACGGCAGGTCCTTCGCGCTGGTTGACGGGCAGGGCGATCCGCCGTTGTCTGAGCTCGGCTGGCAGCAGGCGCGCCACGTCGGCGCGCGGCTGCGCGCCGAGCGGGTCGATGCCGTCTACGTGACCACGTTGCGGCGGACCGCGCAGACCGCAGCGCCGCTCGCCGAGGCTTCCGGCCTGGAGCTCCAGGTCGAGCCCGGCCTGCGGGAGGTGGGGCTCGGTGACTGGGAAGGCGGCTTGTTCCGCAAGATGGTCGCGCAGAATCACCCGATCGCACAGCGGATGTTCGAGGCCGAGCGCTGGGACGTGATCCCCGGCGCCGAGCCGGCCGAGGAACTCGCCGGCCGCGTTCGCACGGCGATCGAGAAGATGGCGGCCCGCCATCAGGGCCAGCGCGTGGCTGCTTTCACGCACGGCGGCGTCATCGGGCAGGCGCTGGCCCTGGCGGCCGCGTCCAGGCCGTTCGCCTTCATCGGCGCGGAGAACGCCTCGATCTCCCGGCTCGTCATCACCGGCGAGCGCTGGATCGTCCGCGGCTTCAACGACACCGGGCATCTCGGCGGCTAGCTGCCGCCGCGGACATTAACGGGCCTGGCCGATGGCGCTCGCGCAGGCCTTGGCCACGGCAGCGCGCAGGCTGGCCCCCGCCACCCGGTCCGTGCGGACCTCAACGAGCCGCAACCCCGATCCGGCGAGCACGTCAGGCAGTTCGGCGGCCCGCTCGAGCCGGCGGTAAGGAAGCCCCGCCGCCACCGCCAGCGCCGCCAGATCGGCGCCGTGCGGAGTGCCGAAGACCCGCTCGAACGAATCGGGGAAATCCGCCTGCTCGAGCGTGGAGAAAATCCCGCCGCCGTCGTTGTTCACCACGACGATGCACAGTTCTGGCCGCGGCTCGTGCGGACCTATCATCAGCCCGGCCGCGTCGTGCAGCAGCGCCAGATCGCCGAGCAGCGCGACCGCAGGGCCGCCGGTGTCGGCCTGGTGCGCCAGCGCGGCGCCGATCGCCGACGACACCAGCCCGTCGATGCCGCTGGCGCCCCGGCTGGCCAGCACCCGCACATCAGGCCGTGGCCGCATGTGCCGGTCCAGGTCCCTGGCAGGCATGCTCGAGGCGGCCCACAGCAGCGCGCCGGATGGCAGCGTCGCCGCGAGCTCACGGCTCAGCAGCGGTTCGCTGAGGGTGCCGTCAGCCGCGAGAATTTCGTCAGCCGCGGCTCGCACGGCCGCGTCGGCAGCGAGCCACGAGCGCAGCCAGCCGCCGGCCGTTCCGCCGCTGCGTGGCGTGCTAGCGTCCCCGCTGCCGCCACCCGGAGCTCCCCGCAGGACGATCCGGCCCGCCACGTCGGTCGCCGTCCGCGCGGGGTCTGACCAGCGGCCGGGACCGTCAGTCAGCACAATGTGCCGCCCCGCGGCGCCGGTGGTGCGCAGCAGCGCGAGCTGCCCGCGCGACAAACCAGGCCGTCCGGCCGAGATGATCAGGTCCGGCCGGTGCCCGGCGAGGAAACCGGCCGAGTCCAGCAGGTACTGATACGAGGTGAGCGCCGCCGGCCCGCGCCGGGCGCCGGACGAGGGCTCGGCCAGCAGCGGCCAGGCCGCCCGCTCGGCCAGCGCGACGACGGCGGCCGGAGCCGCGGTACCGTCGCCGCAGACGACCAGGCCGCGTTCAGTCCAGTCAACTGCCAGCTCCGGGTCTCCGCCTCGCTCGCCTGCCGCGACGGCGGGAGCGGCCGTCCACGGCGCGCCGCCCGGCCTGCCAGCCAGATCCTGCGGCCAGGCAGCGCCCGCGTCACTCAGGTCCGGTACCAGCGGCTCGCGCAACGGCAGGTTGAGATGAACGGGACCGGCCATTGCGGCCACGTTCCCGGACGAAGCAGACCAGGCCCGGCAGGCCAGCGAGCGCCAGTAGGCGGCCTGGCCCGGCCGGTCCTCGGGCACGCCGGCCTCGCAAAACCAGCGGACGGCGCCGCCGTAAAGCTTGATCTGGTCGATGGTCTGGTTGGAGCCGGTGGCGCGCAGCTCAGGCGGGCGGTCGGCGGTCAGCACGATCAGCGGCACGCCGGCCTCGTCCGCTTCGATCACCGCGGCGTGGAAGTGCGCGGCCGCGGTTCCCGACGTGCACACGACCGCCACCGGCCGGCCGCTTGCCTTGGCCAGCCCGAGGGCCAGGAACGAGGCAGATCGCTCGTCGATGCGGACGTGCAGCCGCAGCCCGGCCTGCCCGCCGGGGCCGGACGGCGACGCCGCTGCGGAGGCTGCCGCGTGCAGCGCCATCGCCAGCGGCGCGCTGCGTGATCCAGGCGCGATGACCGCATCGCGCAGGCCGCAGCGGATGAGCTCGTCCACGAGCACCGTGGCAAACGCGGTCGACGGGTTCACGGCCGCCCGGACCGGACGAGCTGCCCCGGCCGGAACGGGCCGTCGGGGAGGAACGCGGCCGCGGCCAGCAGCCGGTCCCGCCAGCCCGCCGGGTCGACCTCGAACCGGGCGAGCGCGTCAGAGTCCACCACGGCCGGCCGCACCGGCAGCTCACCGCCGACCTCCGCGAGCGGATCAGCCGTCACGTCGCCGGCCAGCAGGCTCATGGTCGCCAGGCCGCACGCGTACGGCAGCTGCGGCAGCGCGGCCGCGAGAGCAACCCCGGCGGCCAGCCCCACAGAGGTATCCACGGCGCTGGAGACCACCACCGGCAGCCCGCATGCCTCGGCTATCTCCAAGGCGGAACGGACGCCGCCGAGCGGCTGGGCCTTCAGCACGACAATGTCAGCGGCTCCGGCCGCGCGTACCTTCATCGGGTCCTCGGCCCGGCGGATCGACTCGTCGGCGGCGAGCGGAACCTCGACCAGGCGGCGCAGCGCCGCCAGTTCCGGCAGCGTCTCGCACGGCTGCTCGGCGTACTCCAGCGTGAACCTGGCCAGCGTGGCCAGCATCCGCTGCGCCTGGTCGGTGTTCCAGCCGCCGTTGGCGTCGATCCTGACCTTGCCGTCCTTGCCGATCGCGGCTCGGACCGCCTCGACCCTGGCGATGTCGTCGGACTCCGGCTGGCCGGGCTCTGCGACCTTTACCTTGGCCGTACGGCAGCCTGACGCCGCGACGATGTCGTAAGCGTGCTGCGGCCCGACAGCTGGCACGGTCACGTTGACCGGGATGGTGTCCCTGGCCGGCGCTGGCCAGCCGCAGACTGCCGCCTCCAGCGTGCAGGCCAGCCACCTGGCGCACTCGCGCGGCCCGTACTCGGCGAACGGCGAGAATTCGCCCCAGCCGGCCGGGCCTTGCAGCAGGGCGCCCTGGCGCAGGGTCGTGCCGCGGAATCTGACCGGCATCGGGATCGCGAATGCGCGCAGCGTCGGCAGCAACTCCGCGACAAGTTCTGCCGCGGTGGCAGCGCCGGCGCCTGTCGCGGAGCCGGTCTCGGTCACGGCCGCTTGGGAAACTTGGCGAAGTCAGGCGCGCGCTTGCCCACGTAGGCGTCGCGGCCTTCCTGCGCCTCCTCGCTCATGTAGTACAGCATCGTCGCGTCGCCGGCGAACTGCTGCATGCCGGCCGCGCCGTCGGTCACCGCGTTCAGCGCGCCCTTCAGCATGCGCAGCGCCAGCGGCGACTTGGCGAGCATCTCGCGGGCCCAGCTGACCGTCTCCTCCTCCAGCCGGTCGAGCGGAACGACCGTGTTGACGAGCCCCATCTGCAGTGCCTCGGTGGCGTTGTACTGGCGGCACAGGTACCAGATCTCGCGCGCCTTCTTCAGTCCCACTGTCGCTGCCAGCAGCGAGGAGCCGTAGCCGGCGTCGAACGAGCCGACTTTGGGGCCGGTCTGGCCGAAGATCGCGTTGTCGGCCGCGATGGTCAGGTCGCAGCAGACATGCAGGACGTGGCCGCCGCCGACGGCGTAGCCCGCCACCATCGCGATCACCGGCTTCGGCGTGCGGCGGATCTGGACTTGCAGATCGAGCACGTTGAGCCGGCCGACGCCGCGGTTGTCCTTGTAGCCGTCGTCGCCGCGGATGCGCTGGTCGCCGCCTGAGCAGAAGGCCTGGTCGCCCTCGCCCGTCAGGATGATGACGCCGATCCCGGCGTCGTCCCTGGCGACGTTGAACGCGTGCGACAGCTCGAACAGGGTCGCCGGGCGGAATGCGTTCCGCACCTCGGGCCGGTTGATCGTGATCTTGGCGATACCGTCGGCGGTCTCGTACCTGATGTCGGTGTACTCCTGCCCGTCCGCCGGTCCGGACGCCTTCCAGTCGACCACTGGTAACCCTCCCGCTCTTGCCCTGATCTGCCCGATTAACCTTACGACCGTGACTTCCAGGCCACTGCACGCGGTCCAGTTCCCGCCGTCGGCCGGCGAGCAGATGCACAACGCGCTGGCCGCCGCGCTGGACGGCTCGGGCCCGGCCATCTTGCCGCTGGACCCCGCACTGCCCGAGCCGGCGCTTGCTCGCCACCTCGCCGCGTTCGCCCCGGCGGCGCTGCGCACCGAGAAGGGAACGTGGCCGCTCGATCCCCCGGCCCCGGCTGGCCAGGCTCTCGACACGTCAGGAACCGCGGTCCTGGACGACACCGTCATCCGGGACGACACAGCGGTCGTCATCGCGACCTCCGGATCAACCGGCCAGCCCAAGGCTGTCCAGCTCAGTGCCGCGGCGCTGATCGCGTCCGCCTCGGCATCGCTAGCCAGGATCGGCGCAGGGCCAGGCCAGCGCTGGCTGTGCTGCCTGCCCGTCTTCCACATCGCCGGCATCGGGGTGCTCGTGCGGTCGCTGCTCACCGGTCTTGATCCGGTGATCGTGCCCACGGTCAGCCCGGAGGTGCTGGCGGCGAGCAACTGCGCCCACGTCTCGCTGGTGCCGACTCAGCTGCGGCGGCTGCTCGACACCGGCGCCGGTCCCGGGTCAGTGCGGACAGTGCTGCTCGGCGGCGCCGCGGCGCCAGCTGACCTGCTGGCCGAGGCGCGTGACGCGGGCTGGCGCGTGATCACGACGTACGGCATGAGCGAAACCTGCGGCGGGTGCGTGTACGACGGCGCTCCGCTGGACGGTGTCCAGATTCGGCTTGCCGGGCCTGACTCGGTGATCGAGATCAGCGGCCCTGTGCTGTTCTCCGGCTATCTCGGGTCGCGGCCATTGTCGCCGTTGAACGGGGCGCCCGACCGCGTGCCTGGACTACCGGGAAAGCTCACTGGTGAGCGCGGCGAACGCTGGTTCCGGACTGCCGACCTCGGCGGCTGGACACCCGGCGGTCGCCTGGTGGTGCGCGGCCGCGCCGACGATCTGATCAACACCGGCGGCGAGAAGGTGGTGCCCGGCGAAGTCGAGGCCGTGCTGGGAACCTGCGAAGGCGTCGCAGACGTTGTGGTAGTCGGGATGCCTGATGCGGAGTGGGGCGAGGTAGTGACGGCGTTCGTGGTCCCGGCTGACCGCGCGAATCCGCCGGACCTGGACCGGCTGAAGTCAAATGTCCGGCAGGCCCTTTCTGCGCGTGCAGCACCCAAGAGGTTGGTGGTTGTGCCAGAATTTCCGCTACTGCCGTCCGGAAAGCCGGACAGGGTTGCGCTGCGCAGGATCGGGCTACAGGAGGCTTGAGGCGGCATTCGTCCGGGATTTGCCGGATTGCGCAAGAGTCAGGGTACGCGCGCACACCAACCAGGCGGGAACATTTGGCCGCCTCGTGCGTTACAAGATAGTGCCCCCGGTGGTTTCTGCCAAGTCCCGCCAGGGCCGCTAACGAAAAATCTGCAGGCGCGCCAGCCGATGGCGCGGCGACCGGCGCATGCCCGTTATGCGCCCACAATGGGAGGTGTCTCATGCCGAGGACAGCGACGGTACTGGCTGCCCGCGACGATGAGGAAACCACGACCCACGTGGACGAGCTGATCCAGCGCGGCCGTGGCCAGGGCCATCTGTCGCTGCCCGAACTTCGCGACGCCTTTGACCAGGCGCGAGTATCCCCGACTGAGGCCCGTTCTATCATTCGCGAGCTGACCGAGGCCGGTGTACAGCTTGGCAACGAGCCGGCTGAGGCTGCAGCGGGCCGCGGTACTGCTGGAGCTGACACTGGGCTCGCCGGATCAGAACTGCCCGCCGATGGCGGCGATGCCGACGCCGAGCTCGTCACGCGCCCCGCGCCCGTGGTCAGCCCCAGCAGCAGCGCCCAGGAGAACGACCTGGACGACCAGACTTCGGTGATGGGCGACTCGGTCCACACCTACCTGAAGTCCATCGGGCGACGGAGCCTGCTGACGGCCGAGCAAGAGGTCGAGCTGGCCAAGCGCATCGAGGCAGGACTGTTCGCCGAGTACAAGCTGGAGCACCGAGCGCACGGCTGTCCAGGCAGCTCAGGGCCGACTTGGAAGCGGTTGCCGAGGACGGCCGCCTTGCCAAGGCGCACATGCTGGAGGCTAACCTGCGGCTCGTCGTCTCCGTCGCCAAGAAGTACTCAGACCGCGGCCTGTCCCTGCTCGACGTCGTCCAGGAAGGCAACCTGGGCCTGATCAGGGCAGTGGAGAAGTTCGACTACACCAAGGGCTACAAGTTCTCGACCTACGCGATGTGGTGGATCCGCCAGGCGATTCAGCGTGGCTTTGCCGACTCGGCGAGGACCATCAGGCTGCCCGTGCACGTGCTGGAGATGCTGAGCAAGCTGAGCCGGGTTGAGCGGGACATGCACCAGCGGCTCGGGCGCGAGCCTACCCCGGAGGAGCTGGCCGTCGAGCTGGACCGGACGCCAGACCAGATTGAGGAACTGTTGCGCACGAGCAGGCAGCCGATCAGCCTGGACTCGACGATCGGCGAGGATGGCGAGACCAGCATCGGCGACCTGATCGAGGACGTGGACGCGCCCGAGGCAGGCGAGCTTGTCGACCGCCAGCTCATGGCCGACCAACTGCGGAATGCGCTCAGCGGGCTGACCCCGCGGGAAGCAACGATCATGTCAATGCGGTTTGGACTCTATGACGGCAACCCGCACACGCTGGATGAGATCGGCAAGGCACTTGGCCTGACCAGGGAGCGGATCCGGCAGCTGGAGAAGCAGTCACTGTCCAAGCTGCGGCACCCGAGCCGGGCTCAGCCCTTGCTGGACTACGCCAGCTGACATCGATCGAGGCCACAACCGAAGACCAGTGAGGCCGGGCCCGACCCCCCGCCGGGCCTGGCCTCCCTGTTGTCCTCTGCCTGTCTGACCAGCTGTCTGATCAGCGCAGGCGCAGCTTGCTGCGCAGCCGCTGGCTGACCCGGCGCACCAGTACCCGGGTTATCGACGTGGCGGAAATCCCGCGCACGGCCTCTTCTGCAGTTCGTCCTGCGACTCCGCCGGCCAAGAACGCGCCGATCAGTGCCTGAACCGCTGCCTCGGCCGCCATCAGCGTGCCTGGCTCGGCGCCGGCCGGGCTCGCTCCCTGCTCGGGCTGGCCGGGCGCCCCGGCGAGGACAGGGTCGGCCGCCATAGCCGCGCCGGCCAGGTTCGCTGGGGCGCCGGTACTCGATGGCGCAGCGCGGACGTCGGCCGTAGCGGACAGCAGCGTCACTGCCTCGGCGGCCTGCGCCTGGGCCGGGATCAGCCCTGCCGCGCTGCCGTGCGGTTGCAAGGCACTGTCGGCCGGGAACGAGCCGAGCGAAGAGAGGTCACCGACGACCCGCACGCCGAGCGCGACGATGTTCTTGGCCATCTCGGCACCGATCTCGACGGCACGGTCAAGTGCCCAGGCTGGCGTGGTGATCCTGGCCTCGTCAGGCGCTGGCTGGTGGCCGATCTTCAGGTGCCGGATAGCGCCGTAGCGCATGAACTTCGCATAGCTAGCATCGGGCCACTGGTGGCGCTTGAATTCTTGGTTGATCATCCGTACGACCTCGACCTCGGACTGAGTCAGGGACCTGTTCTCTGCTTCAGACTCGGGGATCAGGAACCTTTCTGGCAGGCCGAGCAGCGCTTCGAACGTGCGCAGCAGCATGCCGCGATCCGATTCGTCCAGGACGATGACGGTGAGGTTCTCCGTGCCGGCGGCCGCCGCCCAGCGGCTGATCAGTTCGTCGTGGCGGTGCCGGCGCCAGAATCCGGGCGTTGGCGTGTTGGGCGGCTGGCTGAGGATCCCGGTCAGCCACTCGCCGTAGGAGAACTGGAAGCCATTCTGAATGTACTGCTGCCATTGCGACGGCAGGATCTTGTGCAGCGGGCGCAACGTGACAGCGATATGCACCTGCTGTCCGAGATCCGCGACGACCCGGCTGGCTTGCTCGTCGCTGGCCCCGGCGAAGAACTCGCTGCTGACGACAACTCGCTGGTCCCCCGCTGCGCGCACCGAGCTGACCAGGCGATCCCACTTGGCCAGGCTGGGAGCGGCTTCGCCCAGCAATGGCGGCTGAGCGGTGACCGCGAGGACCGGCAAGAGGGCATGCCTGCCGTTGCCAGGATAGAAGACGCCGCGGTCGGCGAGGCGCGGGCGGGCGAGATGCAGGGCGCCCTGGAGAGCAGAACTGCCGGTCTTGTGCGGGCCAATGTGCACCAGGCGCGTACCGCGCTCCAGTGTCAGGTCATCCGCTGCCATGTGCTCTCCCAAGCCGCTGCCCGACCGACCGGCCGGCTGGGCCCGCACGGTGCCCAGAGCAGGAGTTTAGGTAATGACGGCGCAACGGGAGGACAAACTCAGCTACATCTCAGACTTTCCGTGCCGGACGCAGGGCACCGAGGCGGCTCCCCGCGAGCGCCGGTGGTGGCACCGGAACGGTCGCTGGCCAGCTCAGGGCGAAGCCGGATCGACCATCGCCAGGTGAGCTGGCTCACCGAGGCCGGGCTGTGGCGAAAGTCACTCCGGTCAGAGTCAGAACCGGTGCCGGGTATGGCTGAAGTTGCCCTTGGCAAACGCCAGGACCTTGGCCGGTGTCACCGCGTAGACGTCGGCCTTGTTCTCTTCGTCGTGCTGGAAGCACGCCTCGCCAGGCTCGAACTGCCAGCGCCCGTCCCACTTGGCCGTCCAGGCCGTCGCCAGCCGCCGAAGCAGGCCGGCCTCGGTGACCTTGATGGCCTCACCCTCGACCACGACGTCGATTCCCTGCTCCCAGCTGTTGCAGCCGGTGACGAGGATGACGCGGCTGTTGGCGCGCAGATTGACGCTCTTCTGTTCCTCCGCCCCTGTGGTGAAGTGCAAGGCGCCATCCAGCCACACCGCCACCAGCGGAGTCACGTGCGGCCTCCCGTCGGCACGTACCGTGGTCAACCAGAACAGCTCGGCAGCTTCCAGCACCCGCAACGTCTCGCTCCACTCGGTCGCGACCGCGTTCGGGTCGCTATATCGAGGGTCAATCTCGGTGACTGGTGTGCTCGTCAAGGGAACTCCTCGCTGATGCTCTGGCTGCCTTCGCCGGCCGGGTCGATGCGGCTGATGTTCGCCACGCCGCTTCTCATGATCCGCCGCGCCGTCAGGCCGCGGCGCAACTTTCCAATCCTCGTCAAGGTGACGGGCTGCCCCGCCCGCCGGTCGGCTATCTCCGTCACCAGCAACTCCGGTACTCCGAAGTCTGCCAGCCGGCCGATCGCCTGGCCCTTAGTGATCAAGTCCCCGGTGGTCAGGAGCGCGGCCGCGCGCGGCAGCGCGACCAGAAAATGATCGACCCAGGTGTCGTCCAGCCACAGCTTCCAGCGCCTGGCCATCCGGCGGTAGTAGCCGGTCATCTCCTGATGCACTGCCGCCTGGATCGCTGCTACCGGGACCGGCTCGATCCCGGGCGGCGGCCAGGGGCCGTACAGGGCAACGCCGGCCGATGCCAGCTCGGCCTGAGTCATCAGCTTCATCTGCCACTGCGTCATCCTGATGCCGAACCAGTAGACGCACAGCCGCTCGGCGTCGCTTGCATGGTCGGCGGCGACGTAGAGGCAGTGCAGCTGGCCAGCCGGATCGGCCGGCCGCAGCGATTGGTGCAACGCCGCCAGTTCCCTCTCGGCCGCGGCGTCAGGCTCGGCGGCCAGCAGCACGACCACGTCGATGTCGCTGGCCGACGGGCTGAAGTCGCCGGTGACCAGCGATCCGTACGCGTACAGCCCGATGAGGTCGCTCCGGCGGGCGAGCAGGTGCAGCAACTGGTCGAGCAGTGCCGTGACATAAGCGGGAAACTCCGTTGCGGCGCGCCCGGCGGCCATGGCGTCAGGCCTGATCGGCGCGGGCAGCCTCGCGGAGCATGTCGAACACCTGGTCGCGCGACACTGGCCGGTTGCGGCGCAGGGAGCCGCTCAGCAGGCCGCCGTCGACAGCAATGGCTTGGCCGTTGACGTAGCCGGACGCATCGCTGGCCAGCCAGAGCACGGCCTCGGCGATATCGGCAGGCTGGCCCACGCGGCGGATCGGCGCCGCATCGCTCAGCGCTGCGGACATGAACGCGACGGTGCGCTGTGCCTCGTCGCCGTCGAGGCCGGCCGCCCGGCCGAAGATCGCGGTCGCGATCGCGCCTGGCATGACCGCGTTGACCCGGACGCCGTCTTCGCCGAGTTCGTTGGCCGTGGTCAACGTGAGCTGCCTGATAGCCGCCTTGGCCGCGCTGTAGTCGTGACCGGCCATGTTCGCGCGGACAGCGGCGACGCTCGAAGTGTTGATGATGCTGCCGTAGCCCTGCGGTTGCATGACCCTGGCCGCGGCCCGGATGCCGAGAAAGACTCCGCGCAGGTGGATTCCGAGCGTCTGGTCCCAGGTGTCGACGTCAATCTCGGTGATGCCGCCGGTTGAGCCGGGCACGCCGGCATTGTTGAACATGAAGTCCAGGCCGCCGAAGGCCTCGACACACCTGGCAACTGCCCGGTCGACGTCGGCCTCGCGGGAGACGTCAGTGGCAACGAACCGGGTGCGCTCCCCGAGTTCCGCGGCCAGCCGTTCGCCCCGCGCCTGGTCCAGATCGGCCAGGATGACGAAAGCGCCCTCGGCCACGAATAGCCTCGCGGTACCTTCGCCGATTCCGCTCGCCGCACCGGTAATGACCCCGCGCTTGCCGTCTAGCCTGCCCATCGCCGTCCGTCCTCCCCTAGTTGTGTCGGCCTGCCAGCATCGAGTTGCCAGCACAGAACCTGTCATTCAACTCCGATCAGGTCAACTGGCGCATCCGCAGCCAGTCGAGCGCGACCGCCGCCTGCGCCAGCTGGAAGGCGCGCAATGTCGGCAAGCCCGGCGGATCTGGCTGCCGCCCGAGGTAGGTCCAGGTCCCGGCCAGAGTGGCTATGAACGTGGTGATCGCCTCGGGGTCGGCATCCTGCGCGAGCGGATGCGCCTGCAGCACTGTTTCCGGTGCCGGGCCGCCTTGCATCGCCACGCTCGGCAGCATCGCCACGACGTCGAACCACGGCCGGGCGAGACATGCCCACGGCCAGTCCACGAAGACCACCCGGTCGCCGGCCAGCAGGATGTTGTCCGCCCTGATGTCTCCGTGCACCAGTGAGGTGCCCTCGACCGCGGCGGCGAAGCCGGTCTCGAACTCGACGAGCGCACCGAGGTTGTCGCGAGCCCACGGGTCGGCACCTGCCAGGTCGTCGGCCCCGGACCCGGCTCTTTCGGCGAGCAGCCGCCAGCCGCGGCCGAGGCTGCCGAAGCGGACGGCGGCCGGCGGCGCGTCTATCGGCGCGGGCGTAAGGGTGGTGGCCAGGTCAGTCATCGCGGCCAGCACCCGGTCCAGTTCACCAGGCTGCCAGGGCTGGGCTGGCATCGTTCCCTCGACGTCCTCGAAGATCAGGATGACCCAGTCGTCGGCGTCGATGAACCCGAGCATGCGCGCGGCCGGCGTGCTGGCAGGCAGCGCCGCCGCGATCCTGGCCTCGGCCCGGTGGATGCCGGGCGACTCCGGGTTGATATCCCCCACCGCCTTGACGAATGCCCGGCTGCCGTTGTCCAGGGTCAGCCGCGCCGCTACGCCTGGCGAGAAGCCGCCAGGTTGCGTGACTGCCGTTAGGACCCGCCCGCCAAGCTGGCGTTCGATCTCGGACCGGAGGCGCGCGGGAATCGCCGCGTACGGCAGTCGCTTGCCCTCGGCAGGCGGCGGCGTTGCGGCTGCCGGTCGGTGCTGGCTCGTCATCCGGTCATGATCGCGAAACCGTCCGGCGAGGGCAACCGGGTTCCGGCCGCCGGCACAGCTCAGAGCGCGGTCAGGATCTGCGGCCCGCTGGCGGTGATCGCGACCGTGTGCTCGACGTGCGCGGCCCGGCTGCCGTCTCCGCTGCGCAGCGTCCAGCCGTCGGGGTCCACCCGGTAGCTGTCGTGCCCCCCGGCCATGAACCACGGCTCGATCGCGATCACCAGGCCTGCCTCGAGCTTCAGGCCCCGGCCCGCCTTGCCATCGTTGGGGACAGAAGGAGATTCGTGCATGGTGCGGCCGACGCCGTGGCCGCCGAAGTCGGTGTGCAGGCCGTAGCCGTGCACCCTCGCCACTGTTCCGATGGCGGCCGAGATATCGCCGAGCCGCCCGCCGGGAACCGCGGCGGCGATACCGGCGCCGAGCGCCTGTTCCGTGGTCTGGATCAGCCGCAGGTCATCCGCGCGCGGGGTGCACCGACCGTGAACGAGATCGCCGAGTCACCGGTCCAGCCGTTCAGGGTCGCGCCGAAATCGATGCTGACCAGGTCACCGTCGGCCAGCCGGTAGCCGGTGGGGATGCCGTGCAGGGCAGCGTCGTTCACCGAGGAGCAGATCACTGCCGGGAATGGTGTGTGCGCGAAGCTCGGCTGGTAGTTGAGGAACGGCGAGAACGCGCCGTGATCGGCCAGCACACCCCTGGCTATCTCGTCCAGCTCGATCAGGCTGATTCCGACGTCCGCTTGCTTGCGGATCGCGGTCAGCGCAGTCGCCACGACGCGTCCGGCCTCTCGCATCGCCGCGATCTCGGGCTGCGTCTTTAGCTCTACCACGGGTACATGGTGTCAGCACCCGCAGGCGAAGTGCCGGCGGCCGATACGTCGGCGGTGGCCTGCTGACCTGCCGCGCGAGCTGTCACGAGCTTGGCGGTGACCAGACATACGGCGTGGTGGCGGCGACCGGCCGGAAGCCAAGCCGCTCCAGGATCGGCCTGCTGGTCGGCAGCGCGTCGACCTGCAGATACCGGTACCCGCGCGCCGCCGCCAGCCCGGCGCGGTAGGCAACAAGGGCGCGGAAGATTCCCTTGCCGCGCCAGGCAGGCACTGTGCCGCCACCCCACAGCCCGGCGAAGTCGGTGCCCTGGACGAACTCCACCCGCGCCGCGCTGACCGGCTGGTCACCTGCCATGGCGACGACCATGCGCATCGACTCCGGTGCCTCCCGGAACTGAAGGAGCAGCCGTTCGCCCAGCTCAGGCGATGGATGCTCGGTGAAGGCCAGATCGTGCACAGCCATCATCGCCTCGACCCCCGCCTCGTCAGTGACCTCGACGATCGCGCAGCCCGTCGGGCAGCACACACGTTCTGGTCGATGTCAGCGGTCTCGGCGACCAGCATGAGCTCCGCGTCGTCCGGCTCGAAACCAGCCGCGAGTCAGCCGCTGGGCCAGGTCGGCCGGCTGGTCGTAGTCATAGAGCTTCCATTCGACCGCGGTGCCGCGGGCAGCGAAATAGCGGATCTGGGCTGCGATCACTTCGTCCGCGTTTTGGCTGGTCAGTTCGGACCAGATGATGCAGGACTGTCGACCGCCCGGAGCGACGAAGCGCAACACGCCGGAGTCGGCAGCGATGAACGACGCCGGGCTCATCGGGCTCGGTCTTTCGCCGGATCTGCTCATCGAACGCGGCGCGCACGGCTTGAATATCCACGGCTGCACCCCACCACAGCGTGTGCGGCCGGAGGCAAACCGGAATCCCGGCCGGCGCCGCGCGCAGCGGACCAATGCGCCGCTGGCGGCCGCCGCCGGGCGACGACCTAAAGTGGAACAGTAAACACCGTTCGCCTAACTGTCCTGCGGGAGCGCCCATGTCCGTCGCCAGCTCGCCCGACGCCGGGCAACGCCAGCCCCCGCATCAGGTCGACTTCGCGATCATCGGCGCGGGTTTCTCTGGTCTCGGGGCTGCCATCAGGCTGAAGCAGGCCGGCTACAGCGACCTGGTCATCCTCGAGCGGGCCGACGATGTCGGCGGGACCTGGCGCGACAACACCTATCCTGGCTGTCGCTGCGACGTGCAGTCGAGCCTGTACTCCTACTCGTTCGCGCCGAAGCCGGACTGGAGCGAGACCTATCCCAGCCAGCCCGAGCTGTGGGACTACCTGCGCATGGTTAGCCAGGACCTACGGGCTGCAGCGCTACCTGCGGTTCGGGCACGAGGTACTCCAGGCCAGCTGGCACGACTCGGACAAGCGCTGGCAGGTGACCACGACCGGAGGGCAACTTCAGCCGCCCGATACCTGATCGCGGGCGTCGGCTTCCTGGTCGAGCCGTCGCTGCCGGACATTCCCGGCATCGAGACCTTCAGCGGCGAGCTCATGCACTCGGCCCGCTGGGATGGTTCAGCTGGCAGCCCGATGGCCGCCGGGTCGCGGTCGTCGGCACCGGCGCGTCGGCGATTCAGATCGTCCCGTCGATCCAGCCCGCCGTCGAGCACGTGACTGTCTTCCAGCGCACTGCCCCGTTCGTCGTTCCGCATAACAACCACCCGGTGAAGCGCGGACTAAGTCGCTTGTATAAAGCGTTTCCCGTGCTGCAGCACCTGCCTCGGGCGGGCGTCTACTGGCAGCGCGAGTTGCTGGCGATCGGCTTCACCAAGCACCCCAAGATCCTGAAGCGAGCCGAGGGTGCCTGGCGGCGGCACATGACGCGCGCGGTCACCGACCCGGCCATGCGCGCCCAGCTGACGCCGACCTATGACCTCGGCTGCAAGCGGGTGCTTCCGTCCAACGATTACTACCCGGCGCTCGCCAAGCCGAATGTCAGCCTCGTCACCGAGAAGATCATCGAGTTCCGGCCCGACGCTGTCGTTACCGCCGACGGTGCCGAGCACAAGGCCGACACGGTAATCCTGGCCACCGGCTTCCGGGTCGCGGACTACCCGATGTTCGCGAAGATCGCCGGAGCTGGCGGCAGGACGCTGGCCGAGGCGTTCGGCGAAACCTACCTCGGCACCGTGGTGCCGGGATTCCCGAATTATTTCCAGCTCACCGGGGCCAACACCGGGCTCGGGTCATTCCTCGATGGTGTTCATGATCGAAAGCCAGCTGAGCTACGTTATCGACGGCATCGCGAAGGCAGAGGCTGGCGGCGGCCATGTTCGCGGTACGCCCGGAGGTAGCCGCCGCCTACAACGCCGAGCTGCAGCGCAAGCTGCCGAGGACCGTCTGGGGCTCCGGCTGCTCCAGCTGGTACCTCGACAGGCATGGCCGCAACCTCACGCTGTGGCCCGGATTCACCTTCGACTTCCGCCGCCGCACCCGTCAGTTCGACGCGGCGACTTCACAATCGGCTAGCGTGCGGCCCATCGTCAACCGCACGAACCTCTCAGCCCGGTACGGCCAACTGGCGGCGTCGTTGACCCGGCCGGAGCCCTTTCTGGTGAGCTCTGCGCAAGCCCGCCGTGCGCGGCTACCTTGGGAGCATGCAGCGGTTGCCTGGGCAGGTCGCGGTGGTGACGGGGGCGACCCGCGGGGCCGGACTCGGGATCGCGAAGGTACTGGGCGGCGAAGGGGCAGTCGTGTACGTGACCGGGCGGTCGGTGCGGGAAGCGCCGGTCGTGCCGGAATATCCAGGCAGCATTGAAGATGCCGCCGATGAGGTCTCCGCCAGGGGCGGGCGCGGCATACCCATCCGTTGCGACCATACCGACGAACAGGCGGTGAAGGACCTGTTCGAGCAGGTCCTGGCGGAGCAGGGTCGGCTTGATCTGCTGGTCAGTAACGCGTGGGCAGGCTACATGCCCTACCCAGAGCACAATGACTGGTTCAGCCAGCCGTTCTGGGAGCAGTCGATGGACAGGTGGGACGGCATGTTCACCGGCGGGCTGCGCGCGCACTTGCTGACCGCGCGCTACGGCCTGCCGCTGATGCTCCCGGCCAGTCGCGGACTGGTGATCTTCACGACTTTCACGATGGGCCGCAAGTACCTGGGCAACGTGTTCTACGACGTCTCCAAGAACGGCATCTGCCGCGCGGCGGAGGTGCTGGCCGGCGAGCTCGAGGAGCACGAGATCGCGGTCATCGCGCTCACGCCCGGCTGGGTCCTGGCAGAGCGGATGACCGGGCTGACCGGACATCAGCTGGCGCAGACCGAGTCGCCCGAATACATCGGCCGGGCGGTAGCGGCGCTGGCCGCCGATCCCGGTGTCATGCGGCGCAGTGGCCAGACGTTGGCCGCCGGTGATCTGGCCCGCCAGTACGGCTTCACCGACATCGACGGCCGGCAGCCGACGGCGTATCCGATGGTGACCTGATGCATGCGACTGCCTAGGCTGGCGGTAGTGAGCACGGACTACCCCGAGCAGTTGCTGGCCCGCGAGCCGGCGCCGCCTTATCGCGGCGAGGCCGGGTTTGCCCTCTGGCATTACAGCGAGAACCCTGATCTCGGCCGGTTCCGGCCGCGAGTGCCGGCCGCAGACCCCGGCGCGCTACCGCTGGTATGGGCGGTCGATACCCGGCACGCCCCCACGTTCTGGTTCCCGCGGGACTGCCCGCGCGGCTGCATCTGGCCAGTGTCGACGACGACGCAGGCAGACCGTGAGCAGTTCTTCGGCCTCAGCGGCGCGGACCGGATCCATGTCATCGAATCTGACTGGCTGGCCCGGATGCAGCACTGCCGCTTGTATGCCTACCGGCTGCCGGCCGACGGCTTTCGTCCGCACGAGGTCGGCGGCTACTGGGTGAGCACCAATGAGGTGGACGCCCTTGAACAGGTGGTCATCGACGATCTGCCCGGCAGGCATGCCCGCGCCCTGATCGAACTCCGGGTGACGCCATCGATCTGGCCGTTCTGGCAGAAGGTCACGCAGTCGACTGTCGAATTCAGCGGCTCGAGGCTGCGCAACGCCGGTCCGCGCGCGGACCATGGCGGCCAGGCCGGGCGCCTCCAGCGGTAGCTCAGCGCTTCGGCGTCATGCCGTCACCGCTGGCGGCCGCTGAACAGCAGGATCTGGCTCCCGCTGGCCCCGAGCCGTGCGGCGTAATGTGGTCGCATGGTCTCTGCGCTGCGGCTCGAGCAGGTAACCCCGGCGAACGTCAGGGCGGCATGCGTGCTGAAGTTGCGGCCGGATCAGGAGCATCTCGTCGCCCCGGTCGCGTGGTCTCTGGCCGACGCCTATGCCGCGCCGAAGATCGCCTGGCCAAGGCTCATCTGCACTGGCGATGTGGTGGTGGGCTTCATCATGGCCGCGTTCGACCAGGGAAATCCCGCCGAGCTGTTTCACAGCTACCTGTGGCGGCTGAACATCGGCGCCGAGCATCAGGGCGGTGGCTACGGGCGATTCGCCGTGGAACAGCTGTGCGAGGAGGCAACGCGCCGCGGACACCGGCGGCTGACAGTGTCCTATCACGATGACGCGAACGGACCGGAAGGCTTCTACCGGCGGCTAGGGTTCCGGCCCACGGGCGAGCACAACGAGGGCGAAGTCGTGGCGGAGCGACTGCTCGGCGCTCTCACTGGTGCTGGCCCGGCCGATGACGTGAGCTGACGAATTGGGGTCAGTGCGGGTCCGGCCGGCCACCGAGGCTGATCTTCGGGCGGTCAGGCTGCTGCTGGCCGCCGGCTGGAGATTCGAGGAGTTCGACCTGTTCATGGCGTCCGAACCTGGCCTGCTCGAGTCGCGACGCGCAGTGCCCTCACCGGGCCAGGCATGACTGAGGCCGCGGCCGAGCCCGAGCTGATGCCCCACGGCTACAGCCACCGCACGACGCGGGCGGGCACCGTCGTCACCAAGTCCTACCAGGGGCCGGACAGCGAGGCCCGGTGCGCGCATGAGGCCGCCGTGCTGCGGTCACTGGCCGGCCAGCTGCCGGTCGCGCCGATATTGTCGGCCGGGCCCGCCGTCCTGCAGACCATGCTGATGCCGGGCGTGCACGGTCAGGACCTCATCGCCAGGGGAATGGCCGAGCCGGTGCTGGCCGCGTGCGGCGAGATGCTGCGGCGGATCCACGAGCTTGAGGTCCCGAGCGTGCTGGCCGGCCGCGAAGGCGAGACTGCCGCGTTCCTTGTGCATGGTGATTTCGGCCCGAATAACGTGCTGCTCGACGGCCGCGCGCAGACCGTCACCGCGGTACTGGACTGGGAGTGGGCGCACGCCGGCGATCCGGTGGAGGACCTGGCCTGGTGCGAGTTCATCGTCCGGCTGCACCACGCGGCCGAGGTCGCGGCACTCGGCAGTTTCTACGACAGCTACGGCTCCCGGCCGCCGTGGCCGCGCGTGAAAGAGACGATCCTCAGCCGGTGCCAGTGGCTGCTCGAGCTGTGCCAGGCCCGGCAACCCGCCGGCGCGGGCGCCGCAGTCTGGCGTGACCGCATCGCGACTGTGCGGCGCTGGACCGCCTGACCACCGTGGCCCGCGCCACTGCCGCCATTGCGCCTGCTCCTGGATGCGGGCTGCGTCATGCCTGATGGCAGGCTAGTGACCTTGGGCCCTCGGACCGGAGGTTGAGCGGGCATGGCGCAGGACGCGGACGTGATCGTGGTGGGCGCCGGCCTGGCGGGGCTGGTAGCCACGGCTGAGCTGGCCGCCGCCGGACGGCGCGTCATCGTGGTCGAGCAGGAGCCCGACGTATCCCTCGGCGGGCAGGCCTGGTGGTCGTTCGGCGGGTTGTTCCTCGTTAACTCGCCAGAGCAGCGGCGGATGGGCATCCGCGACTCATCCGACCTGGCGCTGCAGGACTGGCTGGGCAGCGCCGGGTTCGACCGGCCGGAGGACGAGTGGCCGCGCCGTTGGGCCGAGGCATACGTCGACTTCGCCGCG